>CAUQZC010000003.1:0-331056 GCA_963522565.1 uncultured Brevundimonas sp. | reverse complement strand
AAGAATGCTCATTCACAACCGCATCAACATTCGACACTTCCGGCGGCAGAACAACATATTAAGGAGCCAGACGTGGCCCACGACCTTCGCATCGTCGACAGTCACGTCCACCTGTGGGACCTGTCGCGCGCCCGCTATGGCTGGCTTCAGGACGATCCCCTGCCGAACAATCCGGCGGGGGACATGACCCCGATCGCGCATAAAGACTATCTGCTGGACGACTATCTGGCCGACACGGCGGGCTGGCGCGTGGACAAGATCGTCCATGTCGAGGCGGGACAGCCGGTGGGTCAACAACTGGCCGAGACCGACTGGCTTCAATCCCTAGCCGACCAGCGCGGCTATCCCCACGCCATCGTCGCAGGGGCCGATCTGCTGGACCCCGATCTGGACGTCCTGCTGGAAGCCCACGCGGCGCGTTCGAACGTGCGGGGCGTGCGCCAGATCGTCTGCTGGCATGAAGACCCCCTGAAGACCTACACAGACCGCGACCTGCTGCGCGATCCCAAATGGGTCGAGGGGTTCGCCAAGCTGGCGCGCCACGATCTGTCGTTCGACCTCCAGCTCTATCCGTCGCAGATGGCGACCGCCGCCATCATCGCCGCGCGTCATCCCGACATCCCCCTGATCGTCAATCACGCCGGTCTGCCGACCCATCGCAACGCGATCGGCATGGAGCGCTGGCGGATCGGTCTGCGGCTGCTGGCCGCCCAGCCTCAGGTCTCGATAAAGATTTCCGGCCTGGGGATCACCGACCGCGCCTGGACGCCTGAAAGCATCCGCCCCGTCGTTCTGGAATGCATCGACATCTTCGGGACCGAACGCGCCATGTTTGCTTCGGACTTCCCCGTCGAGAGCGTCCACGGAAGCTTCGACGCCTTTTATTCCGCCTTCGACGCGATCACGGCCGACTTCTCGACCGATGAGCGCGACCGGCTGTTCGCCGCCAACGCCGAGGCGATCTACCGCCTCTGAAGCTCGACTGCAGCGTCCGGCTTCAGGCAAAAAAGAAGCCCGACGCGGACGTCGGGCGAAAAAAGGTTCGGTGTTGGTGTGTCCCAAAAAGGGACAATTCCTCTATTGGATAAATTGATTGCACGCAGGTTAACGAACCGGATCAGGCAACCATGTCGATTGCCGCCCGCCTGGCGCAACCGGCCACGTCAAACGCCAGCCCGCCTCGATCCGCTCCACCGAGAAGCCTGAGCCTTCGCCCTGTCCAGGATAGGCATAGGGGCGCCCGTCCACCGTGATCGTGGTCGCAGATCCGCCCGCCGCCATGGCTCGCCAAGCGCCGTTGCCGGGGATGACGCGCACGACCTCGCCGCCGATCGACACATGAGGCAGGGCGTCTCCTCTGTGGCCTGAAGCGATGATCGCCCCTCCGTCCGCATCCACCGCGTCCAACGCATTCCGGCTATCCAGACGAAGGGTCGGCTCCCCCGCCGAAATCAGAACCACAGGCCCTGCGCCGCCTTGAATGACCACCAGGGTTTCGGGCGACACCGCCGTATCCTGTCCCAACTGGATCTCGGGCATGAATTGCATGTCGCCGACGATCGGCGGCAGACGCACCTCGAAACGCCCGGCGGCATCGGCGCTTGCGGCGATGGCGCCCCCATCCTGTCCGCGCAGGACGACGCGCGCGCCAGGGGTCGTTCCGCCGCGAACCACCAGTCCGGCGGCCTCACGCACCACGCCGTCGATATGCGGCGGCTGGACCCAGGCCGAGGCCGCCGCGCCGCTTTCCGCCGCCACATCCTGCGGCGCCGGGCTGGAACAGGCGGAACCCATCGCGCACAGGGCGGCCATGACGGTGATCCGGCGTTTCATACTGCGGCTCGACACTCTATGGCTAACGCCCCAATCGGCGCGGAAACTGTTTGCCTCGCCGTCGCGTGTTTGGCCATGGTTGACCGCGTATTCCTTCTGTTAGAGGCCCCATGTCCCTGCCCTCCGTTTCGATCCTGCCTTTCGACGGTCCTTCCGTCTGCCTGTTCTGCGGCGCGTCCGACGCAGCCGATCCTGCCTACACCCAGGCGGCGCGTGATTTCGGCCAGGCCGCGGCCCAGGACGGCTGGCGTCTGGTCTACGGCGGCGGCGGCGTCGGCCTGATGGGCGCAGCCGCCCGTTCGGCGCACGAGGCCGGCGGCCGCGTCATCGGCGTCATGCCGGCCTTCCTGCGCAGCCGCGAGCGCCTGTTCGACGAGGTGGAGACCATCGTCGTCACCTCGATGCACGAGCGCAAGCAACTGATGTATGATCAGTCAGACGCCTTCGTCGTGGCGCCCGGCGGCATCGGCACGCTGGAGGAAGTGGTCGAACTGTTGTCGTGGAAGCGCCTGGACCTGCACCACAAGCCGGTCGTCTTCCTGAACCTGAACGGCTTCTGGAACGGTTTCTTCGAACTGATGAAACACAGCGTCGCCGAGGGCATGACCCCGGCCTCCTTCCTGAACGCCTGGACGGTGGCCGACACGGTCGAAGACGCCATGGCCCAGATCAACGCCCGCGACGAGGCGCCTCAGTTGAAACATGATCATCGGTAAGTAATCACTACTCACCTATGCAATTTCCAGGGTTGACAGTTTTTATAGAAAACTGTCACTGGCGAGAACGGCACGACGCCGTTCTCGCATTGTCGGAGAATACCCATGCGCGCACTGCTCATCGCCGCAGTTCTTTTCGCGGCCCCCGCCGTCGCCCAGACCCCCGCCGCAACCAGCCTGACGCTTGCCGACGCCTCAAGGGCCCCCGCTCGCCCGACCATCATCGACGGCGCGCGCTGGTCGTGTGAAGGCCAAACCTGCACGGCCTCGGGCGGCGCGGAGCAACCCGCCCACCGCGCTTGCCGCCGCGTGGTTCAGAAATTCGGCCCCGTGACGGCCTTCTCCTATAAGGGCGAGGTCCTGTCGGCCGAGCAACTGGCCGTCTGCAACGCCTGATAAGACGACAGACTTTAGAGCCCGATTTAAGCGAGAGCCTGATCCTGCAGGCTCTCGCAACAGGCTTCAGGCCGCTTCACCCTTCAGGCGCCGCACGATGGCCTCACGGCCGATCAGCGGCGCCATGGCCGCCATGTCCGGCCCATGCGGTTGTCCGGTCAGCGCCAGACGCAACGGCATGAACAGCCCCTTGCCCTTGGCGCCCGTCTCGGTCTTCACGGCATTGGTCCAGGCGGACCAGGCGTTCTCGTCGATGACGTCGGGCAGCAGACGCAGTGCCGCTTCGGCAAAGGCGGCGTCCTCGATAACCGGCGTAACCGGACCTTTGACGATCTTGGCCATATCAACGACGTCGGCGAACCTGTTCAGGTTGCCCCTGACCGTATTCCAGAAGCCTTCGCCCAGGTCCGCATCCGCCGCGGCCAGACGCGGCTGAGCCGTCTCATAGCTCATGACGTGCAGCGCCTGCGCGTTCAGGCGATCCAGATCGGCCGTGTCGTAACGGGCAGGCGAACGTCCCATCTTGGAGAAGGCGAAGCTTTCTCCAAGCGCCTGAACCGACTCGGCGATCTCCAGCGCGTCCGACGTGCCGATCTTGCCCAAATGGCTGGTGATGGCGATCGGCTCATAGCCCTGATCGCGCATGTCGCTGATCGACAGCGAACCCAGACGCTTGGACAGGGCCGCGCCGTCCGCGCCCACCAGCAGCGGCATGTGAGCGAAACCGGGAACCGTCGCGCCCAGCGCCTCGAAAATCTCGATCTGGGCGCCGGTGTTGGTGACGTGATCCTCGCCCCGGATGATGTGGGTGATGGCCATGTCGATGTCGTCGACCACCGACGGCAGGGTGTAGAGGAACAGGCCGTCCTCGCGGATCAGCACCGGGTCCGACATGGAGGCGGTGTCCACCTCGGCATGGCCGCGCGCCAGGTCTTCCCAGGACACGCGCTTGCCTTCCAGCTTGAAACGCCAGTGCGGACGGCGCCCCTCCGCCTCATAGGCCGCCTTCTGCTCGTCGGTCAGCTCCAGCGCGGCCCGGTCATAGATGGGCGGCAGGCCGCGCGACAACTGCACCTTGCGGCGGCGATCCAGTTCGTCCGCCGTCTCATAGGCCGGATACAGACGCCCCGACGCCTTCAGGCGGGCGGCGGCGTCTTCATAGCGGTCGAACCGCTTGGACTGGTTGTCGCGTTCATCCCAGGTCAGGCCCAGCCAGGTCAGATCGTCCTCGATCCCCTGCTCGAACTCGGGCGTCGAGCGGGCCAGGTCCGTGTCGTCGATCCGCAGCACGAACGAACCACCCTGCCCTTTGGCGAACAGCCAGTTCACCAGAGCCGTGCGTACATTGCCGACGTGCAGCTTGCCGGTGGGCGACGGAGCGAAACGAACCTTGACGGACATGGGGGATCAACGACCTCAACAACGAGGCGGCTAGGTCGCGCTCCAACCCGGCGAAGTCAAGGCGTAGAGGCGTCTTTCGCCTCAGTCGTCGCGGTGAACGCGCTCTCGCCGCTCGTGTCGTTCCTGCGCCTCGACGGACAGGGTCGCGGTCGGACGGGCCTCCAGACGGCCCAGGCTGATGGGCTCGCCGGTATCCTCGCAATAGCCGTAGGAACCGTCTTCGATGCGACGCAGCGCATCCTCGATCTTGGAGATCAGCTTGCGCTGACGGTCCCGCGTCCGAAGCTCCAGCGCCCGATCTGATTCCGAAGACGCACGATCCACCAGATCCGGGTGGTTCTCGGTCTCGGCCTTCAGATTGACCACTGTGCCCTTGGACTCGCGAAGGATGTCATCCTTCCAGTCCAGCAGCTTCTTTTTGAAATAGGCCAACTGCCGTTCATTCATGAACGGCTCGTCGTCAGACGGCCGATAAGAATCGGTCGAATCTGCAGATAGGACAGACGCTAATGCGTTCATCGCACTCACGCTCAAATAGCACGCCCCCCTGTGGCGTAAGGGCCGTATAGTCAGGAGTACGAGTCGCAGCAACGCGCATCGCGATTCCGTGATCGCTATTGTCCAGACGCACGTCGAGACGTGACAATTCTCACGCAGTCGGCTTATTGCTAAGCTTTGAAATTCTGCGACTTTCTCTCGAAGAAAACCGTCAACCGCGTGCGTTGCGGGGCTCTGCCTTGGCGAGTTCGACCTGGGCGCGCAGATCGATCTGATCCAGCAGGGCCGTCAGTTCGACGTCGCCGTCATCAGGCCGCTCTTCGCGCAGAACGCGAGCCAGGCGCTCCAGCGCCGGTCCGCCCGATTCCCCGGACAGCAGCGCCATCTTCAGCTCATCCAGCCGATCCAGCAGGCCGCCGCCGCGCCTGACCGCCCGCCGCCGCCGCTCCAGCGGCCCTTCGACTTCCTGAAGGGCCATCAGGGCTGAAACGCCGGTCACGCTTGAAGTCGCCGCCGCGGAGGCGGCTGCCGCAGGCGCCGCCGCACCCGATGTCTGGCCAAGAGAAAACCCGCTGGCGTCGCCGCGCGGGCCGCGAGAGCCTGTGGCGGCGTTGGGACCGCCCGTGCCGACAACCTTCATGCTCGGATGCTCCGGATCATGGAGTCATGCTTGAGGCCTCCCAATGACCGTTTGGTTAACGCCCCGGCAAAAACTGCCGCAAACCCTGCCTTGAAAAAGGTTTTCGCGCTGATTCAATGAGACTTTTCCTGCGGCACGATCTTCGCATCAACATGCGCGTCACGCTGCATGGACGTCCGACCGATGCAAAATCTGCTTGCCCGCCTCATCGCCCCCTTGGCCGCAACTCTTGCGCTGGGCGGAGTGGCGAGCCCGGTTCTGGCCCAGTCGCGCATCAAGGACATCGCGTCGGTCGAAGGCGTCCGCACCAACCAGCTGGTCGGCTATGGCCTGGTCGTCGGCCTGAACGGCACGGGCGACAGCCTGCGCAACTGCCCCTTCACCCGCCAGTCGCTGGAAGGCATGACCGAGCGCCTGGGCGTCAACATCCGCGGCGCCACCGCAAACTCCAAGAACATGGCCGCCATCATGGTGACGGCCGACCTGCCCGCCTTCGCCACTCCCGGTTCGCGCATCGATGTGTCGGTGTCGTCCATGTGCGACGCCAAGAGCCTGCTGGGCGGCACCCTGCTGGTCACCGGGCTTCAGGGCGCCGATGGTCAGGTCTACGCCGTCGCCCAGGGCTCCATCCAGACCGGCTCCGTTTCGGCGTCCGGCGCTTCAGGCTCTTCTGTGACACGCGGCGTCCCCACCGCCGGCCGCATCGCCTCGGGCGCCACGGTCGAACGCGAGACGGGCTTCGAACTGTCAAACATGAACGAGGTTCGCCTGAACCTGCGCAATCCCGACTTCACCACTGCCCAGCGGATGGCGGGGGTCATCAACGCCGCCTTCCCCGGCTCGGCCCTGGCGGAAAGCGGCACGGTCGTGACCCTGCGTTCACCGGGTCAACTGGGCATGGCGGGCTTCATCAGCCGTATCGAAAACCTGCCGATCACCGTCGACACGCCGGCCAAGGTCATCATCGACGAGGTGAACGGCGTCATCGTCATGGGCGACGCGGTTCGCATCTCGCGCGTCGCCATCGCCCAAGGCAATCTGACCATCTCGGTCGATGAGCAGCCCCAGGTCAGCCAGCCCGCCCCCTTCAGCCGCGGCCAGACCGCCGTGGTTCCCAGCACCCAGGTCCGGATCGAAGAGGATCTTGGCACCGAGATGCGGATTGTCGACGGCGGCGGCAACCTGTCCACCCTGGTCCACGGCCTGAACACCCTCGGCGTCAGCCCGCGCGACATGATCAGCATCCTGCAGGCCATCAAGGCCGCAGGCGCCCTGCAAGCCGACATTCAGGTGATGTGAGCATGAGCGACCTTTCCGTTTCCGCCGACCTGCTGCGCCCGGTTCCCGCCGTCGGTTCTGTCGCGTCTGACAGAATCAAGAAGACCGCCCAGGACTTCGAGGCCTCCTTCCTGTCCCAGATGCTCAAGCCCATGTTCCAGGGCCTGAAGACCGACGGCCTGTTCGGCGGCGGCGAGGCCGAAGAGACGTGGCGCAGCTTTCTGGTCGATGAAATGGCCAAGAAGACCGTCGCCGCCGGCGGCATCGGCCTGGCCGATACGGTCATGCGCGAAATGCTGAAAATGCAGGAGCAGGGACATTGAGCGATTCCGAACTGGCCCGCGCCCGCGTCCGCCAACTGCTGGACCTGACCCAACGCCTGACCCAACGTCTGATGGTCGAGACCCGCGCCTTTGAGGACAGCCGCCCGCAGGACATCGTCGCCGGTCTGACCGAGACCCAGGACATGGCCAATGTCTATCGCCGCGATTCCGCCCACGTGAAGGCCAATCCCGCCTTGCTGAAGGACGCCCCGCAGGAGGACCGCAAGGCCCTGCTTGATGCGACTGAAACCTTCAACGCCGTGCTGGCTGCCCACGCCCAGGCCGTCGAGGCCGCGCGCACCATTTCCGAAGGTTTGGTCCGCGCCATCGCCCATGAAGTCACCGCTGCACGGACGCCTGCCTCCGCCTATTCGGCCGACGGACGCGCCGCCCATGGCGACGGCCGTGCGGTGGCGCTTAACCGCATGGCTTGAAGCCCTGAATCCGATCGCCCAGGGGTCGTTCTGTTGCCGTTTCCTTAAGCGGCCGGGTGCAAGGTTTGCGGCATGTCACTGACGACCCGTCTTCTTGGTCTGGCCTTCGCGTCCGCTGATGCGCTTGTCGAATTGAATGCAAAGTGCGATGTGGTTTTCGCCATGGGCGCCGCCGCCGTGCCGGGTCAGGACGCCGGCGCGACATGGAGGCACAGGCCTTTTATCGATGTGCTGCATGACGGCTCGTCGGCTATGGCGGCGATCCGCTATACCCGGCCCGGCGCCCGCTCGGCGCAGATGGACATTCTGATCACTGCAGAACCCGGTCAGGTTCGTCGCGCATTCCTGCGGGCCTTCGTCCTGCCCGAACTGGCGCCGGCCATCTCCTGCGCCATCACCTATGACGGCCCCGCCTTCCCGGTTGCGGACCTGCAGCCCCCCGCGCTCCTGGACGTTCAGGCTTTTCTGGCCGACGCCGGCCGCATCGTCGCCGAAACGCCCGGCCTGTCCCTGGCCTTCCTCGATGTTCAAGGCGTCGAGGGTCTGTCTGGCGATGCGGCCGCGCGTGTTCACCACCGCATCCAGGCCACGCTTCAGTCGGCGGCGGCCCAGGGATCATCCGCCGCCAAGATCACCGCCGAACGGTTCGCCCTCCTGCGCCCCGC
This sequence comes from uncultured Brevundimonas sp., assembly GCA_963522565.1. GTDB lineage: Bacteria > Pseudomonadota > Alphaproteobacteria > Caulobacterales > Caulobacteraceae > Brevundimonas. The sequence continues at coordinate 322,872 of CAUQZC010000003.1, read as the reverse complement.
TGACGACCAGCGTGATCTGGCCGCCGAAATCATCGAGGCTGGAAAAACCGAGGGTGTGGCGCTGAGCGCCGAGGCCTATGCCTCGCCCGTGCCTGAACAGTCGGACAATCTCTGTGTCCTGCGCGCCATGCGTTTCGCCATCGAGGGCTGCCTGAAGGATGGCGGACTGGCCAATCCGCAGATGGCCTTCTCGGAGTCCCTGAAACGCACCCTGCGTGACGCCGAACTGTTCCGTAATCTGGTCAAGGCCCGGGCCTTCCAGATTCACTACCAGCCGATTGTCGATCTTTCGACCCGCGCGGTTCACCATTTCGAGGCCCTGGCCCGCTTCAGCCCGAACAACAGTCCCGCCGACGCCATCCGCATGGCCGAGGAGCTGGACCTGATCGAATCCTTTGATCTGGCGGTCGCGGAAAAGGTGCTGAAACGGATGCGGCGGCCCGGGGCGGGTCTGCTGAAAATGGCCATCAACGTCTCGGGCGCCTCACTGGGTTCCGACGCCTATGTCGAGCAACTGCTGCACATGACCTCAGGCGCGCCGGAGGAGCGGTCGCGCCTGATCGTAGAGGTCACCGAAACGGCCGCTGTCGCTGACATCGAGGCGGCGAACCGCCGCATCGCCGCCCTGCGCGGCGCCAACATCAAGGTCTGCATCGACGACTTCGGCGCAGGCGCGGCCGTTTTTGACTATCTGCGCAACCTGTCGGTCGATGCGGTCAAGATCGACGGCTCTCTGGTGCGCGACATCGATACAGACAACCGCGCCCGCACCATGCTGCGCAGCGTGACCGAGCTTTGCCAGTCTCTGAACCTCGAAACCATCGCCGAAATGATCGAGACGGAGGCGGTGGCCGCCCAGCTGAAGGCTCTGGGCGTCACCTACGGCCAGGGCTGGCTGTTCGGCCGCGCCGAGGCTGAACCCCGCACCAATCTCGGCGGCGTGACGGCGGTTCGCCGCCGCGGCGCCGTCGAGGCCTGGGGCTGATCTACAGCGCCACGACGCGCTCTATCCCTATGGCGTCGATGAAGTCCGGGTCGTGGCTGACGACCATCAAGGCCCCGTCATAATCCGCCAGCGCCGTCTCCACCGCCGCCACGGACTCCAGATCCAGGTGATTGGTCGGTTCGTCCAGGATCAGAAACCGCGCCGGGCTACGCCCCGACATCACGCAGGCCAGCGCCGCCCGCAGCCGCTCGCCGCCTGACAGTTCTGCCACCCTGCGATGCGCCGCCGCATTGCGGAACAGAAAGCGCGCCAGCGCCGCGTGGGCGTCATTGGCCGCGCCCTCGGGGTTCAGCCGCAGCCACGCCTCGATCAGCGTCTCCTCAGGGCTCAGGATCGCCGCCTCCTGATCTAGCAGCACAGCCCGCACGGGCCGCTCCACCGCGCCGCTGGTCGGCGCCAGATCACCCGCGACCATATGCAGCAAAGTCGACTTGCCCGCCCCGTTCGGCCCGGTCACGATGATCCGCTCCGGCCCGGTGATCTTAAGGCTGATCGGCCCGACGATGCGCCATCCCTGCGGGGTCGCCCAACTCGCCTCCTGCATATCCAGAACCGTGCGCCCCGCCGACAACCCGGTGGGCGGCATGGGGATCGACAGCGGCCGCACCCGTTCGATCCGCGCCTGCGCCGCCTCCAGCGCCGTTTGCGCCTCCCCGGCCTGACGCATGGCCAGGTTCTGGTCACGCGCGCCCGTGTTCTCCGCCCGCTCTGCCCGTGCGCCCAGCAGGATTTTCGGCATGTCGCCCTTGCCCGCCTTGCGTCGCCCCGCCGCATCCCGTCGCGCCTTGGCCTCGACACGCCTCTGGGCGTCGCTGGCGGAACGGGCGGCGCCCTTCTCGGCATCGGCCAGATCACGTTCCGCCGCCTGCCGCGCCTGGGCCTTGCGCTCGGCATAGAGATCATATCCCCCGCCGAAGACCTCGACCCCCAGACTGGTGATTTCGATGATCCGATCCATCGCGCGCAGCAGGCCGCGATCATGGCTGACCACCACCGCCCCGCCCGACCAGCGATCCAGCACCGACGCGACCAGACGCCGGGCGTCGGCGTCCAGATGATTGGTGGGCTCATCCAGCAGCAACAGATCGGGTTGGCTCAGCAACAGTCCCGCCAGCCGCAGCCGTGTCTGTTCGCCCCCGCTGAGCCCCTCCGCCTGCCGCTCCAGCGACAAACCCGCCAGCCCGACCTGATCCAGCACTTCGCCGATCCGCGCCTCCAGCGTCCAGTCAGCCATCTCCAGATCAGTCTCACCCCCCTCGCCCGCCAGAATACGGTCGATGACGGCCAGATCATCCGCCACGCCCAGCATCGCCGCCACCGTCTCACCCGGCGCGGGATCATGCCTCTGGTCCAGAACGCCAATCGTCCCGGCACGCGCGACTGCGCCCTCGGCAGGCGTCGACACACCGGACAGCAGACGCAGCAAACTGCTCTTGCCCGCGCCGTTGCGCCCGACAACGCCGGTGCGCTCAGCCCCGAACGTCAGGCTCAGATTGTGGAAGAGCAGGGAGCCGTCCGGCGTCCTAGCGGCGACCTTGTCGAGGGTCGCGAACGCGGATGGGGACAGGCTTGGGCTTTGGCTTGTTGGCATGAAGAATCGCGAGCAGCAGGACGGAAAGGGCGAAACCGGTTCCCAGAATGCTGATCATGATTGTCGTGCCTCCTACTCGAAAAGCCGTCAGAACAGAGAGGATGGGTCCGAAAGCTGGGATGCGCAACCCCGCAACGGAACACGCCCGCGTGAAGACTGGTTAACGCCCCCTCCCTCGACCCCGCGCGCGCCGCGCGATAAACGGCGGCCATGCAAGTTCCCTTCCGCATCGAAGACGCAGCGGGCGCCGCCGCCCGCCGCGAAGCCGCCGTCCAGCAGCTGCGTGACGAAACCGGCATCGACGAGGCCATGATCGACGCTCTGGTCGAAGGCTTCTACGCCCGCGTCCGCGACGACGGCCTGATCGGCCCCATCTTCGCCGCCCGCGTCACGGACTGGGGTCCGCATCTGGCGCAGATGAAGCTGTTCTGGTCATCCGTCGCCCTGTCGACCGGCGTCTATCAGGGCCGCCCCATGCCCAAACACCTGCCCCTGCCCATCGATGCGCGCCACTTCGACCGCTGGCTGGAGATCTTCGTCGCCACGGCCCAGGAACTGTGTCCGCCCGTGGCCGCCAAACACTTCATCGAACGCGCCCGCCGCATCGCAGAAAGCCTGGAGCTCGGCGTCGCCAACGCCAACAGCGTCCTGCTGGCCAAGGGCGAACGCTATGTCCGCCCGTTCGAAGGCTGGACGCCGGAATAGATCAGGCGGAACGATCTTCCAAAGTGTGGAAGATGCGTGACGATGACGTCCGCTCCCACCACACGATAGCGAATGACATAGCCGGCCTGCCCAAATCGGACGATCATGTCGCGACCGCCGATCCGGTTCTTTGGCGCACGCTCTGGAAACGTCCTCAGCGTTCTCAGCGCCTCGTCCAGCACATCCGCAGCGCGCAAGGCGGCGCCCGGCGGCACATCGGCCAGAAAGTTCGAGACGCGGATCAGATCGCTGCGCGCTGGCGGCAGCAGCCGGACCCGATGTTCACGCCTTCTCCGCCAGTCGCCGCTCCAGATTGGCGTGAAAGTCGCGAAGCGCGTCATCCAGCGGAATGGTCACGCCCGTGCGCTCATACTCCGCCCAGCGTTCCTCATCTTCTGCGACCCAGGCCGCAGGATATTCGCTTACGCCTGTGATGTCAGTGTCGCCGATCACGCTTTCCAGCGCCTGTAGTGCATAGGCGGTCGGCTCCACGCCCGCGGCCTCGGCCGCCGCCTTCAGGCGCCGCGCCTGATCCTCGTTCAGGTGAATGTCGAACCCGTCGCCCATGCAGCGACGATAACCCAGCCGATTGAACGCCGCAATGTTCCCACATTGTTCTTGCTGAATCGCGCAAATTGATCCCCATATAGCGTTGTCGCGTCGGACCCGTCCGACCCTCCCCCGCGTTCTCGGACTCCATGACTGAAAAGCACAACTTCATCCGCGTTCGCGGCGCCCGCGAGCATAATCTCAAGGGCGTGGACCTGGATATTCCGCGCGAGCAGCTGGTGGTGATGACCGGCCTGTCCGGCTCGGGCAAATCGTCCCTGGCGTTCGACACCATCTACGCCGAGGGCCAGCGTCGCTATGTCGAGAGCCTGTCAGCCTATGCGCGCCAGTTCCTGGAGCTGATGGGCAAGCCGGACGTGGACCTGATCGAGGGCCTGTCGCCAGCCATCTCCATAGAACAGAAGACCACGTCCAAGAACCCGCGCTCGACCGTCGGCACGGTGACGGAAATCCACGACTATATGCGTCTGCTGTGGGCGCGGGTGGGCGTACCCTACTCGCCCGCGACCGGCCTGCCGATCGAGAGCCAGACCATCAGCCAGATGGTCGACAAGCTGGTCGCCCTGCCGGACGGAGAGCGCATCCTCCTGTTGGCCCCCGTCGTGCGTGGCCGCAAGGGCGAATACAAAAAGGAAATCGCCGAGTGGCAGCGTCAGGGCTTCCAGCGCCTGAAGATCGACGGCCAGTTCTATCCGATCGACGAAGCGCCTACGCTGGACAAGAAGTTCAAGCACGACATCGACATCGTGGTGGACCGCATCGTCACCAAGCCGGATCAAGAAGGTCGATACGCCGACAGCCTGCAGACCGCGCTGGGCCTGGCGGACGGCATCGCCAATGCGGAATGGGCCTCGACGAACGAAGGCGAAACCGCGCCTCGCTCCATTCTGTTTTCGGAACGGTTCGCCTGCCCGGTGTCGGGCTTCACGATCTCGGAGATCGAGCCGCGCCTGTTCTCGTTCAACAATCCGTTCGGCGCCTGTCCGGTGTGCGACGGCCTGGGCGTCAAACTGGCCTTCGACGCCGATCTGGTCATCCCCGACCGGGACAAGAGCCTGCACAAGGGAGCTGTTGCCCCCTGGGCGCGCGGCCCCTCGCCCCTCTACACCCAGACGCTGCAGTCGCTCAGCCTCCACTACGGCTTCTCGATGGATGTGGCATGGCGTGATCTTCCGGCCCAGGCGCACAAGGCGATCCTGTACGGAACCGGCGCCGAAAAGATCAAATTCACCTATGACGACAACGCCCGAAAATATGAGGTGTCCAAGCCGTTCGAGGGCGTCCTGCCGAACCTGGAACGCCGCTGGCGGGAGACAGACAGCGCCTGGGTGCGCGAGGAGCTGGGGCGTTACCAATCCGAAACCCCGTGCGACGCCTGCCACGGCAAGCGGCTGAAGCCCGAGGCCCTGGCCGTCAAGGTCGGGGGCGAGGACATCGCCGACATCTCCACCCTGTCGATCTCCAAGGCCTATCTGTGGTTCTCGACCCTGGAAGAGAGCCTGACCGAGAAACAGATGGAGATCGCCCGCCGCATCCTGAAGGAGATCTGCGACCGGCTGCGGTTCCTGAACAATGTGGGTCTGGACTATCTGAACCTGTCGCGATCCTCCGGCACCCTGTCAGGCGGCGAAAGCCAGCGCATCCGCCTGGCGTCGCAGATCGGCTCGGGCCTGACCGGCGTGCTGTACGTGCTGGACGAACCCTCCATCGGCCTGCACCAGCGCGACAACACGCGCCTGCTGGAAAGCCTGAAGGGACTGCGCGACCTGGGCAATTCGGTGCTGGTGGTCGAGCATGACGAGGAGGCCATCCTGACCGCCGACTATGTCATCGACATGGGCCCGGCCGCGGGCGTTCACGGCGGCACCGTCTGCGCCGAGGGCACGCCGGAACAGGTCATGGCCAATCCCAACTCCCTGACCGGCAAATATCTGACCGGCGCGCGGGAAATCGAAATCCCCGCCGACGGCCGCCGTCCCATCGACCGCAAGCGGATGCTGAAGATCAGCGGCGCGACCGGCAACAACCTGAAGAATGTCACCGGCGAAATCCCGGTCGGCGTCTTCACCTGCATCACCGGCGTCTCTGGCGGCGGCAAATCGACCTTCACCATCGAGACCCTGTACAAGGCCGCCGCGCGCCGTCTGAACAATGCGTCAGAGGCCCCCGCCCCCTTCGACCGGATCGAGGGTCTGGAGCATTTCGACAAGGTCATAGACATCGACCAGTCGCCCATCGGCCGCACCCCGCGCTCCAACCCCGCCACCTACACCGGCGCCTTTGGTCCGATCCGCGACTGGTATGCGGGCCTGCCGGAATCCAAGGCGCGCGGATACGGCCCCGGCCGGTTCAGCTTCAACGTCAAGGGCGGCCGCTGCGAGGCCTGTCAGGGCGACGGCGTCATCAAGATCGAGATGCACTTCCTGCCCGACGTCTATGTCACCTGCGACGTCTGCAAGGGCAAACGCTATAACCGCGAGACGCTGGAGATCGTGTTCAAGGGCAAGTCCATCTCGGACGTGCTGGACATGACGGTGGAAGAGGCCGCCAACTTCTTCAAGGCCGTGCCGCCGATCCGCGACAAGATGCTGACGCTGGAGCGGGTGGGCCTGGGCTACGTCAAGGTCGGCCAGCCGGCCACCACCCTGTCGGGCGGCGAGGCCCAGCGGGTCAAGCTGTCGAAAGAACTGTCGAAACGCGCCACGGGCCGGACCCTGTACATCCTCGACGAGCCGACCACCGGCCTGCATTTCGAGGACACCCGCAAACTGCTGGAGGTGCTTCAGGAGCTGGTCGAGGCGGGCAACACCATCGTGGTGATCGAGCATAATCTCGATGTCATCAAGGTCGCCGACTATCTGCTCGACTTCGGTCCCGAGGGCGGCGACGGCGGCGGGGAGATCGTGGCCGTCGGCACGCCCGAACAGGTCGCCGACAACAAGGCCAGTTGGACCGGCAAATACCTCAAGGAGGTGCTGGACCGGCACGAAGAGCGCCGCAAGGCCCGCGTCGCGGCTCTGGGCGGTTCAGACGCCAAGCCCGACCGCAAGAAGGCGAAGGCGTCGGCCTAGGCTCAATCGACTTTCAGCATACCGCGCTCCTAATTCGTCATTCCGGGGCTGAGCGGAGCGAAGAACCCGGAACCCAGGGACGCAGTCGCTTCTCTCAAGGCGTTTGACGCCGGATGCCCGTTCCTGGGTTCCGGGTTCGTCCTTCGGACGCCCCGGAATGACGGTTCTAGGCTTAACCTAAACCGGCCGCTTCGCCTCAACGGGCACGGACGCCAGCGCCGCCTCGGCCACCACGCCATAATCCTTGCTGCGCCAACGCAGGGCCAGCACGACGGATGCGATCAGCAATACGACCGTCGTCACTACGCTGCCTTCCGGCCCGAAGGCCGCGCCGGTCAGCCACCAGGGCGCACCCGCTCGATCAGCCAGATCGATGATCAGCGGCGGCGTCTGGATCACCTGTCCCGACACCTCCAGCCCAAAGCCCAGACCCAGCAGCCAGTTCCAGGCCGCGTGCCAGCCGCAGACGCCCCACAGCGACCCCTCGCGCGCGGCGTAGAAACCGATCATCACCCCGAACAGCACCACATTGGCCACGCCCACCGCCAGTTCCGGCGACGGCTTGATATTGCCGGCGTGCAACAGGCCGAACAGGGCCGAACTCAAACCGATGCCCCAGCCCAGTCCGTGACGCGAGGCGATGACCTGCATCAGCCAGCCGCGCGTGACGATCTCCTCGGTCGAACCCTGAACGATGAAGGCGATCAGCAGGACCACGATGGGAAACAGCGCCCCCAGCACATTGGGCGTCGTGAACGCTCCACCCGCCTCGATGCGGTATCCGCCGAACACCGCGATGAGGCCGACCACGGTCAGCAGGAAGGTCAGACCGACGCCGTATCCGCGCAGGAAACGCTTCAGCCCCTGATCATTGAAACCGATGGTCCTCAGACTGCGCCGCTCGAACACGATCACCCAGCCGAAGGTGATCAGGGCGATGACGGCGAAGCCGGCCAGCGTATAGGCCATCGCGCCCCAGCCCTGGCTCTCGCCCTGCATCGACACCCAGCCCAGCAGGATCGCCGGGATCATGGACAACGTCTGTCCCAGGACGATGAAGACAACCGCCAGCACCAGCGCCGCCGCGGTCCACGTCCGCCGATGCTTCGGCTCACGCGGTGCGTAGAGTTCGATGCCCGCCATTATCCGCTCTCCCCCAAAAACGCCTGATTGACGCCTGATTGACGACTGATTGTGTGGCTCAGCGGCCCCGAATGCCCTGCCATGCCGCCGAGAATGGCGCGTAGATGACTGCGATCTGCAACGCCGACAGGAAGGCGTTGACCACGGACCACAGCAGGATCGGCAGCCAGGCCTGGGCCAGAATATCCGCCGTCGTCTGGCCGCTGAAGCGGGCCAACCCCTCGATGCCGCCGCCCGCCAGATTGACCGCCATGCTGATGATGCCGCCCAGAATGCTGACCACCATGCTCATGACGAAGGCCAGGATCGCCATGCCCAGCAGCGGCCAGAACCGGCCCTTGGTGGCCTTGAAGGATTCCACGACCGAGATCTTGCCCGTATCCACCGTGATCGGCACGGCCAGGCTGAGGCGCACGGCCAGCCAGATCACCCCGCAGATCGCCGCCAGCCCGGCGACAAGACCCGCAAGGGCCAGGATCGGCTGCCCCGACGCGGCCAGCGCGGTGACCAGGGTCATTGCGACACCGCTGGCCAGGCCCAGACCCAGGCTGACGATCAGGCTGACGATCAGCACCCGCACCTCGTCCATGCCCAGCCGCATATAGCCCCAGCGGGTCTGGTCAGGCCGCAGCACGGCGCGCGCGACTGCGGCGCTGAGCACGGCGCCCAGGATCAGGCCGACTGGAATGATCCAGACGATCCCGGCGAACATGGTCGCATAGGCCTCGCCTATGGCTTCCAGCTGCGCCTGCGGCGAACCCGAACCACTCTGCAGGTTTTCCGCCTGCGCCATGAAGCTCGCCCAATGCCCGGCGCCCAGGCCGAACATCGCCAAAAACATCGCCAGATAGGCCAGCCCCCAGAACAGGGCGGCGGCGGGGTGACGGCGGACGACGCGAAAACCTTCGAACGCCGCTTCAGTGGCGGAAAAACTCATGGGGCACTCCGGCTGAGATTCGAAACGACCTTAGACCAATGCGGGGACGGCGTCCTCTGGCGCGCCATCCAGCAATTGTCGGGCTGCGGAGACAAATGGCGCGGACAACAGGGTCAGGACCGCGCCATAGATAAAGGCGCCCGGCCCCAGGATCAGCAAGGCGACGCCCCACATGACCGGCGCGGACGGGAACATGTCTCCGAATGTCGCCGCTTCACCTCCCATCGCCGCCATATGGGCGATGGCCCCGGTCGCGAACAGGGCGACGATCACCACGAAGGCGATAATGAAATAGACCACGACATAGGCCACCCAGGTGCAGGCCAGCAGGCCCAACAGCGACAGGGTCCGCTTGCGCCCCAGCTTCCAGCCCTCGACAAAGGCCAGCCGCCCCAGGATCATCGTCGATGGCGCGATCAGCGCCAGCCGCGCCATAGCAACCGCGACAAACCCGATCAGCGCCAACACCATCAACACCCCCAGCACCACAGCCGCCGTCTGACTGATCTGCCAGACGATGGTGCAGACGAGGGCGCCGATCACGGCGATGATCAGCACGGCGAAATAGGCGCCCATGAACAGGGCGATCCCGACCAGGCCGACGCGCAGCTCATCCATTCCGACCCGCAGGAAGAACCACTTCTCTGGACGCCCGATCCTCAGAGTCGCCCGCATGACCCCCGCCCAGACCACGACGGTCAGGATCAACTGCCCCACATTGACCAGCATCGAAACGCCCTGCATCGCCACGATCCGGCTCAGCACCTCCGGCGGCGGCTCCGCCCCGGCGTTCAGCGGAATGCCAGCCAGCGTCCCGAACACCATACCCGCCGCCGCCAGGCCAAAGGCGGTGACGGCCAAGCCCCATATAAACACCGCCAGCGGATGTCGCCGGATCAGGCGCGCCGGCGTCGCCATGGCCTCGCTGATGGAAAAGGTCTCAGTCACGTGCGCCTCCTTGCGGCGTCTGGAATTCCACTTGGCGATAGACCGCGCCCAGATAGGCGATGGCCAACGGCCCCTGCACCACATTCAGCACGACGGCCCACGCCACCCAGCCCGCCGCTCCCGCCAGCAGGCCGGAGGCCCATAGGCCGATCAGCACGAACTTGGGCGCCGCAACCCCGATCAATCCGGCGAACAAAGGCCAGAACACCTTGCGGGTCAGCGCCATGCTGTTCAGCGACACCATATGCCCCCGCCCCACGGTCGCCGCCGCAAACAGCGACAGCCGCACGATCAAGGCCGCGACGGCGAACAGGACCCCGACCGTCAGAACCGCCAACAGGGCCAGCTTCCACGCCGGTCCCACCGCCGCCCAGTCGCGCGCCTGAATGGCGCTGGAGTCCAGCCCCGCCATGCCGAACACCGCCAGCAGCACCAGCGCCACCACCGATACGATCATGGCCATGAAGACGGCGCACAGGGCCGCCGCCCCCGCCAGCCTCAGCTCAGGCATCCTGAACTGCAGACCGACCGGCCCCAGCCCCAGACGCCTGGCGCCGGCCAGGTCGTCAGAGATCGACACCCGCGTCAGCGCACCCGTCGCCACCACGGTCGCCACGATCGCCGCCAGCATCCATGCCCAGACAACACCGCCCTCGATAAAGGGCCGAGCGCCCCAGACAACGGCGCTGAGGCCCAGCGCGCCCCACGCCGACCTGCATCCCCGGATCATGCCCGGAATCGCCGCCGACAGGGCCTCGTCCAGCTGCAACCGCCTGTTCTTGCGCGTCATGCATTCCCCTCGAAGCAGGGGATATAGCAGGGGATCGTGACGCGCGGCCAGACGACGTCTATTAGGCCCGCCATGACTGTCTCCTCTCCCACGCCCGCGCCCGTCCACGTCATCGGCGGAGGCCTCGCCGGTTCCGAAGCCGCCTGGCAGATCGCCCAGGCCGGCGTCCCCGTCATCCTGCACGAAATGCGCGGCGTTCCGGGCGTCAGGACCGACGCCCATCAGACGGACGGGCTGGCCGAACTGGTGTGCTCCAACTCCTTCCGGTCGGATGACTGGCAGTTCAATGCCGTCGGCCTGCTGCACGCCGAGATGCGGGCGCTGGATTCCGTCATCATGGCCTGCGGCGACATCAATCAGGTGCCCGCAGGCGGCGCCCTCGCCGTTGACCGCGACGCCTTTTCAAAAGCCGTCACCGCCAAGCTGCAAGCCCATCCCCTGATCACCATCGTGCGCGAGGAGATCGCGGGCCTGCCGCCGGAAGACTGGGACAATGTCATCGTCGCCACCGGCCCCCTGACCTCCCCCGCCCTGGCCGAGGCCATACTGAAGGCGACCGGCGAGGAATCCCTGTCCTTCTTCGACGCCATCGCGCCGATCATCCATGCCGACAGCATCGACTTCGACATCGCCTGGCGTCAGTCGCGCTATGACAAGGAAGGCCCCGGCGGAGACGCCGCCGCCTACGTCAACTGCCCGATGAACAAGGAACAGTACGAGGCCTTCATCGACGCCCTGCTGAACGGCCCCAAGGCCGAGTTCAAGGACTGGGAGAACGTCCCCTATTTCGACGGCTGCCTGCCGATCGAGGTCATGGCCGAGCGCGGCCGCGAGACCCTGCGACATGGCCCGATGAAGCCCGTCGGCCTGACCAATCCGCGCGACCCGCTGGTCAAGGCCTACGCCATCGTCCAACTGCGTCAGGACAACGCCCTGGGCACCCTGTTCAACATGGTCGGCTTCCAGACCAAGCTGAAACATGGGGTTCAGGCCGAGACCTTCCGCATGATCCCCGGCCTTCAGAACGCCCAGTTCGCGCGCCTGGGCGGCCTGCACCGCAACACCTATCTGAACAGCCCGCACCTGCTGGACAAACAACTGCGCATGAAGTCCATGCCGCGCCTGCGCTTCGCCGGTCAGGTCACGGGCGTGGAAGGCTATGTGGAAAGCGCCGCCATGGGTCTGCTGACCGGCCGCCTCGCCGCCGCTCAGGCCTTAGGCCGCGACCTGTCGCCTCCGCCCCCCGAAACCGCCATGGGCGCCCTGGTCGAACATATCACCGGCGGCCATCTGGCCGGCTCCAAATTCCAGCCCATGAACATCAACTACGGCCTGTTGCCCCCGCTTGAGGCGCCCAAGGTCGATGAGGACGGCAAGAAAATCCCGCTGAAAGAACGCGGCCGCGCCAAGAAGCGCCTGATGAGCATTCGCGCCCTGGACAGCCTGAAAGCCTGGCGCGACGCCTGACGCGGACGGACCTTCTGTCCACCTGACAGCGACGGCGGCCGGGCCTAGGTGTAATCCCCAAACCGTCATTCCGGGGCGTCCACAGGACGAACCCGGAACCCAGGAGGCTCGCAATCCGGCGCCGAATACGCCCAGCAACGGCGCCGCAGCCCTGGGCTGTCCGCTACGCGCCGCACCGGGTTCCGGGTTCTTCGCTTCGCTCGGCCCCGGAATGACGGTCGGAGTTGAATGTCGATTGCTGCTAATCTTGTCCCGCTCAGAGGTGATGATGCCCCGTTCCAGTCAGACCGCGATCCGGCCCGCCCCCTCGCCGATGCCGCACGCCGTCCTGCCCGATGCGGACTGGGGCGACGCCTATGTCACGCGCTCAACGGCGTCGACGGCCCGGCAGGCGCTGGAGCATATGATGCGCCAGACCGACGGTTGGCCCGCACAGCTTCTGGCGCTGCGCAACCGTCTGGCCCGTCTGGTCGGCCTGCACGCCGCCAGCTTCGCCTTGGGCGCGCACGGCGGGTTTCCCGTCGTGTCCGAAACACCTGACGAGATTGTTCTGGGCTTCAACGACAGGCACCTGGACTTCCGCATCGTCGCCACACTGCTGCATGGCCCGGCAACCCAGTTGCGCGTCGCCACTTTGGTCGAGCGCCACGGTCTGGCGGGTCGAGCCTATATCGCCCTGATCGCCCCCTTCCATCGGATGATCGTGCGCCACATGATGCGGCGTCAGACCGAGATCCAATAGGTGGGCGGGATCGACGCTGCGCACACAGTTGGACGAAGCTTTCCACGCTGTTTCAACGCTCTGACCGACGCCACGGCCAATCTGCGCACCTGAGCTGACGCGCGATCCATAATCGCGCCATGACCCATGACGGACTGATCCACCCGCCCCCGTCCCATGCCCGGCGCTCCGCCGAAACCTGGGCCGCCGCCCGCGCCGACTATCTCGGCGGCGCCTCGGCCGCCGAGGTGTGCGAACGCCACAGCCTCAGCCTGTCCACCTTCCGCTGGCGCGCCCGCACCGAGGGCTGGCGCCGCTCTGACCAGATCGTCGGCTCGCCTTTCGCGCCGCTGGACGAGGAGGAACTGGACCTGATGGACAACAGCCTCCCGCTGAACGCCGCCGACATGGCGCGTCTGGCCTGGTCGAACGCCGCGCGGGCCATGCGCGAAGGCAAGCTGATCGAGGCGCGCGGCTGGACCCGGCTGCACGACGACCTGACCAAGATCGCTGATCACGACAATGACGTTCGTCGCACCCATCTGCGCTGGAGCCAGAACCCTGAGTGGGCCGCAAGAATTCCCACAAGCCCGCCGCTGCGCCCCGTCGAGGACGGCTGAACCGCCAATTGCACCTTGTTGCACATTGCACTGTTTTCGATGGTGCAGTGCAATTGGAGGCGGGTCTAAATCCGCCCCCGCAGACTGGCCCAGATCAGCCGCAGCCGCTTCACCGGCTCAGGCGCGTCCGACTTGGTCAGGGTCGCCGCAGCGACGGCCGGGAACGCCACGGCGGGCAAGCCCTTCAGGGCGGCGTTGGCCGCCTTGCGTCCAGCGCGGGCCTCCTCGCCGCGTCCGACCTGCGTCAGGCCCCAGACCCGTCCCGCCTCGACCACCTTGGCGTCGTGTCCCGGCCCGGACAGAACATGGACCGCTGTCTGCATCGGCCCGACGTAGAAGGCGTCCAGATCATGCGGCGCGCCGTGGACCCGGCCGATATGGGCCTCGATCAGGGCGTCGAACGGCGCGCGGTTCAGGTCGTGGCGCGCGGCCATGTCGGTCAGGGCCTCCAGCACCGGATGGCCCTTTCGCGGCACGCCCGCGAACACCCCGTCCATCTGCTCGGCCCACCAGGTGTAGCGCATCTCGGCCAGCAGGGGCTGGGTGACGCGCGTGGGAATGGCCAGCAGTTCGGCTTCAAAGGCGTATAAGGCGATCAGGTCCGCCCGCGCACGGGCGTCCGAAACCAACCGGCTGGACAGCCAGCGGTCCAGGTCGGCGGCGCGAACCTGATCATCCAGTGGTCCGGCGGGATCAGCCAAACAGCGTCTGGTACATGGCCATGGCCGTCAGCATCGGCAGCGACAGCAACAGATTGGTGCGGCTGCCCAGCATGGCGATGCGGGCGGCGCGGGCCTTCTTGTCGTCATCGACGACGACGATGCCCAGGGCGCGCTTCTGGTTCGGCCAGATCACGCCCCAGACGTTCAGGAACATGACGATGGCCAGCCACACGCCCAGGCCCATCAGCGCGAACTGCTGGTCGCCCTGATGCAGACCGCCTGCGAAGCCGAAGCTCAGCACCTCGGCGGCATAGGCATGGCCCCGCAGACCCAGGACCGCCAGCCCGGCCAGCACCGTCACCAGCGCCGACCAGCGGAACCAGAACAGGGCCTCGGGCGCGATGTATTTCGACACGGCGGGTTTCAGGTCGCCGGGGATTTCCGGCATCTTACGGATCTGGACGAAGTTGAAATAATACAGCAGCCCGATCCACAGAATGCCCGCCACCACGTGAACCCAGCGCAGCGCGGCCTGCCAGAAGATCAGGTCGAACCCGCCCGGCGCGATGCGGCCGAAGGCGAAGATCATCACCGCCGCCAGCACGGCGCTGAGCAGGATGGTGTTGCGGAAATTGGCGAGCAGTCCGGACATGGTTTCAGCCCCTCCCCCGAGGCGTAGTATTTAAGATCACGGCGTGACTATAGGCCCAGATCAGGCGGCGCGCGACACGGCGAAGTCGGCCAGGTCTTCCAGCGCCCGGCGCCAGTCGCTGTCCGGCAGGATCGACAGGGCGGCCTTGGCCTGATCGGCATAGTCGCCCGCCAGGTCCAGCGTCGCATTGATGGCTCCGGAGCCGACCACCAGTTCGCGGGCGCGGACGAAATCCTCGGGCCTACGCTCGCCCTTGGTCACCGTGCGGTCCCAGAAGGCGTCCTCGCGTCCCCTGGTGCGCGCCACCGCCAGCAGCAGCGGCAGGGTGGCCTTGCCCTCGTTGAAGTCGTCGCCGGCGTTCTTGCCCAGCGCCTCGGCCGTCGCGCCGTAATCCAGCGCATCGTCGGCCAATTGGAAGGCGATGCCCAGCGCCATGCCGTAATCACGCACCGCCTTGACGGCGGCGTCGTCCGCCCCCGCCCCGACCGCGCCCGCCTCGGCGGCGGCGGCGAACAGTTCAGCGGTCTTGGCCGAGATGATCTGCAGATAGGTGTCCTGATCCAGGTTCAGATCGTGCGCGCGCGTCAGCTGCAGCACCTCGCCTTCGGCGATCACCCGCGAGGCCGAGGCCAGAATGCCCAGCGCCCGCAACGAATCCGTCTCGACCATCAACTCGAAGGCGCGGGCGAACAGGAAGTCTCCAACCAGAACACTGGTGGGCGCGCCCCAGATCAGGTGGGCCGCGACCTTGCCGCGCCGCAGCTCCGACGCATCGACGATGTCGTCATGCAGCAGGGTGGCGGTGTGAATGAACTCGACCGCAGCGGCCAGCTTTCGGGGCGACGAAATCTCATCCTCGGCGCCCGCCACGCGCGCGGCGGCGACGGTCAGCAACGGACGCAGGCGCTTGCCGCCCGCCGAGACCAGATGCTCGGCCAGCAGCGGAATGATCGGCACGTCCGACTGCATCCGATCAATGATCAACGCGTCGACAGCGGCCATATCGACCTCGGCCAGCCGAACAAGGGCGTTGACGTCCCCCTTTGGGCGGGTGGCGGCAGCGATGGCGACTTCCAAGATAGGCTCTTTCACAGGGGCGCGGCGGACCGCGTCGAAGGTTTTTGCAGCCGGGCTGACTTGCCCCGACGCGATGCGGCGCACAATGGTGTCGCCCCCCTTGGGGGTCAAGGAGATTGAGGCTTGCAAACCGCTGAAACGCCCCCCTTCGAAGTGGTCGAGAACGGCTTGCTGAACGGGCGCGTACGTCTGAAACAACCCGCGCGAGGCTATCGTGCAGGCATGGACGCCGGGCTTCTGGCGGCTGCGGCCCCCGTGGCGGCGGGTGAACGCCTGTTCGAGGCCGGATGCGGCGCGGGCGCCGTGCTGATGCAGATCGCGGCTCGGCGAACGGGATGTTTCCTGACCGGGCTGGAGCGGGACGCCCCCATGGCGACCCTGGCACGCGAGAACGCGACCCTGAATGGCGTTCAGGACAGGGTGATGATTCGCCAGGGCGAGGTGGCGGCGGGCTTTCGCGCGTTGGATACGCCGCCCTTCGACTGGGCCGTCTCCAACCCGCCCTTCTTCGATGACGCCGCCGCCCTGCGCGCCCCGGCGGAGGGCAAACGCCGCGCCTGGATGGCCGACGACGGACTGGCCGCCTGGACCGGCTTGCTGCTGAAGGCCGTGCGCGAGGGCGGCCGCATGGTCGTCATCCACCGCGCGGATCGCCTGGCCGACCTGCTGGCCCTCTTGGGCGAAAAGGCGGGATCTTTCGCCATCCGCCCTGTTCACCCCTTCGCCGACGAACCGGCCAAGCGGGTGCTGGTCCACGCCATCAAGACCGGCAAGGCGCCGCTTCGTCTTTTACCGCCGCTGGTGCTGCACGACCGATCCGGCGGCAAGCACACGCCTCAGGCCGAGGCGATCCTGCGCGGCGAGGCGGCGCTGGACTGGTGACGATCCGGGGCTGAACCTTCCCTCCTTGAGCGGAGAGAAGGCCCCTCGCCTCAGGCCCAGTTCGGCTTGCGCTTGTCCAGGAAGGCGCGCACGCCCTCCTGCCCTTCCACGGACACGCGGGCGCGGGCGATGCGTTTGGCCGTGTCGTCCAGCAGGCCGCTGTCGATCTTGTGGTAGGCGATGTCGTTGACCAGACGCTTGGCCTCGCCCATCGCGCCCGGCGCATTGGCCGACAGGCTGTGGGTCAGCATGGAGATGAACTCGTCCACCGAGCCTTCGGGCAGCACCAGGTCGATCAGGCCCGCATGGGCGGCGTAGTCGGCGTCGAAAGCGTTGGCCGTCAGGAACAGCTGGCGGGCGCGACGGGCGCCGATGGCTTCGATGACATAGGGGGCGATGGTCGCCGGGATCAGGCCCAGCTTGACCTCGGAGAAGGCGAAGCGCGCGCCCTCGACCGCCACGGCCATGTCGCAGGCGGCGACGATGCCCGCGCCCCCGCCCATGGCGTTCCCCTCGACCACCGCCACCGTCAGGGCGGGAATGTCGTGCAGCGCCTTCAGCATCCGCGCCAGACCCAGGGCGTCGTCGCGGTTGTCGCTCTCAGACCAGTCGGCGGCGTCGCGCATCCAGTTCAGATCGGCACCCGCGCTGAAGTTTCCGCCAGCGCCGCGAATGAAGACCGCCCGCACCCGATCGGCACCGTGCAGGGTCTCGAACGCCTCGTGCAGGGCCGCGATGACGGCGGCGTCGAAGGCGTTCTTCTTGTGCGGCCGGTTGATGGTGACAAAGACCACGCCGTCGACCGTCGCATCGATCTGGACCAGATCGTCATCCGCATCCGGCGCGGGATCGGCCAGCAGCGGATGGACGATACGGTTGATCTCAACAGCTTCGGCATCCGTGATGTCCAGAGCGTTCAGGTCGGCGTCATTGGGGGTTTCGGCCATGGTCTTATCCTTGCGGGCAGCGGATGACGACCTGGGGTTCGTCGCCATAGTTGAAGCTGAGCATCTGCCGGTCCTTCGACAGCGTCAGGGTGCGTTCAAGACGACGAACATCGCCGTCATTGTCGTGGTCCACCGTCAAACTAACGCGCTCGGGGTCGATTTCGTTGACCGAAAGCACGGCGTCAGAGGTTTCGGAATAGGTGATGTCCTTGGTGCCGATGGTCAGGCTCATCTTGCCGCTGCTCTCATCGGCCGCACATTCCGCCAGATCGGTCGCCCAGGCGCCGCGAAAGGCTTGAGGAATGGACGCGACGACAGCGTCGGTCTTGGATGGAGCGGCCGCTTCCGCGACCACTGCCGCCGGGACTTCCGGGCTTGGCCCAGGCGTGGGCGCGGGTTCACGCGCCTCGCAAGCGGCCAAGGCAAAGGTTAAAAGAACCTTCGCGCCCCAGACAGTTCGCTTCATCCGCATCATACCTTGCCGCAACGATGGGCCAGAACCGTCTGCCCATTCTGTTCGATCCGCAGGTTGACGCCCGCAACCGGCGACAACCGCAGCGTCTGCGTCAGGGTCACGTCGCCGTCCGACGACTGGTTGTCCAGCACGACGCGGACGGTCAGATCGTCGATGCTCTCAAGCGCCGTCAGGGTCGAGGTGTCCTCATATCCCTTGATCTGGTTCTCGGTGATGACGAACCGCGTGCCGCTCTCGTCCTTGTCGCAACCGTCGTTGCTATAGTCCCACGCGCCGCGGAACCCGACCGGGAAGACCGCGCGAGACGGTCGGCCGGCCATGGCCGCCTCCTCCTCGGCCGCCGAAACAGGCGGCGACGAAGCCTGTTGAGACGCCTGTGGAGCGACAGGCGCGGCCTCTGCGGGCGCGTCCGTCTTGTCCGCGGCCGGAGAATTACAGGCCGCCAAAACCAGAGCCAGAGCCGAGGTCACGACGATCGCGGCAGCAGTCTTCTTCATGGATCGGTCCTTCCGACATTCACAGTTCATGCGGCGACGATCTCAAGCCGAAAGCACATTATCAAGAGGATTTTGAACAGCGCACATTTCAGGTGCTCCGTCACATTCTAAAGACGCCGAACCTCGTATCCGGCACCGGGGCGTTCAGGCTGGCGCTGATGGCCAGGCCCAGCACGTCGCGGGTCTGGGCCGGATCGATGACGCCGTCGTCCCACAGACGGGCGGTGGCGTAATAGGGATTGCCCTCGTCTTCATATTTCTGACGGATCGGCGCCTTGAAGGCCTCGGCCTCCTCGGCCGACCAGGTGTCGGCATCGCGGTGGACGGTGGCCAGCACGCTGGCCGCCTGTTCGCCGCCCATCACGCTGATCCGGCTGTTCGGCCAGGTGAACAGGAAGCGCGGCGAATAGGCCCGTCCGCACATGCCATAATTCCCGGCGCCGAAGCTGCCGCCGATCAGGACGGTGAACTTCGGAACCTCGGCCGAGGCCACCGCCGTCACCAGCTTGGCCCCGTCCTTGGCGATGCCGCCCGCCTCATATTTGCCGCCGACCATGAAGCCCGAGATGTTCTGCAGGAAGACCAGCGGAATCTTGCGCTTGCAGGCCAGTTCGATGAAGTGCGCGCCCTTCTGGGCGCTTTCGGAGAACAGCACGCCGTTGTTGGCCAGGATGGCGACCGGATAGCCCCATATGCGCGCGAAACCGCACACCAGGGTCGTGCCGTACAGGGCCTTGAACTCGTCGAACTCGGACCCGTCCACCACGCGGGCGATGACCTCGCGTACATCATAGGGCGCGCGCACGTCGTCTGGAATCAGGCCGTACAGTTCGTCGGCGGCGAACGCCGGGGCCCTGGGCTCGCGCACGTCCAGCGGCATGGGCTTGGTGGTGTTCAGATTGGCGACGATGGCGCGCACGATCTCCAGCGCGTGTTCGTCATTCTCGGCCACATGATCGACCACGCCGGATCTACGCCCGTGGGTCTCGGCCCCGCCCAGTTCCTCGGCCGAGATCACCTCGCCCGTCGCCGCCTTCACCAGCGGCGGCCCGGCCAGGAAGATGGTCCCCTGATTGCGCACGATCACCGTCTCGTCCGACATGGCCGGCACATAAGCCCCGCCCGCCGTGCAGCTTCCCATCACACAGGCGATCTGGGCAATGCCGCGTGCGCTCATCCGCGCCTGATTGAAGAAGATGCGGCCGAAATGGTCGCGGTCGGGAAAAACCTCGGCCTGGTGGGGCAGGTTCGCGCCGCCGGAATCCACCAGATAGACGCACGGCAGATCGTTCTGGTCGGCGATCTCCTGGGCGCGCAGATGCTTCTTCACCGTCATCGGGAAATAGGCGCCGCCCTTCACCGTCGGGTCGTTGGCGACGATCATCACTTCGCGGCCCGAGACCCGGCCCACGCCCGCGATGACGCCCGCGCCCGGCGCGTCCCCGTCATACATCCCGCCCGCCGCCAGTTGCCCGACCTCAAGGAAGGGCGAACCGGGGTCCAGCAGCCGTTCGACCCGGTCGCGCGGCAACAGCTTGCCCCGCGCCACATGGCGCTCACGCGACTTGTCCGACCCCCCGCGCGCCGCCTTGGCCACACGGTCGCGCAGTTCCGCGGCCAGGGCGCTGTTGTGCGCGTGCAGGGACTTGTATTGCGGGCTTTGCGGATCGACCGCGGATGTCAGCTTCGGCATGAGATTGGTTTAGGCGGGCTGGTCCAACCTCACAAGCGCCTCTGCCTCTCCGTGCAGGGCAAGGGGAGAGACGTTGCGCCGGGCGTCCTTTTCGCCTATAGGCCCCGCCTTTCCAGGGCTTCGGTCCTGTCGTGGAACACCAAAGGGTTGGACAATCGGTCCGGCCGCCGCGTCAGGAGCCATCGTGGGGATCGACTTACCCGGTCGTTTCCGCGCCGACGCCCACAAGGGAGACTACCGCATGGCTCTATATGAGCACACGGTCATGACGCGCCAGGACATCTCGGCGCAACAGGCCGAAGCGCTGAACGACACCATCAAGGATCTGATCGTCGCCGGTGGCGGCTCGGTCGCCAAGATCGAATACTGGGGTCTGCGCAACCTGACGTACCGCGTGAAGAAGAACCGCAAGGCTCACTATTCGCTGCTGGCCGTCGACGCCCCTCCGGCCGCCATGGCCGAAGTCGAGCGTCAGCTGGGCATCAACGAAGACGTGCTGCGTTGGCTGACCGTCCGCGTCGAGGAACTCGACCTGGAGCTGTCGCCGCTGCTGGCCCGCCGCGAGCGTGAACGCGAGCGTGAGCGTGAACGCGCCCCGCGCGAAGACGCCCCCGCCGCCGACGCCGAATAAGGAACCCGGAACATGACCGATACAACCGCCCCGACCCCGGGCGCACCGGCGGGCTCCGGCGCCGCTGGCCGTCGCCCCTTCTATCGCCGCCGCAAGGTCTGCCCGTTCTCGGGCGCCAATGCGCCGAAGATCGACTACAAGGACGTGAAGCTGCTGCAGCGTTACGTTTCCGAACGCGGCAAGATCGTGCCTTCGCGCATCACCGCCGTCTCCCAGAAGAAGCAGCGCGAACTGGCCAAGGCCATCAAGCGCGCCCGCTATCTGGCCCTCCTGCCGTACGTGGTGAAGTAAGATGAAGGTCGTTCTGCTGGAACGCGTCGAGAATCTCGGCGCCATCGGCGACGTCGTGTCCGTCAAGGACGGCTTCGCCCGTAACTTCCTTCTGCCGCGCGACAAGGCCCGCCGGGCCACCGCCGCCAACCTGAAGGCGTTCGAACTCGACCGCGCCGCCATCGAGCAGCGCAACGAGAAGAACAAGGCCGATGCTCAGAAGGTCGCCGACAAGATCGACGGCCAGACCTACATCATGATCCGCCAGGCTGGTGAAACCGGCCAGCTGTACGGATCGGTCGCAGGCCGCGACGTCGCCGAAGCCATCCAGGCTGAAGGCGGCAAGGTCGAGCGTTCGCAGGTCGTCCTGAACACGGCGATCAAGACCCTGGGCGTCCACGAAGTGCCGGTTCGCCTGCACGCCGAGGTCCGCGCAACGGTCAAGATCAACATCGCCCGTTCGATGGATGAGGCCGAGCGTCAAGCCAAGGGCGAAGACGTGATCCGCAGCCAGTTCGACAATGAGCGCCAGGCCGCCGAGCAATCGGCCCAGGAGCTGATCGAAGGCGGCGCCGGTCAACAGGAAGGCTTCGGCGACGAAGCCTGATCCTGACCCGGCCTTCAGGCCGGGTCGGTGAAGACATCAGGGGCGCGTTCCGCAAGGGACGCGCCCTTTTTGCTGCGCGACAATTTCGCCACAACCTTAACAGGAGATGCGGGGCTCCTGAACAGCAACGATCGGCCCTGCCCCCCGCAGGACGGCTGATTCAGGAAAGCACGGACAGATCTGTAGATTTTCTAAAGCGGCTTGCAGCAAAAGTGGCCTGCGCTGCGATTGACCCGCCCCAGGATCGCCCTGATATGGCCATGACCGCGCGGCGCTTCCGACCAACCGGCCGGAGACGATGATGCCGAAATCGCCGCATGCCAAAGCAACAATTGCGCGCGACGGGCTCTGTTGATCCAGGCTTGCAATTTCCATCCCCATTGCCCGACACTCGGAAATGCCGCTGACAAACGGCGATCCTGCGCGTCTTCGCCAAGAACAAAATTCAGGAACTCTCTCATGCGCAAGTCTTTCTCACGCACCGCCGCTCCGGCTCTTCTACTCACAGCGTCCGCTTTCGCCCTGATCACGGCCAGCCCCGCTCTGGCCCAGCAGCAGACACAATCTCAAGCTGACGCCGCCAATGTGGACGACATCGTCGTCACCGGCACACGCGTCGCTGGCCGCTCGCGTCTCGACTCGGTTGCTCCGGTCGATGTCGTCACGGCGGAAGCCCTGCAACAGCGCGGCTCCACCGAACTGGCCACCCAACTGGCGGCCAGCGTTCCGGCCCTGAACTTCCCGCGTCCCTCGGCGACGGACGGCACGGACTCGATCCGCCCGGCGACCCTGCGCGGTCAGGGGCCGGACCAGACGCTGGTTCTGGTGAACGGCGTGCGTCGCCACGCCACCGCCCTGGTGAACACCAACGGCTCGGTCGGACGCGGTTCCGCCGCCGTCGACCTGAACGCCATCCCCTCCACCGCCGTCGAGCGCATCGAAGTCCTGCGGGACGGCGCGGCGGCCCAGTACGGATCGGACGCCATCGCCGGGGTGCTGAACCTGCGTCTGCGCCAGGCCGCCAGCGGCGGCGGCGCCAGCGTCACCTACGGCGGCTATCTGACCGACTTCACCGGCTTCTACGGCGGCGGCAAGGACATCAGCGACGGCGAGGCGCTGACGGTCGCGGGCTGGCAGGGCTTCGGCCTGGGTTCCGACGGCTTCCTGACCGCCTCGGTCGAATACCGCGACCGCGCCCGCACCAACCGCAGCGACATCGACCCGCGCTTCAGCCCTGCCGAGGTTCGCGGCGCCCAGGGCGACCCGGAATCCGAGGATCTCGCCCTCTATCTGAACGCCGGCAAGCCGCTGGGCGCCGGGTGGGAGGCCTATGGCTGGGTCGGCTATCAGACCCGCGACGCCTCGGCCGCCGCCTTCTACCGGACGCCGACGGACAACGCCCAGAACCCGGCCTACACCTCGGGCCGGGTCTATCCGAACGGCTATCTGCCCTACATCCTGACCGACACCACCGACTGGACCGCGACCGCTGGCCTGCGCGGCGAGGCAGGCGGCTTCGACATCGACGTCAACCTCGGCTACGGCAAGAACGAGATCAAGTTCAGCGCCGAGAACACGCTGAACCCGTCGCTTGGCCCGACCTCGCCGACCAAGTTCTACGCCGGGTCGCTGGCTTATGACCAACTGGTCTTCGGCATCGACGCCAGCCGCGGCTATGACGTCGGACTCTATGGCCCGCTGAACGTCGCCTTCGGTCTGGAGGCGCGCCGTGAATCCTATCAGATCGGCGCCGGCGAGCCGGGCTCCTATCAGCGCGGGACCTTCCTCAACATCGGCGGCACGGATCTGAACTGGGGCTCGCGGGGCTTCACCGGCTTCACCCCCGCCAATGAGGTGGACGAGGACCGCAACAACATCGGCGTCTATGTCGATCTGGAAGGCGAACTGTTCGAGAACTTCACCGCCTCGGCGGCGGTTCGCTACGAGGACTATTCCGACTTCGGCGACAATGTCTCGGGCAAGATCGCGGCGCGGTATGACTTCACGCCGTCGTTCGCGGTTCGCGGCGCCGTGTCGACCGGCTTCCGCGCGCCCAGCCTGCAGCAGCAGTATTTCACCCAGACCGCCATCCTCTACATCTCCAACGTTCCCTATGAGACGGGCACCTTCCCATCGGTCAGCCCGGTCGGCGTCGCCCTGGGCGGCACGCCGCTGGAGGCCGAGACCTCGACCAACTATTCGCTGGGTCTGGTCTATCGCAAGGGCGCGTTCGAGCTGACCGCCGACGCCTACCGCATCGACATCAAGGATCGGATCATCCTGTCCGAAACCCTGACCGGCAGCGCCACGGCGGCGGCGGGCACCAACGCCCGCGCCATCTTCGACCTGCTGCAACCCTATGGCGCCACCGCCGCCCGCTTCTTCATCAACGGCGTCGACACCGAGACAACCGGGCTGGATGTCGTGGCGCGCTATCGGGTCCTGTCGGATGTCGGTTCGCTGGACTTCACCCTGGCGGCCAACGTCAACGATTTCGACGTGACCAAGACGCCGGAAACCCGTTCGGGCATCCTGCCCACGCCGGTCTCCCTGTTCGCGCGTCAGGCCACCCTGCGCTTCGAGGAAGGCACCCCGCCGTGGAAGACCGTCTTCCAGACCGACTGGACGCGCGGCAAGCTGGGCGGCACCTTCCGCGCCACCGGCTATGGCGACGTCCTGGCCCCCGGCGCCACCGAAGCCACCGACCTGCAACTGGGCGTCGGCCTGGTGGTGGATGTCGAGGCGCGCTACGCCCTGAACGACCGTCTGACCTTCGCGGTCGGCGCGGACAATGTTCTGGACGAATACCCGCGTCAGGCCCTGCGCGCGAACAACACCTCGGGCGCCTTCCCGTTCTCGAACTTCTCGCCCTACGGCTTCAACGGCCGGTTCGTTTACGGCCGCATCGCGCTGAAGTGGTGATCGACGCTCGGGCAATGACATGACGGCAAGAGGCGCTCTTCGGAGTGCCTCTTTTCATTTGGCCCAGTCCGCCCAGGACCGCCAGGATTGAGAAATTCCGGTTCGCCCACAGGGTGGACGATCTGTCCACGGTCGATTGGGCGTCCCGCTCTGACGCAGCGGCGTGTCAGGGGTAAAGCGTTAAGACAATGAACGCCTTCGCCCCCATGCCCTATCCGTCCGCGCCGATGGACCCTGTCAGCGTAAACGCGATGCCCCATAATCTGGAGGCGGAACAGGCCCTGCTGGGTTCGCTGATGTTCGACAACGCCGTGTTCGAGCGCCTGAACGACCGCCTGCGCGGCAGCCACTTCTACGAACCCTTCCACCAGAGGCTGTTCGAGGCGATCGAGGATCACATCCGCCAGGGGATGCTGGCCGAACCAACCATTCTGATGGAGCGGTTCAAACAGGACCCCGCCTTCCAGGAGTTCGGCGGCCTGCGCTATCTCGCCGACCTGGTGGACCGCGCCCCGCCCGCCGCCAACGCCCCAGACTATGCCCGCGTCGTTTATGACCTGGCCCTGCGCCGCGACCTGATCCGCATCGGCGGCGAGATCATCAAGGAGGCGCCCAATCCCGAAACGCCCGCCGACGAACAGATCGAACAGGCCGAGCAGACCCTGTATTCCCTGGCCGAAACGGGCAAGCCGTCTTCGGGCTTCGTCAGCTTCTCCCACGCCCTGTCCGGCGCCGTGCAGATGGCGGCCGAAGCCTATCAACGCGAAGGCAAGCTGGCCGGCCTGGCCACCGGCCTGAACGATCTTGACCGCAAACTTGGCGGCCTGCACCCGTCCGACCTTCTGATCCTGGCCGGCCGTCCCTCGATGGGCAAGACGGCGCTGGCCACCAACATGGCCTTCAACGTGGCCCGCGCCTATCAGTGGGAGCCGACGCCCGAGGGACGCAAGACCGTCAACGGCGGGGTGGTCGCCTTCTACTCGCTGGAAATGAGCGCCGAGCAGCTGGCGATGCGTATTCTGGCCGACGCCTCGGGCGTGTCGTCGGACAAGCTGCGCAAGGGCGAGATCGACGCCTCGGACTTCGGCAAGCTGCGTGACGCGGCGGTCGAGATCGGCGAAAGCCCCCTCTACATCGACGCCACCGGCGGCCTGTCCATCTCCAAACTGGCGGCCCGCGCCCGGCGCCTGAAGCGGATGGAGCATGGTCTGGATCTGATCATCGTCGACTACCTTCAGCTCGTGACGACCGGCGACAACAGCCAGAAGAACCGGGTGCAGGAGGTGTCAGAGATCACCGGCGGGCTGAAGGCCCTGGCCAAGGAGCTGTCGGTGCCGATCATCGCCTTGTCGCAGTTGTCACGTCAGGTCGAGCAGCGCGAGGACAAGCGGCCCCAACTGTCCGACCTGCGCGAATCCGGCTCGATCGAGCAGGACGCCGACTGCGTGATGTTCGTTTATCGCGAAAGCTACTATCTGGGCCGCGCCGAACCGCGCGAAGGCACAGAGGAACACCTGCAATGGCAGCAGGACATGGACCGTCTGCAGGGCCAGGCCGAGGTCGTCATCGGCAAGCAGCGCCACGGGCCCATCGGCATCGTCAAACTGGCCTTCGACGCCGACACTGTCCGCTTCGGGAACCTGGCCCACGGCTATGAGGAAGTCAGCTACGAATAGGTCGCCAGGGCGGCCGTAATCGAGGATCGCCTCTTTCCGTCGGGCGCAGTTGGGGCATAAAGAACCGATGCAGACCCCCGCCGTACTCTCCGTCAATCTGAACGCCCTGGCGCGCAACTATCATACCCTGGAGGCCGTCACCGGCGTCCCGGTGCACCCTGTTGTGAAGGCGGATGGCTATGGTCTGGGCGCGGCGGCCTGCGCCCAGCGCCTGATGGCCGAAGGGGCGCGAACCTTCTTCGTTGCGCGGGCGGCCGAAGGTCTGGCGCTGAGGACGGCCTTGGGGTCGGAGCCGACGATCTATGTGCTGGACGGATGCCACGGCGCCATCGCGGGCGCGCTGAAGGCGGCGGACGTGCGGCCCGTCCTGAACCAGCCCGCCCAGATGGCCGACTGGGCGGCGGCGGGCGGCGGGGCCTGCGGGCTGCAGATCGACACCGGCATGAACCGGATCGGGTTCCGGCCCGAGGATGCGCCCGAACCGTTCGAGGGATTGGACCTGGTTCTAACCCATCTGGCCTGCGCCGACGAACCCTCAAACCCCATGAACCGCCAGCAACGCGACGCTTTCGCGGGCGTGGTCCAGCGCTATCCCGGCGCCACCCGGTCATTCGCCAACTCCAGCGGATGCTTCCTGGGACAGGATTTTCAGTTCGACACGGCCCGGCCCGGCATCGCCCTGTTCGGCGGCGGACCGGAGGGCCGAACGGACGCGCGCATCGCCCCGGTGGCGACCCTGCTGGCGGATGTCTTGCAGGTGCGTGACGTGCCTGCGGGCGAAAGCGTCGGCTATGGGCGCGGCTTCATCGCCGACCGCCCCGTGCGGGTGGCGACGGTGGCGACAGGCTATGCCGATGGCGTGATGCGATCCTACAGCCCGCGCGGCGAGGTCTGGATTGCAAACGAGACCCGACCGCTGCTGGGCCGGGTCTCCATGGACGTCTGCGCTGTCGATGTGACCGGACTGGATGTCTCGGTCGGCGACAAGGCGGAGTTGTTCGGCCCGAACAGGCCGATTGACGCCGCGGCGGCGGCGGCCGGGACCATCAGCTATGAGCTGCTGACCTCGATCACCACGCGCGTGCCGCGGGTCTATTCTCAGTAACCAGCGGTGCTGAGAGCGGCGACGCCAGCCGTGGACAGGACGAAGATCGCGGCGACGGCGCCGACGATCGCGCCCATGATTGCGCCCAGCACGATGCCGGCCAGCAGGATCACCACATAATAGACGACCTTCTTGTCTTCCGGCACCTTCATCAGGATCGGCAGCCCCATGAACAGCAGCACCAGGCTGTAGATGGCGCCGATCAGGGCGATCAGACCGCCGGCGACCGGGATCAGGTTGGCGATTCCGGCGACCCAGGCGGCCGTATAGGCATAGACGGCCAGCTTCTGGGCCTGAACAGGGTTCGGGGCGGCGCCGAAGCTGGAGGCCAGGGCATTGATGATGACGCCCAGGATGAAGACGCCCGCCAGGCCCAGCACATAGGACAGGATCGCCACGATCAGGGCGCCGACGATGCCCTGGTGCAGGAAGACCAGGCTGGCGATGAATGTGGCGATCGGAGCGATCGCGGCCAGGATCATGGCATAGCCCGTATAGAGGCTCTTGGTCGTGGCGAACTCACGATCAATGACCTGCCACTCGGCCTTGGGCTGAAGCAGGATGCCCTTTACGCGGGCGACGAGCGCCGGGTTCACAGCGGGTTGCGACGAATCGGACATAGGTGGGGAAGGCCTCTGATTGACGGGTGCGAAATGGATACTGACGTTACGTCGCCCGCTTAACAAGCCTTAGTGCGACAGGCTCTCAATACCTCACTACGGCGAAGGTTGCGTGTACGTCCGAGAGTGGCGTGGATAAACGCGAAAAGCCGTCGCATAGGCGGTCGAATCGGCCGGTCTGCTAAGGAAGTTCATGGCTCGCGATTCCGCCCTCTATGTCTGTCAGTCCTGCGGCGCGGTCCACAGCAAGTGGTCGGGCCAGTGCTCGTCCTGCGGCCAGTGGAACACCCTGAGCGAGGAGAGCAAATCCGCCCCCCCCGGCGCGATCAAGCCTTCAACGGCGGCCTCTGCGCGGGGTCGCGGCATCCAGTTCGAGACCCTGCAGTCGGATACGCCCGAGCCGCCGCGCATCGCGACGGGCGTGGCCGAATTCGACCGCGTGTGCGGCGGCGGCGTGGTGCCGGGATCGGCCATTCTGCTCAGCGGCGATCCGGGCGTGGGCAAGTCCACCCTGTTGCTTGAGGTGGCGGCCAAGGCGGCCCTGCGCGGGGCGCGGGTGGCCTATATCTCGGGCGAAGAGGCCGTTGAGCAGATCAGGGCGCGGGCCAAGCGGATGGGGCTGGCGGATGCGCCGGTCAATCTGGCCGCCGCGACCGCGTTGCGCGACATCCTCGGCACGTTGAAACGCGAGCAATTCGACGTGGTCATCATCGATTCCGTCCAGACCCTATGGTCGGATGTCCACGACAGCGGCCCCGGCTCCATCACCCAGGTCCGCGCCTGCGCCAGCGAACTGGTGCGTCTGGCCAAGAACGACGGCCCCGCCATCGTCCTGGTCGGCCACGTCACCAAGGATGGCCAGGTGGCGGGTCCGCGCGTGGTCGAACACCTGGTCGACGCCGTCATGACCTTCGAGGGCGAGCGCGGCTATCCGTTCCGCATCCTGCGCGCCGGCAAGAACCGGTTCGGCGCCACCGACGAGATCGGCGTGTTCGAAATGGGCGACGCCGGTCTGCGCGAGGTCGCCAACCCCTCCGCCCTGTTCCTGGGCGAGGGCAAGGAGCGCGCGCCGGGCGCCGCCGTCTTCGCCGGGATCGAGGGCTCCCGCCCCGTGCTGGTCGAGATGCAGGCCCTGGTTTCCAAGTCCGCCTATGGCACCCCGCGCCGGGCCGTGATCGGCTGGGAGACGGGGCGCCTGGCCATGGTGCTGGCGGTGCTGGAGGCGCGCTGCGGCTTCGGCTTCGGCGATCAGGACGTCTATCTGAACGTCGCCGGCGGTCTGCGCATCAACGAACCGGCCGCCGACCTCGCGGCGGCGGCGGCCCTGATCAGTTCGGCGACCGGCGTGTCCCTGCCCCAGGGCTGCGTCGTCTTCGGCGAGATCGGCCTGTCGGGCGAGGTCCGCAGCGTCGGCCGCGCCGAGGCCCGCCTGCGCGAGGCGCAGAAGCTGGGCTTCGATCAGGTGCTCGGCCCCGCCGTTCAAACCAAGACCAAGGGCGTGAAGGTCACGTCGGTGACGCGGCTGACGGATGTGGTCGAACGAATCTCCCAAAACCGCTACTAGAGGCTGACGGTCGCGCTTTCCTTCGGCTTGTCATCCTCGCCCTCGTGGCGAGGATCCATAAACTCCGTCGAGCCGGGAAACACCGGCGCCGCGAGCGTATGGGTCCCAGGGACAAGCCTTGGGATGACGGGATCGGAGGGCGGCGGGACGCATTGGAAAGCGAGTTCCCGCGTGACCGGCTACGATGTCTTCATAATCATCGTCCTGCTGTTCTCGGCCGCCGCCGGGTGGCTGCGGGGCGGCGTGCGCGAGATCATCACCCTGCTCAGCGCGGCGCTGGCCGCGCTGGTCGCCCTGATCACCCTGCCGTGGACAGCGGTTCCCGGCCGGGCGCTGGTCAACCCGGACTGGGCCGGAACGATACTGGCGGCGGTCGTCACCTTCTTCATCATCTATTTCGGCCTGCGCCTGATCGGCTCGACGATCTCCAAGACTGCCCAGAACAATCCCGCGCTGGGCTTCGTCGACCGGATGTTCGGCCTGCTGGTCGGCGGCGGCCGCGCGGTCCTGCTGATCGGCGCGGTTCATCTGGTCGTGGTCGCGGCCCTGCCGGGCGAACAGACCCCGCGCTGGCTGTCGCAGGCGACACTCTACAAGGTCAGCGCCCTGGGCGCCCGCGCCATCCAGATCATCCTGCCGGGGATCGGCAAGGGCGCCGATGCGATCACGCCCGTGGTCGATTCGTCCGTACGCAGGGGGTTTTCGGACGACGAAGCCTTGCCCCAGACGCAATCAGAGCCTAACTCGCGCCGCGAAGCCGCCCCTTAAAGTCTCCCCGGTCATCGGAGCCCTGCGATGCGCCATCATATCGCCGATCCCGTCGTCCACCGCGAACACTGGCGTGAGCCGGAGGATGACCAGCTGCGCCTTGAATGCGGCGTCTGCGGCGTCTGGGGCGCGGACGAGGACGAAGGCTCGGCCATAGTCGCGCTGGGCCTGCACGCCCTACAGCATCGCGGCCAGGAAGCCTGCGGCATCGCCAGCATCAAGGAAGAGCGCTTCTACACCGAGCGTCATCAGGGCCTGGTGGGCGAAGCCTTCGGCGGCGCCGACCTGCCCAAACGAATGCCGGGCAATGCGGCTGTCGGCCATACGCGCTACTCCACCGCAGGCGGCAGCTTCCTGCGCAACATCCAGCCGATGTTCGCCGACCTGGATCAGGGCGGCATCGCCCTGGCGCACAACGGCAACCTGACCAACTTCAAATTCCTGCACAACCAACTGGTCAGCGAAGGGGCCATCTTCCAGTCGACATCGGATTCGGAAGTCATCCTTCACCTGATCGCCCGCAGCCGTAAGGCCAAGATCGTCGACCGCTTCATCGACGCCCTGGCGCGTATCGAGGGCGGCTACGCCCTGGTCGCCCAGACCCGCTACAAGATGATCGGCGCGCGTGACCCGCTGGGCATCCGCCCGCTGGTGCTGGGCCAGATCGGCGAGGCCTGGGTGCTGGCGTCCGAAACCTGCGCCCTGGACATGATGGGCGCCACCTTCGTGCGCGATGTCGAACATGGCGAAGTCGTCGTCATCGACGAGAACGGCCTGCGGTCGATGAAACCCTTCCCCGCCCGCACCGCCCGCCCCTGCCTGTTCGAATACGTCTATTTCTCACGCCCGGATTCGGTCGTGAACGGCCGCTCGGTCTATGAGGTCAGAAAGGAGATGGGCCGCGGCCTGGCCCGCGAACTGGGCGTCGAGGCCGATATCGTCGTGCCGGTCCCCGACTCAGGCGTGCCCGCAGCCTTGGGCTATGCTCAGGAAAGCGGCATCCCCTACGAAATGGGCATCATCCGCAGCCACTATCTGGGCCGCACCTTCATCCAGCCCAGCCAGGGCGCCCGTCAGAAAGGCGTGCGCATGAAGCACAGCCCCAACAAGGCGGCGCTGGAGGGCAAGCGGGTCGTGCTGATCGACGATTCCATCGTGCGCGGCACCACCTCGCTGAAACTGGTCCGCGCCGTGCGCGCCGCCGGCGCCGCCGAAGTTCACCTGCGTTCGGCCAGCCCGCAGATTCTGTATCCCGACTTCTACGGCATCGACATGCCCGAGCGCGCCCAGCTGTTGGCGGCGAACAAGACGCTTGAGGAAATGCGCGAGATGCTGGAAGTCGATTCGCTGGGCTTCCTGTCCATCGACGGCCTTTATCGCGCCATGGGCGAAACCGGCCGCAACAACGCTGCGCCCCAGTTCACCGACCACTATTTCACCGGCGACTACCCCACCCGCCTGCTGGATCGCGAGATCGAAGAAGGCGGCCGCGAGTTCGGCGCCAAACAGCTTTCCCTGCTGGTCAGCGCATAAAGCGAACCTGACGCACGCGCGGCGCTTGGCCTTACGGTCAAGGCCGCGCTATCAGGCCCTATGTCCGATCTTCCCCTGAACGACCGTATCGCCCTCATCGTCGGCGCCTCGCGCGGCATCGGCTATGAAAGCGCGCTGGCGCTGGCCAAGGCGGGGGCGCACGTCATCGCGACCGCTCGCACCCAGGGCGGCCTGGAGGAGCTGGACGACGCCATCTTCGCCGCCACCAGCTGTCATGCGACCTTGATTCCCTTCGACCTCGTGGACGGCGGGGCCATCGACCGTCTGGGCGGCGCCATCTTCGAGCGTTTCAAGAAGCTGGACGTGTGGGTCCACGCCGCCGCGACCATGGGGCCCTCGGGTCTGACGCCGGTGTCCCACGCCGACCCGCGCGAGTTCGCCAAGGTCGAGAAGACCAATTTCACCGCCGTGTATCGCCTGATCCGGTCGCTGGAGCCGCTGTTGCGCGCCTCTGACGCCGGCCGCGCCATTCACTTCACCACCAGCGTGGCGGCGAACCCGCGCGCCTTCTGGGGCATGTACGCCGCGACCAAGGCCGGCGCCGAAGCCCTGGTGAAGGCCTGGGCCGACGAGATCGAGAGCACACCGGTCCGCGCCTGCATCGTCGATCCGGGCCGGATGCGCACGGCCATGCGCGCCCAGGCCTATCCGGGCGAAGACCCGTCGGTCCTGCCCCATCCGTCCGAGATCGGCCCCTTGATCGTGGACCTGGCGCGCGCGGACGCCGCGCCGCCGCTGACGATCAAGTTCCAGGACTGGCGGTCCGGCCCATCGGTCGAAGCCCTGATCTGAGGATTACGTCCCTGCCCGCCGCCGTTCGTCCCCGAACGATGGCGCCGCTGGCCCAGCTCAGGCACGGCGGGCTCCATGACCCTGATCCTGCCCTTCCTGATCGTCCACATCGCGACCGGCCTCGCCGCCGTTCTGGTCGGCGTCGTGCCCATCGTCACCCGCAAGGGATCTCGCGCCCACAGGATTTGGGGACGCCTGTTCACGGTCCTCATGACCGTCCTACTGATCTGCGCCTGGGCGATGACGGTGCTGCGGTTCAACACCTATTTCCTGGCCCTGTCCGCCACCGCCAGCCTTTATCTGTTCTCTGGCGTGCGGGTGCTGCGACGCAAGCGCCCGGACCTGCGGGTCAAGGACCGGGCCCGTCCGCTGGATTGGGCGGCGACTTTGGGGGTGATGACCGTTGGCCTGTGGGTTCTGCTCCTGCTGGCGACAGGGCGGTCGGACGGGCCGACGACGGTCTCGGCCGCCCTGGCCTTCAGCGCCCTGTCCGTGGGGGCATGGGATGTCTGGCGGTTCAGCGCCCCACAATCCTGGCCCTTTTCGACGGACCTATGGACCTATGAGCATCTGGCGAAGATGCTGGGAGCCTATTCTGCGGTATTGAGCGCCTTTTCCGGCAATTTCCTGACCGCCCTGCCCGCCCCTTGGAGCCAGCTCTGGCCGACCGTCCTGTTCCAATGTCTGATCGTCGGCTGGATTACGACAAAGCTGATCCGCAAGCGCCGGGCGGTCTCTTGCATCGGCTAGGCCGTGCCCCCGTACGCGTGGTCGTGGGCGTGTTCGCCGCCTACAGTTTCACCGCAACGGTGGTCAGCGTGAGTTGGTATCTGCGACGATCCTGGCCCGCGCTTTCGATCCCGTCCGCCCTGGCCTGGGCGACCCTGTCCTATGCCCCCTGGCTGGGCGTGGCCCTGCTGATCTGGGCCATGCTCAGGCGGTTCGGCGCCGGGTGGCGGGCAGCCGGCGTTCTGGCGGCCGCCATGCCGGCCCTGGCGTCCCTGATCGCCCTGCTGAACGCCAGTACGGACCTGGCCTTCCTGAACCGCGAATGGACCTGGGCCGAGGGGGTATCCCGCACCATCGACCGGCTGCCGGTCGTCATCCTGCTCTATACCGCCCTCGTCGCCGCGAGCTTCGCCGCCGTCGCCTGGGTCAGGACGCGGGAGGCGCATGACCAGATTCGCATCCTGACCGCCGCCCTGGCGACCGCGCGCGCCGTCGAAGGCGAACAGGGTCAACGCCTGCTGGTCGCCACCGGCCGCGCCCGCGCCCCGGTGGCCGTCGGCGACATCGAATGGCTGGCCTCGGCCGGCAACTATGTCGTGGTCCACTGGCAGGGGCGCGAAGGTCTGGTTCGCGACACCCTTCAGGCCATGGAGACACGGCTGGACCCGCGCCTGTTCACGCGCATCCATCGCTCCAGCCTGATCAACCTGGCGCGGGTCGATCACGTCGATCCCTTGTCGGACGGATCATGGCGGCTGACGATGGCGAGCGGCGCCGCACTGATCGTCAGCCGCACCTATCGCGATGCGGTTCTGGAGCGACTGGGGCGAAAGCCCCCGACGTCGCTCTCCCGGCCGTCTCAATCGTTCTGATCGAGACTTTCCAACATATCCGCCAGTCCCTCGGGCCAGACCGTCTCAGCCGATGTGCGCAGCGCGGCTACATCCCACCAGCGATGGTCGACCAGAACCCGCCGTTCATCCTCGGTCCAGCCCAGCGGAGACAGGTCGAACGCCTCGGTCCGCAACAGGAAGAATCGCTGGTCCACGTCCGCCATTCGTCCGTCGGGCAGGCGGAAACTGACGCGGACGCGGGCCACCTGCGGACCGGGGTCGTCGACTTTCAGTCCGGTCTCCTCGAACAATTCGCGACAAGCAGCGTCCTCATAGGTTTCGCCGGGTTCGCAGCCGCCGCCGGGCGTCGCCCAGAAGGCGGTCCCGGCCAGCGGCCCGTCGGCATAGTCAAACCGAAACAGCAGCACCCGCCCCTGCTCGTCCACGATCAGCCAACGCGAAGTCGGCCGATCAGGCAGGATGGAGACGACCGCGTCAGTCACGCCGTCACTTCTTCGCGCCGCCCTTCTGGCCGGTACGAACACGCCCTGAACGCGAGACTTGTCGCGCGCCGCCGCGTGCGCCCTTCTGGACCGCAACGGACGAACCGGCCTTTTTGGATGCGCTGGATTTCAGGCCGCCGAGGACCTTGGGCTGGGCCTTGCGGGTCTTCTTCTGCTCCAGCGCCTTGCCGGGCAGTTTGGACAGAGCCTCTTCCTTCTCGGCCTTCTTGACCCGGCGCGGTGCAGTCTTGGCGTCGCCCTTGTAGCGTTCCGGCCCGGACTTGGCGCCGCCCTCGGCATAGGGGTTCACGCCGCTGGACTTGACGTTCAGGCGGATCGGCGTGCCCGGCAGGTCGAAGCTCTCGCGGATCGAGTTGACCAGGTAGCGTTTGTAATGCTCCGGCATCGACTCGGCGCGGTTGGCCATCAGCACGAAGGTCGGCGGGCGGGCCTTGGTCTGGGCGATGTATTTCGGCTTGATCCGCTTGCCGTCCACGGCGGGGGGCGGGTGCCGCTGGGTCGCCATCGACAGCCAGGTGTTCAGATCCTTGGTCTTCACCTTGACCGACCAGGTGTCATAGGCCTGAAGCACGGCCGGCATCAGCCGTTCGACCCCACGACCGGAATGCGACGACAGGGCCACGAAGGGCGAACCCTTCAGTTGCGGCAGCTTGTCCTCGGCCATGCCCTTCAGCTTGGCCATGCGCGCCTGGGGCTCATCCTCCAGGTCCCATTTGGACGCGACATAGACCAGGGCGCGGCCCTCGCGCTCGACCAGGTCGGCCAGTTGCAGGTCCTGGGTGTCGAAGGCGTCGTCCTTGTCCATCATCAGGATGACGACTTCGGCGAAGGTGATGGCCCGGATCGTGTCGGCGACCGACAGCTTCTCCAGCTTCTCCTGCACGCGCGCCTTGCGACGCATGCCGGCCGTATCGACCAGGCGGATGTTCTTGCCTTCGAACTGCCAGTCGACCGAAATGGAATCGCGGGTGATGCCCGCTTCCGGCCCGGTCAGCAGGCGGTCGTCGCCGATCAGCCGGTTGATCAGAGTCGACTTGCCCGCGTTCGGGCGGCCGATGACGGCGATGCGGATCGGCTTGTCCGGCTCGTCGATCTCCTCGACGAAGATGTCCTGCGAGGCCGCGACGATGGCGGCGTACAGATCGGCCATCCCCTCGCCGTGCTCGGCCGAGATGGCGACGGGTTCGCCAAAACCCAGGGCGTGCGCCTCGCCTACGCCGCCGCCGCTTTCGCGGCTTTCGGACTTGTTGGCCAGCAGAATGATCGGCTTGTGCACCTTGCGCAGACGCTCTGCGAAAATCCGGTCCAGCGACGTCACGCCCTCGCGCGCGTCCATCATGAACATGACCAGTTCGGCGTCGTCCAGCGCGGCCTCGGTCTGCTCGCGCATCCGGGCTTCCAGGCTGTCGTCGGTGACATCCTCGTAGCCGGCCGTGTCGATCAGCGTCAGGTCCATGTCGCCGATGTTGCCGTCGGCGTAGCGCCGGTCGCGGGTCACGCCGGGGCGATCGTCGACGAGCGCCAAACGCTTGCCGACGAGGCGGTTGAACAGGGTCGACTTGCCCACATTGGGGCGGCCGACGATGGCGACCTTCAGAGCCATGTCGGCTTTCTAGCTTAGTTCGGGCTGAAAATCAG
The DNA here is from genome assembly GCA_963522565.1 of uncultured Brevundimonas sp. Taxonomy (GTDB): domain Bacteria; phylum Pseudomonadota; class Alphaproteobacteria; order Caulobacterales; family Caulobacteraceae; genus Brevundimonas. Next base: position 286,185 of record CAUQZC010000003.1, on the reverse strand, counting down.
CGGATGCAGATCAACTGACCATTGTCGGTCAGCACATAGAGCGCGCCATTATAGGCGGCGGGAGCGATATAGGCTGGCGCCCCCAACTTCAAGGTCGTCTGCGCCACACCCGTCTTCGGATCGAAGGCGACAGCCTCTCCGTACGAGTTGACCATGACCAGACGGTTCGAGGCCAGCAGAGGGCCGGACCACTGCGGCGTGATGGTGCGACGTCCGATGGTCAGGAAGCCGCCTTCCTTGCGCTCGCGGCCTTCATTCAGCTGGCGCGTCCAATAGACCTGGCCCGTGTCGCGATTGACGGTGATCAGCTCGCCCGACTTGGACACCACATAGACCACGTCGCCGACCGGCAGCGGCGCGTTGACGCCCACGACCGGCAACTGCCACTTGGGCTGGCCCGAACGCAGGTCCGTCGCGGACAGAACGCCGGAGTGGCTGACGCCGTACACCATGGCGCGGCTGATGACCGGGCGGCCCGCGATGTCGCGAACCTCCGACAGGGCGCTGGTGCGGCTGGTGCGCGACAGGGTTTCTTCCCACACGGCCTGACCGTTCAGGGCGCTGAGCGCGACAAGCTGGCCCGAAGCAAAGGGCGCAACCACCGTGTTGCCGCTGACGGCTGGGCTGGAGGCGCGCATGACATGCGCGGGCTCGCCGATGCCGCGATAGGTCCAGTCCTGCGCGCCGGTCGTGGCGTCAAAGGCGAACAACTGGCTGTCCACGTCCACGACATAGACGCGGTTGCCGGCGACGGTCGGGGCGCCGTGGATCGGTGCATCGACGTTCTGGGTCCAGACCTTGGCCCCTGTATTGACGTCCAGCGCCGACATGGAACGGTAGCCCGAGGCGACATAGACCTTGCCGTTGCCGACTGCGACCCCGCCGCCGAAACCGCCGTTGCGGTCGCGTTCGCTGTCCTTGACGTTGGTCTTCCACAGCACTTCGCCGGTGTCCGCGGACACGGCGGAAACGGTGGATTCGCCATCGAGCACGAAGATCTTGCCGTCGGCGGCCACGATCGGAGCCATGACATTGCCGACATGGGCCGAACCGGAGCCGATGCTGCGCTTCCACGCGATCTGGAAGTTCGGCGCGGCGATGACGTGTTCGACCAGGTTTTCGGTCGTGCCGCCGGGTTGGGTCCAGGCGGTGACAGCCTGCGGGCCCGGCAGGAAGAAGTCGCGCCCTGACAGGGCCGCCGACGGCGCCAGCTGCTGTTCGAACTCCAGCACCGAAATGCGCTGACCTTCGCTGGCGGTCGAACCCGCATCCTTCTTGCCGCCCAGACCGAAGGGCAGATTGCGGCTGACAGTGCCGCACGACGCCATCGTGGCCGCGACGCCGCAGACCAGCGCGACTTTCAGAACTCGGTTCATCTGGGGCGTCCTGTAAACGGTCGTCACTGTTGGGCGGGGCCGACCAGAGCCGGGCTCTGCGTCGGGGCGGCGATGGGGGCGGCAGGCGCCTTGTTCGCTGCGTCAATGATAGCCTTCAGATTGGCTGCGGTGCCAGCATCAATCGCTTCAATGGCGGCGCTGGCGCGTTGGCGCACGTCGTCAGGCACGTTCTGGCCCAGCTGCAGCAGAACAAAAGCCTCACGGGCTTCCTTGACCTTGCCATGCTGCAGGCGGGCCAGGGCCAGGGCTTCCTGAGCGAAGGCGTGCAGCGGGCGCTTGTCATCCGTCAGCGGCGTCAGGCGCTTTTCGATCTCTTCCAGCGGCGCTGTGTCCATCAGAAGGAAGGCGGCCTTCAGGGCGGGCGGGTCCGACAGGATCGGGTCCTTCGACGCCTTGGCGGCCTCATCAAACAGCCGAACGGCGTCGGGGAACTTGTTGGCGCTGACGGCCAGACCGGCCTGCTGCTGCAGGGCCAGCGACTTATAGGCGCCGTTGCCGGCGTTCACCGCCTCTTCGAAGGCCGCGCGGGCGTCCATGGGCTTTTCTTCACGCAGGGCTTCCATGCCGCGGTCATAGGCCGCCGCACCCTTGGCGGCGCGGCTGGTGTTGTAGCTGTCCCAGCCCCACCAACCCAGCGCGCCGATCAGCGCAACGACCAAAGCAACCGCCGCAACGGGCAGCCAGGTGCGGGCCAGGCGCTTCAACTTGTCGGAGCGAAGCTCCTCCTCGACCTGCTCGAAGACATCAACCACGGATATGCAGCCCCAAAATTCTCTAAAGCAAACCGGGGCGGACCCTAGAGGGTCGTCTCTCCGCCCGCAACGAACCCATTACGACGAAGCCGGTTTTTTCGAGAAGTAGGTCTCGACTTCGGCAGGAAAACGGCGGGCGCGGACGTCTGAGGCGAATGAAGCGGCCGCGCGGTCGATTTCCGTGCGCAGATCGGCGTATTTGCGCACGAACTTGGGCGCCCAGTCGAAAAGGCCCAAAATGTCCGTGATCACCAGAACCTGACCGTCGCAGGCTGCGGAGGCCCCGATGCCGATCGTGGGGGTGTCGATGGCCTCGGTGATTTCACGCGCCAGTGATTCGGCGACGCCCTCGATGACGATGCAGAAGGCGCCCGCCTCGCTGATGGCGACGGCCTCAGCCATGACACGCTCGCGTTCAGCGTCGGTGCGGCCCTTGGCCTTGAACCCGCCCTCCGCCAGCACCGCCTGCGGGCGCAGACCGATATGGCCCATGACCGGAATGCCGCGCTTGACCAGAAAGGCGACGGTTTCGGCCATCTCGACGCCGGTCTCCAGCTTCACCGCCTGGGCGCCGGTTTCCTGCATCACCCGCACGCTGGCGGCGTAAGCGGCCTCCTTGCTGGCCTCGTAAGACCCGAATGGAAGATCGACGACGACCATGGCGCGGCGCGATCCTCGCATGACCGCCTGGCCGTGCAGGATCATCATGTCCAGAGTGACGCTGACGGTGTTGGGCAGGCCATGCACCACCATGCCCAGGCTGTCGCCGACCAGCAGCACGTCACAATGCGCATCCAGCAGCCCCGCCATCGGCGCGTCATAGGCCGTCAGACAGACGATCGGCTCGCCACGTTTGCGGGCGGCGATCTCTGGCACTGTGATGCGTTTGACGGTCTCTTGGGTTTGCGCGGACATCCGGCGGGCCTCCTGACTGAACTGCGGTCAGATAGGCGCACCCGCCGGTGGAGTCACGCTCAGACGTCCTGCGACAGCTTGACCGCGCCCGCCGCCAGAAGCGCGAACAGCGCCCCTGCCACGATCCAGAACGCCATCATGCCAGAGCCGCTCATCAGATCGAATGAGCCGATGCCCAGCCCATCCAGACTGTTTTGGGTCACACCCTGAGCCGTCGCCGCGACGGCCCGCACGCTGTCCGACAGGTCAGCCGCCTGATGCGCCCCGCCCTCGACGTTGAACTGCACGACTTCGCGCACAGCGACCACGCCGCCCCCCAATCCTGCCGCCGTCAGGGCCAGCGCCCGCCAGCGTGACCTCTTCTCCATTCGGACCGCCAGTTCAGCGGCGAACAGGGCTTCGTCGGGCAGAGGCGTCGTCTTTGAGAACAGCCGCTCGATCATCGGATCGTACTCATCAACCGACATGGGTCGACCTCCCGCCAGATGCCGGCGCCGGTGATAGCCGGGCGCGGAGTTTATCCAGACCACGTTTGACATGGGATTTCACCGTTCCGAGCGGCAGGTTCATGGCCGCCGCGATTTCCGGATGCGCCATCCCCGCGCCGTGGCACAGCGTAACGCAGACCCGTTCGGTTTCGTTCAAGGTCTTCAAGGCCTCGTCCAGGTCCATCAGGCCCGCCTTGTCGACGCTGATCTGAGCGTCGTCGGTCTCGATCTCCTCGACATAGCGGGCCTCCCGCGCGACGCGCTTCAGGTACAGGCGCGCGGCGATCTTCTTGATCCATCCGGCGAAAGTCCCCTGCCCCCGGAACTCCGAACAGCGCTGGAAGCCCTGCAGAAAGGCGTCCTGCGCCACATCGTCGGCCAGAGACGGCGCGGCGCCCATGCGACGCAGCAGCCCCCGGACCGCCGAGCCATGTCGGCGGACCAGTTCCCCATACTCCCGCCGCCCACCGGCCGCCGCCTGGGCGGCCAGTTCGACGTCGTGCATCTCTCGAAGAGACTGCTTCATGACGGTTGCCCTCGATCGGTCCCGTCAGTCCTTCTGGGGGTTGAAGAAGCTCAGGACGATGAAGGCCAGACCAATCGTCGCGGGGATGCAGGCGACGCCCAAAAGGCCGTTGTCGAAATTCCCGTTCCAATTGCCGCCCATCTCGCTGACGACGCCAAACGCCGCCAGACCGATGCCGACCGCCAGCCAGATGATGCCCCGGCGAATATCCTTGGTTCGCGACGGCAAAGCCTTCTGCACATCCTTGGTCATGGCGTCGATCAGTTCCGCGGGCAAAGGCTGACCCTTGTCCACCGCGTGACGGATGGTCTCCTGCATGTCGCGCTTCTCCCGATATTTCAGGAAGATGGGACCGAAGACGATGGCCGTGATCGTGCCGAAGATGGCGAAGATGGCGAAGATCGGAATGAAGTCTTCCATGGTGCGTAACCTTCTTGAACCCTTGCGGCCAGCCTGCTGCGGCGGCCTTCTGATCACAAGAGGCTGCGACCCGGCCCTACAGATGCGAAATCCTATGTGAAATCTTCGTAAGGTCCGAACGGCGGCAACCCAAGCCGCGCCTCGTGTGTTTATCACCCATTCAGGCGGGGCGACCCGCCTCTTTCAGGAGTTGCCCCGTGGCCCACATCACCTATCGCGTCGTCGAACATGACGGCGGCTGGGCCTATAGGCTCGACGGCACCTATTCAGAGACCTTCCCCACCCACGAGGCCGCGCGAGGGGCCGCTGTGCGCGCCGCCCGCGAACAGAAGGTCCCGGACCAGAACGCCGTCATCGAATACGAAACGGCTGGCGGCCAGTGGGTGACCGAAAGCGCCGACGGCCACGACCGCCCCGAAACAGAGGTTCAGGGCTGATCTTCAGCCCGAGCTTTCCGCCTATGCAAAGGCGGCGGCGTAAACATCCGGCTTGAAACCCACCAGACGACGCTCGCCAAGGTCCAGCACAGGGCGTTTGATCATCGACGGCTGCGCGACCATCAGGGCGATGGCCTTGGACTTGTCGATATCGACTTTGTCCGCATCCGGCAGTTTCTTGAACGTGGTCCCGGCGCGGTTCAACACCGTCTCCCACCCATGCTCGTCGATCCACTGGCCCAGCAGTCCGGCATCCACGCCCGCCTTCTTGTAGTCATGGAAGACGTAATCGACGCCGTGCTGGTCCAGCCAGACCCGCGCCTTCTTGACCGTGTCGCAGTTCGGGATGCCGTACAGGGTGATCATGCACGGCTGCGTAGGTTCAATCGACATTCAGCACGCTGCTCTCTTAATTCGTCATTCCGGGGCTAAGCGAAGCGAAGAACCCGGAACCCAGGCGCACAGTCGCTTCGCTGAAGGCGTTTGATGCTGGATGCGCGCCTCGTGGGTTCCGGGTTCGTCCTACGGACGCCCCGGAATGACGGTTTGGGGTTGAATGTCAATTAGCCCTAGCGCCTTAAAACCGCTTCGTCAGCCCCAGGCTGAAGACGCGCCCGCGCGGGTCGGCGACCACGGGATCGTAGCCCAGGGCGAATTGGGCCAGCGGCGGGTCCTCGTCGGTGATGTTGATCACGCCCAGCGCCAGATCGAGATCGGCGCCGATGGTGCGGGTGTAGAGCAGGTCCGCCGTCGTCTGGCTGGCGATGTTCGGGTCGGTGATGCCGCTGCGGTCGTTCTGGTATCCGGCGGTGTAGTGGACCAGCGCGGTGACCGCATTGGCCCCGTTGCTCCAGCCTAGGGCGAACTCCCCGCGATTGCGCGGCAGGGACCGGCCGATGTTGTTCAGATTGGTCGATCCGACGCCCGACACCTTGGCCGAACCCGCATTCAGGCGGATGTCGTAGCTGTCGACATAGGTCCAGGTCGCCGAGGCCGTCCCCCGCCCGCCCCACAGGTCATGGCCATAGCGGGCTGACAGATCCACGCCTTGCGTCTCGATGGCCGAAGCATTGGCGAAATTGAGCTGCACGAAGGTCAGGGCGCCGTTGGGCGCGCGCGTCACGCGCTTCTGGGCATCCGTGCCGGTCAGGCCCGCGGCCGCATCCGCCGCCGCCTGATTGATGACGGCCTGTGCGGGCTGTTTGACCACCAGATCGGTGTAATCGAAGCGCCAGGCGTCCACGCCCAGCTCCAGCCCCTGAAGAGGCCGCCATAGCGCGCCCAGGCTGAAGCTTTCAGACTTCTCGGGTTTCAGGTTCGCATCGCCCGACGTCAGGGTGTTGACGAAGACGAAGGCGCCCCGGTCGAACACCGACGGCTGCGACGCCTGGGCGCCGGACAGGGCATAGACGGACGGCGCCCGGAAGCCCTGCCCCCACGAGGCGCGCAGGGCCAGCGCATCCGTCACGTCCCAGCGGATCGCCGCCTTGGGGCTGAACCGCCCCTGATCGCCGTCATAGGTCTCATAGCGCCCGGCCAGTTGCGCCTCGATCCGGTCGCCCAGGTGAACGCGCACCTCGGCGAAGGCCGCCAGCGCCTCCTGATCGCCGGAAAAGTCCGGCGAATAGCCCGAGGTCAACAGATCGCCCGAGTTGGCCAGATCGCTCCAGTCATGACGGAAGGTGCTGCGGCGATACTGGGCGCCGACGGCGACATCGACCGAACCTCCGCTCCAGGCAAACGCCTGTCCGCTTGTGGAGGCGTCCAGCGTGATCAGGCCGGATGCGCCGCGCAGGCCGACATTGCCGGTCAGACTGTCGATCAGGGCGGCGCTGTTGGTGGCGCCCGTACCCAGCCAGGCGCTGCCGAACGGGTTGAAATACTGGCACCCGCCGACGCCGGGGGCGCCCGTCGCTGGATTGCAGCCCGCGCCGCCCAGCCCTTTCAACGCGTTCTGAAGCGCGCTGCCGATCACATCGGGCTTGTCATAGGCGACGTGCTGACGGCTGGCGGTCGCGCCCAGCGCCCAGGTCCAGCCGTTGGCGAAGGCCCCGTCCAGACCGGCGGCCAGACGCCAGGTCTGGTATCCGAACTGCGACCGCATGGCACCGGCCTCCGCGCCCAAAAGACGCCCGCGGAACAGCACGTCCTCGCCGAACGGATTGTCGGGGTGCGAGGCCGGAACCGTCAGGGCCTGCGCCAGGATCGGCAGGGACGGCGTCAGCCGCGCCTCGGTCTCGGTCGAGGACCAGGCCGCCTGAAGCGACAGGTTCATGTCGCCCATCGGGCGTCGATAGTCGGCGAACAGCTGCGTCCGTGTCTCCTCGGGGATCAGGTCGAAGAAGTCGGAATAATCCAGGCGGCAGAAACTGTCGGACGCCGAGTTTCTGTACGCCTTGCCAAAGGCCGGGTTGCCGCAATCCGGGTCGGGCGCATAGGCGTTCTTGCTGGGGCGGAAATAGGAGCCGGGCTGGCCATAGCTGGTCACGGCGGTCCATCCGGCGCGTCCATAACGCTCGGCCTGGGTGAAGTCGCGCTCGTCCGACCCCAGGGCCGAACGGTGGAAATGCGAGGCCGCCAGCGTCAGCTCACCGTCCAGCAGGTCGAACCCGCCGATGGCCTCGATGACGCTCTCTTCTGACCCATCGGCGAGGCCGTATTTGGCGCTGACTTCCGGGCGGGCCGCATGACGGGTGATGAAATTGACCACTCCGGCCACCGCGTCCGAACCATAGACGGCCGAAGCGCCGTCCTTGACCACCTCGACCCGCTTCAGCGCGATCATCGGGACCAGCGCATTGATGTCGACGAAGGCCGAGCCGTCGGTGGCGACCACCGCGCTGCTGGTCCAGCGCTGGCCGTCGACCAGCACCAGGGTCGAGCCCAGGCCCAGATTGCGCAAATTGAACTGGGCCGTACCAGAGCTTTGCGGCTGGTTCAGTTGATCGACCCGCGCCTCAGAGCCTGAGTTGGCGGTGATCAATCCCAGCAGCTCGGACGTGTCGGACACGCCCGCCGCCGACAGGGTCTCGCGCCCTACGGTCTCCACAGGCGCAATACGATCCCCGCCCGCGATGCGCGATCCAGTGACGACGACATCGTCGATACGGGCCGTCGACGCCTGAGCCTGAACGCCTGTGGTCCACGCCATCCAGGCCAGACCCGCCGTCGCCATCAAGACTGTGCGTCGCGCCATTTCACTACTCCCCACGATTGGTCGGCGGCTTCTATCCAGCTTCGCCGTTTTGCGAAAGCGTAATTTTGCAACTTTGCAAATTGGGCAGGTTGACGCCGCGCCGTCGCTGACCGACGCGCGAAACCACGCCGCGGCCATGTCACGCGGCGTGCAGTCCGAAATGAAAGGTTTCTGGTGCGGCGGGCCCAACGCCTCGGGCCGCAAGGAAAAGCCCACCTCGCGATCAGCGCGGGGTGGGCCTTTCAGATATCAGAGCTTGTCGGACGTAGCGGCTGCGGCGCGGCGGGCGGCGTCCGCCGCCTCGGCCTGTTCGATCAACTGCTCGTAGCGGGCGCGGGCCTTTTCCTCGTCATAGAGGATTTCGGACTGCCGGGGCGGCGCGACGACATAGAACATCGTGATCGGCGCGAAGGTCACGCGCTGACGGCGCCATAATGCAAAGCCTTCGCGTCCTTCCAGACGCGCCCATGAGCCATCGTCGTTAGGGTGATCGGGAATCGCAGCCATGTAAGCTCCTCTACTTGAACGCATCGCCTAGAGGTCAGACACGGCGTTTTTGCGTCACACAACCTTTTTGTGCAGAGCGACGCTATTCCAGCCCCTTTCCCTTACTTGGCCGGGACGACCGCGCCCTCATAGGTTCGGTTGATATAGTCCTTGATCTGCTGGCTGGTCAGGGCGGCGGCCAGGGCCTTGATGCGCGGATCGTCACGATTGTCCGGGCGCGTCACCAGATAGTTCACATAGGGGCTGTCGCCGTCCTCCAGCGCCAGGGCGTCGTTGCGCGGGCTAAGCTGGGCGTCCAGCGCATAGTTGGTGTTGATGACGGCCAGCGCCACCTGATCCAGAACACGCGGCAGGGTGGCGGCCTCCAGTTCGCGGAACTTGAATGCCTTGGGGTTGCCTGAGATGTCGGCGACGGTCTGCAACGGGTCCTGTCCCTTGCGCAGGGTGATCAGGCCAGCATTCTGCAGAAGAAGCAGCGAGCGGCCGGTGTTTGAAGCGTCGTTGGGCAGGGCGATCTCACCGCCCCCAGGCAGTTCAGCCAGAGAATTATAACGACGGGAATAGGCGCCCAACGGCTCGACATGCACGCCCGCCACAGTGACCAGACCGGTCCCACGCGCCTTGTTGAACTCATCGAGATAGGGTTTGGTCTGGAAGTAGTTGGCGTCCAGCCGCCCCTCGGCCAGTTGGGTGTTCGGCTGGACATAGTCGTTGAAGACCACGACCTGCAGATCAATGCCCTGATCCGCCAGGATCGGCTTCACCTGCTCCAGGATTTCAGCGTGCGGCACTGCGGTGGCGCCGACCTTCAGCGGGCCTTCGCCCGCAGGCTTGGACTGACCGCACGCGGCCAGCGCCAAGGCAAGGGCGGACAAAAGAACAGTACGGCGCAGCATGATGAACCCTTCGACTTAGCGGTGCGAAACACGGGCGACCCAACGGTCGCCGAGCATTTGCAGAATTTGCACGATTATCAAAAGCAGAACGACCGTCACCACCATGACATTGGTCTGAAAGCGTTGGTAGCCGAAGCGGATGGCCAGGTCGCCCAAGCCTCCCGCCCCGACCACGCCCGCCATAGCCGTATAGCCGACCAGAGCAACAGCGGTGACTGTTGCTCCGGCCAGGATGCCCGGCAGGGCCTCTGGCAACAGGACGCGGGTGACGATCTGCCAGGTCGTGCCGCCCATCGCCTGGGTCGCCTCGATCATGCCGCGCTCCACCTCACGCAGGGCTGTCTCGACCAGTCGCGCATAGAAGGGCGCCGCCCCCATGACCAACGGCGGAATGGCGCCCGCCACGCCCAGCGATGTCCCGACAAGCAGCAATGTCACCGGCAGCATGACGATCAGCAGGATGATGAAGGGCACGGACCGCAGCACATTGACGATGAAGGACAGGATCAGATTGAGGATACGGTTCTCCAGCAACCGCCCCTTGCCTGTCGCATACAGGGCAACGCCAATCGGCAACCCCAGAATGACGGTTATGGCCAGCGACGCGAACAGCATCAGCAGCGTGTCGCGCGTGGCTTCGGCGATCGTGGGCCAGTCGATATTGGCGAACATCAGGACAACACCTCCACATCGACACCCTCGGCCCGCAGGCGGCTGATCGCCATGTCGGCATGTTCGCCCTGGAAGGCGATCTCCAACAGACCATAAGGCTGGTCACGGAAGCGGCCGATGCGTCCCGCCAGAATGGCGTGATCCACGCCTGTCTCGCGTGAGATGCGACTGAGCACCGGATCGAACGTCCCCTGCCCCCGAAACACCAGGCGCGCCACCGTGCCGCTGGTCGGGCGTGGGGCGGCGGAGCGGGATTCGCCCTCGGCCAGCAAGCTGCGGGTTGCGGCGGTCTGGGGATTCAGGAAGACGTCGGCGGTGGCGCCGGTCTCTACGACCCGTCCGTCCTGCATCACCGCCACCCGGTCACAGACACGGCGCACCACCTCCATCTCGTGGGTGATCAACACAAGAGTGAGACCCAGTTCGCGGTTCAGCGAATCCAGAAGGGCCAGAATGTCCTCAGTCGTCTCGGGATCCAGCGCGCTGGTCGCCTCGTCGCAAAGCAGGATGGACGGCTCGCTGGTCAGGGCGCGGGCGATGCCGACACGCTGCTTCTGACCGCCCGACAGTTGCGACGGATACTTGCGGGCGTGCTCAGCCAGCCCCAGCCGTTCGATCAAGTCATCGACGCGGCGGGTGATTTCGGCGCGCGGCCGACCTTCCAGCGCCAGAGGCAAGGCGATGTTGTCACGGATGGTGCGGCTATGGAGCAGGTTGAAGTGCTGGAAGATCACGCCGATGCGGCGACGCGCGGCGCGCAACGCCGCGGGCTTCAGGCCCGTCAGTTCCTGATCCGCCACGAAGACACGACCGACGTCTGGCCGTTCCAGCAGATTGATGGTCCTCACCAACGTCGACTTACCCGCCCCTGAACGGCCGACCACGCCGAACACCTCTCCCGCCGCGACAGTCAGGTCGACATTATCCAGCGCCATGCGAACGCCCGCATTGCTGCGGAATCGGCGGGTGACACCCTCGAGACGGATCATGGCAGACGGATCATGGCTGGTCCTGGACAAGAACGGCTGGGCGGACGCGCGGTCTAGAGTGATGGCGGCGTGCGACGCAAGTACGGCCTTAAAGTTCATCCTTCACAGTTGAATCCGCCGCCGCCTCGGCCCGCAACCAAGCCACAAAGGCCTGGGCCTCAGGCCGCAAAGCTCCACGCCGGGTGATCAGACGATAGGCGTTGTCGGTGCCCAGGTATCCATCCGCAAAAGGCGCGGCCAGGCGGCCGGACGCCAAATCGGCGGCGACGAAGGCGCGCGGCGCCAGCGCCACCCCTCTGCCGTGGACGGCGTCCTCGATGGCGAAGGCGGTCTGGTCGAAACGCGGCCCCAGAGTGGCGTCGATCTTGTCCAGTTTGCGCGAGCCCAACCATGCCGCCCAATCAGGCCGCGGTTCTTCCAGCGTCGAGCGGCCGACATGGATCAGGGTGTGGTGTTGCAGGTCTGCGGGCGTGAGCAGCGGCTTTGGTCCCTGCAACAGGCTGGGGCTGCAGATCGGGATCACGCCTGCCTCGACCAATACTTCGGTGCGAACGCCGGGATAGTCGCCCTGACCATAGCGCACGGCCACATCCGCCCGACCGCCCGCGACATCGGCCAACTGCATGTCGGCGGAAATCCAGACCTCGATCTCCGGGTGCTGGGCCGAGAAACGCGCCATGCGGGGCACCAGCCAGCGCACGGCGAAGGACGGCGGCACGCTGACCGACAAGGACTGCCGTCTAGACGGGCCATAGATGATGTCGGCGGCGCGCTTCATATGTTCGAAGGCGTCACGCAGCACCGGCTGCAACCGCGCGCCCAGTTCGGTCAGGACCAGCCCGCCCGCCTCACGCCGGACCAGCGGACCGCCGGCGTGATCCTCCAGCAGCCGCACCTGCTGGCTGACGGCGCCCGGTGTGACGCTCAATTCCTTGGCGGCCAGTGTGACGCTGGACAAGCGGGCCGCAGCCTCGAACGCCTTTAGCGCATTCAGCGGCGGCAGTTTACGGGGATCGGAGTCCTGGCTCATGCGCCCTCCAGCCATGACGGAACCGCAATGCCGCGCGAGCGCAGGAAGGCGGGATTATAGATTTTTCCGGCGTATCTCTGACCGGGATCACACAGAACGGTGACGATGGTCTTGCCCGGCCCCAGCGCGCGCGCCAGCCGGATCGCGCAGGCGATGTTCACGCCGCTGGACGGGCCAAGACTAAGCCCCTCGTCGCGCACCAGATCGAACAGGAGGGCCAGCGCCTCTTCGTCCTCGATCCGCCAGGCCTGATCGACCGTCAGGCCTTCCAGATTGCCGGTGATGCGGTTGACCCCGATCCCCTCGGTCACCGAGGAGCCGCAGCTTTCCAGCACGCCACGCGTGAACCAACTGTGCAGGGATGCGCCCGGCGGATCGGCCAGAGCAATGGTGACGTCGGGCTTCTGCTCACGCAGATAGGCTGACACCCCCGCCAGCGTCCCGCCGGTGCCGACCGCGCAGACAAAACCATCGATCCGCCCTTCGGTCTGCTCCCATATTTCACGACCCGTGCTGGCGTAATGGGTGTGCCGGTTGGCCAGATTGTCGAACTGGTCGGCATAGACGGCGCCGTTCGGTTCGCTTTCGTTCAGTTGGGCGGCCAGACGACGCGAGAAGTGGACGAAGTGGTTCGGACTGGAAAACGGCGCAGGGTCCACCTCGACCAGACGCGCGCCATGCATCCGCACAGCCTGCTTCTTTTCCTCGGCCTGGCTGCGCGGCATGACGATGACGACCGGATGCCCAAGGGCCGCCCCGACAATAGCCAGACCAATGCCGGTGTTGCCCGCCGTGCCCTCGACGATCGTGCCGCCCGGCTTCAATTCTCCTGACGCGCGCGCCGCCTGGATCAGCCCCAGCGCCGTACGGTCCTTGATCGACTGACCGGCATTCAGGAACTCGGCCTTGCCATAGATGTCGCAACCGGTCGCCGCTGAGGCGGCGTTCAGGCGGATCAAGGGCGTATTGCCGATGAGAGACAGAATATCTGCGGCGACGCGCATCAGAAGCCCGTTTCAAAACCTGCGCGCCTTGTAGAAATTCTCACACGGAATGAGGAGCGTTGTTTCCTGACAGCCGCTGATAGGGTTCATGCACGACAGGTCGCGAAAGGCGGCCGGGACTGAGTTCGACTCACGGCCAAAAACAAGAAGGCCGCGCCCGGGGATAGCAGGCGCGGCCTTGAGTAGAGAATGAGCGCGGGGAGGCGCACCCCATCCATGTATTCAACGCCGCCCTTTGACGCACGCCAGAAGGACTGACGATCACGTCAGATTTTCTGAACGAGAGCCCTGACCGAAGGGTCAGATCGTCATGACCACGCGGCCTTCGATCTGGCCCTTGTGCATCCGTTGGAAGATGTCGTTTACGTTCTCCAGCGGTTCGACCGAGACCGTCGCCTTGACCTTCTCGTCAGCGGCGAACTGAAGGGCCTCCTGCAGGTCCAGACGTGAGCCGACGATGGAGCCGCGCACGGTTGTGCCGTTCAACACCATGTCGAAGATCGACAGGGGGAAATCGCCGGGGGGCAGGCCGTTCAGGGCGATGGTCGCGCCGCGCGAGGTCATGTTGACCGCCTGTTCGAACGCCTTGGGCGACACGGCCGTGACCAGCACGCCCTGCGCCCCGCCGTCCGTCTGGGCCTTGATGTCGGCGGCCGGGTCGTTGGAGGTCTTGGCGTTGACGGTCACGGTCGCACCCAGACGCCGGGCCAGATCCAGCTTGGCGTCGTCCACGTCCACGGCGGCGACGTTCATGCCCATGGCCTTGGCGTACTGAACCGCGACATGGCCCAGACCGCCGATGCCCGAGATCACAACCCAGTCGCCGGGCCGCGTCTCCGTCATCTTCAGCCCCTTATAGACCGTGACCCCTGCGCAAAGAATCGGGGCGATTTCGGTGAAGGCGATGTTGGCGGGCAGATGGCCGACATAGTTGGGGTCGGCGATGGCGTATTCCGCAAAGCCGCCATTGACCGAGTAACCGGTGTTGTCCTGCTCGTGGCACAGGGTTTCCCAGCCGCCTAGGCAGTGTTTGCAATGACCGCAGGCGGAATACAGCCACGGCACCCCGACCCGGTCGCCTTCCTTCACCAGTTTCACGCCTGCCCCCACGGCGGAGACGAAGCCGACGCCTTCATGGCCGGGGATGAAGGGCGGATTGGGCTTGACCGGCCAGTCGCCTTCGGCGGCGTGCAGATCGGTGTGACAGACGCCCGAGGCCTCGATCTTGACCTGAATCTGGCCGGGACCGGGCTCGGGAACGGCGACGTCTTCGATGATCAGCGGCTTGCCGAACTCGCGCACGACAGCGGCCTTCATGGTCCTGGGCATGGATCAGTCCTCTTGGGTCGAAAGGTGAAGTTGGCGGGCGGGCCGAAAGCAGGTCATCGGCCCGCCCGCCGCGGGGGACGCTCTCCGAATCGCCGCATGGAGAGCGGAGCAAGGATGACCAATCAGGGGGCGGTCATCCTTGATTCAGATCAGAAGAAGCCCAGTTTGTCGGGGCTGTAGCTGACCAGAAGGTTCTTGGTCTGCTGATAATGATCCAGCATCATGCGGTGGTTCTCACGCCCGATGCCTGACTTCTTGTAGCCGCCAAAGGCCGCGTGCGCCGGATACTGGTGATAGCAGTTGGTCCAGACCCTACCCGCCTGAACGGCCCGGCCCGCGCGGTAGGCAGTGTTCATGTCGCGCGACCACACGCCGGCGCCCAGGCCGTATTCGGTGTCATTGGCGATCTCGATGGCTTCTTCCAGCGTCTTGAAGGTGGTGACCGCCAGCACGGGGCCGAAGATCTCTTCCTGGAAGATACGCATGTCGTTGGTGCCCTTGAACACCGTCGGCTTGACATAGTAGCCGCCCGCCAGGTCGTCCTTCAGCACGGCCTGATCGCCGCCGGTCAGAACCTCTGCGCCCTCGTCCTTGCCGATCTTCAGGTAGGACAGGATTTTCTTCAGCTGCTGGTCCGAGGCCTGGGCGCCGACCATGGTGGTCGGGTCCAGCGGATCGCCCTGCGTGATGGCCTCGACGCGGGCGATCGCCTTCTCGATGAAGGCGTCATAGATGTCTTCGTGGATCAGGGCGCGGCTGGGGCAGGTGCAGACTTCGCCCTGGTTCAGCGCGAACATGGCGAAGCCTTCCAACGCCTTGTCCAAGAAGGCGTCGTCGTGATCCATCACATCCTTGAAGAAGATGTTCGGCGACTTGCCGCCCAGTTCCAGCGTCACGGGGATGATGTTCTGGGTGGCGTATTCCATGATCTTCTGGCCGACAGCGGTCGAGCCGGTGAAGGCGATCTTGGCGATGCGCGGATTGGTGGCCAGCGGCTGGCCGACCTCGGCGCCAGTGCCGGACACGATGTTCAGCACGCCGGGCGGCAGCAGGTCCTGAATCAGTTCCGTCACCAGCAGGATTGAAGCCGGGGTCTGTTCCGCAGGCTTCAGCACGATGCAGTTGCCCGCCGCCAAGGCCGGGGCGACCTTCCAGGCGGCCATGAGGATGGGGAAGTTCCACGGAATGATCTGGCCGACCACGCCCAGCGGCTCGTGGAAGTGATAGGCGACGGTGTCGTTATCCAACTCCGAAATGCCGCCTTCCTGCGCGCGGATGCAGCCGGCGAAATAGCGGAAGTGGTCGATGGCCAAGGGGATGTCGGCGGCGAGCGTCTCGCGCACGGGCTTGCCGTTGTCCCAGGTCTCGGCCTCTGCGACGGCCTGCAGATTGGCTTCGATCCGGTCGGCGATCTTGTTCAGGATCAACGCGCGCTGGGCGGGGCTGGTCTTGCCCCAGGCGTCCTTGGCGGCGTGAGCGGCGTCCAGCGCCAGCTCGACGTCGGCCGCGTCCGAGCGTGCGACTTCGCACAGGACGCGGCCGTTCACCGGGGAGGTGTTCTCAAAATAGCGGCCGTTGACGGGGGCCACCCACTGGCCGCCGATGAAGTTGTCATAGCGCGCCTTGTATTTGGGGGTCACGGCGCGGACGAATTCTGGCTTGGTCATCAAAGCCTCCTGCTGGTGTTCCTCGGGCGTCGATTATCGACGTCGTTGGGACCAGAAGGTCTGCCTGCTTGGCGAGGGGCGCCAGATGGCCGGGTCATGGTGCAGCGCAAACCTGTCGCAGGATTGCGACAGGTTCCGGTCAGTGAGGTTCGCCGCTCAGACCCAGACGGTGCAGCTTGCGATGCAGTGTCGCACGACTGACGCCCAATGCCCGCGCCGCCGCCGAGACATTGCCGCTGTTCAGGGCCAGTGCACGACGCACAGCGCCGCGTTCGGCCTCCAGCAGGTCCGCCTCAAAAGCCCCGGCGTTCAGCACTTCAGACGCCGCCAATTGTCCAGCAATCCGATCATCGGTGATCGACAAGGCCAGGCGCGCCGCTCGCGTCGCGCCAATCACCAGATCATCCCGGTCCACCGCCAGAAGGGCCGCAGCATTCCGTTCAGCGGCATCGCCCGCCAGGACGATGCGGGCGTTGGCGAAGGCATGACGGAAGGTTTGGGCCTCGATGGCGCGCGCGGCGTCGGCGACGGCGGCGGCGATCAGCCCCAGCATTCCCTCCGTCGCATCCGCCCGACAGGACGACACGTCCAGCAGGCCCGCCAGCCGCCCCTGCGGATCATGGATCGGGTGGCTGGTGCAGCTCAGCGCCGTATTGCGGGTATGAAAATGCTGGTCGCGGTGAATGGTCAGGGGACGGTGCTCGGCCAGGGCCGTGCCTATGCCGTTCGTGCCTTCGGCTGCTTCTGACCAGACGGCGCCCGGCCACAGACCCCAGCGATGAAATATCTCATCGTCGGCCGCCGCACCGCGCCGCTCGATCAACACGCCGTCGGCGTTGCTCAGCACGACGCAGCATCCCGTGTCCCCGACCGCCAGGAAAAGACGATCTAAAACCCCTTGCGCAGCCTGGGCCATGGGCTCCATCGCCTGACGGGCCTCACGCAGTTGCTGATCGGTCAGCGTCTGGGGCTTGCCATGATCCTCTGGGTCCAGTCCGTGCAAAGACATCGATCGACGCCAGGAGGCCGCCAGCGCCGAACGCGCCGCGCCCACCCGGTCATCCAACGTCTGACGGATCAGGCTTCTGTGATGGTTTCCTCGCTCGCCCATGTCGGATCCCAGGCGTTAAGTGCAGCGATCATCAGACGCCTTCAAACCGGATCGGTCAATGCGACCTTCAGCAACACCATGCACGCTCACGCAAAACGCCCGCCGGTGAGGGCGGGCGTTCGAAGAAGGAGCCTTGAGCCTCTCCCCCTTGTATTCTCTGGCTTAGAACGAGGCCGTCAGCGTCAGGGTGACGGTGCGCGGCGGGCCGTAGAAACCGATCACGGAATCACCGGTGATGGCGCCGGGGAAGTTGTAACCCCCTGCACGATAGCGTTCGTCGCCAAGGTTGCGACCAGCCAGACTGACGCGGTAACGGCTGTCCGGCGCGGTCCACAGCAGGGTCGCATCATACAGCCAGTAGGCGCCCTGATCGAGCAGCGGGATCGCCGTTTCGAACATCTGGGTCGCACCGCGATACGAAGCCGTCGGCGTGAACACCAGCGACCCACGGCTGCCCAGGTCGAAGCTGTAAGGCAGCGCAACCGCGCCGGTCCAATCCGGAGTGTTCTGGAAATGACGCTGGTCAGCCAAGTTCTCGCGCTTGCCCGTCAGCGGGTTGAACGTGACGAACTCGTTGAACTTGGCGTCCAGGTAACCCAGGGTCAGACGCGGAACGAAATTGTCGGTGATCCGGGCGCTGGCTTCTAGTTCCCAACCCCAGATTTCGCTGGAGCCCGCATTGTCAACAAAACTGACGATCGAAGTCGGCGGGATGTAGAACTGCGACGTGATCTGCTGGTTCTTGTAATCCGACTTGAAGAAGGCGGTGGCGAAGTTGACCCGGCGGTCCAGCAGCGAGCCCTTCAGGCCGATCTCATAGGTGTCGACCAGTTCCGGCTGATAGCCGTTGACCGTTTCCGGATACAGCGAGGCGTCGCCGCGCATGTCAAAGCCGCCCGACTTGAAGCCGCGGCCGTATGAGGCATAGCCGGTGATTTCAGGCGTGAACTTGTAGCTGGCGCTGACGCGGGGCGTGAACTCCGAATAGGTGTCGGAGTTGCTGTAATTGGTCGCGGGCGCGCCGACCGGAATGGCGTTCGGATTTTGGAAATAAGGGCTGTGGATGCCCAGATAGAGCTGACGCAGCTGCGTCACGCTCTTCTTGTCCTGCGTCCAGCGACCGCCCAGCGACAGCGAAAGCTGATCGGTCAGATCATAGTTGAAGTCCGCGAATGCAGCGAAGCTTTTGGTGTCGACCTTGCCGCCCGTATAGGTGGTGATGCCCGCCAGACCAACGACGGTGTCGAATGCACCCTTGGCCATTGCGTCCATGTAGAAGACGCCCGCGACGCCCTGCCAGCGCGCGCCCTGGAACAGAACCTGGAATTCCTGCGTAAACTGGCTGTCGCCGTAATAGCCGGGGATGTCCAGGATCGGCTGCGGCAAACCGTCGAAGTCGATGCCGTCGCCCTTGGTGTCGCCGTCGCGATAGGCCGTGATCGACTTCAGGGTGACGGCGTCGGAAACGGTCCATTCCCCGGTCAGCGACAGGCCACGCGTGCGGACATAGCCCTCATCACCCACGCCGGCGCGCGTGTCATAGACGCTGTCAGGGCTTGGTCCCACGATCCGATAACCGTGACGAGCGTTCGATTCGTCGGTGGTCAGATCACCTGCCAGACGGAAGAACAGGCTGTCGTTCGGGGTCCACTCGACGCTGGCGCGGGCGGCGGTGACGTCCTTGTTGTAGTGTTCGGCGCCGGTGTTCAGGTTCTTGCCGTAACCATCACGCGTGTAGCGGGCGATGGCGCCGCCGATGCGCAGGGTGTCGTTCAGCGGGGTCGAGCCCGAGGCGATCAGGTCGATCTGATTATAGCTGCCATAGGCGGCCTTCAGCGTGGCTTCCTGCTCCTGCGACAGGCGCTTGGTCACATATTTGATCGCGCCGCCGATGGTGTTGCGGCCGTACAGGGTGCCTTGCGGTCCACGCAGGACTTCCAGACGCGCGATGTCGAAGACGTCCAGAACCGCGCCCTGCGGACGGGCGACATAGACATCGTCGATATAGAGACCGACGCCCGGCTCAAAGCCCCACAGGGGGTCCTGCTGACCGACGCCGCGGATGAAGGACGTCAGGGTCGAGTTGGTGCCGCGCGCGACCTGAACGGTGGCGTTCGGGGTCTGCTGCTGCAGGGTGGTGATGTCGGCGGCGCCGGTCTGTTCCAGACGCTCGCTGGTCACGGCGGTGACGGCGACGGGCACGTCCTTCAGGGTTTCTTCGCGACGGCGAGCGGTGACGATGATGTCGTCAACATTGGCGGCCTGTTCAGCGGTCGTCTGGGCGAAGGCCGGCGCCGCGAACAGCGGGGCTGCGACAAACACGCTGCTCATCAGCGCCAGACGCAGATGTCTGGTGTATCCCATTCTCGTTCCTCTCCACGCGCGGTCGTTCAGTCGCCGCTGGTATGTGTTGGACCCTACGGTGGTCCGCGAATGGCCCCGCTGTCAACATCATTCATTCTTTCATGAATGACGAACCGCGAAACGGCTCGACAGGAGCACGACGGTTGTTCATTCTGAAATGAACGAGCGCGACGCAGATCGCGCAAGGGACGGACAATGAATCAGACCAGCGACGCCACGGCCCATCCTGTCGTGAAAACCCCATGCGGCGACCTGCGCGGCCGTCGTGAAGGTTCAGCCAATGTGTTTCGCGGCATTCCCTACGCCGCCGCGCCGGTCGGTGATCTGCGCTGGCGGGCGACACAACCGCATCCGAAATGGGACGGGGTGCGCGATGCGTCCGCGTTCGGTCTGGCCCCGCCTCAGGCTGGCCCGAGCGATGTCGCCGACGTCGTCTCCATCGGCGGCGCGCCGGAACCGACCAGCGAAGACAGCCTGACGCTGAACATCTGGGCGCCCGCCGATGCGACGGCGCCCGTTCCGGTCATGGTCTGGCTGCATGGCGGCTCGAACCGGATGGGCGCCGGCTCCCTGCCCTTCTATGACGGTTCGGCGTTCGCCCGAGACGGCGTGGTGCTGGTCAGCGTCAACTATCGTCTGGGCCACCTGGGCTTCTTCGCCCACCCCGTCCTGTCAGCCGAAGCGCCCGCGCATGAACCGCTGGGCCAGCAAGGCCTGCTGGACCAGATCGCGGCTCTTGAATGGGTGCGTGACAGCATCGCGGCCTTCGGTGGCGATCCGACCAACATCACCCTCTTCGGCGAATCCGCTGGCGGGCTCGACATCCTGGCTCTGATGACGGCCAAGCGGGCCCGCGGCCTGTTCCACAAGACCATCGTGCAATCGGGCGGTGGCTGGTTGCCAGCCGCTCCCCTGAAGACAGCGATCGAACGCGGTGTCGCCGCTGCAACGGCGCTGGGCCTGACCAATCCCGACGCCGCCGCTCTGCGTGCGATTACGGCTCAACAACTGATGGCCGTGGAAGGCAGCTTTGGTCCCGTCATCGACGGGCGCCTGCTGGACCGGGACCCCGTCAGCGCCTTTGCAAGCGGTCAATTCGCAGATGTCCCGATGATGATCGGCGCCAACTCGGGTGAAGATTCTCTGCTGAACTATGGCGGCGGACTGAAGCGCTTCGGCCAGATCATCAAGCCCACCGATAAGCTGGCCGCCATCTATCCCGAGGCCGAAGGCGACAAGAACGAACTGGTGCGTCTGGGCTTCCGTGACTTCGGTTTCGCCGCCCCCGCCCGTTGGATCGCCGCGCGCCCGCGCAAGTCCAAGGCCTGGCTCTACGCCTTCGACTATGTGGAGGAAGCGCGCCGCGCCACGGTCAAGCGCGCCGCCCATGCCGCCGAAATCTTCCATGTCTTCGAGACGCTTGATCAGCGCCCGGACGGATCGCCGCCCGCCACCGACACCGACCGCGCCGTAAGCGCCGCCATGCACGCCCGTTGGGTCGCCTTCGCCAAGACCGGCGCGCCGGGCGCCGACTGGCCCGCCTATAACCCCGTCAAGGACGAATGGATGGTGTTCAACGCCACGCCGGGCGGCGAGGTGAAGCGCGGCTGGTGGAAGACTTCGCTGGACCATCATCTGCGCAAGGCCAAGGTGCTGATCCTGCTGCTGCGCGCACGTGATCGCCTTCGCATCCTGTTCCCGGCTAAGATGCCGCGATGACAGCCGCAAAGCCCCGCGAAAAACCGCAACCCAAACCCAAGGCCCAACGTCGCGAGGAAACCACCACGCGCATTCTGGACGCCGCCGAGGCCCTGTTCGCACGGGACGGTCTTCACGGCGTCACCCTGAAGGCCGTGGCCATGGAGGCGGGCGTCGACACGGCTCTGCTGCACTATTATTTCGACGACAAGACCCGGCTGTTCTCCACCGTATTCGGCAGGCGCGCAGAGGTGGCGAACAAGGTGCGGCTGGACAGTCTGGATCGCTACGAGGCTGAGTTCGGCGACAAAATGACGATCCGAGGAGCCATTGACGCCTTCCTGCGTCCGCTGTTCGTCCTGTTCGATGGCGACCCTAGCTGGCTGAACTACGCGGCCCTGGTCGCACAGGTGAACAACACCCCGGTCTGGGGGGGCGACACAATGCATCAACACTTCGACCCGGTGATCCACCGCTTCATCGGCGTGCTGCAGCGCATTTCGCCCGAGACGCCGCATCGCCAGATCTACTGGTTCTATCACCTGCTGTCCGGCTCCCTGACCCTGTCGCTGGCCCAGACAGGCCGGATCGACACCTTGTCGGGCGGACTGTGCAAGTCATCCGAAATGGGGGCCATCTGTGATGCGATGGAGGCCGTCTTCACGGGTGGGTTCGAGGCCATCCGCCGCACCTGAAGTCAAGCGAGGGGCGACCTGGATATCACCCCTCGCCTTTCATTTCAGCCCTCCATGGCGTCGACCTCACGCCGTCGGACCGCCCTTGCCGCGAACGTCGGCAGGACCAGCAGGGTCAAGGCCGTCGCCGTCAGCAGTCCGCCGATGACCACCGTGGCCAGCGGCTTCTGCACTTCCGCCCCCGCCCCGTGCGCCAGAGCCATCGGGATGAAGCCGACGATGGCGACCAGAGCCGTGGTGAGCACTGCCCGCAATCGGCTGGACGCTCCTTCGATGGCGGCCCGGGTCGGGGGAAGGCCGGCCTGCAACCGCTCTCGGATCGCCTGCATCAGAACCAGCCCGTTCAAGGTCGCGACGCCCGACACGGCAATGAAGCCGACCGCCGCAGAGACGCTGAACGGCATTCCTCTGAACAGCAGCGCCAGGGCTCCGCCGACCAGGGCCAAAGGCACGCAGGCGAAGACCAGCCCCGCCTCGGCAAATGACCCGAGCGCCATGAACAGCAGCACGCCGATCAAGACGAAAACGATGGGGACGATCAGGCCCAGACGCTGTTCGGCCCTTTGCAGGTTCTCGAACTGCCCTCCCCAATCAAGGCGGTACCCGACCGGCAAAGCGACCTCTGACACGGACTTCTGGGCATCCATGACGAAGCCGCCCAGATCCCGCCCTCGCACATTCGCCTGAATCACCATGCGCCGGCTGCCGTTCTCTCGGCTGATCTGGTTTGGCCCCTCGACGGTCTGGATGCGGGCCACTGAGGACAGGGGCACGACAACGCCGGTCGCAGAGACAATGGGCAGGGCCGCGAGCGCGGCGGGATCGTTTCGCGCCTCATCAGGCAGGCGAACCACCACGTCGAAGCGACGATCACCCTCGAAGATGCGGCCCGCCTCGGTTCCGCCGATCGCGGTCGAGACGGCCTCGGACACGTCGGCGGCGGACAGGCCGTAGCTGGCGGCGGCGAACCGGTCGACAGTGACGGTCAGGGTGGGCAGACCCGATGCCTGTTCAACCCGCACATCCGCCGCACCCGGTGTCGCCCTGAGCCTGGCCGCCACCTGATCCGCCGTCGCCTGAAGCGTGGCGAAGTCGTCGCCGTAGACCATGACGGCCAGATCGGTGCGAACCCCCGAGATCAGTTCGTTGAACCGCAGTTCAATCGGCTGGCTGAACTCGAAAACATTGCCAATCTGCTGGCTGGCGACCTGTTCGATGCGGGCGATCAGATCCTCCTTATCAAGCCCTGGGTTGGGCCAATCCTTTCGGTCCTTCAGGATGATGACCGCGTCGGAAATATTGGGCGGCATCGGGTCCACCGCCGCCTCAGCCGTGCCGGTGCGCGAGAAGACGGTCGCAACCTCCGGCTGGGCCTTGATGGCGCGCTCCAGCGCCATCTGCATCGCCAGTGACTGCTCCAGCGAAGCTGACGGCGCCCGCAACGCCTGCATGGCGATGTCGCCTTCATCCAGCGTGGGGATGAACTCTCGCCCCAGAGAGATGAAAGAGACGGCCCCCACGCCCAACATGGCGATGGCGCTGATCAGCACGATCCTGGGGCGCGCCACGGCGGCGCCGATAGCGGGTTGTATCCATCGACGCGCGAACTTCAGGATGAAGGTCTCGTGATCCGCGGCCGCACCCTCCGCATTGAAATGAATCGTCTTGGGATCACGCACCAGCAGGGCCGCCATCGCCGGAACGAAGGTGAAGGAGAAGATGAAGGCGCCGACCAGAGCCAGCATCACCGTCGCGCCCATCGGCACGAAGGTCTTGCCCTCGACGCCTTCCAGCATCAGCAGAGGCGTGAACACCAGCAGGATGATGAGTTGGCCGAAGGCTGCGGGTTTGACCATTTGCCGCGCTGACAGCGCCGCAACGCCCAGCCGTTCACGCGTGGTCAGACTGCGGCCCAGTTCGCCCCGCCGACGGGTCAGCATCAGCAGGGTGTTCTCGATCACCACCACCCCGCCGTCGACCAGCAAGCCGAAATCCAGCGCGCCCAGCGACATCAGATTTCCGCTTATGCCAAACTGGTTCATGCCGATGACCGCGAACAGGAAGCTGAGTGGGATCATCAGGGCCGTGATCGCCGCCGCACGGAAGTTTCCCAGCAACAGGAACAACACGACGATGACGAACAGGGCCCCTTCGATCAGGTTCTTGGCCACGGTCTTGATGGTCGAGTTGACCAACTGACTGCGGTCCAGAACCGTATTGACCACAACGCCGGGCGGCAGGGTGGCCGCAACCTGTTCAAGTCGTTTCCCGGCGGCCTGCGCCACCGTGCGGCTGTTCTCACCCGCCAGCATCAGGGCGGTGCCGAGCACCGCCTCGTGCCCGTCACGACTGGCGCCGCCCAGACGTGGGGCCTGACCGATCTCGACCGTGGCCACATCGGCGACGCGCACGACCAGCCCCCCGCGATTGACCACAGGGGCCTGGGCCAGATCCTCGACAGTTTCGGCCAGTGCGTCCGTGCGAACCACCAGAGCCTCGCCCGCGCGCTGGATATAGCCTGCCCCCGCCTGAGTATTGGCCCGGTCCAGCGCCTGAACCAGATCCCCCATGCCGAGACCATATCGGGTCATGGCCGCAGCATCCGGTCGGACGGCGTACTCCTTCACATAGCCGCCGTTGACGTCGATCCCGGCCAGACCGGGACTGGTGCGCATCTGCGGCGCGATGATCCAGTCCTGAACCGTCCGCAGATAGGTGACGCGCTGCTGCGGCGTGTCCAGGCGTTCACCCTCGGGTGTCAGATAGGCGCCGTCCGCCTGCCAGCCCGGCTTGCCATTGGCGACGACGACCTTGGGTGAGAACGGAACGTAATCGACCGTCCACATCAGCACCTCGCCCAACCCTGTGGTGATGGCCGACAGATTGGGTTCGACGCCTTCAGGCAGGCGTTCTGAGGCCTGACGCATCCGTTCGGCCACCTGCTGGCGCGCGAAATAGATGTCGGTCTGATCGGTGAAGACGACGGTGATCTGGCTGAAACCGTTGCGCGACAGCGACCGGGTGCTGACCAGGCCGGGGATGCCCGACATGGCGCTTTCCAGCGGATAGGTGACCTGCCGCTCGATCTGTTCAGGCGCGAGAGCAGGCGCGACCGTCGTGATCTGAACCTGACGATTGGTGATGTCCGGAACCGCGTCGATGGGCAATTTGGCCAGTTCGAACAGGCCGAACGCGGCGACCATCGCCACGGTCAGGACCACGACCCAGCGAAAGCGGACAGAGGCTTCAATGAGCGATTTGAACATGCTCATCCGCCCCTAGTGACCATGCTCGGCTTCGCCCTTGACCAGTTCGGCCTTGAGCAGGAAGGCGTTGGTCCCGGCGATGCGCTCAGAACCCGCCAGGCCTCGCACGATCTCGGTGCGCCCGCCCGCCTGACGACCGATCAGCACAGGGGCGGCGCGGAAGCCGGTGTCCGTGCGGACGAAGACAACCGTAGCCCCCTCGACCGTCTGCACCGCCTCGGAAGGCACAGTGAGGCCTCCGACATCATCGCCGGTGACAATAGCCCCCGTCACGGCTGAACCCGCTGGCGGCAGAACGCCTCCGGTCGGACGCGCGCGGATGATTGCCGCGCCGCTCTCAGCCTGTCCGCCAGCCGCGATTCCAGTGACGACGCCAGACACATCGCCCTGCGGCGTCATGACCCGGATTACGCCGCCCGGTCGGACCATCGCGGCGAGAGCAGGCGGGGCGTTGAAGACCATCTCGACATGGGCAGGGTTGGTCACCTCGACCACGACGCCGCCCTGGGCCGCAAAGCCGCCAGGTCCGACCTGAACACTGGTGACGACGCCTGAGATGGGGCTGGCGACACGCAGACGGCCCGACGCATCGGGCGAACCGGCGGCGGCGGACCGAGCGCGGGCGGCGCGGGCGGCGGCTTCCGCCCCACGCGCCTGCGCATGGGCGACCTCGGCGTCACGACGCGCGACCACGCCCTGATCGGCCAGATTCTCCTCTCGATCATGCGCCTGCTGCGCCACGATCACGGCGGCCTGCGCGGCATCGACCTCAGCCCGAAGGGCCGCTGCATCACCGCTGACCAGAATGACAAGAGGCTGACCGACGTTCACCGACTGGCCGGGCGCGACCAGCACCCGTTCGATCCGCCCGGCAACGGGCGCAGACACGGCGGCGCGGGCGTCGATCATGGGCTCGATGCGACCGGACAGGCGCGTCTCGCCTCCCCCGCCAGTTCCGACGGAGACGACCGATATGCCGACCGCCTCGATCTGGGCGGCGGTCAGTTCGACGACGCCTTCCTCTCCCTCGGCCTCACCCTCCCCCTCACTCTCGTCATGGGAGTGATCGGCTTGCGCCACAGATATGGGCGGCGCGGCAGGCCTGGAGGTCAAGACATAGGCCCCGGCGCCTCCAAGCACGACGACAGCGGCGATCCCGGTCAGAAGCCAGGTCTTGTTCAGTCCATTGGGGCGGGTCATCGGGCGGCTCCAAACGGGGCGCGGCCTTGCAGGCGCGCCAGATCAATCTCCGCACGGACCCGCGCAAGGCGGGCGTCCACGGCGGCGTTGCGGGCGGAGATCAGGGCGGCGCGGCTGGCGCGCAGTTCCAGTTGCGACATGCGTCCGGCGTCAAAGCCGATGCGCGACAGGCGATAGGCTTCCTCGGCTGCGGTCACGCCAGCATCCGACGCCGACACGCGACTGACCGAGGCGTTGAGGCGGGCCACGGCGGCGTTTCGGTCAGCCTGCGCCTCCTGTTGCGCGCCAGTCAGACGGGCGTCTGCTGCACGAAGCTCAGCGCGGGCCGCATCGATATTGCCCCGGTTGCGGTCGAACAGCGGCAGGGGCATTGAGATGCCGAACGTCAGGGCCGTCGCGTCCTCAGCCTCATAACGGCGCAGGCCGATAGAGGCGCTGACGTCCGGCCGCGCCGCGCTGCGTTCGACCATAATCCGGCGTTCCGCCGCCTCACGCTCGCTTCGGGCGACGCGGACGACGGGCGTGTCCTCGTCGCGTATAACGGCTGCATTCGGCGCCAGGTCGATCAGGCTGTCGGGGATCGAGGTGACCGGCGCCGGCAACATCGCCACCGCTGTCAGCCGGGCATAGGCCGCGTCACGCTCAGCCACCGCCGCATCCAGACTGGCGCGCGCGCCAGCAGCCTCGCTCTCGGCCTGAAGACTGCGCACCATCGGCTCGCGGCCCTGCTGTACGAGGACCAGAGCCGCCCGCGCATCGGCCAGGGTGATGGTCAACGCCTCATCGGCCAGTTCGGCGCGGTGTTCGGCAGCTTCGGCCTCGGCATAGACCAGGGCCAGCCGCCCCGCTGCGTCGATGACGGACTGGTCGCGGCGCAAAGCGGCTGCGTCTGCATCGGCTCGCGCAACCCCAACCCGCGCCGAGCGACGCCCCCAAAGCTCCAGATCCTGTGTAACAGCCAAGGTCGTCTCGGCATTCGCAAACCCGTCAAATGGACCGCTGCCGAAGGCGTTTTCGACATCCAGTCCTATGGTCGGGTTGGGGCGGACGCGCGCCTGTGCGACACGCGCCTCTGCGGCATCCAGCAGCGCGCCTGCCTCAATAGTTGTCGGCACAGCGCCGATGCGTTGAAGCAGGACATTGTACGCTGGCGAAGGATCGGCCCAGGCGGGGCCGCTGACTAAGGCCGCAAAGGCGACCATGACGCCGCCCGCCGCGATGCGCGGCAGACAACGATAAGGGGATGGCATATCCAGTTTCCCGAAAAGTTGACGTGAAAAGGCGCGCAGCAGGCGCGGTCACGTCAGGCTTTCGGAGGGTGCTCCGGTCCCGCAGGCGGACGGGATGTCAGGCGGTTGATAGGACGCACGACAGCAGGCGCACGGTCGACGCGCACGCTGGAAACCACGGCAGGAGCGGACGGCACGGCCGCACCACTGTGGTGACAGTGACCGTGCGAGCAGACGCCCTGCTCCTGACCATTATCGTCATTGGTGTGGGAATGGCCTTCGAGCACCAGAATGGATGTCTCGGCCGGGCCTTCTGGCGCACAGGCCATGGCGTCCACAACGGGCACAAGCGCGAACACGGCAAGGAAGGACGCCAGAAGCGCCGCCAGAAAACCCTGCCTGATCGAGGACAAGCCCATGCCGCCCTGTACCACGCCTTTGCCCCGCAGCAACGACGCCATCGTCGCACCTGTCAGACGCCTCCCCGCTAGGGCGCCGTCGGAGCGAAGTCCACGTCGAAAGCGCAGGGCTGATCATAGCGCCCCTTGGCCGCGTCACACAGGGTGGCGACGGAGGTCGGACTAGGCCGATCCCCCGTCTCGACCCAGTCCATCATCGCCTCGAATACCGCCACATATTCCGGAGCGTGCAGGGCGCTGTGGCTGGCCTCATTGGTGAAGGTCTGGACCAGAAGATCTGCGCGCCCCGCCGCCGCGACACGATCGCGGTAAACAGCCTCGTTCGAGACAAAGGCCGTCGGGTCATATTTGCCGTGGATGGTCAGGGTCGGCGCCACGATCATGCCCGACAGGTCGGCGTCGTAGCCCAGCCGCGCCAACGCCATCGAATCAGCGGAGAACCGCTGCACGCCCGCATTCAGCGCCGCATCGTCATGGGATCCGGCATAGACGGTGTCCGCATTCGAGAAGGGATTGAGGCCGTCCAGACGACGCTGGACCATGTCGCGGAACAGGAAAGTGCCCCATGCCAGATGCCCAACCAGCTGATCTTCCTCAACGCCGGTAACCGCCAGAATATCTGCCAGATTGCGCTTCTGGGTCGCGGAGCGCTGGGTCTGCGGCAGGCCAACGCCCGTGCAGGTCTTCACACGGTCCGCCAATTCAGCACGCGTCAGGCGTGATCCTTCCGGCAAACCCTGCCAAAGCGGGTATTGCGGCTCGTTCGGCAGGGGATGATTGTTGCAATAATACTGATAGACCGCCCGTAGATCGGCTCGGAAACCATAGGCCTGAGTGCCGCCCGCCAGCACGCCGCTGGTCAGGACCACACCGTCCCAGATCACCTTGCCCTCGGCGTCACGGGCGTAAAGCTCGGCGGCCTTGGCGGCGACGTTTCCGCCCCACGACTGCCCATGCAGCAGAGTGCGGCGCGGACGGCCAAACTGGTCCCAGAACAGCTGCCGCAGGTCGTTGGTGTCCTCCGCCGCCATTCGCACGCCATATCCGCCTCGGCGATAGGTGGCGCCTGCCCAGGCGAAACCTTCCCTCACCGTCATCGAGAACCGGTTCAGGTCCTCAAGCGGATCGTCAATTTCAGGCGTCGCCGTGCGCGGGCCGCCGTGGGCGTGGACGATCAGGGCGCCGTTCCAGTTCTGCGGCACCGCGATCCAGTAGAAGCCGCCCTTGACCGCCTGCCCCGACCAGCAACGCGTGCCTTGCGGCAGCGTGTCAGGACAGGCGGCCTGCACAGGCGACGGCGCGACCGAGGCTGTCGGCGTCGTTCCGCCCTGGCCCGCGATACGCTGCGGGGCTGTACTCTGGGCGAAGGCTGCGCCGGGGGCGAATACACACGCCGCCCCCAGAATCGCCCAACGAAGCCAATCGTGTCGAACCGTCATCGCCGTCTCCTGTCCCTTGGTCAGAACGTCTTGGAGACGTTGACATACCAATAGCGGCCCCACGGGCTGTGGACCGTGCCGCGATAGCCATTGTCGGCCAGCGGCGGACCTTCGTTGGTCAGGTCGCGCGCGCCCAGACGGACGCGGGTTTCGTCAGGGAAGGCATAGTCGACATAGCCGTTGATCGTCTGACGGCCGTCAACCTCCCAGGGCGAACCGGAGCTTCCCAGCAGGCCGGGCTGTTCGAAACCGCTGACATACTGGCTGGACGCGCCCGCACGCCACGGCCCCTTGCGCCAGGTGAGGCTGGCGTTGACCCGCCATTCAGGTCGTCCGTTCTGGCCGATCAGTTGGCTGGGATCCGGCAGGGTCGTGCCGGCATTGATCGTTCCGGCGGCACGGGCGGCATACAGTTCGTTGACGACATCACCCGGATCGCGAGTGAATTTCTCCAGCTTGGAGGCGCTCGCATTGACGGTGAAGGTGCCATAGCGCGTGCGGCGCAGCGACCAGTTCATCGCCAGATCCAGCCCCGACACCGTCTGCGGCTGCAGATTGATGAAGCGGTCATTGATCGACACCACATCGCCCGCCGGCGCCAGACCCGTGCCGTCGAACAGTTGGGTGTCGTCCGCCGTCGGTTCACGGCGGTTCACCAATGGGTTGGTCTGACCCTGCATACGATACAGGTAGTCGAGCGCCATCGCCGTCGGGGCGCCCAGAAGACCGACAATCTTCTCCTGCTCGATCCGCCAACGGTCGATGGTGAAGGTGAACCTGCCGAAGCGCGAAGGAATGAAGTGCGGCTGCAGCACCAGGCCGTAAGAGGTGTTGGTGCTCTCCTCCGGCTCAAGATCAGGGTTGCCCTCCACCAGCAGAGATGCGCTGGAAATCGGCCGTGAACATTCCGCGAAGGTCTTGATGCGGTTCGCGCGCAGATCAGCTTCGCAGCGGACATAGTCCACGGCGGTGGCCAGACGGCCGTATTGGGTGGCGTTGGTCTGTTCCAGGTTCGGCGCGCGGAAGCCCTGCGAGTACGATCCACGCACACGCACGCCCTCGATCACATCCCAGGCGGCGGCGATCTTGGGCTTGGCCACCGAACCGAAGTCCGAATAGTGCTCGTAGCGACCAGCCAGCTGCAGATCGACGCGCTGCACCAGCGGGATGTTCATCTCAGGCGAGATCACCGGCACGGCGAACTCGACATAGGTGGAGAAGACGTTGCGACTGCCCTTGGTGTCCGGGTTGGGGCTGACAGCCGAGACGTTCGACGGGTTCTTTTCGCCCGTCACCATGTCGGTGAAGGTGTAGGTTCCGTCCACGTTCTCGTCGCGGTCATCGCTCTGGGTTTCGCGGCGCGCCTCAAGGCCGAAGGCCATGCCCACCTGACCGGCAGGCACGTTGAACAGGTCGCCGCGCGACAGCTTGAAGTCCACCATGCTCAGGGTCGTCTTGGACACGCGACGCATGTCGAAGACGATGGCGTCGATTGCGGCCTGAGAACTGGGCGAGCAGTCGCCGTAGCTGGGCGTCCCGACACAGCCGCCGCTGAACGGGTTGTAGGCGTCAGGCGTGGACAGGGCCAACTGCTTCTGGAGGGCCGTCATGTTGATGTTGGGCGAACTGTCGGTGGCCTTGGCTTCCGAATAGAGCAGCGCAGTCTCCCAGTTGAAGCCGCGCCATTCGCCCCGCAGGCCGCCCAACAGGCGCGCCTGATAGTTGTCCACCTTGACCACCTGGAAGCCCGTATCGACGAAACGGTAATTGGTCATCAGGACCGGCAGACCGCCCGTCGGCACGCCCGTCAGACCAGGCAGGCGGTTGGGGTTCAGCGAACCGTCGGCGAAACGGGTCGGACCGAAGGGGTTGTAATAGTTGCTGGCGGGAATCCAGATCTGGTTCAGATTGACCACCGGCGGCTGCACAGCCCGGCTGTTGGCGCTGTAATAGCCGATCTCGCCAAAGGCTTCGATGTCCGGCGTGATGTCGTAACGCCCCGTCAAGAAGACGTTCATCCGCTCGACCGACGGACGCACCGTGGTGTCGTACCGGGTGTCGTAACGCATGTCGCGGTTGGTGGTGTTGAAGTTATGGTTGCCGCTGGCGATACAGATGTCGTTGCCGACGCTGACCGGACAACCAAAGCTGGATGGCTGATAGTGGAACATGCCCGACGCGTTGGTCACGTTCACGCCATTGGATCTGATCACAGGACGCGCGCCAAGCGAAAGACGCGCCCACGGCGTATGAGATGAACGACCGTCCAACGCCTGGACATTGCTGAAGTCCGAATAATCCGCGAACAACGGAAGCAGATTGTCAGACCGCGTGAAATCCTGGTCCGAAGCCCACAAGGCCGTGCGGTTCGCATAGTTGGCGAAGATCGAGACGTTGCCGCGGTCGAAATTCTTGCCCGCGAACAGGTTGGTTTCGAAGTCGCGCATCTGCGTGCCTTCTGCGCCGCCATAGCGGGCGCTGATCGACAGGCCGTCGATGTTGTCGCGCAGCACGGTGTTGACGACGCCTGCGACGGCATCCGCGCCATAGATGGCGGCCGCGCCGTCCAGCAGCACCTCCAGGCGCTCAAGCCCCGCGACCGGAATGGCGTTGGAGTTGTAGCTCAGCACCGGCACCGTGCCGGTGTCCGACGTACCCTGGCTGGTGGGGTGCTGAACCACGCGACGGCCGTTCAGCAGCACCAGGGTGTTGCCCACGCCGAGCGAGCGCAGATTGACAGAATTCACATCGCCGCGCGCCGAGTTGGAGGTCTGGGCGCCGCTGGAGCTGTCGAACTGCACATCGCCCATCTGCGGAATGGTGCGCAGCAGCTCATCGCCTGTGGAGGCGCCGGTGGCCTCGATCTGCTCACGATCCGCAACCACCACCGGCAAGGCCGCGGTTGTCCGGGCGCCGCGGATGTTGGTGCCGACAACGACGATGTCATCGACCTGCGCCGCCTGCTCGGCGGCGATCGGCTCAGCCTGAGCCAAGGCCCCGCCTGCGGCCATGAACGCGACAGCCGAAGCCGTGGTCGCCAGCAGGGCGAATTTCGAGTGTCTGGTCATTCCTGTTTCCTCCTCCTGGGCCGCCGTTGATCGACGGTCCCTGTTTCTCAAAGTGCGTCCGGCAGATCAGTCGTCTGCGAGGACAGTGGGGTCGCCCGGCCCGGCGGCCGGATCGGGTTGTGCGGCGATGGGCGCGGGGGCGCCGTTCAGCGCCGCCTTCAGCGCATCGCGGTCCAGTTCACCTTCCCAGCGCGCGACCACGATGGTGGCCACGGCATTGCCGATGAAGTTGGTCAGGGCCCGGCATTCGCTCATGAAACGGTCGATGCCCAGGATCAGCGCCATGCCGGCGACCGGCACGCTGGGAACCACCGAAAGGGTGGCCGCCAGGGTGATGAAGCCAGCGCCGGTGATGCCCGCCGCGCCCTTGGACGACAGCATGGCCACCAGCAGCAGCAGGATCTGATCCTGCAGGCTCAGATCGATGTTCAGCGCCTGTGCGATGAACAGGGCAGCCATCGTCATATAGATGTTGGTGCCATCCAGATTGAATGAATAGCCGGTGGGCACGACAAGACCGACGACCGACTTGGACGCGCCCGCCCGCTCCATCTTGGAGATCAGGCTGGGCAGAGCCGCCTCGGAAGACGAAGTGCCCAGCACCAGCAGCAGCTCTTCCTTCAGGTAGCGGATCAGCTTCAGAATGTTGAAGCCGTTGGCGATGGCCACCAGACCCAGCACGCCGACCACGAAGATTATGGCCGTCAGATAGAAGGTTGCGATCAACGCGAACAGATTGGCGATCGACGCGATCCCATAGGCGCCGATGGTGAAGGCGAAGGCGCCGAAGGCCCCGATTGGCGCGGCCTTCATCAGTATGCCGACCAGCTTGAAGAAGGCGGCGCTGGCGGATTCCAGGAAGGTCAGAACGGGCTTGCCCAGATCGCCGACCATGGCCAGGGCCAGCCCGAACAGCACCGAGACGAACAGCACCTGAAGAATGTTGCCGGTCGAAAACGCGCTGACCACCGTGTCGGGAATGACCCCCATCAGGAAGCCGATCAGGGTGCTTTCATGCGCCGCCTGGGCGTACTGGGCGACCGCGCCCTTATCCAGGGTCGCAGGGTCGATGTTCAGGCCGTGCCCCGGCTTGACCAGATTGGCGACGATCAGACCGATGATCAGGGCCAGGGTCGAGAAGACCAGGAAATAGGCGAAGGCCTTGGCGGCGACCCGGCCGACCCGGCCGATGTCGCGCATCCCGGCGATGCCCGTCACGATTGTCAAGAAGATCACCGGCGCGATGATCATCTTCACCAGTTTGATGAAGCCGTCGCCCAGCGGTTTCAGGCTCTCTCCGAAGGTCGGCCAGAAGTGGCCGATGATCCCGCCAAGGGCGATGGCCAAGAGCACCTGAAAATACAGATGCCGGTAAAACGGGCGGCGGACGACAGTCGCCGGCGCAGCGGACGCGGTGGGGATCAAGTGAATGCTCCAGAATGCGAGCCCGGCTCGCGATTTCCTCCGCGCAATCTGTGTCACGCTTGGAGGTCAGTTTCACGGACGCAAACCTCGTCGCCAATCCGCCATCAAAATCAGGCACAAACTTTTGTTTTTTAGTGTTATTTTGACATAACAGATGCACACAATTCCGCAAAATGTGCATTAAACCGCGCAAATGTGTGGCCGATTTGTGCGGATTGCCGCACACTAGGCCCTATGCCATTCCGTCGTTTCGATTTCCGAATCCTCGCCTTCTGGCGGACCCGCTCACGGCGGATGTGGTTCGCGCTGATCCTGACGTGGCTGATCATCACCGCAGGCGCGTCCTATCTGGCGGGCGCCACAGCACATCGTGACGCCAGCGCCGAACTGGGCCGTCAATCAGAGGCGGCCGCCGCTCTGCACGCCGCCGTCCTGCGCAGCGAGTTGGAGAAGCACCGTTCCCTGCCGCTGGCGCTGGCCACCGATCCTGAAATCGCCCAACTGCTGGACGCCGCGCCCGGCGTGTCTTCCGACGTCATCAACCTCAAGCTGGAGGAGTTGGCCCGACAGACACGGGCGGCGGTCATCTATGTCATTGACGCCAAGGGACAGACCCGCGCCGCCAGCAACTGGCGCCTGCCGACCAGTTTCGTCGGCGCCGACTATAGTTTCCGTCCCTATTTCATCGGCGCCATGCGCGACGGTCGTGCTGAATTTTTTGCTCTGGGCACCGTCAGCGGCCGCCCCGGCCTTTATCTGTCGCGCCGTGTCGATGACGCACGCGGGCGCCCCGTCGGGGTTGTCGTGGTCAAGGTCGAGTTCGACACGCTGGAGGCCGAGTGGGCCGCATCCGGCGAGCCCGCCTATGTCGTCGATCCGGGCGGCGTCATCCTGATCACCAGCGTGCCGGCGTGGCGGTTCCGCACACTGAAACCGCTGGATCTCGCCAGCCGCCAACTGACGCTGGCCGATCAGACGCTGGGCCACGAAGCCCTGACGCCCCTGCCCTTCGCGACGCCCGACACCACCCCCCCCAGTCTTATCAAGGCCCCGGTCGGCGGGGTGGAACGCGACTGGATGCATAGCCGTGCAGATACGGTCACGCCCGGCTGGACCCTGCACCTGCTGACGCCGACGCGGGGCGCCATTGAGACGGCGACCGCCAACGCCCGCGCCCTGACGGCCTTGCTTCTGACCCTGATCTTCGGCGTTGGTGGAGTGCTGCTGCGCCGCCATCAGCAGGCCGCCGCCCGCGACCGGGCCACCCAGGCCGCCCGCATCGAACTGGAGCGCCGCATCGCTGAACGCACCCAGGACCTCAGCGACGCCAACCTGGCCCTGAATCGTCAGATCGAGGAGCGCCAACTGGCCGAGGCGGCGCGCGAGGCCCTGCGCGACGAACTGGTGCAGGCAGGCAAGCTGGCGACCCTAGGTCAGATCGCGGCGGGCGTAGCGCACGAAATCAATCAGCCCGTCGCCGCCATCCGCACCCAGGCCGAAACCGCCTTTGCCTATCTGGAGCGGGATCAGGCGTCCAAGGCCGCCCGCCCCCTGCAAAAGATCGGCGACCTGACGGCCCGGATTGGCGCCATCACCCAGGAGCTTCGCGCCTTCTCCCGCAAGGCCGAGCCCAGGCTGGAAGCCGTGGAACTGCCGCTGGCCATCGACGGCGCCCTGCTGCTGCTGGGTGGACGGATGCGTCAGCTCGGCGTGCGCCTGGTCCGCGAAAAGGCGCCCGCCAATCTGATGATCCTGGGCGACCGGTTCCGGCTGGAGCAGGTCATCGTCAACCTGATGCAGAATGCGATGGAGGCGATGAAAGACACGCCATCACCCGTCATCACCCTGTCGATCCAGCAGCATGGAACCGAGGTCGATCTCATCATCACCGACAACGGCCCCGGCGTCCCCATCGACATACGCGACCAGTTGTTCACCCCGTTTGTGACCAGCAAGCCTAACGGACTGGGGCTGGGCCTGATCATCTGCCGAGACATCATCGCCGGTTTCGGCGGCGAACTGTCGCTGCGTCCGTCGCCTGCGGGCGCCGAGTTCGTCATCACCCTGAAGGCCGCCTGATGGAATTCACCCCCCTGACCGCCGTCGCCCTGGTCGAGGATGACGAGGACTTCCGCAACGCCCTGCAGGAACGCCTGTCACTGGAGGGCTTCGAGGTTCAACCCTTCCGCACCGCCGACCTCGCGCTGAAAACCCTCACGGCCGACTTCCCCGGCGTGGTGGTCACCGACCTGCGGATGCCGGGCATGGACGGCCGCCAGTTGCTGACCCGGCTTCAGACGCTGGACCCCGCCTTGCCCGTCATCCTGATCACCGGGCATGGCGACATCGCCGAAGCCGTCGCCGCCATGCGAGAGGGCGCCTATGATTTCGTGGCCAAGCCCTTCGCCTTCGACCGGCTGCACGACAGCCTGAAGCGCGCCATGGATAAACGGGCGCTGGTGATGGACAATCGCCGCCTGGCCGCCCTGTCGTCAGAAGCGGGCGTGGAGTTGCCGCTTCTCGGCGAAAGCCGTGCAATCCGGTCGCTGCGCGCCACCATCGCCCAGATCGCCGACGCCCGCATGGATGTGCTGATCGAGGGCGACACTGGCGTCGGCAAGGAAGCGGTCGCCCGCGCCCTGCACAACGGCGGGCGTCGTCGGCCGCATCCTTTCGTCGCGGTCAATTGCGGCGCCCTGCCTGACGGCATGGTCGAGAGCGAACTGTTCGGTCACGAATTGGGCGCCTTTGCAGGCGCTCTGCGTCGCCGCGTCGGATACGTCGAACGCGCCCACAACGGCTCGCTGTTCCTCGACGAGGTCGAGAGCATGCCCCTGACTGTTCAGGTCAAGATGCTGCGTGTGCTGGAGGAGCGTGAGGTTCACCCGATCGGCGCCAATGAACCCCGCATTCTGGACCTGCGCGTTCTGGCCTCGGTCAAGAGCGATCCTGCCCGTGCGGTCGAGGAAGGCCGCCTGCGCGAAGACCTGTTCTATCGCCTCAATGTCGTACGTCTGAGAGTCCCGCCGCTGAAGGAAAGGCGCGAGGACATTCCGCTCTTGTTCGCCCATCTGTTGGCCCGTGCGCCGACCGCGCCCGGCGCCAATACGCCGCCGATGACCGACGCCGTGCGTTCGCGCCTGTTGGAAACCGACTGGCCCGGCAACATCCGCGAACTGGCTCACTTCGCCCAACGCTTCGCTCTGGGCCTGGAACAGGTCGATACGGCCCAGACCACACTGGACCTCAGCCTGATCGAACGCGTCGCCCGCTTCGAGGCCCAGGTGTTGAGCGACACCCTCAGCGACACCGCAGGCGACATGGTCGAGGTTCAGCGTCGCCTGAAAATTCCGCGCAAGACCCTCTACGACAAACTGACTCGGCATGGCCTGAAGGCCTCAACCTTCCGCGCCGGTCGAAACAACGCCGATTGAACGACGCCTGCAACTCTGTCGTTGTCCCGCCACGAACCTCCGCTATCCTTCTCTGGACAGGCAGTCATCGTGATGGTCTGAGCCGAACTCGGGATTGGTGATATGGCGGACGTCGTCAAACCAGCCAGCCATTATCCGACCCGCGCCGCGCGTATTGCGGACCTTGTCGTGCATCTGATCGGGTTGGGGTTCGCCCTGTTCGGTGGCGGCGTCCTGTTGGGAATGTCGGTGGCGCGCGGCGATGTCGGCGTCATCGCGGCGGTCAGCGTGTACGCGGTGGGCCTTCTGGCCATGCTGGGCTTTTCAACCGCCTACAACTTCGCCAAACCGTCGTGGCAGCCGGTGATGCGCCGATTGGATCACGCAGGAATCTTCCTGATGATCGCCGCCTCCTACACCCCGTTTACGACCCACACCCTGACCGGCGCCTGGGCCATCGCCATGACGGCGACCATCTGGACGCTGGCGTCGCTGGGCGCGTTGGGTAAACTGTTCCTGCCGGGTCTGGGGCGCGGTTTCTGGGTCGCCATCTACATCGCCCTGAGCTGGCTGGTGCTGCTGGCCTTCAAGCCCATGCTGGCGCACGGCTCATGGGTGGCCCTGCTGCTGCTGGGCATCGGCGGCCTGGTCTATATGTCGGGCGTGCTCTTCTATGTGCAAAAGCGGCTGAAGTATTTCCGCGCCATATGGCATGGCCATGTCGTCGCCGCCGCCAGCGTTCATTGGGCCGCCGTTCTGGTCGGCGTGGTTCTGTTGAACGGTTCACACTAGGCGGTTTCAGGTCGGAAAGGCGAACTCCAGCGTCGTCCGGCCCGTCGCGGTTCCGCTTGCGTCAAAGCGTCGCTCAGTGATCAGCCCCCGCCCTTGCGTGTCGATCATCACCACGGTGCTGCACCGCGTCCCATAGAGCGGATTTCGAATGAAGATGGGCGACACGCGCGGCTCCCATGGCGCGTCTGACGGCTCGGCCGGGACTACGCCCTCCTGCTCCAGCCTGTCCTCGTGCAAGCCGTTCAGCAGCACCTCCGGGTCATCGCTGTTCGCCAGCCAGTCGGACATGATGGCCTTCAGCCGCACCGTCTTGGGCCAAGGTTCGTCCAGACGCCCATTCGAGAGCCCATAGACGCCGGGCGTCAGGTCCTGCCGCTGCGGCGCCGGCTTATTGGTCCAGAATGTCGCCGCGTCACCTATGACGCGGATCAGGTTGAAGGGGCTGAAACGAGTCAGATCGGCGTCTGTCGGATCGGTGAAGCCCCCCTCGCCTCGCAGCATGTCGCTGAGCAGCAGGCCGCGTGACGGCGCGTCAGCCTTAGGTCCGCCAAAACCGCGCAGATTGGTCACGACGGCCAGCCGCCCCTGTTCCGACACGCCCAGCCATGTTCCGCCGGAAAGCCCATCGCGCCCGGCGATGACCTGTTTGGCGTCCGCCCAACGCTCCAACGGATCGGCGGGTCGCGCATGAAGCTCATCCCGGTTTCCCGCCAACACCAGACGCCAGCGCGGATGCGCCCGCCAGGCCAGCGCTAGGACACACATGGTGATCTCTGCCCATCAAGGAGGTTCATGCCCTCGGCTTACGAGCCTGAGATCGCTGCGTCACGTCACGAAATCCGCTGCACCTGGGCCCCCGCCATCTCGGCCAACGCGGTCTTCAGGACCTTGCCCAGACCGTTGCGGGGCATCTCATCGATGAAGGTGATCACCGACACCCGCTGCAGGGCGCCCAGCCGCTCATTCGCCCATATCCGCAAGGCTTCCGCTTCGATGGTCGCGCCCGGCTGGCGCACGACAAAGGCCGCCGGCGTCTCGCCCCATTTGGCGTCCGGCACGCCGATGACGGCGGCCTCGACCACCTCGGGGTGGGCATCGATCTGAATCTCAAGATCAATCGGGTAGATGTTGAATCCGCCTGAAATAATCATGTCCTTCTTACGCCCGACGATCTGCAGGAAACCATCGGCGTCGAACCGGCCAAGGTCTCCCGTGCGGATGAAGCCGCGCCCTTCAGAATCCGTCCAGCGGCCTTCCGCCGTCGCCTCCGGTCGGTTGTTGTAGCCGATCATCATCTGGGCCGAATGACTGACGATCTCGCCCGTCTCGCCGACCGGCTGTTCAACGCCGTCGTCGTCGATGATGCGGATGTCCGAGCCCGGTGCGGGCATGCCGACCGTGTGAAGTTTCTCAGGGAACAGGTGGGCGGGCAGGAAGCAGATGCCGCCGCCTTCGGTCATGCCGAAAATCTCAAGCAGGCCGCCCGGCCAGCGACGCAAAACCTCGGATTTCAGCTCTGCCGAGAACGGCGCGCTGGTGCAGAGCTTGAGCTGGAACGATGACAGATCGAAATCGTCAAACGCCGGTTCCGCCATCAGACGCTGGTACTGGACCGGCACCAGCATGGTGTGGGTGATGGCGTGCTTGTGCGACAGCTCAAGGAAGGCCTTGGTGTCGAATTTTCGCATCACCACGACCGTGCCGCCCGCGCGCAGCGTCGGCAGAAGGGTCACCAGCGTGGTGTTGGAATAGAGCGGAGTCGTCAACAATGTGACGACTTCACCGCTGAACAGGGCGGCCAGAGCGCCCATCTGGCCTTCGCGCATCCGGTGGGAATGGATGATGCCCTTGGGCACACCGGTGGTGCCGGACGAATAGATGATGTTGAAGGCGGTCTCTGGATCGATCGGCGCCGACACAGGCGCGGCGCCTTCGGGGGCCAGCCAGTCCAGCCAGGGCGTACCGCCTGCCGAACCGTCAAGGGTCACGACCTCGAACCCATCCAGACGCGCCGATTGGCTGGCGTCCGAGAAGACCAGACGCGGGTTGGCGTCGGCCAGCATGGCCTTCAGCGTCGCGTCCGTCACGCTGGGCGCCAACGGCGCCGGCGTCATGCCCGCACGAACTACAGACACGAAGGCGGCGGCGTATTCAACGCCGGGCTCGCCCAGCAATGCGACGCGGTCGCCGACCGACAGGCCGTCGCGCTGAAGGGCCGCGACGACCCGGTTCATGAGGGCGTCAAGGCCTGCGTAGCTGAGGATCACATCGCCCTGGATCAGAGCCGCGCGGCCGCCGACGTCCCGAGCGTGCTGGGCGATGGCTTCGGAGAGGGAAGAGACAGTCTGGGTCAAATCATTTCACTCATCTTTACGTAAAAATGAATGTAGCTGCGCCGGGAGCCGCCGCATAGACGGCGCGTTCAGTCCGTCATGAGCGAAGATATCCCCCGCGCCACCAACGCGCCTCAGCCCCTCTGGAAGCCGGACATTGATGCTGTAAGCAAGCCAGACCTACTCCGCCAGCGCTCCAGCCTGTGCGGGCCTGATCGTGTGGAAATCACTGGAGTGATAAACCAACGGCATTGTCCCGTTCGCCATGGCCGCCCGGTGAAGGCGGAAGAGCACGATATCGTGGTCGCCCGCTTCGATTTCCTTCTCAACCGAACATTCCAGCCAGGCCGTCGCGTTCGTTAGAAAAAGCGCGCCGCTTGGGGCGACGTCGTAGTCCAAGCCGAAAAAACGATCCTCTGCATTCTGCGCCAGTTGGCGCGCCGTCACGGCATGGCTATGGCCAAGGAATGAGATTCCAATGCGGTCGAACGTGCGCAGTCGCCGCCAGGTCCAAGAGCTTTTCTTGACACATACCGACACCAGCGGCGGGTTGAGCGAGACCGCCACAAATGTGCTCGCCGTCATGCCGACAGGCGTATTCTGATCCGCAGCGCAGAGCGCCGTTACGCCGGTGGGGAACCGGCCGAACAGACGACGCAGGTCGGCCTCTTCGCCCAGGTTGCTGAGAGTGTTCATATTTGGGTCGCACCTGATGGACAGCATCAGCCAGAGATCAATCAGACCCGGTCGCCCGCCCCTGCAGGGCGTCGCAACCGGGTCAGTGAGCATTGATGAGGGCTAGGCCAGCAGTTCGTTTCGGACAATCTCCGCGCCCGCTCCCAAGGCTCTCAACTTGCCTCTCGCCACATGACGCGGCAGGGGCGCCATGCCGCAGTTGGTCGAGGGATAGAGCTTGTCGGCGTCCACGAACTGCAGCGCCTTGCGCAGGGTGTCGGCGACCTGATCCGGGGTCTCGATTTCATTGGTCGCCACGTCGATCGCACCGACCATGACCTTCTTGCCACGGATGAGTTCGATCAAGTCCATCGGAACGCGGGAGTTCTGGCATTCCAGCGAGATGATATCGATGTTGGACGTCTGCAGCTTGGGGAAGGCTTCCTCATACTGCCGCCACTCCGATCCGAGCGTCTTCTTCCAGTCGGTGTTGGCCTTGATGCCATAGCCATAGCAGATGTGGACGGCCGTTTCGCACTTCAGCCCTTCGACCGCCTTTTCCAGGGTGGCGACTCCCCAGTCGTTGACCTCATCGAAGAAGACGTTGAACGCAGGCTCGTCGAACTGGATGATGTCGACGCCGGCGGCTTCCAGCTCCCTGGCCTCCTCGTTGAGGATCTTGGCGAACTCCCAGGCCAGTTTCTCGCGGCTGCCGTAGTGATCGTCATACAGGGTGTCGATCATCGTCATCGGCCCCGGCAGCGCCCATTTGATCGGTTGGTCCGTCTGTTGACGCAAATACCTGGCATCCTCGACGAAGACCGACCTGGGGCGGCTGACCGCGCCGACGACCACTGGCACGCTCGCGTCGTAGCGGTTGCGGATGCGCATGGTTTTGCGGTTCTCGAAGTCCACACCTTCGAGGCCCTCAATGAAGGTCGTGACGAAGTGTTGACGGGTCTGCTCGCCGTCGCTGACGATGTCGATGCCGGCGCGGCGCTGATCGTCCAGGGACAGGCGCAAAGCGTCCCGCTTGGCCTCGACCAGTTCTTCACCTTCCCACTTCCAGGGCGACCAGAGCGTCTCGGGTTGGGCCAGCCATGAGGGTTTAGGCAGACTGCCGGCGGTCGAGGTGGGCAACACGGTTTTCATATTGGATGACTTTGTGCGGAGTTGAGTGATCAAACGGCGAAGCTGGCGGACCATTGGTCGAGAATCTGCCGGTACGGCTTGATGAAGCGCTCTTCGACGAACTTGCCCTGCTCAACAGCCAGACGGCTGCGCTCCTCACGATCATAGACGATGCGGGTCAGCGAATAGTCCTGATACTTCAGGCTGGGCTGGTACTGTTCGGTCGCAGGAGAGTTTGCGTTGTAGATTTCGGGACGATAGATTTTCTGGAAGGTCTCCATCGTGCTGATCGTGCTGATCAACTCCAGATCAGTGTAGTCCGCCGTCAGATCGCCGATGTGGTAGAAGGCGAAGGGCGCCACGCTGCCCTTGGGCATGAAATAGCGCACCTTCATTCCCATCTTCGCGAAATATTCGTCGGTCGGCGAGAACTCGTCGTTGTCGTATTCGAAGCCCAGCACGGCGTGTTCGTGGCTGGTTCTGTGATAGGTCTTGTTGCTAGACACGCTCAGGCAAATAACCGGCGGCTTTCTGAAGTTGTCCTTGTATGCGGCCGAGTTCAGGAAATGCTTGAACAGCTTGCCATGCAGGTCGCCGAAATCCGTCGGCGCAAAGGCGCCTGGATTGGCCTTCATATGCGCCGGCAGAACCACACTGAAGTCGTAGTCGCGGACGTAGGACGAGAAGTTGTTGCCGACGATCCCGTCGATGCGTTCGCCGGCATGGCTGTCCACGATCGTCGTCTGAAGGATTTCGATCAACGGAAAGCTGTCTTCCTCCCCGCCTGGAGCGACGTTCATTTCGACAGAGACGATCTGAAGTTCGACGGCGTAGCGATCTCCCTTTGGATTGTCCCTCGGCGCCAACGAATTGAAGCGGTTGTCGATCATCCTGAGAGTTTTACGCAGGTTCTCCTCTCGACTCTCGCCCCGCGCCAGATTGGCGAAGTTGGTCGTGATCCGCGTGTTTTCGGCAGGAACATAATGCTCGTCGAGCGGGGTGCGCTTGATGGTGAATGTGAACTCGCTGCTCGCCATGATCTCTGCCGTTGACGCTATGGCGAGACATCAGACAGGGACGCACAACCGTTCGCGAGGAATGTTCCGTCGCGACGTTCACGCGGCCTGACCGACACCCCGCCGGAGGACGTTATCTGTCGGGGCAGGTCTCCTGGCTCGCGGGTCACGACTTCCGGTTCGGCCTTCCCGAGGCGGACCCCAGTGACGCGATATGAACCTTCAGCTCGCCGCTCACAGTTGCGGGGGCAGCGCCGGCATCGACCACAGTCTCACCGGCTTCCCTCTTAGCTCCGAACAGCCCGAAAACCGTCCGGAGAACCACGACAGCTGGAAACTGCCACAGCCACGCACGAAGTCAAGAAAGATATAAAGATATCTTTATGTGCTTATGACTTTTGCGCCCTACACAGTCACCCAGCGCCGACTGATGGCCCTGGGATATTGCGGGGAGTTAGAAAGCGTAGCGGACTTCCGCGACGACGGCGTTGCGGTACTGTCTGCCCTCGTCGTGCGCGCTGGTGTCATGATAACGGACATCGAGGTCTATTTTCTCGGTGACAGCGAAGGTGAGCCCTGCGTTCCAGCCGGTGTAGTCCGGGGCGCCGACCTGTTGGCGACGACCGACAGCGGCTGACCCCGATAGGCGATCACTGAACTCCCAGCCCAGTTCGGCCTCCACCCAGATGAAAGACCG
Source organism: uncultured Brevundimonas sp. (assembly GCA_963522565.1). Classification (GTDB taxonomy): domain Bacteria; phylum Pseudomonadota; class Alphaproteobacteria; order Caulobacterales; family Caulobacteraceae; genus Brevundimonas. The sequence goes on along the minus strand of CAUQZC010000003.1, from coordinate 241,989 downwards.
CGTCGGTCCGGCCGCATCAGGGGAGTACTGAATCTGCAAGTTTCCGGTTGCTGGACCGATCGACCGGCTGATGTTGGCGGTCAACTCCCAAGCGTCTTCGTCATAGCCGCGATCGGCGCCGACGCGGTTCAGATAGGCCAGATTAAAGTCGAACTGATACCCGAAGGCTTCGGGCGCATACCCCGCTGAGAACGCCAGCTCCATGCGTGAACCGTCTGATCTAGCGCCTTCAAATGAGGGACCGACGTAGAAGCGCTGATCCGCACTCGTCCAGGTCCCAGAGCCGAAGACATGGCCGCCTCTGTCTGTCTTTGAGACATTCTTCGAGCGGTTGTCCGTGGCGGCACCGACCTCCAAGGACCAACCGTCAGCGGGGATGGACTGCGCCGCTGCGACCGAAGCGGGCAGCATCAGACCGGCGCACAGAACTGTAAGTGCAGTTGATCGGTTCATGTCGGAAAGAACCCGCAAGCTGATATTCTCACCGCGCGGGCGCGATCCGCCAGACGGTGTTGGATAGATCATCCGCGACCAACAGCACCCGCTTGGCGGGATCGAAGGCCACGCCGACCGGGCGGCCCCGCGCCTTTCCATCCTTCAGGAAGCCTGTGGCGAAGTCGACAGGCTGGCCTGCGGGGCGGCCGCCGCTGAACGGCGCCCAGACAACCTTGTAGCCAGACGGGTCCTCGCGATTCCAGCTGCCGTGCATGCCAATGAAGGCCCCGTTGGCGAAGGTTCCGCCGAAGCCGCCATCGCGCGCAAAGTCCAGGCCCAGGGCGGCGACGTGAGACCCCAGAGCGTAGTCGGGCGCAATCGCGCGGGCGACCAGTTCCGGCTTTTGCGGCATGACGCGCGGGTCGATATTCTGACCCCAATAGCTGTAGGGCCAGCCATAGAAGGCCCCGTCACGAACCTGGGTCAGATAATCGGGCACAAGCTGCGGGCCCAGTTCGTCACGCTCGTTGACCACTGACCAAAGAAGACTGGTCGTCGGCTCGATCGCCAGGGCGGTCGGATTGCGGATGCCCGTGGCGATCGTGCGGCGGGCGCCTGTCACGCGGTCGATCTCCCAGACCACGGCGCGTTCTTCCTCCACCGCCATGCCACGCTCGCCGACGTTGGAGTTGGAGCCGATGCCGACATAGAGCTTGGTCCCGTCGGCGCTGGCCGTCATGGCCTTGGTCCAGTGGTGGTTCAGACGCGACGGAAGCTGGGTGACGGTCTCGGCCGCTGTGGCGATCCCGGTCTGCCCGGGTTGGAACGCAAAGCGGACCAAGGCGTCCTGTTCGGCGACGTAGAGATAGCCGTCGACATAGGCCAGGCCGTAGGGGGCGTTCAGGTTCTCGACCAAGACCGTGCGCAGTTCAGGCACGCCGTCATTATCGGCGTCACGCAGCAGGGTGATGCGGTCGCCGCCATCAATCTGTGTATTGCCCCGCTTCTTGATGAAGCCCGCGATGATGTCCTTAGGCCGCAGAGCAGGCGCGCCCCCCCCGCGTCCTTCGGCGATCAACACGTCTCCATTGGGCAGGATCAGCATCTGGCGAGGAATCTTAAGATCATTGGCGAACGCCATGACGGTGAAGCCCTGCGGCACAGTGGGCGTTTCGCCGTTCCATCCGGCCGGCGAGCTGATGTTTATGATTGGAACCAGGGTTTCATTCACCTTGGGCAGGTCAGGCGCTGGACCCTTCTGGTTCAGCCGATCATCGCTTGCATTTCCGCAAGCAGCCACGGCCAGGGCCAGAGCGCTGACGGCGAGAAGGTGTCTGATCATCGGACGATCTCCCGGTCGGAATAGGCGGCCCACCCTGCAAACAGCACCAGAACTGTGCAGAGGATGGACAGGATCACGCCCAAGGCGCCGACCGAGCTCCAGCCGTCCTGGCTGTGCTTGAAAACATTGACCAGACCCAGCACCCAGGCCAGGGCCAAGGCGATGACATGGACGATGGCGCGTCGTGATCCGCCACGCCGCAATCCCAGAACCAGATCGACGATGGAGAACACCCCTGCGACGCCGCCGAAGACCAGGGCCCCGGTGATCAACCAGGCCGAAAAGTTGGTCCACTGAATCTCTGCGGTGTTCAAATAGGCGATATCGGTGAACAGCGCGAAGGTGAACAGGGCGATGGGAAACGCCAGCAACAGTCCGTGCAAAGGTCGAAAGACCGCCCCTGAGATTTCGTGTGGTGTCATGCCGCCGCTCCCTGTCCCGCGCCGCTTGAGTTTTTTGGATGTCAGGAGCTAACCGTCTGATGCCGACATGGTTCACCCGCAACAGCGTTCTGGGGTGCGTCATTTCCGCTCGCGCGCCTCAGTCCTGCTCAGTCGGGGGCCAGCAGCACCAGGGTCTGAAAGACGACGCCGATCCCGCCCAGGCCTGCCCCCGCCGCCGCCAGCGCCAGGCCGAAGCGTGTGTCATCGACAAGCCGCCTCCGTAATTCGCTGCGGGCGTGCAGATACAGTCCGACCACGACAATGAGACAGATCAGGCTGAAGACCAATCCTGTCCCGTTCCATGCGCCAGCGTCTCGGTGCGCCACGTCGGCGGCGCTCGACAGCAGATAGAGGCCGAGAAAATGGGCGGCCCAGACCAGAAGCCCCCCGGTGGCCAGAGCCCAGAACCTCATGCTCCCGCACCCGGAAACAGCCGCACCAGAAGGGTTGTCGCCATTCCCTGAACGGCGGTGAAGGCCAGGAACAGGGCGATCAGTTCAAAAGTGGCCGGCCAACGCGGCGACAGATGGCCGAACAGCCACCGCAACAGAGCGAACGGCCCCATCAGAAGGGCGATGCTAACGAACAATCCCTGCCAGGCCAGCAAGGCGTAAACGGTGGCGCCTTGACTGGAGACCTGGGGGCGCAGGCCGGTGTTCCACCAGGCCGAAGCCTCCGCCGCCCAGGCTCCTCCCGCCGCCAACGTCGCCGCCAGCATCAGAACAGCGGCGACGCCGGCGCTTCGCGGCCGATCCAACTTGAGCGCGCCCTGGGCCAGCCAGCCCCCGACGCCCGCTGCTGAAAGCAGACCCAGCGTCACAGGCAGCGACATGAGATCCGGCGGGGACGCCCACAGGTCGGGCCGTCGGCTCCACAGGAAAATGTAGGAGAAACAAGCCATGGTCGCGACCATCCCCCCTACGATCAGGGTGATGACCATGGCCCACCAGCCGTGACTGCTGGGTCCAGAGACATAGGTCGGCAGCCGCACGCCCGCACCGACATCCACCCTCGCCGGACCCGTAGGCCGGTCCAGCAACCAGCACCATTTGAGGATGCAGTAGATGGCCAGAACGCCGCTGAGAACTGCAGCCGCATAGGCCTGGATCGTCAGGATCATGAAGAACCCGGCGGTGAAGACAGCGCCCCAGACATACCAGCTCGAGGTCCGGGGCAGTCGTTGCAGATATTGAGGCTCTGCGCTGATGGGGCTGGTGACGATCGTCTCGCGCTCCCCGCGCGGCGCGCCGGGCAGGAAGTAACGCCCCGCCGGCACGGTGCGCTCCAGATCGGGCTGGTCCCACAACGGATAAAGGCTTCTGACGACCGGGATCGAACGCAGCGAGTAACGACCAGACGGCAGCCACTCCAGCCCGGGTCCGCCGAAGACATTCCCGGCGATCCTGTTCCCGAACGGACGATAGTTGCGGATCATGTCGATCATCCACAGCACCACCGCCAGACCGAACATGAAAGATCCGACCGTCGAGATCATGTTGGGCAGGTCCCACCCTCTGTCCGGCAGATATGTGTAGACCCGGCGCGGCATGCCCATCAGACCGGTCAGGTGCATGGGCAGGAAGGTGACGTTATGCCCGACGAACATCAGCCAGAAGATCCACTTGCCCCACCGCTCGCTGAGCGGTCGTCGGCTGGACATCGGCGTCCAGTAGTAGATGGCGGCGAACAGCGGGAAGACCATGCCGCCGATCAGGACATAGTGCAGGTGGGCGACGATGAAATAGCTGTCGTGCGCCTGCCAGTCGAACGGCACCATGGCGACCATGACCCCCGTCAACCCGCCCATGACGAAGATCACCAGCCCCCCGACCGCGAACAGGCCCGGCGTGTTGAACCGCATTTTTCCCGCCGCCAGAGTGGCGATCCAGGCGAAGACCTGAACCCCCGCCGGCACGCTGACGGCCATGGAGGCGGCGCTGAAATAGTTGATCGAGATCTGCGGCATGCCCGTGGTGAACATGTGGTGCGCCCAGACGCCGAAGCTGATGAAGCCTGTGGCCAGCATGGCGAGAACCACCAGCCGGTAACCGACAAGTTTTGTCTGGGCGACCGCCGGGATCAGGGTGGACATCGCCCCCGCCGCCGGCAGAAAGATGATATAGACTTCCGGGTGACCGAAGAACCAGAACAGGTGCTGCCACAGCATGGGGTCGCCGCCCCTGGCTGCGTCAAAGAAGGGCCAGCCTAGTGCGCGTTCCAGTTCCAGCAGCAGGGTCGACAGGATGATCGACGGGAAGGCGATGATGATCATGCAGGCGAAGATCAGCATGGCCCAGGCGAAGATCGGCATCTTGTCCAGCGTCATGCCGGGCGCGCGGGTCTTCATCACTCCGACGATGATCTCGATGGCCCCGGCGATGGCCGAAATCTCGATAAAGCCGATGCCCAACAGCCAGAAGTCTGTGTTGATCCCCGGCGAATAGGTCATCGAGGTCAGGGGCGGATACATGTACCAGCCGCCGTTCGGGGCCAGGCCGAAGAACAGCGAGGCGAAGAAGCACAGTCCGCCGAGCAGATAGGCCCAGAAAGCATAGGCGCTGAGCCTGGGGAACGGCAGGTCGCGCGCGCCCAGCATCTGGGGCAGCAGCAAAACCCCCAGCGCCTCGACCGCCGGCACCGCGAACAGGAACATCATCACCGTGCCGTGCATGGTGAATATCTGGTTATAGGTCTCCTGCGCCAGGAAGCCCGTCATGGGCAGGGCCAGTTGGGTGCGCATCAACAGGGCCAGAACGCCCGCCAGGACGAAGAACAACATAGCCGCGCCGACATAATAGACGCCGATGTAGTTGTTGTTGATCGCCGTGATCCATTCCCACGGCTTGCGCGGCCCGCACCAGACCTCTTCCAATTGGGCCAGTTCGCCGTCAGGCCTAGATTCGGTCGTGGGAAAGCGATTGTAGAGCTCGGTGTCGAACCCCGTTTCTGACCCTTTCCCCTGCCCTGAACTCATTTCAGGCTTTCCAGATAGGCGGCGACGGCGCGCAGATCCTGGCCGGTCATCACCGGATAGGACGGCATCCGGTTGCCGGGCTTCAGGCTCTGGCTGTCCGATATCCAGCCCGCCATCGTGCCCTGATTGTTCGGCAGTATGCCAGCGCCCAGCGTGAGCCGCGATCCGACGTGAGTCAGGTCCGGTCCGGCCAGCCCGTTCGCTTCTGTCCCTCGAACGGTGTGACAGGCCCCGCAGCCCGAGGCGGCGAAGACGGTGCGGCCCTGATCAATCAACTCAGGCGGCCCTTGCGGCGATGGAACAGCGAGCGACGACTGCGACTGTTTCGCCCGCCAGGCGGCGTAGTCCTCAGGCGCATGGGCCACCACCACCAGCCCCATCAGGGCGTGCGGCCCGCCGCAATACTCGGCGCACTGTCCGCCATAGGTTCCGGGCGCATCGGCCTGTAATCTCATGAAATTGCGGCGCCCCGGGATCATGTCGGTCTTGCCGCCCAGACGGGGAACCCAGAAGCTGTGGATCACGTCCGCGCTTTCAAGTTCGAACACCACGGGCTGGCCGGCGGGGATGTGCACCTCGTTGGCGTCCTGGACGATTTCGCGCCCCTGGTCATCCAGATATGCGACGCGCCACCACCACATCTCGCCGGTCACCCGCACTCGCATCTCGCCCGGCCTGGCCGGTTCGGCGATCCGCGCTGTCGTCGTCAGCCCATAGATCAGCAAGCCGGTCAGCACGACCACCGGAAAGGCCAGGCCAGCCATCCAGACCAGCCGTTCGCCGCCGACCCTCCGCCTCCACTGGCGCGGCCCGAACAGGGCGATGCCCAGGGCAGCCAGAACGACGACCATCACCACCACCGCCATGACGAACAGCACCCAGGCCACAGTATGGATCGGGGCTGCGAACGGCCCTGCGGGATCGAGCACAGGCGGCGGCCAGCCGGTGGTTGCGGGCGTCGTTTCAGCGGTCATCGAGCGTGTACAGATAGGCCGCGACATCGCGGGCTTGGTCGTGCGTCAGGGGCATGGGCGGCATGGCCGCGCCTGGATCCAACGAGGGCGCATCGATCAGCCAGCGGATCAGCACGTCCGGCTGATTGGGCAACCGCCCGGCGATCATAGGCCGCGCGCCGAACCCCGCCAGACTTCCAGCAGACCGCCCTTGGGGCCAGTCCACGCCAGGAATGGCGTGACAGGCGGCGCAACCCACCTCTCCAATAATCGCCAGCCCTTGGGCGGCATCCGCCTGAACCATGGGACGCGGCAAATTGGCCTTGTCCACACATGCGCTCAATACAAACGCCTGCATGCCAAACATCGCCGTCGCCATACTGGTCCGCCAAAGCGCCATCTGCCCCCCAAAGCTTCTCGAAACCAATTCCCGCCAAGGGTCGCGGTTCCCTGCTGCGACATAGGGCCCGCGATTTAGGCCATGCGGAACCTCCGCCATAAGCAGGTGTTGGATGGCGGTGCGTGCGCCCCTTTCCGCCTCAGTCTTTTCCGCCCTCTGCGTGCTGGTCGTTCTGACCGCATGCGATTCCACGCCGGGTCAAACGGATCGCGCCTTCACGGCCACCGGACACATCATCGCCATGGGAGGCGGCGCGGGCGGTGCGGGCAACGCCTGCTTCACATGCCACGGACTGGATGGCGGCGGAGATGGCGTGGCGGCGCCGCGTCTGGCCGGGATCGACGCCGGCTACCTGCAGAAACAGATGGAAGACTATGCCTCGGGACTGCGCGCCGATGATGCGATGACCCGCATCGCCAGGTCGCTGGACCAGCGGGGGCGCCGGGAGGTCGCGGCCTATTACGCGGCCATGCCCGTCCCGCAGATGCCGACATCGGCTGCGCCCGCGCCCGCCATCTACCTGATCGGGGATGCGTCACGCGGCATCGTGGCCTGCGCCGCGTGTCACGGCGACCAAGGCCAGGGCTCCGGCCAGGGCGGCAATCCGCAGATCGCCGGCCAACCGGCCGCCTACACCCTGGAACAGATCGCCCGCTGGAAGTCGGGCAAGCGGCGCAACGATCCGCGCGGCGTCATGGCCGCCGCCGTCACCCCCCTGACCGACCCAGAAACCCGCGCCATAGCCCTCTGGCTGTCGACACGACCCGCTTCTCCAGCGCCCCCCAGCGCCTTTGCCAGCGGGTCCGCTTCGGTCGAAGCTGCGGCACGACCGGCAGCATCGCGTGAAACACGTCGTCCCGATCGATCAGATGGTGCTTGATCGCCGCTCCGGCATGGATCGGGATCATCAGCAACAAGGTCATGACCAGGCCCCAGTGCATCCACTGCGCCGCCGCCTCGATCGCCCATAGTTGGGTGTTCGACAGTTCTTGGAATGGCAGCAGCGGCCATTTGATGAAGCCCAGGGTCTCCAGTTGCCGCGTTCGATCCGTCGCCGAGATCATCGCCCAGCCCGAAAGCGGCAAGCCGAACAGACAGATGTAGAAGATATAGTGGGTGACGTGGGCGGCCTTGCTCTCCCACCCCGGCTTATCAGCATCGTTGACCAGATCCGGCGCCATCAACCGCCAGGACAGGCGACCGATCACCAGGATCAGCATCAGCACCCCGATTGCGAAATGCAGTTCATAGGCGGCCACCATCGCCCCGCCGACCGGCTGTCGCCCCATCCACCAGCCCCACCCCAGTTGAAAGACAACCAGTCCCGCCATGCCCCAGTGGAACAGGATGGCGACGGGGGAATAGCGCCCTTCATCATGATGTCCTGCCGCCCATTCGAGCAGTTGGGTGAACAGCCGTTCGATCATGCCGGACGGACCTCGACGTCAGGTCCCAGCAGTTGTCCCAGTCGCCACAAGGCCGCCATCAGATACAGACCCGCCGCCGGCGCCCACATGATCAGCCCCGCCGCCTGCTGGTCCTCCAGCGGCGTCATCCCCCAGGCCAGGGTCGTATAGGCGTGGGGCGCATACACCGCTTGACCGGCGAAGGTCAGGATCGCCCCCAATAACCCCATCGCCAGCATGGCCGCCAGCAGAGCGACAAGGGCGGCCGGCGCCGACGCCGCTCGCGCCGCACTCCAGAACCAAAGGGCGCTGGCCAGAAGGCTGATCTGCATCACCCAATAGAGGCCGTCATTCGACATGGCCGCGGCATAGGCGGCGGGCGCGTGCCAAACCCAGAAGACGGCGCCCTGAACCGCCGTCGCCATGATGAGAGAGCCGTAACGGCGGACCGGCAAGGCATAGGCCAGAAGGGGCGCCGCCGCCCCGACCAGCAGGACATGATGCACGGTCCGCGCAGAAAACAAGGCTGAGCTAAGCGCACATAGCGGTGACACGAAACCAACCGCCAGCGCCGCCATCGCCGCCAATCCTAAGACCCGCCGCGACCCTTCCAGCCGCAACACGACCAGACCCGTCGCGACCGCCAGGACCGCCAGCAGAACAGGGTCCAGGTTCCATCGCCATTCGTCGAATTCAGGCGCTACGCCGCAATAGGGCGCCCAGATCGTTGCCGCGCTCATGAACCGGTCTTCTCAATCCGCACGCCCGCCCCCTTGAAGTTTCCACCTAGAGCCTGATCCGCTGAGATGGAATCGCTGCGCGATTCCGTCGATGCGGTGAATCAGGCTCCAGATATTAAGCGAGAGCATGATTCACGCTTCTGTCGGAACCGCGTAGCGGTTCCGTCTAAAACGATCATGCTCTAGAGAAGCCGCCGCGTCCCGCTAGGGTTCCAAGATGAAGGAAAGTGGTGACGCCCCTCTGCTTATCGAGCAGCGGCGCACCCGGGGTCGCCCTGCGCGATCAGTTGAATGTCCTGGCCAGAAGCGGCGACGATTTGGCTATCGACGCCTGCATGTGATGCTCCGACGCGAGGGCCATCCGGTCAACAAGGCGCGTGTCCAGCGGCTCTGCCGCGAGGAGAGGCGGACGGTGCGCCGGCGCGGCTTGCGTAAACAGGCATGGGAGGCGGCCGCTGGACACTCCTCTGGTCGCGACCAGCGCGGGCCGCAGCGTTCCATATTCTTGGAAAATGAACGCCCGTCAACGCGGGCTCCCGCAGCGGTCAAGCTGCGGGAGCGTGGTCGATCTCAGTAGCGGAAGCTCGCCTGCAGCATGACTTCACGGCCGCGGGACACATAACCGCGCTGCTCGCCGATCGTCCCGGGAATGCTTGCGCCGCCGGTCCGGTCCATTCCGTACTGCAGGTAATATTCATTGGTCAGGTTCCGACCGATGAGGGCAAGTTGCCACCGACCGTCTTCTGTCGCCATAGTCGCGCTGGCGTTAAATCGGAAGAAGCCATCCTGGAAGGTGCTCGGAGCCTTGGTGTCAGAAGCCCAGTAGCTGCTCGTGTAGAAGGCGTCCCCGGTCAGGCCATAGACCATGCCGCCTCGCGGCACGCTGAGATCGAACCCGGCATTTCCGGAGAAGTCGGGGGAGCGCCCCGGCACACGCCCATCCTGATCCTGCTGCAGGGTAAGCGCCGTGGCGTTTACGAATGAGCAGTTGGGAGGCGGCAATGCGGTCGCCCGCGTCGTGCCCGTGGGGAAGGCATAGGCGTAGCAAGGTCCAACATAGTCCGCGAAACGGTTGCGGACGTAGGTCCCGGCGGCATGAAGGGTCAGGTACGGGTTGGCGGTATAGTTCAGTTCGATATCGAGGCCGCGCTGCTTCATTGCGCCGGCGTTCCCCACCACGAACGCCACGCGAGCCGGATCGAAGGCGTTCACTTGAAGGTTGTCGAAGTCGTAGAAGAATAGCGCACTGGTCACACGCAGCGGGCCGAAGCGACCCTTTGCACCGATCTCGCCGCCCTTGACTTCCTCGGAGGTGAAATCGAGATCGCCGATCCGCGTGGCCGCAGTCGCCAGGCCGGACGTAAAGCCCCCCGACTTGAACCCCGTCTTATAGGCCGCATACAGCGTCTGGTTCGGAGCGGGATGCCAGGTCAGCGTGACTTCTGGTGAGAAGTTGTCTTCCTCATAGGAGCCATTCAAGACGCCAGGCTCGCTTTCGCCCGGGAAGGTCACGCCCACGACGTTGAAGGCGCCGAAGCCATAGTTGACGCGCTGATGGTGCGTCTTTCGCTCATTGGTGTAGCGACCGCCGACCGCGAACTCCAGCTCAGGGACGATCTTGTAAAGCAGTTGACCGAAGGCCGAGACCGCCCTGCCATCCTGCTGGACGCTGGTGTCCGTCGTTGTCACCCGGTTGTTCGCAGGATTGAAGTAGGCGTACCCGAGGCTGATGTCCTGGTGCACACGTCTGGAAGTGTCCTGGTAGTAGAGACCAGCTGCGAAGTTCAGCTTGCCGCCGAAGTCGCTGACCACCCGGATTTCCTGGCTGAATTCCTTGATCTCATCATCCTCGGTGGCGAAAAGCTGCGAGAACGAAGTATTGTCCAGGCCGTAGTCAGAGTTGAACTGATTATGGTTGAAGCCGGTCAACGACGTCCAGGTCAGCGGACCTTGCTCGTAGGACATGTTGAGCGACACAGACTGGAAGTCGGTCGCCCCGTAGTTTCTGCCATCCCCACGGCTGTTCGGCAGCGCAGCGCCCACAGCCGCCGGCAGATCGCCATTGGTCATGTGATTGTCGATGCGGCATTCGCCGAACGGATCCGCCACGCCATACATTCTCGGCGCATCGCCCGTGCAAGGTCCGATGTTTTGTCCGCTGGCGCCGGCGCCGTCGTCCCGGTAGCGGTCGGCGAACAGTTTCAAGGTCGCCTGGAACGGGCCATCCGGCGTGTAGGCCAGGGTTAGGCGGCCGAGCAGTTCCGTATTGCCAGAACGTGCGTTGTGCGCGCCCGGCAAGGTCGCGAACCCGGCGGGCATTGTCGCAGGATTATAGAACGGGTTCGGCGCTTCGCGAGAGTCGTTGAAGAGCCATCCCGCGAGGTCACGGTAGCGCGCGGCCAGGCGAAAGCCGAAATCCTCACCCAAGGGACCGGAGACCGCCGCCTCGCCGATCCACTCCCTTCCGCCGAACTCGTAGCCAAGGCTCCCCGATGTCTCCAAGGTGTCTGTCGGTCCCCGCGTCGTCACCGCGATCACGCCCGCCGGGCTGTTCTTGCCGAAGAAGAGAGCCTGAGGCCCCTTCATGAACTCGATCTGCTGCACATCGAAGATGCCGATCTGAGCGATCTTGCCGTTGCTGGTCTGAACGCCGTCCAGTGCGACCGATACGCTTTGTTCGAATCCCACGACGCCGGAAGGCGAACTGACACCGCGGATGGCGATCGATCCGCCGCCCGAGGATCTCGAGTTGGCGATGATCACGGAGGGCACGACTTCCGCCAGTTTAGGCAGGTCTGTTGCGCTGGCGCGAGCCAATGCTTCGCCACCGATCGCAGTCACCGCAACGGGCACGTCCATGAGGTTCTCGGCGCGACGACGCGCCACCACGACGATCTCGTCCACGGAGCTGACGCCTGGCTCCGCCGCAACCTGGGCATCGGAAGGAACAGATGGCGTTGCGCTGGAGGATTGAGCCTCCGAGGCGTCGGCGTGCGCTGCAGACGCGATGACGACCGCCCCCGCCAAGAGCCAATTCTTAAAACTCACACCTTGCATCACTATATCGCCTCCCGATTTGTTGCGCAGTCTTTTCGACACGCTTATCGATTGACGATCGTTAATTCGGCAAATGCTGTCTGTCCCGGTAAATGGGGACACCAAAACTGTAAAACGGCTTACTTCCTCAAAGTTTTCATTTGGCGCACCTTTTCCATTCGTCACTCAGCAGCCAAGAGATCTGCAAGAGCGGGAACGTCGGTAGTATTGGATATTCCGGAGGCGGCGAACCAGGACCGCTCCAAGCGGGCCTGCAGGCGGGCGTGATCGAGAATGGCCGCTCGGGCGCTCCCGTTCGTAAGCAAACCCTCGCCGACGTCGATAAAGCGCTCGACCGCCATTCCCAGCGCCCGAGTTGCTGAGCTTAACGCTTCAAAGTCAGCATGATCGACCAGGCGGGCGGCGTCGCGTGCTCGAACGAGGTCATCATCCGCCGGCCCTTCAGTCGCCGCCAAAAGCGCGTCCGCAAGCTCGGCCAGATATCGAAGTTCTAGGCGGGCCACTTGAGGAATATGGCGCCACTGCGTCTCCAGAACCTTCAGATGGCCGATCGCGATCTCCGCCTGCTCAATCGCCAGCCGTTGGTCAGTTGGGAGTGCGGGAATGATGACCTGTTCGATCGCTTTGGCGACACTGCGCAGCCTTGTATCGATTGATGGAACCACCGATGCTCGCTCCCGCACTATTCCGCCCAGTTGGCCCAGCATAGCCGACAGCCCTCTGGTTAGCCCGAACGGCCATTTCGGCACAGTCCTATGCGACAGGGACAGCCCGCGCAGGGGCTGTCGGTTATCAAGCCGTTCAGCGCGTTAGAGAACTCACCGCAGTCAGGAATCCCGATGTTCACCGATGAAGACGTTCGCTATCACCTTCCTGAAACGGTCCCTTACAACTGGGCGGAAACCAGTTTTTTCTACTTCTACGTTCCCGACGCAAACATCATCGGTCTTTTCTACATCGTTGCGCGCCCCGGCGTTGGAACGATGATCAACGAGATCGAAATCTGGAGCGAGCTGTCGGACGACCTGCTTCGTGCATCCTACATCGATACGCAACAGAATCTTCCGATGCCCGACCGCTTCGAAAAGTTCTCGCTGCCCAACGGCACGTCTTACGAGGCCAAGGGGATCCGAAGCTACAGGATCGATCACCTGGGGTCCTACGACACTGAGCTCCATCTCGACGTCGTGGGGGTGATGCCGCCTTACGACATTCATGATCCCGAGATGGATCCTCTGGCCTTGCCGCATGAAGACTCGGCCGTGGCCTCCGGCGTGGGCGCGAGCTTCTCCGCGCATTTCGACATGACGACGCGGGTCACTGGCTCCATCAAAGTGCGCGGTCGATCATACGACGTGGATTGCATCGCGACGATGGACCACAGTTTTGGCGTGCGATCCGAGCGCGGCGGGCATCCCATGGCCTGGATCAACGCCAACTTCACCGAGACCCATGCCTTCCATGCCATCTGGAAGTTTTTCCCGGACAGGCCGATCGACCAGCAATATGAACTCGTTCACGGCTACGCCCTGATCGATGGCAAGGTCCGAGGGGCGAAGGGCGGACGCATGATCGCCCGCCATCTGGGACGCGTCGCGGTGTCCTATGAAATGACCATCATCGACTGCGACGACGTCGAACATAAGATGTACGGAACGGCGACCGCGTCTCACACCCTCCAGCCCTATGGCTATGTCACGGTCCCCGTCACGCTGACGCGCTGGCACAAGGGCGACCAGATCGGCTGGGGACACAGCCAGGAGGTCTATCTTCTGCACAAGCAGTCTGGACTTCATCTCGACGAAAAGGGCTCCGAGTGAACGGCGCAAGCCCATATGTCACCGAACGGCGGGTCGGCGAGGTGTTCGACCGGAAGATCGCGCTCAGATCCGGGCCGCGCTATGCGGTGAAAACGGATGCGGAAGTCCGAGCCGCTCTCGAGCGGCTCTTCACCGCCCATGGTTTTCAGGACATCGCGATCTCGGATTTGCGACGGATGACGGGCGGCGCATCCAAGGAACAGTTCGCCTTCCTGCTCGATCACGCCGCTTCGGATCAACCAGAGCGCCTGGTCCTTCGCATGGACCCCTACGCCAGCGCCGTCGACACCTGCCGGGGTCGTGAAGCCGAGATGATCCAGGCTTTGGCCGACGATCTGCCCGTTCCCTCTATCCGCCTCGTGGATCGCGACGGGGTCCATCTGGGGCAACCCGGCATGATCATGGCGCTCGTGCCCGGAGTCTCCATGCCGACCCAGATGGCCGGACGGGCCGTCTCGGGCATCGGTGGTAGCTATGGAGCCATTGGCGAACGGCTGGCGCCCCAGTTCACACGGCACATCGCCGCTCTTCACAATCTCGATTTTTCAACGCGTTCCCTGGAGTTGTTTGACGTGCCGCGTGCGAACAGCACGGACGCTGCGCTTTGGCAGGTCAACGCCTTCGCCCGCTCCTGGCATGACGATCGCCTTGAGGCCGCGCCGATCCTTTCCTTGACGGAGCGCTGGCTCCGGGAAAACGCGCCCATATGCGAGTCGCCCTGCCTCGTGCACGGCGACTACAGGATGGGAAACTTCCTCTTCACCGAGCCGGACGGCCTGATCACGGCGGTGCTCGACTGGGAACTCTCGCACATCGGGGATTTCCACGAGGACCTTTCCTACATCCTGCGGCCTCGTTTCGGCAGCGTCGGTCCAGACGGCCAGCTTCTTGTCTCAGGCCTGATGCCGAAGTCTGTCTTCCTAGAGCAATACGAGGCGCTCTCGGGCAGGCGCATCCGCAACGAGGTCATCGCCTATTACGATGTCTTCAGCGCCTGGAAAGCGGCGGTTGTCGTCAGGGCGTCGGCCGTCCGCGCGGCCCACGAGGGTCACAACCATCAGGACCTTCTGCTCGCTTGGCTTGCCACAGGGACCGGCAATCACCTCCGCGAACTCGCAGACATCATGGATCGTCTTTAGCGAGCGGCAATACCGCCTACTGGACGTTATGTCCGAAGCGGTCACAGCCACGTGCGGGAGTCTGTGCGTTTTCCGAACGACATGTTGCGCATCGACGCAGGCGATCTCCGCACGAGCAGACGGCGCCTGCTCGTGCGAGCAAACGCCGAAAGCCCACCGCCTGCCGCCAGGCCTCAATCGGGTTGATGATCCATTCGTCGGCTTGCCTTCCAGCAAAGCAGGAAGGCCAGGCAAGACAATCCGCCCGCCAGGGCGGCATTGACGATCATGCCATGGATCAATGCGTTCGGCCCGGTCCAGAACTTCGCCAGGCCCACGACCACCAACGGCCCAAGGGCGTAGCCAAACAGGGACGTCGCAAGGATATACAGCGACGTCAGCCGGGCGCGGATCATCCGGGGACCGAACATCTGCAGGGCCAGGGGCGCCAATACGCCCACGGACGCCAGGCCGAACATGGCGACGAAGAACGCACCCAGGACCAGGTTCAGGCTCGACTGGCCGATCCCGAGCACGAGCGCGGCCACCGCGATCGCGCCGCTCGCCAATAGACCGATCAGAGTTCCGTCCTTGCGTCCCTTTCCACCCAGCCATTGCGCCAGCCAGGGCCAGAAGATCGTGGACAAGATGCCCGCGCTCAAGCCCATGGCGCCGACCTGATAGCCTGCCTGTTGGACTGTGCCGCCAAAATTCCGGACGATGGCGGTCGGCATCCAACTGATGGTGCCCATCGAGACTGTCGTGATGAGCGCCAGACCGAGGTAGAAAGCCAGATAGAAGCGCGCGCGCCCGCGCAGATAACCCAGCATCTCGCCGAATGTCATGCCGGCCGGCTTGGCCGTGTTCGGCTGGGGCGCGGGCCTCGGATCCTTCACGGTGAACAGCATCAAGATGGCGATGAGCAATCCCGGGCAACCGAGGAAGATGAACGTCAGTTGCCAGGCGGCCAGGCCGACCTTGTGATCGATCGAGCCGGAGAAGGCCAAGACAGCGCCGCCGATGACGAACGCCCCTGTGCTCATCATGCTGCCCATGGACCCGTAGACGGCGGTCGGAAGTGCGCGGCGTTTCTGCGGGAACAGATCCCCGATCAGGGACACCGCAGCAGGCGTCAACACCGCTTCGCCCAGAGCGACGCCGGAACGCAGGGCGAACAGGGTCCAGAAGTTCGAAGCGAACGCCGACGCCATCGTCATGACGCTCCAGAACGCCACCCCTGCAACGACGATTTTCACGCGATCGTTCCGGTCTATCCGGTCCGCGATCGGCAGACCGCTGAGAGCGTAAACGATGGCGAAGCCCGCCCCTAGAAGCAGGGCCAGTTGCCCGTCCGTCAGGCTCAGAGCGCTCGCAACGGGCTGGGCCAGCAGGGCGAGCAGCAGCCGGTCGGTGAACGACAGGGCGTAGAGAAGCGTGAGAAGGATGACGACGTACCAGGCGCGTCGTGCATCCGGAAACTCGGCCGGTCCGACGTCCGCCACGGCCGAACCGCTTTTGCTCTTGTCCATCGTCCCTGCCCTCAACCTCAACCCCTCGGCCTCGCGCATTGGACCGGGTTTCACATTCCTGGCGCTCCGCCTTCTGAGATTCGAAGACGGCCAGAGACGGACACTACGGCCGTCTCGGACAGGAAATCAGTCCCGTCTTCGTGGGACAGGTCCTTCCGGGCCGCTTCAGTCTGTCGTGGATGTCTGACACGGAGGACGAGGACGCCTGCGGCCGAGACCTTCCGTCAGCCCCGGCGTCTCACCGTCGGTCCTGATCAATCAGATCGCCTGCCAGGATGTCTCGCCCCCAGCGATCTCCGGTGGCTGCCTCCCAGGCTCGGATGGTCTCGAAAGCCTTGAGCGACTGACCGATTTCATCACGGCCTTCGAGCAGACCCTGTTTTCGGTCTGGATCGACGTCGAAGTGGAAACTGACCCCCGTGGAGAGAGTGATCGTTTGCGAGGGCAGGTCGACAGTCATCGTCGCGCTCTTTGGATCCTCGGCCGCATCGATCAGTGACTGGATGGCCTCAACGCCAAGAACCACCGGAAGAATGCCGTTCTTGAAGCAATTGTTGTAGAAGATGTCTGCGAAGCTCGGCGCGATGATGCAACGGATGCCGAAGTCCAACAAAGCCCATGGCGCGTGCTCGCGACTGGAGCCGCAGCCGAAGTTGTCGCCGGCGATAAGGATCGATGCGCCCCGCCACGGATCGCGGTTGAGAACGAAGTCGGAGCGATCAGAGCCGTCAACCGCGTATCGCATCGCGTGAAACAGATGCACGCCCAGTCCGGCCCGGCTTGTGGTTTTCAGGAACTGGCCCGCCAGTATCTTGTCAGTGTCGATGTTCACCAGCGGCAAGGCGGCGGCCACGCCTGTCAGGCATGAGAAGGGCTGCATCAGGCCAGCCCTCGCGAATCCACGATCCTGCCGTTCACTGCAGCGGCGGCGGCCATGGCCGGCGACATGAGGTGAGTCCTTCCCCCTGGTCCCTGCCGGCCTTCGAAGTTGCGATTGGAGGTCGACGCACATCTCTGTCCGGGCATCAGTTGGTCCGGATTCATGCCCAGGCACATGGAACACCCCGCCTCGCGCCACTCGAAACCGGCGTCGATGAAGATGGTCGCCAAGCCCTCTTGCTCGGCTTGCATCTTGACGGCTCCCGAGCCCGGAACCACCAGAGCTCGGACGCCAGGCGCCACCTTGCGCCCCTCGACAATGCTCGCTGCGGCCCGCAGGTCCTCAATCCGGCTGTTGGTGCAACTTCCAATGAAGACGACATCGATCGGCAGACCCAGCAACAGCTGACCCGGCGCCAATCCCATGTAGTCGAGCATGTGGTCGGTTTCGGCTTTGCGACCTTCCGGAATCTGGTCTCGTGTCGGCGTCGCGCCATGAATGGGTACGACGGCCTCAGGACTCGTTCCCCATGTGACCATCGGTTCAATCGTGGCGGCGTCGATTTCCACGATCCGGTCGAAACTCGCCCCGGCATCCGACGCCAGCTCTCGCCACATGACCTTTGCGGTGGCGAAGTCTTCGCCCTTCGGCGCCAGCGGCCGGCCTTCGATCCAATCGAAGGTCTTGTCGTCGGGTGCGATCAAACCGGCGCGCGCGCCAGCCTCGATCGACATATTGCAGACCGTCATTCGCCCCGCCATGTCCAGCGCCGTAATGGCCTCGCCGGCGTATTCGATGACATAGCCTGTCGCTCCGGCCGTCCCCAGTTGTCCGATGATCGCGAGGACGAGGTCTTTTCCAGTAACGCCTGCGCCCAGTCGCCCATCGACCCTGACAAGCATGTTCTTCGCGGGTTTCTGGATCAGGGTCTGGGTCGCCAGGACATGTTCGACCTCAGAGGTCCCGATCCCGAACGCCAGCGCTCCAAACGCCCCGTGGGTCGAGGTGTGGCTGTCGCCGCACACGACGGTCATTCCCGGCAAAGTCATGCCCATCTCAGGGCCGATGACGTGAACAATTCCCTGCCGACGACTGCGCAACGGCACATAGGGAACCCCGAACTCGGCTACGTTGCGCTCGAGCGTCTCGACCTGGTTTCGGCTTGCCGGGTCCGCGATCGGGCGCTCGCGGTTCTCGGTAGGGACATTGTGATCGGCCACGGCGATCGTGGCGCCGGGTCGCCGCACGGATCGCCCGGCCAAACGCAAGCCCTCGAACGCCTGCGGGCTGGTGACTTCGTTGACCAGATGGCGGTCGATGTAGAGGAGCACACCCCCTCCCGCGGCAGGCGCTACGACATGAGCGTCCCAGATTTTCTGGAACATCGTCCTCGGCGTGGACATCAGGACGCCGATCCCAGCGCCGGAGCCAGAACATCGCGCACCCGCCCGCCGATCAGAGCGCCAGGCAGTCTGGTTCCCGCGACAGCCGCGCCCACCAGCCGACCCAGATCCAGGCCGGTGGAGATTCCCATCTGTTCGAAGGTCCATACGACATCTTCAGTCGCGACATTGCCGGTCGCGCCGGGTGCGAACGGACATCCGCCCAGGCCCGCGAATGAGGCGTCGATGACGTCGACGCCCGCGTTCCATGCCGCGACGACATTGGCGACACCCAGACCATAGGTGTCATGGCCATGATAGGCCCATCGCCTGGCTTGCGGGAAGCGCGCCTTCGCCGCAGCAAACAGCGCAGAAACCCGATCAGGAGTCACCTTGCCCGTCGTGTCGCACAGGCAGATTTCGGCGTCCGGGAGGATATCTACAAGCGGCTCCAGCAAGGCCAGGGTTCGTTCCGGGGGCATCTTGCCGTCCCAAGGGCAGTCGAAAGCGGTCGCCACATTGAGGCGCATTCGCGCGCCGTCAGGCATCAAGTCGGCAATGGCGCGATAATCATCGACCGACTCGAACGGCGTGCGTCGGACGTTGTTTTGATTGTGCTTCTCTGACACCGAAACCACGAAGGCGAGGTGTGTGGCGCCTGCGTCCAGCGCCTTCTGGGCGTTACGCAGATTGGGCACCAGGACCTGGACGTCGAGACCCGGCATGGACTGAGCGTGCCGCATGACCTCGCCGGCGTCGGCGAGTTGCGGCACCGCCGCCGCGCTGACGAAAGCCGTCGCCTCCATGCGCCGGACGCCCGCCGCATATAACTGGTCGATCAGGTCCAGTTTGGTCGTCGTCGGTATGACCGCCGCAATGGACTGAAAACCGTCACGGGTGCCGACCTCCACTATGGTCAGATGGCGAAGGTTCATGCCAGGGCTCCTTCCGCACGCAGGGCGGCGATCCGGTCGGCGTCGAAGCCGAGAAGATCATGCAGAATTTCGTCGCCGTGCTGGCCGATGTCCGGCCCGGTCCAGCGAATTGTGCCTGGACTTTCAGGCACATGAGGCACAACGCCGGCGTGAAGGATCGGCCCTAACCCGGGGTCCTCGACCGCCCTGACCATGCCTCGGGACAGATATTGGGGGTCAGACGCAATGTCGGCGGCCGTATAGACCTTGGAAGACGGAATATCGGCGGCCTCCAGCCGCGCGGCCAGGGTCTCGGTGTCGAGGCTTCGCGTCCAGTCGGAAATCATTTCATCCAGTACGGCGACATGGGCCACGCGCGCCGCATTGCCGATGAAGCGAGGATCGGTCGCCAGTTCCGGCCTTCCCATGGTGCTGGCCAGCTTGTTGAACAAAGGTTCGGAATTGGCAGCGATCAGTATCCAGTCCCCGTCCTGCGTCGGATAGGCGTTGGTCGGCGCGGCCGTGGCGATGCCGCCGCCGGTCGGCTGCTTGATCTTGCCCAGGCGCCCGTACTCGGGAAGCATGGCCTCCATCATGCTGAAGACGCTTTCGGTCAGGGCCACATCAAGGCTTCTGCCCGCACCATCGCCGCCGGCTCGGTCGCGTTGCCACAGGGCGGCCATCACGCCGAACGCCGCATAGAGGCCGGCGATGGAATCTCCGATGCTGACGCCGACCCGAACCGGAGGCAGGTCGTAGGTCCCGGGCGCATGGTTGGTCAGATGACGCAGGCCGCCGATCGCTTCGCCGATCACGCCGAAAGCGGCGCGGTCGCGATAGGGGCCGGTCTGACCATAGCCGGAGATGTGGGCCACGATCAGTCCGGGACGTCGCGCGCGCAACGCATCCGACCCCAAACCCAGCTTGGCCAGTTGGCCAGGTCGGAAATTCTCGACCACGACATCGCATTCGGCCACGAGGTCCAGCACCAATGCTCGCCCGGCCTCGGACTTCAGGTCGATCGCGATGCTGCGCTTGTTGCGGCCGTGAACCGACCACCACAGGGATCGGCCGTCGACCTGTTCGCCCCATTGCCGGGCGGGATCGCCGGACGGCGGCTCCACCTTGATGACGTCGGCGCCGAGATCGCCCAGGAGCCGGGTGCAAAAAGGTGCGGCCACGAAGTGACCGAGCTCCAGAACGCGCAGGCCCTTCAGAACGGGCGCGATGGATGTTGGCGATTGATATGAAGACGTCGAGGACATGCGCGGCGTGATCCCGGGAGGAAGGCCGACACACTAGCCGCCGCCCGCGCCTGGACTATCCCCGGTCCGGGGGACAGCGAGGCCCCGAAAGGGTGCGGCTATTCTTCGTACAGACCGGCCTCGAGCAGACGGATGGAGGACAGATCGGCGCCATTTCGTCGGGCGAAGAAGCTTGTCGTCAGACCGCCGTCCACCGGAAGGATCACCCCCGTCAGATAGCTGGAAGCGTCGGACAGCAGCATGACCACCGGCCGGGCGATGTCGTCCGCAGTCGCGATGCGGGCCAGGGGCGTGCGATCCTCCACCGCCTCGACGAAGGCCGCAGGGATGGCGTTGCGAAGCAGCGGCGTATCGACAAGCGTCGGCGCGATGCAGTTGACCTGCAGACCGAACCGTCCCCACTCCAGCGCCAGCGACTTCACCAAACCGTTGACCGCGTGTTTGGAGGCGACATAGGCGGTCCGGCCGGATTGAGCCCCCAGCCCGTCGATCGATCCGATCACAACGACCCGACCGGCGCCGCGCGCGATCATAGCCCGGCCAAAGGCCCGGCAACTGAAGAAGGCGCCCAGCACATTGACATCCATGATCCGCGCCCAATCCTCGCGCGGCGTCTCCAGGCTGGGGCTCGCCCCGCCAATCCCGGCGCAGGCCACCAGGCCGAAGACAGGCCCCAGCTCGACCTCGAAACGCGTCGCTGCAGCGCTGAGGGCGGCCTCATCCCGAACGTCGAGGGCGACACCGAGAACCCTGGCGCCCAGCGCTTCAAGCTCGGCGACGGCGGCCTCGACCGCGGTCTCATTCAGATCGACCAGCCCGATCACGGCGCCGTCATGCGCCAGTGTTCGGGCCGTAGCGAGGCCGATGCCGGACGCGCCGCCGGTCACGACGACGACCCTGTCCCTTAATCCGTAGTTCAGCATCTCGGCCTCCTCAGGCTTCGGCGTTCAGGCGGCTGGCTGGTCGAGCGCTGCATCGACAAGTCGGTCGGTGAAGATGGCGACGCGGGCTGCGACCTCATACTCGCTCGCAAGCCGGTCGACGAGCTCGGCCACAGAAGGCGTGTCGGTGATCTGATCGACCCCCTGCCCTGCGCTCCAGATATCCCACCATGGGCGGACGCCGGGCGGCGCGGGCGCCGTATCGTCGGCGGGATCGAGTCCGGCCGCGACGAGCGAAGGGACCAGCCAGTGGGCGGGCGCGCCGCCCAGTCTCGCCGTATAGACGAGGTCAGCCGACGTCGCCTCGACCAGCATGGCCTTATAGGCGTCCGAGACCGCTGCCTCGCGCGTGGCGATAAACCGCGTCCCCATGAAGGCCAGGTCTGCACCGAGGATCTCAGCGGCGCGGATCGCGGCGCCGGTCGACAGCGCCCCACCCATCAGGACCGTCTTGTCGAAGCGTGCTCTGATCGCAGCCACAAGCGCCAGATGGCTGACCCGGCCCGAATGACCGCCCCCTCCGGCGCCGATGGCGGTGATGCCGTCCACTCCGACCGAAATGGCCTTTTCCGCAAACTTCAGGTTCACGGCGTCGGCGTAGACCAAGAACCCCTTGTCGTGAGCGCGGCGGGTCAAATCCGTCGGATTGCCGGTCGCGTTGATGATGATCTCAACGCCGTAGAGACGGCAGGCCTCCAGGGTCTCTTCGAACTCCTGCGGCGCTAGGTTGGAGGCCATGTTGACCGCGATCGCGCCGATTGGCGCCTCGGGCGCCTCGTCGCGCCGTCGATTCAGAGCGTCCCGTATGCCAGCCAGCCAATGGACGAACTCATCCAGCGATCGGGCGTTGTGCCGCGGCAGTCCGCCGATCACCCCCGCCAGACAGCACTCTCGAACCAGGTCGGGACCCGAAACGCTGAACATCGGTCCGCAGACCAGTGGCAGGCGAAGACCCGCGCGAATGTGGGGATCCAGGCTCATCGCCCGATGAACCTGGGCGGACGTTTCTCCAGGAAGGCGCGGTTGCCCTCCTGACAGTCCTCTGTCGCCGGGATGGTCGTCTGCATAAGGCGTTCCCGGGCGAGACTCTCCTCGAACCGGCTTTCCCCGGCAGCCCAACACAACTCCCGCACGCCTGCGAGAGCGATGGTGGGGCCCTCGGCCAGTCTGACCGCCAGCGACAGCGCCCTCTGCGACAGGTCCGCGTCGGGCGCCACCTCGGTCACAAGTCCCCAATCCAAGGCGCGTCTCGCCGGAAGCTTGTCCGCCAGCAGTAGCACCTGCATGGCGCGGATGCGGCCGATGGATCGCGTCAGCAAAGCGGGCACGCCGCCGTCCGGCACCAGACCGATCCGCGCATAGGGCGCCAGAAAATAAGCGCCTTCGCCGAGCACGATGACGTCCCCCATCAGCGAAAGCGCCATGCCCAGCCCGGCGGCGGTGCCCTGGACCTGGACCACCAGAGGAATCTTGAGGTCGCGCAGGCGCTGGACCATCGGATTGTAATGCGCTTCCAGAATCACGCCGCCATCGACGCCGGGCCCCGGTGTCGCGCTGGGATCCGACAGGTCCACACCCGCGCAGAAGGCCCGCCCGTCGCCGGACAGCAGGATAGCGCGGGCCTCCCTTTCCGCCAGATCGCACAAGACGATCAGCCGCGCGGCCATCGCCGGCGTCAGCGCATTGAGCCGCGATGCGGCGGCCAGGGTGATACGGGCGACGCCGCCGGTCAACTCGTAGCGGACGTCATCGACCTCAGTCATGGCGCGGCCTGAAGAAAGGAACCCAGCCGCCTTCAGTCTCCTGGAAAATCAACTCGACCTTCTGATCGACAGAGAGATGTTCCGGCTCCACTTCGACGATGTTTGTGAGGATGGACACCCCCTCCTCCAAGGTCACATAGGCGATCACATAGGGACCCTGCGGTCCTCGTCCCGTCAGGCTGTAGCTGTAGATGGTCCCGCGCCCCGACGATGCCTTGCGCCCGATATCAGCGCTGAAACAGAAGGGGCAGACGCGGCGGGGATAGTAGTGGACCTGATCGCAGCCCCGGCAATGGCCGAGTTGCAAGGCGCCGTCGGAGGAACGCCATTCAGCCCGACCCGAGGTATCGACATCGTCCACGGTCATGCCTCCCGCTCCAGGATCAGAGTGCCGCCTATATGTCGCGTGCCGAGGAAGCCGCCCGTGCCGTGGGCCAGGGCCAGAGCCAGATCCGGCACCTGGACCGCCGGGTGGGCCTCCCCGCGCAGTTGCCGCACCGCCTCGATGACCTTGGTCATGCCGCCTCGGTTGGCCGGGTGATTGTTGCAAAGACCGCCGCCGTCGGTGTTCACCGCAAGGGGACCCTGGCCGGAAATCAATTTGCCGTCGGCGACATATCGCCCGCCCTCGCCCTTGGCGCAGAAGCCGAGATCCTCAAGCTGCATCAGGACGGTGATGGTGAAGCTGTCATAGATGGAGGCATAGCGAATGTCCGCCGGCGTCACCCCGGCCTCGGCGAAGGCGGCGGCTCCTGAATCGCGCGCCGCGCTGTAAGTCAGGTCGACGCGGCCTCCGTCGAGGGTCTTGTAGGCCTCGCCTGATCCCC
The DNA here is from genome assembly GCA_963522565.1 of uncultured Brevundimonas sp. Classification (GTDB taxonomy): domain Bacteria; phylum Pseudomonadota; class Alphaproteobacteria; order Caulobacterales; family Caulobacteraceae; genus Brevundimonas. The sequence goes on along the minus strand of CAUQZC010000003.1, from coordinate 217,800 downwards.
TGATCTTCACCTTGGGCCGATTGAGAGATCGTGCGACCTCGGGACTGGCGACGATCAGGGCCCCGCCGCCGTCGGTGACGACGCAGCAGTCCAGCTTGTGAAGCGGGTCGGCGATCATCGGCGATGCGAGCACATCCTCGATGGTGACCGTATCGCGAAGCATGGCGTGGGGATTGTGCTGTGCGTGGTGGGAGGCCGCGATCTTGACCCAGGCGAGCTGTTCCGAGGTCGTGCCGAACGCGTGCATGTGACGGCGCGCCGCCAGGGCGTAGGCGTTGACGATGTTCAGGCCGAACGGCGCCTCATAGGGCACCTCGGGCACGATCGGATCAGAGAGAAAGGGCATCTCCCCCTGAAGCTCCACCCCGGTGCGCGGCCGTCCCGCGAGCGTGACCAGCGCCACGGAGCATTTACCCATGGCGATCGCCGCCGCCGCATGGCCCGCGGCGATGATGTAGCCCGAGCCGCCGGTGCTGGTCGTGTCGATATAGCGCGGGCGCAGGCCCAGATACTCGGCCATCGAGACCGAGCCGAGGCCCGGGGCGTCGGTGCCGGTGAAATAGCCGTCCACATCGGCCAGGGTCAGGCCGGCGTCGGCCAGGGCGCCGGCGGCGACCTCGGCATGAAGTTGCGGAATGGTCTTGTTCGGCGCCTTGCGCAGCGGATGCTCATAGGCGCCGACAATATAAGCGCGGCCGTTGATGCTCATCCCGGCCTCAATCGAAATAGAGGAAGACGATCTCGGCCGCCATCGCGGGCTTGTCCGAACCTTCCAACTGGATCTCGGTGGCCGTCGTGATCCGCAGGCCGGCGCCCTGAGGATCGGCGGCGATGACGGTCTGCATCAGGCGAACGCGCGAATTGACCGGAACAGGAGCGAGAAAGCGAAGCTTGTTCAGCCCGACGTTCAGCACGCGCGGCGAGTCCACCGTGTAGATGGTCGGCTGCAGCTTCCCCAGCAGGGACAGCAGCAGATAGCCGTGTGCAATGGTCTTGCCGCCCGGCGCTTCACGCGCAGCCCGTTCGACATCGACATGGATCCACTGCTTGTCACCGGTGGCCTCGGCATAGTCGTCGATCTGCCTTTGGGTGATCTCGAACCACTCGCCAGGCCCGATCGGCTTGCCGATCTCTGCGGCCAAGGCCTGGGCGTTCTCAAATCGTCTCATGTGACCTCCGGCCGGTCGCGTCTTCGGCTGACCGTGCATCAGTATTCGTAGTGTGCAGGCGTCTTGCTGGCGACTTCTTCCGCGGTGACGCCGGGCGCCAGTTGCGTGAGACGGAACGGCGAGGAGCGGTCATGACGGCGGAAGATGGCCAGATCCGTGACAATCATATCCACGACGCCCACCCCGGTCAGCGGAAGGGTGCAGGATTTCAGGAATTTCGGTTCGCCGGACTTCGACGTGTGCTCCATCGTAACGATGACGCGCTTGACGCCCGCAACAAGGTCCATGGCGCCGCCCATACCCTTGATCATCTTGCCCGGGATCATCCAGTTGGCGATGTCGCCCGTCTCGCTGACCTCCATGGCGCCCAGGACGGTCAGGTCGATATGACCGCCCCGGATCATCGCGAAGCTGTCAGAAGATGAGAAAAAGCTGGAGGACGGCAGGGCGCTGATGGTCTGTTTGCCGGCATTGATCAGGTCGGGGTCGACCTCGTCCTCGAACGGAAATGGCCCGATGCCCAGCATTCCGTTCTCGGACTGAAGGGTCACTGTCAGACCGTCGGGAATGCAGTTGGCGATCAGTGTCGGAATGCCGATGCCGAGATTGACGTAAAAGCCGTCCTCGAGCTCGCGAGCCGCCTGAGCCGCCACCTCGGCGCGCGACCAGCCCTTGGAAGCAGCGTGTCCGCTCATACTGACGCCCTTTCACGCACTGTGCGGAACTCGATGGTCTTCTCGTAAGGCTCCGGCCGCACGATCCGCTTCACATAAACACCCGGCACATGGATCTGGTCGGGGTCCAGGCTTCCGGTGGGAACGATCTCCTCCACCTCTGCGATGGTCATGCGGGACGACGTGGCGACCGGCTGGTTGAAATTGCGCGCGGTCTTCCTGAACACGAGATTGCCCGCTTCGTCGGCTCGCCAGGCCTTGACCAGCGCGATGTCGCCCACGATGCCGCGCTCGAGCAGGAAGGTCTCCCCATCGAATTCCTTGGTTTCCTTGCCCTCGGCGACCTGAGTTCCGACGCCCGTGCGGGTATAGAAGCCTGGTATGCCGGCGCCGCCCGCCCGTATGCGCTCCGCCAAGGTGCCCTGCGGACAGAACTCGATCTCCAGCTCGCCGGCCAGATACTGACGCTCGAATTCCTTGTTCTCCCCGACGTAGGAGGAGATCATCTTGCGGATTTGCCGAGTGCGCAGAAGCTTGCCCAGACCCACGCCGTCGATCCCAGCGTTGTTGGACACGCAGACCAGACCGGCAGCCCCGGTGTCCCGGAGCGCGTCGATCAGCGCTTCCGGCACGCCGCACAGGCCGAAGCCGCCCACGCAGACCGTCATGCCGTCGCGGACTACACCGTCCAGGGCCCGCGCCGCCGAAGGAAAAACCTTGCTCATGGTCAGAAGTCAGTGACCGCCGCCGCGGGCGTTGGCCCGGATCAAGGCGATCATCGCTTCCTGAAGATCTTCCCCCGAAGCCTCGGCGGCCTTCTTGCCGTCGCACCACATGGACAAATCGGCCATCCCCTTTTCCGTATGCCGGTTCCAATTCGGGTCGGTGGGCGTCGTGATCTCCAGACGGATGCCGTTCGGATCGCGGAAGTAGATGCTGTAGATCAGACCGCCATGGTCGGTCGGCCCCGTGATCTCGACGCCGTTCTGCAACAGCCAGTCCTTCCAGCGATCAACCTCCGCGTGGTTCTTCACCTCAAGCGCAATGTGATCGAAGATGTCGTAAGCCGGATGGCTGACCGGGGGCCTTTCGGGCAGACCCGGGGCCTCGAAGAATGCGATGGTCGAACCGTCGACCATGCGGAAGAAGATGTGGAAATAAGGAAAATTGTCCCCGGTCGAGGGGACGCTGTCGCCGACGACCGTGCTGGCCAGCTCCATGCCCATGATCCGCATGTAGAAGTCTGCGGTCGTTTCTACGTCGTGAGTGACCCACGCGGCGTGGCTGAGCATCAAGGGCGTCAAGCCCGGATTTTCCGGTCGAGTTTTGGTTTCGACAGTTTCGACCATGGCCAATTTCCCCGCGTTCGGTGACTGGCCTCACTATTTCAGACGCATCGGACAGCCGCTGTCCCCCACGAACGGGACGAACGCGATTGCTAATCATTCTTATGTATAACCTCCCCGTTTCTTGGTGCGCATGATTGCTCTTGCCGAGCGAACCTTGCGTGTTACGCTAAGTTCAACATCTCGCCCCTCGATGTCCGGCTTCGGCCAAGGTCATCGGAGAGAAGGCGAGGTACAGGGAGTGGAAATGAGCCATACTGCGGTGAGCATTCGGCCGTTAACCGGGCCGACGAAACTACAATCTCTGATTGATGCGATCGGAGAGCAGGAATTCGAACTTGAGTTGCTTTCGTTGCTCAACGAAACCTGTGGAGCGGAGCACTGCGCGATCTTCGGCCTTGACGGCAGCGCGCCGCGGGAGCTGGCGGCCGCCAGCCTCGACGGGACGAACACGGCCCATGTGTGCGCGACCCAGTATCTGCAGACCCAATCCTGGCGGCGCGATCCCACCATGGGCGCCGCGCGAAAGCAGGGTCTTAATGATACGCCAAGCCTGATTCATCTGAATATCGGCCAGCTCGAGGATCAGGAACTGCGCGATGTGATCTACGCGCGCATGAGCGAGCGGCTACTGCTGTGCGGTCCTTCGGCCGCCGGACGCGTCGCGCTGAGCATTCTGAAATCCGGCAACGGGTCGCTGTTCGAATCTTCCGGCGTAATGGACTTGGAGCGCTTCGCAACCGTCCTACTGCCGATCCTGGGAAAACACGCCACGGCGACCTGGCAACGCAGCCGACTGTTGCTGGCCCTCACCTCTCTGGAAGAAATCGAGAGTTGCGTTCTGGCTTGCGCCGATAAATTTCCGCGCCGCGAAAGCCAGGTCTGCGCACGGATCATCTACGGCATGTCGTCGACCGGCATCGCGATTGAACTGGGCATCAGCGAAGAGACGGTGATGACCTATCGCAAGCGCATCTATCAACGTCTCGGCATTGCGACGCAGCGCGAACTGCTGATCTGGTATGTTTCGCAGTGGGCCAAGGCCCCTCGCCTGGCCTCGCTGCCTTCGTCCGCCCGCCACTAGACCTGCGGAGCGTCAGTCGGCCGCCCAGCCGGTGGTGTCGCTTCCGGCCCGGACCACCGCCTTCATGTGGCGGTCGATTGAGCCGTACTGGTTTTCCAGCACTGTCGCACGGCGGAACAGATGGCCGATCGCCAGTTCATCGGTCATCCCCATGGCGCCGTGCATCTGGACCGCTTCCTGCGCGACATGACGAAGGGCAAGCGATATGCGGGCCTTGGATGCGGCAACCGCCGGTCTGCGCTGTTCAGGTTCGGCATCGGCCATTGCTGCGGCGAAGAAGGCCATGGCTTGAGCGTGTTCGTACGCGACCTGCATGTCCGCGAGCCGATGCTGGAGCACCTGGAAATCCGCGAGGAAGGCGCCGAACTGACGGCGCTGTTCCAGGTAGGCCAGGGTGTCTGCGATCAGCCGACGCATGATGCCCACAGCTTCCCCGCACAAGGCGGCGGTGGCGCGATCGACGGCTTCTGCAAAGACCTCCGCGCCGCGGTCGCCGCCTACCAGACACGCATCGGCTGACAGCAAGATGTTCTCGAAACGGACTTCGGAAGAGACTCGACCATCGATCGTGGGGCCGGAAGCCAGTTTCACGCCGGGATGATCTGCGGCGAGGAGGAACAGCGCCACGTCGCCCTCTTCGGCGGTGCGCGCCGTGACGAGAATGTGGGTCGCGCCCGGCAGACCTGTGACGCGTGATTTGACGCCCCTCAGCCGCCAGCCCTCCTCTACCCGCTCGACTGATGTAACAGGGACCGTCGGCGACGTCCGCCCGTCCTCTAGGTCGGCGATCGCAAGACGGACCTCGCCCATGACAATGCCGGCGAGCAGGTTGCGTGCGACGGCGCCCTCGGCGCGCATCAGGACGGCGGCGCCGAGCACGCAGGTCTCCAGATAGGGCTCGACCACCAGTGCGGCCCCCAGCGCGTCCATCACCAGCATATGGTCGACCGCGCCGCCGTCCAGGCCGCCCGCCGATTCCGGCAAGCCCAGGCCGAGGATGCCGAGTTCATGGGCGAAGTCGTTCCAGACCGTCGGCGACCAGCGCTCAGGCGACGAGACAATCTTCACGCGCGCATCATGATCATAGCGGTCGCGCAGATAGGCCGTGATCACGTCGCGGATCTGACCTTGTTCCTCTGAGAGGTGGTACTGCAAATCGGGCCTCTCGGAATCAGACGCCGTACTGGCGTAGTTGTTTGAAGATGATGCCGCGCTGGACCTCGCTGGAGCCGCCGAAGATCGTGGCGGAGCGACCCATCATGTAGCTCAGCATGATCTCCGGCCCGCCCTGCGGCCCCACGACCGGGAGGGTTCGGTCCTCCAGACCGAGGCTCTGGTCGAGTTGGGCCCATTCGCCGAGCGCCAGCCGACCGACTTCGGAAATCGCCTGCTCGATTTCGCTGCCGCGCAGCTTGAGCATTGAGGACATGCGGCTTTTCAGCTCCGGATCGGGCGCGGCGTCAGCCCTTTGAATCAGGCACTCCAGCGCCAGAAGATCGACCTCCACCTCGGCGAGCCGTCGAGCGAAGATCGGATCGTCCATCAGGACACCGTCGTCCCCATCGTCCTGGACAGAAGCTGCTAGCGCCCGAACATGGCCCAGCCGCATGCGCAGATAGGCCGCGCCGGCCACGCCGTTCCGCTCATGCTGCAGAAGATATTTTCCGACCGTCCAGCCGTCGTTTTCCGCTCCCACCCGATTTGCGACCGGCACGCGGACGTCGTTGAAGAAGACCTCGTTGAGATGGTGCAGGCCGTCGATCGAATGGATCGGTCTGACGGTGATGCCCGGCGTCTTCATGTCCACGAGCAGGAAGGTGATCCCGGCCTGAGGCTTGCCTTCCGACGATGTCCGGACCAGGCAGAACATCCAGTCTGACCGGTGGGCGTAGCTGGTCCAGATTTTCTGACCATTGACGACATAGTCGTCGCCGTCGCGAACGGCCTGGGTGCGCAGCGCAGCCAGGTCGGATCCCGCGCCGGGCTCCGAGTAGCCCTGACACCAGACCACCTCACCCGACCGAAGGGGCCCCAGGTGCCGCGCCTTCTGCTCGTCCGATCCCAATGCAATCAGGACCGGACCGATCATCTGCAGATTCGGCGACAGCGCCGGGGCGTTGGCGCGCACCAACTCTTCCTCGAAGATCGCCTGTTGTTCGCGCGACCAGCCCGTGCCGCCATGCTCCTCGGGCCAGGTCGGGACCGCCCAGCCCTTCTCCGCCAGCCGTTTGTGCCAGGCCTGCTGCAGGTCCACGTCGAGCAGCATGATGGTGCGCGGCGCCGTGCGCATCTCGGGCGTCAGCGCGGCTTCCAGAAAGGCGCGCACCTCGGCGCGAAAGTCTTGGTCCGACATCGGGCTTTCCTCGTGTTCGGCACGCGCCGCGACGATATCGTGAGCCTTATCGTCCTTTTGCCGCTGACATCAGTCCCGGCTGTGTGGGACATCGGGGAGGATCAGCCCCGTCGCGGCCGTCCCCCATAGACGGGACTGATATCAGGGACGTTGAAAACTAAAGCTGCTGACGTTCGCGTTCCACGCCGCGATCGCGCCAGACCTGCCTGTCTTGAGGAGTGTAACGACCATGGCTGTCAACCTGCAGGGCCGCAGCGCCATCATCACCGGTGCAGGCGCCGGCCTGGGCCGGGAATATGCCCTTCTCTTCGCCCGTCTTGGCGCCAAGGTGGTGGTCAACGACCTCGGTGTCAGCCTCAACGGAACCGGCGAGAACGCTTCGGCCGCCGATACCGTCGTGGATGAAATCCGCGCGGCCAGCGGCGAGGCTGTCGCCAACCGGGCCAATATCGCCGACCCGATCGCCGCACGCAGCGTGGTTCAGGCCGCACTCGACGCGTTCGGACGGCTGGACATCGTGGTCAACAACGCCGGCATTCTGCGGGACAGCAGCTTTCCCAAGATGACGGACGAGAATTTCACCGACGTCCTGAACGTGCATCTGTTCGGCGCCTATTATCTGACCCATGCGGCCTGGCCGGTGATGACGGCCCAGAAGTACGGCCGCATCGTCTTCACGACGTCTCCCGCCGGGACGAACGGCAATTTCGGCCAGTCAAACTATGGCGCCGCCAAACTTGGTCTGGTGGGAATGATGAACTGCCTCGCCCTGGAGGGACGCAAGCATGACGTCCTCGTCAACGCGATCTCGCCCAGCGCCCTGACCCGGATGACCGAGGGCGTCCCGATGGGAGAGCTGGCCCAATGGCTGCGCGCCGATCTGGTGGCGCCTGCCGTCGCCTGGCTCTCCAGCGAGGCTTGCACCGAGACCGCCCACATCATCTCTGCGGGAGGCGGGTTTTTCGCACAGCACCGCATCTTCGAGACGCCCGGCGTCCAGTTCGATCCCAATGACGAGGTGACCGTCGACATGTTCGATCAGGCCTTCTCGAGGATCGTGGATATCGAGGGCGCCAAGCCGGTCAAGCCGGGGCCGCTTGGCGACCTGGTGCCGCGTCTGATCGCCATGGGTCGCATGAGCGCCGAAGCCTGACATGGCCTTCGAGCTCGACTTTGAATGGGTCCATGTAGCCTATGACGAGACCGCCAAGTTCACCGAGACCTATGGTTTCTCCGGCAACCAGGGAGCGGTGAATCTGGAAGGCGTCCGCATCAGGCCAAAAGGCGTCCCGTCGGACACCTTGTTGATCTTCATGCACCCGGCCTCCACGCTCCAGCTTCTGCCTGTCCCACGCGCCGCAGCCGCCCGAGGCGCACATGTCTTATGCGCCGGCAGCCGTTACGCGAAGAACGATACAGCAGCGATCCTCGAAAAGGTCCTTCTCGATCTCGGGGCCTATATTCGGCACGCCAAGGCGACATGGGGCTACCAAAAGGTCGTTCTCGTGGGCTGGAGCGGAGGCGGGTCCCTGTCCCTGTTCTACCAGTCCCAGGCCGAAGCCCCGACGATCCAGGAGACGCCTGCAGGCGATCCGGTCGACCTGATCGGCGCAGGACTGATTCCGGCAGACGCCGTCGTCTTCCAGGCCGCCCACATGTCGCGCAGCCAGTTGCTGGCCGACATCATCGATCCGTCCGTCCGCGATGAACTGAATCCCGACGACCGCGAAGTCGCATTGGACATTTACGACCCCGCCAATCCCCATCAGCCGCCCTATAGCGCCGACTTCATCGCAGCCTATCGTGCAGCCCAGACAGCGCGCATCCGGCGGATCACCGATCGCGTCAAGGAGACGCTGGAGACGCTCCGTCGACGGAACACGGGCGAGTTGGAACGGGGGTTCATCACGCACCGAACCATGGCCGATCCCCGCTTCCTGGATTCGACCCTTGATCCCAACGCGCGCCGTATCGGTTGGTGCTACATGGGCGCGCCTGAGACCGTGAACAACGGGCCGGTGGGACTGGCGCGCTTCTCCACGCTCAGGTCCTGGCTGTCACAATGGTCGCTGGACGACAGCAATGGCGACGGCCTGCTCTGCGCCGCGCGGATGAAGGCGCCCCTGCTGGTCATAGAGAACACGGCGGACGACGCAGTGCCCCAGCCGCACCCGCTCCGGATTTTCGAGGCCTCCAGCTCACCGGACAAGACCTTCGCCGCCATCGAAGGGGCGACCCACTATTACGCGGGCCAACCCGAGTTGCTGGCCCAAGCGACCGACCTCACCCTGGGCTGGCTGGCCCAACGCAATCTTTATGACCCCAAATCCTGAAGGACCCGCCATGCCCGCATCCATCATCGGCTGGTCGCACACGCCCTTCGGCAAACATGAAGCGGCGACGCTCGAAACCCTGATCGTCGACGCCGCCACGGAAGCCCTGGCGCACGCAGGCCTCCAGGCCAGCGAGATCGATGAGATCGTGGTCGCCCATTTCAACAGCGGTTTCTCCCGCCAGAGCTTCACCGCCGGCCTAGCCCTGCAAGTGTCGCCGGACCTCCGGTTCAAGCCGGTGACCCGTGTCGAGAACGCCTGCGCGTCCGGGTCCGCCGCCGTCTACCAGGGGATTCGCGCCATCGAGGCCGGTCGGGCGCGCGCGGTTCTGGTGGTCGGCGTCGAGAAGATGACCGACACCCGGGGCGAAACGGTGGGCGAAAACCTGCTGGGCGCCTCCTATCTTCCCGAAGACGGTCAGGTCCAGGGCGGCTTTGCGGGACTGTTCGGCCAGATCGCCCAGGCCTATTTCGACCGACATGGAGATCAGTCGGACGCCCTCGCCATGATCGCCGCCAAGAACCACCGGAACGGGGTTAACAACCCCTGGGCGCAGCTCCGCAAGGACCTGGGCTATGAATTCTGTCGCACGGAGAGCGAGCGGAACCCCCTTGTCGCAGGCCCTCTGAAACGCACAGATTGTTCGCCGGTGTCCGACGGGGCGGCCGCGATTGTTCTGGCTGACGATGAGTTGGCGCGGCGGTCGGCGCGTGCGGTCGGCTTCCGGGGCGCGGCGCATGTTCAGGACTTCATGCCGATGTCCCGTCGCGATCCGATCCTTTTCGAAGGCTGCACCGAGGCGTGGAGACAGGCTTTCGACCAGGCCGGAGTCGCTCTTGATGATCTGAGCTTCGTGGAGACCCACGACTGTTTCACCATCGCCGAACTCATCGAGTACGAGGCCATGGGTCTCGCACCTCGCGGCCAAGGCGCGGTCGCGATCAAGGAGGGGTGGACGCAGATGGACGGCAAGCTGCCGATCAATCCATCCGGCGGTCTGAAGGCGAAGGGTCATCCGATCGGCGCCACCGGCGTATCCATGCATGTCCTGTCGGCAATGCAGCTTTGCGGCGTCGCGCCCGACGGCATGCGGGTGGCGTCGCCTAGCCTCGCCGGCGTCTTCAACATGGGAGGCACTGCCGTGGCCAACTACGCCAGCATTCTGGAACGCACACGCTGATGACAGTTGAACTTATCATACCCGCCCAGGGCGTTGCGGCGCCGGATTACGCCGACGGCCTGGCCCTTTTCACTGCGGCGGTTCGGGCCGCACCCGATCGCCCCTGCGTCCATTATTTCGATGCGACGTTGACCTATGCCGACATCGACGTCGCCAGCGACAGGCTGGCGGCGGCGTTCCAGAGCGCGGGCGTGATGAAGGGCGACCGTATCGCCGGATACATGCAGAACATTCCGCAGTTCCTGATCGTTTTGATCGCGACCTGGAAGTGCGGCGGCGTCTTCGTGTCGGTCAACCCGATGAACCGCAGCCGGGAGCTGGGACAAATTCTGGACGACGCCGCGCCCCGCGCGCTGGTGATGGAATCGGCCTTGGTGGAGGCGGCGTATGACCGGCTGGAGCCGAACACGCACCGGCCGTCCCTGGTCCTGAGCACATCCGGCTGGGCCTTTCAGAGCGCGCCGGACACGCGGCTCTTTGCTGGTCCGCCGCCGACGACGCCTGCAGGGACGACGGACCTTTTCGACTTCATGGACGCGGCCGACGCAAGACCGACCCCGGTTTCCATTGCGCCCGACGACGTCGCAATGCTCGTCTATACGTCCGGCACCAGTGGTCGGCCGAAGGGCGCGATCAACCTGCACAGGGGCGTCGCCTGGGGCGGTCAGTTGTCGCGGACGTCGCAGGACCTGCCGGACCACGTCACGACTCTGGCCATAGCCCCCCTGTTCCATATCGCCGGCCTCATCATGACGGCCGCGAGCACCATCCACGCCAAGGGCGCCCTTATCCTCAGCTACCGGTTCGATCCGGCCATCGTGATCGAGGCCATCGCGCGCCACCGGCCGCAGACGACCTCGGGATCGGTCACCGTCTATATCGCCCTGATGAACGCGCCGGGCGCGACGGGAGACATCCTGTCCAGCATCACCAAGCCCTTCAGCGGCGGCGCCCCGGTGCCCGTGTCCGTCGTTGAGCAGTACCTGGACTATTCAGGGTGCATGCTGAGAACGGGATATGGCCTCACCGAGACGACGGGCGGCGCCTTCATGGAGCCGACGGACGGATCGCGGAAGATCGACCCGGCCACCAACACCCTGTCGGTCGGCAAGCCTGTAGCCACGTTCCGGGTGCAGATCCTGGACGACGACGGCGCTCCTCTGCCCGCAGGCGAAGCCGGGGAGATCGTCCTGTCGGGGCCGGCCGTGTCGCCGGGCTACTGGAACAATGCGGACGCCACCGCCGAGGCGATGCGCCCGGAAGGCTTCCATACGGGCGATGTCGGTTTCCTGGACAAGGATGGATGGCTGTTCATCATCGACCGCAAGAAGGACATGATCATCGCCGGCGGCTACAAGATCTGGCCGCGCGAGGTCGAAGACGTGATCTACAGTCACCCCGCGGTGAGAGAAGCGGCGGTGATCGGCGTCGCCGACGACTATCGGGGCGAGACTGTGAAGGCGATCGTCAGCCTGAAGCCAGGCGCCGCGCTGGAGCCGGCCGACTTGATCGCTTTCTGCAAGGAGCGCATGGCCGCCTACAAATACCCGCGCCTGGTCGAGATCGTCGCCGACCTGCCGAAGAGTCCGGCAGGCAAGATTTTGAAGCGCGAACTTAAGTCCTGAAGACGAGCCCCACGGATGAAGAAGGCCCGGCGATTGCGTCGCGGACCTTCTTCATGTCGGGAGCTGACGAACAATTCGACGTCGGGCGACATGCGGCGACCCGCGCAAATGCGGAAGATGAAGGCCAGGCCGGACAGGGCACCGGCGATGGCTGCGTTCGGAAACCGTGGGACGGGTGTGAAATGTCAGGCGGTATAGACGCCCGCCTCAAGCAGGCGCTTCGACTGCAGGTCCGCGCCGCCGTGACGGTTGAAATATCCGACGGACAGGGCGCCATCAACGGGCAGGATGACCCCGCTCTGGTAGGCTGCGGCGTCGCTGAGGAAGCCCAGGCAGGCGTGGGCGATGTCATCCACCTCGCCGATCCGGCCCAGGGGCGTGCGGTCGGTGACGACGTCGAAGAAGTAGTCAGGCAGCCCGCGCCGGACGAGCGGCGTATCGACGATGGTCGGCGCCACGGCGTTCACCCGCACGCCATGGCGGCCCCATTCCAACGCCAGGTTCTTCACCATGCCGTGGACGGCGTATTTTGAGGTCGAATAGGCGATCCGGCCGGCGTGCGCGCCCATTCCATCCAGCGAGCCGATGACCACGATCGAACCGCTTCCGCGCGCGATCATCCCGCGTCCAAAGGCCTGACAACACAGGAAGGCGCCCAGGACGTTCACACCCATGACACGGTTCCAGTCCTCCACGGAATAGGCTTCAGCCGGGGCTGCGGCCGACGTTCCGGCGCAGGCGACCAGGCCGTGGATGTCTCCGAACCGTTCCAGGATTCGCTCGGCGGCGGCCGCGACCGCATCCGGGTCCGCCACGTCTGCAGCGATGCCGAGCGCCTTGGCGCTCGTCTTCTCCACATCGGCGACCGCCTCCGCGATCCGGTCCTCATTCAGGTCCATAAGCGCGATGTTGGCTCCGGCGGCGGCCAGACGCCGCACCGTGGCCAGGCCGATGCCCGAGGCGCCGCCTGTCACCACCACCGTCCGGCCCGCGAGCCCGTAATCCATGATCGACTCCTCACGACGGCCCCTTCTGAAGCGGAGGCGCTGCACGCTCGCAGACTTCCACCAGCTTGCAGGAAGAGCCATCCCCGCCAGAGGGGACGCGGGGCGCCCCGTTGGGCGGGGACAGACCCTCCACAGCACATGGCGGACGATGAGGTGTGAAAGGATCCGTCATGTTTCCCAATGCAGTCGATGTCATCATCGTGGGGTCCGGCGCGGGCGGTCTGACCGCTGGCGTCACCGCCGCGCACAACGGCCTGTCGGTGCTGGTGCTGGAGAAGGCCAACGCGATCGGAGGCACGACCGCCTGGTCCGGCGGCGGCGTCTGGATTCCGGCCAATCATCTCATGGAGGCCGCAGGCGAGCCGGACAGTCCGGAAAAGGCGCAGACCTACATCCAGGCGGTGCTCGGCAACCACTACGACAGCGGGATGGCGCGCGCCTTCGTGCGACACGCCGCCGATGCGGTGCGGTTCCTTGAGGCGGAGACGCCATCCGTGCGTTTCGTCAGCTATGGAGGTTCGGACTATCATCCCGATCTGCCGGGCGCGGCGCAAAAGGCGCGCACCCTGCTGCCCATGCCGTTCGACGGCCGCCGCCTGGGCCCGTGGCTGAAACGTCTGCGGCGCCCCAAGCCTGAGATGACCGTCTTCAACGGCATGCAGATCGAGACGACGGAGATACGTGACTTCCAGAACATCCTGCGGTCGCCCTCCGCCTTCCTGCGCTGCCTTGGATTGGTGGCGCGATACGGAAAAGACATCGTCGTTCACGGTCGAGGCACGCGGATGATCCGGGGAACCGCCCTGGCCGCCGCCATGTTGGAAGCGGCGCTGGGCAAGGGGGTGGATATCCGCACGGGCGTGACCGTGCGCGGGCTGGTGCGGCAGGGGACGCGGGTTGCGGGGGTAGAGGTCGAGACCCCGTCCGGCAGGATCACGATCGACGCCCGGCGCGGCGTCGTCCTGGCGACAGGCGGCCTTTCCGCTAGTCCGGATTTGCGGCCTTCCCTGATCCCGGACGCGGCGCATCACCTGCAGGTGCTTCCCAAGGAGAACACCGGCGACGGAGCCGTCTATGCGCGCAACGCCGGTGCGGTTCTGGGCGGTGACGTCGGGTCCAACGCCATCTTCGCGCCGGCCTCCAGCCGCAGGCTGAAGTCTGGTGAAACAAGCGTCTATCCGCACTTCGGCTTCGACCGTTGCAAGCCCGGCGCCCTGATCGTGGGACCGGACGGCCGTCGTTTCGTCAACGAAGGCGAGTCCTACCACACCCTGGTCAAGCGCATGCACGAGCGGGGCGTCTCGCCCGCCTGGCTGATCGGAGACCACGTCTTCCTTCGCGCCTATGGCATGGGAATGGCTCGTGCCGCCCCCTATCCCTACAAGTCCTTCGTCCGCGAGGGCTATCTGATCCAGGCCGACACCCTGGAGGCGCTGGCGGCGAGAATCGGGGTGGATCCGAAGGGATTGCTCGAAAGCGCCGCCAACATGAACCGCTATGCCGCATCCGGCGTCGACGAGGAATTCGGCAAGGGATCGGACATCTATACGCGTGTTCTGGGTGACGCCGAGCACGGGCCGAACCCCAGCCTGGGATCGATCCGCACCGCCCCCTTCTATGCTCTGGCCTTGCGCCCGACCGATGTCGGGGCCAGCCTGGGGATCGCCATCAACGCCGACGGACAGGCGACGGACGCGAACGGCGCCCCGATCGCCGGCCTCTATGCAGCGGGACTGGACGCCCACGCCGCGCTGCGCGGCTACTATCCCGGCGCGGGAACCCAGATCGGTCAGGCGATCGCCTTTGGCTACGCCGCCGGGCAGGCCTTGAGCAGAGGCTGACGCGGCAGCGACGGCCTCAGTCCGCCGTCTTTTGCGGGTTCAGAGCGCCAGACCGCCGTCCACGTTGACGACGGCGCCGGTGATGTAGCGTGCCGCATCGCTGAACAGCCAGGCCACTGTTTCACCGACTTCTTCCGGCTGGCCAACCCGACCCAGCGGCATGACGCGACTGGCGAAAATCTTGCTGTCGTCGCCGGCGCCGCTGCCGCGTTGGCTGGTGGCGCGGAAGGCCGGGGTGTCAATCAGCCCAGGCGCGACACCGTTCACCCGGATGCCCGCCGGCCCCAGGTCGGCGGCGGCGTTCTTCACCACCCCGATGAGGGCGTATTTGGATACGCTGTAGACGCCCAGCGAGGGCGAGGGCCGCAAGCCCGCCGTGGACGCGGTGAAGACGATGGAGCCTCGTCCCTGCTCGATCATCGTCGGCGTCACCGCCTGCATCGACAGAAGCGCCCCTTTGACATTGATGCCCATGACCCGGTCGAAGTCCTCGGCCGAGGCGGACCGCAGGGGGCCGCCTTCGCCCACGACACCCGCATTGCTGTGCAGCCCGTCGATCCGGCCGAAGCGGGCCAGGGTCCGGCGCACGGCGTCATGTGTCTGATCCGCGTCGGCGACATCGGCCTGCACCAGCAGAATGCGATCCGCATCGAGACCTTCCGCCGAGGCGTGCAGCAGATCGCCGTCGTAGTCGACCAGACAGACCTGATACCCCTGACGGACCAGAACACGCGCGGTCGCCTCGCCAATGCCGCTGGCGGCGCCGGTCACGATGGCGACGGGATTGTCGGAAACTGAAGTCATACGTCCTCTCGGGGAAATCGGGAGCCGTCAGGCGATCAGGCGCCGCGCGCGCCGTCGATCTGATAGACGGCGCCGCTGACGAAGGTGGATTCCGGGCCCAGAAGCCAGACGATCAGGTTGGCCGCCTCCTCCGGCGTGCCGGCGCGGCCCATCGGCATGGACTTGAGCTTCTCGTCGTAAGACGGCCCTCCGGGCACATGCAGGGCGGCGTTGCTGGATCGCAGCAGTTCCGTTTCGATCGCGCCCGGCGCCACGCTGTTGACGCGAATTCCGCGCGGCGCGAGCTCGACCGCCAGGGTCTTGGTCAGGCCGATGACCGCCGCCTTGGACGCGCCATACAATCCCATGCCCGGCGCGGCGCGGATGCCGAACAGCGACGACATGTTCACGACAGAGGCCCCCTCGGTCATGTGCGCCGCCGCCGCCTTTATCGCCACGAAGGCTGCGCGAAAATTGACGGCGAAAACGAAGTCGAGATCGTCCAGTGTCGAGTTCAGCGCCGGGCCCGAGCGTCCCGTCACTCCGGCGTTGTTGTGGAGCATGTCGATACGGCCCCACCGTTCGACCGTCCCGGCCACGAACGCCTCGATCTGTTTTGGATCGGTCACGTCCGCCACAATGGCGTGAGCGCGTTCGCCCAGGCTGTCAGCGACGCGATGCAGGGCTTCCGGGTCGCGATCGACCAGACAGACCTTCGCCCCCTCGGCGACGAGGCGACGCGAGACCGCCTCCCCCATGCCGCGCGCGGCGCCGGTGACGATGGCCACCCGCCCCTGAAACCCGGTTTCGCTCATGACGGGCTCGATCCTTGCGTGACACGGAGGGTGGTCGGCCAGGTCACATTCTTGGGGCCAGGCTGGTTGTGGCGTTCGACGGCGACGGCCACATGGGCCAGGGCCATAAGCAGCTTGAAAAGCGCCATGCTCTCGGCCGGGATCGCATCCAGAGGATATTGTTCCAGATGCTCCAGGGCGGCGTTCGCACGCGGCTGCATGACATCGTAAAAGGCGCGGATATCGTCCATCCCGCTCTCGAAACGGGCCTCGAACCGCGCCTGAAAATCGTCGCGCGACCAAGCGTCGACAAAGGGCTCCAGCGCTTCGAACCCGGCGGGCAGACGGCTCATCCTTCCACCTCGGCCATCGCTTCGGCCACGGTCGTCGCTTGAGTCCAGCGCCGGATATGCTCTGCCGCGTGCTGGATCAGCGCCTCGCTTTCAGAGAGCTGCATATAGTCCGTGCCGCGTGAGTTCACGCCCCGCTGCGTCCGCTCCACGTTGCTGAGGTCTTCCAGCACGATGTCCACCGCGTGGGCCATGCGGTGTTCGATCGCGAAACGCTCGCGCACGCTCAGCGGCTTGCCGACATAGAACCGCGCCTCATGGCGGGTCTCGTTGACGCTGATCGGCCAGAACTGATGGGTGAAGAAGCCCAGCGGATTGGCGTCCAGATGGGTGTTCGGAAAGACGTAGTTGACGTCCATCGACCAGTCCCGGGTCTTGGTCGGATTGATCGCCGGATGCTGGTTGAAGCGGGCGATCGCCGCGCGGCCTTCTTCCGACCTATGGGAAGGATTGAAGGCCAGCTTCTCGACGGTCTGATCGTCGCGCGGCGCATAGTCGCCGTATCCGTACATGGAGTTGACGCCGTGCGGGCCGATGCCGCGAATCTCCAGCGGCCGTCCGAATGGATTGTCCGGGCTGGCGAAGCGCGGCTTGAGGCTGACCGCGTGGATCGCGGGTATATGATAGGCCTCGGCGAAGGCGTCGGCGACGATCTTCCAATTGCACTTCAGATGGGTCTGGATGACGATGGCGTAATGGGCGTTGATGTAATCGATGCCGCCCAGATAGTCTTTCAGGTCGCCCAGATAGTCGTCCAGCGAGACTTCCGGCTCGCGCTGGAAGTTCAGGAAAATCCAACCGTCCCAGATTTGCAGATGGATGGGCGGCAGGCCGCATCTGGACTTGTCCAGACCGGGGAATGCCGCCTGGTCCGGCACGCCGCGAACTGTTCCATCCGTGGAGAATGACCAGTTGTGGTAGCGGCAGACGAAGACCGGCGTCGAACCGCGCTCTTCCCAGACGACCTGGTTCGCCCGGTGCGGGCAGACATTGTAGAAGGCGCGAACGACCCCGTCCTTTCCGCGCACGATCAGCGCCGCAGCATCCAGAATTTCCACCTGTTTGACGACGAAGTCGCCCGGCTTGGCCACTTCTTCCTCGCGTCCAACGAGCAGCCAGGCACGGCCGAACAGGTTTGTCTTCTCCGCCGAGAAAATCTCGGGTGACCGATACGGTTCCAGAGAAACGGCGCCGAGCGGCAACGGCTGAGAGGCGGGCGACGGCATGTTCAGGATTCCCTGGCGTCCACGATACGACGGCTTTCCAGATATTCGTCCACCCGCAGAACCTTGCCGTTCTCGACCTTGGCCACGATGCAGACGGGGCGCGGTTCGAACTGCGACCCATCCTTCAACCTGGTGTGGATGACGTGCTGCTGGACGTAACCGTCTTCGGTGCGCACGCGTCGAATGTCCGTGTAACGAATCTCGTCGGCCTTTTCGAAAAAGCCCCGAAGGAAGGCCAGGGTCGTGCGACGGTCCTGCTCCTGGCGGTCATAGCTGTGCCAGACCACGGTCTCGTCGGTGTAGAGACGATCCACGGCCTCCGCATCCCGAGTGGTGATGGCATGGCTCAGGGCCTCGGCGACAAGCAGGGCGTCCATCATCGATACTCCATCCATACGTCAAACGGGCGGGATGCAGGGTTCACATCCCGCCCTCTGGCTTAGTAGCGGTAAGTCAGTTGCAGCAAGACTTCTCGACCACGCGCCGTGGTGCCACGCTGCTCGCCGAAGTTGCCCGGAACGCTGGCGCCCCCGGTACGGTCCGAAGCGAAGGCCACATAGTACTCGTTCGACAGGTTCCGGCCGATCAGCGACAGCCTCCAGGCGTCATCCTGAGTGGCGACGCTGGCGCTGGCGTTGAAGCGCCAGAAAGAGTCCTGGACAGCGTAAGGGCTGAACGTGTCGGAGGCGTTGTAGCGACCCATGTAGGAAGCGTCGCCCGTGAAGGTCCAGAACAGGTTCGCCGCCGTCAAATCGTAGGTGAAGCCGGCGTTTCCGCTCCAGTCCGGCGAGCGCGCCGGAGCCCTGCCCTCGTTGTTCTGCTGCAGCGCCAACGTCGTGGTGTTGGCGAACTCACAGTTTGGCGGAGGCGTTGCGGTGGCCCGCGTCGAACCCGTTGGGAAGGCATACGAATAGCACTGGCCGACATAGTTGGAGAACCGATTGCGCGCGTAGGTCACGGCAGCCCGCAGGGTCAGGGCGTCCGTGGCTTTCAGCGAGGCGTCGAACTCGACGCCGCGTTGCTTCAGGGCGCCGGCGTTGCCGACGATGAAGGTGGTGCGGACCGGATCGTAGGCGTTCACCTGAAGATCTTCGAAATCGTAGGCGAAGGCTGCAGACGTGACCCGCAGACGCCGGTCGAGAAGATCGGCCTTGGCCCCGGCCTCGAAGCCCGACACGGATTCCGAGCCGAAATCGATGTCGCTGATCCGCGTCGTCGTATTGGGCAAGGCCGCCTGATAGCCGCCCGACTTAAACCCGGTCTTGTAGGCCAGATAGTAGGTCATGTCGCGGTTCGGACGCCACGTCAGGGTCGCCTCCGGCGACCAGTTGGTTTCCGCCACCTTCCCGGTCAGTTGGCCGGGAACAGTCTCGCCCGGGAACAGCATGTTGGAGACGTTGAACGCGCCGACGCCATACAGCACGCGCGTGCGATCCTTCTTGGTTTCGTCGGTGTAGCGCGCGCCCGCGGCGAGCTCCATCGTGGGGCTGATGTCCCAGATGGCCTGGCCGAAGATCGAATAGGTCCGCCCCTGGATATCGGTGGTGACATCGACCGAGTCGAAACGCCCCGTCGCCGGATTATAGGCGTTGTCGGTCAGCTTGACGTCGGCGTGATAGGCGCGATCCGTATCCTGGTAATAGACGCCGCCAGCGAAGTTCAGGGGCCCTTCCAGGCTGGTCGAGAAACGGATTTCCTGACTGAACTCGCGGATCGCATCTGTCTCGGCGGAATAGAGTTGCGAGTAGACGGTGTGATCCAGCCCGTACTGCGACCAGACGTCCGCGTGATTATAGCCAGTCAGAGCGGTGATGGCGAACTTGTCATAGTCGAACACCAACCGCCCGGACACCGAGGTGAAGTCGAGACGCCCGAAAGACGATCCCGTCCCGTCGGTCAGAGGAATCCCCGCCCCGATTGTCGGGCTGGTGTCGCCGGTGCTGGTGTGGTTGTCCGCGCGGCATTCGCCGTAGGGATCGGCGACCCCATACATCCGCGGCGTCGGGCCAACGCAGGGACCGATATTCTGGGACGCCGCGCCGGGTCCGTCGTCCCGATAGCGCGAATGAAAGACCTTCAGGGTTCCGGTGATGTTGTCGGTCGGACGATATTCCAGGGTCAAACGACCAAGCAGTTCGTCGTTGCCTACGCGACTGTTGGCCGCGCCTGGCAGCTGTGCGGCGCCTGCCGGCATGGTGTTTGGATTGTAGAACGGGTTCGCGATGGGGCGGGCGTCATTGTACATCCAGCCCTTGAGATCCCGGCTGCGCACTGCGACCCTGAAACCGAGCTTGTCCGTAATGGGGCCGGACACGGCAGCGTCCAGGAACCTTTCGTCGCCTTCGAATTCGTAGGCGGTGCTCAGCATGACCTGCAAATCATCGGTCGGCCCCGCGCTGGTGACAGATATGACGCCGGCCGGGCTGTTCTTCCCAAAGAAGAGAGCCTGCGGACCGCGCATCACGTCCACTTGCTGAAGGTCGAAGAAACCGACGCCGGCGATCCGCCCATTACTGGTCTGCACCCCGTCCAGGGCGACGGAGACCGCCTGTTCGAAACCTGCGACATTCGCTGGAGAACTGATGCCGCGCATGCCGATGGATCCGCCGCCGGTCTGCTTGGTCGAACTGATGATCACCGACGGGGTGATCTCCGCGATCTTCGTCAGATCGGTGGCGACGCTTCGGGTCAGGGTTTCCGGCGAGATGGAATTGACAGCCACGGGAACGCTTATCAGCGTTTCTCCGCGGCTGCGCGCGACGACGACGATCTCATCGACCTCGGTGGCCTCGTCGGCGCCGGGCGCCTGCTGCGCTTGGGCGACAGCCGCGAAAGGCAGGAAGACGGCGAACGCTGAGACACCACCGAACAAACAAAGCTTGAAGCGAGTTGGAGAACGCATGTGTATCCCTCCCTAGGATAGACGCCTCTAGGCGCTTGGCTCGCCTCGACTTTGCGCGAGACTTTGAACCGCCTAGCGTTCTCCCACCCTTGCTGATCTTGGTATGTCCCCACTGTGCGGGACAGCAAGGGTCGCCTTTTCGGGACCAAAGGTTTCGCAAGATGCAGCAAGCATTTCTCCGCTGCGGATGCTCTCCGCGCTACGGATTGAAGTCCAGGTCAGACGGGTGTGTGCGCGCCCTAGGCCTGAGCGGCCGATACGGCTTTCAATGGTGTCAGCGGATCGCGAAGGGCTTCGACATCAGGTGAACGTCGATCAAGAATCCACGGCCTTGCCTGGACGTAGTCCTTGACTGCGTTGACGGAGTCGATGGCGATCATGCGCCCCTCTTTGAGATAGATGACAGAGAAGGCGCGATCATCCGGACTGCCTCGAACCACGACCTGATCGTGCCCCTGCGAGAGTCCGAGCGTCTGAAGCTTGAGATCGTACTGATTAGACCAGAACCAGGGCAGAGCGACGTAGGGCTCGTCGCCTCCCATGATCGCGCGCGCAACCGTCATCGCCTGGTCGCTGGCGTTCTGCACCGATTCAAGCCGCACCAGTCCGTCGTCGGAATGAGCATTGGGATGCCGGGCGCAATCGCCGATGGCGTAAACGCCGTCGAGACTGGTTCGGCAGAGGGCGTCGACGAGAACACCGTTGTCCACCTTGGCTCCCGCCTCCTGCAAAACCTCCACGGCCGGCGTCAAACCAATCCCGACGATAACCGCCTCGGCAGGCATGACCGTTTGGTCGCCGAGCCGTACGCCGCTGACCCGTCCCTCCACGGTCTCGATGCAGGCGACGCTCATCGACAGACGGATGTCCACGCCGCGACGGCGATGCTCGGCCTCGAAGAAGCGAGAGAGCGGTTCGGCGGACACTCTCGCGAGCACCCGTTCGGCCGCCTCCAGAAGAACCGGCGGCTGGCCCGACTTGGCGAGGACTGCGGCCGCCTCCAAACCGATGTATCCGCCGCCGATGATGACGACGCGCGGATCGGACCTCAGAGCCGCGCTCAATCGATCTACGTCCGCCTTCTCTCGAATGGTGTAGACGCCCTCGGCGTCGTGTCCTTTGCAGGTCAGTCGCCGGGGCGTCCCGCCTGCCGCCCATATGAGAACCCCGAACTTGATGATCTGACCGTCGTCGAGCCGAACGTGGCGGTCCGTCGATGAAACCTGGATGACGGATCGCCCCAGCGTCATCCGGATGTTTCGCTCTCGCCAGAAGTCCTCCGGCCTGATGAGCAGACGATCAAAGGTCTTTTCGCCGGAGAAATACTCCTTCGAAAGGGCGGGCCGTTCATAAGGCGCTTCGGCTTGGGCGGCCACGATTTCGATGTCGCCCTCGAACCCTTGCTGACGCAGAGCGACAGCCGCCTGGGCGCCGCCATGTCCCGCCCCGACGATCAGAACATCGCTTCGTCGGATCCCCATGAT
Source organism: uncultured Brevundimonas sp. (assembly GCA_963522565.1). GTDB lineage: Bacteria > Pseudomonadota > Alphaproteobacteria > Caulobacterales > Caulobacteraceae > Brevundimonas. The sequence continues at coordinate 195,649 of CAUQZC010000003.1, read as the reverse complement.
CAGCCTTCGGGCGGGATGGTGATCGAAAGCCCGTTCAGGTCTTCCGTGACGAGAAGCTGGCAAGACAGGCGCGAGTTCGATTGGCGATAATCGCTGCTGTCCAGAAGATCGTCCTCATCGGCTGAGGGCTTTCCAAACTGGCCGAGGCGCTCCTGATCGACGTAGACATGACAGGTCGCGCACGAGCAATTGCCGCCGCACAGGGCCAGAATTTCATCGAATCCCGCGTTCCTGAGCGCTTCCATCAGGGACGTTCCCGATGCGGGATGGATCGTGCGTTTCTCGCCGGACTGATCCGTGACCGTAATCGAAGGCATCACTGGACCTGCTGGACGAGGGTGGACATCGAGTCATGCCCATCCCGCCAGTAGGCTGAATAGGCATCATGCCCGATGCGGGGCCGGCGCCTGTGAACCCCGAGAAAGACGGACATCCAAATCTCCTGCTTCGAGGGACGTCGCCTGGACGTCCTAGCCGGACTGATCCTAGCGATCCCGTGCAAGGCGTCGGTCCCAAGTCTGGGGGACAGAATGGCGTGCGTCTTCGGTCACTGCCGCAGGGGACTGACGCAGCACCGGGGTTGCTTCTAGCCTTACCTGGCTTTCCTCCCGGAAACTTCGGCGGAGCCGGAAGGTGTTTCCCCTGGCTCCGCCCCTTTCCGCGTGAACAGGCGAGGGACTTCGACATGGACGCTGCGACAGGGCTCAGGTCACCCCCAGAGATCGACATCGATCCCTATGCCGACGACGTGCTGCGGTCTCCAGATCGCTTCTACGAGATTCTTCGTGAGGCCGGGCCTGTCGTCCGTCTATCCCGCTATGGCGCCTATGCGGTCGGACGCCACGCCGAAGCCAGGGAAGTGCTTTCAGACTACACCCGTTTCACCACCACCGGCGGGGTCGGTCTGGCCGACGCCCGCAAGCCCGGCGACGCCCGCGCCCTGAGCGAACTTCTGGAAGTCGATCCGCCCGACCATGGCCCGATCCGTTCGACCGTGCAGCGCATCTTGTCGCCCGTCGTCATCAAGACCTGGCGCGCCGATTTCGAAGCCGCGGCCGACAGACTGGTGCAAACGCTCGTCGGTCGGGACGTCGAGGCCATGTCCGACCTGGCCGAAGCGTTCGTTTTCCAAGTGTTCCCCAAGGCGCTTGGCATCCGGTTCGAACCCGAGGCGATCCGCGCGATCGGACTGATGATGTTCAACCAGTCCGGCCCCAAGAACGCACTTTGGCACGCCGCAGTCGCGGGCGGCACGCCCTATCTCGAGTGGCTGACGGAGACCTGCCGCAGGGAGAATGTCGTTCCCGGCACGGTCTCGGAACAATTGTTCATCGCCGAAGAGGAGGGACGTCTGCGCCAGGGCGTTGCAGCCAACATCGTTCGCGCCTTCGTTCGCGGCGGCACAGACTCGACGATCGCGGGCATTGGCGCCCTTCTGAAAAATCTCTCGGAGCAGCCGGATGCCTGGCGTCGACTCAGGGAGGAGCCCGCAAAGCTCAAGATCGCCCTGGACGAGGCGATCCGGTTGGAATCGCCGTTCCACGTCACCTTCCGAACGACGCTGGAACCGACCGAACTAGCCGGGTACGCGCTCGACGGCGACACCAAGATCGGCGTCTTCCTGGGAGCCGCGGGCCGGGACCCCAGAGCGTGGGATGAACCTGACGCCTTTGATATCGATCGCCGCGTCGCCGGAAGTCATGTGTCCTTCGGCGCCGCGGACCACAACTGCATCGGGCAGATGCTGGCGCGGCTGGAGTCTGAAACCCTCATGGGCGCGCTCCTTCGTCATTGCGAAACAATCGCGCCTGCAGGACCCGTCGCCTACCGCACCATCAACCAGATGCGGATGATCGAAACCCTGCCGCTGCGCCTGGGCTGACGCCATGCTGAAAATGTCGCTCGCCATTCGCCGCCGAGCCGGCCTGACGCATCGCGAGTTTCTGGACTATTGGCATGACGTGCATGCTCCGCTCGTCGTCCGACTGGCGGCCGATATCCGCTTGCTGCGCTATGTGCAGCTCCATGGAGAAGACGGCGAGTTCGCGCGTCAGTACGTCGCCTATAGGGGTGTGGACGGACTGCACGACGGTGTGGCGCAGCTTTGGTGGAAGAGTGAGGCGGATCGGCTGGCGGCCTCGGCGACATCGGAGGGCGTGGAGGCCGCTCGTCTTCTGCGCGAGGATGAACAACGGTTCTGCGATCTTGCTCGCTCGACGGTCTGCTTCGGCCGCGAAAGACCGATCTACGGCTCTGCGCTCTGATCGGTTCGACCAAGATGCCTGGTGGCCGTCGCTGAGAAACTTCAGCACTCGCCATCGCACGTCGACGAATGGGTTTGGCAGGTTTCCCCATGTCAAAGCGGCGTGGGCCGCATGAATATGAACCCGATATCTCTCAGCACCTGTACGAAGCTGATCCTGAAATCGAGTTCGGCGTAGATGGGCTCCCTGATAGAGATCATGTCCTTGTCGGTGGCGCCCCTGATCAGCGGCTTTTCGCAAGCCGTATAGGTCGTGCAGACATGATTGCAGACGTCGGTCTGGCGCCTTGTGTTCACAACAGGCAGCTTGAAAAAGGGCGCTCTCAGCCTTTCCAGCAGGCCACGGAATCCCATCTGGGAGGCGATCTTCCATGTCGCACGCGCCGACTGGCGTCGCGTGGCCGGTATCGTTCCCTCAGCGATCAGCCCGCCCTCTTCCTCGCGGAACTCAAAGGTCCAGTTGTCGCCGGAAAAATCCACCTTGCTCTTTGTGAGGCGTGCATTGAGCAGCAGATGTTCGCTGTTGTATCGAACGACGCGCTGCGTGTTGTTCCACAGACCATGGCATACCATCATGAGATCGGGGATCACCTTCATGGCGCGGTGAAATGAGAACGCGCTCGCTCGCAGCGGCTGCATATCGCCCCGCGTGGCAAACAGCGAGATTTGCAACTCGTGATGAGCATCCAGATTGGCTTCGGTGAAATCGCAGATCCATATTGCGGCGAGCGCACGCCCGTCTGTGTCCAGCACAGGCTTGAGATGTTCGGTTGCCAGAAACCGCGCGGCCACCCCTCCGTCGACCGTCCCGCCGAGCGACAGCATCGTGCCGTTGTAAATGTGGTATGGAGTAGTCAACTGCTCGCCATCGACGACAACGGAGCCGTCTAGCGGAAAGCGTTGAAACAGTTGCTGCTTGGCCGTCATTGGATGCCCTTGGATCGTCTGGTTTTTAAGGACAATGGGATCGATGGGCGCGGGCCGGATAGAACCGAAACGACATCCGCCATGAGACGAGTCGAATACGCCACACTGCATAGCCCCGGGCTCTCGCTCGGGAACTGCGTGTACCTGGCCATGGAGCGCGATACGCGCGGCGCCCGGTTGAGCGATGCGGATCGGTTCAACTACTATCCGGCGACACCCTTCCCTTCCATCTCATGGATGCTGGATGGCGATTTGCATATGGTAGAAGATGCGGAAGACGGTGTTTCAACGCTGGGCGATCCGCTTCCCAAAGTCATTTTTTCCGGCCCGACACGAAGACCCTCAGTCAGTTGGTCTCCCGGGCCCGTGCATGTGCTGACCGTTGGTTTTTATCCAGAAGCGTTGGCACGTCTGCTCGACATCACGATCGAACACTATGTCGGCGCCGTTCTCCCTCTGGAAAAAGTGATATCGGGCGGCCGATTGGATCGGCTGGCGACCGTGCTTTCAGGTCAAGACCCGTTCGCCCAGGCTCATCATCTGTTGAACTCCCTCTGGGACAATGAGCCTGCGCAGCAACCTTCCGACGTTCGAAGCTGGCTGGCGCTGCTCGCCGCGCGGAGAGCATCAACCGCGGGGCGGAAGGGACAGAGGTCGTTGCAGCGTTTGATCAAGCACCGGACAGGCCAGAGCTTGCGAGACCTTCAGCTCTATGCCCGTGTCGAGAACGCATTCTCGCATGTTGCCCGGATGTCGAAAGAAGAAAGCTTGAATTTCGCCGCCGTCGCAGCTGAGAGCGGGTTTTCCGATCAATCCCATCTTGGCAGGGAAGTTCGCAGAGTAACCGGCCTGCCGCCCGCGAAGCTGAACGAGTTGGTCGAGCACAATGAGGCGTTCTGGATGTACAGATTGCTGAGGTAGGCAATCGCCCTTGGCGCTTATTGACGGGGTGATGCCGATCGGGCCAGAGCCAAGCGATAGGGGTCGAGGATGGCGGCGAGGCAGAGCCAGCCCTCGCCGGTGGGGTGCAGGTCAGGTCGGCGAGCCAGACCTGGTTGGACGTCCCCGCCTCGAGGTTCCGGGTCAGCCGGTTGGGTGCGATCGGATACGGCTTCTTCCCATCCTGCATGAAGTCGCCGACGGACATGAGGCGACATTGCCATCCCGCTGGCAGCATGACACCTATCCGCCCATTGGCCCGACCAGCCAGGCCAGTTTCACCGGAAGCAGCAGACCAATGTTCAAGCGGGCCCAGTTGGAGTCGGTCCAGACCTTCATGGATCACCCGGCCCAATCCGGCCTCCCCCTGCATGCCCGAATCCAGCGTGGCGTGCGCCAGCTGATCATCGACCGCTCGCTGAGGGCCGGCCGGCCCCTGCCTTCCTCGCGCACCTTGGCCCGGTCTCTCGGCGTGTCGCGTGATACGGTCGAGACCGCCTATGCCCAATTGCACGCCGAAGGCTTCATCGAACGACGGGTCGGCAGCGGCAGCTTTGTATGCGAGTTGACGGAACTCAGTCTCAAACGCGGCGTGCTGCGTCCCTCGGGACGCTGGACCCCGATCCCGGCGCCAGCAGCACGACTCAGCCGGCGCGGGGCGGCCATGGCCCAGACGGGAAACGCGCGCGATCCTTTCACGCCCCTGGCCTTCTCGCCCGGCGTGCCTGAGACCCGGCTCTTCCCCTTCGCACAATGGGAACGTCTGCACCGGCAGGTGCTGCGCGAAGACGGCGCTCGGGCCCTGGGCCACGGCGATCCCCAGGGCGATCCAAGACTCCGTCGAGCCATAGCCGACTATGTGAACCTTGAGCGCGGGGCGCGCGCCGCGCCCGAACAGATCCTGGTCTTGACCAGCACCCAGCAGGCGCTGACCCTGTGCGCCCAGGTGCTGATGGACGCAGAAGACGGGGTGTTCATCGAGGATCCCGCCTATTCCGGCGCAAGCCGCGCCTTTGACGCGGCTGGACTGAAGCGCCTGCCGATCCCAGTGGATGAACACGGCCTGCGCACCGACCTCATCCTGGCGGCCCCGGCCTCGGCCCGTGCGGCCTTCGTCACGCCGTCGCACCAGTTCCCGACCGGTCGGACCCTGTCCCTGGAACGGCGTCTGGCCCTCATCCAGTGGGCGGCGGAGGCCGAAGCCTGGATCATCGAGGACGACTATGACAGCGAGTTCCATTACACAGGCCGCCCGACAGCCTGCGTGCAGGGTCTGGACCCCCATGACCGCACTCTCTACCTCGGCACCTTCACCAAATCCCTCTTCCCGGGTTTGAGACTGGCTTATCTTGTGCTCCCCAAAGCGCTTATGGAGCCCATGGTCGCGGCGCGCAGCCTGATGGACGGCCACACCGCCTCCCTCTCCCAGCTCACTCTCGCCCGTTTTATCGAGGACGGGCGTTTCGGCGCCTATGTCCGCAGCATGCGCGCGCTCTACGCGGACCGACTGGAAGCCCTCGACATAGCCATGAAAACGAACCTCCGCCATGTGGCGACCCTGGAAAAACCGGCGGGCGGGCTTCAGGCCCCCTGCTTCCTGGCGGAGGGCTACAACGAGGCTGAAACCCTGATCCAGGCTCAGCGCGTCGGCGTCCACCTCACAGGCCTGTCCAGTCTTCACGCGGACGGCCGGGGACCTTCCGGCTGGCTGATGGGGTTCGCCGCCTCGACCCCGAAAGAGATCCAGGCGGCGGTCGAGAGGCTGGCCAAGCTCTTCTCCGCGTGATCAACGCTTACAAAGCGGTCTGCCGCTAGCCCCGAATGTGGCGGGCCTGACCCGCCAATTCGACCTCTAGTCTGGGGGCGTCGGCGATCCGCCCAACGCCATGGAAGCCCCGGTGCCTTGAACTCGCCTGCCCTTCTTTCATCCCCCGGGGTCCAGTGCGACGAAGCCGTCGCTCACACCGGAGGCCTGCTGCGCATCTCCCTGGACGCGATCGTCGCCAACTATCGCGCCATGGCGGCGCTGGTCGCCCCCTCCGTTTGCGCCGCCGTGCTCAAGGCCGACGCCTATGGCCTGGGCGCAGTTCGCATAGCGCCCGCCCTGTACGACGCTGGCTGCCGGCTATTCTTCGTGGCCCACCTGGCCGAGGCCTCCGCCCTGCGCCGCACGCTCACGGCCGACGCCGTCCTCTATGTCCTGAACGGCCTGACCCGGGGAACCGAGTACGCCGCCCTTGCGACCGGTGCGACGCCGGTCCTGAACAGCCGCGAACAGGTGTCCGCCTGGGCCGATCTGGCGCGCGCCATCGGACGCCCCCTGCCCGCGGCGATCCAGTTCGACACCGGCATGTCCCGCCTTGGCCTGCCGCTTGAGGACGCTCCCTGGTTCTTCGCCCCCAAGGGCCCGATCCGCTGGCTCGATCTCCGCCTGGCCATGAGCCATCTGGCCATGGCGGACGCCCCCGACCATCCGGGCAGCGGCCGCCAGCGCGCCGCTTTCGAACAGGCCATGATCCATGCCCCGGCGGAGCTTCCCCGCTCTCTGGCCAATTCCGCCGGCTGCTGGCTGGGGCCCGCCTATCACTATGACGTCTGCCGCGTGGGCGCCGCTCTTTACGGCCTGGACGCCTCGCCTCTGGCCCGGCCCATGGCGTCAGTGGTCGAGGCCTTTGGCCGCGTGATCCAGACTCGCGTCGTTCCAGCGGGTTCGGGCGTCGGCTACGGCTGGACGGTCGTCGCTTCCCGGGACATGCGCCTGGCGACCGTGGGCGTGGGCTATGCCGACGGCTGGCCCCGAGGCCTTGCCCGCACCGGCGCCGCATGGTTCGCCGGTCGAAGGCTGCCCTTCTTGGGACGCATCTCGATGGACAGCCTGGTGCTGGACGTCAGCGCGCTGCCGCCTGACGCGATCGGCCCCGGCGATCTTGTCGAACTTCTCGGCCCCAACCGGCCTCTCGGCCAGCTGGCGCGCGAGGGCGCCACCATCGATTACGAAGTCATCGCGCGGCTCGGCCGTCGCTTCTGCAGGGAGTATGCATCCTCTTGACCCAGCCCCCCGTCCCCGACGTCCTGTCCCCGGCCAACCTCGCACGTTTCGGGTCTGATCCGCGCGAGCGGTTCGCCGCCAATCTGGCGCTGGTCCATCGCCGCATCGCCGCCGCCTGCGAACAGGTCGGGCGCCCGATCGACAGCGTGCGCCTGCTTCCGATCACCAAGACGGTCCCGGCGGAGATCCTGCGTCTGGCCTGGGCGGCGGGCGTCACCGACTTCGGCGAGAACAAGCTGCAGGAGGCCCGCGACAAGGCCGAGGCCATGGCCGACCTGCCGATGCGCTGGCACGTCGTCGGCCACCTGCAGTCGAACAAGGTCAAATACCTGACCCGTCTGGCGGACGAGTTCCATGCGCTGGACAGCCTCAAGCTGGCCGAGGTGCTGGACAAGCGGCTGGAGACGGACGGGCGCGACATGAACGTCTATGTCCAGGTCAACACCTCGGGCGAGGAGAGCAAGTTCGGCCTGCATCCCGACGACGCGCTGGCCTTCATCGAACGGCTGGAGGCCTTTCCCCGGCTGAAGCCTCAGGGGCTGATGACGCTGGCGGTGTTCAGCGACGATCCCGACCGTGTGCGGCCCTGCTTCACCCTGTTGCGGTCCCTGCGCGACAGGGCCGCGCGCATTGATGCGCGCATCACCGGCCTGTCGATGGGCATGACCGGCGACTACGAACTGGCCGTGCGCGAAGGCGCGACCGTGGTGCGCGTCGGCCAGGCCATCTTCGGCCCGCGACCGACGCCGAACGCCCATTACTGGCCCGGTGTGGCGTGATCTCACCGACCTGACTTCCCCTCCCCGGAGCAACAGCGTGACCATTCCCTTCATCGATCTTCTCAGCCAGCGCCGACGCATCGGCCCGGCCATTGACGCCGCCCTGATGAAGGTCGCGGCCAGCGGCCAGTACATCATGGGTCCGGCGGTCGGCGCCTTTGAACAGGCCTTGTGCGACTTCGGCCAGGCGCCCCATGCCCTGTCCTGCTCCAACGGGACGGATGCGCTGGTTCTGCTGATGATGGCGTGGGAGGTGGGGCCGGGAGACGCCGTCTTCTGCCCCGCCTTCACCTTCGCCGCCACGGCCGAGGTGGTGTCGCTGGCCGGCGCCACGCCGGTCTTCGTCGACATCCGCCCCGACACCTGGACGATCGACCCCGACCATCTGCGCGCCGCCGTCGAGGCGGTCGAGCGCGAAGGCGTGCTGAAGCCCCGCGCCGTCATCGCCGTGGACCTGTTCGGTCAGCCCGCCGACTATCCCGCCCTGTCGGCGATCACGCAGAAGCACGGGCTGAAGCTGATCGCGGATTCTGCGCAGGGGTTCGGCTGCACCCTGAATGGACGGCATCCGATCCGTTGGGCCGACGCCACAACGCTGAGCTTTTTCCCGGCCAAGCCGCTGGGCGCCTATGGCGACGGCGGGGCGGTGCTGGTCAAGGATGAGGCGCTGATGGATCACCTTGTCTCCCTGCGCGTCCACGGTCAGGCGACAGCGGCGGATGCGGCGGCGCAGGGCTTCGCCCACGACCCCAAATACCTGAACCCGCGTCTGGGCATGAACGGGCGGCTGGACACGTTGCAGGCCGCCGTCCTGCTGGAGAAGCTGAATATCTTCCCAGACGAGATCGAGCGCCGCAACCGCATCGCCGAACGTTATGTGCAAGGGCTGGCCGGTCATGTGGCGGCGACGCCGGTGGTCATTCCCGGCGGCCGTTCGGTCTGGGCTCAGTTCACCGTCGAGCACGGCGACCGCGACGCCCTGGCCACCCATCTGAAGACGCAAGGCGTGCCGACCGCAGTCTATTATCCGATCCCCCTGCATCGCCAGCCTGCGTATCGCCGACACCCGATAGCCCCCGGCGGTCTGGCCGTGACCGAGGCCAAGGCGGAACGGGTCATCAGCCTGCCGATGAGCGCCTATCTGGATGAGGCCGTGCAGGACCAGGTGATCGCCGCCGTCGCCAGCTTCGGCTGAGGGCTTTTAGCCTTCAGTCAGGCGCATCTCGAAAGCGCCTGCCGCCTGGGTCCGCAACAGAACGGTCTGGACCCCGGCGGTGGCGCGGGCGGCGGCTTCGGCCAGTCGCTGGCCGCGCATCAGCCAGCCGGTCAGATAGGCGGTGAACAGGTCGCCGGTGCCGCTGGGCCGGATCGGAATGCGGGGAATGGAAGTGCGATGGGCCACGCCGCCCTCGACCGCCACCGTCTCGACCTCGCCGGGCGCTGTGTCGATCAGGACGCAGCCCGTCACCACCGTCTGCCCCGTGCCGCGCGCGCTCAGGATGCGCGCCGCCTCGATAACCCCCTCGACCGTGTCGGGCCGTTCGCCGACCAGTCGGCCCAGCTCAAACTGGTTGGGGGTGATGATGTCGGCCATCGGCGTCAGCTCGTCGCGGAACTGTTCGATCAGGCCCTCGGCGACAAAAACGCCTAGATCATCGTCGCCGATCACAGGGTCGCAGATGTGCAGCAGCGCCGGGTTCTTCGTCTTCCAGCGACGCAGGAAACCCGCCGTCGCCGCCGCATTGGCTGCCGAGCCCATATAACCCGTCACCACAGCCCCGGCCGTCATCGGCAGGTCGCGCTCCTCGACCCCCAGCAACAAGTCAACGACCAGTTCCGTCTCCAGAATCCGGCCGCGCATGGTGGGATAGTGCGGGTGATTGGACAGCAGGGTGGTCGGCACCGCCGCCACCTCCAGCCCCATGGCCTGCATCGGCTGGACCGCCGCACTGTTGCCGACGTGGCCGTAGACGACCTGACTTTGAATCGAGATGACCCGCACGCGCGTTCGAAACCTCCTTAGGCGGGCATTAGCGCCGGTCCGGCGATCGGATAGGCCCGCGTCAGTTCTCTCCCCTGCGCCTTCACCGCCGCGCTGTCGAGATCGCCGTCGCGCAGACCCCTGAGGATGGTCAGGATCATGCCGCCGACGGTGCGGAACGCCTCGGCGTCGAACCCGCGCGAGGTCGAGGACGGCGAGCCCAGCCGCAGCCCCGAGGTCACCATGGGCGAGGCCGTGTCATAGGGGACGGCGTTCTTGTTGGCGATCAGGCCGTGAGCCTCCAGCGCCTCGACCGCCGCCTTGCCGGTCAGGCCGAAGGGGCGCAGGTCGACCAGCACCAGATGACAGTCCGTCCCGCCCGAGACGAGGCGCAGACCCCCGTCCGCCAGCGTCTGGCCCAGCGTGCGGGCGTTCTCGATCACCGCCTTTGAGTATTCGACAAAGTCCGGTTGCAGCGCCTCGTGGAAGGCCGCCGCCTTGCCCGCGATGACGTGCATCAGCGGCCCTCCTTGCGTGCCCGGGAAGACAGCCTTGTCGATGCGCCGCGCCAGCTCGGGATCGTTGCACAGGATCAGGCCGCCGCGCGGACCGCGCAGGGTCTTGTGCGTGGTGGAGGTGGTGACATGGGCGTGCGGCGTCGGATTGGGATAGACGCCCGCCGCGATCAGCCCGGCGTAGTGGGCCACGTCGGCCACGAGGTAAGCGCCGACCTTGTCCGCGATCTGACGCATCCGGGCGAAGTCGATGCGGCGCGGATAGGCCGAACCACCCGCATAGATCAGACGGGGCCGGTCCTGCAGCACGCGCTGCTCCATGTCGTCATAGTCGATCAGGTCGTCGTCCTGACGCACCCGATAGGCGCTGACGTCGAACCACTGGCCCGACAGGCTGACCGGCGAGCCGTGCGTCAGGTGGCCCCCGCAGGCCAGGTCCAGCCCCATGATGCGGTCGCCCGGCTTGATCAGAGCGAACAGCACAGCGAGGTTGGCGTTGACGCCCGAGTGCGGCTGGACGTTGGCGTAGGCCGTGTCGAACAGGGCGCAGGCGCGCTCGATGGCCAGCTTCTCGGCGATGTCTACCGCCTCGCACCCGCCATAATAGCGGCGGCTCGGATAGCCCTCGGCGTATTTATTGGTCAGGACCGAGCCCTGCGCCTGGCGCACGGCGGCGCTGACGATGTTCTCGGACGCGATCAGCTCGATGCTGTCTTGCTGACGCCTCTGTTCAAGCGCCAAGGCATAGGCCAGTTCCGGATCCAGGACCCGCGTGGCAAGATCAGAGTGCATGCTGTGTCTCAGTTTGAGAAAAAGGACGGGCCGGAGCGTCGGGGAAACTTCCGGCCCGCCAGCTGGCCTTCCGCCAGAAGCGGGGGTTTGAAGACCAGCAACGGTTCAACGAAGCGCCGAGAGGTCCGCTCCGTGATTGATGTGATAGACGGCGCCATCCATGACGATGGCCGGCACCGACTTGACGCCGGCGGCCTCCGCCTCCGCCAGGCGGCCGGGCGTCTCACCAAGATGCACGATCTTGACCTCGTAGGCGGCCGGGTTCAAGGCGCCCGCGAAGCGCTGCTCAGCATCGAGGCAGACCGTGCAACCGGCATGATAGAAAAGAGCTTTCTCGGCCATGGGGACGATCCCTTCAGAAGTTCCGACAGCGATGTTGCCGTGCTGGAATGAGCGTGGGATACCGACACGTCGGCCTACCAGTAAGTGCCGCTTTCATGAAGTGAGGTAGGCCGGATCATGGGTCGCAGCGCCGTCGTCATCGAACTGATCGAAGACGCCTCAAAGCCCCTCTTCATCAACCTGGCGGGATCGATCATCCGCGAGATCGAACGTGGCCGGCTCAAGCCCGGCGACCGTCTGCCTGGGACGCGGGCTCTCGCCGGATCGCTCGGCGTCCACCGTAATACGGTCGACGCCGCCTACCAGGAATTGATCCTTCAGGCCTGGCTGGTCCCCGAAGCATCCCGCGGCACCTTCGTCGCCCGGGACCTTCCGGATCTGGGCATCCGGACGTGGGGAGCGCCGACGAAAACCCAGACGTCGCCGCTGAAAACCAGATACCCCCTGATCCCCTTGAAATTCTCCGACGGCGCGCCCGACGCCCGGTTGATGCCTGGCTTGGAGCTGGCGCGAGCCTTTCGCCGTGCGGTGTCCGCCGCAGGGCTGAGAATGCTGACGGGATACGGCGATCCCCGCGGCGCGCCGCCGCTTCGATCCGCCCTGGCCCGCTATCTGTCTTCGGAACGCGGCTTGACCGTCGACGCGGACGACATCCTGGTCACTCGGGGCAGTCAGATGGCGCTCTTCCTGGTGGCGGGCGCCGCCCTGAAACCGGGCGAAGCCGTCGCGGTGGAAGACCCGGGCTATCCACTGGCCTGGAAAGCGTTCCGCGCCACCGGCGCCCGCGTCGTCGGCGCTCCTGTGGATGACCAAGGCCTGAACATTGACCGCCTTGAGACCCTGCTCGACCAGGACCCTGGCATCCGCGCCGTCTATTTGACGCCGCATCATCAGTATCCCACCACCGTCACCCTCGGCGCAGGCCGCCGATTGAGGCTCCTCGACATCGCACGCCGCCGCGGACTGACGCTGATCGAAGATGACTATGACCACGAATACCGCTTCGAGGGCCGACCGGTCCTGCCCCTGGCGGCGCGCGCGCAGGCCGAAGACCGCATGATACACATCGGTTCGGTATCCAAACTGCTCGCGCCTGCGCTGAGGATCGGCTACGCGACCGGAACGTCGACCCTGCTGGAGAAGATGACAAGTCTGCGTGAAGCCATTGATCGTCAAGGCGACGCTCCCCTGGAACACGCCCTCGCCAAGCTGATCGACGAAGGTGATCTCAGCCGTCACGCCCGTAAGGCGAGAAAGATCTACCAACAGCGCCGCAACCTTCTGGCCGACGAAATCGCAGCTCGCCTCGGGCACGTCGTCGCCTTTGATCGGCCCGCCGGAGGTCTGGCCCTCTGGCTGAAGGTCTATCCGTCGATTGACGCCTCAGCCTGGGCGTCCGCCGCCGAGCGCGCCGGGCTCCTGCTGACCCATGGCGGTCAGCTTCGCCTGGACGAGGATCGCGAGATGAACGCCTTCCGGCTTGGCTTCGCCAACCTCGACGAGACCGAACTCAAGCGGGCCGTCATGCTCCTGGAGGCAGCCAAACCGGCCTAGACGAGATACTCCAGACTGGATTTCACGATCCTGCCTGACCACGCCAAGGAGCGTTTTGAGATACACCGCGCTCGTTCAGATCCTCGCCCTTCTTCATCGAGAGGCAGCGCGGACGGCGGAGATCCTGTCGCGATGGAAAGAGGCCGCCGAGGCCAGGCCACTCGCCGGACGGTCATGGGCGGTCAGTTCAGCAATTCTGGAACAGACCGATTCTGGCAGCTGACCGGCCCAGCCCGGAAGTCGAAACCGGCCCGCATCACGCGTCCCAGGCGCTGCTATCACCTCGCAACGCTTCCGAGGGCCGGATGGCGGAGCGGTTACGCGGCGGAGTGCAAATCCGTCCAGCCTGGTTCGACTCCAGGTCCGGCCTCCATCGGCATCGTCGGTCACCCAAGATGGCAGGCGCTCCCGCACGACTTGGCTCGGTCGCCGTGCGGATCCGCAAGGTTCGGCGCGAGGGTGCGAATGTCGTAGGTGAGGTCGAGGTCTTCGGAGACCCCTTTCGCCAATGTGCTGATCAACCTCCACACGCCGGAAGACGTTCTGGATGACCTCTATTGATGACGGCGGACCTCGCCGGCGCCTTCCGGGATCCGACGTTGATGGAGTCGGACATTCGGCGAGACATCGCGGAGTATGCGCGTCGCGACCTCACGCCGATGGATCTGGCGGTCCGCATTCGTCAGCTGCATAAGGATCACCTCGGCGTCTAAGATGATTGCTTCCGAGACCTGCGACGTCACCTTCTCTGGCGAGCATCTGCAGACGATCAGATTTCACGCGATGAGCCCAAAGCCCGGCGGGCAATGGCGAGCAATACCGTCAAAAGGGTCGGCATCACAAAAGCGAGACTCTCCGAAAGGTTTCGAAGGGTCTCGTCAGAATTCACATTTTAGTCAGCGACTTACCTGACATTTCGGAAGCGGTATCGAAAGCTTCCGAAAGGCCTGAATCATTCCCACTCGATTACACAAAGCCGCTTAAGACGCTGTTTCGTAAAGATGTTCTCAAAGACGATGCAAACCAGACCGATCAGAGGCCCGACAGGTTTTAAGACTGATGAAAACATTGAAGAAATATAGCGGTGTAAAAATCGCGTGATCGGGTCATCTATCGAGGTCTATTGACAACGTCGCAAAGCAAGTTGGCTATCCGAATCAATCCGGCTCCTTCTGAGCAAAGGATATCACGCGATGTTGCTGGTACGAAACTTATGCGGCCTTGTCACGGATACGGCTCAGAATGAGAGCGGCAAGCGCCGCGTCATCGAGAAGCGGGGACCGCCAAGCCTATGACCCGAATGTCATGCGTTCAACGGCATCTTCAGAAACCGCTTTCCCGAGGGTTCCGCCGGCGGCATCGCGCCGGCGCGAATGTTGATCTGCAAGGCCGGCAGGATCAGGCTTGGCGCTCCGAGAGACGCATCGCGCGCTTTTCTTAAGGCTACGAACGCATCTTCGGATCGGCCGCTCCCGACGTGAATATTGGCGCGCTTTTGCTCTGCGACCGTCGTCTCCCAGGCGACCTCTGTCCGAGTTTCCGGCAAGTAGTCATGCCCCACGAACATCCGGGTCTCCTCCGGCAAGGCGAGGATTCTCTGGATGGACCGGTAGAGGGTGCGGGCGTCACCGCCTGGGAAGTCGCATCGCGCGGTGCCGAAGTCCGGCATGAACAGGGTGTCGCCGACGAACACAGCGTCACCGATGCGGTAGCTGACGCAGGCAGGCGTGTGTCCCGGCGCATGGAGGATCTCGACCTCCAGGCGTCCAAGGGCGAACCGGTCCCCGTCCACGAACGTGCGGTCGAAGGCGCTGGCGTCCGGGCGAACGTCGGCGGCTTCGAACAGGGTGGCGAAGGTCTTCTGAACCCGCGTGATCTCGCTCCCGACCCCGATGGATGCGCCGGTGCGTCGCCGGATCTCGTCGGCGCCGGTCATGTGATCAGCATGGGCGTGCGTTTCCAGAATGTATTCGAGCCGAAGACCGCTCTCGTCAATCAGTCGCAGCAGGCGATCCACCGAAGTTGTCGACACCCGCGCCGCTGCCGGATCGAAGTCTAGGACGGGGTCGATGATCAGCGCCGCCCCGCTGGCAGGGTCCGAAACGACATAGCTGACGGTGTGGGTCGTGGGGTCGAACACACCGACGACGTCGGGCCCGATTGATCCGCTCATGAAATCTCCTGAGGATGATTATATTAGATATTGCTAATTTAGATAGTTTGCATATATAGCCGCCATGATCGATGTCAATCTTCTCGGGCTGGAGCAATTCCAGGAGAGCGCGGGCCGAGCCGCCGCGCTTCTGAAGTCCCTGTCGAACGAGCATCGCCTGATGATCCTGTGCCAGCTCGGCGACAGCGAACTTCAGGTATCCCAGATCCAGGCACGCGTGGGCCTGTCGCAGTCCGCCCTCTCCCAGCATCTGGCCCGCCTGCGCGAAGACGGACTGGTCGCGACGCGGCGCGAGGGTGTCGCGATCTTCTATCGCATCGCCGATCCCGCGGCGCTGAAGGTCATCGCCGTCCTGGCCGAGATTTATTGCCCGCCGCAGCCCTGAAGGAGTTCCGCATGTCGCATTCCATCCTCCCCCTGTCGCCGCAGGAGACTTCGGCCCGGCTTCAGAACGGAACGGCCCGCCTGATCGACATCCGCGAGCCTGACGAGTTCGGCCGCGAACATGTCCAGCAGGCGATCTCCGCCCCACTTTCGACGCTCGGCGCGAGCCTCGAAACGGCACAGTCGGACCGGGACGTGATCTTCATGTGCCGCACCGGCAACCGGACCGGAACGAACTGTCAGCGTCTCGCCGAATGCGCCGGTCGTCCGATCTATCTGCTCGAAGGCGGCCTTGAAGCCTGGAAGGCGTCCGGACTGCCCACGAGTGTCGACCACACCAAGCCGATCGAGGTGATGCGACAGGTGCAGATGGCCGCCGGCGGTCTGGTCGTGCTGGGCGTCGTGCTAGGGCTTCTGATCCACCCGGCCTTCTGGGCGATCAGCGCCTTCGTCGGAGCAGGCCTGTTCGTGGCAGGGCTGACGGGCTTCTGCGGGATGGCGAAACTGCTGGCGCTCGCGCCCTGGAACCGACCCGCGCGGGTTTGAACCCATGGAGCCTCAGACCCTCCTTCTCGCCGGCTTGAGCGGCGGCATCGTCGCCCTGCTTCTGACCCTGTTCGGCGGCGGTGGCTCCGTGCTTGCGGTGCCGCTACTGGTCTATGCCGTCGGCGTTAAAGACCCCCATGTCGCGGTCGGCGTCGCGGCCGCCGGTGTCTCCCTGAACGCCCTCACCGCCTTGCTGGCCCAAGCCCGCGCTGGTCGGGTCCGTTGGCCGTGCGCGTTGATGTTCGCCGCCTTCGGCGCGACGGGCGCCTGGTTCGGCTCGTCCTTGGCCAAGCGGATCGATGGTCACCAGCTTCTGCTGGTCTTCGCCCTGGCGATGGCTGCCGTGGGTCTGTCCATGCTGCGGCGTACGAACGCTCAGGGCCTAGCCTACGTACGGCACAATCCCGCCATGGCGCCGCGTGTCGCGATCTCCGGCGCGGGCGTGGGCGCCGCCGCTGGCTTCTTCGGCATCGGCGGCGGCTTTCTGATCGTGCCGGGTTTGATGGGAGCGACAGGGATGACCTTGGCGCTGGCGCAGGCCTCTTCCCTCGTCAGCGTCACCGCCTTTGGAGCGACCACGGCGATCAACTACAGTCTGTCGGGCTTAGTGGCCTGGCCTCTCGTCGCCGCCATGACGGCCGGCGGTGCGCTGGGGACGCTCGCCGGTCTGCCGATCTCACGCCGGCTCGGCGACAACGCCGCTCTGGGCCGACGTCTGTTCGCCGTCCTTATCCTGGTCGTGGCGGCCTATGTCGCCGCTCGTGCGATCTGGCTTTACTGATCACCCTCCCTTCCCTCGGGCCGACCCAGGCTTTCAGGCCGCCTTCGGACCAAGGCCATCGAAAGCCGAGATTATCGGGCACGGCCCGCCGTCGTCGTGGGCGCAGGCGGAGGCGAGCCGTTCAAGCGCGGCCCTCGCCGTCTTCAGATCCGCGATTTGTTGGTCGAGGTCGGCGATGCGGTCACGCGCCATGGCGCGGGCGCGGGTGCGGTCAGCCCCTGCATCCAGGGTCAGCAGTTCGCCGATCTGGTTGAGGGTGAACCCGGCCGCCTGGGCCTGGCGGATGAAGCGGAGGCGCCGCAAATCACTCTCGTCGTAGCGGCGGGTCACACCACCGGGTGCGGGCGTGCGAAGAAGGCCGCGCCGCTGATAGTAGCGGATCGTTTCGACCCCCACGCCGCCCGCCTCCGCCAAGCCACCGATCATCATCGCAACCACCCTTGACTCCGTACCATGGTACGGAACCTACATGGGATACAGACCGCTGTCATGGCGCTGGAGATTCCCGATGTCCGATACCCCCAAGACCGCCACCCTCTATCGCATGGTCATGCCCGAGCATGTCTGCCCGTATGGTCGCAAATCCTTGTGGCTGCTGAAGCGCAAGGGCTACCGGGTCGATGACCGGCATCTGACCACCCGTGCCGAGACCGACGCCTTCAAGGCCGAGCACAACGTGAAGACCACACCCCAGACCTTCATCGACGGCAAACGGATCGGCGGCCACGACGACCTCCGCCGCTTCTTCGGCGAGAAGGTCCCGGAGCCAGGCGCAACCAGCTATGTCCCGGTTCTGGCGGTGTTCGCCGTGGCCGCGCTGATCGCCGTCGCCATCGCCTGGCTCCAGTTCGGAACAGTGGTGAGCGTTTCGATCCTGCCGATGTTCATCGCCACGGCCATGTGTCTGCTGGCGATGCTGAAGCTGCAGGACGTGGAGAAGTTCTCGACCATGTTCCTGAACTACGACCTGCTGGCCCAGCGCTGGCCGGGCTACGGCTACGTCTATCCTTTCGCCGAACTGGGCGCCGGTGTCCTGATGCTGGCAGGCGTCCTGACCTGGCTGTCGGCGCCCGTCGCCCTGGTCATCGGCGGGGTCGGCGCGATCTCGGTGTTCAAGGCGGTCTACATCGACAAGCGTGAGCTCAAATGCGCCTGCGTCGGCGGATCATCGAACGTCCCGCTTGGCTTCGTCAGCCTGACCGAGAACCTGATGATGGTGGCCATGGCGGTCTGGATGCTGGCCATGCCGGGACACGGGTGAGCAAGGCGTAGTTTTCCGATCCCGACGAGGGACGGCGCTTTCCCATGCGTATGTCTTCGGGCGCGAGCGTGCGCCCTGACGCAGCCCTGGGAGACCTGTCGTGCATCACAAGCCCTATCGCAGTTTCGCCATCGAACTGCTGATCGATTTCGCGATCATGTACCTGGTCATGTTCAGCATGATCGCGACGCTGAACCATTTCTATTTCAACCTGAACAACGTCTACATGACGCTGATGATGGTCGCCCCCATGGCCATCCTGATGCTCGTGATGATGCGGTCGATGTATCAGGACAAGCGGCTCAACCTGATCATCGGCGGGGCGGCGGTTCTCGTTTTCGCTCTGAGCTTCTACGCCATGCGGACCCAGGCCACGATCGGCGACAGGGAGCTGATCCGGGGCATGATCCCCCACCACTCCGGCGCCATCCTGATGTGCGGCAAGGCCAAGCTGACCGATCCGGAGCTCATCGCCCTGTGCGACGACATCGTCTCAGCCCAGAAGCGCGAGATCGCCCAGATGCAGACCATCCTCGATCGGCTCTGAAACCTCCGACTCCCAAGCCATGAGGGACATCGACGTCCGCGCCGTATGACCAACAGAGACCGCGCCGGTCTCCCTACTGGAGTTCAGTCCATGCGTTCCTTCCTCCTCGCTCCCCTCGCCGTCGCGGCCGTCGTCGCCATGGCCGGACCGGCGGCGGCCCACGCCCGCCTGATCAGCGCCACGCCCGCTCCCGACAGCATGGGCGGACCAACGCGTACCGTGACCCTGGTGTTCAGCGAGCGATCCGTGCCGGCCTTCTCCGGTTTCGACGTCTACGACGCCAACGGGACCAAGCTTGCGATGCGCGCATCGATCTCGGACGACGGCAAGACCCTGTCTGGCGCGCTCGCGCGCCCGCTCGCGGCCGGGACCTATCGGGTCGAGTGGCGGCTGGCGTCCGGTGACGGCCACCGGATGACCGGAAACTACACCTTCATGGTCCACTGACCGGTGACGGAGGCGGCGATCATCGGTCTTCGCTTGCTTCAGTACGCCGGCGCCGTCGCCCTGCTCGGCGGCCCCCTCTTCCTGCTGACGAGTTTCCGGCGGGATGAGGCGCCGGGCACGGCGTGGGCCAAACCCCTGACGCTTGTCGCGGCACTGACCGTGGCCATCGCCTCCGCCCTTGCCCTGGTCGCCCAGACGGCGATGATGGCCGGGTCCTGGAGCGAGGCCTTCAAGCCGGCGTCGCTGGCCTTCGTCGTGACCGGCACGGCTCTGGGCCTGGCCCTGCTGGTCCGGGCCGCCGTCGCAATGGCCGCGACCGTCCTTGCCTGCCTGCTGCCGCCCCGACGCGCCCTGTGGAGCCTGCTGGTCCTGTTGGGCCTCATCGTCTCGGCCAGCTTCGCCTGGACGGGCCACGGGGCGTCGACCGAGGGCGCGGGGCGAGCGATCCACCTCGGGCTGGATATCCTTCATGCGATCGCCGCCGCCCTGTGGCTCGGCGCCCTGGCGGTCCTGACGCTTCTGCTGTCGCGTCCCACGATGCTGGAGCCGAGACAGACCCACCGCGTCCTGCACGGCTTTTCGGGGCTGGGAACTCTGGCCGTGGCGCTCCTGACCGTGACGGGCCTCGGCAACAGCTGGTTCCTGGTGGGGCCGGATCGCCTCGCGTCCCTTCCGCAGACGCTGTGGGGCCAGTTGCTGATCGGCAAGCTAGTCCTGTTCGCCCTGATGTGCGGGCTCGCCGCCATGAACCGGTTCCGACTGACGCCCGCTCTGGATGCAGCCTTCGATGAGGGCACCGGGGTGGCGTCCCCGCTGGGCCGGCTCCGGCGCAGCGTCCTGCTCGAGACGCTGGCCGGAGCCCTGCTGCTGGCCCTGGTCGCGGTGATGGGTGTTCAGGCCCCGCCCGCCGCGATGTAGTCAGTCCGACGCACGCGACGACCAATGGATATGGCGAATGCGCCATCCGTCGGTCGTGCGGCTTAGCACCATGGTCTCTGTCGTGATCCGGTCGGTCACTCGCCCGTTGAAAGCGCCCGTCGTCCGCGCTTCGGTGACAATCCAGGCGGCGTCGCCCAGAGCCCAGCCTGAGCGTCGTGTATGGACGGACTGCGTCTCCGCGGCGAAGGCCGCGTCGGACGCCAGGTGGTGCGAGGCGTACTCGTCCCGCGACCGTTCGACATATCCCTCCTCGAAGATCACCACTTCGGGATCCATCAGGGCCAGAGCCCCAGCGGTGTCGCCGGCCTTCAGCGCGGCGTGGAAGGCGTCGACGGCGGTCGCGGCGTCGACAGCGGCCGGGGCGACCACGCCTTCCACGACGTGTCCGCTGTGATCCTGGGCCCAGACGGGAGCCGCTCCGGCGAGACTGGCGGCGGCGACAAGCGACAGGAGGCGGAAGGTCATCTGGGGCTCCAACGAATGAGGACATGAGGCGGCAGGGCGCGCGGACGTCACCGCAGCTTCGCCTTCTCTGCTATCTACGTCACGCGTGGCGTTATCCCTTGCGAGGGATCGGCGAAACAGCTGCGTATCAGGTGTGGGGCGATGAGGCGGATGCGCGATGACCGATGAACTCGAACGACTGATCCGGGCCAATGGGTGGCAGGACATCAGCCGTCTGGATGGCGTCGAAGACGCGGTATGGACCCGTGTCGAAACGCGGCGGGCGCAACGCAGGCTGACCCGCACACAGGGCGCGGCGCTGGGCCTTTCGCTGCTGATCGGCTTGACCAATGGCGGGCTGCTGATGCTTTCCCCTCACCCCGCGCCGTCGGAGATGAGCGTGTTCAGCGTGTCCACGGGTCTGGCGCCCCTCAATGTCGGGGTTGGATGATGACGGCCGGTTGGAAGACAGTGGCGGCGACGGCGCTGGCGGCGGCCGTGCTCAGCAGCGGCGCGACCTGGGCGGGTGCGGCCTGGATGATGCGCGAGCGTCAGGCGCCCAGCCTGCACGACATCGTCCATGAGCAACTGCGCCTGTCGCCCGAGCAGGACCGCCGACTGGACGCCATCGAGATGCGCTTCGCCGTAGAGCGGCCCGCGCTGGAGGCCGAGGTGCGGGCCGCCAACCGCGAACTGAGCCTCGCCATCGCCGCCAACCGCGGCGACACGCCCGAGGTTCAGGCCGCCGTTGACCACTTCCACGGGGCCATGGGCGACCTGCAGAAGGCGACCATCGCCCACGTCTTCGAGATGCGGTCCGTCCTGACGCCCGAACAGGCCACGGTCTTCGACGCCGCCGTCGCCGACGCCCTGAGCCGCGACGCCGGCTAGGGCGGGTGAACCCTCAGGAGAGCCTTGAGGTCCGTGCGGCGGGCGGCGACCGCGCCGCCTTCAGCGCCCTGATGACCGAGACCAAGCCAGACCTCTACCGCTTCATCCGTCGCTACGTGGGCGACGCCGACGAGGCGCAGGACCTGCTGCAGGAGACCTATGCCTCCGCCTGGCTGGCCCTGAAACGCTACGACCCCACACGACGGTTCGACGTCTGGCTGCGCTCCATCGCCCTGAACAAATGCCGGGACTGGGGACGCCGGCGCACGGTCCGACGCATCGTTCGCGGCGTCATGGGGCTCGACGCGCCCGAAGCTCTGGCGGTCAGCGACGCCGCGCCGGATGGTGAGAACCGGATCGATGACCAGCGCAAGGCCGCCGTCTTGCAACGCGCCCTCGCTGATCTGCCCGATACGCTGAAGGCCCCGCTGTTGCTGGCGACGCTGGAGGGTCGTCCTCACGCCGAGATCGCCGCCATCCTGCAGGTCACGCCGAAGGCCGTCGAAACCCGGATCGCCCGCGCCCGAAGAACCCTGTCAGAGCGCGTGAAGGCCCTGGCCTGATCCATGGGCTCACAGAGATTTCTCCGAGGGATCGCCGTCCCGATTGCGTATCTCTCTGAGCAGCCCAGTTACGACGGACCACACACCCATGCCGATATCAGCCCTCGACCGTCGCACCCTGTTGAGAGGCGCCGTCGCGGGCGGCGGACTGATGGGTCTCAGCGGCCTTTTGCCGGCGTGGGCCCAGAACGGCTCGCCGGGCCTGCGCGCCGACCTGCCGACCCTGGCCGGGCCGAACATCGATCTGACCGTCGGCCATTCGCCGTTCACCGTCGGTGGCCGGACCGGGCACGCGATCACCGTCAACGGGACCCTGCCGGCACCGCTGATCCGCCTGCGCGAAGGCCAGAACGCGCGACTGAGCGTCACCAACACCCTGGACGAGGACACTTCGATCCACTGGCACGGCCTGCTGCTGCCGTTCCAGATGGACGGCGTGCCCGGCATCAGCTTCCCGGGCATCCGGCCGCGCGAGACCTTCGTCTACGAGTTCCCAGTGATCCAGTCGGGCACCTACTGGTACCACAGCCACTCCAACCTGCAGGAGGCCATGGGCCACTACGGCCCCATCGTCATCGATCCCGCCGGCACCGATCCGGTGGCCTATGATCGCGAGCATGTGCTGGTCCTGTCGGACTGGAGCTTCATGCATCCGCACGAGATCCTCGAGAAGCTCAAGAAGAGCCCCGGCTACTTTAACCGCCAGCGCACCACCCTGACGGGCCTGATCGACGGGTCGGACCGGATGAGCCTGGAGGAACGCCGCATGTGGGGTGCGATGCGGATGGACCCGCGCGACATCCTCGACGTCAACGGCACGACCTACACCTATCTGATCAACGGGCATGGGCCGCAAGAAAACTGGACGGGCCTGTTCCGGCCTGGCGAGCGGGTTCGCCTGCGCATCATCAACGCCTCGGCCATGTCGATCTTCAACGTCCGCATTCCCGGCCTGCCTATGACTGTGGTCAACGCCGACGGCGAGAACGTGCGCCCGGTCGAGACCGACGAGTTCCAGATTTCGGTCGCCGAAACCTATGACGTCATCGTGCGCCCGACCGAGGACCGCGCCTACACCATCGTCTCGGAGGCCATCGACCGCTCCGGCATGGGGCGTGCGACCCTGGCCCCGCGCCTGGGCATGACGGCGGAGGTTCCGCCGCTGCGCCCCGTGCCTAACCTGACTATGCGCGACATGGGAATGGGCGGGGGCATGGGCGGCATGGACCACGGCAGCATGGCCGGGATGGATCACAGCGCGATGCCGGGTATGGATCACGGCGCATCCGGCGGCGACATGGCCGGAATGGACCACGGCGCGATGAATATGCGCGATCCGGAAAACGCCCCGCCCGACATGGCCGTCGGAGTCGGCGTCGACATGGTCAACATGTCTCCGATCAATCGGCTGGGCGAACGGCCGATCGGACTGGAGCACGTCCCGCACCGGGTGCTGGTCTATACCGACCTGGTCTCCCTCGATCCGAACAAGGACCGGCGTCCGCCCTCGCGGACCACGGAGATCCACCTGACCGGCAATATGGAACGGTTCATGTGGGGGTTCGACGGACGGAAGTTCTCGGAACTGGTCGAGCC
Source organism: uncultured Brevundimonas sp. (assembly GCA_963522565.1). Classification (GTDB taxonomy): domain Bacteria; phylum Pseudomonadota; class Alphaproteobacteria; order Caulobacterales; family Caulobacteraceae; genus Brevundimonas. The sequence continues at coordinate 171,936 of CAUQZC010000003.1, read as the reverse complement.
GATCCGCTTCGAGCGGAACGAGCGGGTGCGCGTAACCCTGGTCAACGACACGATGATGGCCCACCCCATCCACCTGCACGGCCACTTCTTCGAACTGGTCACCGGGGGTCCTGAGGGCCACCAGCCCCTGAAGCACACCGTCAATGTCGCCCCGGGGTCCAAGGTCACGTTCGACCTGACAGCCGATGCGCCCGGCGACTGGGCCTTCCACTGCCACCTGCTGATGCACATGCACGCCGGGATGTTCAACGTCGTCACCGTTCGTCCCCTCGACGGAGCCGCTCAATGACCCGTCTTCTCGTCGCGCTCGCGCCTCTCGTCCTCGCCGCCGGCGCCGCCGGCGCCGCCCAGGCCCAGACCGCCAATCCGCACGCCGGTCACCTCATGCCGTCGGTTGCCCAACCCCAGTCCCGGCCCCAACCCGCGCCCGATCCCCATGCCGGCCACGACATGAGCGGTGCGACGGCGCAGGCCGATCCCCACGCCGGGCATGACATGTCCAACATGCCGGCCGCCGCGCCGGCGGACCCGCACGCGGGCCACGACATGTCGAACATGGCGGACCCGGCCCAAACCGATCCTCATGCCGGTCACGACATGAGCGGCATGGACATAAACGGCGCGCAGGCTGATCCGCATGCCGGCCACGACATGTCGGGCATGAGCATGGGATCGCCAGACGTCCCGACCAGCGCAAACAATCCGGGCCGCCCGCCCGAAACACCGCCCCCGCCGGCCGCCTTGACTGGCCCCGCCCATGCCGCCGATCTCGTCTTCGGCGCCGACGCCATGGCCGCGTCCCGCCGGACCCTGATCGCCGAGAACGGCGACGTCCGGACGACCGCCGTCATCATCGACCGCGTCGAGGCGGGCTTTGGCGACGGCGGCGACACCTACCTCTGGGACGTCCAGGGCTGGACAGGCGGCGACATCAATCGCTTCTGGTGGAAGTCCGAGGGAAAGGGCGATCTCGACGGCAAGCTGGAGGACGCCGAGGTCCAGGCCCTGTACAGCCGCGCCATCGCTCCCTTCTGGGACCTTCAGGCCGGCGTGCGTCAGGACTTCCGCCCCGACGGCCCCGACACCACCCACGCCGTGCTGGGGATTCAGGGCCTCGCCCCCTACTGGTGGGAGGTGGACGCGGCCGCCTTCCTGTCCACCGAAGGCGATCTGACCGCCCGCGTCGAAGCCGAGTACGATCAGCGCATCACCCAGCGCCTGATCCTCCAGCCCCGGTTCGAGATCGAGGCCTCGGCCGGCGACATCCCCGAGCTGGAGATCGGTTCAGGCCTGTCGTCGATCCAGGCGGGCCTGCGCCTGCGCTATGAGGTCCGCAAGGAGTTCGCCCCCTACGTCGGCGTCGAGTGGACGCGTTCGCTGGGCGACACCGCCGACTATATCCGGGCCCGTGGCGGAGAGTCTGACGACATCCGTTTCGTGGTAGGCCTGAGGGCTTGGTTCTAGCCCCGGAGATGTTTCCAATGTCGTCTCTGCCTGATCCCCGCCCCTCTCCGACATCGACGCCGCCCCGCGTCGCAACCGGCGGACCGACCGGACCTCTGCCCGAGGCCAGCAAGGTGGCGACCGTCACCCTGCTGTTCTGGGTGATGAAGATCTGCGCGACCACGGTCGGAGAGACCGGCGGCGATCTGCTGTCGATGACCCTCAATATCGGCTACGCCGCCAGCTCGCTTATCCTGATCGGCTTCTTCCTCGTCACGCTCGCGTTTCAGCTTCGGGCCCGCACGTTCCATCCCTTCCTCTACTGGGCCGTCATTCTCTCGACGAGCACGGCCGGGACGACCATTTCCGACTTTATGGATCGCAGCCTGGGGCTGGGCTATGCGACCGGTGCGGCCATCATCGCCACGGTGCTGTTCGCCGTCCTCGCGACCTGGCGGTTCACCCAGGGCTCGATCGCCGTCGATCATATCCGAAACCCGAAGATCGAGACCTTCTATTGGGTCGCCATCCTGGTTTCGAACACGCTGGGAACGGCGCTGGGTGACTTCCTGGCGGACAGTTCGGGCCTCGGCTACGCCCTGAGCAATCTTCTGATCGCCGGTGGCATCGGCCTGACGGTGCTCGCCTATGTCTTCACGCCGATCTCGCGAACCCTTCTGTTCTGGATCGCCTTCGTCCTGACCCGCCCCTTCGGCGCGACGATGGGCGATCTGCTCACCAAGACACCGGACAAGGGTGGGCTCGGTTTTGGAACCGTGGGATCGACGGCGGTGCTTCTGGGGCTTTTGATCGTGTTGATCGGCGTGACAAGCTGGTCGGCGCAGCGAACCGCTCGCCGCGCCCCGACCGCGCCCGAGGTCCACAGTTAGGCTGATCCCGATGTCGTCCACCCCGCCCGACCTCCGCCGCGTTCAACTCATCCGCAAGGCGGTGCTGCTGGTCGCCATACTCAGTGTCATCGCCGTCGTCGCGGTCAGTCGGACCCTCGGCGGCGAAACGACCTTCCATGAGGGCCTGGAAATGGTCGGCATGGCGGCCATGGTCGTCTGCATCGTCGGCCGGGCCTGGTGCTCCCTCTATATCGGCGGGCGCAAGAAGGCGGAGATCGTCGACCGCGGCCCCTATTCGGTCAGCCGCAACCCTCTCTACGTCTTCAGCTTCATTGGCGCGTTCGGCATGGGCGCCCAATCCGGCAGCATCATCATCGCGGCGGTTTTCGTCCTGATCACGGTCCTGGTCTTCGCCGCCACGGTCAAGCGCGAGGAGGCCTGGCTCTCGGATGCGTTCGGACCGGCCTATGCGGCCTATGTCGCGCGCACGCCGCGCTTCTGGCCCGACTTTTCGAAATGGCGCGATCAGGAAACGATCGAGGTGCGTCCCCGCTTCTTCCTGACGACCCTGCGCGACGGCCTGGTGATGCTGATCGCCTTCCCGCTGTTCGAAGGCCTGGAACATTTGCAGGACATCGGCTGGATCGGCGTTTTGCTCCATCTGCCCTGACCGGACGCTCGGTCAGGCCATTTCAGCCACCGGACTGTCGCTCCTGTACGCGCGGAGGGGTCTTTCTGAAGCGCCAGTCTCGATCCGTCCGCCCCGTGATTCCGACAAGCTGCAAGAAGGTGATCACCAGAACGGCGCCGCCAACCCCCGCCGTCGTGGCGGTTTCAATCATCGGCGCGGCCTCGATCAGCAGCGGCAGCACGGCCCAGCGAGCGGGGAAGGCCATCACGTTGACGTTCGGATCGGCCTTAAGATGCGGGCAGTATTTCAGTGAGCGGTCCACACACGCCTTGTGGAGCGGCGCGATGGATCCGGCGTCCAGCAGAACCCGCTTGTCCTCGATCTCCCGCGGCAGGCCAGACGCCTTGCCGGCACGCCGGAGAAGACCTGCTGGCGCAAGCCTCGCGACCTGCGTCCAGCGATCGTTGGGCGTCGTCGGCTCACCGCACATCGGACACAGCCTCTCCAATATGGAGCGCCTTTGGCGAACGAGGTGATTTTTGGAGTATTGCGGTCGGCCGTAGCCCGCGTTCTGCACCTGAACGAGCGCCGGGCGCCCCTGCACGGTCGAACAGGGGCGTACGCCTATGACCGGCTCTTCGGTCCAGCTGGTCACCCACGGGACATCGGCCCCGACGACCAATCCTGACTTTTTCATGCATCCTCCCCGCAGCAGGTTGGCGCCGATCAGTCCTGCGCGCCAGTACGGGATGACGCCGTCTCCTGAGCTCCGGATGGGCGATCAGGGCTCGACGCGAAGGTCGGCCTTGCCACCAACTCGTGTCGTTGAGGTTGGCGGTGTTCCCGCCGGGCGGTTCGACACACCGGCTATGAGAAGACCGCTCTCGCCAGCGCCAGGCCGATGAAGACCGCGGCCAGAGATCCCAGAACGGACAGGCCGACGTAGGCGATCGTCATGACCATTGCGCCCTTTTCCCACATCAGCGCCGTATCCAGCGAAAAGGCTGAGAAGGTCGTGAAGCCACCCAGCAGCCCCGTCGTGAGAAACAGCCGCACCGCAGGGGTGGTGAACTCGCCCCGATGTGCGAACCACCCGGTCAGGACGCCCATCACCAGACAGCCCAGCAGGTTCACGGAGAGGGTGCCGGCCGGAAAGTGCGGGCCGACCGCCAGAAGGCCGAGCCTGTTCGCGCCATGCCGGAGCGCGCCGCCGAGACCGGCCCCGAGCGCGACCCAGGCGTAGTTCCAGATCGCGTTCACCGCTGCGCCGTCTCCGAAGCGTCCATCGATATCATCCGGTGACGTCCACCGCGTCCCCCACCCTCACGAGTCGCTCCAGCTTGATGCCGCTCGCCGTCAGATACGGCGCATAAACGTCATATCTCTGTTTGAGAAACCAGTCGCGGGCATAGCCGTCGTGCACCGGAATGATCCGCGTCGGCGATAGTCGCCTGGCGAATTCGAAGACGTCGAGTTCGGTCAGAAAAGGCGCCATCACCGGCAGGGCCAGGACTTCGACACCCGCGAACCGATTCAGGCGCGGGTCGAAACTGTCTCCAGGATTCAGGAAGACGTCGTTGACGAGGAAGGCGGTGACCTGGGGCGTTTCGTCAGACAAGATAGGCTGATGCTTCACGGGCTGGGCTTCAATCCGGAAAGCGCCGAAGACATGGACGCCAGTCTCGACCACTTTCACGGCCAGGCCCGTATCCTCCAGAGCCTTGGCGACCCCTGCATTGCCGATGACGGTCGCGCCGCTGGCGCGGATGATCGCACCCAAAGCGTCCTTGTCGATATGGTCGGGGTGGTCGTGGGTCAGGACGACGGTCGAGACGTCGGAGAAGATCGCCGGGTCCACGCGGCCGTCGATGAAGGAGAACTTGCCCGGATCGAACAGCAGGTGCTCGCCGTCGACCGTCAGCCGCAGACAGCTGTGAACGAATTTCTCGATCCGCATCGCCGGGGACCTACTGCGCCTGCGTCTGGACCACGGCGCCCGGGTCCTCCGGCGTGCCGGCGGCGATGACCAGCCAGCGGCGCGGCGCCTCTTCCTCGGGCGCAACGACCTGACGGATCGGGCCGACGGCGTTGACCACCGCCGCCCCGGCCGGATTGGCCATGAACTTCGTCAGCGGCTCCAGTTCGCCCGAGCCGTCGGCGTGGGAGGCGAAGGCCAGGATATAGGGCTTGCCCGGCTCCAGCCCGGCCGCGGCGACCTGCAGCATCTGCACCTGTCCCTGATTAAACAGGGTCGCCTGGGAACGGGCGCCGCCGGCGCCGGTCAGCATCAGCTGATGCGAGGCGCGGGCTTCGCCCAGCGGCGTCAGATTGGCCATGCCGTCGCCAGAGGTCACGGCGCGCGGGACATAGGTCACGCCCTGCGGTCCCTGGCCGATCGGCACGGTCTCGACGACGCGGTTGCTGGCGGTGTCGATCACCGCGACGCCGTCACCGTTCTCCAGCCCGACGTAGATCCGCGAGCCGTCGCCGGAGGGCCAAAGACCATGTGGCAGAGCCCCGACCTCGATCTCCGTCACGGGTGCGAAGGTGTCGGTGCGATAGACCTTGACCCGGTTCTCGGTCCCGACGGTCACATAGGCGAACTGGCCCACCGCGTTACGCACAATATTGACGTGGTTGGTCAGGGGGCCGGTGTCGAGCGTCTGCAGCACGGCGAACGGCGGACGCGCCTGGAACACCATGGTCTTGCCCACATCCTTGAGCGTCAGCCAGACCTGCTCGCCGTCCGGGGTCGCGGCGATGTCGGGGCAGAAGGGGCTGTCCTGGCGCACCCGCCCGACGACCTCGCGCGACCGGGTGTCGACCACGACCGTCTCGGGGCTGAAGCTGGAGCAGATGTAGGCGTAGGCGCCGTCCGGCGAGAAGATCGTCATGCCCGGCCCGTTCGGCGTCTGCACCCGCGCCGTCTCCTGATAGGTCGTGGCGTCCAGGACCGAGACATAGGCCTCGCCCCGCACAGTAACCCAGACCTCGCGACCGTCAGGGGTGAAGAAGGCCTCGTGCGGCGAACGCCCGACATAGGTGGTGTGTTTGACCGTGTTGGTCGCCGTATCGATGAAGCTGACGGCGTTCGATCCGATCGATACGACCGCCAACGTCTTGCCGTCCGGCGCCGCGCCGATGCCGTGGACCAGAAGCTGGCCGCGATAGAGGGGGCTGAGGTTGGCCGGGGTCGGATCGCCAAGCGAGATCACGCCCAGCAGTCGGTTGGTCGAGGGATCGACCACCGAGACGGTGTTGGAGAACTGGTCGGCCGAATAGAACCGATCCTGCCCGGTGATGGGGATCGGCGCCGCCGAGGCCGCGCCCGGAACCTGATCCGCCAAGGCGGGTCCGGCGGACAGGGTGAGAACAAGGGCGGCGATGGCGCGGGCTGTCAGGGTCATGATCCGTGTCCGTGATGGGTCGAGCTCGCGCCGCCGGTCGGCGTCGGCGCGTCGGAATGGCGGGTCAGGTAGTCGCGCATCAGAGCGATCTCCTGGGTCTGTTCGACGATGATCCCCTGGGCCAGACGCTTCATGGTCTCGTCCTGACCGTAGAGAAGCTCGGCGCGCGCCATGTCGATGGCGCCCTGGTGGTGCGGGATCATCATGGCGGCGAAGTCCACGTCCGGGTCGCCGGTAGACGCGACCGTCATGTCGCGGTGCATCCGTTCCATCGCCTCGGCCATCGCCGCGTCGAAGTTCGAGTCGGGCGTCTGTGCGAAGGCCATGATCGCGGCGCCGGCCATCGCCGAGCCGAGCGCCAAGGCTCCGGTTCTGATCCATCGGGAGGGTGGGGCGTGGGTCATGGTCCGATCCTGCAGGCGATCGTCCCGGACGACCAACGCGATGTTCCGTTCGGAACGTTCGCCGTCGCCGAACGATCCCTGTCGAAGGCGCCGCTTCGTGCGTTAGGATCGTCGCATGACCCTGGATCAACTCCGCATTTTCGTCGCCGTCGCCGAGCGCCAGCACGTGACCCGCGCCGCCGAGGCCCTGAACCTGACCCAGTCGGCCGTCAGCTCGGCGGTGACGACGCTGGAGGGTCGCCACGGCGTCGCCCTATTCGACCGGGTCGGGCGCAACATCGTCCTGAACGAGGCGGGCGCGACCTTCTTGATCGAGGCCAAGGCGATCCTCGCCCGTGTCGAGGCGGCGCAGGACGCCCTCGACGACCTGGGCGGCCTGAAACGCGGACGACTGTCGATCCACGCCAGCCAGACCATCGCCGGCTGGTGGCTTCCCGCCCGACTGACCCGGTTTCATCAGGCTCATCCCGGCATCCGCATCGAGGTCTCGATCGGCAACACGCGCGAGGTGGCCGACGCTGTCCGGGAGGGCAGTGCCGAGCTGGGTCTGGTCGAGGGCGAACTGGACGAGCCGGCGTTGAGCCGTTCGGTTCTGGATCACGACGAACTGGTGCTGGTCGTGGCGGCCGACCACCCCGCCGCCCAGGACGGCGTCGGGCCGCCGGACCTGAAGCAAATGACCTGGGTGTTGCGCGAGCCCGGCTCCGGCACCCGGTCGGCCTTTGAGGCGGCGCTCAATCAGCGCGGACTGGCCATCGAAGATCTCGACGTGGCCATGACCTTGCCCGGCAATGAGGCGGTCGCCGCCGCCGTCGAGGCTGGAGCGGGAGCGACTGTCGTGTCCCGGAACGTCGTCGCCGCGCGCCTGCGCGCCGGAATCCTCGCCGCCCTGCCCCTGACGTTGCCCGACCGCCCGTTTTGGCTCCTGCGGCACAAGCAGCGCTATCGCTCAAAGGCGGGCGAAGTGTTCCTGGCGTCCCTGATGGCGTCACGCCATTGAGCGCGTCGGCCCGTCAAGGCGGTGTCTGGCCTTCACTGGTGAATGACCGCGCGCCGCCTCACACGCATCTCGACGCACTGAACGGATTCCTGAAATCTCTGAATATTGACGGGGGCGCACAGGCCGGTACGCCGAAGTTCGACCCCCTCGACGGTGGAGACGAGGCGGAAGTTCTTGTACTTCTGGAGACACCGGCCCCCGGACCGCAAGCGGATCGCCTCGTCTCTATCGACAATCCCACAGGCACCGCGCGCAACCTGAAGCGCGCGATGGAAGCAGCGGGGCTCGACCGCCGCCGCATCGTCCTTTGGAACACTGTCCCCTGGCTTCGCTCGGGGTCCGCGCGACCGCTGACAAGACAGGAGATCGTCTCCGGCCTGGCCACGCTAGAGGGACTTGTCACCCCGCTTCATCGCCTCAGGGCCGCAGTATTGTGCGGCCGCGTGGCCGCAATGGCGGCTCCGATGCTGACCCGCCTGCGGCCTGAAGTGGAGCTGTGTCTCGCACCACACCCGAGCCCGACCTTCATCAACACCTCCCCCGAGCATCGTCTTCGCCTGCAGGCCGCCTTTGCGCGGGCCGCCGTGCTGATCACGCCCTAGGGCATTCATTCGATCAAAGCGAACGAACCCATCCAAAACATCCGTTGGAGCCGATCATCCTAGAGGCGCATCCCGGATGTCGAGGAGCGCGCCGAAGACCGGCCTCCACTCCGAAAGGAGAGCCGCCATGACCACCCTTCTCGCCGTTCCGGCCATGCGCCAAGGTCGCAGGTCCGTCGCTCGGCGCCAGACCACCGGTCCTGAGAATGCAAAACCGCGGACGACTTTCGTTCCGCCTTCTCCCATCGGCGCGACCCAATCCGGCGAGACCCTGCACCGGGTCCAGCCCGGCGTCGGCCTTACCGGCGTCCACCCCGCAATGGTCAAGGTGGTCGCGGGCCTCTACGGCGCCATGGTGGCCGTGTTCTGGCTGGTGTTCGGTCACGGCGAGGCGATGCTAGCCTTGGGCCTCATCACCATTCTCGGCCTGATGTTCTTCGGCCTTCTCACCGGGATGAGCCTGCTAGCCGATACGCCTGCGCCGGGCGAGCGCATCCGCTCCCTGAACGATTGCCTCGCCGGTCGCGTGATCATCAACACAGGCTGGATCAGCGGCCGCGAAGCCGCGTTGCAGATCCTGACCCTGCCCGCCTGCCTTCTGGTCACCGCCGTCGTGCTCGGCGCCGTCTATCGCTTCACCGCAAGCTGACCGCTCGTCTGGATAACCTCTCATGGCTCATGACATTCACGTTCGCGACGTCGCCTTCGGTCTTCGCCCGTTGGCCAGTTTGCAATCGCCCAAGGAGATCGTGCGGCAGTTCACGCCGAACTGGTTCGCCGCCACCATGGGAACCGGCATCCTTGCCCTGGCGCTGAACCAGCTTCCGGTCACCATACCCGGCGTAAAAATCGTCGCCGAAGCCCTGTGGGCTTTCAACATCGGCCTGTTCGCCCTGTTCACCGTTCTCTACGCGGCGCGCTGGATCTTCTTCTTCGACGGCGCGCGGCGCATCTTCGGCCATTCGGTCGTGTCGATGTTCTTCGGCTGCATCCCGATGGGGCTGGCGACCATCATCAACGGCCTGATGGCCTTCGGCCTGGCGCGTTGGGGCGAAGGCGTCGTGCCGGTCGCCGAGGCCCTGTGGTGGATCGACGTGGCCCTTGCCGTCGCCTGCGGCATCGGCATCCCCTTCATGATGTTCACCCGGCAGGAGCACGCCATCGACCAGATGACGGCCGTCTGGCTGCTGCCGGTCGTGGCCGCCGAGGTCGCCGCCGTCACCGGCGGCCTGATCGCGCCCCACCTGGCGGCCCCGGACGCCGCCCTGTCGGTGCTGGTGGTCAGCTACGGCCTGTGGGCCCTGTCCGTGCCGCTGGCGATGAGCATCCTGGTCATCCTCGTGCTCCGCATGGCGATCCACAAACTGCCGCACGCCGGTATGGCGGCTTCCAGCTGGCTGTCGCTGGGCCCGATCGGCACGGGCGCGCTCGGCATGCTGGTGCTCGGCCAAGCCGCGCCCGCCATTTTCACCGCCGCCGGTCTGGGCCAGTACGGCGACGCCGCGCGCGGGATCGGCCTGATCGGCGGCCTGCTGCTGTGGGCCTACGGCCTCTGGTGGGCGGCGATGGCCGTGCTGATCACCCTGCGCTACCTGCGTCAGGGTCTGCCGTTCAATCTCGGCTGGTGGGGCTACACCTTCCCGCTCGGCGTCTTTTCTGTCGCGACGCTGAAGCTGGGGGCCCTGCTCCCCATCCCGGCCTTCAACCTGTTCGGCACGGCTCTGGTCGGTGCCCTTCTGGTCCTCTGGCTGATCGTCGGCGCCCGTACGGTGCGCGGCGCCTGGCGCGGCGATCTGTTCGTCGCCCCCTGTCTGGCCGAGGCGGCCAAGCGCGACATCCCGTGCGCGCGCTGATCCACCTCCACCCCGTCCTTTCTGGAGTCACCAATGCCTCATGATCTTCTCTCGCCGTCGCGCCGCGTTCTCATGGCGGGGGGCGTCGGCGCCTTGATCACCGCCTGCGCGCCGCGTGCGGCCGAAGCCGACGACATGATCCTCGGTCAGGCCGCCGCGCCAGTGACCCTGATCGAATACGCCTCGACCACCTGTGGCCCCTGCGCCCGCTTCGCCATCGAGGTGCTGCCCGAACTCCGACGACGCTACATCGACGCCGGGCGGGTCCGGCTGATCTATCGCGAATTCATCACCGGCCCGGCCAACCTCTCCGCCGCCGGCGTTCTGCTGGCGCGGTGCGCCGGCGAAGATCGCTATTTCGAGGTCATAGACGCCCTGATGCACGGCCAGTCCGAATGGGCGACCGGCGGCAGTCCGCGCGACGCCCTCCTGAGGATCGCGGCGCGGTTCGGGATCAGCGAGGCGCGGCTTCAATCCTGCATCACCGATCCCGAGGCCATCGCGGCCCTGGAGCGCCGCGTCGCCCGCGCGCGCGACGCCGGGGTGAATGGAACGCCAACACTCTTTGTCCAGGGGCGACGTCTGGACACCGCCTTGACCCTCGAGGCTGTCTCCGCCGCGATCGACCAGGCCCTTTCTCAAACCCCGCAATCCTGAGGTTCCGATGCCCAACGCCCCCGTCAAGGTCGCCGTCTCCGGCGCCGCCGGCCAGATCGCTTACGCCCTGCTGTTTCGCCTGGCCCAAGGCGATGTATTCGGACCCGACACCCAGATCGATCTTCGCCTCCTCGACCTGCCTCAGGCGCAGGCGGCGCTCCAGGGCGTGGTCATGGAGCTGGACGATTGCGCCTTTCCGCTCCTAGGCGCCATCCAGACTACGGACGACCCCAAGGTCGCGTTCGACGATATCGACGCCGCCTTCCTGGTCGGCTCGCGCCCCCGCGCCAAGGGCATGGAGCGCCGCGACCTGCTGGCGGCCAACGCCGCCATCTTCAAGATCCAGGGCGCGGCCCTGAACGCGGTCGCCAAACGCTCCGTCAAGGTTCTGGTGGTGGGCAATCCGGCGAACACCAACGCCTGGGTGGCGATCCAGTCCGCGCCGGATCTGCCGCCCGGCTCCATAACCTCGATGATCCGCCTCGACCACAACCGCGCCGCCGCCCAGTTCGCGCGTCGCGCGGGCGTCCCCGTCGATGCCGTGGAGAAGCTCGCGGTCTGGGGCAACCACTCCCCGACCATGTTCGCCGACTGGAGCCACGCGACCGTGGAGGGCCAGCCCTTGGCCGGGCTCATCAACGACGAGGCCTGGTATCGCGACACCCTCATCCCCGAGGTGGCCCGTCGCGGCACGGCCGTGCTGGAGGCCCGCGGCGCCTCGTCGGCAGCTTCGGCGGCGAACGCCGCCATCGATCACATGCGCGACTGGGTGCAGGGCTCGAACGGCCGCTGGGTCTCGATGGGCGTCGCCTCGACCGGCCAGTACGGCATCCCCGAAGGCCTGGTCTGCGGCGTGCCGACGATCTGCCGCGACGGCGCCTATGAGCCCGTGACCGGCCTGAAACTTGACGCCTTCACGCGCGTCGGCCTGGCCGCTTCGGTGCAGGAGTTGATCGAGGAGCGCGACGCCGCGCTCGCGGTCCTGGCGGACGCCTGATCATCCGACGCCGTCGAACATGCTCATATAGTGGCCGTCGCCAAGGCGGGCGACGGCGTCCCCATCTTCAAAACTTCGCCGAAGGATCCCGATGACCAATGCTGCTTCCCGGCCCTCGATCGCGACCGACGCCGGTCTCGGTGGCCTGCAACTGACGATCACCGCCGGCCCCGCCCGCTTCGTGGTCGACGAACCCGTCGCCCTGGGCGGGCTGGATCTCGGTCCGACCCCTCACGAGCTGGTGCAGGCGGCGCTCGCCTCCTGCACGGCCCAGACCCTGCGCCTGTACGCCAACCGGAAAGGCTGGACCCTGGGCGCCATGTCCGTCGAGGTCCTGTTGACCCGGGACCAGGGCGCGACGCCGTCGGATCAGTTTACCCGAACGATCACCCTGCCGACCGGGCTACCGGAGGAACAGAGAATCCGGTTGCTGGAAATCGCTGACAAGTGCCCGATTCATCGGATGCTCGTAGGTACAGTTTCGATCGAAACGATCTGGTGCAAGGCGACCATCTAGCTGCGAGGCGAAGGCCATCGCCACGTCCCGCCAATCCCCCTCTCTCTCAGTGTTGGTCGGGACACGAAAAGTGTGGTCCCACTAGACACAAACTTCCATTCCGCCGGAAGCTGACCTTCAGAGGGTCAGCAATGAGCCCTCATCGGACTTCAACGGGCCAATGGTTCACGACCGCCTGACCGACCGGCCCGACGATCTTCCCCGGTGCATTCACGGCATGAGCTTTCCTGAAAGCGGCCGTTAACGCAGCCCCTTAAGCGCCCCTTCAACCGTGCGCTGTAGGTGAGACTCATTAGCTACCCCGTCGCCCCGCCAGATCGTCGCATCCTGAAGCGGCGCAACTGCGCGCTGACCGGCACGCTGCACCTCAATACGACACAGTCCGTGCAGGTGAGGCTGGAACAACTCGATATGCTCGGCGCCCGTGTGCGCTTGCCGGCGCCGGAACCCGTCTCCATCGGCGATGTCGTGGTTGTCCTCACCGACGGGAGCGAGATCTTCGGAAGGCTGAGCTGGCGTCGGGGCGACGTCATCGGCATCGTCGCCATGCTCGCAACTCGGAGCGATGGGACGACCGCTCGCCGCCTGAAGGCGCATGGCGTCTCCGGACGGCCTTCTCGGACTGGATCCCGGCAAGGTCAATGCTCACGGTCTTCCGGATCAAGGAGCCCGGTCCGAACCGCAACGGCCACCGCTTCGATACGGGTTCTGACGCCGATCTTCGCACAGGCCTTCTCGATGTAGCTGTCGATCGTGCGGGGTGAGAGCCCGATGATCTGTCCGATGTCCGACGAGCTTTTACCGCGACTGACCCACAGAAGGCACTCGGCCTCGCGCCCGCTCAACGGGCTGGCGGATCGGGGCTGGGCCCGAGGTCGACAATCCATATCGCGCTCCTCTGCAGTGTAGGCGATGCACGCTCGGCGGGAATCACCATCCAGGGCAACGACAGTGAATTGCGGTCAGCCCGCCATTTGTTTGCGGCTTCGGCCGCGAGTCTTCCGATCCCGGAGAGCCCGACTTGTCCGCCTGGGCTCGCAGGCCTAGACCACCCGGGTCGGGTGCCGTGAGATAGGCACGCAGCCTGAGCCGGGGTCTGTCCCAGCGGCGGAGGCGTCGCTGCGTTCCGAAGTAGCGGGCCTCGCATCGCAGAGGATTCCAACGCCCGACCCCTCCGCCCCGCCTCTCGCCTTGCGCGTGGATTCCGTTTGATTCATGCTGGTCTCGCCGACGCTTGCGTTGGTGGGGCCTGGAATCCCCTGTGCGATATCAGATCATCGACGGCCTTCGCTTTGCGTAGCCGATTGTCGCCTCCTGATGGCGCGCCTCGCGCGCCTGTCCGGGATCGTGCGGCCACGTCGGGATTCCCGTCCCTCTCGTCGAGAGGCCGGAGATCCGTGGTGACCGATACAAAGCATCTGGAGGCTGAGGCGCGGGAGGGCGTCAATCGTCTCTATCGCCGATACGCCGCCTGGCTGGGTCGTCGGTTGCGCGCCCATGTCGGACCGGACGCCGCCGCGGACGTGGTTCAGGAAACCTATATCCGTGCGGCGCCCTACGCCCTTGCGGACATCCGACACCCCAAGGCCTTCCTGCTGCGCATCGCGATGAATCTCGTGCGCGACGAGAGTCGCCGGGAAAGCCTCCGCGACCGGCACTCGGACTGGAAGACGTTCAACCAGACCGAGGCGGCGCCGCAGTTCGACCAGGTCTTACTGGAGCAGGTCATCAGCGCGATGCCGCAACTCTACCGCGACGTCTTCGTCTTGAACCGCTTTGGCGGTATGACTTATCCCGAGATCGCCCGGACGCTTAACGTCAGCGTGAAAACTGTGGAATGGCGGATGTCCAGGGCGCTTGAACACTGCGCGACCCGGCTCGACCTGTAGGCAAACGGATGACGATCGAGGCTGAAGCCGAAATCAGGCGCACGGAAGCCGCTGAATGGTTCAGCAAGCTGAACCAGCGCAAGGTCACGACCGCGGACATCCGGGCGTTCAGCGACTGGCGCAAGGATCCGGAGAACGCGCGCGCCTTCAACCGTCTTGAGTCCATGTGGGAGGCGGCCGGAACGCTCTCGAAGACCCCGGTCATGGCGGCCTTCACCGATGACGCCCTGAACCGCGCGGGGACTCGCGCCCGATCCAGACCGAGGAAGACCGGCCGGCTTGTACCGCTCGGCGTCGCCGGCGCGCTCGTGCTGGCCGTCAGCGTCGGGGGCCTGTCCTGGTGGTCGCTGCAGCGTCCGGTAACCTACGACACCGCCGTCGGGGAACAACGCACCGTGCGGCTGGAGGACGGTTCGCGGATCGTGCTGGACACCAACTCCCGCGTCACCGTGCGCTTCACCGGTTCACAACGGAGGGTCACCCTGGCGTCCGGGCGGGCAATGTTCGAGGTCGAGGGCGACCCGACGCGGCCCTTCCTCGTCCAGGCCGGCGACACCCAGGTCACAGCCGTCGGCACCCGCTTCGACGTGCGTCGCTCGGGCGCCGGCGCCCGGGTCGTCCTCGTCGAGGGCCGCGTCGATGTGCGCAAGCCCTCAGCGACGAACGGAACCTGGAGCCTCGCCCCCGGCCAGACGGTCACGACTTCGGCGCAGACGCCCCGTGTCATCACGACGAACGCGCCGGCCGAGACCAGTTGGACCGTGGGCCGGCTGACGTTCGAGAACACCCCGATCGCCGCCGCCGTCGCCGAGGTGAATCGCTACACCACGACACCGATCGAACTGCGCGACGCACAAGTCTCTTCCGTCCGGGTCAGCGGCGCCTTTAACGCCGGCGACATCGACGGTTTTGTCGCCGCCCTGCGGGATCTCTACGCCCTTGAGGCGACGACGTCGGACGATGGTCACGTGGTCCTTTCCGCGCCGGGCTGAAAATAATCTGTCTGCGGACTTAGGGGACGCCCCGCGACCCAACGTCTCCTCCCCACCCCGCACGGCGGGGGATAGAAAAAGGGGGAGTCCATGGGTCACAGATTCACTTCAACAGCGCTTGCCGCGCTCATGCTGGGTGTCGCGACGCCGGTCATCGCGCAATCGGCGCAGGCTGTCCGGTCGTTCAGCATCGAAGCCGGCCCGCTCGAGCGCAGTCTTCCGGCCTTCGCGCGACAGAGCGGTCTTCAGATCCTCTATCCGAGCGCCCTGGTCGCGGGGCGTCAGGCCCCGGCCGTCACAGGTGACTTCACGCCGGAGGCGGCGCTGGGCGAGCTTCTGCGCGGGACTGGTCTGACCTATCGCCAGAGCCGTCCGACCGTCTTCGTGCTCATCGACCCGTCCGCGCGGGCGGAGGCCGGGCCGGAGGCGACCCAGCTCGAGGAGGTCGTGGTCACCGGGAGCTATTTCCGGGGCGTGGACAGCCCCTCGCCGGTCACCGTCCTGACCCAGGACGACGTGGCGCGTCAGGGGCGAGCCACCATGGCCGAGACCCTGGCCGCCCTGCCCCAGAATTTCACCGGCGCCGCCTACGAGGGCTCGGCCAACACCGGAGCGGATCGTTCCGCGCGCAACAGCGGCGCGGCCACCGGCGTCAATCTGAGGGGCTTGGGCGCGGACGCCACCCTCGTGCTGGTCAATGGCCGCCGGATCGCCGGGACGGGGATCTCGGGGGACTTCGCGGACGTCTCCAACATCCCCTCCAGCGCGATCGCCAGGGTGGACGTCCTCCTGGACGGCGCCTCGGCCCTCTATGGTGCGGACGCGGTCGGCGGGGTCGTCAACATTATCCTGAAATCCCGCTTCGACCAGGCGGAGAGCCGGGTGCGGGTCGGCGGGACCAGCGACGGCGGCGCCGAGGAGTTTCTGTTCTCTCAGGTCGGCGGTCTCAACTGGTCGAGCGGCAGTCTCGTCGCGGCCTATGAATACCATGATCGCGGCGAACTTCGGTCCGAAGACCGGCGGATGACGCAGAGCGCGGATCTGCGGCCGTTGGGCGGATCGGACTGGCGGCTGGTCTACAGCGCGCCCGGCAACATCATGGCGCAGAACCCGACGACCGGGTCCTATCAGCCCATCTTCGCCATTCCCCGTAACCAGAACGGCGTGGGCCTGACGCCCGGCGACTTTCTCCCGGGCACAGCAAATCTGACGAACCAGAACGAGGGTCAGTGGTTCCTGCCGCACCAGAAGCGGCACAGCCTGTTCGCGGCGGCGCGTCAGGACCTTCCCGGCGGCTTCAGCGTTGACGGCGACATCCGCTACACCGAGCGGAACTACACGCTGCAAACCCCGGCCGACACCGGCCTGTTGGTCGTCACCTCGGCCAATCCGCATTTCGTTTCGCCCACGGGGGCGACCCGGCACGAGATCGCCTACTCCTGGATCGACGAGTTGGGCCCGGCCCTGTCGACCGGGCGCACCCGCAGCGTCAGCGGCGCGATGGGCCTGAGCGGCGCCTTCGGCGACTGGAACGTCTCGGCCTACGCCAGCGGCGCGCGCGAGTTCAGCGGCCGGACGCTATCCAACCGGGTCCAGACGACCTTCCTCGCCGAGGCGCTCGGATCGCGCGCCGACATTCCGACCACCCCGTTTCGCACCGCGACCGACGGCTTCTTTAATCCGTTCGGCGATCCGGCCGACACCAGCGCTGTGATAAGGGCCCATATCGGCTCCGGCTATTCCTGGACCAACCACATCACCACAGTCGGTTCGGTCAATCTGAAGGCGGATGGATCGCTCTTCGAACTACCGGGCGGTCCGCTTCGCATTGCGCTGGGGGTCGACATCCGCCGGGAGCGTTTCGAAACCGAGGGGGAGAACTTCCTGTCCGGCGTCGCGCCGCGGATCGTCGCGCCGATCACCTATGAGCGGGACGTCTCGGCGGCCTTCGTCGAGTTCCGCGCGCCCCTGGTCAGCGCCGTCAACGCCCGCCCCGGCCTCGAACGTCTGGAACTGTCCCTGGCGGCGCGGGCGGAGGATCATGAAGGCGTCGGCCAGTCGACCAATCCGAAGGTCGGCCTCCTCTACAGCCCCACGCCGGACCTTTTGCTGCGCGCCAGTCACGGGACCTCGTTCCGGGCGCCGGCGCTGCGCGAGCTGTTCACCGCCTATGCGCTTGGGCCCACCTTCCTGAACCGCGGCGGCGTCAACGTCCTGGCTGTCGTCCAGTACGGCGGCAATCCCGACCTGCGGCCGGAGACCGCGACCTCGACCACGGCTGGATTCGTCTGGACGCCCGAAGCCCTGGACGGCTTCCGGCTGGAGGGCGGCTGGTTCCGGACTCGCTTCGAGGACCGCATCGGCAATCCGGTGCTGGAGAACCTGACCAACGTCCTGAACGACCCGGCGCTGAGCCCCTTCGTCCGCTATGTCAGCCCGGCGACCAACGCCGAGGACCGGGCCCTGGTCCAGTCACTGTTGGACCATCCGGGCAATTTCAGCCCGACGGTCATGCCGGTCACGGCCTATGGGGTGGTCGTGGACAACCGCTTCGTCAACGCCGCCGCCGTAGAGGTCGAGGGGCTGGACCTGTCGGCGCGCTATCGGTTCGAACTCGGCGCCGGCCAGATGCTGGTCGACGGATCGCTCACCCATCTGCTGACCAATGATCGCCAGATCACGGCCGCCTCGCCCAATGAGGATCTGCTGGGCGATCCGCACTTCCCCGCGCGCTGGCGGGGGCGGATGGGCGGTCAGTGGTCGAGCGGTCCGCTGACCCTCGGCCTGATCGCCAACTATGTCAGCGGCGGACGCGATCCGGTCGGTGGGCGCGGAGTGGACGACTGGCTGACCTTCGACGGTCAGGTCCGCTACGATGTCGAAGGCTGGGGCGACGGACTGTCGCTGTCCCTCAATGTGCTCAACCTGGCGAACGCCGAACCGCCCTTCTACGACGCCTCGCGCGGCATCGGCTATGATGCGGCCAACACCAATGCGCTCGGTCGCCAGATCTCCCTGCAACTCGTCAAGCGCTGGTGACGAACCATGCGCAAACGCCTGTTCGGCGCGCTGGCCGCGCTGGTTCTGACGTGCCCGTCCCCGGGCGCGTCAGAGCCCCTGACGCTCGACATCCTTCTGGGGCTGGAGAGCTTCGGACGGATCGCCATCGATCCATCCGGCGCGGTCATCGTCTTCGAGGAACGCCGCGCCCGGAACGATCTCCCCCGTTACGATCTGCAGCCCGAGGGCGCGCTTCGCTACGCCCGGCTTTATCGGGCTGAGATCGCCGCTCCCGAGCACGTCCGCCCGCTCCTGCCGATGGAAGACGACGCGGGCTATACGGTCGGTCCCTTCTCGCCCGGCGGCGGGAAGGTCATCGTCTTCCGGCTCCGCGACCTCGAGTACCGGCTCGGGGTCGTCGACCTCGCCAGCGGCGCGATCGTCTGGACCGACCTTGCGCCGGAGACGGGCGCCTGGGGCCGGTCCGTGGAATGGATTTCCGATGACGCCCTGCTGGTGCTCGGCATGCCGGACGGCGATCTGCCGCCGCGGCTGGCCGACACCAACCGGACCCAGAGGGTCCTGCCCGCGCTCTGGGCCAGGGCGGCGCGCGGAGAGGCCACCTTCGTCTCGGTCGGTCTCGGGACGCCCGAACCGGAACGCCCGCTGCGCGGCCTGTGGCGGGTCGATGCCCATAACGGCGCCGTTACGCTCCTCACCGAAGGCGCCTTTCTTGACTTAGAGTCGTCTCCGGACGGCCGCCAAGCCGCCTTGCTCGTCGACGGCCGGCTCCACGCCCTGCCGGATTCCGATCAGGCGACAGAGTTCCGGCGTACGCGCAGCCTGCGTCTGGTCGATACCCGATCCGGCGAAACGCGGGATCCTTCAGACGCGCGGGACATCTCGACCAGCCTGCTGACCTGGTCGCCGACCTCCGACGCCCTGCTGGTCGCGGCGATCGACGCCGACACGCCCCGACTGCTGTCCATCGACCCCGCGGGCGCGACCCGGGACATCACGCCGCGCGGAGTCACCCCGAGCCTTCAACTCGACTTCCACGGCTCGCCGACCGCCGAGGCTGGCTGGATCGGCCCCTCACCCGTCGTGCGCGGCGAGGACGGCTGGTTCCTCATCGCCCCGTCCGGCGCGACCAGACTGGACGGTCTGGCGCCGAACGCCCGGCTCATCGCCGAGGGACAGGCCGGCGCCCTGTTCGCCAGCCAAGGCCGTGTCCTGCGTCAGACCGCCGACAGCCCGTCCGAAGATCTCGGCCCGCTGGCCCAGACCGTTCGCCCGGACGGGCCGCTCGGCCAGCGGGCTCTGGCCGGTCCGATGAAGCTCGACAGCGTCGCTGTTTCGGAAAACGCCGACCGTCTCTGCAGGGTCTCCGCCGATCCCTCCCCCGAAATCTGCATCAAAGGTCCACCGGGCGCGGCCGTCAGCTGGTCGCGCGCAACAGCCGTCGCCCGCGGCGCGGAGGGACGGGAGGTCAATCGCCTCACGGCGACCCGCGGCCCGTCCACCGAGACGATCTGGAGCCTCAATCCCGAACTCGACGCCGTGGAGCTCGCGCCGCCCCAACGGATCGACGGGCCGAACGGCGCACGCGGCTGGCTCTACGCCCCCGCCCGGAGCGACGGACCACCGCCGGTGATCGTCATCCCCTACCCCGACCGCACCTATGCGGCCCCGCCGCCGACCATGCGGCCCGAAGCCGGCAATCTGACGCTGAACGGCCAACTGCTGGTCGCCGCCGGCTATGCCGTCCTCTATCCGGACCTGCCGGTCGGTTCGGAGCCCGCGCTGGGCCTCGCGGACACCCTGCTGGCGGTTGTCGACGCCGCCGCCGACGCGGATCTCGTGGACCGCGACCGGATCGGCCTGTGGGGACACAGCTTCGGCGCCTGGACCGTCGTCATCGCCGCCGCCCAGTCGCCCCGGATCAAGGCGGTGGTCGCCCTGAACGGGTCCTATGATCTGGCCGGCGCGCTTGCCGGCCTGACCAGCCACACGCGTCTGGCTGGCGAAAACGACGCGGCGCTCATGGGAACCGCACGATGGCTGGAATCCGGCCAAGCGGCGATGCGGACCGCCTACTGGTCGGATCCGGAGCGCTACAGACGGGCCAGCGCGTTCGAGCAAGCCGACCGCATCACGGCCCCGATCCTGCTGGTGCATGGCGAGATGGACCACGCGACCGGTCAGGCGGAACGGATGTACGCCGCGCTCCGACGCCTCCAGAGACCCGCCGCCCTGCTGTATCTGATCGGCGAGGATCACAGTCTCCACAATCCCGGCAACACCCGCATCTACTACGACAAGGTCATCGGCTGGTTTGACCGCCACCTGATGACCGCGCCGCCAGCCGCGCCGTCCATCGCCGAACCCAGGCCTCCGTCAGGGCCAGGGTGAGCAGGCGAGAGAAGCCGCCGCGCCACAGCAAGGCCTCGCGGGTCAGGTCCGTCTCAAGATCGGGACCGAGCAACCTCGCCTGGGCCAGGGCGCCGCCGAGCAGATAATCGCGGAGGAAGGGCAACTGGCTCGCGACCGCTTCCCCGTAGAAGGCGCCGAGTTCGCCTTTGGAGCGTCGGGCGTGGATTGAGGGCGGCAGGACATCCCGGAACGCCTCGCGCGCGGCGGCGCGATCCCGACCGCCCCGGGTCAGGTCGACGGTCGACCAGGACAGGCCGGCCTCCATGACCGGCTGGCTCAGCAGCGGATTCACGCAGGCGCCCTCCCGACTGCGTCCGGCCTGGCCCTGAAACGTCTGGCAGAAGGCGAGGATGGAGATCTGCAGGGCCTTGGCCGGCGGGACGCCCCTGAGGTCGTCCAGCCAGGGATGGTCCCAGTCGGCGCGAGCGCGACGGTGATCCCCCAGCGCCCGAACCCAGGCCGACGGCCAGAGCGAGCGTCGGGTCCAGCGGGCGACCCGGTGAACCGCCGCCGGTCTCGCGCGCCAACCCCGTTCCCACAGCTCATCGAAGGCGATCAGCGGGCTGGGCATCTGGAAAAAGACCGCGTCGCCGCCCTGCCCCGTCAAAGAGCCCCAGGCGCCTGTCTCCCGGATGCGGGCGGCGATATCGTCATTGTAGTCCGTGTCGATGTCATTGGTGGCGGGCCGGAAGGCCTCCGCCGTTCGCGCGAGACGTTCGGCGGACAGACCGAGGCCTTCCCGTCTCACCTCCGTCAGCCCATGGCCGTGAGGCTCCACGACCGCGCGCGCATAAATGCGCTCGTCGCCTTCCGGCTGGTCCGCATGGTGATTGACCCAGGCGGCCACGCGGTCCCTCTGGGACGTCTCAAGAGAGGCTGCGACGATCGCCGAGTCCAGTCCGCCGCTGACCTCGGCGATCCATCGTCGCTCGCCGGCCAGGCTTCTCACCGCCGTCTGCACCGCCGATCGGAGATCAACCGGTGCTGCCCGTCCGCGCCGGTAGATGTCCGCCGGCCGCCAGATCTGGACACCGCGCGAGACGCCGTCGCCCAGCACGCGAAGTTCGCCGCCCGCGATCGGGGTGAGGCCGGTGAGGACGAGGTCATGGCGATACTCCCCGCCCCGTTCGACCAGCCGCGCCAGAGCGTCCGGGTCCAGAGCCAGATCATCGGGCAGCAAGGGATCGAGAACCGGCGCGGCGCTGGAAGCCACGACCGTCACCCCGTCCTTGCGCCAGCAGACGGCCTCGATCGCCCCGGACGGATCACGCAGGATGGCGGCGTCGCCCCGGGTGCGTCGAACCAGGACATAACGACCCCACTGTTCCGAGACGATCCGGTCCGCATAGGCCGGATCGAGGGCGCGACAGGCCAGGGCGCCCCGGTCGGCGACGGAAACCACCCCGCCGGCCTTGTCGAACATGTCGCCGATCAGGACGCCGTGCCCGTCCAGACCCGCCGTGATCGAAAGCCGATCAGAGAGCGCATAGACCTCGATGAAGGGGTGGGAGACCCGACGCGACCAGCCGGCGCCCGCCAGCCGCCGACGAAGGGGCCGGGCGAGCGCCTCGAGCGCGGCGGCCGTATCGCCCACCAGTGCGACGAAGGAATCCGCGCCCATGCTCAGATCACCAGGATGGGATGGAAATGCGCGAGCGTCTCGGCGGACTGGCTGACGCAGACGTCGTCCACCTGCAGCCAGCAATGGGCCAGGAAGGGCCAGGCGCGAACGCCGAAGACCCAGTCCGCATCGAGCCCTCCGGCGTTGAGGAACCGCAGAAGCAGCTCGGCCTGGAACAGGCAGGCTCCGGTCCGGGGCGCGAAGGGCAGCAGTTGGAAGAAGGTCTCCGCGCGGGCCGAGATCGCAGCCAGATCATCGCGCCGCCCCTTCCGCTCCGCGTAGCGACTCTGCAGCCGGGACAGGGTCGGGCGGCGCCAGACGCAGTCCGCCCAGATCGCTCCGAAGGCGGCGACGTCCCTGACGCTCACCGGGATGACCGCACCCTCGATCGGACCGCGCCCAGGCAACCGCGGCGGCGGCCTGACACCTGCGCGGGGCCGCCCCGCATGAAGCAGTTCGGCAGAGGCCAGTTCCAGCAGAACCGCCATCGGCCCGCGCACCTGTTCGCCGTCGATCCGGAGTTCCCCGCACTCCGGGAACAGCAGGTAGTCGTCCGCCGCGAGGTCCAGCAGGACAAGGTCGTCGCCGACCCGAACGGCGTGGACGCCATAAGCCAGTTGTCCCTCCTCGCTCATTCGAAGGGCAGGTCGTAGTGCAGCGTCACCTGCAGTTCGACGAACTCGCCGCCCTTGCCGCGGGTCAACCGCCGCGCCGAACCGAGGACGACAAGACGGGAAGGTCTGGATCTGAGCATGGTCTCTTCCTCCGGAGAGATGCGGTTCGGGGCCGCCCCGAAAGACGGCCCCCGCCGCTCATTCGGGCGGCATGTCCCAGCAGACATGCGAGTTCAGTTCGGCGAAGTCGCCTTCGTCGACAGCGCGCGTCAGCAGGCGCGCGCCGCCCAGCCGCAGGATGCGGGTCTTGGTCCGGACAGACATGGGTCAATCTCCCTGATGGATGACGCCTCGGATCGCGACGCGCCGGATGAGGCGAGGCCGGCGCGTCCACGCCGCCCCGAAGGACGGCGCACGAGGCTCAGGCGCCCGGCGGGATGGTGTAGAGCTTGGACGTGTTCAGCTCGGCGTAGTCGCCTTCGTCCACCGCGCGGGTCAGGGTGCGGGCGGCGCCCAGGCGCACGAGGCGCGAGAGGGTCTTCGGGGTCATGGTCGTCTCCTGTTTTGAAGGTCGACAAAACGTCGACGACGAACCATCAGCGCCTCAAAGCAAATCGATTCAAACTATATTTCGCGTATACTTCGCCTGATCCGGATCGATGCGGCGAACCCGTGAGGCGAGACTGCCGGCGGCGGATCGCCAGCGGGCGTAGTAGGCCTCCACATCACATCCATCGCGTTCCGACAGATCAGCGTCCGTCGGACCGTTCAGCCGCCTCAGCGGCGACAGCCGGCGACGGACGCGCATCAAGCTCTCCACTAGGGGCTGGTTCTCACAGGTCTCGACCAGGGCGTCGATCCAGGCCTCGACGGCGAGATCCCCGCCCGCCTCCGGCCCCGGAAGCCCCGCGCCCTGCGCGGCCAGCCGGACGTGGGCGGCTTCCAGATCGAACAGACCCAATACGTCCTCAAGGGGGGCCGCGCGCGTGAAATAGCCCAGTCCGCGGCGATCCTCGACCAGGCCTTCGCCGCACAGACGCGACAGCGCCTCGCGCACGGGACTGGTGCTCAGGCCGAGCGCGGCCGCGATGTCCGTCACCGACAGATGCTGGCCCGGCGCCAGCCCTTCATCCAGGGCCTGACGCAGGCTGTTCAGGGCCGTGCCGAACGGATCCCGCTGCCTCATCGCCCCGCCCTCAAGCCATGGGCGCGCAACGCCATGACCGGTTCAGGCCCGGGCCATCCGACCGCAAGCCGTCGTCTATACTGATGTCCGCAAGAAACTTGCGCCATGCCCGCAGCTTTTATGCTGTTGATCTTTCGAGACTTTCATTTGACGCATGGCTAAGGCATTTTTCAACCTGTAGGGGTGCACTCGCTTCAGAGTCGCGTAGCGCCGGTGGCGAGGGAGTATTCGCAAGACATGGACACCCGGCCCACCGAAACGGCGAACGCGGTGCTCTCCTCGAGCCTGCGCCTGATCCGCTCCCACAGGAGAATGCGGGCCGCCGACGTGGCGCAGGGCATGAACATGGCGCTCCGCTCCTACGAGCATTTCGAGTCCGGCGCGGGCCGCATCAACATCGAGCGCATCCATCGCTTCGCCGAGGTCACCGACAGCGACCCGCACGGCATTCTCGCCGCCCTGGCCCTGGGGTCGCCCGCGTTTGCCTTGCGGTGCGCCGACAACAAATTGGGGACCATCCTGGCCGTCGCCCTGCAGGAGTTCGACGAGGAAGCCGGCGACGCCATCGGCGATCTCGACGCCCGCACCATCATCAACACCTTCACCAAGATGCTCAGGGAACTGGCGGATCAGTCTGTCCGGCGCGATGCGGAAGCCGAGGCCTGGCTGGACGAACGGCGCGGCCGGCTGCTGGCTCCCACGCGCGAGGACAACGGCGGCGACGGCGTCTGATCGTCCCCGGTCGTAGATCTGCGGCGCCAGATCTACCCCGTCAGACTTACGGGCTGGTGTCCGGAGACGATCCAGCGGCTGGATTCCGGGATGAAGTCTCCACTTTCCGCATCCCGCCCCGCCCCTACGACCCGCCATCTCTCCGAGCGTCAGCGCGACTGCCTTGAGCTGGCGGCCCGCGGTCTCACCTCTTCAGCCATCGGCAAGCGTCTCGGCCTGTCGCCCCGGACCGTCGACGAACACCTGGCCCTGGCCTGCAGCCTTCTGGGCGTGCGCACCCGCGTACAGGCCGTAGCGCAACTGGCGGCCGAAGCGCGCCGCGACGCCGAACCCCGCAGCTTTTGACCACCTTCGATCAGAAGCCGTACTTCTCACGCCTCAGGGTAAAGGCGGCCTCCCCGCCCTCCATAATCCGCTTGATCGCCGCGCGAGCATCCTCGACATCGATTGCGCCGACGCCCTGGATCGTCCCTCGAGATTGATCTCCGGTCGTTCTGTGATCGAACCAGGCCACGAGTTCGGCGTCCCCGTTTACGACGAGGTTCGCATTGTGGCTGGCGAAGACCACTTGGCGGATCTGCTTGGCGGTCCAGAGCTGCTTGACCACCTCCAGCATGACAGGATTGTCCAGATCCTCTTCCGGCTGGTCGATAAGCAATGGCGGCCCCGCCTGATTAAGCAGGGTTTTTAGCAGCGCCGTCGCCTGCTGACCTGCTGATGCGTTCCGGAACGGGATGTATTCGTCCTGCCTTGCGCGGAACTCATAAACAGGAACAGAAGCGATCGGCGTCAGTGATAAGTTGAGCCAGGCTTCCGGCTGGAGCGTGTCGGCAATCCGGTCCAGATCGTTGTGTGTCAGCCCGAACTGGGTCAACAGCGGCGCAGCGGGACGCGCCTCCCCCTGGACCTGGTCCGAACGGAAATCCGCAAGCCGTTCAAGTTCCGCAAGGGCGCCACTCCAAGTTCGCTCCTTGTCCTCGGCTTCCGTGATCGCCGACCCTAGCGCCTCAATTTTTCCACCCTGCACACGAGAGCCGGAGAGCATTTGACGCAACGACGACACGAAGTCGACGGCATTGGCGTATCGACTGACGTGAACTCGGATAAGGCCGCCGGAGCGCTCGGTCAGGGCCGCACATTCACGATCAATCAGTTCGTCCCGTTCCGCCTGGGCTTGAAGCCACTCCTCCCTCGCCTCGGCATATCGCTCCTCCGCTGAATAGAGCGTCGCTACAGTCTCACGCATCCGCATGGCGTCGGCGTCTAGGTCGCTCAGCCGCCCTTC
Source organism: uncultured Brevundimonas sp. (assembly GCA_963522565.1). Classification (GTDB taxonomy): domain Bacteria; phylum Pseudomonadota; class Alphaproteobacteria; order Caulobacterales; family Caulobacteraceae; genus Brevundimonas. The sequence continues at coordinate 145,822 of CAUQZC010000003.1, read as the reverse complement.
AAGCGCCGCCAGTTGCGCGACTTTCTCGCCGTGCGACGAGGAGCGGCTCAGCGCTTCAGCATAGCGAGCTTGAAATCCTGCCTGTGCATTATCCCAAGCCTTCCAAGCCGGATCGGCGCCTTCACCGGTACGTATGGTCGAAGCCGCCTGGGCCAGTGTGTCGAGCGCGGTGACGGCGTCGTCGAGCATCCGCACATAGTCAGCTCGTGCTGCCGCAAGAGCATCCCTGTGCGCAGCGGGCGCCTCCGGCGCGGGCTCCAGACCGGACTTCTGAGCCGCCGCAATTCGACGGAGTTCGGACGCTCTCTCCGACAGCGTTCCAGCGCCCGCGCGCCAGGTCTCGATGACCCTGCCGGCGGATTTGTACGGCTGCTCGTCCGCGAGAATAGCGCGGTCGGCGTCGCTCAGCCCGGCCAGGGAACTCCGGACCGTCTCAGCCTGGACCGCAAGCGAGCGTCGCTCGACATCCCTACTAGCGACCTGACGCGACAGATCGCGGTACCGTTGGCGTGTTGCGTAAAGCTCCCGAACATGTGTCGCCTTGTCAGCAGCCAGGCGGGCCAGGCGATCCAGTTCGGCCTTGATCGGCGCGGTGATAAACCGGGTCAGTTCCTCGACCCGCACGCTGACATCGCTGAGTTGCTTCTGGCTGTAGGCCTGGATCGGTAGCAGCGCTCGCACCTCGTCCTCGGTGCAGGGGGCAAAGGCACCACTGTCGATCTTCAACTGAACCGCGCCATCGAGCGCCGACCGGCGGACGACGTGAGGCACGCCATTGAGAACGTAGGTGACTTCGACACTGGCGCCGTGAGCTTTCAGGGTTGCGTCGATCAGTCGACGTCGCCGTCCCTGATAGTTGGGCGTCTCATCTTCGTCGCCAAGGGGCGGCTGATCGCACAAAGCCCAACGGATGTATTCCAGCACGGTGGACTTGCCGGTGCCACGTCCGCCGATCAGGGCGCTGTACTGGCGGTTCAGTTCGAGATCGATCGGGCCAAGGAAGGCCGAGTTGGTTACCGAGACGGTTGCGACATAGGTGTCGGGGACGCGAGGCGCATCCAGCGAGATACGCGACTCCTGGGCGAGGCAGGCCTGACGCAGCGCCTCCGCCGTCGGCGTAGCCCACTTGATCCAGGTAGAGGGAAGCCCCAGAGTCTGATGGTCCGAACGTCTCGTGTCCGAGGTCTGGATCACGGCGATCCGCTTATGCCCCCAAGCCTTGTCCCTGCCGGCCAAGATGTTCAGCGTTCCGGCCTTCAACTTCGAGAGCTCCCCGTCGGTGTAGCCGCCGACCCAGGGCATCTCGGCATACTTGGCATGTTGGCCTGCGCGCAGCAGTGAATGCTGTCCCTCGCCGGAAACGTTGGGAAGCACAGTGTAGCGCCCGCGGAGCCAGCTGTGCTTGTCCAGTTCGTCCTTGAGCTGCTTCATGCTCTGGATGTGGGTAAGTTGGCTGACCATATGCGTTTTCGCCTCTTCGGGCGGCGCCTGGTCGATCGTCAGGGCTGTAAGGATCTGGCCGAAAAACTCGGCCGGAAAATCGGCATCCAGAATGAGGATCGCCTGACAGGGAACACCGAGCGTGAGCTCCATCCCAGGAAACACAACCAGACGGTCGTCGGACGCCAGAGGACCGCCGTCCTCGGCAGTTTCCTCAAGCGCAGCCAGCTGGATGTAGGGCACAAACGCCATGCAGTGATGGTCCGTGACGGCGATCGCCTGTAGGCCTCGCACCCGGCAGGCCGCCACCAGATCGCGGGCATAAGCGCTCCGTTCATCATCGGTCGTGGCGGTTGGTCCGGTCCACCGCAAATCGCGCGGCGTGTGCACCTGGAAGTCACTGCGATAGAAATGCGCGCCCTTGTCCATTTGTCCCCGCTACTGATACCACCTCCAGTCAGCATAGCTCGCCGAACGACGTGTCCGGAAGTCAGGACGTAGGTGCGGACGCTCTGCGCCCGAAGCGTCGAGCGTGTGCGATGCCCGCGCGCCCGCCAGGGATCATGTTGAGGCCGTAGGCGTGTGCGCCGGCCAAGCTGTATTTGGCGACCAAGTATTCCTCGGTTTCCAGCGCAGCTTCCTGCGTCAGTCCCGTGCTGCACAGTGAGGTCACGATGCCGGCGAGCCTCGGGCGGTCATCCGGACAGCCGCTCAGCTCTGCGACACGGGCATCGATCAGATCATCGAGCGTCCTGGCCAGCAGGCGTTTCGACTTGCGCGCCACGGCGGCCCGGGTGTGTTCGTGAAAGCGCAGGCTCCAGCCGCGGCGGGTGATCCCATAGTAGACCCAAGCCTCACCGCGATCTGTCAGCAGGGTGTGTAGATAGACGGTGTAGCTTCCCTCCAGCGGCGGACCGCCCTTGAGCAAGGCGCGCAGCGGGAGTTGGACCACCATCGGAACATCGAGCGTGGGCGAGTGCATGACCAAAGACACGAGCGGCGCACTTTCGGCCTCCTCCGCAGCCAACACGAGCGCCGTATAGGCTGACTGCCCCTCCCGGTTCAGGGTCTCGGTGAGCCGGATGATTGTGCGCTTGCGGCCCACGAACGGTCCCGGACCGGCGCCGAGCCCCCCGGCCCGCACCCAGTTCTGCATCTGATCCGGGAAACCGTTGCGTGCATTCAGCCCCACCAATGCGTGGTCGAGAATCCCGGCGCAGTTCTCGACATCAAACGTCAGCCCCCGCATCAGGCTACGCAGAGTATCCAGGTCGATATACTTCAGCATCCCCTTCTCCCGCCCGCGAGACCGCGGCGCCTCCCCCACAGGACATCGCGGCGATTTGCGCCACGCCTTTGGGTAACGGTCAAACCTCTAGAGGAAAGTCCTGTCCCGTTCCCAGATCATGCCCGATCCATCACGACGGCCAAGCCGCCGGGGCCGCGCCCGCCGCACCCAGGGTGCGCTCACCCGGACGCGGTCTGTCGCCCGCCTTGCAGCCGAAGTCCCCTTTTTTCGCCGCTACATCTGCTGAACCGAGCATGGCCATCAGGCAGCGGCGTCGTTGGCTTCTTCGGCGATCGCCGAGAAAATCTGGAAAACGAAATCCATCATGATCAGGGCGTTCAGACTGTTCTGATGCGTGCCGTAAGCGATCAGGCCGTGCAATACAGCATGCCGGTTGGGCACAGGGTCCAGACGCGCAGCCTCGACGTCCTCGATCGTGTCTACGGGCTTGTACAGATGGTCATCGAGCCTCTGATAGAGCTGGAGCCCATGGATGCCCGAGGGCTCCGTGACACCCGGCGACAGTCGGCCCGCACGCTCGCGCAGACGACGCTGGCTGGTGAAGCCCTTGAGCTGGCCGTCGTGCAGCCGGATACGGGCCAGACGCTCGATCTCCGGGAACAGCAAGGGACTGACGGCGCGGTAATGGCCCTGCTCATGTAGATCGAGTGCGAGCCGGAACACCGCCCGGGCCTCCGCGTCGATGTCGTATCGAGCCAGATGCTCTAGGAAGGCGCTTCGGACCGTCGGCCATTCGGCCACATAGTGGGCTTCCAGCATGCGACCGATCTCCACCGCGTCATCGGTCTCGTCCAAACGCTCGAACGGTGTCGTGTAATGAGGCAGCCAGCCGGCCTCCTCCAGCAGCTTGTGGCGGCGCCCGTGGACCGCCATGAACTCGGACAACCGCCGCATCGGCTCGGTCAGGGGCTTTATCCAGTCGAAGCTGCGTGACAGCACCCGCGCCGTCCGAACGAACTCCGGCTCGACGGCGAATTTAGGCAGATTCAGCGCCGTATTGATGGCCAGCCAGGCCGGTGGCCGGAAGACCGGGATGTTGAGCGCGGGAAGCGTCATGCCCCTGGCGGCGGCCTGCAGGATGCGGCGGGTGCGTTCGGTCGGATCGATCGGCTCTGCCATGACCTGGAACACTAGCAGAACACCCCCGGATCGTCAGCACGCTCAGCGGCGCCGCAAACGCGCCTCACCCCCGTAGATTTACCACCGGTAGCGCACGGGTCGATCCCGACCGACGCACGAGACGAGGATGAGTCGATCCATCACGGAGCGCCTCATGCTCGATCTCGGTTTCGTCCTCGCCCTCGCCCAGACCTGTGCACCCGCGGTCTCGCCAAGGACCCTGGCGGCCATTGCCCATGTCGAAAGCCGCTTCGATCCGCTGGCCATCGGCGTCAACCGGGGCCCTCGGCCGCCCCGACGCGCACGCGACGCCGCCGACGCTGTCTTGATCGCCAAAACCCTGCTGGACCGCGGCGCCAATCTCGATCTGGGCCTGGCCCAGATCAACAGCGCCAACCTGGACTGGCTTGGTCTCGATCTGGAGACGGTCTTCGATCCATGTCGCAATCTGACGGCGGCGGCGACCGTGCTGAAGGAGGGCTATCGACCCGCCGAGGACACGCCGCCCGCACGACAGGCCGCCTTGCGCGTCGCCTTGTCCCGCTACAACACCGGGGACGCCAGCCGCGGGTTTCGCAACGGCTATGTGGCGCGCATCGAACAGGCCGCCGAAAGTCTGGGCCTCAGCGAGGCGCTCTCGCCGACGCCCCGGGCGTCTCCCTCTCTGCGACTTGAAGCGTCGATCCCGGTCGAGGCGCTGACGCCGCGTCCTGCCTGGGACGTGTTCGGCCACCCGGGTCCTGCCCTCGTCTTCGCCCCCGTTCACCAGCTCCGGAGCCTTCCATGACTTCCAGCTTCGCCGCGCGCCGTACGGGCGCTGCGTTCAGTATCGCCGCCCTGACCCTCGCCTTCTCGGCCCAGCCGGCGCTGGCCTCGGCCAATGTCGAGGGGCTGCTGCAGAACGTCGTCGATATGCTGACAGGGAACACGGCCCGGCTGCTCGCCATCCTCGCCGTGGTCGTGGTCGGCATACTCTGGATGTTCGGACTGTTCGACCTGCGCCGGGCCGCGATCGTCGTGCTCGGCATCGTCGTGGTTTTCGGCGCCGCGGAGATCGTCAACCTCATCACGGGCGGCGCGTGATGGCGGCCTCCCTCATCCTTGGGGCGCTCGCCGCGTCACTGGCCGTCCTGCTCATCCTGGTCGCACGCGGCCTGCTGTCGCCGCGTCAGTTCGCCGTCGCCGCAGCCGGTGTTTGCGTCGGCGGCATGGTCGGCGCCTGCCTCACCGGGGGCGACCATGGCTGAGGAACGTCTGATCGAGGATCCGCTGTTTCTGGCCTGCACGCGTCCGGCGATGATCCTGGGCACGCCGATGGAGGCGGTCGGCGTCAACGTCATCGTCTCCGGCATCGCCTTCCTCGTCGGCGGAAGCCTCCTGTACCTGGCCGTCGCACCGGCGCTGCATCTCGTATTTCGAGCGATCTGCAAGACGGATCACAACGCTTTCCGGCTGTTGCTCGTCTACGTCGACACCAAGGGCCGCAGCCGCAACGGGGCGCTGTGGGGCGGCAGTTCGACCTCTCCCCTGCCCCTTATGCGCCGCTATCGTTCCGAGGAGTTGATCCGTGGCTGACGGCGCTCTCGCCAGACGCCGGTGCGAGACCGGCCCCCGTGCGCAGTTGCCCTACGTGCGGCACGTCAGCGACGCCGTCGTCGCCCTGGACAGCGGCGCGCTGATGATGACCTTCCAGTTGGACGGCGCCGCGTTCGAGACCGCTGACCCGCGCGATCTGAACGACTGGCACATCAAGCTCAACCAGACTTGGCGCAATCTCGCCGACGAGCGGCTGGCGGTCTGGCACCATCTGGTGCGCCATACCATCGATCCGCCGCGCAGTGACGGCTTCCATTCGGACTTCGCCCGGGAACTGGGCGAGGCCTATGACGCGCGGATTTCGGCGCGCCGCCTCTGGGTCAATGCGCTCTATGTCACTCTCATACTGCACCCCGGGCGTGATCCCTCGGACCGGGCCTCGGCCCTGTCGGCGCGGCTGCGCGCAGCGCGCGGGCGGGCCCAGGAGGTTTCGCAAGCGGCGATCAACCGTCTCGAGGAGGCGGGGCGCGACCTCGCCCAGTATCTGCACCGCTACCGCCCGCGCCGTCTGGGACTCTACGAACGGAACGGCCTCTGGTTCTCCGAACCCATGGAGGCGCTGCGGTTGGTCCTGACCGGACGCCCCGGCCGATGTCCGCTGGTCTTCGGCCATCTGGGCGAAGCTCTCCACACGACGCGGGTGATCTTCGGACGCGAGACCATCGAACTGCGGGACGTCGCCGACGCCCGCTTCGCCGGCGTACTCGCCATCAAGGAGTATCCCGCCACGACCCGCCCCGGGCTCTGGGACGGCCTGCTGACCGCGCCGTTCGGCTTCGTCGCCAGCCAGTCGTTCGCCTTCCTCTCCAAGCCCGCCGCCCGCGCGGTGATGGAGCGCAAGCAGAACCAGATGGTCTCCGTCCGCGACCGCGCCGCCTCCCAGGTCGAGGGCCTGGACGCCGCCCTAGACGATCTGGTCTCCAACCGGTTCGTCATGGGCGAACACCAGGCTTCGGTTCTGGTGCTCGGCGACACCCTTCCCGCCCTGGCCGACCACCTGTCGCGGGCCCGGGCCCTGCTGGCCGAATCCGGCCGGGTGGTCGCGCGCGAGGACCTCGGACTGGAGGCGGCCTTCTGGGCGCAGTTCCCCGGCAATTTCTCGAAACGCACCCGACCGGCGGCGATCACTTCGCGCAATTTTGCGGCCCTGGCGCCGTTTCACGCCCACCCGGTCGGCCGCGCCGACGGCAACCACTGGGGGGCGGCGGTGGCCTTGTTGCGCACCACGGCCGGCTCGCCCTTCTGGTTCAACTTCCACGTCGGCGACCTGGGCCACACTTTCATCTGCGGCCCGTCCGGATCCGGCAAGACCGTCGTGCAGAACTTCATGATGGCCCAGCTCGAACGGTTCGGGGCGCAGCAGTTGTTCATCGACAAGGACCGCGGGGCCGAGATCTTCGTGCGCGCCTGTGGCGGGACCTATCTGACCCTCGAGAACGGCGAACCCAGCGGCTTCGCCCCCTTCAAGGCCCTGCCTCCGTCTCCCGCCAATCGCGCCTTCCTGTCCCGATTGATCAGGAGCCTGGTCTGCACCGACGGCGCCCCTCTGACCGCGCCGGAAGACCGCGCCATCGACGAAGGCGTTCTGGCGCTGGAGGCCCTGCCGCGCGAGCACCGCTCGATCGCGGCCTTGCGCAGCCTGCTGGGCCAGAGCGACGCCGCGGGCGTCGGCGCCCGCCTGGAGCGCTGGTCGCGGGGCGGACCGCTCGGCTGGGTGCTGGACAATGACGAGGATGCGCTCAGCCTCGAGGCGCGCTTCGCCGGCTTCGACATCACCCGGATCCTCGACAACGACGAGGTCCGCACCCCGGCCATGCTGTATCTGTTCCACCGGATCTCCGAACGCACCGACGGCCGCCGTCTGGTGCTGGACATCGACGAGTTCTGGAAGGTGCTTGGCGATCCGGCTTTCACCAGCCTGGCCCAGGACGGCCTGAAGACCTGGCGCAAGCAGAACGCCCTGATGGTGTTCGGCACCCAGTCGCCGGCCGACGTCCTGCGCTCGCCGATCGCCCACGCCATCCTCGAACAGTGCGCCACCAAGATCTTCCTGCCCAACCCTCACGGTCAGGCCCGGGACTATATCGAGGGCTTCGGCCTCACCCGGGAGGAATTCCGGCTGATCCGGGACGAGCTGACGCCCCGGTCGCATCGCTTCCTGGTCAAGCAGGGCCACGACAGCGTGGTGGTCGAGCTGGACCTTTCGGGGCTGGACGACCTGCTCGCGGTCCTCTCCGGCCGCGCCGAGACCGTGGCCCTACTGGACCGTATCCGCGCCGAGACCGGTGACAACTACGCGCGCTGGCGCGCCCCCTTCCAAGCCCAGAGGAGCCCTTCATGAACGCCCGTTCTCTCGCGGCCGCGGCGGCCTGCGCCGTCGTCCTGACCGTCGCACCCTCCGCCCAGGCCCAGCAGATCGTCCACGATCCCACGGCCTTTGCCCAGATGCTGGCCGAAGCTCGCACCGCCCTGGACCAGCTCCGCACACTGCAGGCTCAACTGGAACAGGGGGAAGCCCTGTTCGACAGCCTGAACGATGGGTCCGGCGTCAACGCCCTGGCCCGTGAACTCAGCCTGTCCAACATCCGCACGCCCCTGCCCGATCTCGAGACGCTGCGTCGCGCGGCCGACGGCGATCTGTCGGCGCTCGGCGATCTGGCGGAACGGGCCGAGGCGATCCGGCGCGACACCCGCCTCTACACCGCGCCGGAGGGCGACCTGTCAGCGGCGGAGACCTTCTATCGCGACAGCCTGGAACGCTCCGGCGCCCGCACAGCAAGGGATCTCGCACTGGGCGAAGCGGTCGGACGATCCGCCGATCGCCGCCGCGACGGTCTGGAAGATCTGCGCGCCGCACTCGACACGGCCCCGAACGCCCGGGCGGTGATGGATCTGGAGGCGCGGCTGGCGGCCGAACAGGCCCTGATCCAGAACGAACAGATCCGCCTGCAGGGACTCGCCCTGACCCAGGCGGCGGAGGCGCGGCTCGAGGAGCAAAGGGCGCGTGAGGCGGCCGAGAGCCGGAGATCCGCCAGGATGCGCCAGTACGAAGACCGTTTCCAGTGAGACCGCCCGTCCACCTCCTCGCCGCCGGCCTGCTGGGCTGCTCGCCCGAGCGGTCCACTGTTGATCGGACCGGCGCTCCAGAGGCGGTCATGACCGCGGCGGAGGCCTGCGATCGCGGCGACCGCGACGATTGCGACGCCGCCCGGGCCGATCTGGCCGAGGCCGAACGCCGGGACCGCATGGCCCGATACGCGGCGACGATCGAGGCCGGACCGCGATGAGCTTCCGTGTCTTCGAACCCAGCTACGACTTCATCGACCAGCGCCTGAACCAGTTCCTCGGCGACCGGCTGGCGTCGGTGATCGCCGAGGTCGAAGGCCCTCTCCGGATCGCTCTGGTGCTCTATGTGGTGCTGTACGGCTTCGCCATCCTGCGCGGCGCCGTGACGGAGCCAGTCCGCGATTTCGCCGTCCGCTCGATCAAGCTGGCGCTTCTCTACGCCCTGGCCACGACCTCGGCCTATTCCAGCTTCGTCACCGAGCCGCTGTTCACCGGCCTGCCCGATGCGCTCACCCGCGCCATAGCCGGCGACGGCGTTCCGAGCGTCGGCGCGGCCTTCGATCAGTTCTTCGCCTATGCGGCCTGGCTCGGCGAGGACATCTCGCGCGACGCCTCGGCCTTCAACCCGGCTCCCTATGTGGTGTCCGCCGCCGTCTTCATCATCGGCGCCCTGGCCTGCGCCCTGGGGTTCGGGGTGGTGCTGGTCGCCAAACTGGCCCTGGCGCTGCTGGTGACACTGGGCCCCATCTTCATCGGCTGCGCCCTGTTCGACGCCACCCGCCGGTTCTTCTTCGGCTGGCTGAGCCAGGCGGTGAACTATCTGGTCCTGTTCGCCCTGATCATCGTCATCTTCCAGTTGGTCCTCGCCCTGGTTCGCGATCAGTGGGGCGCCATCCAGGGCAATGACCCGATGATCGGTGGCCTGATCTTCGTGGCGCTGTGCCTGCTGGGCGCGATCTTCTTCCTGCAGACCCCGGCCATCGCCGCGGGCATCGCCGGCGGCGCCAGCGCCGGCCTCGCCGACTTCGCCAACGCCGCCACGCTCGGATCCAGTGGATCCGGACGCGCGCGCGGTCCCCTCGAAGCCAGCCGTCAACCGCCCCGCGGCGGCGGCTCCATCCGCCCCGGAGGCGCCTGATGCTCCCTCGCCTGTTCCTGATTGTCGGCCTGCTGGCCGTCTCGGCCTGCGCTCACAACGACCCGCCCCTGCCGACCTGTGACGGATCGGTCCGCCGTCCCGCCAACCCTCACGGCTCCGTGCTCGTGACAGCTCAACCGCCTCAGCAGCCCGCACCGTCTTCGGCTTCGGCCTCCGCCTCGACGGGAGGCTGCGCATGACCGGCGTCCCTTCCGGAGAGCTCCAGCGCTATTTCGAGGATGCGCGGCGCTGGGACCAGGATCGGCTGGCGTCGGCCCTGCGGTCGCGACGTCTGGCCTGGATCGCGGCGGGCGCCGCTACGACCCTGGCGACCGCCGCCACCCTCGCCGTCGCCCTGCTGTCGCCGTTGAAGACCGTCGAGCCCTTCGTGATCCGGGTCGATCGCGCCACCGGCGCCGTCGATGTGATGCGGGGTCTGTCGGCCGAGGACGGACCGGCGCGCTATGACGAGGCCGTCAGCAAATACTTCCTCGCCCAGTATGTTCGTGGCCGGGAGGGCTATCTGGACCCGGCCGCCGAGGACGCCTTCCTCCAGGTGGCGTTGCTGTCCGGCCCGGCCGAACAACGGCGCTGGGCCGATCTCTATCGAGGATCGAACCCTGACAGCCCCCAGAACCTCTACGGGACCGACGGCGAGGCCATCGTTTCGGTGCGCGCCATCGGTTTCATCGGTGACGACGTCGCCAATGTCCGCTTCCGACGGACGATCCGACAGGCCCAACAGACGCTGGAAAGCGACTGGATCGCCACCGTCGCCTTCACCTACACCCGCGCCCCGATGAACGAGAGCGACCGCCTGCGCAATCCGCTCGGCTTCCAGGTGCTCTCCTACCGCGCCGATCCGGAGGTCGTCCGATGATCCGTCTCACCACACTGGCGACCGTGGCGCTTCTTCTGCTCGCACCCGTCGCGCGGGCCCAGGCCGACCCGGCGCCCGACCCCCGCATTCACGAGGTCGCCTATGCGCCGGACGCCGTCTATCGGGTGACGGGCGCCTTCCGCACGGCAACCCAGATCATCTTCTCGCCTGAGGAGACCATCCGCCATGCCGCCGGCGGCGATAGCGTGGCGTGGGAAGTCGCGGCGGAAGGCTCGGTTCTTTTCCTCAAACCGCGCGAGCGGCACCAGGCCACCAATCTTCTGGTCGTGACCGAACGCGGCGGCGTCGCCCGCCATTACGCCTTCGAGCTGACGGCCCGCGAACCGTCGGACCGGACGCCGATCGCCTATCAGATCCGCTTTCGCTACCCGCAGGACGACCGCGGCGCGGCCGCCGACGCCCTGGCGGAACAGACGCGCCGGGCGGAAAAGCGACTGATCGGGCTGGAACTGCAGCACGGGGCGCTTGAAGGACCGCGCAATCTCGCCTGGTCGGTCCAGGGCGACGCCGCGCTGCAGCCCAGCGAAGTGACCGACAACGGCCGTTTCACCGTCCTGCGCTTCCCGGGCGCCCAGGCCCTGCCAGCCGTATTTGAGGTCGGGGAAGACGGCGCCGAGCGGCTCATCCCCTATGACGTTCGCGGCGAGTTCGTCGTCATCCACGGCGCGCCCCGCACCCTTCGACTGCGGCGGGGCGGATCGGTGCTGTGCCTGTTCAACGAGGCCTGGACGCCTCACGGCGCGGCCACCGGCACGGGAACCGCCTCCCCTGATGTCCAGCGCCTTCCCGTCGGAGAACCGTCATGACCCCGGACACGCCCCGCGCTGGCCCTCCGGCGCCCGACGCCGACCGTACCGAGGATCGCGGCGTTTCGCCGGTCGCGGGCCGGTTCTCCGGCCGCCGAAGCCGGATGATCACCCTGGCCGCGTTCGCGGTCGGTTGCGGGGCCTTCCTCGCCGCGACCTGGGACCGGGGCGAAGACGCGCCGAGGGAGGCGTCGACCTCGGACACGCCGCCCCGCCAACTCACGCCTTTCGAACCGGCCCGGCGGGACGGACCGCGTCTGGCCGAGGCCGAGACCGATCCGGACGCACCCCGGCTGTCAGAGGCCGAGACCATTCCTGCTATCGCCAGCGAGACCGCGCCGGAACGCAACGGCCCGGCCCCGGCTGAAACGCGACAGGCCCTGGCCGACAGCGCCCGCCGCGCCCCGGTGCTGGCCTACAGTCGCGGCTCGAATGTCGGAGCCAGTCCCGCCATCGCCCCGACCGGGGTGATCGCCGCAACCGATCCGACGCCGCTGGACGCCCTGCGTCAGGCCGGTCCCATCGACCGCGCCACAGCGGGGCGTCTGCCGGACCGCAACTTCCTGATCACGGCGGGCGCGACCATCCCCTGCGTCCTGCAGACCGCCATGGACAGCACCACGCCCGGCTATGTGGCCTGCGTCCTCCCGCGCGACGTCTATTCGGACAATGGCGCGGTCGTGCTGCTGGAGCGCGGATCGCGGGTTCTCGGCGAATACCGGGGCGGCCTTCAGCAGGGCCGGCGCCGCCTGTTCGTGTTGTGGACCCGCGCCGTCTCGCCGGAGGGCGTCACCGTCGCCCTCGCCTCGCCCGCAGCTGACGCCCTGGGCCGGGCCGGATTCGACGGGACGATCGACGGGCGGTTCTGGGATCGCTTCGGCGGCGCGCTTCTGCTGTCCCTGGTCGATGACGGCGCCTATGCCGCGCTCGGCTCGCAAGACACGTTCAGATCGATCGCCCGGGCGCCGTCGGACGCCGCGGCGGTCGCCCTACAGGGCTCGCTCGACATCCCCCCGACCCTGCGCAAGGCGCAAGGATCCGAGGTCTCCATTTTCGTCGCCCAGGATCTCGACTTCCGGTCCGTCTACGACCTCGGAATCCGCCCGTGAGCGAGACGGCGGTTCTAGATCACTATCTCGCGCCGCTCACCCCCTTCCTCGAGCCCGACGGCGTGACCGAGGTGGTGGTCAACGGGCCCGGCGAGATCGGTGTGGAGACCTGCGGCCAGTGGCGCTGGCATGCCGTACCGGAGCTGACGGAGACCTGGCTCCGGACGCTTGCCGTGGCGGGCGCCGCCTTCACCCGCCAGGACGTCGGCGCCGATCGCCCGATCTGTTCCACCAGCCTGCCCGGAGACATCCGCTGCCAGATCGTCCTGCCGCCGGTCGCGCCGGACGGGACGGTGTCCCTGACGCTGAGAAAGCCCTCGCGCCAGCGGCTGGACCTCGAGACCTTCGCCGCCCAGGGACTGTTCGACGCCGTGTCCATTGCCGACGGCGGCGGCCCGGACGCCGTCGACCGCGCCCTTCTGGCCTGCAAGGCGGCCGGAGACTGGCCCGGCTTCTTCCGGACAGCGGTTCGGGGTCGCCGCAACATCCTGGTGTCCGGCGCGACGGGATCCGGCAAGACCACCTTTGCCAAGGCCCTGGTCGCCCTTATCCCGGAAGAAGAGCGACTGCTCACCATCGAGGATACCCGCGAGTTCGTGGTGCCCCACCGCAACGTCGTACATCTGGTCTACGCCAAGGACGGTCAGGGCCTGTCCGGCGCCGGCCCGAAGCAACTGCTGGAAAGCGCCCTGCGCATGCGGCCGGACCGGATCCTCCTGCAGGAGCTGCGCGACGGCAGTGCCTTCTTCTTCCTGCGCAACGTCAACTCCGGCCATCCGGGCTCGATCACGACCGTTCACGCCGACAGCGCGGCCCTAGCCTTCGAGCAACTGACCCTTCTGGTGCGCGAGTCCGAAGGCGGCCGGGATCTGCCCCGCGAGGACATTCGCGCCCTTCTGCACCTGCTCGTCGATATCGTCGTCCAGATGCGCAGGATCGACGGCCGCTTTCGGGTCGCGGAGGTCTGGCATGAGCCCGATTTCAAACGTCTCGCCAACCGCTAGGGCTGCGATCCTCGGCGTCGGCGCGATCGCTCTCGCCGCCCTCTTGCTCGTTATCGCCGTCGTCATCGCTGTCGCCGGTCTCGGCCAGCTCTCCGGAAACCTCGAACCCGCCCGTGTGCCCGGCTGGCTCTGGTACTATCGCCACGATCCCGAGCTACGCCGCTGGCTGTCGATCGGCCTCGCCACGGCCGGCCTCATCGGCTTGGTGCTCGGGGTCGCGGTGGCGCTCAACCAGAGACGCGCCCTGCACGGGGCCGCCCGGTGGGCCGGATCGTCCGAGCAGGCCCGCGCCGGCCTACGGGGGCGTTCCGGAATCCTTCTGGGGCGCACCGACGGCGGCTTCCTGATCTCGGACGGACCCGACCATGTGATGCTCTACGCCCCGACCCGCACCGGCAAGGGCGTCGGGGTGGTCATACCCAATCTGCTGGCCTGGCCCGGATCGGTCGTGGTGCTGGACATCAAGCGCGAAAACTATCGCGCCACTGCCGGCTATCGCGCCCAGGCCGGCCAGACCGTGCATCTGTTCGATCCCCTGGGCCGCGACGGCCGGACCGCCCGGTTCAATCCGCTGGGACATGTCGCGCGCTCCGATCCGGCCGCCGTCCTGGACGAGTTGCAACGGATGGCGGTCATGTTGTTCCCCGTCCAGGACCGGGCCGAGCCCTTCTGGTCCGAAGCCGCCCGGATCGGGTTCATCGGCGTGGGTGGCTATGTCGCCGCCACCCCGGATCTGCCTTTCACACTGGGCGAGATTTTCCGGCAGCTGACCGCGGGCGACGCCCGGACGCGCTTTCCGCCTCTCATCAAGGACCGCGCCCGGGAAGGCCGCCCGCTTCCGCCGACCGTCGCCTCGGCCCTGACCGATTTCACCAGCGCCAGCGAGAACACCTTCGCTTCGGTACGCCAGTCGATCACCACCCGGATGGGCCTTTGGCTCAATCCCCGCGTCGACGCCGCCACCGCCGCCTCGGACTTCGACCTGCGCGACCTCAACGGGGGCCGGCTGTCGCTCTATCTCGGCGCCACCCCGGACAATATGCTGAGGGTCCAGCCTCTCTACGCCCTGCTGTTCCAGCAACTCGTCGACCTCAACAGCCGCGACCTGCCTGACGACGACCGGTCCCATACACTGGTGGTGCTGGACGAATTCGCCCGCCTCGGTCCGGCTCCGGTCCTGGCCCATGCCTTCGCCTGGGTGGCCGGCTACGGGCTGCGGCTGCTGGCGGTCCTGCAAAGTCCGTCGCAACTCCGCGCCCTCTATGGACCCGATGTTACCGAGGAGATCCTCGCCAACTGCGGGATCGAGGTGGTGTTCGCGCCCAAGGAGCTGCGCACCGCCCAGGATCTCAGTGAACGGCTCGGCTACACCACTGTCGCCTCCCGCAGCCGCAGTCGGCCAATGGGCCTCGCCCCGGGCCATCGTCGCCTCAACATCTCAGACCAACGGCGCGCCCTGCTGCTGCCGCAAGAGCTGATGCAGCTCCCGGCGCGCGCCCTGATCGTTCTGAAGGCCGGCCTTCCGCCGGTGCGCGGCCGCAAGATCGTCTACTGGCGAGACGGCGTCTTCACCCGCCGCCTGCGGCCGCCGCCCGCACTGCCGGCCGCGACGACGCCGGTCGCGCCTCAAACCCTGACCGACGCTCCCCCGGAGGATCCCATGGACTTCGACGTCATCGCCCGGGCCTTCGCCGCCGAAGGTCTTCCGCCTCCACCAGACGGCGCCGACGAAGCCGAGGTCGCGGCTTGGCTGGACCGCGTGGTGGACGCCGAGTCTCCGGAGCGGACATCATGACCGCGACGCGCGACCGTCGTCCCGCCGACGCCCATAGTATCGCCCCGGCCGCGTCCGTCGATCCGGCGCGACGTTCGAGGACCAAAGGCGATGTCCCGCAAAGTGTGATGGACCGCTATCTCGTCGAACGGGATCTGCGCGGCCGCGCCGAGCGCTTCTATCGGGACCACCGCGCCGCCCAGCCCCACTTCCGGGATCGCGGCGGCTCACTCAGCACCGACAACGCCTATCCCGACGCGATCACGGACATGCTGCGGATTGCGCAACACCGCGGCTGGAGCCGGGTGAAGGTTTCGGGCGACGAGGTCTTCCGCCGGGAGGTCTGGATCCAGGCCCGCAAACTGGGACTCGAGGTCAGCGGCCACCGTCCGCGCGATCGCGACCGTCAGGCCGCAGGCGTCCCCCTGCCCCACCGCGACCTGCCCGATCGTCTGGCGCGCGCGGCCGTGGTGGTCGCCCGCCTGATCCCGGACCCGGCGGCTCAGGCCAGGCTGCTGGAACGCGCCCTGAACCGCGCCCGTAGCCACGAACCGACCAAGGGCCGCGAGCGGGATCGCTGAACGATCTCAGAAGAGCTCCCGAAAGGAGGGACTGAGGATGAAGGGTGGGAAGGACAGTCCTCCCCGGACGCGATTCATCAGTTCCCAGTACAGACCGGTCGCCAGGGGATCCCGGATCGTCGCGGGAACATCGAAGCTGTAGTCGCCGTCGAAACGGTCACCCCGGCGCCAGGCGCGCGCGTACTCCGGCTTAAGATAGGCATGCAGGGCGCGCCGGATCGCATCGAGAAAGGCGCCGATGGCGCTGGCGTGATAGGCGAACAGATGGCTGTAGAACCAGTCGTGGAAGTTC
The DNA here is from genome assembly GCA_963522565.1 of uncultured Brevundimonas sp. Taxonomy (GTDB): domain Bacteria; phylum Pseudomonadota; class Alphaproteobacteria; order Caulobacterales; family Caulobacteraceae; genus Brevundimonas. The sequence continues at coordinate 129,687 of CAUQZC010000003.1, read as the reverse complement.
GGCAGGGCCCGGTAGACCATGCCCATCTCAACCTCGTGGCCATGGTTCCTCAACATCGTCTGGATCGCCTTCACCCTGACTTCCAGCCGGGAGAAATTGTGCTTGCTCGCGTCGCCCACGACCTTGAGCAGCCACAGGCGGGACACCTTCAGATCCAGCGACAGGTCGAGCTCCGGCAGCCAGACGTCCGGACAATGGCATTCTCCATCCAGCCAATCCGCGAAGTCCGCCGTCGCCGTCGCCAGGGCGGAGACATCGCCGCCGAACTGCGGCTGCCGGCACATCGCCGCCAACAGGAACAGATAGGTCCGATCCGTCTCTCGGGCGGCGACACCCTCCGCTTCGACCGGAAAGGCGAAGCGAAAGGCCTTGGGTTTCGGTTGGGCCAAGAAGTCCGCCAACAGGATGGCGAACAGCCGGCTGTGCGCGTCCGTCCGGAACATCAGATTGGTGGGTCGGTCTGAAGCCGGACGCTCGAAGATGTCCAGATTGACCAGGTCGTCGATCATGTCGGACACGGCTTTCAACAGGATCGCCTCCTGTTCCCGCGGCGACCACGACGTAGTCATGTGACCGCCGCCGCATTGGCCCGCCCGGCGAGGGCGGCGCAGGCGTCCATGAGCGTCTCGAAGGGCTCGGCGTCCTCCTCCAGCAGGCCGTCCTCGATCATGCGGCGATAGTCCTCGCCAAGGGCTTCGAGCGACGCCGCTTCCGGACGCAACTGCAGGCCGCCGCTCACTGCCGCGGCATAGTCGATCACATCGCCGTCCACCGTCTCCCGGAAGAACATCGCCTTGTGCGCCGCGACAGCGGCGGCGAGCGCCTGATCCCGAAGCGCGCTTTCTGCAAAGCCCGCGCGATCGAGCCGGACCAGATCATGCCAGTGACGAGCGTAGCGATCGCTCTTCAGCTGCCCCTGGGCGCAATACACGTGGGCCGCCGTAGCTTTTTCCCAGAAGGTCCGCTCGGCCGCCATCACGCGGGGCTCCGCGCCTGGGAAAAGCAGATCGGGCAATTGAGCGGCGGCGTCGCAGATCACGGGGCGCACGGAGCTCGGTTCGCCTGTGGCCCGACCACCGAACTCCAGCATAACGCTGGGCGAGACATAGCCGGTGCCGGTCGCCGTCGGCGCATAGTCGATGAAGGCCTTGGCGCCCTCCAGCCGAACCTGGGCCTCTACCGCGTCGGCTTCCAGTCGGGCCTGCAGCACCGGCGCGACCTCGCCCTCGACCCACTCGGGGAGAAGACGCTGGACGGCTTTCGTCCAGCGCTGCGCCTCGCTCCGGGACCCCGGCAACGGGTCTTCCCCGGCCTCGGCCAGAGCCGGAAGCAACCGGCGAACGTCATAGGTCAGATCGACATCTTCCGAGAACCGCTGGATCACCCCGTAGGCCTTGGACAACGACGTGCCGCCCTTGAACACCAGGGCCTCCGAAAAGGGCGCCGCATAGAGCGCCTGCAGCGACCAGACGACCCAGACGTCCTTCTCCAGCAGATGAGCGGGACGGCCCGAGGCGTCGGCGGCCACCGCCAGGGCGTCACGCCGGTCATCGGCGCCGAGCTGGAGGAAGGCTTCAGGCATGCGCCGCCCGGCTCACCGTCCGCGCCAGCCACTCCGGCAGACGCGGCGCCACGGCGACCAGTTCGCTGAACGTCGAAGGCCCCAGGGTCCGTTTCAGGATGGCGGCGGCAGGCCCCGCCTTCTCGGGGCCGAGCCAGGCCAGGGCGCGAACGGCCTCGCCCGCCGGGCGATCGGCCAGCAACAGTTGCCACGGCGGCGCGTGACGGAGTTCGATCGCCTGCTTGCCCAGACGCAAGGTGCGAGACCGTCCGCTGGTCAGATAGACCGGGCGGATCGGCACCTGGGTGGTCAGGCCGAGAGCGTTGGCCGCAGCCGCCCCGGCGGACGCGATCACCTCGCCGCGCTGCGCTCCAACCGACTGAACGACCTTTTCAACGCCGGGCGTTCGGCGGCCGAAACGGCTCTCGACCGGCCGCAGATACAGGCCTCGGCCCGCGCGCATCAGGCTCCCGCGTCGGACAAGACGCGACAGAGCCTGATCGACGGCCGCGCGACTGCCCAGATGCAGCAGCGACTTGGCCGCGATCGCGGACCCCTCCGGCAAGGAACCGGCCTGCTCCAGAATCCGGACCGACAAGGATGGAAGGTTGCTCTCCATGTCAGAAATATATCTCTATTTCTGACACTATTCAATGCAACCGATCATCGGTCCCTCTCTCGATCATACCGGCGCTCCTGCGTTCGCGTGTCGCGGACAAACCGTTGGTCGCGGGTCTCGATCTCCGGTCGCCCCCGGACAAGCCGCTCCACGACGGCGCCGAGCGCGCGATCCTCGGCCCGATCGGAACGGGACAAACGGATCGCCTCCGCCACCAGGACACGTCGGATCGTCTGTTCGCGGCTCCCCAAGGCCTCGAGCCAGGGCTGCGGCCGATCCGGCTTCGCCAGAGCCTCTCGCCACGCCGCCTCGAGCACACGCGGCAAGGCGCCCTCGCCGCGAATGAAGCGCTCCCGCATCTTGCGGATCGGCGTCCGCTCGGCCTTGCGCGTCACGCCCCGGGCCCGTCTTGGCGTCGCCTCGGCCTCCAGTCCCCTGGCCCTGAGCGCGTGAGCGAACCACTCGCGCCAAAGCTGGAGATCGGCCTTGCGCGGATTGAGGCGTTCGCCGTCCTGTCCGAGCCGCCGTACGGTCAGATGCACATGCGGATGCCGGCCTTCGTCGTGCAGGGCGAAGACATAGGGAAACCGGCCGCCGAACATTTCTGTCGCGAACGCGCGCGCCGCATCCTCCAGTCGATGCGGCTGCGTCCCGGCCGGCATGCTGAGGACAATGGACAGCGAAAGGGAGGCGTCGCGGCGGCGCCTCGGATCCATCGCCGCCTCTGCGGCCCAGTCCCGCGCCAGCTCCCGCACCTCCTCCCGGTCGGTCAGTCGCTCGCCATCCGCCCCCTCCAGCGCCAAGGCGCCGTTGCGGCTGATGTAGTCGAGATGAGCGCGCAGATGATCGCCGTCGCGGGTTTTCCCGGTGATCTTGACCATGACCTCGGGCGCGCGATGGGCGACACGGGCGAACCGCGCCTCGACATCGGCCCGCGTCGCGCGGCCGGGACGCAGCACAGCCGGCGTCAACCGGGCCCGCCGAATGTCCACCGGCGGACGCAGCGCCTCCTCGAAACCGCGCAGTGGCCGCAGATCGCTCATGGCTCGGTCGACCAGTAGGCGAGATTGCCCTCGAACGCCTCGCCGAGCGCCTCGACCCACGCCCCGATCTCGACCCTGAAGGCGCCCAGCTGGGCCACCTCCAGATCCAGGACCACGTCCTCCATCACCGCCGTGTTCATGGCCCGGGCAATCTGGTTGATGTTGACGCCGATACGCCGGAGCTCACGGCGACAGTCGATCAGCGCCAAGGCGTCGGGCCGGGTCAGTTGCGGACGTCCATGCAAGCGTCGCCGGATCAGCGCAACGGCCCACTGGGTTCGAGACAGGCCCGTCGCGGCCGCCTCGCGCTCCAGGAGGGCCAGGTCGGTCTCGGTCAGACGCAGTCCCAGCTTGCGCGACCGAGGCGCTGCAGGCGGCTCCACAGCCTCTGGAACAGACGCCTGCGCGGCCTCTTCGACCAACCTCCGCAGCAGGCGGGATCGTCCACCCCGCGTCGTCGCCGCCGCATCGAAACGGCGCGCGAGATCGGGCGGGAGGCGAAGGGTGAAGCGGTCCATCGAAAAGGCTCTGTGTCAGACATTGCCGGCGCAAAGCCTATCCTGCCCTAGACCGCGAACCGCCTCGCCCCGTAGGCCTACGGGGGTTCCACGCCCTCCCCTCGGCGTCCGCTCCGCGCCCGCTCGCCCGCCGCCCTGAGGGGCGCCCCAGCCGGGCCTCGAAGGCTATAGGCGTTCAACCTATCCATGTCGCGCCAGACCATGCGAAATCTTGAAACTCCTCCCATGGCATGTGAGGCTTGATCATCTTGAAGTCCGCTCAGGCTAGTATGGCGCATCTCCCCACATTCGAGACCGCCCGTCTGATCCTGAAGCCGCGAACCCTTGAAGACCTGCCTGCATGCTTGTCGATGGACCGGGACGCCGAGGTGACAAAGTTCATCCCCGGACCATGGTCAGACCCGGGTCGTCACGAAGCGTTCGTGAGAGAGCGCATAGCCACCGACTTCGGAGAGGGACTTGGCTATTGGTCCGTCTTCCTACGCGATAGCCCGGATCACTTTCTGGGATGGATTCTCCTGATTCCTTACGATGGCGTCGGACCGGAGATCGAGATTGGCTGGCGGTTCAATCGCGATGCGTGGGGGCAAGGTTATGCCACAGAGGCCGCCAAAGCCGTGCTTGAACACGCCGATGGAGTGCTCAAGCTGGAGCGTGTCCTGGCCGATATCGCACCGGACAATTTAGGTTCAATCCAAGTCGCCCTAAAGATCGGCATGGCAGATGAAGGACTAAAGGACGCGAACGGCACGAGCCTTCGATCCTTCGTCAGCCGACGGTCCCCGTCTTGAAACCAGGAGGGGATTCGAAGCCTTCCTCCCCCTGACATCGCCCACGGAGGCTGCGGCGGCGCGTGAACCGCGCCGCCGCGGCTTTGTCAGCGGGACCAGATCAGGCTGTGCCCGCCCTCGACCTCGACCAGGGAGGCGTAGATCGGAGCCGGGAAGCTGGGGTCGTCGAGCTTGACCGACAGATAGTCGCGGTTCTGCTGGCTGGTCTTCTTCCAGGCCGCGCCGAACTCGGTCTGGCCCGAGAAGATGCGGAAGTCGGGAGCCTTGTCGTCGCTCTTCTCATTCGGCCGCAGGACGGCGGTCTTGACGTTGAGGGTCAGGGTCTTGATCGAACCGGTGTAGCCGTCGCTCTGGGCGGTGAAGGTGCCGATGGTGGCCATGTCAGTCTCTCCTTGCTGTCGGGCCACGCCTGCCGCGGCCTCGATGGCGATCGGGAGACCGGAGACCGGGCGGCGCGCAGGGCGAAGAGCAGCGAGCCCCCGCAGCGAAGCGGAGGACCGGAAGAGAGACTTTCTTGGTTCGCGAGGAAGGCCATCAGGCCGGGGATGAAAGTCGAGCGCGCGGTTGCGCAAGCCGACAGGACTTCGGTCAGATCCGCCTCATCGAGAGGCCGCGCAAGGCTGACCGCCAAGCGTGGAAGACTCGGTCACCTTCGCTTGAACCAAGCGGGCCAATCCCGCCGGTCGTAAGGATCGTGTCGCCAATGTCGGCGCAATCGCTCGGCCGCATAGGGTTCGTCGAGGCTCCATCGCTCCACCCGCCTCTGCACCTGGCCGTGTTCGATCAGCTCGATCGAGGATGCCGCCTTGCCGCAACCTCTGCATCTGAACCGTCCAGCCAGCCACAGCTCCCCCACAGCAGTCGCTCGTGCGATCACGGGCAAGGCGGAACCTTCGACAGCCTCGACCCGCTTGCAGCGCTCGCAAGCAAGACGAAGCAACAACGAATGCCGGCGCACAGACTGGACCGTGACGAGACGAGGCGGCGTCGGCGGCCCGAAGGCTCTGGTCATCTCCGGCTGTCGATCTTCCGAACAAATGAGAGGACGGCCTCATAGGCCGCCAGCAACTCCACCTGCAAGATATTTGTTCTCTTTTTGTTCACACCCCTCCTCTGCAGGCTTCTGCTGGCTGATCGCGGACCTCTACCCGACCGCGCCGGAGACGTCCGTTCGTCGGGCTCGAACCGAAGCGAGATCCGATGGCTCGCACCGAATGTCATAGTCTGCACCACAAGCGGTGCAGCGGGCGCGCGATCTCACCTGCAGGGGAGACAGGGCGAACAAGGCGTCCCCGCCGCAGTCGCAGGTCATCTTGGCGTTCTGGCGGAGGCGAAGGTTCCAACCTGAGCTCTCGACCACCTTCTGCATCTCGGCGTGGATCGCGACAGCTCGGGCGCGGATCTTCGCCGGGTCGTGAACGACCCCCCGCTCGATTTCGAGGAAGGTGCGTTCATGGAGGAAATGACCCAGCGAATGATAGGCCTTCCTCGCCCATCTCCCGTCCAGGCGCTCTTCCCGCCACGCCAGAAGCGGCTGGTCGTAACCGCCGTCGTCACCCGCGATCTTCAACTCGATCGGTCGTTCGACGCCGGGATCGATTTCCCGAAGCGCGTCCAGGATCGCGCCAGCCTGCCACATCTCCAGAACCTTGTCCTCGACGTCGTCCCGGTAGAGCTTCAACAGGTCATAGGCGAGACACTCCAGCGCCATTCGCAGCTCAAGGCAGGCGTGCCTCAGCTGCGCATCATCCCCACCCGCCAAAAGCTCGCCCGCCGCGGCATGATGCGCGCGGGACAGCGTCCTGAAGTCATTCGTTTCGGTCTCCATGGCCAACAGCTCCGTCCAATGGGTGGCCGGCCTCGTCAGTCGAGCGAGGGGTGTCCCAGCCTGAAGGCTAGCGAACCCCCGACGTGATACCTAGCTCTCCGCGACACCCGACGAGGCCTGTTCCCCTTGATCTTCACACGTCGCAGCCTGCAGCTCCGCCTCGACGCCTTGCGCTCTGCGCTGGGCGATGCCGAGGTCGATGCCCTGGCGGCCCGCCTGAACCGGCCCGGCAAGGATCGGATGGCGGCCATGTGGGAGGTGGTGGTCTTTCACGCTCTCGCACAGCTCGGCGCGCTGACACTCGAACAGGCGCTGGCCTCGGGGCGTCGTCCCGATGTCCATTTCACCGGCGGCGGCCTGACCCTGGTGGCAGACGTCCGGGCGGTATCGGATGACGGTCTGGACGAGCAGAATCCCTACTATGAGCTGAGCCAGGCCATCGAGGCGGCGAAGACGAAACTGGGGCTGTCCATCGGCGGCCTAGACCTGCAGATCCACGCCCGGACCGAACAGACCTCCAAGGGCGAGCGCCGAACGCTGCGGCTACCGGACCGGGCCCGCATCCAGGACTTCGTTCGCACCGAGATCACGCCGCGACTTCGCGAACAGATGGCCGCTGGCCAGACGGTCCTGAAGCTGTCGTTCGATGACGACTGGATCGGCATCGACCTGACGATCGACCCGGCCCGTTCGCCCTACAGCACCGGCGGGTTCGCCGCCTATGATGTGCCGACGATCAAGACGCGCAATCCCCTCTACAACGCCCTCAAGGCCAAGGCCGGCCAGATCCGGGGCGGCGGCGGCCTGACCGGCGTCATCGTCGGTGATGCGGACTGCCGCGCGCTCCAGGCGCGCAGATATCGGCAGGGCGACCTGACCGGTCCGGACATCGCTGCGGAGTTCCTGCGTCAGAACTCCTCGGTCGGGTTCGTCCTCCTGCTCACCGTGGAGGAGGACCCGCAATCCTGGCCGCGTCTGGATCGCGCGGTGCGGCGGATCTCGCCGGTTCTGATCGTCCAGCCTGGCGCGCCCTGGGCGCGGACGCTCGAAGCCCTGTTCCGCGACATGATCCAGGCCATGCCGACGCCCTACCGGACGGCGGTCAATGGCGCGCTCAGGGCCCGGGAGCCGGAGTACGACATCGGACATCATGGAGGTTACGAGATGAGCGGCCGCACTCTTCGCATCAGCGCTCGCGAAGTCATGGAGACCCTCGCGGGCCGGCGTACTCTGGCCGACGGCGGCGCCAAATATCCCTCGGCCGTCCCGGCCGACGCCGACTCTCCGGCGCGCCAGATGGTCGAGCGCCAGTTGCGCGAGGGCCGGCTGCCCACCCGCATCGAGGTCATTCCCGGCGGAACCGACGAGGAGGACGATCTGATCGAGTTCACCTTCGGCGATCCGGATCCGGCGATCTCGCCGTTTCGCTAGGTCGCAGCCCCTTGGACTGCCTGGCGCGACGCGAACGCTGTAAGTCGACGCGATGACCTATCGACTCGCGCTTTTCGACTTCGACGGCGTCCTGGCGGACAGCGCCGACTGGTTCGCCTCGCAGCTGCCGGACCTGGCGGTCCGGCATCATTTCCGTGCGCCGGACGCCGCCGAGATCCAGCGCCTGCGCGCCCTTCCCACCCGCGACGTCATCAAGTCACTGGACGTCTCCCCGCTTCGCCTGCCCGGGATTGCGACGGATCTGCGCAAGCGTATGGCCGAACAGGCGTCGGACATCAGGCTGTTCCCCGGCGTGCCGGACATGCTTCGGCGCCTGCACGACGGCGGCGTTCGCCTCGCCGTGGTCAGCTCGAACAGCGAGGACAATGTCCGGGCGGTCCTAGGGCCGAGCGCGAACCTGGTCTCCGCCTTCAGTTGCGGATCCTCGCTGTTCGGAAAAGGGCGGCGGTTTTCCGCCCTCCTCCGCGCCCTCGACATCGACCCCGATCACGCCTGCGCCGTCGGCGATGAGGTTCGGGACATCGAGGCGGCCCATCATGCCCGGATCGCCGCCATGGCTGTGGCCTGGGGCTATGGAACACCGGGCGCGCTCAGCACCGCGGTGCCCGACTACATGGTCCACACCCCGGCGGACGCCGTTTCAATCTTTTTGCGCTGAGGCGTTTCCCATGGCCAAGTCCCGCGACGAGTTCACCAAGACGACGGTCGATCGCCTCGCGCGCCGCGCCGGTTACATCTGCGCCTATCCGGGGTGTCGGCAGCTGACCGTCGGCCCCTCCGAGGATCGCCTTTCGGGACTGACCATGGTCGGCGTCGCCGCCCACATCACCGCCGCTGCGGCGGGCGGGCCGCGCTTCGACAAGGACCTCGAACCGGAGGAGCGGGCCGACGAGTCGAACGGGGTCTGGATGTGCCAAGTTCATGGCAAGCTGATCGACGACACCGCGAGCCAGCACACGGTGGCCGAGCTCAAACGCTGGAAGAGCCAGCATGAGGACTGGGTGTTCAAACGGGTCGCCAGCGCCGACAGCGTCATCAAGCATGGCCTGACCAGTGTGACGATCGAGAAGCTCGGTCCCTTCCAGGACCGGACGACCATCGCTCTGGGCCGCCACAGCATCGCCATCGGCCAGAATGGCTCCGGCAAGTCCACCCTGTGCGAAACCATCGGCGCCTTCGCCGGCGGCCACAACCTCGAGGCCTTCAGTGAGCGATGGACCCTGTTCGGGAAGCAGTCGCCCGGCATGGCGATCAGCGCCGCGACCTCGGTGGAGGGCGTCCGCAGGACGGTCCGCCTGAGCGAGGAGAAGATCGGCCTGAAGCCCTCGCCGGAGCGACGTCAGAACCGCCTTCATGTCGAGGTCGACGGCAATGTTGCCGGTCACTGGCCGCAGTCGCTGTTCAATGTCCTGATCCTCGACAAGCGAGATCGGGACCCCGGAGGCACGGAGGACGCCTTCAGGACCGAGTTGCGCGCCATAGCGACGCAACTGAACCTGAACGAGGATCAGATCTGGGACGGCCTGCGCGAGGAACTGTTCTGCAGCGCCCCGTTCGGATCCCGCATCCGCAGAACCGGCGAGTATCGCATCGAGGTCCAGACCGCCTCGCACGACTTCTTCCTGCCGATCGCCAACCTTTCCGGTTCGGAACGCACCTTCGTCCTGCTCGACATCGCGCTGCGCCTTCTTCGCGCCGATCCACGGCTCACGCCCTGGATCCTGATCATCGAGTCCGGCATGTTCCTCGGGCTGGACAAGGAAGGCCAGAAACACGTCGTCAGGACGCTGAAGGCGCTGGATGGCGTCGAGCTCCAGACGATCGTCTGCGTCAACTCCGAGCGGAGGGTGATGGAGCTCATCGCCGAGGAGGATGGATCGTGGATCGGATCGAGCGCCCACGGCGGCCTGACGGTCCACGCCTTCCAGTAGCCCTGCGCAGGGCGCCGGCCTCGTCTCATTCCGCCGTCAACAGAGCCAGGAAACCGGCTTCCGGGACCTTATCGACACGCTGACGCTTCTTCGCTTCGATCAACGGCATGACGAAGATTCTGAACGCCGGCTATGAGCAAGTTCTGCAGGTCGCCATAGACGAGGCGATCGAGCGTCTGGGTTATCTGAACGCGGCTGCCCGCCCCGCCCTGATCGACATGCTCCAGGATGACCGTGGGCTTCATCCGCGAGCTCTCTGCACCGCTCATCGCAAGTCAGGGCGACTGCTCACCCGGGATGAACTCCGCGCAATCGGCCTGCGCGCCAACGCGTTCATGAGTCACGAGGCGCTGGCGGAGATCACTGCAGCCGGACGCGCCAATCCGCTGGACGCCCATATGCTGACGCTTCTCCGCGCGGTGTTCACCGTCTCGCGCTGGAGAGCGATCCATAGAGCGGAGGCGCTGGTGCGAGACGGCGTCTTCAAGCGCGAGGCGCTGCTGTTGAACTACGACATGCTGCCGCCTGTCTGCCCATCGTGCGCCGAACTGAACGGGGAAGCGCTCACCCCTGAGACGGCCCACATCCTGCCGCCACCGGACTGCGCTTGTGAAACAGCCAACTACGGGGTGCGCATGCGGATCGACTACCTTCACGGTCTTGAGTGAGGGTTCGGCCCTACCCTGTAACCTGTGGGGCGTAGCGTTCGACCACGGCTTGGGAGGATCCGATCAGCCACCGCGTCGAGCGGGCGGCGGTCTCGTAGTTCAGGTTATCAATCTCGTGATCGCGTCCTGCATCGACCGCAATGGTCGTGGGAGCCGGGTCTGCTCCGGCGTCGATGAACAGCGCCAGTCCCGGCGCCAGCGGCGCACGCCACCCGCTGTCCATATCGCCCTTCTCGAAGATCACTCCCGTGTCGCCCAGGAGGATATCGGGGCGGGCGAAGCGCTTGACCGTCCAGGTCATACCCAGCAGCCGGTCGGCGATCTGCTTCCGCGCCGCCGGGTCACGGATCGCATCCGTGTGCGGAATATCCTTGTCACCATCCTCGGACACGACAGCGTCGATGTGCGCCTCGACGAACTGCTCGATGTCCGCCAGCGGCACGACGCGCAGGGCGTTGAAACCCGGCTCGTCGAGAAAGAGCACCCGGCCCCCTTTGGCCTGGATCCGCATGACAAAGTCGTCGTAGTCGGTCGCAACAGGAGCCTCCAGCAGCTGCAGGATCAGCGCCTGCGAGAGCTCGCCGTAGCGTGTGACCATCTCGGGAATCCGAAGCGCCTCAACGGCCAGGAAGTCGGCGAAATCCGTCCGGAGATCGGCGCTGGTCTCGCCGGCGATCAGCCTTTTCAAAAGCTGGGCGCCATCCCCATCCACCTGGCCAAGCTCGACGGTCTCGAGGCTGACATCGACCGCGCCGCCCCGATCGACCGTGTAAAGGTCGCGCTCCTGCATCATCGCCTTGGGCGAGCGCGGCTCGACAGCGTCCTTCTGGTAGTCGTACGCCCAGACCCGCGAAAGCCCGCCCGCAAACTCCCGCTGCCAGAACTGCGGGACATAGTGATGATTGCGCGGTTTCGTCATGGACGTGTCTTCATGTTGGAGAGGCGCTCGGATCAGGTCGGATCGGATCCGAACATGAGGGACAGGTGCGGGCGTTGGAACCTCTGTGGGAGGCCTGGAGCATTCAGGCGACGCCGCGACGATTTCCCGGCGAACCGGACCTACGGCGAACCGACGCCGCCCTATGGAACCAGCGCCCGCGACATCAGCGTAGCGGCGACTCGCATGCGCGCATAGGTTTCGCGCCCACGCGGCGTTTGGACTCTTGCGCCGCGCCCCGGCATTTCGGAGACTCCGGACATGAAGCGCCCGCTCCGACAATTGCCCCAGGCCAAGCAGCGAGAACTCGACGCCGCCGTCGAGATCATCGAGACGGGTTTCGCCAAGGCGATCGCCACGCGGCGCGCCGACCGGCTGAAGAATGGCCGCATCCTCAAGATCATCCTGTTCGGCAGCTATGCGCGCGGCGACTGGGTCCACGACCCTGTCGGACGGTACTTCTCGGACTTCGACATCGCCGTGGTGGTCGACCACGAGGACCTGACAGACTTCGAATTCTGGGAGGACGTCGAGAAGCGGCTGACGGCCGAGTTATCCGCCGGCGCCATGCGCACCCCCGTCAGCCTGATCGTTCACAGCCTGGACGACTTCAACTGGAAGCTGGAGCACGGCCGCGGCTTCTTCATCGACATCCTGCGCGACGGCGTCGTCCTGAAAGACACGCCCGGCGTTAGCTTTTCGGAGCCGCGCCCACTACCCCCAACAACGGCCATTCAGGAAGCGTCAGAGCATTTCGCAGAGTGGAAAGAGGGCGAAGCAGGGTTTGCTCGGCTGGCCGCTTTCGCCATTTCGAGTGGTGATGTGAAGCATGCAGCGTTTCTGCTCCACCAAACCACCGAAACCCTCTACCAAGGCCTTCTGCTGGTCCTGACGCTCTACTCCCCCAAGAGCCACAATTTGGTGAACCTGCGGAAGATGACTGAGCCACTGGAGCCCCGGCTCCGCGAGGTCTGGCCGCAGGACACTAAGTTCCAGAAGCGCTGCTTCGAGCTTTTGCGCGCCGCCTATGTGAAGGCCCGTTACTCGCGCCATTACCGGATTACCGACGAAGAGCTGGCCTATCTGACCGAACGGATTGAGTTGCTGCGGCAGATCGTGACGGACGCCAGCGAGGCCCGGATCGCCGTCCTGCGCGCAGCGACCACATCGGTGACGAAACCGAACTGATGACGACGCCCGGATCGGGCGGCCCGCGTTTCGAGGAGCCGCCGCCCTACCTATACAAATATCGTTCGTTACGCGGCGAAGCGGCAGCGTTCACGCGCGACATCATCGTCAAAAGCCGCCTGTGGTTCTCGACCGTCGACAGCTTCAACGATCCCTTCGACTCCTATCCGCATTTCTCGATGGAAAGCACGGATGCGGAGTATGACGCGTATCTGGTTCACCTCATCGATGGGAATCTGTCCGAGGCTCCGCCCGAGGTCCGGCGCCAATTGCTCGAGGCGATGCGGAAACAGCCGCGCGACGTGATCGAAGACCAGATGCACGCCGCCGGCGCCGAACATCTCAAACTGCTGGCCGTCTGCTGCATGAGCGCGGCGAACGATCAGGTTCTGATGTGGTCTCACTACGCGGACGCACACGCGGGCATCTGCCTGCGGTTCGACACGCGGCCGATCGGAGAAAACACCGGAAGCCTGATCTACAAGGTGCGATATTCACGGGAGCGCCCCGTGATCAACCGCATCACCGCGACGCGCGACCATGACGCGATGTTCGAAGCGACCTTGGCCAAGGCCGACTTCTGGGAATACGAGCAGGAGTACCGGATGTATCGGCATTCGGTGTTGACCGGGTCGGGCCACGACGCCTTCCCGCCCGAGAGGCTGAACGGGATCATCTTCGGCGCGCGCTGCACCGCCGAAGATCGGCTGCGCGTCCAAACATGGATCATCGAACGGGGCTTCGGCGGCGTAGAGTTTCTTGAAGCCGTGCCGGACAGGCGGGAGTTTCGGCTGGACGTCAGACCGCTTAAGGTTTGACGAAGCCTGGCCACCGCTCCGGTGGTGCGAGGCCCGCCAGGAGCGTTGCTCAGTCCTGCGCCGCCACGGACTGGAAGGTCATGGCCATCAGGCCGGGGCCCCGCTCGGTAAAGCCGACCTCGGACCGCGCTCCCCACAGGAGCCTGCGATAGGTGACCACATCGATGGTGGACGACGCTCTGACGAAGTTGGAGCGGTTCCGGGTCTGCTGATCGGTTTCGGTTTCGGAGTCGCCCATGAGGATGATCGCCCCCGTCGGCTGGGTCAGCTTGCTGACGCCGGCATTGACCCGGATAGCCTCGATGTACTCCCGGAAGTGGGCGAGATACCCGGCGCACTGGGCCAAGGCTTTGTGACCTGCGCTGCTGTAGCCAGTCCCGCGCGCGTCGCTGAACTGTTCGTCGAAGCGCTTGAGTTCGACCACATGCCAAAAGTCCCCGAGCGATGAACGGGTGACGATGAGGAAGTCGGGGATCAGCCCCGGCGCGCCATCGACCGAACGGGTTCGGATGACCTGCTTGGAATAGGCCCAGAGGCCGTGGTGGCCGGATCGCGGCGTCGCGTACTGGAGCAGATAGGGGTGCTCGGCGAGCACCTGATGGATCGCCTCTTCTGATCCCGCGAGCAGGGCGTCCTCAAAGTCGTCGACGGCCTCGGGTGTGAGGTCCATGCGAAGTCCGATCCGCGATCCTGGAAACTCCTCGGCCATGGCAATCCGGCGTTCCGCCCAATAGGCGTCGTCGTTCAGCTGAATGATCTTCATCAGGCAGTCCCGTTATCGCGAGGGGCGGATGCGGCATGACCGTATCCTGTCGTTCGGCAATCCGCGAACGACGATCCCTCACGAAACAAGCGTTGTTGGGACAGCTTCGCGTGACCTGTCGCCGGGTCGAAAGCGGGTATTCGGAGGCGGCGACTACCCGCCCTGGCGCTTCGGGGGCCATCGATACAGGGCGTAAGCGGCTGCGAAAGCCTCCGCCTCGCCCAGTCGCCAATCCAGGAGAGCCGGATATTCCGACGCGTCGAGGTGGTGGTCGTCCATTTCGGTGACCAGCCAGCCGCGAGCGTCTGAGTCCGATAGGCCGCTGTGTCGCAGCTGTCGGTATCGCTCCGCTTCAGTCCAGCAACGTGAGCGGTGCGCATCGAGGTCCCGGATGCCCGAAACGTGAAACGCATTCCCTGCGGCGCGCAGCGCGGCGGACGCACGATCGTGAACCGGCCGCTCGTGCGGCCGGATGTCGACAAGGACGGCGCGGAGATCGTCGTGGGTGAGGCAGTCGTCGCCCAGCCCCTCGCCCGCGGTCTTGGTGTCGGTGATGACCTGTCGACAGTCCTTGCAGATCCACACGATCTCCTCGCCCCGGTAGGTCGGACCGGCGCCGTACCAGCCGTGTCGGAAGTGAAGTGCCTCAGGGCGGTCTTCAGGAGTCTGAACAGCGCGACGGTGAGCGCTGGCGGTCCACTCGCCGGCGTTGGAGATGCGCAGCATCTCGAAACGACTACGGCCGCAGGCCGCGCAGGTCCAGTCCGGCCCACCGGCCCACCATTGGGAATCGGCCGGATGGGTGGCGTTGAACGTCGCCAGATCCTCCTGGGTGGGAATGCGCACCCGTCGGCGAGTCTTCGGGCGGGTTGACGTTCCTGCCGCGTCGTCTCTGGTCGACCTCTCTGAGAAGGCAGTCTGGAAGCTGTAGATGCTGGACGAAGAGCCCGACTTCGCATTCATCACATCGGCCAGGAGGGCCAGGGTTTCGTTCGGACGATAGTTCGACCCTTCCCGCACATGCCGCCCGGCCGTGACCCGTGCGGCGAGGCTCTCCATGAATGCGAGGCGGTCATCGATGTCGTCCGCGACCTCGTCCCAGATCGCCCTCGCCTTCTCGACGACCACGTCATGAGGGGTGTTCGGCGCGACGACGATGAAGCGGGCGATTTCCGAAGGCGCAAAGCTGAAGTCACGATGGACGACGCCCTTCAGCATCGCCTTGGCGCGCCCGTCGGCGGTGTTGCAGTCTTCGCAGACGAGACGTTCATGGAACCGCTCGGCGGAGGTCTTGCATGCCGCGACCGCACTGAACTGCACGGCGCGAGCGGCCGGATCGTCGAGAACAGGCACGCTGCGCCGGAGAATCTTCTCACCACAGTCGCGCAGGTGATCGTGGTGCCAGTGGAGCCGGCAGAGAAGGACGCCCTGACCGGACTTGCGGGCCAGATCGACCTTGTACCGGTTGCAGACGGGGCAGAACCAGTTCTGCGGCGTTCCGGCCCAGTTGTCGTTGAGGCTGAGCAGGCGGGTGTCGTGATCGGCCAGCAGCTGATGTGTCTGACGGCTCCAGCAGCCATCGAACGAAGGGAACATCGCTTGCATCGCCTCGTCCGAGGCGGCCAGCAGATCAGGAAGCTCAAGGGTTAGCGCCATCGGTCCACCTTGCCTGCCGATTCTTTGGTTAGGGCCAGCCTTAAGGCCAGACGCGTCAATTTTGGACGTACCGGGCCATCAGGCCCGCAGAAGCAAACGGCCCCGGCGGTATCCGCCGAGGCCGTCGATGGTTGCGATCACCGCAGTCGTGAAGTTGAGGCCGAGGTCGGCCGCGACGCGTGGGACGTTACGAAGCGTGGTCTTGGTCCAGGTTTTCAGTCGGGTCATGGCCGTTTCTCCCTTGAGACGCAGGATTGCGTTGATGGCGGTGCGGAGAAGGGCCTGAACGATGAAGGTCAGGCAGAACGCAGGCAGGTAGGTGATCGACCCTCCACAGAGGAATGGACGCCCGACGTCCCCGGGCTTCCTGTGCAGATGGGCACGGGAAGCCCCATTCGCAACCGATGCGACCCTCTGGCCGACGAGGGCATGGTTGAATCGGAGCGTCCCCTGACCATCTCCATCGGACGGAGGCTGGACCATGGGCAAGAAAAAACGGGAACAGGCGCGCAAACCGCGCGACGAGCACATCTACGCCACCACGGCCGGCCCGGTGAGCGAGATCCGGTTCAGCATCGACGAACGCACCGGCGGGTTTCGGTTCGAGCAGGAGATGGTCAACGTCTACTCCGAGCGTTCGTACGCCCGCCCGAAAGGCCCCAAGGTCGTGTCGCGCATTCCGCAGGCCAATCCAGACCTGTCGTTCGACGAGACCCCGGCCCTGCTGGCCAATTTCGACCGGGTCTGCGCCGTCGACACCAACTCCCGGCTGGTGCATGGGCGCATGATCTCGGCGACCGGCGTGGTGACGCTCCATCGCGAAGGCATACCCGGTCCGGCGGGCCTCGAGACCGGATGGCGGTTCGACGTGCCGCTGTGCCTCCAGTTCGACGAACTGAGGGTGGAGCGGGAGAATTTCGGGTGGCTGACGGCGCTGGCCTCGCTTCGCAGGCGAGGCTTCTTTACCGCCTCGGACCGTGTCGGCGTGATCGTGGACTCCGACCTGGGCAATCTTCGCGCCTACAACGAGCGAACCAAGCCGGTCGTCGAGGACCATTTCCTGCCGCCCAATGCGACCCTGATCTATGCGAGCGCAGATACCGGCAAGGAGAGTCTGATCAATCGAGCGCTTGGAATGGCGGACACATCGGCGAGCCTGATGCTCCAGGGTCTGGAGAGCGGCGTCATTCCGATGTTGAAGGCGGCCGAGCCCACGCCGATCTTCGACGGCTTCCGGGAGATCAAGGTCAATGCGAAGGAAGGACCGCTCGGCATCGCCCGGACGGCCTGAACGCCATCCTATCCGCTCTTGTCGCGTCTCCATCGTGCGCGGTCGCGACAACGAAAAAGCCGCGCGCCCCCAGGGGCGCGCGGCGAGTTTTTACCCCTCAATCCCGCCCGGCGGCTATTCGGCCGCAAAGCGATAGGCGTCGTCATCGGACGGGGTGGACGTCTCCGCGTCAACCACCGTCTCTCGCGCGTCCGGTCCACCCGCCGGATCACCGTTCGGCTCGGCCGCGTCCGAGACGGTGCGCAGCACCGCCGGAAGCCAGCCCTTGCCCTCGACCAACCGTTCGGCCGCTTCGGCCATATCGCCCTTCTTGAACTCGGCGATCCGCCCCGCCTCCCCGGCGCCCGCCGCTTCGGTCACGGCCTCCAGCACCCGCGTCTTGGGGACGCGGGAGAAGTAGGAGGAGGCCGTGGCGGACCACGTCCCGGCCATGTCGAGACCGACCGCCGTGGCGAGGGTCTCGGCCTGCGCCAGCGCACCCGGCCTGCGGTCGTGGGGGTCGCGCACGGCGTACAGGCCCACGCCCGCGCAACAAGCCATCAGGTCCAGCAGGTCGGAGGACGCAAAGCCCGCCAGAACGGCCCACAGGTCTTCGGCACGCTCGGGCAGACGCGCGCCCCATGTCTCGCACCGGTCCGCCACCCGCCGACCGGCTGGGCCGTCGGACACGCCCGGCGCGAGCCGGTCCAGACCGGTCACGGTCAGACGCAGTTGCAGCGGTGTCCACAGGCCATAGTTCGGATAAAACACCTGCAAGGCCAGCGCATGGACCACCGCCGTCAGGGCCGCATCGACATCGGCCTGAACCGCGTCGCGCAAACCCATGGTGCGGTGCGCCGTCAAGTCGATGACCAGCCGATCGGACAGGGCGCGGCCCTCGTCCGCCCGCTCCTCCTCCCGACGCTCTTCCCCGACCTCGCCGGAACGATCGTCCTCGCCCTCGACCTCGGGCGCATCGGGATCGGGCGCCCGGTCGCTGACCGCATCCTCGGCCCTGACCAGACCCCGCTCGAACCGGGCCAGACCGTCATGACCCAGCAGGACCATGACCCCGGCCCTCGCCTTGATCTCGTCGGGATAATCGAAGTCGGGGCCGAAGGCTTGCAGGGCCGCATCGATCTCCTCAAGCCGGGCGTCGGCCTCGGGCGTCAGCCCGTCCGCGCCTGCCTCCGAGACGATGCGGTCGTACTCCTCCGACAGGGAGGCGATGCGGGCCGTCTCGGCCTCGGAACGGGCCACCTCGACCGGATAGACCCGGCCCAGGGCGCTGACCTCGGCATACTCGGACCCGGCCTCGGCCCATTTCCAGCCCTCGCGCTCGCGCGTCTCGTCCGCCAGTCCGGACAGCTTGTCCGCCACCAGCCGGTCCAGCAGGACCGGGTCTTCAAGCCAGCCGCCGCCGTCCTCGGTGAAGAGGTCGCGCAGCACCGCCCCGCCCTCGGCCTCATAGGCCTCCACCCCGACGAACCGGACCCGCCTGTCATCGCTCCTGACCTTGGCCTCGGTCATGGCGCGGCGGATGGCGTGAACCGGCATATAGGCCCCCATCTGCTCGAACACCTGACGCTGGCGGTCCTGATCTTCGCTGACGCAGAAGGCCATCAGCTGATCCAGCGCCAGCGTCCCGGCCCGATAGGCCGTCATCAGTTCGGGCGCCGCCGAGCC
This sequence comes from uncultured Brevundimonas sp., assembly GCA_963522565.1. Taxonomy (GTDB): domain Bacteria; phylum Pseudomonadota; class Alphaproteobacteria; order Caulobacterales; family Caulobacteraceae; genus Brevundimonas. The sequence continues at coordinate 110,958 of CAUQZC010000003.1, read as the reverse complement.
CAGCCGCAACCGCTGGCGGACCACATGGGCCGACACCCCGAACCGGGCGCCGATCTCCTCCGGGCCGTAGCCCTTCTCCTCCGCCAGCCTCCGGAAGGCCTCGTACTGGTCGGCGGGGTGCATGGCCTCGCGGGTCATATTCTCGTCGAGGCTGATCTCGTGGGCGTCGTTCTCGCTGTCCACGATCACGCGCACCGGATGGGTCCGCTTGATCTGCTTGCGCTTGGCCAAAAGCCTCAGCCCCTGACGCCGCCCCTCCCCGATGGTCACGAGATAGGCCCCGGTGGCCTTCCCGTCCGCGTCGCGCTCGATCTCGACCACGGGCGGCTGCAAAACCCCCTTGACCTTGATGGAGGCGGCGAAGGCCTCGATAGTCGCCGCACTGTGCGGGACCTTCCGCGCATTCTTCGGCGACGCCTTCAAACGGTTCAGCGGAACCACGATCTCGGCGCCATGCTCCGGCTCCGATGCCGGAACCAGCGCCAGAGCGGCGGCGCCAGCCGCCGCAGGGATATAGGTTTGGGTGGATTGAGCAGTCATGTCTGCCTCCTTTGGACAAGGGTTGCAGGCACGCGAGGCGCGCGCCTGAAACCCTGCCCGTCGGCGAGACCGGGGTAGCAAGGGCCAGGGCGGATCGGCCGGAGGGGGATCACCCGGCCTGCACAAGCCTGACCCCGATGATGCAGGTGATGCTCGTCGCCGGCGCGGAAGGCCGGGGAGACCGGCCGATCCGGCGGCGCAGCCGCGCACCCTGACCCGCGCGAGGGCGGAGCCCTTAGCGCTTCTGCGAGGCTTGTCGGTCTTCCCGCTCGCCCGTCGTCGGCGGCTTGATCTTCAACGAGACGATACAACCGGGCCCGGGGTGCGCCCAGGCGACGTAGATCCGGCTGCTGCGGTCGCGGCCGATAACGTCGATCATGTGCGGCCGTGGGGCTGCATCGGCCACCGACGGCTCCAGATGAAATTTGAGCCCAAGACCCTGCAGCCGGAAGATCACCGCGACCATCCGTCCCTGGGCCTCGTCGATGACCGGGAGGGTCGAGACGGCCGACCGGCCGAGGGACGCTTCATGGGCGTCCCGCTCCAGCGGTATCTCCAGACGCACCAGGCTTCGGGGCGGCGTCGCGCAGAGCTCGTCCGCGATGTCCGTCATCGGCGGGGGAAAGTCGCGAAACCGGTGCGGCCCAACCTTGAAGTCCATCCCCGTGGCGAACAGGCCCGCGATCGTCTTCATCGCCCAAAGCTCCAGCGCCTCCCCCGAGATGAGAAGGGAGAGCCGCTTGCGGGACAGGGAGGCTTTGCCTGCGTGAGCCTGGGCGGCCTCGAAGGCGAGGAAGGCGCGCTGGGCATGGGCGTCGAGCGGCGAGAGCGCCGAGTTGTGGCGCCGGCACAGGATCTTCGAGGTCAGGGCGTCGGCCGAGGTCTCCATGACCGGCTCGACCTGCCATGGCATGCCGCGAACCTTCAGACCGGGACGGCTGATCAACCCCCGGCTGATGTAGTGCTCGCGGCTGATGTCGGCGGAGCAGTCCCTCGAACTGTTCAGATAGCACCGCGGGTGGGCGTGGCCTGTGGCCGGAGGCGGCGGCTGAAGGCTCTCCGGCTCGAAACGGAGATTGCCGTCGGAGCCGAGGCAACAGGCGCCGAAGGACTGCCCGCTGTAGCAGGGACACGGCTCCTCCCGCGACCACGGGAAGTCCCATCGATCCTGGGGCGGACTGCGCCAGCGCCCTCCCGCCATCATGGTTCGCCCGGAGGAAACCGGGTGAGGTGGTAGCCTCCGATCCAGCCGATCCTCGCCCCCTTGTACGCGATCATCGCGAAGACAATGCGGGCTATGATCTCGCGGACGAAGTGGACATGCGGCCAAAGGCCGGCGTCGTCCGCCGTGCGGGGCTCGTCCGCACGATAGTGACCCCTGTGGACGATCTCGTTGCGGACGTTGACCGCACGGTCCAGCGCACCGAGATCGAGATCGCCGACGGGGACCGCCCATTTGGTCATCAGCAAGCGCACCTTGTCCTTCAGAGGCCGCCGGTTCAGATCGGCCAGCTTTCCCGGCAGGGCCTCCAGAAACGCCTCGAGTGCGGGATCTTCGTCTGCGGGTGGGGCCGCCGCGCGGAGGTCTCTGGCAAGGCGTCTGAACCGCTGCGGCGAAAGGAACTGGCTTTGGAGCGTCGTCAGATTGGCGTGGCTGAGATTCTCCAGAACGGTCATGGCCTGCACCAGACGCATCTCCGTATAACCGGCCGCCATCACATACCATTCGAGGGCGAACATCAGCTGCTCGACCTTGAAGGCGGGCTTGAACCAGGCATCGACAGCGGCCCGCACGAAGTCCTTTTGATCGAGGAAGTGGATGACGGGTTGATGGGTGTCGCCCCCGTCGGCCTGCCCCAGAATCTCCAGCGTCCATTCCACGCCGGTCGCATATTCCAGGGTCGGCCCCTTCAGGTTCCGTCCGCTGGCGAAGCTCATCATTCGCCGGAGGTACTCGAGCAGACGCCCCGCCTCTTCACGCCATGCGGGCAGGTCAGCGATCGGGGACGAGGCCACAAGGATGATGAAGCCCGATATGCGATCGTCGTCCGTGCGGTTCGGATCCCCACCGATGAGCACGTCGCCAAGCGGCGTCTCGACCGTGTGACGCCCGAACCCCTGCAGTCCGCGCACGCCCATTCGCAGATAGGGCTGTTCGTCCGTCCGGGCGACGCTCAGCATCGCAAGCTGGGCCTGGCCTTTCAGGTCGAGGGAGGAACCGTCCTGGTGGACATGCACCTTCGCGTTCAGGTGTAGATGCCCGGTCGTGAACCGGATCTCGCCCGCCGAGGCGACAAGGGTGAAATAGGTGACCGCATCACCGTCGTCGCGGTCGCGCAGCCATGCGGTGTCCCTGTCGAACGGCAGGGGGTCGAAGTCGAAGATCAACGCTCCCGAAGGCGTCAGCGAGAGCCTGAACGCGACGTCCTGGCCGAGCTCGCCCCGGGCGAGCCGGCCCGTGAACGCCAGCGGTTCGCGAAGATCGACCATGCGGCACGCTAACCGGTCCGCCCCGGACCCGAAACCCGCCGTCCCTTGTTGCCGGCGCCCGCCTTGACCATCGACCATGTGGCGTCTTCCCTGCCGACATGACCCCTGCGCCGATCCGACCCCGCCGCCATCCATGATCGGCCCGAGATTTCAGCGGGCCGGCGGCATCAATCAGTCGGAGCGCGCCCTCGCCGCCCTCGCCGACCGGTCCTTCCTGCGCCTGTGGACCTGGCCCAATCTCTGGATGAAGCGCAACAGCGAGCTCACCGACATTCTCGTCGTGTTCGGCGACCATGTGCTGATCTTCTCGGACAAGGGCGCCGCCTATCCGGAAGGCCCGGACGCGCGCCTGAACTGGTCCCGCTACTATCGCAGGGCAATCGCGGATTCGGCGCACCAGATCAATCGCGCCGAGCGCTGGATGGAGCGCTTCCCCGAGCAGATCTTTCTGGATGCGCGCCTCGAGACCGCGCTGCCGATCGCGCTGCCGCCGCTGGATCGCCGGATCGTGCACCGGATCTGCGTCGCGCCGGCGGCGGCCGAGGCGGCGCGGGCTGAGGGTCTGGCGGGGTTGCGGCTTCAGCCCGCCGTCGCCGGGGATGCGGAAAGGTTCGCGACCGGCCGTATCGACGAATGTCGAGGCTGGGTCCATGTGTTCGATCAGGTGACCCTCGACAACGTCCTGACGGAGCTGTCGACCGCGCCTGACCTGATCGCCTACCTAACGGCGAAGGAAGCCCTGATCGCGCGTGACGGTCTGGCCAGCGCCCCCTGCGAAAGCGACCTTCTGGCGGGCTACATCCTCAACCAGCGCCGTTTTCCGGCCGAGGGTCCTCCGCTTACCGTCGCCCCGGACTTGTGGGCGGGACTGCAGCGACACCCGCAATATGTGGAGGGCCGGCTCCGGGATCGGATCAGCGTCTTCTGGGACCGCCTGATTGAACGGATCTATCAAGGCTATGTCGCCGTCGACCTCGAACAGGGCAATGACATCCCCGTGCCGGACTTCGAAAGGGTTCTGCGGTTCATGGCGGCGGAAGACCGGTTCAACCGCCGCCTGCTGTCGATGGCGATCGTCGAGCGGATCGAGGGGCCGGGCGGCGCGGCCCTGATCCCATCCTCGTCCCCGGACCTGACCTATATGCTCCTGATCCAGCCTCGCGACGTGGGCGAAGGGGACCGCGAGTACCGGTACAGGCGGGTGCAGTCGATGCAGCTGCGCATGTTCGCGGCCAAGGCCGCCCGGCCCGAGCTGCAGAAGATCATCGCCATCGGACTGGGACAGGCGCAAGAACGCGGCGGCGCCGAGGACCTGGCCTTCGTCGACACGACGCACTGGCCTGCGGAGATGATCGCCCACGGCCAGCGCATCCGTGAGGCGCTCCACTACTTCCTGGACGACCGGGTCATTCTGAACCGTCAGATCGAGGACGAGTTTCCGCCGCTCGAATGAGCCCGACCGCGACGATCCCCTCGCCCCGGTGTAGCGTGAAGGCCGCCGTTCTGGTCGGCCGATCCGCGAGAGACCGCATGCCCCGTCTTCCAGCACCCGACGAAGACGAGGTCGGCGCGGACCTCGCGCGCCGTGCCGGGATCGTTGCGACCCGGCTGCTGGCGGACCGGGGCCTGATCTATCTGGAGGACCTTGCGCCGGAGGATGCGCGCGAGCTGCTTCGGGCGGCGTGGCGGGAAGCCGCTGTCGATCGGTTCGGCGCAGCCGACTCCGCCGACCTGCTGGCCGAAGTCGACGTCATGATCGACTCGTTGGTGATGACCGTCCGAACGGACCGCGACAGGCTCCACTGACCCCCGCCGGAGCGGCGGCGGTCAGGGCCGGCGATCGGCGCGCCGCCCTAGCCCTGAATCCGTACGGAGATCGGGCAGTGGTCCGACGGATGGCGGTCCTCGGGAATGCCGCCGTAGGTGTATTCCGCGTAGGAGCCTACCTCCAGCCGCGACGTCGCCGCCTCGCCGGTAACGATGAAGTCGATGTACTCGCGATAGCGCGCCTTGCAGGTCGCGGCTGTGTCGCCGGCCGTCAGGGTCAATGCGGTCCCCGCCGGATCGCCGTCATTCAAATCGGCGAAGGCCTCGTCGCCGCGCGCAGCCAGCCGACGGTTCCAGTCTCCCAGCACCGCGAAGGCCTCGCCGGCCCGCGCCCGCTCCTCGGTCCAGCGCTCCAGAACCGGAACCTGGTCGAACAGGACGGGACAGTCCGGATCGGTCGGCGAACGACCGGAGTTGCAGCCGGACTTGAGGTGCACCGCCAGCAGCCGCAGAGGCGCGCCCCGGGCGACGGTGATGTCGACGCCCCACCTCAGATCCGGGTTGCCCAGGGCCAGGGCCGACAGGTCCGGATTGCGGCGCCAAGGAACGCCCTTGCGGATGGCGAAGCCCACGGCCTGGTTCTGGATGTGAAGTCCCGGCCGCCCGCGACATTCGCCGCCCCGCTCGCTCGGCGGCCGCTTGGACATGACGATCTCATAGAGGGCCGGGTCGAAGACGCGCGCGGCCGCCGCCTCGTTCTGCACCTCCTGGAAGGCGATCACATCGGCGTTCAGAACCTCGGCGTGGCGCCGCAGCTCCGCGTAGTCGGCTTCGGTTCTGGGCCGGCAGCCCTCCCCATCCCGCTCGGCGAGATGCTCGAGGTTCCAGCTCGCCACGGTGATGCGCCCGGCATCGCCGGGGGCCGACAACCCGGCGCAGCCCGACAGAAGGCTTGCGGTCAGCGACAGTGCGATCAGGGATTTCATCGCCGGCCTCCTCGGACGTGAAAGGATGCGGCCCGACCGACGGCGGGTCGGCGACGGGCCGCGGCTGTACGCGAGGTCGGTTGCGACCAGCGGCCTCGCCTAACTCATTCCCATCGATTCGGGCATCCCGGGTGCCTGGGTCAAGCCGTCGCTTGCGCCGCTACGGTCACGCTCCCATCTGGAATGGCCAATAACCACGACCGCAATGGGGAGATGTCCTTGGCCCTCGTATCGTACTGGCTGAGCTTTTCGGTGAAGAAGGCGCCGTCGCGCACCAAGGGTGACGACAACAAGCGACGCCAGTCCATCTACGACGCGATCAGCGCTTGGGACGGAGCTTACTGGGATGAGACCACCTCCTTCGCCCTGTTCGACGCGCCGGCCTCGATCGTCACGGTGGCGCGTGCGATCGTCGCCGGTCTCGATCCTGCGCTGGACAAGATCGTGATCCGGCGCGTGGGCGCGCCCGTCGCCCGCTACTGGGGCGCCGTCGATTACCCGGCCAACCTTGAGAGCTACATCGACAACATCGAACGACTGGTCTGAAGCCCCCCAGGAGCCCTTCGATGTCCATCCAGGCCAGCGGCCTCGCCCGCATCCGCCACGCCGACACCGGCGAAATCTACACGATCGAGCCGGATGAGCTGGACTGGCAGGAGGTCGGCGCCGACGAACGTCAGATGGGGCCGGAGATCACCTATGAGGCGGTGATCGATCATCCGGAGCTCGGCCAGTTGGCCTGGACGGTCAGCGAGTATCCGCTCGGCGCCTACAACGACGACGATCATGATGTCGGGCCTCACCAGCTGCTCGAGAACTTTCGCCTGTCCTTCTCGGATCTGAGCGACATGGCGGAGGATCGCGAGGGCCGCGTCCAGCGCATGATCGAGTGGTTTCTCGCCCGCTACGAGGATCCGGCCAACAGCCAGCCCCACGACAGTGGCGAAGGCGGCTACATCTGGATGGACGGTCCATACGACGCGCGCGAGCAGATCGCCGACCGGTTCCCCGACGAGGACGACATGCTGATCGACGACGCCGTCGAGCGCGTCGAACGCAACGGGGTGGTCGACTGGGCGAGCATTGGCAGTCGCTTAGACGAAAACGATGCGGCCGAGTTCGACCCGGACGACGGCGGAAACGGCGAGGACAATCCGGAGACTGTCGAAGGCTCCGCCACCGATGTGGACGGCGTCGCCGAACGAGAGCTTTCCGACCTTCTCGCAGCGGTTCCCGAGCCGGCCGGGCCGTTGTTCTCGCGTGATGACGCGAACCGAATCGAGCTGTCGGGCTGGTCCGCCTCTTCAGGGGTGGACCCCGCGCTGCTCAACGGCCTTCAGGGTCAGGCGGCCGACCTCGCAGCCCAACTGGCGGGGTCCAACGGCCATCCCGAGTTGCTGGCCTCCGTTCAGCGCTACGTCGGCGCCCTCTCCGCCGATGCGATCTCGGTGGCGCAAATCTACAGCGAGGGCGTGCTTCTCGAGAACACGGCGACCTGGACCGAGACCGCGATCAAGGCGGACGACCGCCCGCCCCTGCCAGGTTCTTCCTCCGCGACACTGGAGACGGTTCGCGAGCTGCACGGCGTCCTGATCGCCAGTTCTCCGGAGGGCCAGGCTCTCCTCGACGCTTCGGCGCGCTATCGCCGGACGCCGGAGACGCAGGAAGCGCTCTCCCGATCTCTCGGAGAGATCACCGAGGCCCTCAAAGACACCAAGGCCCTGTTCGGTGAGGAGCTTCGGACTATGGCGGACCTGGTCGCGGCTCAGGCGGGTCAGGCTCCCCAGCCCGCGCGGTCCAACCAGACGGCCGTCGCCTTCATCGGCGGCGTGATCGCCTTTACGGTCGCCGAGGTCGGCAAGGGTCTGTTCGAACAGATCGTCGTCGGAGGTCTGGCCGCGACGCCTGTCGTCGCCGGCTTGGCGCGGGGGGTGACGGCGTTGGCCAACGCCGCTGGCGCCTTCCTGGTCAATCACGTCGACGCCCTGAGAACCTTCGCAGCAACGGCAGGCCCGGATCTGGGATGGTTGCAACAGCTTGTGGACTGGATCCGCTCTCGCCGGTCTCGAAATCCGTGATCGCCGTCCTCGACGGTTACTGACGAGGATCCGTTCAGCTCGGACAGCGGGGGCCTGTGACGATCAACCCGCAAACCTGCGGTGGCGCGGCTGCGGATGGCGGCTTCGGCGGCTTTCGGATTCCCTTGAGTCGTCACCCGGAGGATCGACCCATGGGTCAAGCTCACCCACCCTTGCGCCGCACAATTAAGAAGCCGGAGTTGCGCCAGATGGTCCCGCTGGCCGACAGCACCATCTGGGACATGGAGCAGAAGGGCGAATTCCCCAAGCGCTTCCTCCTGACGCCGCGTTGCGTTGTCTGGGACCTGGGAGAGGTCGAGGCCTGGCTCGAGATGCGGCGGACCCGGCCCATCACCCCGGCCCGGCCTCCGGATGTCCGCCTGAGGCGCAGCCGTCCGGTCAGGACCGCGGAGGCAAGCGGAGCGTCGTGTCCGTGATCTTGTCGGGCCGTCTCCGCCTACCAATATAGGTCACTGACTTCATTCGACTACCGATCAGGCGCACCCCCATGTCCTTGTCCTTGCGCCTTGAGAAGCTGCTGTTCATCGTCGACGAACTGCAGATGGCCAGGCTGGCGGCCGACCATGCGCCGGATGCCGCTACGGCGCGGATGATGGCCCGCCACGTCCTCGTCAGGGCCAAGGATTTCATCGACCATGCGCGCGCCCTGAAGAAGCCTCTTCAGCAGGCCGGTCACGCGACAACGGATTTCCATACCGCCAAGGAAATCTACGCTGGCGAATTCGACAACTGCTTCCTGACTCTGCGTCACCGGATGAGCGCCCACGTTCAGGACCTCTCCCTGGAAGACCGGATCACCCTCTGGACGGACATCGAGACGTCCAAGATCGACTACTTCGTCGATGGAGCTCGCGAGATCTACGACCGGCTGGTCGGCCTGGGCATCGCCGGCCTTCTCCCCTTCACGCCTCCGCCAGAGCTGACCGACCCTGACTTGCTCAGCGCGCTGGAAGACTGGCGGGACGGAGAGCCGAAGCCGGCAGGTCCTGAGTTCGCCAGCGACGCCCTGTCCCTGTCCCGCCCCGACACGATTTCGATGCTGAACGGCACGCCGGTTCACGAGCGTGCGGGACAGTTGGCCCTTTTGCGACGCTGGATCCGCTCGGAGCGCGCCCTGCTGGACCGGCTGGAGCGGTTCCCGCGCGTGCGCCGGATCGTGAAGGCGCGCCTTCTCACCGATATCGTCAGCTTCACCGATTGCCTGGTGACGCGTCCAACGACGCCTTCGGCGCCCCAGGCCATGACGGGTCTCCACGATCTGATCCGCGCCGGAGGAAAGTCGGCGGCCCCCATCGAGGATTTCCTGCTCTCTTTCGATCTCGACGCCTTCATGGCCGCCCTCCGTCCCGTCAGGAACCAGATGGGCGGCCATCTCGATACGGATACGGCTATCGGCGTTTCCGATCTCGTGGGGCAACTGGACGCCTATCCGGCGGCCGACGCCCTCGCCTTCCAGGAGCGGCAGGAAGCGGCCTTCCGCAAGGCCTGTCAGGGCGTACTCTGGCTGGCTGACTACGCCGCTGACGGCATGCGGGTTCCCGGCGTGACCGGGCTCGCCCCTCGTCCGCCCCGCACGCCCTACGATCCCGATCGTCCCGAGGTCGACGGTCACTGGCCGCCGCCGGCTTTCGACCGCGCCGGCTTTGACGGTGCCATCGCGGCCTGGAATGCGGCTCCGCCGGCCGACCAGGAGGATACGCTCGACTGGTTCCGCGCCGCCGAACGGCAGGCGCCCGTCGTGGAGGTCCTGGACCGCGAAGAAACGGCTGGATCGAACTGGCGTCGCCACAGGATCGAGCTTCGATCCGTCCATCTCTGGCTTGTCGAGGCGCTGGCGGCGGCGGGGGACGACGAAGCCGAGAGCAGCCTGCTCCAGCTCATCGCCACTCTGGGACGACGCGGATCCGATACACTGACCGAGGTCCTCCTGGCCTATACGGGTCGCCGCCTTCCGCTGCACCGGCCGATGATGATCAAGGCGCTGTCCGAGACAGCCCCGCAATGGCACCCGCTCGTCCGCGCCTATCTCAAGGATGAGATCGCCACAGGGCATCCACGGCTCAGCCTCTGGGCCCGGACTGCTCTCATGCGGATCTTCGTACGCGACCAGGTTTCTCCTCGCGCGAACCAGGAGGCAGGCGTCGCGGATTGGGCTCCGGTCGGGGACGATCTTCTGGAAGACCTTTCGCCTGACCAGAGGCTCCTGACGCGACTGGTGCTGTACAGCCAGTTCAACGACCCGGGGCTCGCCGTCAGCAATGCCTGGTTCGAGACAGACCTGCTGCGCCTACGTGAGGAGATCCGCTCAGGGCTGGAGAGGATCTCGGCGCCCTCGGTCTTCAGCGCGCGACAGTCCGTCGTGGACGCCCTGCTCGATGTCGGCGACGTCGCCGGCGTGGCGGTCATGCTCTTCACCGAGCTGGCGCCCGACGATCCGTCCGGCGTCACCTCCGAGCTCCTCTGGGCCGTATGTGATGGCCCTGCGGTCTCTGTCTCCCGTGAAGACGCCACGCGCCATCTCGCGCTCTGCTACGACAAGATCGACGATCGTCGCACCGCGCTGGACGTCATGACCTGGCTGAGCGACCGTAATCCGGAGTCGATCGACTACCGTCTCCTCAAGCTGGAGTTTGAAGCAGGGCTTGGCGAAACCCCCGAGCGCGTGCGGACGGAGTTGGCCTTCCTGCGATCTAACTACCGACTGGATGCGGACCACCTCGCGCGCGCGGATCAAGTCGGGGACCGGTTGCCGCCTGCGGAAACGGGAGGGAATGCCCCTCCCTGATGTTGGGGGCCGTTAGACCCGGAGCCGCAGGGTTCGGAACCGACCACCCGAGTTCCGGTCTACCGGTCCGTCCCCCGACCGGGTTGATAACAGCGAGCCTGGCCCGCCCCCACCGTGACGCGTGGACGCATCCGCCAGCCTTTCATGAGCGGGGATCGAACCGGGGCCCGGTGCCCTCCGGAACCGCGAGCACCGGCGTAAACACCCGACCCGCCTCCCACGCGTCGACGGCGTCGGACCACTGCTGCGCCATGTGCCGGCGCTGCGCTTCGAACTCCGCCTTATTGTAGACGCCGCGCGACGAGCGCTCCTCGTGCGCGAGGCCCTTCTCGATCCAGTCCGAGTTGAAGCCCATCTCGTGCAACAAGGTGGAGGCTGTCCGCCTCAGGTCGTGGACGGTGAAAGGCTCCAACGGCAGCCCCTGCTCGAGCGCCCGGTCGGCGATCGCAGTGGTCACCCGGTTAAACGTGGCCCGAGACATCGGCGCATCTGCGTCATAGCGCGACGGAAGAATGTATCGGGAGTTCCCGGCGCAGGTCTTGAGCGCCACCAGGATGTCGAGCATCTGCGTGGACAGATAGACGTTGTGCGCCCGGGATCGTTTCATACGCGCAGCCGGAATGGACCAGACCGAACCCTCGAAATCGACCTCGGGCCAGATCCCGTCCTGCAGCTCGCTCTTGCGCACCATGCTGAGCAGGATGAACTTCAGCCCCAGTCGGATGGTCGGCAGGGTCGCGACCTCGCCCAGGAGCGTCAGCATGATCCTGATCTCGGACGGCGACAGGGAGCGGTCGCGTGGCCTGAAGGTCGCGATGGATGCCGGGCCCACCCCGTCTGCGGGATTGTCGATCTTCTCGCCGTGAAGGATCGCCCAGCCGTAGATCTGTTTGACGATGTCCCGGACGTGGATCGCCGTCGCCGGCGCCCCACGATCCACGATCGTCTTGCAGTGCGCCCGTAGATCGTCGGGGGTGATCTCGCTCAGGAGCCGGTTGCGCCATTTCGGCAGGACCTCACGGTCGAAGATCGACCGACGCATGTTGCGGGTACTGTCCGCCATCGGCGCCTTATCCATCCATCCCTGGGCGACATGCTCGAAACTGCGGGCCTCCTTCAGCCTGCGCTTCGCACGCTGCTTCTCCACGGCCGGCGACGCGCCTTCGGCGATCGTCCTCTTGATCTCGATCAGCCGTTCTCGAGCTTGGGCGAGGCTCAGACCGGCACGGCCGTATCGGCCCAGGGTCACCGTCTCACGACGTCCGTTGAAGCGATAATCGTAGCGGAACGAGATCGCGCCGCCGGGCGAGACGTAGGCGTACATTCCATCCCTGTCGGTACTCTTGTAAGGCTTTGATCTGGGTCGCAAATTCTTGAGTGCAGCGTCGGTAAGCACGGTAAAATCGCCTCGATCTGGAGTTGGTCGATATCGGCCGATGTTTCCTACGTTTTTCCTCGCCTAATCAGCATCTTGGGCGATCTCAGTACCGTCACCGGCCTCGGTGTGCCCTTGACGGTATGGGCCGGAGTCCGCCGGATCAATGCGTGGCGATACCGTCAGCAAGGACGGTAAAATGAAAAAAGACCCTCCGAATGATCTCGAAGGGTCTCGACAGAATTCACAATGTTGTCAGCGCCTTATCGGCACTTTTCGAAGCGATCTCGAAAGGTGCCGAGAGCCCCGAATTATTCCCACTCGATCGTCCCCGGCGGTTTGGACGTCACGTCGTAGACCACGCGGTTCACGCCCCGGACCTCGTTGATGATCCGGGTCGCCGTTCGGGCCAGGACGTCCCAGGGGAACTGGTAGAAGTCGGCGGTCATGCCGTCGGTGGAGGTGACGGCGCGCAGGGCCAGGACTTTTTCGTAGGTGCGGGCGTCGCCCATGACGCCGACGGTCTTGACCGGCAGCAGGACGGCGAAGGCCTGCCAGATGTCGTTGTACAGGCCGGCCTTGCGGATCTCTTCCAGATAGATGGCGTCGGCGTCCTGCAGAGTCGCCACGGCGTCGGGGGTGATCTCGCCGGGGATGCGGATGGCCAGACCGGGTCCGGGGAAGGGGTGGCGGCCGACGAAGGCGTCGGTCAGGCCCAGTTCGCGGCCCAAGGCGCGGACCTCGTCCTTGAACAGTTCGCGCAACGGCTCGACCAGCTTCAGCTTCATATAGTCCGGCAGCCCGCCGACATTGTGGTGGCTCTTGATGACGTGGGCCTTGCCGCTGGACGAAGAGACGCTCTCGATCACGTCGGGATAGAGGGTGCCCTGGGCCAGGAATTCGGCCCCCTCGATCTTGGCGGATTCGCGGTCGAACACCTCGATGAACAGGCGGCCGATGGTCTTGCGCTTGGTCTCGGGGTCGGAAATCCCGGCCAGTTCGCCGAGGAATTCCTTCGAGGCGTCAACGTGCACCAGGGGGATGTTGTAGTGTTCCCTAAACAGGGTCGTGACCTGTTTGGCCTCGTCCTTCCTCAGCAGGCCGGTGTCGACGAACACGCAGGTCAACTGATCGCCGATGGCTTCGTGGATCAGGACGGCGGCCACGGAGGAGTCGACCCCGCCCGACAGGCCGCAGATCACCTTGGCGTCGCCGACCTGTTCGCGGATTTGGGCGATCTTCTCGTCGCGATAGGCGGCCATGGTCCAGTCGCCCTTCAGCCCGGCGATGCCGTGGGTGAAGTTCTTCAGCATCTGGTGGCCGCGCGGTGTGTGCATCACCTCGGGGTGGAACTGGACGCCGTAGAAGCGGCGGGTCTCGTCGGCGATCACCGCATAGGGCGAACCGTCGGACGAGGCGACCACGTCGAAGCCTTGCGGGATGGCGACGATCTTGTCGCCGTGGCTCATCCAGACGGTCTCCTCTTCGCCGACCGGGGCCAGGTCGGCCAGCAGGGGTGAGGACTTCTGAACCGTGATCTCGGCGCGCCCGAACTCGCGCGTATGACCACCCTCGACCTTGCCGCCCAGTTGTTCGCACATGGTCATCTCGCCATAGCAGATGCCCAGCACCGGCACGCCCGCCTGGAACACGCCTTGGGGCGCGCGGGGGCTGCCTTCCTCATGGACGCTCTCCGGGCCGCCCGACAGGATGATGGCCGCCGGGTTCATGGCGGCGAGGGCGGCCTCGGCCTTCTGGAACGGATGGATTTCGCAATAGACGCTGGCCTCGCGCAGGCGGCGCGCGATCAGCTGCGTCACCTGGCTGCCGAAATCGACGATGAGGACTGATCGGTGGTCTTGCGGCGTGGTCATGACGGGATCGATTCCGGGGAGAGTTGCGCGGGGTCTTGGCCTTGGAGGGCCGGAATTTCAAGCGCGGCGAGGCCATGGGCGTCCAGCAGGGCGACCAGACCGTCCACGGCGGCGGCCAGGTTCTGGTCCACATGGTGCAGGGTGGAGGTCCAGTCCTCCAGCGCCTTCAGCTCGGCCCGCCCGTCGGAGACGCCGCGCAGGGCGATCAGGGGCAGTCCGAACGTCTGTGCCGCGCGGACCAGGGCCCAGGTCTCCATGTCCACCATCTCGGCGTCGATGAGGTCATAGGCGGCGCCGGAGATGACGTCGGCGCCCGTCGACAGGGTCGCGGTCGGCACGCCTGGGATGGGGCATGGCAAGGCCAGGGCCGCGGGCTGATCCAGCAATGGCGTCACGCCTTTCGGGAAGCCCAGCGGGCTGGCGTCCATGTCGCGATAGGCGACCGAGGACGCCTGATAGACGGTCGCGTGTTCCAGCACCCGCGACCCGCACGAGCCCAGCGACACGATCAGATCCGGCAGATCGCCCGCCGCCTCCAGCCGCGCGAGGGCGGCGCTCAGGACCACGGCGGCCTCGACCGGACCGATCCCTGTCATCAGGGGCTGGATGCGGGCCTGAAGATGCAGGCCGTATTCGGCGGGCGCGGCCATGACATAGAGCAGCGAGACCCCGCCATGCCGCGCCAGCTTCATGCCGCGCGCTCGTAAACGGCGGCGAAGAAACCGTCGGTGTCGGCCGACGCCGGAGACAGGCGCAGGCGCGCCCCGGACGCCAGTTCGGCGAACTTCTCGCGGGCGGTCGGCGTCAAAAATCCTCCCCCGTTCACGGGGGAGGGGGACCGCGAAGCGGTGGAGGGGGCGGACGCATCCCTGGCGCCGGAACTGTGCTCGGCCCCTCCACCACGCTGCGCGTGGTCCCCCTCCCCCGCTTCGCGGGGGAGGATCGGAAGAGGTCGAAACTCGGGATGGGCGGCCTCAAAGGCGTCAGCGCTGGCCTCGTTCTCGCGGGCCAACATCGAACATGTGACATAGACCAGTCGGCCGCCCGGCTTCACCAGCTTGGCGGCCTGGCCAAGGATGCGGACCTGCAGGCCGTGCAGCTTTTCGACCTCTTCGGCCGTCAGACGCCAGGCGTCCTCGGGGCGGCGGCGCCAGGTGCCCGAGCCCGAACAGGGCGCATCGACGAAGACCAGATCGGCCTGGCCGTTCAAATCCTCCAGGCCCCCGCCGTTCTGACCGATCAACACCAGGTCCGCCTCGACGCCCGCGCGCATCAGGCGAGGACGAATGTTCTCCAGCCGCTTGTTGACGACGTCCGAGGCGACCAGCTTGCCTTGCGCCTTCATCGCCTGGGCCAGACCCAGCGTCTTGCCGCCGCCGCCGGCGCAGTAATCCACCACCGTCATGCCGGGTGCGGCGCCCGCCAGCCAGCAGACGACCTGGCTGCCTTCGTCTTGGATTTCGAACCGGCCGGCCTTGAAGCCTTCCAGCGCCTGAATATTGGGCGGCGGTTCCGACGGCACGCGCAGGCCGACGGCCGACCAGGGCGTGCGTGAAACGTCCAGCCCGGCGGCCTTCAGCTCGGCCTCGACCTCATCGACCGTGGCGGCTGCATCATTGACGCGCAGGTCGATGGGCGCGCGCGGCGCCATCAGGGCGTGGGCTTCCTCGGCCCAGCGGTCGCCGAAGGTGGCCTTGAAATCCTCGACCACGAATTCGGGCAGGCCGGCGGCGACCCAGCCCGGCAGTTCGCCCTGCCCCGCCGTGATGCGGCTGCGCTCCTGTTTGGATAGCGGGCGCGGGCCATAGCCGTCGCCCGAATGCAAGGCCTCGATCTCTTCCAGCGACAGGCCGTCGATGGCGTGCAGCGAACCGATGACCAGAGCCCGACCGTCTTCACGCCCGCCCATTATCCACGACAGGCGGCCGCGCGCGCGGAGCACCTTGTAGACCCGGTCGGCGATGGCGCGCCGGTCCTTGGACCCGGCGTAGCGGTTGGCCGTGCCCCAGGCCTTCATGACGGCCTCGGCCGGTTGGCGGCCCTGAGCGATGGAGTCCAGGACGGAGGCGGCGGCGGCGAGGCGAGCGGCTGGGGTCAATTCAGGCTTTCAAACGAAGAACAGGGACGCCAGGACCATGACCAGCCCCGCAAGCGAGACCACCCAGACCAGCGACCGGATATAGGGAACGCCGAAGGCGTATAGCGGCACATAGACCACCCGCCCCCAGAAATAGAGCGCTGCGCCCCACACCGTCAGGGCGCTGGACGCGCCGATGACATGGGCAATCAGCACCGCGCCGATGAACAGCGGCAAAGTCTCATACAGATTGGCCTCGGCACGTTCGAGACGGCCGGTCAGCGGCTTCTTCGCCTCCGGCGTCTCGTCGCGCGGACCCGCATTCCATTTCGAGCCGAACTCGGCCGTCCGCGCCCCGGCGGGCAGGAAGATCTGAACCAGGGCCAGGATCAGCGTCAGGGCCAGATAGGTGAGTTCGGTCGTCATGGTCGCCTACCCTTGCCGATAGTTGGGCGCTTCACGCGTGATCATCACATCGTGGACGTGGCTTTCCCGCAGGCCGGCCCCGGTGATGCGCACAAAGCGGGCGCGGTTCTGGAAGTCGCGGATGTTGGCGCCGCCGACATAGCCCATCGAGGCGCGCAGCCCCCCGACCAACTGGTGCAGCACCGGCGCGATCGGCCCCTTGTAGGCGGTCTGGCCCTCAATGCCCTCGGGCACCAGCTTCTCGGACGAGACTTCCTTCTGGAAATACCGATCCGCCGAGCCACGCGCCATGGCGCCGACCGAGCCCATGCCGCGGTACGACTTGTAGGACCGGCCCTGGTACAGGAAGACCTCGCCGGGGCTCTCGTCGGTCCCGGCGAACATGGAACCCATCATGGCGACATTGGCGCCGGCCGCGATGGCCTTGGCCAGGTCGCCCGAATATTTGATGCCGCCATCGGCGATCACCGAGGCGCCCGTGCCCTTGGCGGCGCGCGCGGAGTCCATCACCGCCGTCAGCTGCGGCACGCCCACGCCCGCGACGATGCGGGTGGTGCAGATGGAGCCGGGGCCGATGCCCACCTTCACCGCATCCGCGCCCGCGTCGATCAGGGCCCGCGTCGCGTCATAGGTGGCGACGTTGCCGGCGATGATCTGCAGCCGGTTGTTCTCGCGCTTGATCCGTTCGACCACCTGGGCGACCGAGGCCGAGTGACCATGGGCGGTGTCGATCACCACCACATCGCAGCCCGCATCCGCCAGGGCCATCGCGCGCTCGAACCCGGCGTCGCCGACGGTGGAGGCGGCGCCGACCAGCAGGCGCCCCTGTTCGTCCTTGGCGGCGCTGGGGAAGGCCTGAGCCTTCTCGATGTCCTTCATGGTGATCAAGCCGACGGCCCGATAATCCTCATCGACCACGATGACACGTTCGATCTTGCGGGTGTGCAGCAGTTCGCGCGCCTCTTCACGCCCGGCGCCCTCGCGCACCGTGATCAGGTCGCCCGTGGTCATCAACGAAGCCGCGGTGACGTTCGGATCGTTTTCGAACCGCATGTCGCGGTGGGTCAGCATGCCGACCAGCTTGCCGGTGTCGGGATCGACGACGGGGAAGCCGGTGATCTTCTTGGCCTCGACGATCTGGCGCACTTCGCCCAGGGTCGTCTGGGGTCCGACCGTCACCGGATTTACCACCATCCCGCTTTCATAGCGTTTCACGGCGCGGACCTGATCGGCCTGCTCCTCGATGGTCATGTTGCGGTGCAGAACGCCCAGGCCGCCGGACTGGGCCATGGCGATGGCCAGACGGCTTTCCGTCACCGTGTCCATGGCGGACGACAGCAGCGGGATGTTCAGTTTGATGTCGCGCGTCAGCTGGGTCGAGACATCGACTTCGGCTGGCATGAACTCGGACGGACCGGGTTCGAGCAAAACATCGTCGAAGGTTAGGCCTTCGCGTATCTCCATGGGGGAGTCTCCGTTTTGCGGGCCGCGTATAACGGTCTGCGGGGGGCGACTGCAAGGGCTGGCGGGCCACATCTTCCACCTTTCGCGATCACGCTTGGCGACAGATTGCTGAAACCGGGCGGGCGTGGGCATGGTCATGCCTCTTTCAATCGCCAAACCTCAGCCTATGGCGCGGATAAAGAAATCCGGTTTGCAACTCATTCGCAGCACCACCATTCTAGGGTCATGGTCGGCGTCATCCTCAACACCGCGCGCAAACTGGCTTTGAAGATCGCCAGCTATGGCGTCATGCATCTGGTCGTGGCGATCCTGGTGGCCTTCGCCATCACGCGTGACTGGCGCCTGGCCCTTGCGGTCGGCGTTGTGGAGCCGATCTTCCAGACCATCGCCTATTCGATCCACGACCGCGTCTGGCACCGGGTCGAGCGCCGCCGACTGGCCTCCGGCATCGAAGAGGCGACCGAGGCCTTCGCCGCCCGCCTCGACGTCATGTCCCCCGCCGAGCAGCAGCGGACACACGACGCCCATCGCGGCCACAGCCACGCCCTGCCCCGTTCGCTCAAACAGGTGGCGCTGAAGACGGTCACCTATGGCGTCATGCATTTCACCGTCGCGGTGACGGTGGCCTTTGCGCTGACGCGCGACATCACAACCGCCCTGGCCATCGGGATGATCGAGCCGTTGGTGCAGACGGCCTTCTTCACCCTGCACGACAGTATCTGGACCCGCATTGAGGCCCGTCGCGCCCGCGAACAGGCCGCGGCAGCCTGATCGCCTTACGGCTGGGCTCTTGACGACCGGCGCAACAGGTCTGAAAATTGACGGCTGTTCAAATCAGCGAGGCCCAATGCGAAACCTGTCGATCGCCGCCGTCGTCCTGCTGACCGCAGCCGCCTGCAGCCAGTCTCCTGCCGAAGGCGCGCCGATTGACGACCCCGTTGCGCCAGCCTTCGCCGAGACCGCCCCGGCGCCCGTGCCCGCTCAACCGACGCCGCTTAAGGCCGCCGCAAAGCAGGCGAAGCCCGTCGCCTTGTTCGAACGGTCCGAGCCGACCCGCGCCAGCATGGAGCTGATGCCCGAAGGCGGGCTTCTGCGCGTCGTCTTCCGCGCGGCCCCGCCTCGCAACAGCGCCCTGACGCCCGGCGATTGCGAGCTTCAGGCGGTCGGCTCCCAGGACGCAGACGACGTCATCACCGCGCGTCTCGTGCCGTTCGACGGCGATCAGAACGTGCTGACAGCCGCCGATATCGGTCCCAATCCCCCAATCATTCAGGTTCGCGTGGGGCCGGAAGGCATCTTCGTCACCGACAGCGACGCCGCTTCGCGATTCTGCGGCCTGGGATCGGACATCGACGGCTTCTACCGCCGTACCGGCGCCGACGACTGATCCGCCTGCCCCCAGGCCTCCCCCACGCCTAAAGCCGCCACGCGATGTCCGCGCCGTGGGGTTGGCTGGTCGCCAGGCGCCGGGTTTTGCCATCCGGCCACACGGTCAGGTCCAGCGCAGGCCTGCGGTCCACGCTGTCCGACGCCGATTCGAAACTCAGCCAGGCCAGCGGCGCATCCTGCGTCGCCCGCGCGCCGACCTTGGCCAGATGTTCGCGGATGCGCGCCTGCGCCTGGCGCGGAAAATACTGATAGGCGATGGTGTGCATCACCACCCGGCACACGCCCGGCTCAGGTTCGACCCCCAGCATCGCCTCCAGCCAATCGGCCGCATCGGCCTGCGCGATCGGCGCCGGGTCTGCAGCGGCCAGTCGCAACGCCGCCTCCAGCCGCGCCAGGCGCTCACGCTGATCGGCCCAGACATAGGCGCTCAACCGTTCACGCGTCGCCGGGTCGCGCACGTCCAGCGGATTGCGGTCCACCGCCGCACGCCGCATCACCCGCACCTCGGCCTGCGGCGGGGACGCTCCCGTCCACACCGGATTCAGACGCACAGGCGAGCCTGGCGCGCCCGCTTCCGTCTGGCCAAGTCTGAAGGAATAGCGATCCAGCACCGTGTTCAGTCCGGCGCTGGCCCCCATCTCATATAGCGCGAAAGGCAGGTGGAACTGGTCCGCCAGCACCAGCAATCCCGCCATGATGGCCGCCGCCCGGCCGACCTCGTTGGTCTGCGGCGGTCCGTCAAGCCACGGCGACAGGACCCCGGCCCGTTCGACCAACGCCCGCTCCACGACAGCCCAGACGACCTCATCACCCGGCGCATCCTGCGGCGGATAGATCGCCGTCAACTCCGGCTCCCGGCCCGACCGCGCCAGCGCGTGCAGCCCGCCCATCAATCTCAACGGCAGGGCGTCGTCCTGGTGGGACGGCGCCCCGGGCCAGTTCAGCACGCGCCGCCCGATCTCGCCCTCGTCCGTCAGTCGCTCCGCAACCAGTCTGCACAGCCGCCCCGTGAAGGCCGCCCCCGCTGCGGTGCAGATCACCGCCTGATCCAGAAACGCCTGGCGGACAACGACTTGAGTCATCGCTTGTTCAGCGCCACCAGGAAGACTTCGGCGCTGTTCTTGCGGCTGGATTCCGGCTTGACGTATTTCACGGTCTCGAACTCCTCGCGCAGCCTTGCCAGAACCCCGCCGGCGTCACCGCCCTGGAAGTTCTTGGAGACGAAGGCGCCGCCCGGACGCAGGTTCCGAATGGCGAAATCGGCGGCGATCTCGATCAGGGCGATGATCTTCAGGTGGTCCGTCTGCCGGTGGCCCACGGTATTGTGCGCCATGTCCGACAAAACCAGATCAGGCGCACCGCCGATGGCGTCCAGAAGTTGCTTGTCCACGCCCGGATGGGTGAAATCGGCCTGGATTATCGTAGCGCCAGGCACGGGCTCGATCATCAGCAGGTCCACGCCCGCCACCGCCGCCGCACCGCGATCGACCGCGACCTGCAGCCAGCCGCCCGGCGCCGCGCCCAGGTCGATGACCCGCGACCCGCGTTTGATCAGATTGAACCGATCATCAATCTCGATCAGCTTGAAGGCGGCGCGCGAACGCCAGCCTTCCGCCCGCGCCCGCTCCGACCACTTGTCCGAAAGCTGGCGTTTGATCCACTGTTGGCTCGACATCGACTTGGTGTCGGCCGTCTTCATTTTCGTGCCCATGCTGCGTCCGGCGGCGGTCCCGCCCGTGGGCGGCCGCACCATCCGTCTGCGTTCCTGAGGCTTTTCGTCTTCACTCATCGTTCCCACATAGCCCCGACACGCGTTGCGGGCTATGTCCCGCCTCAAATCAACCGCCAAAAGGACGACCGAAATGGCCGAAACCCTGACCTTCACCCTGGACACCGGCGACGGCGAAGCCCGCGATGTGGTCATCAAGCTGCGCCCTGACCTGGCCCCGGGCCACGTCGAGCGCATCACTGAACTGGCCAAGGAAGGCTTCTACGACGGCGTTGTCTTCCACCGCGTGATCCCGGGCTTCATGGCGCAGGGCGGCGACCCCACCGGCACCGGCACCTCTGGCTCCAAGAAGCCGAACCTGAAGCAGGAATTCTCGGCCGAGCCGCACGTCCGCGGCGTCTGCTCGATGGCCCGCACCTCTGATCCGAACAGCGCCAACTCGCAGTTCTTCATCTGCTTCGACGACGCCCGTTTCCTGGACAAGCAATACACCGTCTGGGGTCAGGTCGAGTCCGGCATGGAGCACATCGATGCCCTGCCCAAGGGCGAGCCGCCCCGCGCGCCCGGCAAGATCGTCAAGGCGACGGTCGCCTAAACACAATCTTGACGCCCTTCGTCGTTTCCTTTCAGTTGCATACTGTAAAGGTGCGTCGGGGGGCGGCATTTGCGCGTACTACTGGTCATAGAACCTTCCGGCGGCGGCTCCGGCCGCCATGTCATCGATCTGGCCGGGGCCCTGGTTCAGCGTGGACATGAAGTCTCTCTGATCTATTCGCCCACACGCGCCGAGCCGCGCTTCGAAGCCGAGGCCGCCGCCCTTCACCTTCACGCCGTCCATCGCCTGCCGATGCGTCGGGCGTGCGGCCCGTGGGACATCGGCGCCTTTCTTCGGCTCCGCAGCCTGATCCTCAAGATCGGGCCGTTCGACATCATTCATGGTCATAGCTCCAAGGCGGGCGCTCTGGCGCGTCTGGCCGCTCCATTCGGCGCCGCGCGGGTCTATACGCCGCACGCCCTGGCCACCCTGAACCGCAACAGATTCCCGCGCGGCGTGTTCGGGTTGATCGAGGGCCTGCTGGCCCACACCGCCAGCGACGCCATAATCGCCGTATCGCCAGAGGAGGCCGCCCACGCCCGCCTTTGGACGTTTCCAGATGCGCGACTGCACATGATCCCTAACGCCGCCTCCCTGCCCAATGTGCCGGACAGACAAACGGTTCGTGACGCCCTGGGTCTGCCCGAGAATGCGATCGCGGTCGGCTTCATCGGTCGGTTCGTCGAGCAGAAAGACCCGGTGCGGTTCGCTTCGGCTATTCGGTTGGCGTCTCAGCGCGATCCCCGAATTATCGGCCTGATGATCGGTGACGGCCCATTGAGGGACAAGGCTCGCACCGCTGGGGGCGACGCCGTTCGGTTGCTGACCGACCACGACGCCCGTGTCCTGCTGCCCGCCCTGGACCTGCTGGCGATGACCAGCCGTTACGAAGCCATGTCCTATGTGCTGATCGAGGCGGCGCTGGCCGGGCTGCCCATCTTGACCACCGCCGTCGGCGGCGTCGACACGGTTCTGAGCGCTGGCGCGCGCGGACAGGCGCTGCCCATCGACGCCTCTGCCGGTCAGTTCGTCGACGCCATTCTTGACTGGGCCAATCGCCCTCGGCAGCCTGTGTCGGACACCGTGACCAGCGCCTTCTCCATTGATCGGATGGCGGACGAAACCATCGCCGTGTATCGCAAGGCCTTCACCATGCGTCACCTTGCCGGCGCCTGACCGTATATTTCTAAACGGACGTTTTCTGGCTCAGCCGGCCAGCGGCGTGCAGCGCTATGCGCGCGAGATCGTGCGGGCGCTGGATCGCCGCAGCAACGCCGCCGACTATGTGCTGCTGACGCCTGACGGCGCATCGCGCTTCGCGCTCGATACGATCCCGACACGCCGTCTGCCCGGCGCAGGTCATGCCTGGGAACAGACCGCTCTCGCCCATGCCGCCAGACACGGCCGACTGCTCAGTCTCGGGGGTTCCGGTCCGGTGATCCACCCGCGCCAGACGGTCGTGATCCATGATGCGGCCGTATTCCGCCACCCGGAGCATTTCCGTCCTGCCTACGCCTTCACCCATCGCCTTCTGGGCCGCACGCTGGCCCGACATGTAAACCTGGCGACTGTCTCCCGGTTCTCCCGGATGGAACTGTCCGCTGTCCTGAAAAGGCCGGAAGAGACCATCGCCGTCGCCTCGAATGGCGCAGACCATTTCGCCCGCATCACGCCGGACATCCAGGCGCCAGGTCGGCTGGGCCTTGATGGCCGCCCCTTCTTCTTGGCGCTGGGAAATCTGGCGCCCAACAAGAACATCCCGGTCATGATCCGCGCGATGAGCCGTCTGAACGACCCGAACGTGCGGCTGGTGCTGATCGGGGGACAGGACGGCAATGTGTTCAGCCGTCTTCACGCCGACGACCCTCGCATCATCCTGGCTGGCCGTCTTGAAGACAGCGCCGTCGCCGGGTTGCTGCGTAAAGCCCGCGCCCTGATTTTCGCCAGCCTCTATGAGGGTTTCGGCATTCCGCCTCTGGAGGCCTTCGCCCAGGGCTGCCGGGTTCTGGCCTCCGACATTCCCGCCGTTCGCGAAGTCTGCGCCTGCGCCGCCCTCTATTTCCCCCCTCACGACGATGCCGCCCTGGCCGCCTTGATGAACGCCAGTTTGGATGCAGCCGTCGATCCACAATGGCGCGTCATCGCCAGCCAGTGCGTCGCCGCCTACAGTTGGGACGCCTCGGCCGCCGTTCTGGACGCCCTGGTCAGCACCTCGCGATAGAGGGCCAGATGCGCCTCCGCTACAGCCGCCTCGTCCCACGGCGGCGCAGCACGGCTGTTCGCCAGTGCCCCGAAGCGCCAGTCGTCGCGGGCATCCAGCGCTCGCTGCATCGTCGCAGTCAGGCCGTCAACATCGCCCGGTTCGACCAGCATGACGAACGGCGCATCCCCCGCCGCCTCGGGCAGGCCGCCAATGCGTGAAGCGATCAATCCGCGTCCGTGCGCCACCGCCTCCGCCGCCGTCCTCCCGAACGGCTCGGCCCACAGAGCAGGCGCCATCACCACATCGACGGAACCGTAGAAATCATCCGCCGCCATCTGCCCCAACCAGTCGATGCGCGGATCATCGAACCGCCGTTTCAGACCCTCGACATAGGCCGCATCTCCTCGCCCCGCGATCCGCAGCCGCCAACCGTCGCCCAGTTGCAGCATCGCCTTCAACAAAACTTCGACGCCCTTTTCCGGCTCGACACGGCCGATGAAGCCGAAGGTCAGTTCCGCCGCCTGATCAAACCCAGGGCGGGGCGAGGGCTTAACCCGTGCCGCCGCATTGCCGATCACCCGTCCGGACGCCCCTCCGAAATAACCCTGCCCCTGATGCGCCTTGGCCAGGCTTGAGCTGACCGAGACCCAGGCCGCCGCCTGTTCTGACGCCCGCTTCTTGCCCGCCGTCAACAGAATGCAGTCCGCGCAGCGCCGCTCGCAGCGCCGTCCCTTTCGGAACATCGCCGCCCGCGCGCACATCAGCGAGTAATCCCGCACCGTCTGCACCAGCGGCACGCCCGCCTCCGCAGCCGCCCGAGCCACAGAGGTCCCGAACCCGGTCGTCACCTGTGCGTGGATCAGGCGCGGTCGTTCCTGCCGAACGACCTCCAGGACTATGTCGTCCATGGTTCGACCGATCGCCTCCACCCCGTGCCAGCCCAGGCGCAGCAACGCCGGCCGCCTGCCTCCGTCATACGGCCAATACAGATTCCGCATTGGCGCCCGCCACAGGGTCACCCCATCGGCGCGCGCCATGCTCAGCGCGCCTCCGGGCTTCAACGACAGAACAGCCGCCTCGGCGCCAGCGTCCGCCAGTCCGCGAGCCAGTTGCGCAACACTTTGTTCCGCCCCGCCCTCGCTGTCCGGCGGATACAGGGTGTTGATCAGCAGCACCCTCACCGCGCCCGCCGCCGGAACGCCAGCGCCGCCGTCAGGCAGGCGATGAAGATGAAACTGGCGCCCTGCGTCAGGTCCTCGCTGCACATCATGACCAGCACGAACACGGCCAGAGGTGCGAAGACATCGAGCCTCAACGCCGACTTCAGATGCAGCGTCAGCATGGCGGCCGCCGCCAGCACCCCCACTGTCCGCGCCATGAACAGATAGCCGTTATGGCTGACCGTCAGCCCGCGAAACCGTCCCAGTTCTTCAGGCGACGACCAGCCAACGCCCAGCGGATGGTGCGCCACGAACATCAGCGCCCGCGCCCAGGTCTCGGCCCGCCCGCCGATATTCTCATCCAGCATCGAGGCGTCGAAGCGGGCGGCGAACCGCGCGCCGTCCACCGCCCCGCCCATGAACTGATCCGCCAGGCCTGCCCCCGCCAACAGACAGATCAGCACAAGCAGCCCCAACGGATTGCGCCCGTCCGCCCGCTTCGCCCGGATCACCCAATAGACCAGTCCCGACAGCACCGCAGCCAGCGTTCCGCCTCGCGACAGGGTGCAGACGAAGCCGATCAGCGTCATCGCCCCGGCCAGCCCCAACAGAAACCGACGCTCATGCGCCTTGGCCGGAACGATCAGGCAGGCCGGAACCGCCAGTCCGATCAGAGCCATTGCGGCGTTGGGGTGCTCGGCCACCGTCGTGATCCGCACCTGCGCCGCCACGGTCGTCAGGGCCGCGCGCGGCGAGGCCAGTCCGACGGCCTCAAGACCGTGACGCCCCACCACCTCCAGCAGCCCATAGGTCGCCAGATGACAGGCCGCCCCGGCGCCGAGCGCCAGAAAGAACAACCGCCTGCGCCTTCTGTCCACCGCCACCACATCGGCTACAGCCACAGCCGCCACAGCCGCCGCGATCCAGCGAAACCAGAAGACGATGTCCGGCAGATTTGGTCTTTGGCCGATCTGCATCATCTGCAGTACGGGCGTGACGATCAACATCCCGCCCGCCGCCAGGCAAAACCCTCTCAACACCGGCCCGAGACGTCCCCATCGCGTGACGATCAGCGGCAGGACGAACACAAGGGCAAGATCGGAAAGGCGCGGCGAACTGATCTGCCCCGGCATAAGAAAAACCGGCAGGGCGACGCCGAACCCCAGCACGGCCAACGCCGCCCGTTCGTGCAGCACACTCAGTTCGCGCATCGTGACAGGCGGCGCGGACGCACGGAACCGACCCTGCCGCAGGACTTTCACCGCGACCTGCAAAACTCGACCTCGGGATTGAACCAGACCCCGTCGATCACGCCTGTCAGCAGCACCCCCGCCTTGCGCCACCGCCCCCGCGACGCCAATCCCGCCGCCAGCCGAACCCGTGAAGCGGCGTAACGCACCGCCGACGCCCGCCCCTCATGCCGTCGCTTGGTCAGGATCACATTTCGGGTCAGCAGGCGATGCAGTCGGATTCGCACCGGCGCGGTCTCATGCGCGACGCTCAGCATCCCCGGCGCCGCCCGCACATGAACGACACGACTGTCTCCCACGACGAACCCCGGCCGATCGCGCGACAGCCGCAACGTATACTCAGTGTCGTCGCCCCAGATGAACATGGGCGCCAGGGGCAGGCCATGCGCCAATATCTGATCCCGTGTCGTCAACAGGGACACGAACGTCGCCTGCCGCGTCGCCACCAGCCCCAGGTCCAGATGCTCGCCCCACGCCGCATAGCCCAAGTCGTTCAGCCGCCGATCCACCTCCGCCACATTGGTCAGCGCCCCCTGCGGCGTCCGCACGGTCGAACACAGGAAGGCAGGGCCCACGCCCCGCGCCGCCAAGGCCTGCTCCGCCGCCAGCAACCGCTCCAGCGCCTGAGGGTCGGGCAAGACATCATCGTCCATCAGCCAGACCCGGTCGGCGCCGCCCTCCACCGCCGCACGGACACCCGCGTTGAAACCGCCCGCCCCGCCGGTGTTGCGATCCAGCCTCAGGACCGTGATCCGCTCGTTCCATGCGGCCAGCAGCGCGTCCGTCCCGTCGTCACTGGCGTTGTCGACCACCAGCACCCGATCACAGGCGCGCGTCTGCATCATCAGAGCCGTCAGACACTGGTCCAGCAGCGCCCGCCGGTTCCACGTCACCACCACGGCCCAGACCGCGCCGCTCATGCCGCCGCCCGCCCCAGCGCCGCCGCCAGTTCCTTGTCCACCAGGCTGAGCGCCCGCCCGACCGCCTGATCCATGTTGTAATACTGATAATCGGCCAGCCGACCGGCGAACCAGACCCGACCCGCCAGCGCCTGGGCCATCTGCCGGTACACGCCCGCCAGCGCCCGGCTGTCCGGTGACGGCACCGGATAATAGGGCTCCGTCACGCCCGGCTGGTGCGCCATCGGATATTCGGTCAGCAGCGCCGTGGTCGTCGCTCGTTCGCCGCTCAAATGGCGGAAGTCGGTGATGCGGGTGAAGTCGAACTCATTGGGATAGTTGACGGTCCCGACCGGCTGGCCGTCCTCCACCTCAACCACCTGATGTTCGAACCGCAGACTGCGATATGGCAGGGCGCCCACCGACGATCCGAAATACTCATCCAGCGCCCCGCAATAGATCATCCGCCTGAACCGCGCCTGTTCGACCTGTTCGTACTCGGTCCGCAAGGAGACGTGGATGTTCGGATGATCGACCATCCGCTGGAACAGGGCCGCATAGCCATCGCGCGGCATGGCCTGATAGCGGTCGGTGAAATAACGGTCGTCGCGGCTGACCACCACCGGCACGCGCGCCGTGACTGAGGCGTCCAGCGCGTCCGGCCCCACGCCCCACTGTTTGGTGGTGTAGTTCACAAACACCCGGTCATGGACATAATCGGCCAGGAACTTCAGGTCCGGGTCGTCCGCCTCACGCCGCAGCACATCGATGCTGGGCCGGGCGCCGAAACCATATCGCTGAATCAGTTTCTCCGACAGCCGATCCGCCATACACGCCGGGAACAGGGCCGCCATCGAATCCAGATTGAACGGCACCGGAACCAGCCGCCCGTCCACATGCGCCAGCACGCGGTGGAAGTACGGCCGCCATGCCGTGAACCGGCTCAGAAACGCGAAGATGCGCTGACTGTTGGTGTGAAAGACATGCGGCCCGTAGGCGTGGACCAGATGCCCTGCCTCATCACGCCGGTCCCAGGCGTTTCCGCCCAGATGCCCGCGTCTGTCGATCAACAGCACGGTCTGGCCGAAATCCTCCGCCAGACGCCGCGCCGCCGTCGCGCCGGTGAAGCCCGCCCCCACGATCAGCCAGTCATGCCGCTGCGGCATCATTCCTCCGCAGTCTTGGCGTCAGATGCGTCCAGTGGCCACGCAGACAGATGACGCAGGCTGCAACCACCGCCGCCTCGCCGATCACCCGCGCCCACGCCATGCCCATCGCCCCCGCCGTCGGCGCCAGTGCGGCTGCGGCGATCAGAGTGGTCCCGCACCCGATCCCGACCACGACGGCGAAAGCCCTGTCCATCCGCAGCGGCGTCATCAACTGCGGCCCCAGCACCTGGCTGACGGCGACCAGCGGCAGGATCAGAATCAGCACCCTCAGCACCTCAGCCGCCTGAGCGAAGGCGGCGCCGAACAGCAGGCGAACGGCGAACGGCGCGCACAGGACAACGACCAAGGTCCCCACCCCGGCCGCGCCCGGCGTCAGGATCAGGCTCCACCGCATGGTGCGATAGGCGGCGTCGGGATCATCAGGCATCAGACCGCTGACCCTCGGCCCGACCAGTCCCGCCAAAGGCCGCAGGAAGGACGTCGCGGCCATAACCACCCTGTCCGCCACTCCATACAGGGCCGCCTGCGCCGGTCCCGCCAGCGCTGCGAGCACAAAGGCCGACGCCCCCGTATAGGCCACGATCAGCCCGCGACTGACGAACAGGGCGAGATCGGCGCGCAGCACGACCACAACCTCGCGCGTTGTCGGCCAGAGCGGTCGCGCCTCACGGACCATCAGCACCGCCCCTGCCGTAATCCCGCCGCCCAGCCCCAGAGCCTGCGCCGCCAGCGCCCCGCCGACCGACGCGCTGGCCCAGCACAGGATCACGATCATGGCCGCCCCTTGCCCCAGCATCTCCACCGTCGCCGCCACGCCGGGCCGCCGCACGCCCTGGAAGAACCACAGCACGCTGGAACCCTGCGCCGCGCCCAGCGCCAGCGCGCCTGCAACCGCGCCCGGATCACCCCTCAACACCGGATTGGAAAGAGCCAGCAGCCCGCCGAGCAAAAGCCCGACCGGCGCCAGCCACAGCCGCGCGACCAGCACCCGACCGACCACGCGTCCACGCTGATCCGCCCTCGCCTGCGCAATATCCCGGGGCCCCGAAAGGCAGAACCCGTATTCAACCACCGCCGAAACCATCAGGGCCAGCGACAGGCCCGCTGCATACTGGCCGAACCCCTCCAATCCCAGTCGCCGCGCGAGAACGGGATACAGAAGCAGGGGCGCAATCAGGCGAAAGACATGCGCGGCGTAAACCAGCGACGCCTCCGTCAGCCCTCTGGCCGACAGCAGCCCATGTCTGCCATCCCCCAAAACTCGCCCCCCCGCGAGATCAACCCAGACGCGATGTTAAGCACGCCTTGATCGATGCGAAAACCGTAAACACGGAGACTTCGGCGTAGGCGACGGCGCGAAACACGCCACAGCGACGCATCACAGTTGTCGCCATCGCCCCTTGCCCCTTAGATCACTTCCGGACTATGAGCGATCGACGCCGCGATATTCATCAGACGGTGAAAAGGGAGCACGATGGGAAAGATCTACGCTGACGTCACGTCCGCGCTGGAGGGCCTGACCTTCGACGGCATGACGGTCATGTCCGGCGGCTTCGGCCTGTGCGGCATCCCCGAGAAACTGATCGCCGCCCTGCGCGACAGCGGCGTCAAGGGCCTGACGGTCATTTCCAACAACGCCGGGGTCGACGGCTTCGGCCTGGGCCAGCTGCTGGGCACCCGCCAGATCGCCAAGATGATCTCCTCCTACGTCGGCGAGAACAAGGAGTTCGAGCGCCAGTATCTCGCCGGCGAGCTGGAGCTTGAGTTCAACCCCCAAGGCACCCTCGCTGAGCGCATCCGCGCAGGCGGCGCGGGCATCCCCGCCTTCTTCACCGCCACCGGCGTCGGCACCCTGGTCGCCGAGGGCAAGGAGGTCAGGAACTTCAACGGCCGCGACTATGTCATGGAGACCGGCCTGGTCGCAGACCTGTCCATCGTCAAGGCCTGGAAAGCCGACGAGCGCGGCAACCTGGTGTTCCGCAAGACCGCCCGCAACTTCAACCCGATGATGGCCACGGCCGGCAAGGTCACGGTCGTCGAGGTCGAGGAGATCGTGCCCGTCGGTTCGCTGGACCCCGACCACATCCACACGCCGGGCGTCTATGTCGACCGCCTTGTCCAGACCGTGTCCGAAAAGCGCATCGAACAGCGCACCGTCCGTCAACGTGCCGCCGGCGCCGCCGCCGGATCGGAGGTCTGATCATGCCCCGCACCCGCGAACAACTGGCCGAACGCGCCGCCCAGGAACTGCAGGACGGCTTCTATGTGAACCTGGGCATCGGCATCCCGACGCTTGTGGCCAACTACATCCCCGCCGGCATGACCGTGACCCTGCAATCCGAGAACGGCATGCTGGGCATGGGCCCCTTCCCCTATGAGGGCGACGAGGACCCCGACCTGATCAACGCCGGCAAGCAGACGATCACCGAAATCCCCGAGAGCAGCTACTTCAGCAGCGCCGACAGCTTCGCCATGATCCGGGGCGGCCATATCAACCTGTCGATCCTGGGCGCCATGGAGGTGGCCCAGAACGGCGACATCGCCAACTGGATGATCCCCGGCAAGCTGGTGAAGGGCATGGGCGGCGCCATGGACCTGGTCGCGGGCGTCAAGCGCGTGGTCGTCGTCATGGAGCACGCCAACAAGCACGGCCAATCCAAGGTGCTGAAATCCTGCACCCTGCCCCTGACCGGAACGGGCGTCGTCAGCCGGATCATCACCGACCTGGCTGTCTTCGACGTCAAGCCGGATGGCGCGGGCCTGGAACTGATCGAACTGGCCGACGGCGTCACCCTGGACGAGGTCGCCGCCAAGACCGAGGCCGCCTATTCGGTGGCTGCCGGTCTCTGAGGCCCCGCCGGGCTTGATCGCGCGTCGCCGCAAACGCCAGGGCGGCCGATAGTCCGACAGGTCAGCATCGGTCCGCCTCGCCTCTCGCAGATCAGTTGGCCGATTGGATCGTCCAGTCGGCGATTTGCGTGTTGATGTCCCGCGTCGCCGTGTCGAAGGCGGCGACGATGGCCGAGACCCGGTTCTCGCCGGCCGGTTGCGTGACGGTGAAGACCCGCTCGACCGAGCGGCCCTGCTCGGGTCGGATGTCGGCGGCGCCGCCCGCCTGCCGCTCCGGCGTCGAGCGCAGTTGGGCGCGCGCCGTGACCACGACTTCGGGCGCCGCGCCCGGCGCCGCATAGCGGGCCTCGAAGGTGGTGACCGTCACCTGCAGCACCATCGGCGGCGTGCCCGGCTCACGGCGGCCCAGAACACGGATGCGGTCGGCGCGATTGGCGAAGGCGGCCTTCAGGCTGTCGTCGAACAGGGTCGAGGCCGGTGACACCCATCGCGCGCTGCCGATGTAGGCGGTCTCAAGCCCGGTCACGCCCAGGATGCGGTCGTCGCCCGCCGCCTGTGGAAACTCGATGCGGCGGATGGACACTGTCAGCGGGGCTGGCGTGTCGCCCACTGCGGACGGCGCGGCCATCGGCAGTCCGAAACGATAGTTCTGCACCGGGTCGGGCGTGGACAGCAGCGCGCATCCGCTAAGCGCCGCCGCTATCGTTAGGCCGGCCGACAGATGAAGGGCGGGACGAAGGATCACGGCTGCACCTCAAGTTCCTTGGATTGGGGACGCCCGATGAAGTCGCGCGGGCTGGCGCGCACATCGTCGATCAGGGACTGCAGCGAACGCGTGGCGTCCTGCAGCTCTTCGATCGTGCCGGACAGTTGCGGCAGGCTGTTGGTGGTGAAGTCGCCCAGGGGACGCTCAAGCCCTGAGATCGAACGGTTGGCCGAGGCGATGGCCGTGCGAGCTTCTGCAGTCGCCGAGTTGATGTTGGCGATGGCCTGACGACCATCGGTGTTGATGATCTGGCGCGTATCAACCGCCAGGCCCTGATATTCCTTCACGGCCGCATTGGCGTTGGTGACCGCCTCTTCCAACTGCTGGAAGATGGCCTTGCGGGCTTCCAGCTCGGTCGTCAGCGCCTCGACGTTCTTCACGCTGGTCGAGAAGCTGCGGATGTTGTCGTCGGACATGACCCGGTTGATCCGATTCAGCGCATCCACCGTCTGAGCCAGAACCGTGCCGGACCCGCTCAGCAATTCGGCGATGGGCGACGGCTGGCTTTGCAGCACCGGTACGACATTATCAGGATACTGGTCTTTCAGCAGGGCGCTGTCGGCCGCGCCTGCCGTGATCTGGATATAGTTCAAACCCGTGATGCCCTGGGGCTCCAGCTGGGCGCGGGAGGTCACGCGCACAGGCGTGGTCGCATCCACCCGCACACGCGCCACCACCTGATCGCCGCGCTTGGTGTCGATGTGCAAGTCAGTGACCTCGCCCACGCGGATGCCGTTGAAATGCACCTCGCCCCCTTCGGACAGGCCATTCACCGGCCCGTAGAAGACGATGTCATACAGGTCATAGTCGCTGTTGAACTGCAGCCGGGCCAGCCAGATCGTGAACACCGCCAGCGCCGCCAACAGGGCGATGGTGGCGATGCCGACCGCCGCGTAATGTGCGTCTCTTTCCATAATCGGCTCTCCTCAGGCCGCCGTCTCAAGCGCGCGGAAGGCGAAAGTGGTCGCCGGTTTCGCCACCCGCCGCGTGCTCATTTCATCAGTTCCGGTTCCGGCCGCGCCTCGGCGCGATCGGAACCATGGGCTGCGCGACCGCGCGGCCCCAGGAAGTATTCCTTGATCCACGGATGGTCAGAGCGTTCCAGCTCCTGCACCGTGGCCTTGGCCACGACCTTCTTGTCCGCCAGCACCGCCACCTTGTCGCAGATGGCGTACAGCGTATCGAGATCGTGGGTGATCATGAAGACCGACAGGCCCAGGTCGTCCGCCAACTGACGGATCAGCTTGTCGAAGTCCGCCGCGCCGATCGG
Source organism: uncultured Brevundimonas sp. (assembly GCA_963522565.1). Lineage (GTDB taxonomy): Bacteria > Pseudomonadota > Alphaproteobacteria > Caulobacterales > Caulobacteraceae > Brevundimonas. The sequence continues at coordinate 77,795 of CAUQZC010000003.1, read as the reverse complement.
GTCCAGCCCCGCCGTCGGTTCATCCAGAAAGACCAGCTCCGGGTCCAGCGCCAACGCCCGCGCCAGCCCAGCCCGTTTCTTCATCCCGCCTGACAGTTCGGCGGGCTTCAGGTGATGGTGTTCGGGCTTCAGCCCCACCATGGCGATCTTCAGTTCAGCCAGTTCGTAGATGACCGACTTGGGCAGTTTGGTGTGCTCGACCAGGGGCGCCGCCACGTTCTCCAGCACGCTGAGCGAAGAGAACAGGGCGCCCTGCTGGAACAGGATGCCGGTGCGCCGCTCGATGTCCGCCGCCTGGGCGTCGGTCAGGGTCGCGCGGTCATAGCCCAGCACCTTCACTGTGCCGCCTTCGGGTTCCTTCAGGCCGATGATGGTGTTCAGCAGCACGGTCTTGCCCGCGCCCGAACCGCCGACCACGCCCATAACCTCGCCCCGCACCAGATCCAGGTCCAGGTCTTCATGGATCACCCGTTCGCCGAACTGGCTCAGCAGACCGCGCACCTCGATCAGGGTCTCGGGCTTGTCGGCCGATGCCGCCGACGCCTTCGTCACGTCGGTCATATGTTCAGCTCCAGGAAGATCAGGGCGAACACGGCGTCCAGCAGGATGATGGCGAAGATGGCCTGCACCACCGCCGCCGTCACACGCCGCCCCAGGCTTTCCACATCGCCCGCGACCGACATGCCCTGGCGACAGCCGATTGCAGCGATGACCAGGGCGAACACCGGCGCCTTCACAAGCCCGACCATCATGTGCTGCGACATGCCGCCCACCTCGACCAGACGCTGGAAGAAGAAAGCCGGCCCCAGGTTCAGTGTGGACCAGCAGACGACCAGACCGCCCAGCAGACCGCCGATCATCCCCAGGAATGTCAGCAACGGCAGCATCAGCACCAGCGCAGCCAGACGTGGCACCACCAGCGCCTGGAAAGGATTGACCCCCATCACCTGCATGGCGTCGACTTCCTGGTTCATCCGCATCGAACCGATCTCGGCCGCAAAGGCCGAGGCCGAGCGCCCTGCCAACAGGACCGAGGCGATCACCACGGCGAACTCCCGGAACATGGCCACGCCGATCAACTGCACGGCGAACACCTGCGCCCCGAAATCGGTCAACAGATCCACGCCGATGAAGGCCACCACCGCGCCGATGAAGAAATTGGTCACCATCACGATGGGGATGGCGTCCAGCCCCGCCCGCTCCGCCTGACTGAACCAGGCAGGCCAGCGGATGGCGCCGGGATGTTTGGCCGCCTCGACCACCGCCGTCATCAGGCGTCCCAGGAAGGACAGCGACAGCATGGCCTCGGCGCCGAAATCATAGACCCCGCGTCCAACCTTGGCGAAGCTGCGGGTGAAGGGATCAGGGCGTTTAGGCGCAGGCGCGCTCTTGCGCTCCAGCACCTCGATCATCTCATAGATACGTCCGGCCTCCGGCCGTTCCTTCCAGGCGCCCTTGGGCAACCGTCCGCTGGACGCCTGGACCAGCGCCAGAGCGCCCGCCGTGTCGAACCGACCCAGTTCGCTGGTGTCGATGCTCTTGATCGTGCGGCCGTCCAGATCGCGGCCCAGATCGCGCGGAAGCTTGCCCAGCGCCGTCGTCGTCCAGTCGCCGGTGAGGCGCAGCTTCGCCGCACCGTCATCCGCATCCACGATTTCGTATCGAGCCTGACTCATCGGGCCCCGGACGTCAGAACAACAGGAATATGGCTGACCATCGACGCCCCCCACGGATCGCAAGACATTTCAGACGATAGTCCGACTGCGCTAATGCGCATGCGCACAGGCTTAGTCAACGCGCGATGACATCCCCGCGACGCTTTCACCCCTGACTGTGTCGGGACAACGTCCCCCATGCCGACCTCATACCGCCACGCTGACGTCGTTCACAAACGCGGTCGGACGAATTTCGTTCTCCCATCAATCCATTCGACGACGGGCGGCGGTCAGGTCCTCGACGAACTGCACCCGCGCCTCGGCCTGCGCCGCCGCATCCGGCAGCCGCAACAGATAGGAGGGGTGATAGGTCAGGAGCGCCGTCGATCCGTCGTCCAACGCCATCGTCCCTCCCCTTTCCTGCAGCATGGCGGGCTTGCGCCCCAGAACCGCCAGCCCAGCCGTCGCCCCCAGCGCCAGCACCACGCGGGGCCGCACCAGCCGCCGCTCGGAGTCCAGCCACCAGCGGCAGGCCTGAACCTCGCCCGCATTCGGCGTCTTATGCAGCCGCCGCTTGCCGCGCGGTTCATGTTTGAAATGCTTCACGGCGTTGGTCAGATAGACATCGGCCCGGTCGATGCCCGCCTCCTCCAGCGCCGCATCCAGCACCTGTCCCGCGGGTCCCACGAAGGGCCGGCCCGCCAGATCCTCGTGATCTCCTGGCTGTTCGCCCACGATCATCAGCCGCGCCGCTCTCGGCCCTTCGCCGCACACCCCTTGCGTCGCATCGCGGTGCAGCGGACAGCGGCGACACGCCTGCACGGCCCGTTCGACCGCCTCCAGACTGTCCGCCTCCGCCTCGCCCGGCCGCTCCAGATGCAGGTCCGGCGCGACGGCCCGCGAGAACCGGGCGTTCGGTTGAGGCGCAGGCGCCGCCACCATCGCCTCGATCCGCGCCCGTGAGGCCGCCACCAGTTCCGCGATCAACGCCGCCTCGGGCAGGTTCTTCCAATAGGATTTGGCCATCTCTCCCTGCATCGTCTTCACGCTCAGACGCGCCGGGTTGAAGGTCGATGCATAATAGGTTTTCCAGAATTCCTCGGTCTCATCCTCACTGGGCGCCATGTCACGCGTCGCGGGCGGCCCGAATCTCAAGTCCTGCCCGTCCCAGAACACGCTGCCGTCCGGTGTCAGGATCGACCAGCGCAGGGTCGTGAACCGCCGCTGGAAAAAGCCCGCCGTCTTCTCCACCACCCGGTGCGCCGGTTCGAACCACGCCACCCAGGTTTCGCCCTGCGCGTCGTGGATCTGACGAAAGCGGACGAAAGCCTTCATCTTGTGCGCCGCGCGACTGACGTTCTTGGCCCGCTCCATCGCGTCGGCCACGTCGCGATCCGAGATCACCTTCAGCAGATCCGGCTCAGCCCCCAGCCGCCACAGCAGCCGATACATCAGGTCGAACCGATCGGCCGTGCGGTGCAGGATCAACTCTTTCGCCAGATCGACGAAAACGGCGGGAACCCGAAACTCGGCCTGCCTGCCCGCCCTCTCGTCACGCGGTTCAAAACGAGCAGGCTCGGCCATATCAAACAGCCCGCCCTGCGCCGCGGACGCCGCCCCCTCCACGACGAACCGCGCGTCCTCCGGCGCCACGCCCGCCAACCGGAAATCCCTCGCAGCCTTCCTCCAGCCGTCGAAATCCGTCTCCGACGCCAGAACCGCCACCGGCATCAGAACAGGCTCAACTGTTCCGGCGTGCGGCTGGTCACCCGCGCCCGCAGGTCCACCGCATCCGTCAACCCGCCGGGCGTCCAGTCCAGCGCCGTGATGAAGGGCCGCACCTTGGCCACCGACCGTGTCAGCCGCCCTACATCCTCCAGCCGCAGCGTCCGATACCGCCTGACCGACACGATCCGATCCACCGCCTTCACCCCCAGGCCGGGAACCCGCAGCAGCATCTCGCGCGGCGCACGGTTCACATCGACGGGGAACTGCTCACGCTTGTTCAGCGCCCAGGCCAGTTTCGGATCGACCGCCAAATCCAGCATTCCGCCGGACGCCCCCTCGCCGATCTCCGGCGCTGAAAACCCATAGAACCGCATCAGCCAGTCGGCCTGATACAGTCGATGCTCGCGCAACAGCGGCGGTTTGGACAACGGCAGGATCGAGCTGGCGTCCGGGATCGGGCTGAAGGCCGAATAATAGACCCGCCGCAGCCCGTATCCCCCGTACAGCGACGCGCTGCGGTCCAGGATTTCGGTGTCCGGCGCACCGTCCGCCCCCACGATCAACTGGGTGCTCTGGCCGCCCGGCGCAAATTTGGGCGGCTTGATCTTGTCGCGCTTGGCGGGCTTGGCCGCCTCGACCCCCAGTCGCACCTGCCCCATCGCTTTCTTGATGACCCCGACATCCTTCTGGGGCGCCAGCCGGGCCAGCGCCTCGTCGCGGGGCAGTTCGATATTGGCTGACAGCCGGTCGGCATAAAGCCCCGCCATCTCCACCAGCTTCGCGTCCGCCTCAGGGATCAGCTTCAGGTGGATATAGCCGCGAAAGTCGTGAACCTCGCGCAAGGTCTTGGCCACCAGAACCAGCTGCTCCATCGTATAGTCGCCTGACCGGATGATGCCGGACGACAGGAACAGCCCTTCGATATAGTTGCGCTTGTAGAAGTTCAGGGTCAGGTCCACGACCTCTTCCACATCGAACCGCGCCCGCTCTACGTTCGACGTCGCGCGATTGATGCAATAGGCGCAGTCATAGATGCAGAAATTGGTCAGCAGCACCTTCAGCAGGCTGATGCAGCGCCCGTCCGGCGTGTAGGCGTGGCAGATGCCCATGCCCTCCGTCGAGCCGATCCCCTTGCCGCCGACCGAATCCCGCTTTGACGTGCCGGAAGACGAACATGAGGCGTCGTACTTAGCCGCATCGGCCAGAACGGACAGCTTGTGACGAAGGTCGAGACGCGCCATTCGTTCACTATATGTTCCTGCGTCAGCATCCGTCCAGCGGAGCCGTAGGATTAGATTCAATAGACAGGCTTATGCTCGACCGCTCAACGCCGTCATTCCGGGGCTGAGCGCCGCGAAGAACCCGGAACCCAGGACCGCAACTACGCCTATAGGAATCTTCACGCCGGATAACGGACTGTTGGCTTTGGGGTTCGTCCTTCAGACGCCCTGGGAATGACGTTCCTGGAGCAAAAGTCGCCTTAACCGTCCTTCGGCCGCCTTAGCGCAGCAGGTCCAGCAGCGAGGTGTTGCGCAGCGAGTTCACGACCTGAGCCGAGGCCTGAATGGCGACCTGCGCCATCTGCAGATCGGTGATCGCCTGCGCCGGGTCATAGCCCGATTTGTCCTTCATCAGTTTCTTCAGCGAAAGCTCCTGCGCCTCATGGGCGTCCAGGGCGGCCTCGACGTGGTTCTGCATCAGGCCGTTCTTGGCGGTCTGATCGGTCACGCCGATATTGGCCTTGTCGAACGCCTTGATCGCCGCCTGCAGGAAAGCGTCCACATCGCCGCTCGGTTTGCCCGCGATCGTGCCTGCGCCAGCGGGCGTGTAGGTCACCCCGTCCATCGTGACCGGATCGCCGTTCTGATAGGCCTGTATGTTGCGGAAAACCTCCGCCAGCGCCCCGCCCAGCTCGTTGGCCAGAAAGCCCGTCTCAATGGTGGTGGTCTCGTTGATGCGGGACTTCTGTTTCAGGCTGTCGTTGGCGAAGGTCGACGCCGCCGACGCCGCCGACGCCAGATCGGCCATCGAACCGGCCGTTGCGGGCGCGCTGTCGCCCCGCCCGCCGCCGAACAGATAGCTCCCCTGATGCTGGGTGTTCAGCCCGGCCTGCACGGTCTGATACTGCAGGTTCAGCTCCGTCATCAGACTGCCGATGCTGCCCGCCGCCAGACTGTTGGCGATGGCGTCGCGCGCGCCCTGGCCGCCCGCGCCGACGCGGCTCATGGCCAGATCCTGCGCGTCCAGCCGCGCCGACGCCGTCTTGCCCGCGGTGATGAAGCCGGTCAGCCGCTCCTGCGTCGAAGTCAGGCTGGTCAGCGATTCTGCGCCACGGCCATAACCGGACATGTCGGTGGCGATCTTCTCGCTGGCGATCCGTTCCTGCGCCTGTTGCGCGCGGTTCTGGGCGCTCATCAGATTGAGCAGGGCAGACTGATAGTTTCCGAAGGTTGCGACGCGGGTCATCTCAGGATTCCGATCAGAACATCATACATGTCCTTGCTCGCCTGGATCAGGCGGGCGGACGCATTATAGGCTTGCTGGAAGGTGGTCATATTGACCAGCTCCTCGTCCATGTTCACCCCTTCGGAGGCGCTGCGGCGGCTGGTCGCCTCCTTTGACAGGGCGGTCGCGGTTTCGGCGCGGCTCTTGGCGGCGGACGCCCGCCCGCCGATGTCGCCCGCGAAGTCCGCCGAATAGGCCGAAAGGGTCCTGGTCCCCCCGCCGCTGCCGCCCGCTGCGGCGAAGTTCACCCTGGACTTGCCTGCATCGGCAAGCAGCAGGCCGCCGCGCCCGTCGCTCTTGCTCAGCGCCGCCGTTCCTGTCGCCGCCGACAGGTTCAACTGCGCCAGCGCCAGCTTGTTGGGGTCCTGCTGGATGTCGCTGCGCACCGTATAGCCGCCCGCGCGCGTCGCCCCCATTCCGCCCAGGCCGAACAGCTGCGACATCGACAGGCCAGACGGGTTCTGAACCGTCCCGTCCTGAACGACGCTGATGGTCTGGTCGCCAGGGTTGTAGAGCTTGAAAGCCAGGGTTCCGCCCGCGTCCAGGCTGAAGGCGCCATAGCGGCCCACGCCGTTGATCGGGTCGTTCAGCGCCGTCAGCATCTCGCCCATCGTGCCAGCGCCCGTCGGCACGGCCACCGTCACGTCACGCAGCCGCGATCCGTTGTCGTCATTGAATCGGAACGTCAGCGACTGGCCCGGCGTGAACCCGTGCTGGGCATTCAGCGTCAGCCCCGTCTCATAGAAGCCGGGCTTTGACGAAGTGACCAGGTCATTCAGCCCGAACCAGTGCGAGAAGCCGCGCCCGCCCTTGCCGCTGGGCGTATCGGGATCATCGGCGATGGCCACGCCGTTTCCGCCCGCCCCTTCCAGCCGCAGCGCGCCATCCACGAAACTGGCCGCGCCCGTTCCGCCCAGTTGCGCATTCAACACCGAAAGGAAGCTGCTGGCGTCGGCCGCCTGACCATTGATGGTCATGGTCCCGCCCGAAAAGACGATCTGCGCCGAGGCCTGCACAACGCCCGTGCTGTTCACCGTCGAGAGGGTGGTCCGTCCGCTGAAGCCCGCCAGCGCATTCTCCAGCGACTGGCCGGTGTTGCGTCCCGACAGCACGCTGGGCGCGGGCACGCTGGCGTTGGCGTTATGGGCGCGGTTCAGTTCGTCGGCCAGTTTGGCGGTCAGTTCACCCAGGCGCGCCGCCGCTGCGGGGGCGTCCTTGTCCCTCAACTCCACCAGACCGCGCAACTCGCCCGAGGTGACGCCGTCCAGCACCGGCCAGCGCGTGCCGCTGGGCTCGGTGATCATGATGTCGGAAAAAGCCGTGGTCGCATCCACCGTCCCAGCCGCCTGATAAGACAGGGTCGCATGACCTTCTCCCACCAGCGTCATGCCCGTGCCGGTCCGCAGGGTCACGCCGCCGTTCGACCGCTGCTCGATCTTCACATCCATGTATTTGGACAGTTCGTTGACCAGGCTCTGCTGGGCGTTCTGCGCGCCGGTCACATCCTGGTTCGTCACCGTCCCGGCGGCGATGGTCTTGTTCAGCTTGTCGATCTGCTCCAGCAGCGGATTGATCGTCTCGACCACGGCCTGAATCCGGCTGTCCGCCTCCTGCCGGGTCGACTGGATCTGGCGGGCGATGTTGGCGGCGTCATCGAACATCGCCTGGGTCTTGTAGATCGTGTCCTGTCGCGCGGCGGACGAGGTCGGGCTTTCCGCCAGACTGGCGTAGCTGGCGAACAGCTTGTCGATCTGGGCGAAGAAGCTGGTGTTGCTGCTGGGATCGCCGAACTGGTTCTGTATCTGGTTGAACAGCTCCGACCGCACGCCATGACGCCCAGCGTCGGCATTGGCGCTCAGGCTGGCGGCCTGCAGGAAGCGATCGGTCGCCAACCGCATCCGGGTGACATTGACCCCGTCGCCATAACCCTTGGTCACCAAGGCGCTCTGGTCGGCGACCTTGCGGACGTATCCGACTGTGTTGACGTTGGCGATATTGTCGGAGGTGACGCGCAACTGGGCCTGGGCGGTCTGCAGCCCTGACGTCGCGATATTCATGATCGAGTTCAGCGACATTGACGCACTTCTCCCTGCCGACCCGGCAAGCCCTGCCCTGCTGCACGCATTTCTTGCCCGGCCACGCGCCATGCCCGCTCAGCTTGAGCGTTGAATTCAAACAAGATCGCTGAATGGACAGCTGTCATGACCAGATGGGTGCGCAAGGGCCGCGCCAAACCCGCGCCGCTGCCGTCCGTGCGATTTCGATGACGTGGCGACAGACCGGGCAAAAAGTGGCGAATGCGCGGCAATAAACGACCGCTGCATTCCGATCAGCGAATGAAGATGGGCCCGTATTTATTGTTTTTATTGAACATTTCATCATGGCCCAAGCCTTGCGAGGCTCGCATCGAAAACTCAGGCGCAGCAGGCGCCGCCCCCATTTTTGAAAGCAGCCTGCATTTAAATGCCGACCGCCTCCGCCCTGTCCGCACCTGTCGCTCCGGCCTCCGCCGGCGCCGGCTCCGGCTCGGCTGCGCCTGGCGTTCTGACTGCGGACACCCGCCTGTTTTCCTCCAAGGTCGCCGACATCCTGCAGGACACCGGCATTGACGGTCGCGCCGCCAAGGTCATCAGCGCGCCCATGCACGCGCTGGCGCAGGTGCAGATGGTCGATGCACAAGCCGCCGCACCTGCAAGCGACACCGCATCCAACACAAACCCCGACGCGCCGCACGGCAGTCTGAACGACAACCAAAACGACGCTCTGGCTACGCCCGTCGAGGCCGACGTCCCTGTCGAAGGCGACGCCGAGCCCTTCGTCTTCATGGCGCCGACGCCGAACCAGCTGATCGCACCGCCTTCCCAGGCAGAGGCTGCCTCCGCTGCTGCCGAATCCAGGGCGGTCCCCGCACGGCCAACCCCGCAACAGATCGCAGCGATCACCAGCGACGTCGCCAACGACGCCCAGCCGACCGCCGAAAAGGCTGCGGCCGTCGGCGCCCTGACCCTGCCCGCCGATCTTCTGGCCGCCTCTGCCGATCAGACTGAGATCGTGCCGCCCGCCATCGCCAAGGCAGCCTTGAAGGCGGCTCAGGAATCGGGTGCGGATCAAATGGCGGCGACCAACGACGAGGCGTCGTCCAGCGACCACAAGGCCGCCGACACCCTGGTCGCCGCCCTCAAGGGCGATCCCGCCCCGCCACGCCCCTTGCGCCACAGTGACGCGTCCGCTCCGAGCAACGCAGCCGTCGCTGACGCCTCCCCGGTGAAGGACGAAAACCCCAACATCCAGAAGACGACGCTGGCCGACGCCGCGCCCTCGTCGTCCGCTGCACGCCCGCCCGCCGCTGACAGCACCCAGCCTGCAGCGCCCGTGCAGACCACGGCTCCTTCCGTCCAGCCTGCGGCGCCCGCCGCGCTCGCCCCCCAGCCGATGCAGCGGGCCGCCGCCGTCGAACACAGCCTGACCTTCTCGCGCCTGTCACAGGCGACCATCGAGACCACGGCCCACCTCGCCGCCCAGATCGCCCGCAGCCTGGACGGAAAATCGACCCGCTTCGACATGGTGCTGACGCCGGAAGACCTGGGCCGCGTCGACGTCAGCCTTGAGATCGGCGACGATGGCCAACTGGCCGCGCGCCTGGCCTTCGACAATCCCGCCGCCGCCGCAGAGCTGCGCGGCCGCGCCGACGAGCTGCGTAAACAGCTTCAGGACGCCGGTTTCCAGATGGCAGGCGACGCCCTGGATTTCAGTCACCGAGACCAACCTCAGGGCGGCGACGCCTTTGAACGCCAGCAACAGCGCAACGCCCTGTTCGGCGGCGGCTCTCGCCTGGCCCTGTCCGCCGACGCTTCCCCCTCCATCCTGACGTCCGGCGTCTGGACCAATCTTTCACTGACGCCTGACCGCGTCGATATGAAGGTCTGACCCATGGTCACCGCCGTATCCGCCGACAACGCCGCTGGCCGCATCAACGGCAGCAACAAGATGCTGGCCTCGAACTTCGAGACCTTCCTGACGTTGCTCACGACCCAGATGAAGAACCAGGATCCGCTGTCGCCGCTGGATTCCAACCAATTCACGGCCCAGCTCACCCAGATGGCGGGGGTCGAGCAGCAACTGCTGACCAACGACCTGCTGACCAGCCTGCTGAAGGCCCAGGCCGCAGGCGGTCTGGACAACGCCTCCAACTATATCGGCAAGGAGGTCACCGCCGCCTGGACCGCGACCGAGCTTCGCGACGGCAAGGCAAGCTGGGCCTATGAACTGGGCGGCAGCGCCGACAAGGTCAATCTGCAGGTCGTCGACAGCAAGGGCGCCGTGGTCTGGGAAGGCCAGGGCCCGGACAAGGGCGCGGGCATCCACGACTTCACCTGGAACGGCGTGCTGAAGGACGGCGGCAAGGCCGAAGACGGCGGCGTCTATACGCTGAAGGTGTCCGCCGCAAACGAGACCGGCGCCAAGGTCGACGCCCAGCCGCTGATCCGCGGCCGCGTCTCCGGGGTCGAAATGTACAACGGCGAGCCGTTCCTGGTGATCGGCGATTCCCTGCTTCCGCTCTCGACCGTGATCTCGTTGAACGAGATCAAGACCAAGGCCGAAACCCAATCCGACGAAACGGAGAATCCGAACGTCTCGAACGAGAAGGCGGCCGCATGATGCGCTCCGCCGTCTTCCCGCAGCCCAACCTTTAAGGAGCGTCTTTCATGAGCCTCAACAGCGCCATGCTGGCCGGTGTATCCGGCCTCGCCGCCAACTCTGCGGCCCTCGCCTCGATCTCGCAGAACATCGCCAATGTGAACACCGTGGGCTACAAGCGCACGGCCAGCGAGTTCCAGACCCTGGTCAACAGCCAGAGCGGCGCCAGCGGCAGCTATTCGGCGGGCGGCGTGACCACCAACACGCGCCACTACATCAGCCAGGAAGGCCAGCTTCAGCGCACGAACCTGAACACCGACCTGGCCATCGCCGGTCAGGGCTTCTTCGTCGTCACTGACAAGTCAGAGGGCGTCGCCTCCACCGACACCCGCCTGTTCACCCGCGCCGGCGCCTTCCGCGTCGACAAGCAGGGCTATCTGAAGAACAGCGCAGGCTTGTATCTGCAAGGCTGGCCCGTCGACGCCAACGGCGAGATCGCCTCGGACCCGTCCGACCTGTCCCGTCTGCGTTCGATCAACATCGGCTCGGTCGGCGGGACGGCCGAACCGACCACCCGCGTCCAGATCAACGCCAACCTGCGCTCCAGCCAGGAATCCAACGCCGCCGCCAGCGCCCAGTCCTACAAGAGCGTCGCCGACACCGCCAGCGCCACGCACGACCTCTCGGTCCGCTACACTCGCACCGCCGCCGATACCTATGATGTCGAGATCAAGTCCGGCACTCAGCGGGTCAACGGCCAGGCGACCTATGACGCCACGACCGGCGCCCTGACCGGCCTGACGATCAGCGGTCAGAACTCGAGTTCGGCGTCCGTCGTCGGCACGCCGCCCAGCCAGGTCCAGTTCACCCCGACGTCCGGTTCGCCCTACACCATCAACCTGGCCGACATCGGCCTGACGACCAATGCCGCCGCCAAGTCCAAGTACGACCCCGCCGTCAACTCGATGGCCATGTACAACGCCGACGCCAACAATCCGGCGGGCGTCAAACCCGATTTCAAGATGAACATCCCGGTCTCTGACTCCAAGGGCGGCCAGCGCAATCTGGAAATCCGCTTCCTGAAGAGCGACGAACCGAACATCTGGCACGCCGAGATCGTGTCCGTCCCGGCCAGCGACGTCACCACGGGCGCCCCCTATTCGAACGGCCAGGTCAAGACCGGCAAGATCGCCTTCACCCCGTCGGGCCGTCTGGACATCGACACCATGAAGAGCTGGCCTGCCGGAACCGGCCTGTTCGACGATCCCAGTCAGGCGACGCTGGACTTCGGCAAGTCGGACTCCGGCAACCTGTCGATGGCCAATGGCAAGGTGGCCTGGGCCGATGGTCTGGGCATCGCCGCACAAACCGTCACCCTGGACCTCAACACCTCGGCAGGCGGTCTAAGCCAGCTGAACACCACGTCCGTGGTGCAATCGACGGTCACCAATGGCACGGCCTTTGGCAATCTGAGCGAAATCCGCATCGACGACGGCGGCTTCGTCACCGCCATCTTCGACAATGGCGTCATGCGCCGCATCGCCCAGGTCGCGGTCGCCACCTTCCCCAGCCCCGACAGCCTGCGCGAGGTTTCCGGCAACGCCTACGCCGTCAGTCTGCAGAGCGGCACCTTCAATCTGAAGACCGCCGGGACAGGCGGGGCGGGCTCCATCGCCTCGCAGCAGCTGGAGTCCTCCACCGTCGATCTGTCGGCGGAGTTCACCGGCCTGATCACCACCCAGCGGGCCTATTCGGCCTCGTCCAAAATCATCACCACGGCCGACGAAATGCTGGCCGAGCTGATCAACATCAAACGCTGATCCGCCAGTAACTAGTCGTTAGAGTCAATGAATCCCCACGCAAGCAAGGTTTACAGAGTCGTACGGGCGCGAACGGATTTTAGCCGTTCCTTCACCACGACGCTTAAACGGACCTTAGCCCGGCCGTCCTATCTTCATGACAGTACGGTGTTGGTGGAAGAGGCATAAGCCCATGTTGCAAGAGCGACGCCTTAATAGCAAAGGCGAACAATACGTGGTCGGGCCGACGGGCACTCCCCTGACTCTCAGGGACTTGCCGCCGTCGAACACGGACCGCTGGGTGATCCGCCGCAAGGCCGAAGTCGTCGCCGCCGTGCGTGGCGGCCTGCTCAGCCTGGACGACGCCCTTGCGACCTATCGTTTGACGGCGGAAGAGTTCCTGGCCTGGCAAAAGGCCATTGATAAATGGGGCATGCAGGGTCTGCGCACGACGCGCATCCAGACCTACCGCTCCTGACGACTTCTCCCCGAAGACCGATAAGGGCCGCATCTGGAAACGGGTGCGGCCCTTGTCATTTCCGGCGTTGAATGGGGTTCAGGCCTCGAAATCGCGCCGGTTCCACCCTAAATGGCGGCGATGACGCTCGTTGAAGACTTCTGCCCCGTTCCAGACATCGTCCGCACCGACATGGATGCGGCGATCGAAAGCGCGCGTGCGGCGGTCGGCCTGCCGCTGGGATCGCGTGTCGTCGCGGCCATGTCGGGGGGGGTGGACTCCACCGTGGTCGCCGCCCTTCTGCACAAGGCGGGCTACGACGTGGTCGGCGTCACTCTTCAGCTTTACGACCACGGCGCGGCGCTGAAGAAGAAGGGCGCCTGCTGCGCGGGCCAGGACATCCACGACGCGCGTCTTGCGGCCGACATGATCGGCATTCCCCATTATGTGCTGGATTACGAAAGCCGTTTCCGCGACGCCGTAATCGATCAATTCGCCGACAGCTATCTCAAGGGCCAGACGCCGGTTCCCTGCATCCGCTGCAATCAGACCGTCAAGTTCCGCGACCTGTTGGACGTCGCGCGCGATCTGGGCGCCGAGGCGATGGCCACGGGCCACTACGTCCGCCGCGCTGAAAACGACGGCCGCAGCCAGATGCGCAAGGCCATCGACCATTCGCGCGACCAGTCCTACTTCCTGTTCGCCACCACGCGCGAGCAGCTGGATTACCTGCGCTTCCCCCTGGCCGATCTGGAGAAACCCCAGGTGCGCGGCGTCGCCGCCGAACTGGGCCTGAAGATCGCCGCCAAGCCGGACAGCCAGGACATCTGTTTCGTGCCTTCCGGTGATTACCGCACCCTGATCGACCGACTGCGCCCGCAGGGGCGTGAGGCGGGCGAGATCGTGCACATGGATGGCCGCGTCCTGGGCGCCCACGCAGGCATCACCGACTACACCATCGGCCAGCGTCGCGGCCTGAACATCGCCGTGGGCGAGCCCCTGTTCGTCACCAAACTGGAGCCTGAGACCCGCCGCGTCATCGTGGGCCCGCGCGAGGCCCTGCTGACCGCCTCGCTGACGCTGGAAGAGCTGAACTGGCTGGGCGACCACGACACCATCCACGCCGCCGCCGAAGCCGGTGCGGCGGTGCTGGCGCGCGTGCGCTCGACGCGCCAGCCATCGCCCGCCCGTCTGGCCCTGATCGACGGCGAGGTCTCGGTGATCTTTGATGAAGGTGAGGAGGGCGTGGCCCCCGGTCAGGCCTGCGCCCTCTATGATCCGGTTGATACGGAACGGGTTCTGGGCGGCGGTTTCATCCGCGACACGACGGCCGTCGCGTCCTGATCCGATCGCCGGCTTTGGACATTTTGTCCCAAGCCCGCATTCGCACAGCCCAATTCTGTTTCCGGTAAGCAGACCATAACCATGCGAAGGCTAGGGGCATCCTCTCAGTTGGAGTGGAAGTCGGATGTCGCGCGAAGATATCGAACGTCGTACTGCGTTCATGGACCTGGGGCCCCGTTCGACGGGCTATGCCGCACAGGAGGCTCTGCTGCGCGCGGTTCTGCCCGACGCCCTCAGCGCCTTCTACGATCGCATCCGCTCCACGCCGGAAACGCGGAGATTCTTCCGTGACGAGGCCCATATCGGCAAGGCCAAGTCGGCTCAGGTCAGCCACTGGGACGCCATTGTCGAAGGTCGCGCTGACGAAGCCTATGGCCGGTCGGTGCGCGTCATCGGCAATGTCCACGCCCGCATTGGTCTGGAGCCGCGCTGGTATATCGGCGGCTACAGCCTGATCCTGACCAAGCTTCTTACGGCCGTCGCCACCCGCAAGCGCAAGCTGTTCGACAAACACCATGACCGCCGCACGGCCGAAGCGGCGGGCGAACTCAGCCGCCGCGTCATGCTGGACATGGACCTGGCCATCTCAACCTATCTTGAGGCCCTTCAGGAAGAACGGGACCGGGCCGAAGCCGCCAAGGCCGAGGCCGACGCCCATCAGGCCCAGATCGTCTCCATCCTCAGCAGCGCGCTTAAGGGACTGGCCGCGGGCGACCTGGGATCGACCATCACCCTGCCCGTCGCCGATGACTATGTCGGGCTGAAAGACGATTTCAACGCCGCCGTCATCGCCCTGCGCGACGCCTTCGCCGCCGTGACCGAAAGCGCCGCCTCCGTCAGCAGCGGCGCGACCCAACTGGCCAGCGCCTCCGACGATCTGGCCATGCGCACCGAACGACAGGCCGCCAGCGTCGAACGCACCTCGGCCAATACTGAACAGGTTGTGGATTCCGTCGAACAGACCGCCGTCGCCGCCAAACAGAGCGTGGAAGCCGTCGGCGCCGTCCGCCGCGATGTCGAAAGCGGCATCGCCGTCGTCGCAGAGGCCGCCCAGGCCATGTCGGCCATCAGCGAGTCCTCCAACAACGTCGGCGGCTTCGTCACCCTGATCGACGAAATCGCCTTCCAGACCAACCTCCTGGCCCTGAACGCCGGGGTCGAGGCGGCGCGTGCGGGTGATTCCGGCCGCGGTTTCGCCGTTGTCGCCTCCGAAGTCCGCGCCCTGGCCCAGCGGTCCGCCGCCGCCGCAGGCGAAATCCGCGCCGTCATCCGCCAGTCGTCCGAAGAAGTCTCGCGCGGGGTAGACTTGGTTCAACGCACGGGCGCCGCCCTGGCCCGCATCGGCGAACGGGTCGCCGACGTCGATATCCTGGCGGGCGGGATGGCCGTCTCGGCCCGTGAGCAGGCTGACCGTCTGGCTGACGTCAAACGCGCCATCAGCCAGATCGACGAGATCACCCAGCAGAACGCCGCCATGACCGAGGAAGCCACCGCCGCCAGCCGTCAGCTGGCCACCGAGGCCGACACCCTGATGCGCAGCGTGCGTCAGTTCCAGATCACGGCGTCGGCGCGTCGTTCAGGCCGCATCGCGGCCTGAACTTCGGACCCGGCTGCTCAGCGTGCGGTCTGGGTTTCACCCGCCCGCCACAGGCGATAGCGGACCTCTACGTCCTGCGGCGCATAGACCACCAGCGGCAGGCGGCTGTTGTAACGCACCAACGGCTGCTCCGGCGCGCTGACGAACACCTCGCGCTCGCTGCCGGCCGGGCATCCCATCAGCGTCCCCGCCATCGCGCCCAGCGCTGGCAGGACGTAATAATCATAGCCCCAGCCCTCGGCGGTGCGCGTCTCGATCCGCCCGCCGAAGAAGTGGTTGTTGCAGTCCACGCGCGCCGTCTTGCCCACGATGATCTCGACCTTCAGCGCGTCCTCATTCGCCTGTTGCGGCAGACGGATCACGTGGCGCGTCTGGCCCGCAGTCGCCGCCGGAAAGGCTTTCAACTCGTCCGCGCCCTGCGGTCCGACACCCGGCCCCACTTGAGCAGAGGTGGTCCCGCAGGCGGCCAGGGTCATGGCGGCGGCGCAGCTCAGGATGGTCAGAGGATATTTCATCAGGGGCCTTTCAGGCGTTGAAGCGTCACCGCCCAAACGCACCTTCGCGCCTCGCGTTCCTCACGCCAGAGCGAACACGCACAGCCGATGCCCGTCCGGATCGCGCGCGACGAAGCCCCGCCCCTGTCCCATGTCGACGGGCGGCGTCACGATCCGCGCTCCACGATCCCACCAGTCGATGTGCAGGTCATCCACGGCCGACGCGCCCTCCAGCCGGAAGCCGATCTGAAGCACCGCACCGGCCTGTCCATCCATCCGCCGCCACAGACTCAGCCGCCGCCCCGACGCCAGCACGAACAACGCCCGATCCGCACTGGCCTGCACCGGACGACTGGCCAGCAACCGCTCATAAAATCGCGCACTGACCTCAGGATCTGTCACGTCCAACTGGATTTCGTCCGTCTCGGTCATGGCTCCCTCCCGTCGTTTCGACAGGAACAAAACTAGACCGCGCTGCTGCCAACTTCCGTCAGCATTGTTCAGCCGCGCGCCGCTTTTCCATCTCCTCGCGCCAGGTCTTCATCAGGGCCTGTCGCCGCGCGGGATACCGGCTCTCCTGCACCTCAGCCTCCACGATCCGGTCTGTGCGAAAGCTGCGGAAATCCTGCCGCAACTCGCACCAGGTCAACACCAGCCGCACCCGATCAAAGAAGGCCAGGGCGAACGGCCAGACCACCCGTTCCGACGCCCTGCCCGCCTCGTCGCGGTAACACAGTGTCAGTCGCCGCTCGGCGCGGATCGCCTTTCTCAGCAGGGCCGGATCGACCGTATCAGCAGGAAACGGCGCGCCGGGCACGACGAAGAGGGCCGAACTGTCCATTTCGTCCTTCAAGTCTGGCGGCAGCACCGCGCCAATCCGCGCCACCGCGCTCATCGCCGCCGCCTTCAGCCGTCCATCCGCCCGCTCAGCCACCCAGCGCGAGCCCAGCACCAGGGCCTCAACCTCCTCGGGCGTGAACATCAGCGGCGGCAGCATGAAGCCCGGCCGCAGCACATAGCCCACGCCCGGCTCGCCCTCGATCGTCGCCCCTTGCGCCTGCAGACTGGCGATGTCGCGATAAAGGGTCCGCAGACTGACCCCCATCTCACCGGCCAGCACCCGCCCGCTGACCGGCCGTCGATGCCGCCGCAGGGCGTTCAGCAGATCAAAAAGGCGCTCGGATCGGGACACGTGGCGACCCTTAGCAGACCTGCTGTCAGAAAGCGGCAGCAGTACTTTTTATCACATCAGGGATTGCACTCACGCATCAGGCAAGTGTATCCGCTCGCCTCCGAAGACAATCAGAGACCCATGTTCACCCATTCCGTCACCATGAATGCGCCCAAGTGCTTGGACCGACTGCCGGTCCAGGGCGAGGTCGTGTGCGTGGAGGGCGTGTAGGGAGCAGTCGGTCAAACGGCTTCGGTTTTCCAGCAACCCCTCCCGCCACCGGCCGGAGGGGTTTCTTGTATGCACAAGCGACGCCTCCCCTGCCGGTCCGTGAGGATCAGAGACAGAAAAGGAGACGTCGGCCATGTCTGGCTATGACGTGATCGAAACCCCGGACCATGTGCCTATCAAGGCCTGGACGCGGGGCGTGCCCATCGAGGATGCGGCGCTGAAACAGTTGAAGAACGTGGCCTCGCTGCCGTTCATCCATAAACATGTCGCGGTCATGCCCGACGTGCACTGGGGCATGGGGGCGACGGTGGGTTCGGTGATCCCGACCGTGGGGGCGATCATTCCCGCCGCCGTAGGCGTGGACATCGGCTGCGGCATGATGGCGGTGCGGACCTCGATCCGGGCCGAGCACCTGCCTGACGACCTGTCGGCCATCCGCTCCGCCATCGAGGCCGCCGTTCCGCACGGCCGCACCGACAACGGCGGGCGTAACGACAAGGGCGCCTGGGCGGTGGAGCCTCCGGCGTCGGCGGTCACCCGCTGGGCCGATCTGAAAGCGGGCTATGACGCCGTGGTGGAGCGCCACCCCAAGGCGAGGCATCCGCGTAGCTTCGGCCATCTGGGCACCCTGGGGACCGGCAACCACTTCATCGAGCTGTGCCTTGATGAGGCGGGGGATGTCTGGGTCATGCTGCACTCCGGTTCACGCGGGGTCGGCAACCGTTTCGGGACCTATTTCATCGAACGGGCCAAGCACGAGATGCGCCGCTGGCACATCAATCTGCCCGATCAGGACCTGGCCTATTTCCCGGAAGGGACGGACGGCTTCGTCGACTACATCCGCGCGGTGTCGTGGGCGCAGAAATACGCGCGCGCCAACCGCGAGGTGATGATGAATCAGGTGCTTGGGGTGCTGAAGGCCGTCTGGCCGGATCTGGAGACGACGCAGGAAGCGGTGAACTGCCACCACAACTACGTCTCGAAGGAAAAGCATTTCGGCAAGGATGTCTTCCTGACCCGCAAGGGCGCGGTGTCGGCCAAGGACGGAGAACTGGGCATCATCCCCGGCTCGATGGGGGCGAAGTCCTTCATCGTGCGCGGCAAGGGTAATGCGGAAAGCTTCTGCACCTGCTCGCACGGCGCAGGCCGGACCATGAGCCGGACCGAGGCCAAGCGTCGCTTCACGGTCGAGGATCATGTTCGCGCCACCGCTGGCGTCGAATGCCGCAAGGACGCCGACGTGATCGACGAAACCCCGATGGCCTATAAGGACATCGACGCGGTCATCGCAGCCCAGACCGACCTGATCGAGGTCGTGCACACCCTGCGTCAGGTGGTGTGCGTCAAGGGATGACGGGAGCCGGTTGCGTGCAGACGCGACCGGCTTTCGTCGTTTCAACCTGCGGCATAGACGCGGTCACCCGATGCGCAATATCGGAACATGAGATCAAATAGGGGGCCGTCTGCGCGGCAGCCATAGCAAACGCCGGCGCTGTTTCTGCGCACCTGGACATCGGTTTTGGGGTCGATCGAGGACAGCAGGCGCCGACAATCGTCTTCACGCTTGATGGTCCACGCCCCCGCGAGCGCGCCCCCGACGACCAGGGTTCCGATCAGCGTCTTTGCGAACAGACGGCTCACCCCTGGCGCTCTTTCCTAAGCCGCTTCCTTCGGCATCACGTCACCGACAGTCGGCCGGTTCTCCGCCCTCGTCAGTTTGATGTCTTTGGGTTTGACGATTTCGCCGCAGCAGCCGCAGGCGATGCGGGGCGTCAGGGTGTGGCCGCAGGTCTTGTGAACCATGTCGATGCCGCTATCGGTTCCGCCATAGACATGCTTGTTCCCCCATCCGTGCAGGGTCACCAGCACCCCGTACAGGTCCTTGCCCTTGGGGGTCAGCATGTATTCGTTGCGCGGCGGGCGTTCGGAATAGAGCCGAGGTTCCAGAACCCCGTGCTGCACCAGGCTTTTCAGCCGCGCGGCCAGGACGTTGCGCGCCACGCCCAGATTGTCCTGCCACTGTTCGAACCGGCTGACCCCGTTGAAGGCGTCACGGATGACCAGCAGCGTCCACGGGTCGCCGATCACCTCTAGCGTTGCGGCGATCGAACAGCTCTGGCGGCTATAGTCTGCGGTGCGTCCCATGGGCCTGAAAGTGACCCCGCGTCAGGGTTTTTGCAAGGGTTGCCATTGTGAACCCAGTCAGTCAGTTTTGTTTGGCAACGGACGTGCGGCGCTTCTGGCCCGCCATCCTTGTTCCTTTGACTGACGGAGGGCGCGGGTTCAAACCGCTCCTTCCGCTTTTTTGTGTTCGACTTGGCTGCTCAGGACTGCGTGATGACGCCTCCCCAATCCCTCGACGCCGCTCTGGCCTTCCAGCCCCTTGAAGACGGCGCCCTGTCCGTGGCCGTGCCCGGACATTTCTCCAACGGCCCCAACAGCCTTGCGCCGGAAAAGGGCTTTCCCTTCGGCGGGCTTCTGGCCGCCTTGTGCGCGCAGGGAATGCGTCAGGGCCTGTCGTTGACCGCGCCGCTGCGGTCCCTGTCGGTGCAATATCTGTCAGCGGCCAGGTTCGCAGAGCCCATCGCCTTTCGTCCCCGCCTGCTGCGCGGCGGCCGCAACGTCCTCTACGCCGCCATCGAGGCGGATCAGGACGGCCGCATGACCCACCACGCCACCGGCACCTATGGCCTGGACAGCGCCCCGCCGCCCGCCTCGCCCCTGCACCGTGTCCCGCCCCCGCTGGACAGCCTGGACCCCGAGGCCCGCATCCGCGGGCCGCTGGCGCCGCACTTCTCCAGCCAGGTGGAGTATCGCTTCGACGGCGGCCCCAACATTCTGGGCGGCAATGCGGGCAAGCCGGCGGTAGAGCGCACCTGGATGCGGATGGCCGATGGCCGCGCGCTGGACGAGGCGGCCCTTTGTTTCCTCCTGGACGCCCTCTATCCGCCCGCGTGGACCATCACCCGAACGCCCGCGATGATGACCACGGTGGATTTCCGCATCGACATCCTGACAGACCCAACGCCCCTTGACGCGCCCGACGGGTGGGCCTTCTTCGAGTTCAGCATGATCGATCTGGGTCTGGGCTGGACAGTCGATGACGCCGTCGCCTGGGGCGCGGACGGCGCCCCTCTGGCCGTCGCCCGCCAACGCCGCAAACTGCTGCCGCAACGCCCCTCATGAAGGCCGAACCTGCACTCAACCTCCATTCACCATTAGAGTCCATTTTCGAGCGTTCCTGCGGAGAAGCCAAATGATCAACCGTCTCATCGTGCGCTCGACCGCACTCGGTGTTCTATTGGGCGCAAGCCTGTTGCTTCAGGGCTGTGTGGTCGGCGCGGTCGTCGGCGGAACGGCCGCTGTCGTGGGCGGCGCAGCCAAGGCCACGGGCGCTGTCGTCGGCGCAGGGGTCGACGCCGTCACCACCTCGGACGAGGAAACCCGCGCCCGTCGCGAGCGGGAACAGCGCGACTACGACCGCGAGCAACGCCGCTGTGAGCAACGCCAGCGTCAGGGCAAGTCGTGCTAGGCGGACCGCCATTCCGTTGACCGATCTCTCGGATCGCCATTCCGGGGCGTCCAAGGGACCAACCGACACCCAGGGGCTCGCATCCAGCGTCCAATGCATCCGGCAATGCGACTGCGGCCCTGGGCTTCGGCCCTTTGCTTCGTTCAGGCCCGGAATGACCGTTTTGCGTTGAATGTCGATCCAACCTAGGCTGACCCCATGACGCCCCTGGTCCTGATCCCCGGCCTGGCCTGCACGGCCGAGATGTTCGCCCCTCAGGTCGCGGCGCTCAGCCCGCGCAGACGAGTGACCGTGGCCCCGACGCTGGAGGGCGACAGCATGGGCCGGATGGCCGCCGTCATCCTGCGCGACGCCCCGCCCCGCTTTGCGCTGGGCGGCATCTCGATGGGCGGATACATCGCCTTGGAGATCATGCGCCAGGCGCCGGAACGCGTGGAGCGTCTGGCCCTTCTGGACACCACGGCCCGTCCCGATGCACCCGAACAGACCGCCCAGCGTCAGGCTCTGATCGCCCGCGCCGAGAACGGGCAGCTTGAAACCATCATGCGCGAGATCGCGCCCCGCCTGCTGCATCCGCTGCACAAGGCCGATCAGACCTTGATCGACGTGCAGGTCCGCATGGGTCTGGACGTCGGCGCCGCCTGTTTCGTGCGCCAGCAGAAGGCGATCATCGGCCGGGCGGATTCACGCCCCGACCTGCCTGCCATCCGCATTCCGACGCTGGTTCTGGTCGGCGACCGCGATCCCCTGACCCCGCCGATCCGCGCGCGCGAAATGGCCGACGCTCTGCCCGACGCCCAACTGTTCATCGTCCCCGACTGCGGCCACGCCTCGACGCTGGAGCAGCCGGACGCCGTCAGTGCGGCCCTGGAGGAATGGCTCTCTCTGCCGCCGTTTTCTTAGGCCTTGCGCCTTGCGCCAAACGGCATTCCGGGGCTGAGCGAAGCGAGGAACCCAGGGCCACAGCCCCCTGCTCGACGCATTCGACACTAGCACGAGCCTCCTAGGTTCCGGGTTCGTCCTTCGGACGCCCCGGAATGACGAACTCAAGCGCCTAAAGGCTCAGCACGCACCGCTCGTTGATCGTCGGCCGCGCCACCTGCACCCGGCAAAGCCCCGGCCAATCTGGCTTCAACGTCTTTACGAACCACAGGCACAGGTTCTCCAGACTGGGCAGTTCCAGCCCCTCGTGCTCGTTCAGCATGCCGTGATCCAGGGTCTCGGCCGCCGCCTTCAGCGCCCGGTCCAGCGCGCCCAGGTCCGCGACCCAGCCATGTTCGACGTCCAGCACCTCAGACCGCACCGTCGCCTCGACCGTGAAGGAATGGCCGTGGACGCGGCGATAGATGCTGCCCTCGGGTTCGTTGGGGAAGTGGTGGGCGGCGTCGAATGTCGCCTGTTTGGTGATCTCGAAGACGGGCATTAGCGGACGCCGATATATTTGTGGGTCTGGACGCTCAGGCGCCATTGGGGGTGGGTCAGGCAGTATTCGATGGCGGCGGCGGTGTTGGCGGCCTGATCCGGCCCGTCCATCGGCTGCAGCCAGAAGCGTTCGAAATCCAGATGCTCGAACCGATCGGGCATGGCCGTGTCCTGCGGAAAAACCAGTTTCAGCTCCTGCCCGCGCGTCTGCACCACCGGCGCATCGGCCTTGGGGCTGACGCAGATCCAGTCGATCCCGTCGGGCGCAGACAGCGTGCCGTTGGACTCAATGGCGATTTCAAAGCCGCGCGCGTGCAAGGCCGCGATCAGCGGCGCATCGAGTTGCAGCAACGGCTCTCCGCCGGTGCAGACCACCAGCTTCGGATCGCCTGCCCGTCCCCGCCACAGCGACGCGACATGATCGGCCAGCAGGTCGGGCGTCGCGAACTTGCCGCCTCCGCCCCCGTCCACGCCGACGAAATCGGTGTCGCAGAAGGTGCAGACGGCGCTGGCCCGGTCCTGCTCGCGCCCGCTCCACAGATTGCAGCCGGCGAAGCGCAGGAAAACCGCAGGCCGTCCCGCCTGCCCCCCCTCGCCCTGCACCGTCAGAAAGACTTCCTTGGCCGAATAGGTCACGTCGCGGCGCCTTGGGAAGCGGCCCATTCGTTATAACCAGCGGCGCGCAGGTCGCACGCCGGGCATTCGCCGCAACCATAGCCCCAGGCGTGCCGGTGCGCCCGGTCGCCCTGATAGCAGGTGTGGCTGTCTTCAATGATCATATCGACCAGAGCCGCCCCGCCGATCTGCTGAGCCAGCGCCCAGGTCTGGGCCTTGGTCAGCCACATCAGCGGCGTCTCGATCACCACCGGCTTGTCCAGCCCCAGCGACAGCGCCCGCGCCATCGCCTCCATCGTGTCATGGCGACAGTCGGGATAGCCGGAATAGTCCGTCTCGCACATGCCGCCGACCAGAACCTCCAGGCCACGCCGGTCCGCCAGCGCCGCCGCCGCGACCAGGAAGATCAGGTTGCGCCCCGGCACGAAGGTCGTCGGCAGGCCGCGCGCATCCATCTCGATCTTGCGGTCGGCGGTCAGGGCGCTCTCGGCGATCCGACCGTATCCGGTCAGGTCCACCACATGATCGTCGCCCAGCCGGTCGGCGTAGTGCGGCAGGGCCTTGGCCATGCTGTGGCGCACGGTCTGGCGCGCCTGCATCTCGACCACATGGCGCTGGCCATAGTCGAAGCCAACGGTCTCGACCCGCTGGAACCGCTCCAGCGCCCAGGCCAGGCAGGTCGCGCTGTCCTGCCCGCCGGAGAACAGCACCAAAGCCGTCGTCGGGGTCTGTTCGCGGGCCGTTTCGGGGGTCTTTTCCAGGATGACGCTCATGACAAACCTGCGGTCGGCCGGTCGGCCGCGCGCATGCACAAAGAGATGAAGACCCTAGATGGGTCGGGCGGGCCTCATACACCACCCCCGCCCGGCGCGCAAAACACGCCTCGCGCTCATCGCCATCGGCGGCCCCAAATCGCGATGCGGCTTAACCAATCAGCAAATGGTTCAGCGCCTATAGTCGCTGGAGTATAGAGTTCTGAGGCAGTATGCCGACCATCGAGACCCTTGCCGAGCACCCTGAACCGGTCGCGCCGACGATCCTCGGATCGGCGGTTCTTGCGCGTTTTGAGCGCGAGCCTGACACTCTTGTCATCCCGGTTCTCGATAATGGCGTCCCTGTCGGCCTGGTCGAACGCAGCGCCTTCCTCGAAAAAATGGCCAGCCGTCTGGGTCATGCCCTGTACGACGCCCGCCCCATCAGCAACGCCATGGATTGCGAGCCCGCCGTCGTCGAAGGCGATGTGAGGATCGAAACCTTCTGCGACGTCATGCTCAAGGGGCGTCCCGCCGCCCTGCTGCGCGGCTTTTTGATCACCAGGAATGGCCGCTACCACGGCGTCTGCACCGCGGTGTCGCTGCTGCAGGCCGTCAACAATCACCAGCGAGAGCAGAACCGCGAAATGACCGCCAAGGCGGCGGCTCTCAACGACATCAAGGCCCAGGCTCTGTCCGCCGCCCGCGCCAAGAGCCGGTTCCTGGGCGTCATGAGCCACGAACTGCGCACGCCGATGAACGGCGTCCTGGCCGTTGCTGAGCTGCTGCGCCGCCAACCCTTGACCGAAGCCGCCCAGGCCCACGTCCAGACCATCGTCGATTCTTCCGAGACCCTGCTGGGCATCCTTCAGGATGCGCTGGACCTGGCCAAGGCCGAAGCGGGCGAGCTGGAGCTGAACGCCGTTCCCACGCCCTTGCGCGCCCTCATGGACGACATTCAGGCGATGTGGGAGCCGCGCGCTTCTCAGGACGGCGTGACCCTTCTGGTCGGTTATGAGGGCGACACCGAACTGGTCGCCAATATCGACGGCGCGCGGTTGAAGCAGGTCTTCGCCAATCTGGTCGGCAACGCTCTGAAATTCGCCCGAAACGGCGTGGTCGAGGCCCGCCTCAAGGCCTGGGTCGATGGCAACCAGGTGCGTATGGCGGCCCGCGTCCGGGACGACGGCCCCGGCGTCGATATCGACCGCATCGACACCCTGTTCGAACCCTTCGTCCATGAGGCCGGACCTGACGGCGCAGGTCTGGGTCTGCCGATCTCCCGTCAGCTGATTGAACGGATGAACGGCCGCATCTGGGCCGAGAACAACCAGGGACGCGGCGCGACCTTCGCCTTCGACCTCACCGCCGAACGCGCCTTCATCGAGGCGGAGGAAGAATCCAACGTCTCCGACCTCGCCGACCTGCACATGCAATCAGCGCCCCATGTGCTGATCGTCGACGACAACGCCACCAATCGTGTCGTGGCCCAGGCCCTGTGCGAAATGTTCGGCTGCAGCTCCGAATTGGCCGAAGACGGCCTTGAAGCCCTCGAAATCGTCCAGCATCGCGCCTTCGACATGGTGCTGATGGACATCAAGATGCCGCGCATGGACGGTGTCCAGGCGACCCAGGCCATCCGCGCCCTGCCCGGCAAGGCGGGCCGTTTGCCCATCGTCGCCCTGACCGCCAACGCCGACCCGGACGACGCCAGACATTATCTGGACATCGGCATGGCCGCCGTCGTCGAAAAGCCGATCAAGCCGGAACGCCTGCGCATGGCCATGAACGCGGCCTTGTCAGGCCCCGCCTCGTCTGACGAGGATGAAGGCTCCGACGATCCGGAGGGCTCCTTACGAAACGGCCGCCACGTCGCTTGATGAATCGGGTCGAAGCGCAATCGCCTCGTCGTCTTCATCATCATAACCCACCAGACGCAGCGCCCGCGCCTTCTGGCCGTTGATCTCGGCCCAGCGCAGCAAACCTTCTTCGCGCCCATGGGTGATCCAGACCTCGTCCGGCTTCAGCTCGGTGAATGTGTCGGTCAGTTCACTCCAGTCGGCATGATCAGAGATGACCAGCGGCAGTTCCACGCCCCTTTGCCGCGCCCTGGCCCGCACCCCCATCCAACCCGACGCGAACGCGGTCACCGGATCGGCAAAACGCCGCGCCCAACGATCCTGAATGGCCGAAGGCGGCGCGATCGCCACCTCGCCGCCCAGCGATCCCTTGGGCAGATCGCGCGTCGTGCGCAGCGGGCCCAGATCCACCCCTTCGCGCTCATAAAGCGCGTTCAGCCGTTCCATGGCTCCATGGACATAGATGGGCCTCTCCCACCCCGCCTCCCGCAACAGCCTAATGACCCGCTGCGCCTTGCCCAGCGCATAGGCCCCGACCAGATGCGCCCGCTGCGGGAACTGCCCCAGCGACCGCACCAGCCGCGCAACCTCTTCCTCCGCTGGCGGATGATTGAACACCGGCAGGCCGAACGTCGCCTCGGATATGAAGACATGGCACGGAACCGGCTCGAACCGGGCGCAGGTCGGGTCGCGACGGCGCTTGTAATCGCCCGACACCACCATGGTCAGACCTTTCCACTGCACCTCGACCTGGGCTGAGCCCAGCACATGGCCCGCCGGAACCAGACGCAGATCCACGCCGCTCAACGTCGTCCGCTGGCCGTATTCGACCGCCTGCTCCCGCGCCGTGAAGTCCGCGCCGTAGCGCTCGGCCATGATCGCCAGCGTCTGCCTCGTCGCCAGCACCGCCCCATGTCCCGCTCGCGCATGATCGGAATGGCCGTGCGTCACCACCGCCCGGTCCACTGGCCGCACCGGGTCGATGTAGAAGTCGCCGGGCGGGCAATACAGGCCGGCAGGCGTGGGATGCAGCAGGTCTTCTGGGCGGATCATGACGAACCTAACGCTCTCGACGCCGTCTGGTCGCCCCTTCATACAGGAACTCCCCTGGATCAGGCTGCATGAGTTCCTCCACCGCATGACCGAGACCTTCTCCACCACCATCCTGCCGCAGCTGGCGTCAGGCGCGGCCCACACCCAGGCTCTGGGCTTCCAGTTCGATGGTCTGCACGGGGGCGAGCCCCGCATCCATGTGCCATGGCGCGAGGATCTGGTCGGCGATCCCGACACAGGCGTCCTGGCCAGCGGTCTGGTCACCACCATGCTCGACCATGTCGGCGGTCTCTCCGTATGGGCCTTGATGGACGAGTACCAGCCCATCGCCACCCTGGACCTGCGCATCGACTATATGCGCGCCGCCCGTCCGCGTGAGGATCTGAAGGCTCAGGGGTTCTGCTACCGCCTGACGCCCACAATCGCCTTCGTGCGCGCCTGGGCGTTCGAGGCGGACCCGTCGGACCCCGTCGCCGCCGCACAGGCGGCCTATGTCCTGAACAAGCCCCGCACGCGTACGGAGGACAAGGCATGACCTATATTCTCGACCATCTGCCCTACGCCCGGTTCCTGAACCTGCAAAGCCACATCAGCGGCGACGAACTGACCGTGGTCATGCCCTTTGCGGACAAGTTGATCGGCAACCCCATGTTGCCTGCCCTGCACGGCGGCTCGACCGCCGCTCTGCTGGAGATGACCGCCATGGCCCAGGTGGCGCTGGCCTTCCCCGGCGCCCGCCTGCCCCGCCAGATCAACGGCACGGTCGCCTATCTGCGCACCGGCCGACCGCTGGACGTCTTCGCCCGCGCCAGCATCAGCCGCGCGGGTCGACGCATCGCCCATGTTCAGGCCGAAGCCTGGCAGGAGCAACACAGCCAGCCCATCGCTTCTCTGACTGCTCACTTCCTGCTGGATCATAACTCCTAGTTGAACTCAGCCAGATCATTCTACCTCAGGCGCAGATTATTTCAGAACTGAGACGCCCAAACTGTGCCATTTTGAGAAAAAACGCATTCCAGCCCAAAAGGTTAACAAGTCACTACCCCATAAGGTTAATAAATGGTAAACGATTGTCCGTTGTTAAACTGATAGAGGGCTCCCTCATGGACCGGACTGAAGTCGTCGCCAGCGTCGCCAGCGACCTGCACGCGACAGAGCATGCCATCGACGCCGCCATCACCCAGGCGACGACGCTGATTCAATCCTTCATCGGCGCCCGCACGGCGCTGTCGTTGTCGCCCGTCGCCGCCACGGCGTCCCAGGCCAAGGCCATGGAGACCATCGCCGCCCTCGCCGCCGCCCGCGAGTCGATCGTGGCCTGCCACGCGGAACTTCAGAAGGATCACCGTCGCCTGGGCTATGGCGTCTATTCCGCCGGCCCTGGCGGCAAGCCCGACGATTGGCTGGACCCGCAACCGCGCGAAACCAAAAACCACCTCCGCAGCGTCGCGTGAATTCTCGGTAATCTTCGCCGTAGGCCTATCGCGCCTCGTCGATTATCCTGCTTTATCGTCCCCGGGGCACAGCGCGTCGGGGGCGATTCTGCATGCTTAATATGAGCTACGCTATTCTCGGCGCGTTCTTCATGGTCGGAATGGCTGGCTTCGCCTTTCTGAAGGGCGACAACACCGAAAAGCATGGCGCCAGCGCTTATCTCCTGGCTTGGTTCGTCAGCATAATCGTACAGCAGAACACAGAGTTAGGTTCCGCTCGTCCGGTCATCCTTTTCGCCGTAGACGCAGCCCTCCTAATAGCCTTCGCAGCCATAAGCTGGAAGTCAAAAAGAAACTGGCCGGTCTGGGCGACAGGACTACAGCTTCTAACAGTCATGAGCCACATCATATTACTTCTGGACACGCGTCTGCCGATTGCTTCCCTGTACACCATCACCAATCTGAGCGGTTATCTGATCATAGGCTGTATTGGCTGGGGCACTTTCTGGGCCTGGCAGAACCGTAGGGCTGCGCGTGGTTGAATAGGGATATTTTCCTAACTATCCTGACGGCGTCGCAATCGCGGAATCGCCGATGCCCCTGTCTCACGCCAAACTCTGGAAAGCTGTCGACGCCCTTGCACGACGCGAGGGTCTGACGCCGTCGGCCCTGGCCAGGCGTGCGGGTCTGGACGCCACCAGTTTCAATCCGTCGAAACGCTTCAACGCGGGCGATCCACCCCGCCCTCGCTGGCCATCGACCGAAAGCGTGACGCGGATTCTACAGGCCACAGGCCTGTCCCTGGCCGATTTCGCCGCCCTGGTCGAGGACGACGCGCCCGCGCCCGCGACCATCCCGCTGCTGGGCCTGGCCAAGGCGGGTCAGGACGGCTTCTTCGACGACGCGGGCCTGCCGACCGGCGACGGCTGGGACCAGACCGAACTTCCACGCCCGCGTGACACCCTTTTCAGCCTCAAGATCGTCGGCGATTCCATGTCCCCCCTCTATCGCGAAGGCGACCGCGTCATCGTGGATCAGCAGGAAACCCGCGTGCGGCGCGGCGACCGCGTCGCCGTGCGCCTGACCACAGGCGAGACGGTCGCCAAGGAGGTGACAGGCCTGACGCCCCGCGCTGTCACCCTGTCTTCTATCAACCCGGACTATCCGCCGCGCGTCGTGCCGCGCGGCGACATCGAATGGATGGCCCGCATCCTGTGGGTCAGTCAGTAAAAGACCCCGCCGGGCGAACCGGACGGGGTCTTGCGCTCAAACGGCGAACCGCGAGCCTGTGGCTGTCATCGCGCTCGAAGCTGGAGGGGGCAAGAAGGCCCGAACGCTTCGACAGCCGCCACCTGTGGTCTTAATTGGCCGTGACGTAGTGGGCGTTCACCCAGCCGCCGCCAGCGATCTGGACCCATTCGCCCTGCGAACCGACGACGGTGAATGGCTGGCCTGCCGACAGGCTGCCCGACTGGCGGTAGTTGGCGCCGGGGCCGCTGCGGATGCGCAGGTTGGAGGTGGCTCGATACTGACCGCCCTGCGAAGCGTTGGCGGCCGCGCGGGTCCGTTGCTGGTTGCAGCCGATGTAGGAACCGGCCGCTGCGCCGGCGCCTGCGCCGACCACCGTGCCAGCGGTGCGTTCATTGCGCGCCAGGTTGGAGCCGACCACGCCGCCGACCACCGCGCCGATCAGGGCGCCTGCCGTCTGGCGACCGCCGGGTGCGTCGCAGTTGGTGATGCCGTTGGCCTGGGCCTGAGCCGCCATGGGGGCTGCCGTGACCAGTGCGGCCAGGGCTGCAGCCGTGGCCAGACCCGTATTCAAAACCTTGTTCGACATGGCTGTTCTCCTGTCATCGCATCGTCGATGAAGGGCATAATGCACAGTTGAACCTGAAGGCTCCCAAAGCCTCGCCGTTATTTTCGGTTCATCTTCGTGGAGGCGGCCGAACCTTAACCTGCTTGGGCCCACATTTTGCCGCGCCGGTATATCGCCACACGCGCCCCATCAGTCCAATCGACATTCTGGCCTAAATTTCGCCCCTGCCTCCTCAACCCTACCCCGCCAGGTCGCCGTTCGCGCCGGCTTCGATCAGGGCGATCGTCTGCGGCAGGCCGTAGATGGCGGCGAAGGAGCCGAAGCGCGGCCCCTGGCTGGCGCCCAGCAGCACCTCATAGAGGGCGCCGAACCAGGCGCGCAGCGGTTCGAAGGCGTGATCCTTGCCCACCGCATAGACCTCGTTCTGGATCAGCTCGCCATCGGTGGTGTCGGCAGGCAGGGCCTTCAGCCTTTCGGCCAAATCCAGCAGCGCCGCCTTCTCCTTGTCGTCGGGCCGGCGATAGGACTTCGAGGGCTTCACGAAGTCCTCGTAATAGTTCAGCGCGTGGTCCATCAGCCGATCCAGCAGCGGCTCGTTCTGCGGCGTGGCGTCGGGCAGATATCTGGCGAAATAGGCCCACAGCTGATCCTTGGTGGAGGCGTTGGCGACGCCGACCAGGTTCAACAGCAGGGCGAAAGACACCGGCGAGGTGTGGGTCGGCGGATCGCCCGCATGGATCGACCAGACGGCGTTGTCGATCCGCTTGGCCGGCTCCTGGGTCTTGTAGCTTTCGATGAAGGCCAGATAGTCGTCGATGGCACGCGGAATCACGTTGAAATGCAGGCTCTTGGCCGACTTGGGCGACTGGAACATGTACCAGCTCAGGCTCTCGGGCGTGCCGTAGCGCAGCCACTCGTCCATCGTCAGGCCGTTGCCCTTGGACTTGGAGATCTTCTTGCCCTCGATGTCGAGGAAGAGCTCATAGTTAAAGCCTTCGGGCGGCGTGCCGCCCAGGGCGCGGCAGACCTTGGAGCTTTCGCGCACGCTCTCGATCAGGTCCTTGCCCGACATCTCGTAATCGACGTCCAGGGCGGTCCAGCGCATGGCCCAGTCGGGCTTCCACTGCAACTTCACATGGCCGCCCGTGACCGGCGCCTCGGTGCGGTTGCCCGGTTCGCCGGCGGGGTCTTCGAAGGTGATCGTGCCCTTCTCGACGTCGCGCGCCAAGGTCGGAACCTGCAGCACATGGCCGGTGATCGGGCTGATGGGCAGGAAGGGCGAATAGGTGGCGCGTCGCTCCTCGCCCAGGGTCGGCAGCATGATGGCCTGGACCGCGTCGAACCGTTCCAGCAGGGTCAGCAGGGTCGCATCGAACCGGCCGGACCTGTAGGTCTCGGTCGAGGACATGAACTCATAGTCGAAGCCGAAGCTGTCGAGGAAGGCGCGCAGGCGGGCGTTGTTGTGGGCGCCGAAGCTGTCGTGCGTGCCGAAGGGATCGCGCACCTGGGTCAGGGGCTTGTGCAGGTCCTCGGTCAGAATCTGCGGGTTCGGCACGCCTTCCGGCACCTTGCGCAGGCCGTCCATGTCGTCGCTGAACGCGATCAGTCGCGTTTTCCAGTGATCGCCGGTCAGGGCGCGGAAGGCGTTTCTGACCATGGTCGTGCGCGCCACCTCGCCGAACGTGCCCATGTGCGGCAGGCCGGACGGGCCGTAACCCGTCTCCAGGATCACGGGGCGGCGCAGGGCCTCGAACTTCGCCAGCGCCTCATCGGCCTTGCCCGCATCGATCAGGGCCTTCGCCTCGGCGCGCTCCGCCTCCGCCAGCCGTTTCTTCAGCACATGGGCCAGAAGATTGCGGGCTTGCTCAAACGGCCAGGACTTGGCCTCGCGGGCGAGAGTTTCGAGGTTCTGTAGCATGGGCGGCGGTTTGCAGGCTGCAAACCGCGCGGTCAACCGTCCGCCGCCCTTTGCTGGCGGGCTTTCAGCCCTTTGCGGCGGTGACGATAATCTCGACCCGATAGTCGGGCGACGCCAGACGGCTTTCACCCGTGGCGCGGGCGGGCGGATTGGCGGTGTCGACCCAGGCGTCCCAGACGCTGTTCATCGCGTCGAAATCGGCCATGTCGGCCAGCCAGATCTGGGCCATCAGGATTTTCGACTTGTCGCTGCCCGCTTCAGCCAACAGAGCTTCGATCTCGGCCAGAGCGGTCTTGGTCTGGCCGATCACGTCATCGCCCGGCTCGCCCACCTGTCCCGACAGATAGATGGTGTCGCCGTGGATCACCGCCTCGCTCATGCGGGCGCCGGGCTGGATGCGGGTGATCATGGAAAGTCTCCTGTCAGATGGTCGCCACACCTATCGGCATCAGCCGCGAGGTGTCGAGACGCGCCCTCGCCCGCGGAGCGCCATCGCAACCACCGCCGCCCCGGCCGCCACCACAAAGGCGTCCTCTATCAGTCCGCTCTTGGTCTGGCCGATCCGCGCCATCGCCCGCTTGCGCCCCGCCAGCGTCAGATAGGCCAGCGGCGCCGCCGTTCCGACCGCCAGTCCCGCGCCGAGCCGGGCGCGCCCACGCGGCGCCAGGGCCGCCCCTGCGATGCCCGCGCTCATCACCCGCGCCAGCAGGCCCAGAAACACCGTGCGGTCCGGCGCCGACTTCATCTTGTCGCCCAACAACTCGCCCACACCCATGAACAGGGCGCCGAACTTGAACAGCGGCTGATTCAGCACGAACACCCGTCCCGGCGTCGGCCTGTGCGCCAGTTCTGCGACGGCGATGGCCGCCATCGGCGTCATGGAGCGGGCGCTGGCGACGGCGCCGATGAGGACGGAAGGCAGCAGTTCGATGATCTTCATAGCTGCTGAACACCACAGCCGCGCGACGGTTCATCCCCGCGCCGCCAGGACGTTGCGGATCGCCAGGCTGGAATGGATGCGCGCCACGCCCGGCAGGCGCGACAGCACGTCCTTGTGGATCACCTCATAGGCGGCGATGTCGGGCGCCACGGCCCGGACGATATAGTCCGCCGCGCCCGCCATCAGATAGCAGTCGCGGATCTCCGGGTGGTTCCTGACCGCCGCCTCGAACCGACGCATATGGTCGTCGGTCTGCTTCTCCAGCGTGATCTCGACATAGGCCACCACCCCGTCGTCGGCGTCGTTGGCCAGGATGGCGGCGTAGCCCCGGATCACGCCCCGCTCCTCCAGCCGCCGCACCCGCCGCAGACAGGCGGACGGCGACAGCCCGACCGCAGAGGCCAGGTCCGCATTGCTGATCCGCCCGTCGGCGCGCAGCCGTTGCAGCAGGCGGTGATCCACGGGATCGAGCAGGCTCACAATTTTCCACCTTTTGGCCGCATATAATTGCGTAGAATCCCTATCACCCACCGATCATTGCGCAAACAGGCAGGATCATCGAACGACGCACGGGTAACTTCGCCGCAACGACAACATTCGGCTGTGGGGCGTCAAATGCGGGTTCTGGTGCTTGGTTCGGGCGTTATCGGCGTCACCACCGCCTGGCAGCTCAGTCAGGCGGGGCACGAGGTTGTCGTCGTCGACCGCGAGACCGGCCCGGCGCTGCAGACCAGCTTCGCCAATGCGGGCCAGGTCTCGCCCGGCTATTCCGCGCCGTGGGCCGCCCCCTCGATCCCGCTCAAGGCGATGAAATGGCTGCTGATGCGCCACGCGCCCCTGATCATCCGCCCGCAACTGGACATGGCCATGATCCGCTGGACCCTGGCCATGCTGCGCAACTGCACCCACGAACGCTATGCGCTGAACAAGGGCCGGATGGTGCGTCTGGCTGAATACAGCCGCGATCAGCTGGACCTGCTGCGTCGCCAGACCGGCATCGCCTATGACGGGCGCGAACAGGGTACGCTGCAGCTCTTCCGCACCGAAAAACAGCTGGCCGACGTGCACAAGGACGTCGACGTTCTGCGCGCTCAGGGCGTGCCGTGCGAGGTTCTGGACCCCGCCGGCTGCATCGCCGCCGAACCGGGCCTGGCCGCGTCAGACGTCCCATTCGTCGGCGGCCTGCGCCTGCCCAATGACGAGACGGGCGACTGTTTCCTGTTCACCAACGCCCTGGCCAAACTGGCGGCGGAACGGGGCGTGGTCTTCCACAACGGGGTCCAGATTCACGGCCTGACCGAAACGAACGGCCGCGTCGTGGGGGCCCGCACCAGCATCGGCGCGCTTCTGGCCGACGCCGTGGTGGTGGCTTTGGGTTCCTATTCGCCGCAGATGGTCGCGCCTCTGGGCCTGAAACTGCCGGTCTATCCGGTGAAGGGCTATTCGATCACGGCCCGGATCACCGACGCCGCCCGCGCCCCCGTCTCCACCGTCATGGACGAAAGCTACAAGGTCGCCATCACCCGTCTGGGCGACCGCATCCGCGTCGGCGGCATGGCCGAACTGTCCGGCTATAACAACAGCCTGCCCCACCTGCGCCGCGAGACCCTGGAGCAGTCGGTCGGCAGCCTGTTCCCCGGCGGCGGCGACCTGAAGGGCGCCAGCTACTGGTCCGGCCTGCGCCCCATGACGCCTGACGGCACGCCCGTCATCGGCGCCACTGCGCTTCCCGGCCTCTATCTGAACACCGGCCACGGCACCCTGGGCTGGACCATGGCCTGCGGCTCGGCCCGCATCCTGTCCGACATGATCAGCGGCCAAGCCCCCGAGATCGAAACCCGCGACCTGTCATTGAGCCGTTACGGATCATGGGCGGGGGCGTTCGCGCCGGGGTTTGGGTGAAATCTAATCGTCACTTCGGCGAGGAATTTTGAATGGAAGCAATGGGGCACGCTGCACGAGCAATCTCAGGACTCAGCGCCGAATTATGCGCCTCAACTGCTTTGTAGGCCTTATTGTAAGCGTCACGATCAAGTCTACCACCATCCACGCGCACTAAGTTATCTCCAGAATCCGCCATTTCATCAGGAAAACCTAAGCAATCTAGACCTGGAGCAACCCAATACATACCGTGCAGTGAGGCCGCATTTATCCAAACCGCTTCATTTTCAAATAGCGGTCGGGCCTCTTTGTTCTGACATGACGCGACAAATAGAGCCGCTGTCATCCAGGCTATACATTTAGGCTTCAGCGCAACTGAATATTGCATGACCAAACCGTTGCACGACCATTGCTCAAGTTCAATTACCACCTCGCTAAATTCGTCCTCACCCAAATCATAGCGCACCCTGCCCGACGCCCGTATAGAGCGCCCGATGAAGACGGCTGATTTTGATTTCGACCTGCCCGAGGACCGCATCGCCCTGCGTCCTGCTGATCCGCGCGATTCCGCCCGCCTGCTGGTAGTCGATGGGGATGCGCTTCAGGACCGGATCATCCGCGACCTGCCCGACTTCCTGCGGCCCGGCGACGCCCTGGTGTTCAACGACACCCGCGTGATCCCCGCCCGCCTGTCCGGCGTACGCCAGCGTCCCAACCCTGTGGTCGGCGGACCGGACGGCGACACCCTGACGGTCGAGGTCGAGGCGACGCTGCACCACCGCGACGCGCCCGACGTCTGGTCCGCCTTCATGAAGCCGGGCAAGCGCATCAAGCCGGGCGACAGGATCAGGTTCGGCGCCCATGGCGGCGCCGCCTGCGACCTGGGCCGTCTGAACGCCACGGTCACGGCCAAGGGCGCCGACGGCCTGATCACCCTGAAGTTCGACCTGTCCGGTCCGGCGCTGGACGACGCGATCCGCGATGTCGGGGTCATGCCCCTGCCGCCCTATATCGCCGCCAAACGGCCCGAGGACGACCGCGACCGTTCCGACTATCAGACCGTCTTCGCCGAACATGACGGATCGGTCGCCGCCCCCACGGCGGGCCTGCACTTCACACCCGCCCTGCTGGAGGCCATCCGGGCGCGCGGCGTCTCGACCCACGCCGTGACCCTGCACGTCGGGGCGGGCACCTTCCTGCCGGTCAAGGTCGACGATCTGGCCGACCACAGGATGCACAGCGAATGGGGCGAGGTCTCAGCCGACACCGCCGCCGCCCTGAACGCCGTCCACGCGGACGGCGGCCGAATCATCTCCGTCGGCACCACCAGCTTGCGCCTGCTGGAAAGCGCCACGACCCAGGACGGCCAGATCAACCCCTTCCATGGCGACACGGCCATCTTCATCACGCCGGGCTATCGGTTCCGGGCGGTCGATGTGCTGATGACCAACTTCCACCTGCCCAAATCGACCCTGTTCATGCTGGTCAGCGCCTTCGCCGGACAGGCCGAGATGAAGACGGCCTATGCGCACGCGATTGCGGATGGGTATCGATTCTACTCCTACGGCGACGGGTCGCTGCTGTTCCGGGCGCGCGCGCAGCCTTAAGCCGTCATCCTCGCTCCACTTCCCGTTCGTCATCCTCGCCCTGCCCCGAATTCGTCATCCTCGCCCTTGTGGCGAGGATCCATACGCCCGGTTTTTCCGCCGGACGCGACACATGAGACACCGTGAGTATGGATCCTTGGGACAAGCCCAAGGATGACGGCCTTTGTGATGGGTTTTCGCCTCCAACCCGCATAATGACGCTGCCTCAACCGCAACCTTTCCAAGGCCCTAGCCCGCGCCAAACCCAATCAACGCGCCCGACCGCCCGCATCCCCTATGCTGACACCGTCCCGTCGCCCGGAGGGCTCGTAAGGCCTGCGACCTTGCGGCGGCGGGAGCGGATGGAGCGGGAGTGGTGGTGAAATCCCACCATGCCGAAGGCGTCTTATCGGCTGGGCATGGCTCAGCGTCTGAAGCGTCGTCGGAGGGTCGAGGGGGATACTCGGCTGCACCTGGACGGCTCTCGCAGGAGCCGCCAGCCCACGTCACCCTCGGGCTTGACCCGGGGGCGCAGGCTTCGGGGTTAGGCGATAAGACCGCCACCATTCAGCGCCCCGAGCTTGCAGGCCAACCCTTCGCGCGGGGCGTCAAACCTTCGTCGAAACGGTAACCACTAAACCAAACTCCGGGCGAAGGCCCGGCGCCTCGCCAAGCCCTACTGTCGGGCCTTCCCGAACTTCGCAGCGAAAGCAGCGGAGCAAAACGCCGTGCCTGTGGCCAATCCCGCCGCAAACCCGTAAATCCCTTCTTCTGATGGAAACCGAGACGCCTGAACCTTACGACGACCTGCCCTCGAACCTGCGTGA
Source organism: uncultured Brevundimonas sp. (assembly GCA_963522565.1). GTDB lineage: Bacteria > Pseudomonadota > Alphaproteobacteria > Caulobacterales > Caulobacteraceae > Brevundimonas. The sequence goes on along the minus strand of CAUQZC010000003.1, from coordinate 40,542 downwards.
CGGCCTGATCGCCATCGGCGAGGCCGCGCGGAACCTGCGTGATCCCTGGTGGATTTTCGGCGGGGCGGCGATGGCGCTTCACGGCCTGACCGAACTGCATGTTCCCGACATCGACGTGATGTGCAGTCCGCGCGACGCCCGAACCCTGCTGGCCGCCCTGGGCGGTGAGGTGGTGGTCGATCCGGGCGAGGGGCTGTTCCGATCCGCCGTCTTCGGACGCGCCACGGACCACCTGATCGTGATCGAGGTCATGGCCGACATGCAGGTGCGCGACGGCGCCGAATGGCGGCCTGCCGCCTTTACGACCCGGCGTCAGGTCTTCATCGACGACACCCCCCTGTTCATCCCGGACGTCCGGGACCACATCGCCCTGTACCGCCTGTTCGGCCGCCCCAAGGATTTGGTGCGTGTCGAGCAGCTTGAACGACTGATCGCCTGAATGCCCTTCCCCTTCGACATCTCCGCCACCGAGGGCCGCGCCCGCACAGGCGTCCTGAAAACGGCGCGCGGCGACATCCGCACCCCCGCCTTCATGCCCGTCGGCACCGCCGCCACGGTCAAGGCGATGACGGTGGATCAGGTCAAGGCGACCGGCGCCGACATCCTTCTGGGCAACACCTATCACCTGATGCTGCGCCCCGGCCCCGAGCGGATGGAGCGTCTGGGCGGGCTTCACAGGTTCATGGGTTGGGACAAGCCGATCCTGACCGACTCGGGCGGTTTCCAGGTCATGTCCCTGGCAGGGATTTCCAAGGTGAAGGAAGAGGCCGTGACCTTCTCCAGCCACATCGACGGCTCCAAACACGTCCTGACGCCCGAACGCTCGATCGAGATCCAGGCCGACCGCATCGGCGCCGACATCTCGATGCAACTGGACCAGTGCGTCGCCTATCCGGCCGAGAAGGACGCGGCCAGAAAGGCGATGGAGCTGTCGATCCGCTGGGGCGCGCGGTCCAAGGCGCGTTTTGGCGAGCGCGAGCATCAGGCCCTGTTCGGCATCCAGCAGGGTTCGACCTTCGAAGACCTGCGCCGCCAGTCGTCGGAACAGCTTCAGGAGATCGGCTTCGACGGCTACGCCATCGGCGGTCTGGCCGTGGGCGAAGGCCATCAGGCCATGTGCGAGGTGCTGGACTATGCGCCCGAGTTCCTGCCCGCCGACCGCCCCCGCTATCTGATGGGCGTGGGCAAGCCGGTCGACCTGGTCGAGGCGGTTTATCGCGGCGTGGACATGTTCGACTGCGTCCTGCCGACCCGAGCCGGTCGTCACGGCCAGGCCTGGACCTGGGACGGCCCGCTGAACCTGAAGAACGCCCGATTCGCCGAGGATCAGGACCCGCTGGACCCGACAATCGACGGCCCGTCGTCGCAATATTCAAAGGCCTATCTGCACCATCTGATCCGCGCCGACGAAATCCTCGGCAAGGTGCTGCTCAGCTGGCATAACATCGCCTTCTATCAGGCCCTGACGGCGGCGATGCGGGCGGCGATCTCGGAAGACCGGTTCGAGGCGTTCCGCCGCGACTTCCACGCGCGGCATGCGTCGAACGGATAGGTTCAATAAACATTCGGCCGGCCGAAAATCTTAGATCTTAATTTCAGGTTCTTCGCTTCGCTCAGCCCCGAATGAAGGCTGGCGCTGAAGGTCTACGCCTACTTTTTCGGCCGGAACCAGCTGGGCGAGGCCGGCGGGGTGCAGTTGCGCTGCATCCCGATGCCCTTCAGAAAGGCGCGGCGCATCCGTCCGGACTGAATGGCGGACTGGACATGGCGGCTGTGCTGTTCGGCCCCGCTCAGGCGACGCACCCAGCTGCGGCCGGGAATGAAATCGGTGGTCGTGCCGCGAATGGCGTCCAGAGCGGCCTTGGCCGCCGCATCCGCCGCCTGCTCGCTGCGGTAGGAGCCGTCCTGACGCGGCGGCTCGTCGGTATCGGGGCCCAGCGCCTCGTCCAGCCGCCCCACCTCGGCGGCGATGGTCGTGCAGTGGGTCAGATTGCGAAGATCGTATGGATTAGCCTCGGCCTGCAGCAGCACCATAGGGATCGGCTGGGCGCGCAGATTCAGATCATCCAGAGGCGCCGTCACCGCCGCGCCAAAACCGGCGCCGACCTGTTCGACCCCGCCCATCGCCGAACGCCCGGCGTTGCAGCCCGTCAAGGCGACCGCCGTCGCCGCAATAATGAAAATAGGCTTCATGGCGTGCTTAAACCACGCTCCGAACGGCGATCAAAGCAGTTCGATAAGACCCGCCGCAGCCACCGCCCAGGCCACAAGGCTGAAGATCAGGCCGATGGCCAAACCTGTCGCCAAGCGAGATGCGCGGGGAGATTCCTGCCGTGTCATGGCCGTCCTTGATTCATCTTCCGTCCGTGTCGATGAGACGGCGGTCCGGGGAGCTTTTCACAAGCGGAAAACGCCATACGCCCGCATATTTGTCTCAAAAAGAGAACGCGAAACGGCCCGCGCCGTTCCCCAAAAGCTTGGACTTTCAGATGATGGTCCATAATCCATAGCCCCGCTGCCCGGCATTAATCCAGGCGTGCGGAACCATGAAAAAGGAGAAATGGTACGTCCTCTCGGGCTCGAACCGAGGACCCTCTGATTAAAAGTCAGATGCTCTAACCAACTGAGCTAAGGACGCACCGTACGTCGTCCGGGACCCGCCCGAAACGTCGAAGGGCGCCTTCTGTTGCAATCCGCTCTTCCGGTCAAGCCCGTGCGAAGATACTCAATGGGGATGAAACCATTAAATGGGCTGCGCATCCTCGAATTCGACGGTTTGGGCCCTGTGACCTTCGCCGGAATGATGCTGGCGGACCTGGGCGCGGAGGTGCTTCGGCTGACCCGGTCGGAATCAGCGGGGCCCGCGGTCTTCGACCAGGTCGGCGGCGCCGTGCTGCATCGGGGGCGGTCCGCTGCGCCGGTCGATCTGAAGTCGCCACAGGATCGCGAGCACATCCTGCAACTGGTCGACCGCGCTGATGCGGTGATCGAGGGTTTCCGCCCCGGCGTCATGGAGCGGCTGGGCTATGGACCTGAGGTGCTGAGCGCCCGCAACCCGCGCCTGGTCTTCGGGCGGGTGACCGGCTGGGGACAGGATGGACCGCTGGCCAAGGACGTCGGTCATGACCTGAACTATATCGGCCTCAGCGGCGTGCTCCACGCCATGGGTGACGCGGATCGTCCGCCCAGCCCGCCGCTCAACCTGGTCGGCGACTATGGCGGCGGGGCCATGCTGCTGGTGACGGGTCTGCTGGCGGCCCTGATCGAGGCGAAGACCACCGGGCGGGGCCGCGTCGTCGACGCCGCCATGACGGACGGTTCGGCTCTGCTGGGCGGCCTCTTCCAGGCTCTGCGCAGTCAAGGGATGTGGAGCGACCGGCGCGGTGCCAATCTGCTGGACGGCGGCGCGCCCTTCTATCGCTGCTATGCCTGTCGGGACGGCGGCTTCGTCGCCGTGGCGGCGCTGGAGCCGCGCTTCTATGCGGCCCTGCTGACGGGGCTTGAGATCGACCCGGCGCAGACGCCGCAATACGACATGTCCGGCTGGCCTGGGTTGCACGATCGTTTCGCCGCCCTGTTCGCCACACGGGATCGTGACGACTGGGTCGCTCATTTCGCCAAGACCGAGGCCTGCGTGTCGCCGGTGCTCAGCCTGTCCGAAGCCCCTGCCCATCCGCACAATCGGGCGCGGAAAACCTTCATGGACGGCCTGCCCGCTGCTGCTCCTCGATTCGACGGTCAACGCCCCGAACCGGGCGGGACGGCGAATCGCATCAATATCGAGACGGTCGTCGCCAACTGGAGATGACCAGACGCCATTTCGCCGCTATGGAACAGCCACGACGTGGGGGCGTTGAACAAGGTCATGGCCTTGGGGAGTCTTTATCGATGAGACGTATGACTATCGTTCTGGCGGTTGCGGCGTTGGGCGCGTCGGGACTTGCGAGCTGTGACGATTACCAGACGCGCTCAGATGATCGCTCCGACATGTCTGTGGTCGAAGAGGAAGCCCACGCTCCGGCAGCCGAAGAATCTGCAGCGCCTGTCGCTGCTCCGAACGTCGTCGATCCAACCCCCACGCCCGCGCCTGTGCAGGAAGCTTTGCCGCCTGCTGAGAAATCGTCTGCTCAATCCGTTCAGCCCGATAGCGAAACCCTCTTCTACTGAGGCCGCCGACGCGCCGCGTCCCATGCAGGCGGCGCGTATCGGCATGACTAGCGCGATGCGCTGATGACCAAGGTTCAAGCTTGACGTTCAGACCCTCCCTGTTTCTCGTCGCCATGGCCACCTGTTCGGCCTGCGCCCTGCCCGCCTTCGCAGACCAGCAGCGCGCCCAAATTCGCGGCGACATGGAAACCGAACTGCGCCGGGCGCTGGAGCGCGCGGTGGGCGAGGTGGACGCCGCCCCCGACAGCCGCTTCGAGGCTCGCCGCCGCGCGCGCCGCGCCAGCGAATCCGCCACGGCCCTGCTTCGTTCCGAAGGCTATTATCAATCCACGGTGGAGGATGTGGTCGAGGGTGAGGACACGCCCGTCGCCGTGGTCTCGGTCCAGCCGGGGCGTCGTTTCCTGCTGTCCGATCCAACCATCAGCTGGATTGATCCCGCGCCGGACGCGGATTCCGCCGCCGCGGCCAGAAACGCCATCGGCCTTAAGGCGGGTGATCCCGGTCGCGCGGTCGAGGTCATCGCGGGCGAAGGCCGCCTGGTCGCCGCCCTCACCCGTGACGGCTATGCGGACGCCAAGGCTGAACCGCGCCGCGTGGTCGTCGACCACGCCATTTTCACCGTCGCACCGGAATACCGCATCAACTCCGGCAAGCTGGTTCTGCTGAACGGCGTGCGGGTCGATTCGCGCGGGCGCACCAATCCGCAATGGGTGGCCAATCTGGCGCCCTGGACCGAGGGCCAGCGCTATGACCCTGAACTGGTCGCGGAGCTGGAACGCCGACTGCTGGACACGGGCGTCTATGACGGCGTCAGCGTCGGCCTGTCGCCGCTGGATCAGGTGACGCAGGAAGGGCTTCGTCCCGTCATCGTCAGCCTGCAGGACCGCCCGCGCCGCATTCTTGAAGCGGGCGCCACATGGTCGACGGCAGAGGGCGTCGGCGTCGATGTGATCCAGACGCGCTACAATCGTTTCGGCCGCGCCGACACCCTGCGCCTTGAGGCGCGCGTGGCGGACATCAACAGCCGGATCGGCGCCGATCTGTCCCTGCCCCACTGGCGCAAGCCGGGCCGCACCCTGGGCCTCAGCGCCGCCGTGGTGAACGAAGACACAGACGCCTATCGCCGCGCCGCCGTGGTCCTGAACGCCGATCTGCGCCAGCGCATCGGCAAGACCTCGTTCTTCAGCTACGGCGTCGGTCTGGACGCCGGTCATTATAACGAGAACCGCTACGACTATACGTCCCTGCCGCCCCAGCGGGTATCGTTCGACCGGAATCTGGCCATAGTGACGGTGCGAACCAGCGCCTATCTGGACAACTCCAACGACCCGCTGAACCCCACCAAGGGCTGGCGTCTGGCGGCCTCCATCCAGCCGACCGCCGTGGCGGGGGAGGATACGGTGCTGTTCCTGCGCAGCGAGGGTCAGGCCACCGCCTATTATCCGGTTCAGAATGACGGAAAGACCGTGCTGGCGGGCCGTCTGCGCATCGGCTCCATCATCGGCGGCAATGAGCTGAGCGTGCCTTCGGACCGCCTGTTCTACTCGGGCGGCGGCGGCTCGGTGCGCGGCTATCAGTATCAGGGCGTCAACCCGCAACTGCCCGACGGCACGCCGCGAGGCGGCATGTCCCTGTTCGAAACCTCGTTCGAGGTGCGCCGCGATATCGGAACCAGCTTCCAGGCCGTGGCCTTCGTGGATGCTGGCGCGGTGGGCTTCCAGGAGACGCCCAACCTCAGCAACATGCGCTACGGCGCGGGCCTGGGCGTGCGCTACAAACTGCCCTTCGGCCCCGTGCGCGGCGACATCGCCATCCCGCTGGACAAGCGCGACGGCGACCCTGACTTCCAAGTTTACATCAGCATCGGGCAGGCGTTTTGACCGAGACACCGCCCAACGAGATTTCGACCGTTCAGGACGAAACCCCAAAGCCGCCCAAGCCCAGGAAGAAGCGCGGCTGGCCGCTGAAGAAGATCGGCGTCATCGCCGCCTGCGTCCTGGCGGGCATGGTCGTATTGCTGGGCGCCGCCCTTGTCGGCGCGCGCTTCTACGTCGCCACCGATGGCGGACGCGCCCAGGTCTCCAGCCTTTTGCAAGACCTGAAACTCAGCCGTTTCGGCCGCCTGCACATCTATGGACTGAAGGGCGATGTGCTCAAGGACTTCACGGTCGACCGGATCACGGTGACCGATGGCGAAGGCGTCTGGCTGGACGCCCGTAACCTGCGGATGAAATGGTCCTATGCGTCGCTTTTGGGCCGCCGCCTGCATGCCCAGGACATCCACGCCGACGTGATCCAGGTGATCCGCCGCCCCGTGCTGGAAGCCTCCAAGGACGAACCGCCCGGCGGGCCAATGCCGATCTCGATCAAGATCGACAAGTTCTCGACCAATCTCGATCTGATGGAGGGCTTCTCCAAGGAGTATGGCCGCTGGAGCCTGGCGGGCGACGCCAGCGTTCCGCGCACCGGCGCCAAGGTCGTCAATCTGAACGCCGACAGCCTGAACCGTCCCGGCGACTATCTGCGTCTGGCCGCCTCCATCGGCGGCAAGCTCAGCGAAATGCGCGTCAACCTGCGCGCCAACGAGGCGCAGGGCGGACCCCTGGCGGGTGCGCTGGGCTATTCGCCCGACCAGCCCTTCTCGGCCGTCGCCGTGCTGAACGCAGACGTAGTCCACGCCAAGGTCCAGACCGGCCAGTTCACCCCCCTGATCGTCGAAGGCCAGTTCACGGACAAGAAAGGCGCCCGCGTCTCCGGTTTCGCCGACTTCAGCGGCTCAGACCTGCTGGAGCCCTTCATCGCCCGGATCGGCCGCACCGCCCGCTTCGGCTTCGCCATGGTCCCCTCGGCTGACAAGGATCTTCAGGGCGTGGGCTGGCGTCTGATCGCAGACAATATCAACTCCAGCGCCACCGGCGTCCTGCGCACCAGCGACAATTCCTCGCCGACCGGCGTGAAGCTGGATATCGAGACCGCCTCGCTCAGCCGTCTGATCGGCGCAGATGTCGCCGGTCCCACCGCCTATTCCGGCGTATTCAAGGGTGGGGCCGACAACTGGACCCTGACCGGACAGGCCACGGTTCTGAACGCCAATCTGGCCTCCTATCGCGCCACCCGCATCGCCGGTCCGCTGAACCTGAAATCCAGGGACGGGCGTTTCGATCTGGAAGGCGACGTTCGCGTCACCGGCGGTTCAGCCGAAGGCATCATCGGGGGCCTGCTGGGCGCCGCGCCGCGTCTGCAGATGCAGGCCGCCCGTATGAAGGACGGCGCCCTGCTGCTGACAAAGGCCGATCTGCAAGGTCAGGGCCTGACCCTGACCGGCTCCGGTTCGCGCAACCTGCTGGGCGGCATGAGCTTCAACGGCGACGCCCAGCTGACCGACGCCGCCCGCGTCCTGCCCCAGGCGCGGGGCGCCTTCGGCGGCCCCATCCGCGCCTCGTCCGCCCGCACCGGCGCCCCGTGGGTGCTGAACTTTGACGGCCGGGGGCGCAACCTGACCCTGGGCATGGAGGAGTTGGACCGACTTCTGGGCCGCACCCCGCGCCTGCAACTGGCCGGAAAGCTGAACGGACACCGCATCGAGGTGGACCGTGGCGAACTGACCGGCGCACAGGGCCGTGCCGGGGCCAAGGGACTGATTGAAACCACCGGCCAGCTGCGCCTGGCGCTGGACTGGAATGCACGCGGCCCCTTCAACGCGGGTCCAGTCGAGATCGCTGGCGACATGAAGGGCGGCGGCGCCCTGACCGGAACCCTTGCCCAGCCTCGCGCCGATCTGACCTCCCGTTTCGAGCAGATCACGGCCGGCGATCTGGTCCTGACCAATGCCGACCTGATCCTCAGCTTCCGCAAGGGCGTGGACGCATCCGATGGGCGCATCACCGTGACCAGCGGCTCCAACTACGGCCCGGCGCGCGCGGCCGGGAACTTCTTCCTGGGCGGAAAACGCATCCGTCTGACGGATCTGGACGTGAACGCCGGCGGCGTCACGGCCCAGGGCGCCATCGCCCTGTCCGACAACATCCCCTCCAGCGCCGACATGACCTTCACCGCCCGCGCGGGGGCCTTCCTGGCCTCGGGCGAGGCCAATGGCCGGGTGCGCCTGACGGAAGGCGGCGGCTCAGACAGCGCCATTCTCGACGTCAACGGCCGCAATGTGCGTCTGGCCGGTCAGTCATGGATGGTCCGCACCCTGGACTTGAAGGGGCGCGGCACGCTGGACAACCTGCCCTTCACCCTGGCGCTGGACGTGGGCGGCGACAATCCGGCCCAGTTCAACGGCACGGGCGTCTATGCCCGTCAGAACACCGCCCATTCGCTCAGCCTGCGTGGCGGCGGGCGGGTGCGCGACGTGGCCTTCACCACCCGCAGCCCGGCCTCCGTCACTCTGAACGGGGCGGAAAAGACCGCGCACCTCGACCTCGGCGTGGGCGGCGGGGTGCTGCTGGCCGACCTGCGTCAGAACGCCCGCACGGCCTCCATCCAGGCCAATCTGACCAGCGTCGAACTGGGCTCCATCTCGCCTGAACTGCGGGGCACGGCGACGGGCCAGGTCAATGTGCGCGGTGCGGGCAAGGACTTGGCGGGCACGGCGAACATCGCCCTTCAGAACGTGCGCAGCATCGACGCTCCGCGCGGTCTGGCGGTCAATGGCCGCGTGGACGCCACGCTGGCGGGCGACAGCCTGAACATCAAGGCCTCCGCCGTGGACGACGGCGCGGTCCAGGCCGCCGCTGACATCACCCTGCCGGTCGAAACCTCCGCCGCCCCCTTGCGCCTGGCCATCGCCAATACCCGCGACATGTCGGGCCGCGTCTCGATCAACGGTCAGATCCAGCCCATCTGGGACCTGTTCCTGGGCGGCGACCGCAGTCTGGCGGGGCAGGTCAATGGCCAGGCGACCATCGCCGGCACCCTGACGGCGCCCCGCCTGAACGGACGGTTCGATCTGTCGCAAGGCAGCTATCGCGAGAACGCCATCGGCCTGCGTCTGGGCGACCTGACGCTGCGCACCAGCTTCGACGACACCACCGCCCAGATCCAGACCTTCACCGCCAACGACGGCGCGGGCGGCACGGTCTCGGGTCAAGGCCGCATCGGGCTGCGCGAAGGCTCCGGCTCCAACGCTCAACTGACCCTGACCCGGTTCCGCGTGATCGACAACGACATCGCCCAGGCCCGCGCCTCGGGTCCGATCACCATTGTCCGGGGCCCCGACGGCAACATACAGCTGGGCGGCCAGATCAATGTCGACGAGGCCAAGATAGAACCGGAAGTCCCTGGCTCCACGGGCATCGTCGCCATGGACGTGGTCGAGATCAACCGCCCCGGCGGCGACCCTGTCGAAAAGGAGGCCAGCACGCGCGGGCCGCAGATCGGCATGGATATCGCCCTGCGCTCCTCCGGCGGCAAGGTGCGGGTCAGCGGCCGCGGCCTGAACGTCATCCTCGACGTCAACGCCCGCGTTCGCGGCACCATCGCCCAGCCGCAGCTGACCGGCACGGCCAATGTGGTGCGCGGCGACTATGAGTTCGCGGGCAAGCGGTTCGTCTTCGACGACGACGGCCGCGTCACCCTGTCGACCGACCCCAAGCAGATCCGCCTGAATCTGAAGGCGGTGCGCGAGGACCCGGCCCTGACCGCGACGATCGACGTGACAGGCACGGCGGCGGAGCCCAAGATCGCCCTGACCTCCACCCCCGCCCTGCCGCAGGATGAAATCCTGTCGCAGGTGCTGTTCGGCCGCTCGGCCTCGCAGCTGTCGCCCTTCGAGGCGGCGCAGTTGGCGGCGGGCGTGGCGTCTCTGGCAGGCGGCGGCGGTTTCGACGTGATCGGAAACCTGCGTGAACTGGCGGGTCTGGACCGCCTGTCCTTCGGCGGCGAGGCCTCGGCCGTCACCGTTTCCGGCGGCCGCTACATCACCGACAACGTCTATCTGGAGGTGATCGGCGGCGGCGAAGGCGGGGCTGCGGTCAAGGTCGAATGGCAGCCGCGACGCAACATCGCCGTGGCGTCCAAGTTCGGCGGCCAAGGCGACACCAGCCTGTCGATCCGCTGGCGCCGTGAAAGCCGCGAGCCCGGTCAGCGGTCCGACCGCCGACCAAACCGCTGATCGGGTTAAAGGACGTCCAGCACTCGCTCGACCGGCCTGCCGATCACCGCTCCTTTCGCCGTTTCGGCGATGGGGCGTTCGATCAGGATCGGCTGGGCGATGGCGGCGGCGATGATCGCCTCATCGTCCGCCTCAGCGTCCAGCAGGGCCTTGGCGTCCGCCTCCTTCTTGCGAAGCAGGCCCGCCATCCCCACGCCGGTCCTGGCCGCCAACCGCTCCAGCGTCACCCTGTCCCATCCGGTCTTCAGATATTCGACCACCGTCGGCTCGACGCCCTTTTCACGCAATAGGGCGAGCGCGTTGCGCGAGGTGCTGCATTTGGGATTGTGAAAGACGGTGACACTCAACTCATGACTCCTGCTTCAGGCGTGTCACGACGACATACACCACCGCGCAGCCAACTTGCACCACGACGCCGCGCCTTGAAAATATTGGCCCAGAGCCGCCGATTTCAGCACGATATGATCCATTCCCACTTAGAACTGACGTGCATTCTTCCACTGCCTGCCCGACTTGGCCTTCACCTTTGCCCGCCCCGCGTCTAGGGTCCGGCCGATGCGGATTCTGATATCTGACCAGGCCGTCCTCGATCACGTCGCCGCGCGGCGCGAGGCCGTCATCGCCCGCACAATCGACTGGGCGAACATCAACTCCGGCAGCCGCAACGCCGCCGGGCTGAACGACATGCTGAATGTGCTGGAGGCCGAAGCTCGCCGCCTGCCCGCCACCGTGGAGCGCATCCCGACCCAAGGCTCGACCACCGTCGCCGACGACGGCTCGGTGCGCGAGGAAGCCCACGCCGACGCCCTGAAGATCACCGCTCGCCCCCAGGCGCCGATCCAGGTCGTGCTGACCGGCCATTACGACACCGTCTTTCCCGCCGACAGCCGGTTCCAGACCGTGACGACGCGGTCGGACGGCACCCTGAACGGTCCTGGTGTCGCCGACATGAAAGGCGGGATCAGCGTGTTGCTGGCCGCGCTGGAGGCGTTCGAAACCCATCCTGACAAACACGGCGTCGGCTGGACCGTGCTGCTGAGCCCCGACGAAGAGATAGGTTCGCCCGCCTCCGCCCCGCTGCTGGCCGAACTGGGCGCGCGCGGCCATGTCGGCCTGACCTATGAACCCGCGCTGGCGGACGGCACGCTGGCGGGCGCGCGAAAGGGCAGCGGCAACTATCATCTGATCGTGACGGGCCGCGCCGCCCACGCTGGCCGCGCCTTCGACGAAGGCCGCAACGCGGTGGCCGGCGCCGCCATCATCGCCGCCGCCCTGCATGGGTTGAACGGCCAGCGCGAGGGCGCCACCGTCAATGTGGCTAAGATTTCGGGCGGCGGCGCACTGAACGTCGTCGCCGACAACGGCGTGGTGCGGTTCAATGTCCGGGTGCCGGACAAGGCGGCCGCCGACTGGATCGACGCCCAGGTTCGCGCCATCGCCGCGAGGCCGCCGTTCGAGGGGCTGACGTTGGACCTGCACGGCGGATTCACCCGTGCGCCCAAGCCGATGGACGCGGCCCAGACCGCCCTGTTCGAGGCGGTCAAGGAAGCGGGCGCCCTGCTGGGTCAGGACATCGCCTGGAAACCCTCGGGCGGTGTGTGCGAGGGCAACAATCTGCACGCCGCCGGCCTGCCCAACATCGACACCCTGGGCGTCCGGGGCGGCGACATCCATTCGGATCAGGAGTTCGCCTGGCCGGACAGCTTCGTCGAACGCGCCCAACTCAGCGCCCTGATCCTGTGCAAGATCGCCTCTGGCGAAATCGACGCGGCCAAATTGAAATCCCTGCGGATGGAAACCCTGTAGAATGCTTGTCGTCCGTCCCGCCGGTCCTGCCGACCTCGATCATTTGCTGGAACTGGCCATCCTGTCCGGCCCCGGTTTCACCAGCCTGACCGAAGACCCTGACGCCCTCTCGGAACGGCTTGAGCTCAGCCAGGCCAGCTTTCGCGGTCAGGTCGCGCCTCAAGAGGCCTGGTACACCCTGATGCTGGAGGACGGCGACACCGGCGACATCGACGGCGTCGGCTCGGTCAAGGCGACGGTCGGCCTGAAACGGCCCTTCTTCTCGTTCCGCGTCGTCAACAATACGGCGTCGTCGCCGTCTATCGGGGTCAAGCTGGATCACCAGACCCTGGTGCTGGTCAACGAATGCACGGGCTGGACGGAGGTCGGGTCGCTGTTCCTGAAGGCGGATCGGCGCAAGGGCGGCGCGGGGCGTCTGCTCAGCCAGTCGCGCTATATGCTGATCGGCGCCCAGCCCGAACTTTTCGCCGAGAATGTGCTGGCCGAACTGCGTGGCGTCTTCACCCCCGACGGCGCCTGCCCCTTCTGGGATCATGTGGCGCACAAATTCTTCCCGATGGAGTTCGACGACGCCGACCGGATGACCGGCTCCACCGACAAACAGTTCATCCTGGACCTGGCGCCGCGCCATCCGATCTATATCGAGTTGTTGCCCGAACCAGCGCGCGCGGTGATCGGCAAGGTCCATCCGCAAGGCGTGCCCGCCATGGCCCTGCTGGAGAGCGAGGGGTTCCGCCCCAATGGCCTGGTGGACATCTTCGACGCGGGTCCCACCGTCTCTTGCGGGCGCGACAATATCCGCACCGTCCGCGACGCTCGCTGCCTGACGCTGGAGATCGTCGATCAGGTGGACGCCGAACTGCCCGCCTTGGTCTCGACCGACAGCATCGCCGACTTCCGCGCCGTCCGCGCAAAATGCGATATCAATGGCGACATCGCCCGCCTGACCGCCGAATCCGCCGCCGCGCTGAAGATCAAGAACGGCGCAACGATCCGTGTGAAATCATGACCGTATTCAACTCCATCGATCCGACGACCGAAGCGGTGAACTGGGAAGGCGAAGCCGCCAGCCCGGCCCAGGTTCAGGCCGCAGCCGACGCCGCCCGCGCCGCCTTCCCCGACTGGGCCGATGCCCCGCGTCAGGCAAGGATCGACGCCGTCAAACGCTATCAGGCCGTGCTGAAGGACCGCGCACCCCAGATCGCCGAGGCCATCAGCCGCGAGACGGGCAAGCCGCTGTGGGAGACCAAGACCGAGGCCGCCGCCATGATCGGCAAGGTGGACATCTCCATCCGCGCCTATGACGAACGCACCGGCGAGCGGACCAGCGACACCGCCTTCGGCCGCGCGACCCTGCGTCACCGCCCGCACGGCGTGGCGGCGGTGCTTGGCCCGTTCAACTTCCCCGGCCATCTGCCCAACGGCCATATCGTCCCGGCCCTGCTGGCCGGCGACACGGTCGTGTTCAAGCCGTCGGAGGAGACACCCCTGGTCGGTCAGGTGATGGCCGAGGCCTTCGCCGCCGCCGATTTGCCGACCGGCGTGGTCAATGTGGTTCAGGGCGGGCGCGAGACGGGCGCGGCCCTGCTGGACGCCGGCATCGACGCCCTGATGTTCACCGGATCGGGCGCGGCGGGCGCGCATTTCCGCAGGAAGTTCGCCGACGATCCGCACGTCATCCTGGCGCTGGAGCTGGGCGGCAACAATCCGCTGGTCGTCTGGGACGCCGCCGACGCCGAGGCCGTCGCAGGCATTGCGGTCCAGTCCGCCTTCATCACCACCGGCCAGCGTTGCTCCTGCGCGCGTCGCCTGATCGTGCCGGAAGGCCCGCAGGGGGATGCGATCATCGAAGCCGTCGCAGCCCTGTCCGACCGCCTGATCTTCGGCCCGTGGGACAGCGATCCGGAACCCTATGCCGGGCCGCTGATCTCGGCGCGCGCGGCCGAGGCGGCGCTGAAGGCGTTGCAGGAGCGGATCGACAGCGGGGCCAAGGTCATCCGCGCCTCGGGTCCGGTCGCCAACCTGCCCGGCGCCTTCGTCAAACCGGCCATCATCGATGTGACCGGCGTGGACGTGCCGGATGAAGAGATGTTCGCCCCCTTCCTGTCGGTTGTGCGAGTCCCGACGTTCGAGGCCGCCATCGCCGCCGCCAACGCCACCCGATACGGCCTGTCCGCCGGTCTGGTCAGCGATGATCCGAAGAACTGGGACCACTTCATCCGCCGCATCCGCGCGGGCGTGGTCAACTTCAACCGTCCCACTACGGGCGCCGCCGGAGACATGCCCTTCGGCGGTCTGGGCGCCAGCGGCAACCACCGGCCCAGCGCCTATTACGCCGCCGACTATTGCGCCTATCCGGTCGCCAGTTTCGAGGCCGATGCGGTTAAGAACATCGAAGGCGAGATCAAGGGGCTGCGATGATCGACGCCGTCGAAGCCAACGCCGACGGCCTTATCGGGCCGACGCATTCCTACGCTGGCCTGTCGCCGGGCAATCTGGCGTCCAGTCTGAACAAGGGCGAGGCGTCGAACCCGCGCGCCGCCGTCTTGCAGGGCCTCGACAAGATGAAGTTGCTGGCGGACCTGGGCCTGCCCCAGTTCGTCATGCCCCCGCACGAGCGGCCGAACATTCCCTTCCTGAGGACGCTGGGATTCGCCGGATCGGATGCTCAGGTGCTGGAACGCGCGTGGAGGACCGCGCCATCCTTCGCCGCCGCCGCCTGTTCCGCCTCGCCCATGTGGGCCGCCAACGCCGCGACGGTGACGCCGTCCAGCGACGCCGCCGACGGGCGGGTGCATTTCACGCCCGCCAATCTGCACACCAATCTGCACCGTAGTCTGGAGCATCAGCAGACCAAGCGGGCGCTGGACGCCCTGTTTCCCGACCCAAGCAAATTCGCCGTCCATGACGCCCTGCCCGCCGTCGCGCATCTGGCCGACGAAGGCGCCGCCAACCACGTCCGTCTGTGCGCCTCGCACGGCGGTCGCGGCGTCAATCTCCTGGTCTGGGGGCGTGAGGCGTTCGAACCGTGGGACGGCCCCTTTCCCGCGCGTCAGACGCGCGAAGCCTCACAGGCCGTCGTCCGCCGCCATGAGGCCGGACGCCCGGTTTTGGCCCAGCAGTCGCGCGCGGCCATCGCGGGTGGGACCTTCCATAACGACGTGGTCTGCGTCGGGGCGCTGGACACCCTGTTCTTCCACGAACTGGCGTTTGAGGACACCGACGCGACCAAGGCCGCCGTTCGCCGCGCCGCCGACGGCCTGTTCGAACCGCAGTTCGTCGAGGTGTCGAACGCAGACCTGCCCCTGGCCGACGCGATCTCAAGCTATCTGTTCAACTCCATGCTGATCCAGATTCCGGGCGAGGACCGCCTGACCCTGATCTGCCCGACCGAAACGCGCGACAACCCGCGTAGCCACGCCGTCGCCGAACGGATCGCCGCCTCCAACGGCCCCATCGGTCGGGTGCAGTATGTCGATGTGCGCCAGTCGATGCGGAACGGCGGGGGTCCGGCCTGTCTGCGCCTGCGCGTCGTCCTGACCGAGGCCGAATTGGCGGCGACCAATCCAGCCATGCGCCTGACCGACGCCCTGCACGCGCGCCTGTCGGACTGGGCGACCCGCTGGTATCGCGACGAACTTCGCCCTGCTGATCTGGCCGATCCGAAGCTGCTGGAAGAGAGCCGGGCGGCGCTGGACGAACTGACCGGCATCCTGGACCTGGGCGCCGGCTTCTATCCGTTCCAGCGCCCCTGACGGTCAGGCGGCGAACCGCCCGCCGTTTTCAGCATAGGTCTGCGTGCCATGCGTGATGACGTTGTCGGTCGGCAAGATGGTTTCGATCGCCAGATCTTCCTGCCCCTTCAGCGCGGCATAGACCGGTCCGAAATCCTTCAGCGTCACTTCCTTCAGCGCCTCAATGCTGTCGATGACGAAATAGACCTGCTGGAAGTCATCGATCCGGTACAGGGTTCGCATCACCCGCTCCAGGTCAAAGCCCAGACGGTTCGGCGACGCATCATCCAGCGCGAACACGCTTTCGGTCGCCGAGGACACAATGCCCGCGCCGTAGATGCGCAGGCCGTCGCTCTCCTTCATCAGGCCGAACTCGACCGTGTACCAATACAGCCGCGCCAGATTGGCCAGCATTCCCAGCGACGCCGCCCTCTGCCCGCCCTTGCCATAGGCTTCCATATAGGCGGCGAAGGCGGGGTCGGTCAGCATCGGCACATGGCCGAAGACATCGTGGAAGATGTCCGGCTCCTGCAGGTAATCCAGCTGATCCGGCTTCCTGATGAACTGGCCTGACACGAAGCGACGGTTGGCCAGATGGTCGAAAAAGACCTCGTCCGGCACCAGTCCCGGCACACAGACCACGGTCCAGCCAGTCAACGCCTGAAGCTTGGGATTGATGACGTCGAAGTCGGGAATGCCGCCCGCATTCAGGTCCAGCGCATCCAGACCGCGCAAAAAGGCCTGGCTGGCGCGACCCGGCAGGATGTTCATCTGGCGAGCGTACAAGGTGTCCCATGTCTGGTGCTCGACCTCGGTGTAGGCGGCCCAGTTCTGCGGAATGGTCCAGTCGGCGGCGGCGCCTTCCGGGGGTTTTTCGAAGACGTGCTCGAAATCAGACATGGAGAGCGGTTCCTCTTTTGGGGGCATATAGCCATCCCTCTCCGCCGGTTCCAAGGGTCAGTGCAGCCGAGTGCAGCCGCATGTCGAAAGGGGCGTGTCGCCCTTGGGCGTCGATGGTGAACCACTGCTGCTCGTCGGAGATGCTCAGTTGATCGGCGTCGTGCTCCAACACGGCTTCGGCGGCGTAGGCGACAAAACCGCCCGCGTCGCCCATGGCGAAGACGCGGTAGAACGGCTGTTCAGGCGAGACCTCGCCCGTTTCGCCGACGGCCCCGGCATAGCCCCCGCGTCAACCTGGGTCACGACGCCGCGAAAGGCGTCGTCACGGCGCCGGACGACTTGGCCGAGGCTGAAGCGCGTGATGTGAATCTGGGTCATGGCGCTCCTATACGCTCGGGCGTGCGAAGCAGACGCCCACAGGCCCGTTCATCTTGCTGACAGATTGGCTTGGCGCGGACGATTGCCTCGGGTTAGTTTCGACCCGACGGGCGCCGCTTTGGACCGCCCATATTGGATACGGCCCATGCCGGAGACCCACGGCGCGCCCGCACGGCGCGACGAGCGGTCCCAGCCATCCCGCAATCGGGATGCGTCGGGTCGGGATGCGCCGCTCTTTGGCGCGCTCGATCTGGGGACCAACAATTGCAGGCTGCTGATCGCGCGCCCCTTGCGTGAAGGCTTCCGCGTCGTTGACAGCTTCAGCCGCATCGTGCGGCTGGGTGAAGGCCTTTCGCTGACGGGGCGGCTGGACGACCGCGCGATGGACCGGGCCTATGACGCCCTGGCCCTGTGCGCCGAGCGGGTGGCGCGAAAGGGCGTCGACCCGTCCCGCCTCAGCGCCGTCGCCACCCAGGCCTGCCGCGCCGCCGCCAATGGAGTCGAGTTCATTGAACGCGTGCGTCGGGGCACTGGACTGAAACTGCGCATCATCGATCCGGCGGAAGAAGCCCGTCTGGCGGTCGAGGGCTGTTTGAACCTGATCGATCCCAAGGCGCAGGCGGCGCTCGTGATCGACGTGGGTGGGGGTTCAACCGAACTGGCATGGCTGCTGCGCGAGGGCGAAGGCTTCAAGACGACCGCCTGGATGTCGGCGCCTCTGGGCGTGGTCAGCCTGGCCGAACGTCATCCCGAACCCGCCCACGCTGGTGAAGACTGGTACGAGGCCATGGTCGCCGACATGGGGGTGGCCATCGCGGCCGGCGGCATCGATCAGCCGGAAATCCGTGATCTGTTCGCCCGCAACCGGGGTCATCTGGTCGGCACATCGGGCGCCATCACCAGTCTGGCGGGCATTCACCTGAAACTGCCGCGCTACAATCGCGACCGGGTCGACGGGCTGTGGATGACGCGCGGCGACTGCGAGCAGGCGGCGGACCGGCTGAAAGCCCTGGGTCCGGAAGGCCGCGCAAAGGAAGCCTGCATCGGTCCCGACCGCGCCGATCTGGTGCTGGCTGGGGCAGCTATTCTTGAGGCTATTCAGCGCGTCTGGCCGTCCGAACGTGTGCGCGTCGCCGATCGGGGCCTGCGTGAGGGCCTGTTGCTGCAGCAGATGCGCGAAGCCGAAAAACCCGTCCGTTCCTCGCGCCGGCGCCGACGCAGACGGGGTCGCGGCGGCAAGGGCGCAGCAAAGGCTTAGGCCTGTGAACCAGGTTCAATCGACATTCAATCGGCCGAAATCTCAGATCGTCATTCCGGGGATGAGCGAAGCAGAGAACCCGGCCCCGAAGGGCGGCGCGTGGCAGCCAACCCGGGTGCGCAGTCGCTTCGCTGAAGGTGATCGACGCTGGATGCATGCCTCATGGGTTGCGGGTTCATCCTACGGCCGCCCCGGAATGACGGCTTGGGTTGACCCTTGGGCGGCGGGCGTCGTCGTCGGCGCAGTCACCCGCACGGGCAGCTCGACGTCGCATATAGAGAAGTCCGCGCCCTTGGCCTGACGCGCGTGCTCCACAATGGCGGCGAAAGTCGCCGAGGCCGCGTTCAGCACCGCCGCCGAGGGACGCGCCTCGGCAGGCAGGTCCGACGCCACACGCACATGCGTCATGCGATCCGGCCCTTCGACCATGCCGTCGGGATTTGGACTGGCCTTGAGCGCCCGCACCACGTCCAGACCCGACACCACACGCCCCCAGACGGTGTAGCGCTTGTCCAGGGAAGGATAGGCCTGACGCATCAGGAAGAACTGGCTGTTGGCGCTGTCATTGGCCTCATCACGCGCCATGCCCGCGACGCCGGGGCAATACAGGCCCCAGCCATGCACCTTGCGATCCGGCGTTCCCGCCATGGCTGCATCCGGCTGCGTCTCCACCGGCACGGAGCCGACGAAGCCCAGCACCGAACCCATCGGGGTCGCCACCGGGGCAAAGGCCATCTCAGGTCCGCGCCGGAAGGTGAACTCGGCCTTCAGGTCAGGATAATAGCTCTGGCCATCGCCCGTCCCCAGCGGATCGCCCGTCTGGGCCATGAACCAGTCGATGACCCGGTGCCAGGTCAGATTGTCATAGAAGCCGCGCGAAGCCAGAAGCCGTATTCGCTCCACATGACCTGGCGCGATCTCGGGGGCCAGTTCGACCAGAATCTGTCCCTTGGTCGTATCGATGACCAACAGGTTCTGCGGCGCGATCGTGCGCCATTCGGTCGGTGCAGGCGGCGATGGAGGAAACACCGGCTCGGCCTGCTGCGCCTGCGCCACGCCGCTCAGCAGCGCCAGAACGGCGGCCGCCGTCGATAGAACCCGTTTCATGCCCATCGCCCCCGACCTCTCACCTGTATTGATCAGCCGCCTGTGACTTCAGCCACCGGCTGGACGTCGCAGACATTGAAGCTGGCCCCCTTGGCCGTGCGCGTCTCTTCAACGTGCTGGGCGAAGGCGGCGCTGGCGGTGTTCTGAACCCGCACGGTGGGGCGCTGGGCCTCTGGCATGGCCGAGGCCATGCGCACGTGGGTCATTGTATCCGGATCGGTGACCTTGCCGTCCTGAGCTTCAGAGCCCGGCTTCAGGCTGCGGACCACGTCCAAACCCGACACGATGCGGCCGAAGGCGGTGTAGAGGCCGTTCAGGTTCGTGTTGGCGCCGGTCATCAGATAGAACTGGCTGTTGGCGCTGTCGGGCGAACTGGCGCGGGCCATGCCGAACACGCCGGGGCAGAACAGGCCGTTGGCGTCGACCTTGAAGTCGGACGTGATCATCATCTGGGCGTCCGGCTGGGTCTGAACCGGCAGGGTTCCCACCAGACCGACGATGCCCTGGCCTGCGTTCTCGACCGGGGTGAAGCCCGCATCACGGCCACGCCGGAAATGGAACTCGCCCTTCAGGTCCGGCAGGTCGCTGCCGCCCTCGCCGGTGCCCATGGGGTCGCCGGTCTGGGCCATGAAGTTGGGGATCACGCGGTGGAACTTGAGCCCGTCGTAGAAGCCCTGATTGGCCAGGGTGCGGATACGCTCCACATGGTTCGGCGCGGCAAGGGGAGACAACTCGACCAGCACCCGGCCCTTGTTGGTGTCGATGACCAACAGGTTTTCCGGCGCGACCGTGCGCCAATCGGACGCCGGGGCCGCCGTCTGGGCCAGAACCGGAGCCGACGCCATGCCAGACGCCAGAAGAGCGGCAGCGGCCGCCGCGATTACACCAAGACGCATTCCGGAACTCATCCCTTGTTCTTGACCTTGGCCCGCACGCGTTCGGCGATGGCAGGGCTGACGAAACTGTCGATCGCACCGTCCAGACGGGCGATTTCCTTGACCAACCGTGAAGCGATGGCCTGATGCCGCGGATCAGCCATCAGGAACACTGTCTCGATGTTCTGATTGAGGCGCTGGTTCATGGCCGTCATCTGGAACTCGTATTCGAAATCGGCGACCGCGCGCAAACCCCGAATGATGACGCTGGCGTCCAGTTCTTCAGCGAAATGCATCAGAAGCGTCGAAAACGGCTGAACCACGATGTCGCCGCCCAGCGGCGCGACTTCGGCTCGCAGCATCTCGACGCGCTCGTCCGTGGTGAACAGCGGCCCCTTGTCATCGTTCTGGGCCACGCCGATGACCAGCCGATCCACCAGCTTCAGCGCCCGTTTGATGATGTCGGTATGGCCGTTCGTCACCGGATCGAAGGTGCCCGGATAAAGACCGATACGCATATGTTTCCCCCAGCCTGTCGTCCGCTGTTGACCGCCACTTAGCAGGTGCGAAATGAGCGGCCTAGATCGTCTGACACGGGTGTGATCGCCACAGGTCATTCAATCGGGCGATCGTGCCCTCGGATATATTGAAGGCCTGAGTGTCGATCGTCGCCACAGCGCAGGCAGGCGTGGCGCTGTTGCAGATGAAGGCGGCGTCGAAATCCGCCAGATCCATAAGGTGGATCGGGCGTGTCGTGCAGTTCCAGCCCGCCTCGGCGGCGGCGCGCTGCAACAGGCCCTGCCCCGTTCCGGCCAGCATCGGCGCCTCTGGCCAGACCAGAGCGTCGCCCCGAATGAAGCCTATATTCCAGATGCTGCCTTCGGATATCCGCCCGTCCGCATTGACGAACAAGGCGTCGTCGAAACCGGCCTGCGCCGCCAGACGTCGCGCGCGGGTAAGGCCCAGGGTCGCGGCGTGTTTCAGATGCGGGACTTCGCGCGCATAGATCTGCGTCTTCAGCCGCAACGGCTTTGTCAGGGCCGAGGCAGGCGGCGACAGGATGGTCAGGACACGAGGCTGAACCATCGCATCAGGCGACCTCAGACTGATCGCCTCTGAAAACAGATTGACCCGCAGGCTGAACTGGTCCGGACGACCACCCAGGGCCTGTCGCATTCGTTCGCGCAACAAAGCTTGCGGCACGGCGACGCCGAACAACTCCACCGCCCCGGCCTCCAGTCGGGCCAGATGCAGGTCCAGCCCGCGCACGCCCCCATCCTCGACCTGCATCGAGGTGAAGGCGCCGTAGTTGGACAGGACGAAATGGCCGAGGTCGCCGACCCCAGCCGCTTGTCCATCAATCAGGATTTCAGCGCTGGACATGAAATCCTCTGCTCAACTCCCGCAGGAATCAGGCCTCGCCGCCCTCATCGCCGAAAACATCACCCTCATCGTCGCCGCCGCTCTCAGGCAGGCGTTCGACCGAGACGACCTTCTCGTCCTTGCCGGTGCGGAAGATGGTGACGCCCTGGCTGGAGCGGCCGACGATGCGGACCTGGTCGATGCGGGTGCGGATCATCTGACCGCCCGAGGTGACCAGCAGAAGATCGTCGGTCTCCTCGACCGGGAAGGCCGCCGCCAGACGGGCGCCGGCGCGTCCGCCCAGACCGTGGGCCGTCAGACCCTGGCCGCCGCGACCCGTGCGCCGATATTCATAGGCCGACGACCGCTTGCCGAAGCCTGAATCCGTGACCGTCAGAATGAACTGCTCAGCCGCGCCCAGCTCCGCGATCCGCTCGACCGACAGGACGGCGTCTGCCTCGACACCGGAAGCGTCATCCTCGGCCTCGACCGGCGCCGCATCATCCTCGGCGTCCGCGCCCGCCAGGGCCTTGCGCATGGCGTTGGCGTGTTTGACGTAGGCGGCGCGTTCCTCCGGCGTCGCGTCGACCCGGCCCAGGATGGCCATGGAGATGACCTCGTCCCCGTCCTGCAGGCGCACGCCCCGGACGCCGGTCGAATCCCGGCCCTTGAACACGCGCACATCGTCGGCCTTGAAGCGGATCGCCCGGCCCAGCGCCGTGGTCAGCAGCACGTCGTCGTCCGCCGTGCACAGGCCGACGCCGACCATGCGGTCCTCGCCTTCCAGCTTCATGGCGATCTTGCCGGCGCGGTTCACCGTAGCGAAGTCCGACAGCTTGTTGCGCCGCACGTCGCCCGAACTGGTGGCGAACATGATGTCGTAGTCGCCCCAGGTCGCCTCGTCCTCGGGCAGGGGCAGCACGTTCATGATGCTGTCGCCCGGCTCGATCGGCAGAAGGTTGACGAAGGCCTTGCCGCGCGACTGCGGATTGCCCAGCGGCAGGCGCCAGGTCTTCAGCTTGTAGGCCTTGCCGTTGGTGGCGAAGAACAGGACCGGCGTGTGGGTCGAGGCGCTGAAGACGCTGGTGATCGCATCCTCGTCCTTCATGGCCATGCCGCTGCGGCCCTTGCCGCCGCGATGCTGGGTCCGATAGGCGTTCAGGGCGACCCGTTTGACATAGCCGGTGTGGGTGACGGTGATGACCATGTCCTCACGCGGGATCAGGTCTTCGTCCTCCATCTCGCCGTCGCCTTCCCCGATCAGGGTGCGACGCGGCACGGCGAACCTGTTCTTCACGTCGATCAGGTCGTCGCGGATGATCGCCAGGACGTTCTTGCGGTCCGACAGGATGGTCAGATGGCCCTGGATGGTGTCGGCCAGGCCGTGCGCCTCGCCGAAGATGTCGTCGCGGCCCAGGCCGGTCAGACGCGACAGGGTGAGGGCCAGGATGGCGCGGGCCTGTTCGTCGGTCAGGCGTATCTTGTCGCCTTCGACGATGACGGTGCGCGGGTCGGCGATCAGCTCGACCAGGGCCATCATGTCGCCCACGGGCCAGGCCTTGGCCTGCAGACGCTCGCGCGCCTCGGTCGGATCGGCCGAGGAGCGGATGATGTGGATCACTTCGTCGATATTGGCGACGGCGACGGCCAGACCGACCAGCACATGGCCGCGGTCGCGGGCCTTGGCCAGCTCGAACTTGACCCGGCGGACCACCACCTCCTCGCGGAAGTCCAGGAAGACCTCCAGCAGGGCGCGCAGGCCCATCTGCTCGGGTCGGCCGTGGTTCAGCGCCAGCATGTTGACGCCGAACGAGCTCTGCATGGCGGTATAGCGCCACAGCTGGTTCAGGATCACATCGCCCGAGGCGTCGCGCTTCAGCTCGATGACGATCCGCATCCCCTGGCGGTCGGATTCGTCGCGGACGTCGGAAATGCCTTCCAGCCGCTTCTCGCGCACCATTTCGGCGATGCGCTCGATCAGGGTCTGTTTGTTGACCTGATAGGGCAGTTCGGTGACGACGATGGCCTCGCGGTCCTTGCGGATTTCCTCGACCGAGGCGCGCCCGCGCACGACCACCGAACCACGCCCCTCGCGCAGGGCGTTGCGCGGCGCGGTGCGACCCATGATCTCGCCGCCGGTGGGGAAGTCGGGGCCCGGCACGATGTCCAGCAGCGTCTCATCCGAGACGTTCGGATCATCCAGCAGGGCCAGGGCTGCATCCACGACCTCGCCCAGGTTATGCGGCGGGATGTTGGTCGCCATGCCGACGGCGATGCCGCCCGCGCCATTGACCAGCAGGTTCGGAATCCGGCTGGGCAGGACGACCGGCTCCAGCTCCTTCTCATCGTAGTTCGGCTGGAAATCGACCGTGTCCTTGTCGATGTCCGTCATCAGGGCGACGGCGGCGGGCGCCATCCGGGCCTCGGTGTAACGCATCGAGGCGGGCATATCGCCGTCGACCGAGCCGAAGTTGCCCTGTCCGTCGACCAGCATCAGCCCCATCGAGAACGGCTGCGCCATCCGCACCAGGGCCATATAGACCGAGGCGTCGCCGTGGGGGTGGAACCGGCCCAACACGTCACCGACCACGCGCGCGCATTTCGAATAGCTGCGCTCGGGCGTCATGTTCAGGTCGTGCATCGAATACAGGATGCGGCGGTGAACCGGCTTCAAACCGTCACGGGCGTCTGGCAGGGCGCGGCTGACGATCACGCTCATGGCGTAGTCGAGGTACGAACGCTTCAGTTCGTCCTCGATCGTGATCGTGGAAATATCGGAGCCGCCGCCTCCGCTGTTAATCGGGGTCGCGGCGTTTTCGTAGCTGTCGTCGGTCAATGAAGCGTGGCTTTATGCGGCCGGAATCGGAACGTGATCCGTTGTGACGATTTCTAGCATTCAAGGGGCTCGGTGGCAAAGCGACGTCGCCGTGAAAGCCCGTCTCTGAAAGGACTTTCCATATGCGTCTCTCCATGCTCGCCGCCGCCGTCGCCCTGACCGCGCCGATGGCCCCGCTCGCCGCCTGCGCCTCGACCGCCGACACTCCCCATGCCCACGCCGAGCGCGCGCCGGTCGGCGCCACCGGCCAGGCCGTTCTGGTCAATTCTCAAGGCGCCACCATTGGTCGCGTAGACCTGCGCCAGGGATCGACGGGTCTGCTGATCAAGATCGAGGCCTCAGGCCTGACGCCCGGCTGGCACGGCATCCACATCCACGCCACCGCCGCCTGCGAGGCGCCGTTCACCTCGTCCGGCGCCCACATCAACCACGGCGATCCGAAACAACCCCACGGCCTTCTGAACTCCGCCGGCCCTGACGACGGCGACCTGCCCAACGTCTTCGCCGGCGCGGACGGCAAGGTGAACGCCGAGGTCTTCACCACCCGCGCCCGCATCTCGACGCAAGGCCCTGGCCAATGGCTGTGGGACGCGGACGGTTCGGCCATCATCATCCACGCCAACCCCGACGACCACAGCAGCCAGCCCATCGGCGGGGCGGGCGATCGCGTGGCCTGCGCGGCCCTGACGGCCAGCTGAACACCATTTTCTTGACGACGAAGGCGCCCGCTGAACTCCGGTTCAGCGGGCGTTTCTGTCCTGGAGCAGACGCTGGATCAGTTCGGTCTGTTCCTGCTGGCGGGCGGCCAGGTGTTCGACCTTCTCCAACAGGGCCATGATCTCGATCTCGGCCTTCAGGTTGACCTGATAGTCGTTGCCCGCGTCCAGCCGGTCCTTTGACGCCTGCCGGTTCTGGCTCATCATGATGACCGGCGCCTGCACCGCCGCCAGCATCGACAGCACCAGATTCAGGAAGATGAAGGGATAGGGGTCGAACGCATCCTTGCGCAGGACGATGTTCAGCGTCGTCCAGACCAGCAGGAAGACGCCAAACGCGATGATGAAGGGCCAGGACCCGCCAAAGGAGGCCACGCGGTCCGCCAGCCTGTCTCCGAAACTCTGCTCCTGGTCGAAGGTCTCGTTGACGTCTTCGGCGATGGGGCGTCGCTCGGCGGCGCGGCGCACGACGCTGGCTTCACTGGCTTGCAGGTCTTTTGACGACTTGCCCAACCAGCGCCGGGATACGTGGTCGGGGTCCACAGGGAAGTAAGACATGACAGCTCCTGATCTGCTCAGGAGAAAGATCAAGCCTTGGCGGCTCCTGCGCGCAAGCCCCGTTCGGCCAGGGCCACCAGCACGACGCCGCCCATGGCGATGGCCGAGCCGGTCAGAATCTGCGGCGTCAGCACGTCGCCCATCAGACCCCAGCCGATCGCCATCGACACCACAGGCGTCGCCAGCAGATAGGGCGTCACCCGCCCCGCTTCGCGTCGCTGCACCAGCCAGAACAGCAAGGTCGTGGCCAACACAGACGACACCACGCCGGCCCAGATCAATGAGACCCAGACCATCGGCGGCGCGGTGCGGATGGCCTCGATCTGATCGTGCTCGAACACCAGTGAGCCGAACGCCAGCACGGGCAGGGTTCCCGCCGCCAGCAGCCCTTGCATCTTCAGCGGCGGGATGGAGGTCGTGCGCCGCGCCACCACCGTCGCCAGCGCCCAGGCCGCCCCCGCCGCAATCCCCACCAGAATAGCGCGCCAGTCCTGCAAGGCATGGGCGTCCAGCGTCATCCAGGCCACCCCGACAAAGGCGATGCCCATGCCGAACAGCGCGCCCCGGCTCAGCCGCTCCCCCAAGATCAGGAAGGCGAACAGGGAGGTGAAGGGAATCCACAACTGGTTGGCCACGGTGACCGGGCTGATGTCCTGCGCAAGCCAATAGGCCGTATAGACCAGCCCATACTGGATCGGCCCGCCCACCAGCACGATGATCAGCAGGCTTTTCCAGTCGGGGAACGGCGGACGCACGAAGGCGAACAGGCAGGCGCTGGCGATGCCGAACCGAATGGCCCCGACCAGCAGCGGACTGAGGTGCTCCGTCGCCAGTTTCGCGCCGGCATTATTGACGCCCCACACCACGATGATCGCCAGAATGGCGGCGATCTCCAGGCCGGTCAGGGCATGAGGCTTGGCGGGCGTCGGCTTTGGTTCGGGCGGGTCGGCGGTCATGTCGAACCGAATGGCACAGATGGGGCCAAACCGCGCCTCACGTTCAATGAGCATTCCTTTCGCTGACCACCCTGCCCTTTCGGACCCGCAGTGCTATGTCGCCGCATTCCCGAACCGAGAGGCCGCCTGATGAAGCCGTCATTCAACGCCGCAGCGAGCCTTCTGGCGCTGAGCCTTCTGGCGCCCCCCGCCAAAGCCCAGACCCAGACCCAGACCCAGGCGGCGCACGCCCCGCTTCTGGTGACCTCGCCTCACCCCTTGCCCATCGACAACCAGCGTCCGCGCGTCTTTCTAGGCGGCAGCATCGACATGGGTGGCGCGCCGGACTGGCAGGCGACGATGACGGCGGCCCTATCCGACATGGATGTCGTCATCCTGAATCCGCGCCGCCCCGACTGGAATCCCGCCTGGCGACCCGACGCTGACGAGCCGGAATTCCGTCGGCAGGTCGAGTGGGAGTTGAACGCCCTTGAGGCCGCAGACGTCATCGTCATGTATTTTGCGCCGGGCACGCAAAGTCCTGTCAGCCTGCTGGAGATGGGGCTTCACGCGCGGAGTGGAAAGCTGATCGTGCTTGCGCCTGACGGCTTCTGGCGAAAGGGCAATGTCGACATCACGGCGGCCGTCTATGGCGTGCGGCAGGTCAAGACAATGGACGAGTTGACCGCCGCTGTCCGCGACGCACTGGCCGCCGCGGACTCTCGCAGCCGCTTCATCAGCCGCCCTTAGAGCATGATCGTTTTAGACGGAACCGCTACGCGGTTCCGACAGAAGCATGAATCATGCTTTCGCTTAATATCTGGAGCCTGTTTCACCGCATCGACGGAATCGCGCAGCGATTCCATCTCAGCGGATCAGGCTCTAGAACTCCGGCTTGGCGACCATCAGCCAATAGATCGCCAGCACGCCCGCAAAGGCGGGCCAGCCCAGACCGAACCACCAGCGGAACAGGCGGTGATAGGCGGGCGGCAGCGGCGCCCCCTGCCCCGCCGCCTGCTCGGCCAGCTTCATCATCCGATACTGGATCCACACCACCGGCAGCCAGCAGACGCCGATCAGGACATAGAGGCCGTAAGCCGCCAGCAGCCACGAACTGGTCAGCGACCAGCCCTGCAGATGAATCAGGCCCAGGCCGCTGATCGGCTGCACCACCACCGCGCTGGCGGTGAAGACGAAATCGGCCAGAACGATAATCTTGCCGACATCCGCCACCGTCTTTGCATCCCGGGTCGCATGGGCGCGCAGCATGAAAAAGGCGATGCCTGCGCCCGTGCCGAACAGGACGGCGCCGGACAGGATGTGGACGATCTTCAGCAGGACATACAGGCTCATCGCCGGGCGTCCGTGGCGGCGACGAACAGGCACAGGGCCATCATCGGCAAGACCTTCAGCCAGGGCCCCAGCGGGTCGATCCAGTAGTGCGGCAGGCTCAGCGTGCCTGCGATCAGATAGCCGACCGTGGCCAGACACATGACGATGGCCACCCGCGCCGTCCAGGGCCGCACGAACAGGGCCAATCCCAGCACCACGTCCAGCAGCGCGCCCCCCCAGGCGACCGGCCCGGACCAGCCGCCGTAACCGCCCTCGTGCAGTATGGCGACGGCGCCGTTCCAGCCAGGACCAAAACTGATCAGGCCGGTGACCAGCCAGAACAGCCCCAGGGTGACGATGGCGACAGGGCGCACGAACCACAGCCGCGCGTGCCAGACGTCCTGAACCGAGGCCGGGGTCTCGGCCAGAAACCGCGAAAACCCGCGCTGGGCCACGCCCAACCGCTCGGCCCAGCCGCTGTCATGGCCGGACACGTCGTGATCCATCTGCTTGATCGCCGTGGTGCGGATCGGCGACGACCAGCCCAGCCGCCCCAGCAGATCGCCGACCGCCAAAGCGGGCGCCGCCAAAGCACGCGGCACACGCACCACCGGCGCAGGCTTCAATCCCATCCAGCCGCGATACAGCCGCACCGTCTGGGCCATGGTCACGGCTTCCGGCCCCGG
The DNA here is from genome assembly GCA_963522565.1 of uncultured Brevundimonas sp. Lineage (GTDB taxonomy): Bacteria > Pseudomonadota > Alphaproteobacteria > Caulobacterales > Caulobacteraceae > Brevundimonas. The sequence continues at coordinate 11,777 of CAUQZC010000003.1, read as the reverse complement.
CATGTCCAGCGTCCGACATGAGACGGCGCCGGGCTTAAGAGCCGCGACAACGGCGGCGCTGAGGTCGCCCAGAGGGATCGGTCGGAAGCTCTGATCACCCCCCACCACCGGCATGACCAGCGGAAAGGCCGCCAGCGCCCGGATCAGCCCCGTTCCGCCGAACGCCGCCCGATCCACCACCAGCGAGGGACGCAGGATCAGCCACTCCAGGCCGCTGGCCTGAACGAGGCGCTCCGTCTCGGCCTTGGTCCGCGCATAATCCGTGCCGGCCCCATCATCCGCGCCGACGGCCGAAATATGGACCAGGCGCGACACGCCCGCCGCCTCGCACGCCGCGATCAGTGCGCGGGGGCCGTCGACGTGGGCGGCGCGGGTGCTGTCGCCGCCGCCGTCCTGCAGTACGCCGACACAGTTCACCACCGCCGACACGCCCGCCAGCAAGGGCGCCCAGGCCTCAGGCGTCTTCAGTCTGGAAAAATCCGCCGCCACCCAGTCAAAGCCTGGCGCCCGGCGCGCCGGTTCTGCGATGCGGCGGGCGCCCGCATGCACGCTCCAGCCGTCAGCAGACAGGGCCGCCGCCAGATGCGAGCCGATGAAGCCGTTGGCGCCCAGCACCAGAACCCGCCCGCTCATCCCAACACCCGATCCGCCAAGTCACGTCCCGCCGACGCCTCCGTCTCAGGCATGGCGCACCAGACCTGACCGGGAAACCGGCGGCGACGGCGGGCGATAAAATCATAGGAAGCATCGCGGATGAACCGCGGCACGATCCGCCCGGCCACGGCGAGCCGCCACGGCATCGGCAGTTGGGCGGCGATGGCCAGAACGGCGTCGGTCCGCTCACGCGCGCGCCCATCCTTAACCAGCAGCATGGTGTTGGGATCGTCAGGGTCCACGCCGTAATGAACCAACAGCGCCCGCCCCAGTTCAGACTGGGTCGGGGCCAGTCGGAAGACCCCGGCTCGGTCCGCCTTCAGGATATGGCGCGCCGAGCCGGAGCACAGCGCGCAATCTCCGTCGAACAACACCAGAGGCCGGTCGTCCGGGAACGTCGGCACGGCGGGGTCTTCGCGGTAACTATACGCCGGTCGCCCCACCGCCTGACGCGCCTTAGAACGGAATGTCGTCGTTCAGGTCGTAGCTTTCCTTGGGACCGCTGGGCTTGTTGGCGCCGCCGGTCGAGAAGCCCGAAGAATAGTCGTCGTCACCGCGACCGCCGCCGCCATAACCGCCGCCCGACGAGCCACCTTCCGAACGACCGCCCAGCATGGTCAGTTCACCCTTGAATCGGCTGACCACGATCTCGGTCGAATATTTTTCGACGCCCTGTTGGTCGGTCCATTTGCGGGTCTGGAGCGCGCCCTCGATATAGACGGTCGAGCCCTTTTTCACATAGTTCTCAACGACCTTGACGATGTTGTCATTGAAGATGACGACGCGGTGCCATTCGGTCTTTTCCTTGCGCTCGCCCGACGACTTGTCGCGCCAGGTTTCCGATGTCGCAATCGACAGATTGGCGATGCGGTCGCCGTTGGGCATGGAACGGATTTCCGGGTCGCGGCCCAGATTGCCGACCAGAATGACCTTGTTGACTGATCCAGCCATGACTTCTTCCTTCTCGTGCGGGAGGCCGACCAGGTCGCGCGTCCCTTAATTCAGCCGGATGTCTTAGTGGCGCAGCGGATCACCGCCAGCCGCATTCGTCCTCAGGCCCGCCAAATCGGTGGATTAAGTAAATGTTCCACCTTTGTTCGATGCGCGCAAGACCCTGCGCCCCTCCTACTGGGCCGCCGGCTCCGCCGCGATCGCGATGGGCCGACCCGTCTCGTCACGCTGGATCGCCCCCGGGATCGCCAGACGGCCGTCCCCCGTTCGCGCCATCGAGAAGAAGCGGCTGCCGGTCAGGGTCTTGGCGATCTTCACGCCCTCGCGGTCGATGAAGATGAAACGTCCCTGATAGGCGCCGGTCACCTCAGTATTCGATCCGCCCATGCGCAGAAAGCGCAGGCGCATCTCTTCCAGACGCGCGGCGCACAGCTCCAGTTGGGCCTGATCGTCCGCCAGCTTCTGCAGCTTGGGCGTTTTCGATGTCGGCTCAGCGACATAATAGCAGACGCCCGGGTCGAACTTGAACTTGGGCTGGTTGCTGCATGCGCCCAGCAGGGCCGCGCCGGCAATGGCGGTGAGTGCAAGAACGCGCATCAGTTCATCCCCGGAAATTGGCAGTTGCGGTCCTGTTCGGCCAGGGTGCGGAAGCGGGTGTTGTCGTTCGACTGCTCCACGCGGCGCGGCACCAGGCGCAGGGTTGTGTCGCCCCAGCGCCCATACTGCGCATCACCCGGACGGACGCAGGTTCCGGCATACAGGGCCTGAACACAGGCGGTCAGGCTCATGCCCGTCGACAGGACGCGCCAGTCATCGCCGGTGTGGCGCAGGCATTGGGTTCCGCCAGCGGAGGGGGGCGTAACTGCTTTGACCGGACGATCCGGCGTCGGCAGCACCACCGTGGGGTCAGGGTCTAGCGTCAGCACCGGCGGCGCCTCGGGCGGCGGTGCGAAGGATGCCGTCGGGGCTGCGGCCAGCGCGCCCGTCTCATCAAGACCGACATCCAGCGCATCCGTGGCCAGGCCGTTCTTCTGGGCGCAGACGGCCAGCGTCGCCAGGCCGACGAACTGGCCATTGACGAAGCACCGCAGTTCGCGCGTCGGCTCCAGCGTGGGCGCCTCGGCCAGATCGACCGTCAGTCCGCCGCGTGACGCAGGCGGCGCCTCAGGCGTCTTGTCGCCTCCGCCGGAAAAGATCAGCGCCAGCACGACGGCGGCGATGATCACCAGCGCAGCGCCGATGGCGATGATGACGCGGTTGTCTTTCGGAAGGGCCATAGGGGGCTTTCGCGTTTGGGGCGTTCAATAACCCCGAGGGGGCGCCGGGCGTCAACCGCCAACCGGCGGCGCCGATCCCCTTCTAGGCCAGGAGACGGTTCAGCGCCGCCTGATAACTGGCCTGCTGCGCCTGCTGATAGGCGGTAGACGACCCCTTGCCCGTAAGGGTGTTGTTGGTGGATGTCTGCGGTCCCAGCGATCGATAGGCGGATCGCACGATGGTCATGGCCGACGCCAGACTGTCGATGGCCGCCTTGATGCTGGCCGGGTCGTTCAGCGTCAGCGCGTTGGACAGGTTCAGGCCATAGGTCTTGGCCGACTTGTCCCCCGTCTTGCCGACAAATCCGGGCGTCAGGCCCAGCGCACCCAGTGCGTCCTTGCCCGCAGCACCGGCCGCGATCACCGCGCCATCCTTATTGTCCGCCGCGACGATCTGCAGCCGCTGCACAGGCGGGTTCACCTTGGAATCGGTGATGACGGTCACTTTCAACTGGCGGTTCGAGGCGGTTGTGATCTTCTTGGCCAGGGTGTCCAGCGTGTCCTTGTCGTCGATGGTCACCGTCATCGCACGACCGCCGCCCGCCGGCGTGATGGTGAACTGGTCCCCTGCCCTGGCCGAGGTCGCGACGGTCAGCAGCTTTGATTCGGACTGCATCACCTCGCCCTGCGGCAGGCCAAGCCTGTCGAGCACGCTGGCGCCGCCGGATACGATGCTGATGGCGCCTGGCGTCGCCTGATCATTGTCGCCACGCCAGGTCTGATTGTACTCGACTGCGCCGGTCGCGATGTCCAGGCGCGCCAGATAGGCCTTTGTGGGGTCCGTCTTGCCGGCGCCTGCGTCACGTTGCGTGCCGGTGACCCAGACCTTGCCGTCCTTGACCGCGACGTCGGCTGCCGTGTCGTCGCCAGCGCTGCCGAAATAGGTCAGCCGGTCATCGCCAGAGGCCTGAAGATCCAGCGACAAGGTGGCGACGAAAACATCGGTCCCGCCCGCGTGGGCATGGGTGATCGTGCCGACGTCCAGCGCCGGATTCTCGGTCTGGCCCGTCAAGACCAGCTTGCCGTTCTCGACGGATACGCCTGCGACCTGACCATTGGCGCGGCCCAGGTCGCGCGTAGCCGCCAGGGTCGGCGCGCCTGCGCCGTCCAAGGTGAACTGGCGCACGACAATCCGCCCGCTTTCGACACCCGCAGTATAGATGTCGGAGCCTGACGTGGTCATGGCCTGGACGGAATCATCGCCCGCCGATCCGAACTGAAGCGTCGACAGGCTGACGCCCGCGACCGGACCGATGACCGAGGTCTTCTGCTCCTTGAAGGTCTGCAGATAGGAATCCCAGCCGCCGATCGCCGCTGCGCCCGGCATGGCCGACTGGGAACGGCCTGCGACGTAGACCACGCCGTCAGAGCCGAAACTGACCTGGGTGGCTTCGTCCGCGGCCTTTGCGCCGCGACGCTGGGTCCACATTTCCTTGCCTGCGCCATCGAACACGGTGACGAAACTGTCGGCGGTCTTTGGCGAATCCCCGCTCTTGCCCGGTTCCAGCGCGCCGACGACCGAACCCGCCACCGCCACGCGCCCATCATCCGCCACGGCGATGGAATAGCCGTTCGCCGATGACGCCGCCCCCAGCAGACTGGTCTGCAACAGATTGCCCGCCGAATCGAACTTCATCAGGGCCACGTCGCGCGCACCCTTGATCGGCTGGTTCGCGCCCCCCGCCGTCAGGTCCGCCACCACCCAGAGCGATCCATCAGCCCCCGCCGCGCTGGCGCGGATGGCGTCGACGCCTGCGGGCAGATTGGTCTGCCCTGCCCGTCCCTCGACCCAGAACGCGCCGTTCAGGGTCGGCTGCGCGGTCGGGGCGGCCCCGCCATCGGCCTGAAATTTCAGCAACTGGGCGGACTTGGCCGTGCCCACGGCCTGGGTCACATAGACGGCGTCCGATTTGTCCACGGCCTGAAAGCTGACCGTCTCGCCCGTGCCGCCGCGCACCTTCAAGGCCCATTGGTCCGGCCCCGCCGGCAAGGTGATGCTCTTGTCGCCGGCCTTGATGACCTTCGGTTGGGCTGGGATCATTTCACGCGCCATGCGGGTCTGCACCCCGGCGTCGCTCAACTGAGTGTTGATGTAATCGACGACATTTCCCATCGTCCGGGGCGTGCCGCCCATTTCGGACAGGTCTATGGCGATGGCGCGAGACACCGAGCCGGTCTTCACGGTCACCGAAAAGCGCACGTCGCCTTCGAACGCCTTGACCGGGTCGTTCAACGCCCCGTCGTGAATGGGCCGGGTCACATAGGTCGTCAGGTCTTTTTCAACCGCGGCCCCCGTCTTGACCGTTGTCTGCGAAACGCCCTGAACCAAGCGCAGGTCAGAAAAGGCCGCCGTCGACATATAGGTCGACAGTTCTGACAGCCCTTCGGAGAACCGTCGGGAAAGCTGATCGGTTTCGAGGCCCGTCAGACCCTTGGCGTTCGCGCGGTCGGCCAGGGCGCTGAGGCTGTTCAGACCCTGATAGAGGGCGAACAGCTTACGGTAATCCGGCGACGCGCCCTTCAGATCGACGCTGACATCGGATTCGTTGATCAGGCGACGTCCGGCCAGGGCAGAACGCACCATGTCGCTGGGCTTGGCCGCAACAACCGACGACGCCCAAGGCGCGGTCGGCTGGGTCTTGGGCTTGGGCAAGGCGGCGACGCCGCCGGACGAATAGGGATTCGCCGCGCCAAACAGACCGAGCAGATAGCTGTTGTTGATCATCAGACGGCTCCGCTTTCCTACAGTGCCGCAGCCGTCGATAACGAACCCTTAAATCCCGCCGTCAGCCCTTGAACAGCGACAGTATGATCTGCGGCGCCTGGTTGGCGATGGACAGGGCCTGAACGCCCAACTGCTGCTGAACCTGCAGGGCCTGCAGGCGCGCGCTTTCCTTGGGCATGTCGGCATCCACCAGATTGCCGATGCCGGTTTCCAGGGCGTCGGACAGCTTGCCGACATAGGTGGTGTGACGCTCGATCTGCTTGGCCTGAGCGCCCAGCTCCGCCAGGCTGGCCGAGCTTGTGGCGATCGCTGCATTGATTGCGGTCAGGGCCGCATCCGCAGTGGCCTTGCTCAGCAGATCCTGCGTCACCAAGCCCAAGCCCGTCAGGCTCATGTCCTGACGGTTCATGGCGATGGTTTCGGTCCCATCCGCACTGGCCAGGAAGTTGATAGGATCGGTGGAAACGCCGTTGAGAATGTTGGTCTTGTCGAAGACGGCGTTGTCCGCAAAGGACCCGATCGACTTCAACAGCGACTGGAACTCGTCGTTGTAGGAGGCGCGCATCGCCGGGGTCGCGCTTTCGTCGGCGGCTGCGGTGGCCTTTGTCTTCAGTTCGATCAGCAGGTCCGAAATCTGCTGGCCCGCCGCCAAGGACACGTCAGCGATCGATGTGGCGCGTTTCAGACTGGTGGTGACCGCTTCCAGCGCCCCCTTGTCGGCGCGCTGCCCCTGAGCCACGGCCCATACGGCGGCGTTGTCCTTGGCGCCCTGAACCTTCAGGCCGGTGTTCACACGGCTCTGGGTCGCGGCCAACTGGTCGTTGGTGCGGTTCAGGTTCTGCAGGGCGATCAACGCCGAGGTGTTTGTGTGGACGCTGGTGGTCATGGCTTCGAGCCCCGGACTTCTGTTAGCTTCAGCATTAACCATGAGTCGTGATCATATGGTTAATGGCCCGGAAACCATGATTGCGCCCCCGGCGAGCCGGCGACGTTCGTGAAACCCAGTCGGCCCTGCCCCGGCAGGTCCCGATTACGCACGGACCTAAGCCCTGGTGTCGACCACGTCGCCGCCGCGATAGACGGGGTCCCTGAACAGCTTTTCGACCTCTTCACGGGGCAGTTGACGGATCACCTCGCCCGTCACGCGATCCACGACCTTGTAGACGAAATGGTTCTTGCCCAGAGGTTCGATGGTCAGGCGGTAACGACCAGCATCATTATTATCGTTGCGGGCCTCAGGCGGCTGCACAGTCGGCTGGACTGGCGCAGACGGCGTCAGAAGAGGCGGCGCATGTGTTACGCTTGCGGCATTGTCTGTCATGGCTCCCGGCGCGGACGCATCCACGCTCCCTTACAAGGCCAGAACGACAGACTGGAGCGGCCGCGCGGACCGCCCCAGCCTTTCGTCTTAGCGGAACATGCTCAGCAGGATGGAGCTGGACGAGTTGGCGATCGACAGAGCCTGCACGCCCAGCTGTTGCTTGGTTTGCAGAGCGGTCAGGCGAGCGCTTTCCTTGGCCAAATCGGCGTCGACCAGGTTGCCGACGCCCGTTTCCAGAGCGTCCTGCAGCTTGCCGACGAAGGTCATCTGACGATCCAGCGACTTCGACTTGGTGCCAAGATCAGCCAGCGTCGAAGCAAAGCTGTTGATGGCCTTGTCCACATTGGCGGCCGTGCGGTCGGTCAAGGTGGCGAAGTCATAAGCCCCCGCGCCCGTCGCCTTGGTCGGATCGGTTGCAGCCGCAGCGATGGCCTTCAACTCGAACTTGCCGCCAGAGGTGTTTGTCGTCACCGAAATAGCCGCCGCATTGGCGGCATACAGGTTGACGCCATCAAACTTGGCGCCGCTAAGCGCCGAGCCGATTTCCTTGACGATGGCGTCGAAGTCAGCGTTCAGCTTGTTGGCCGTATCGCTGCCCGCAGTCGCGTCCTGGATGGACACGGCAAGGCTCTTCAGTTCCTTCAGGGCGCTGGTCACCGTGTCGCCGGCCGCCAGGGCGACGTCGACCACGGATTGACCGCGTTGCAGCGATTGACGCACCGCGTCCTGGGCGCCCATTTCTGCGCGCTGGGACGTGGCGATGGCGAAGATCGCGCCATTGTCCTTGGCCGAAGCGACGGCTTGGCCGGTGCTGACGCGGCTTTGCGTGGTCGCAAGGGCCTTGTTGGTCGCGTTCAGGGTCTGCAGGGCGACAAGAGCGCCGCCGTTCGTATTGATGCTGTTAGCCATTTTGGCTGTCCTTTTTCACTTCGTGAGGGCCGACGGCGTTTTGCCGAAGGGAGCATTTTGCTCAGGGAAAGAAATCATCAGACTGGGCCAGGACCCCGCCCGATCTATTAGCGGAACATGCTCAGCAGGATGGAGCTGGACGAGTTGGCGATCGACAGCGCCTGCACGCCCAGCTGTTGCTTGGTTTGCAGAGCGGTCAGGCGAGCGCTTTCCTTGGCCAAATCGGCGTCGACCAGGTTGCCGACGCCCGTTTCCAGAGCGTCCTGCAGCTTGCCGACGAAGGTCATCTGACGATCCAGCGACTTCGACTTGGTGCCAAGATCAGCCAGCGTCGAAGCAAAGCTGTTGATGGCCGTGTCGACATTGGCCGCCGTATAGGCCGTCTTCTTTGCGGCATCGGTCCCTGCGGCAGTCCAGACGTCGCTGGCCACCGTTCCGCCCAGCAGCAGGCTTGCGCCCGTCGCCGCACCACCGGCTGCCTTCAGGTCGAATTTGCCGCCGGAAGTATTGGTCGTCACGGACACCGCGTTCGTGTTCGCAGCGAACAGATTGACGCCATCGAACTTCGCTCCGCCCAGGGCGGAGTGAACTTCCTTCATGATGGATTCGAAGTCGGCGACCAGCTTCTTGCCGTTTTCGCTGAAACCACCGGCGCCGTCGCCGGCGTCGTCCTGAATGCTGATGGCGAGGCCCTTCAGCTCCTTCAGGGCGCTGGTCACCGTGTCGCCGGCCGCCAGGGCGACGTCGACAACGGATTGACCGCGTTGCAGCGATTGACGCACCGCGTCCTGGGCGCCCATTTCTGCGCGCTGGGACGTGGCGATGGCGAAGATCGCGCCATTGTCCTTGGCCGAAGCGACGGCTTGGCCGGTGCTGACGCGGCTTTGCGTGGTCGCAAGGGCCTTGTTGGTCGCGTTCAGGGTCTGCAGGGCGACAAGAGCGCCGCCGTTCGTATTGATGCTGTTAGCCATTTTGGCTGTCCTTTTTCACTTCGTGAGGGCCGACGGCGTTTTGCCGAAGGGAGCATTTTGCTCGGTGAGGTCGGAATTTTATTCCGGCCCTTAAGCTTCACCCCAAACCGTGTGGAAATCGTTGTTTTCGATGGTTAATCGTCGATAAACCTCCTTTACGGGCCGGCAGAATCTGCCGACCCGTTGCCGTAAGCGATGAATTTTCAAGAAGAACCCGGCAAAACCGGCGCAGCGATCAGCTGCGGAACAGGCTCAGAAGGATCTGGCTGGACGAGTTGGCGATCGACAGAGCCTGCACGCCCAGCTGTTGCTTGGTTTGCAGAGCGGTCAGGCGGGCGCTTTCCTTGGCCAGATCGGCGTCGACCAGGTTGCCGATGCCGGTCTCCATCGAGTCCTGCAGCTTGCTGACGAAGGTCAGTTGACGGTCCAGCGACTTCGACTTGGTGCCCAGGTCCGCCAGGGTGGAGGAGAAGGAGCTGATCGCGGCGTCGACATTGGCGACCGAATAATCGGTCAGGGCTGAGGGCGTTGCGCCGGTCGTCGCATTGGCTTTTGCGGCCCAGGCGCCGCTGTCCTGGTTATAGGTTCCAGCCGCACCTGCCGTTCCGGCCGCCCCGCCGAAAGCCAGGCCGTCTGCGGCTGCCGCATCCGCCGCCAGCTTCAGGGTGAAGCTGTTGTTGGCCGCCGCCGTATTGGTGGTGACCTTCAGGTCGGTCGCCTGCTTCTTGAAGACGTTGCCGCCGTCGAAGTTGGCGTTAGCCAGAGCGGAGTGGATTTCCTTCACGATGGCTTCGAAATCCGCCACCAGCTTCTTGCCGCTGTCGCCCAGTCCCGTGACGGCGCCTGCGGCGTCATAGGTCTTGGGGGCGTCGGCCAGGGCGACCGCGATCCCTTTCAGCTCATTCAGCGCCGTGGTCACCGTATCACCAGCGGCCAAACCAACGTCGAGAACGGACCGGCCACGCTGCATGGATTGACGCACCGCATCCTGGGCGCCCATTTCTGCGCGCTGAGCAGTGGCGATGGCGAAGATGGCGCCATTGTCCTTGGCCGAGGAAACCTTCAGGCCGGTATTGACGCGTGTTTGCGTGACCTCAAGCGCCTTGTTGGTGGCGTTAAGGGTCTGCAGGGCGACAAGAGCGCCGCCGTTCGTATTGATGCTGTTAGCCATTTTGGCTGTCCTTCTTCACTTCTGTGTTGGTTCGACGCCGTTTTGGCGATCGGGAGCATTTTGCTCCGCACTCCCTGGAGCAAGGACGAGGCCAACCCAGCGCGGCATTGGCACGCCAGCGATTCACTGATTTTATTGGATATTTTCGAGAACCCACCCCGCACGCTCGGCACTTCCGGCCCTGCATGGGCAGAAAGTGCCGAGTCGTTTTTGCCGGAACGCCTGCTTCGCTGCGTCAGGGCTTCTTCATCGCAACCCAACTCATGTTCGCATTGCGCTCGGCCTCCAGCGTTTCGACCGCCAGACGGCGCGCGCCATCGCAGGCCACGATCTGGGCGCCGCGCTCGACATAGGCCGCCTCCAGGTCGCCTAGCGTGGGTTCAGACGGCAGCACCGCCAGGGCGCACGGCCGCCTCGCGGCTTCCGGCAGGGCCAACCGCACCGGCGCAACCGTCGAGATCGGGCGCGATGCGGCACAATTCGTGGTCATGGCCGCGCAGGCGATCAGCACGGCGGGTTTCAAGAGGTGTGTCTGCATCATCGGCGCTCCTGGCCTGTTCGACGGCGGCGGCGGTCGCTCCTGCCGTCTCCATCTGACGTTGGTGAAACTGATCAAGGCGGCGGGACTGTTCTGACCCAGCGACGGTCTCCAGCCTGCGCGCCGCCGCCTCCAGTCGCCCGGTCTCCGCCCGCGCCTCGGCCGCATCCAGCCGTCGCTGCGTCTGATGGAACGGGTCCCAGCGCACCCCCAGTCCGCCCAGCGCCAGCAGGATGACGCCCAGAACGCCCAGCGCGCCGACCGTCCACCCGAACGGCGTCAGCAATCTGAACGCGCTCATGGGAACACCCTCCGATCCAGCTCGAAATGCGGTCCGTCGCGCAGGCTGGTCCAGTCTCCGCCCCAGACGATCGGCGTCTTCAGTTCGGTCGCGGCCGCTTTGAACGCCTCGGCGATCCGGCCATACAACGGCCAGTCCCAGCGCACCTGCCCCTCAATCAGGGCCGCCACATCGACGGCATGGCCCGTCAGGTGACGCGACCTCTGGGTGCGGCTGGCCCCTGCCCTGACCAACGCCGCTTGCCGCTCGGGCGTCCGCAGCCCCTCCGTCACCATGAAGTCCACGGATGAACGCGCCAGCGCCGCCTCCACCACGACAACCAGCGCCGGATGCACGCCTTTCAATCGTGTGCGCGATCGGATCGAAAGCCGGAAACTCATGGCCGACCTCCCCCCAAGCGCAGTCGGGCGTTGGCGATAAGGGCGACCAGCTGCTGGGCCGTCGGCGCCACCAGATAGAGGACGAGGATCAGGGCGAGCAGCCCCATCAACCCGTCCGCCACCTGCGGCAGGTGCTCGGGCCGGGTTCGCCCCACCGTCCGCAGCAGCAGGGCCCAGAGGCCAGCGCTGATCAGGAAGGCGTACAGCCGCCGATACAGCCACCGCCCCTCGGCCAGGGGCGGCGCTTCATGTGGTTTTCTCATCCCTCATCCTCCTCGTTCATGCCGTCGACAGGACGACGCCCGTCCCAGCCGCTCTGTGCGCGCCAGTCGTCGTCCGACAGGCTGTCAGGGACCTCCCAGGCCTCTTCTTCCAGCACCTCGATCGGGCGCATCAGGGTCCTCAGGCGCCCGCTCATCCGACGGCCGTGATGCGAACCACGCCCGCGCCGCCCGCGCCGCCCGCGCCGGAGACGGTCAGTCCCGCGCCCCCGCCGCCGCCGCCCGCGCCGAAGGCCGCACCGGCTCCGCCCCCAAACCC
>CAUQZC010000002.1:0-334786 GCA_963522565.1 uncultured Brevundimonas sp. | reverse complement strand
CTTCATCAGGGCCATAGCGGCCCCCGAACCAGCGCTTCCCAATGTGCTACGGGACGGAGATGACCAGCCGGGCGATCCTTGAATGGACCAACCGCACCGGCGTGGCCTGGCATTACATCGCGCCGGGCAAGCCACAGCAGAATGGCTTCGTCGAAAGCTTCAACGGCAGGCTCCGCGACGAGTGCTTGAACGAGGAGGTCTTCGCCACCCTGGTCGAGGCCCGCGCCGTCATCGAGCGCTGGCGCATCGACTACAACTACGTCAGGCCGCACTCGGCGCATGGGGGACTGACCCCGGAGGCAGTGCGCCTGAACCCCGCGGCCGTTCGGCTGCGCAACTTGATCAGCTCCGCCGCACGGCCGCTCCCGCCGGCGACGCAGATCAGCTATCAACCCCCTGGGCTCTCATAATGATCGAGGGACCAGAGGGGGGCACGTCAGCAGCCCTTACGTTGCTCACGATACTCGCCGCTTCGCGCGCGACATCGGCCTCGTACCCCGCACCACGCCGGTCAGCTCTCCGCAATCGAACGGCATGGCCGAAGCTTTCGTGCGCACCCTCAAGCGCGACTACGTCCGTGTAAACCCGACGCCCGATGCACGCACTGTCATCGAGCAACTGCCCCGCTGGCTAACCCACTACAATGAGGTCCATCCGCACAAGGCGCTAGGCTACCGATCACCCCGCGAGTACATCACCCAAACCCGCGAGGCCTCGTCAGGCAATTAGGGGGCAACGACAGAGGCTCGATACAATCGCGACGCTCATCAAAAAGGTGCAAACTGACGCTACATGCCATTAGAGACTGAGGAAGAGGTTGCTTCGAATTATCGTCCGCCGTTATGGCCTTGGCACGACTAAAGGATTTCAAACTCTTGCAAGATGCTGCCTCCAAGCGGAAATTCCGCGACACGAATTCCTGGTGGTCTATCGTCGGCCTCGTTGCCGGGATCGGCTTCTTCCTGGTCAGCGCGATCCTTTCGTATTCGAACGTCCTCAGCATGCGCGAGAACGAGGAACGGATCCGCGTTACGCACGAGGTGCTGACGTCGCTCGATGAGCTCATGATAGCGGTGCTCGGCGTGGAAACTGGTAGCAGAGGCTATGTCCTGACCGGCAAAGACCAATATCTTGAAGCTTATCGAACCGGAGCTGCCAGCGCGCGACAAAACCTGGGGAAGTTGGAAGCTTTTGCAAATGACAATGCCGCCGAGGATGAGGACCTCGACCGGCTCCGGACCCTGATCGACGAAAAACTCCGTTTCTCCCGGTTGGCCATCGAGACTCGTCGCGATCAGGGCTTCGATCCGGCGATCGCGATGATCGACAGCGACCAGGGCAAGATCGCGATGGATGCGATCCGTTTGGAGATGGCGCAGAGAAACCGCGCGGAGACGACAGAGCGCCAGCAGCGCATCGCCGAACTGGCTGCGGCGTCCAGTGCAACGCTCGTCAGCGCCATGGTCACTAGCCTTATTGGCATCGCCTTGACCATCGCGATATTCCTGCTGCTCATGCGCGGAAACCGCCTGCGCGAACGTCAGCGTTGGCTGCAAACCGCGCAGGTGGAGCTTAGCGAAGCGATGCGCGGCGAGAAGACTGTCCCGCAGCTGGGCGCCGCGGTGCTTGCCTTCCTCGCCGAGAGGACCGGGGCTAACGCAGGCGCGATCTTCAAGGGAGAAGGAGGCACGTTCAACCGTGCAGCCATGCTCGGGGTGACCGACGCGGCAGCGGTGCCCGAAACGTTTGCCTTCAACGAAGGCTTGCTCGGCAAGGTGGCGGCAGACGGACACCCGACCGAGCTTGCGGATATCCCGGACGGTTATCTCAAGATCGGTTCCGCACTTGGCAGCGATACGCCGCGCCATCTCGTGGTCGCCCCGGCTTTCAATGAAGGTTCGGTCAATGCCGTCATCGAACTCGGATTTTTCGATGCGGTGGATGACCGGGTACGAGAACTGCTCGATACCGTTTCAGGCTCGATCGGCGTCGCCCTGCGCTCGGCGCGTTTCCGCGAGCGCCTGCAGGACGCGCTGGAGGAAACGCAGCGCCAGGCTAGCGAACTGCAGGCGCAAAGCGAGGAATTGCGGGTCTCCAACGAGGAACTGGAGGAGCAGGGGAATGCGTTGAAGGAAACGCAAGCCCGGCTGGAACTGCAGCAGGTCGAACTGGAACAGACCAACAGCCAGCTTGAAGAACAAGCGCAGGCTCTGGAGGGCCAGCGTGACGAGCTTTCGCGCGCCGCTGCCTCGCTGCAGCTTAAGGCTCGCGAGCTTGAGCAGGCCAGCCAGTACAAGTCTGACTTCCTTGCCAACATGAGCCACGAGCTGCGCACGCCGCTCAATTCGCTGCTGATCCTTTCCAAGCTGCTGGGCGACAATGCCGACGGCAACCTTTCGGCCGAACAGGTCAAGTTTGCCCGCACGATCGAATCTTCGGGCAACGACCTCCTGACCCTTATCAACGACATCCTCGATCTGTCGAAAATCGAGGCGGGTCACGTCGAGATCCAGGCGACCCAGGTCTCCACGGAGCGGCTCGCTTCGGACCTGCGAAAGATGTTCGAGCCGCTGGCGCAGCAGCGTGGGCTGGAACTCGACATCGCGCTTGCCGACGATGCGCCGCGTTCCATCGAGACCGATCGACAGCGGCTGGAACAGGTACTCAAGAACCTGCTTTCGAACGCGATCAAGTTCACCGAACGGGGCAGCGTTACCCTGTCGATCTCCAGCAAGGATGACGACCAGATCGAATTCGCGGTCGCCGACACCGGGATCGGCATCGCACCGGAGCAGCGCGACGCGATATTCGACGCCTTCCGCCAGGCCGACGGCACAATCAGCCGCAAGTTCGGCGGCACCGGGCTCGGCCTCTCGATTTCGCGCGAACTGGTCCGCCTGCTGGGCGGAACGATCCGGGTCACGAGCGAAGAAGGCAAGGGAAGCACGTTCATCGTGGACGTGCCTGCCACTTACGATCCCGCCACCGTCGCGCCGCGCGCTGCCGCGCCGGCGGGTAAGGAACCGCCGGCAACAGCCCCGGCAACTGTACAAGCCGCGACCAGGCCGAAGGGCCGGACCAATACGACACCCAAGGGGCCGGTCATCGACGACGACCGGGCGGTCCTGTCCGGTGACAAGCGCGTATTGCTCGTGATCGAGGACGACAGCAGATTTGCCGGTATCGTGTGCGACCTGTCACGCGAAATGGGTTTCGAATGCCTCGTGGCCGGCACCGCGCAGGAAGCGATCGACCTTGCCCGCGAGTACCGGCCCAGCGCCATCGTGCTCGACATCGGTCTGCCCGATCAGTCGGGCCTTACCGTTCTGGACCGGCTCAAGCATGAAGACAGGACACGGCACATACCGATCCACGTTATCTCCGGTTCGGACCAGGCCCAGACAGCGATGGCATTGGGTGCGATCGGCTTCCTTGAAAAGCCCGCCCCCCGCGAACGGCTGGCAGAGGTGCTGGCCATGCTGCAGCAGAAACTGGCATCGCGCGTTCGGCGTGTGCTCATCGTCGAGGACGACGCGGTCCAGCGTGAGGCGGTCAGTCAGCTGCTCGGATCGCAGGATGTCGAGACTGTCGGCGTCGGCACGGTCGCCGAATGTCTGGAGGAACTGCGCGGCGGCCAGTACGATTGCATGGTCCTCGACCTCGCGCTGCCCGATGCCACCGGCTTTTCCCTGCTCGAGACGCTAAGCGAGGAAGGCGAGGGTCCGCTTCCTCCGGTAATCGTCTACACCGGGCGGGACCTTTCGGCCGACGAGGAGCAGCGCCTGCGTCGTTATTCCAGTTCCATCATCATCAAGGGCGCCAAGTCGCCCGAGCGCCTGCTGGACGAGGTTTCGCTGTTCCTGCACCAGGTCGTTTCCGACTTGCCTGCCGAACAGCGCCAGATGATCGAGAAAGCGCGTCACCGTGATGCGGCGCTCGAAGGCCGCCGCATCCTCATCGTCGAGGATGACGTGCGCAACGTCTACTCGCTCACCAGCGTTCTGGAGCCCCGCGGCGCACTGACGCGGATCGCGCGCAACGGGCAGGAGGCGATCGATGCGCTGGAGGAAGCGGCGGGCGATCCTGACAACACGATCGACTTGGTGCTGATGGACGTCATGATGCCGGTGATGGACGGCCTCACCGCCGCTCGCGCCATCCGTGCCGATGCGCGCTGGAAGAAGCTGCCCATTGTCATGCTCACCGCCAAGGCCATGCCCGACGACCAGCAGAAATGCATCGATGCGGGCGCCAACGATTACATGTCAAAGCCGATCGACGTGGACAAGTTGCTTTCACTGGTACGGGTATGGATGCCCAGGTGATGCGCACCAGAATGACGGACGCCGGTGCTGCGAACGAGAGCATCGAGGACATCGAGATCCAGCTTCTGCTGGACGCACTCTATCGGCATTATCACTACGATTTTCGGCACTATGCCCGCGCCTCAATCAAGCGGCGGCTGCTGCAGGCGCGGACACAGTTGGGCTACGACAGCATTTCCGACATCCAGTCGGCCGTCCTGCACGACGAGACGATCCTGCCGCGTTTGCTAAACTTCCTCACCGTTCAGGTGAGCGAGATGTTTCGCGACCCTTCGTATTTTCGCGCCCTGCGCGAAAGCGTCGTGCCTCACCTCAGGACCTACCCCTCGCTCAAGGTATGGGTCGCGGGATGCAGCCATGGCGAGGAGCTTTATTCGCTGGCGATCCTCTTCGCCGAGGAAGGGCTGGCCGACCGTACCATCTTCTACGCAACGGACATCAACCCGGCGGCGCTGCGCGCGGCGCAGGCGGGCATTTATCCGCTGGACCGGATCCGCCAGTTCACGGAAAACCATCGCCAGTCCGGCGGTCATTCATCTTTATCTGAATACTATACCGCGGACTACGACAGGGCCGTGTTTGACAAGGCCCTGCGCGAACGAGCCGTTTTCTCCGATCATAGCCTGGTGACCGACGCCGCGTTCGGCGAGATGCACCTCGTTTCATGCCGCAACGTGCTGATCTACTTCGACCGCGAATTGCAGGACCGGGTCGTGGGACTGTTCGGCGAATCGCTCGCGCGCGGCGGATTCCTAGGCGTCGGGTCGAAGGAAAGCCTGCGCTTCTCGGCCCACGCCGACATGTTCTCGGAGTTCGTGCGCGAGGAAAAGATCTATCGAAGGAACACTCGGTGAGCCTTCAGGCAGTCGTCATCGGCGCGTCGGCGGGCGGCGTGCAGGCCCTTTCGCAGGTGCTGCCGGCCTTGCCCGTGGACTTTCCCATTCCCGTCATCGTCGTCGTCCATATCCCGCCACGGCGCGATAACGCCTTGGTCGATCTGTTCGCCGACAAATGCCGCATCCCTGTAAAGGAAGCGGAGGATAAGGAGCCGCTGGAACCGGGAACGATCTATTTCGCGCCGTCCGATTATCATCTTCTCGTCGAGGCGGGCGGCTCGCTCGCTCTATCCTCGGACGAGCCGGTCAATCACTCGCGACCCGCAATCGACGTGCTGTTCGAAAGCGCGGCAGACGCGTTCGGAAGCGAGCTGGCCGGGATTGTCCTGACGGGAGCGAACAGCGATGGCGCAGCGGGATTGCGCGCTATATGTGCGGCAGGCGGGAAAGGTATCGTACAGGATCCGGCCTCGGCGGAAGTGGCGACAATGCCCCACGCTGCGCTTGCCGCGGCCCCGGGTTCGCAAGCGATGCGGTTGGAAGACATCCACCCTGCGCTGGAGGCCATGATCGCGCTATGACCAACAACGTCAAATTCCTGTTGGTCGACGATCTCGAGGAAAACCTCGTCGCGCTCGAAGCCTTGCTTGCGCGCGAAGGGCTGGAGCTGCATTTGGCGCGCAGCGGCGAAGATGCGCTCGAACTGATGCTGGCGAACGATTATGCGCTGGCGCTGCTCGACGTGCAGATGCCCGGCATGGACGGGTTCGAACTGGCCGAGATAATGCGCGCGAACGAGCGATCGCGGCATATCCCGATCATTTTCGTGACGGCGGGAAGCGGCGATGCCGCACGCCGCTTTCGAGGTTACGAGGCGGGAGCGGTCGATTTCATCCAAAAGCCGATCGAAGCCGACATCCTGCGCTCCAAATCGAATGTCTTCCTGGACCTGTATGCCCAGCGGCAGCAGATCACCGCCCAGCGCGACGAACTCGCAACGCTCAGCGCTGCGCTACAGGCTGCCGATCAGCAGAAAAACCGGTTTCTCGCGGTGCTGGCGCACGAGTTGCGCAATCCGTTGGCGGTCCTTGCCGCCGGTCTCAGCATTCTGGAGAGGAAAAGGGATCCGGAGGTCATTGGAAACGTCCGCACGTCGATGCGGCAGCATCTCGGGCACATGACCCGTCTCGTCGACGACCTGCTCGACATCAACCGCATCGAGCACGGAAAAATCTCGCTGCGCCGGGAGAAAGTGCTGCTGGCCGACATCCTTCCCTCCGCGCTGGAAGTCGCGGTTCCGGCAATCGAGTCAGGGAATCACACGCTCGCAGTGAACGTTCCGGAACAGCCGATACTACTCGACGTCGACAAGGCGCGCTTCATTCAGATGGTCAGCAATGTCGTTGGCAATGCGGCACGGTACACGCCGAAGGGCGGGCGCATCGAGGTCACCGCAAGTGGCAGCGGAAACAGCGCCAGCATTGTCGTTTCCGACAACGGTGTCGGCATCCCAGCCGACCAGCAGTCGCGCATTTTCGAGCTCTTCGAGCAATCCAATGCAGGAATGGTCGTGATAGGCGACGGGCTGGGAATCGGGCTGGCCCTCGTCAAGCAACTTGCCGAACTGCATGGCGGGACAATCCGGCTGGTAAGCAGCGTACCTGGCGAAGGAAGTACTTTCGAGATCCAGCTTCCGACCGGAAACCACTAGCGCGATTAAGCTTACCGCTGAACTTTCGTACTTGAAGCTCGCAACACTAATCCAGGAACCCAAATAGTCAGGAGGGATCCCGTCGGATGGCAGTTGATTGTCGGATTTCAAGGTCGCAGCGCCTATAAGCCGCCAGTCCGCTTGCGGCCCATTAGCAGTCAGAATGGATCGTAAATTCCAAGGATCAGAGCGGGGTCACCATCGTATTCGGCATCGGTCATCACAGCGTAACCCTCGCCGGACTGGATCAGCACCACGCAGGTCATCAGCGTCTGGGCAAGGCTCCATGCGAACTTCTGGGCGGTGGGAAGCGACATGATCTTTGCTCCTGTTTCCGGAGCGGGGACCGTTCCCGCTCGACAGGCGCACAGGCGACCGACGCGCGGCCGCGATCACCGGAAGCGAAGCTGAAGGCCGAAAGCTGTGCTTAGCGGACCCCTTGCGGGTTGATCGTCACAAGGCAGCGCATAGGTCAGAGGTAAGCCAGAGAGAGCGGGGCGTTCCCGCTTCGGAGCGGGATGCAGGATCGTTTCACCGTCCGGACCTTCGCTGGTGTGCCGCTCACGCTGATGACTGTCGGGACAGTGCTCCCGCGAGCGATGAGGCAATGCCGACTGATCAGGTTGTGGGCTGGTTCCTGCGGAAGTCGAACACGGCGATGCCGAGCTTGCGGGCCTTGTCGGCAAGGTTGTCCTGAATGCCGGTGCCGGGGAACACCACGACGCCGATCGGCAGGACATCGAGCATGGCATCGTTGCGCTTGAACGGTGCCGCCTTGGCGTGCTTGGCCCAGTCAGGCTTGAATGCCACCTGCCTAACCTTGCGGTTGTCGGCCCAGCAGGCGGCAATCCGCTCAGCGCCGGACGGTGCACCGCCATGCAGCAGTACTATGTTCGGATGCTTCGCACGGACCCGGTCCAGTGCCGCCCAGATGGCGTCGGTGTCATTGCAATCCTTGCCACCGGTAAAGGCGACCTTGGGGCCAGCAGGCAGCATGACCTCGGTTTCGGCACGGCGGCGCGCGGCGATGAAGTCGCGGCTGTCGACCATCGCTGCGGTCAGGGCGCGGCGGTTCACAAGGCTGCCATGGCGGGGGTGCCAGGCCGAACCGGTATGGGTGCGATAGAGATCGCAGGCCGCATCGCGCATCAGTTCGTGGGCGTTGCGCCTTTCGATCAGGGTAAGACCCTGCGTCAGCAATCGCTCCAGTTCGACCGATGCGACCTCGGACCCATCCTGCTCACGTTGCGACCGGCGCTGCGCCTGCTCATTGTCGTCGAGCTCGCGTTCGACCCGTTCGGCGGCGCGGTGGAACAGATTGACCGTCGACCACAGCAAATCGTCGAGATCGGGTTCGAGCCTGGTATCGGCCAGCGTGCCGATCAGCGCGTCGAAGATGTCCGCGACGGCCCCGGCGACCCGGTCGCCGTCAGGTAATGGCCGCGGATCGGGTTCGTCATCGAATGGCCGGAAGCCATAGAGTTGCAGTTCATCGAGAATATGCGCGGTGGGGGATTGCTCTTGGGGTTCGTCGTGCTCGGTCATTACGCTCGCTCCGTTGTTGGACCGCGCCTCTCGCGGCCTTCATGGGCGAGCAAAGAGCGGGGGTAGACCGGGCTGGCACCCTTGTGGCCGGAGCGCAGCGGAGGATGGCGAGCACGACTTTCTTGGCGCGCGAGGAGCCGCGGATCTGGGGTTCCCGCGCGGCTTGACGCGTGGGGTGGTCGCGGCGGGGAAGAAAGTCGCGCGCAGCCATTGCCGGCCCGGTCGGCTTCCGCTTCTCTCGCCCCTCTCGAAGGCAGAGGCGCGGCTCTGTCAGCGGAGTGACGGATCTTGGCGAACACAGCGCGGGCGCAGAGACGTCACCGCCTATGCTCAGCCGATGAACTGTTCGGCATCCTCCGGGGCAAGCTGCACTCGCACCGCTGCCCGCATCCCGTCACGGCCAAGCCGCTGCAGATCGTCGTTGAAGTCACCAAGGCTGGCAGTCAGCATCAAGGGCTCGATACCAGCCCCGATCGCGCGCTCGGCCAACGTGTCAGCCGCATGTTGTCCAGCGGGATCGTTATCGCGCGCAATGTAGAGGCGGCGCAGCGAGGGCGCGATTTGCAAAGCGGACAGGTGACCCGCTGAGAGAGCGGCGAACATGGGCATGGTCGGCATGATCTGACGAAGCGACAATATCGTTTCGATGCCTTCTCCTGCGACCAGGACTGATCCGGCCCGACCGACTCGCACGCCGCTGCCGAGGAGATTACCCATGGCGCGGCGCGGAGTGACGACGGGTGCCTTTCCGCTCCCGTTCGGATCGAGCCAGGTGCGGTGGATGCCGGTCAAAGATCCGTCATCCCTTTGGACTGCTGCAATCAAGGCTGGGAACGCGCTCGGCGTGGCGGGCTGATCGTCTTCATCCGCGCGATACCAGCAGTGGGGATGGAACCGTAGTGAACCGCACTCGCGCAGGTCGATGATACCACGCTGGCGCAGATAGGTCTCGGCAAGCGTGTCATGGATCGGCTGCGATATCGCCCACAGCCGTTGTGCGGCTTCCGGCGATCCGGTCGGTACGGGCGGCAGCGGTTCAAATGCCTTTGGCTCTGGCGGCGGCAGTGCCAGAAAGCGCCGCGCCTCGTCGAGCGTGTCGGCAAGCGAAGCCAATCTCTGGTTGGCGGCAATGAGGTCGAGCAGGTCGCCATGTTCGCCGGTCGCCGCATCGGTCCATTTGCCCGCAGCGCCTTTGCCAACGTCGGGTCCGGTCAGTCGCACGAACAGGCTGCGCCCCGGCGTGCCTTCGACATCGCCAATGAGCCAGTAGCGGCCCTGTCGGCGGCCTTGGGGTAGATAGTGGCGGCAGACGCTCTCGGCATTGCGGGCAAGCTGCCGGGCAAGGTCGGATGCATCGGGCATCTGATCCTCCTGAGACAAGAAGAGGGTCCGCCGCGGGGGAACGACGGACCCTCAGTTGCGAGCGGGTCTGGGGAGCGCGACCTACTCGGCGGCGACGGCGAAGGGGGTGTCGCCCTCGGCCTCTGCATTGTCGTCGATCGGCGCTTCGTCCGCCACGGACCGTGCGCCGTCATCTGCCGCCGGCTGCGCTTCGCCAATGGCATCGGCATCGACGATCGCCTGATCAATCGGCGACCCGACCTCGCTTTCGGCAGGCGTTGGCATCGCGCGACCCGGCGTGCGGAGCGGTTCGGGCAACCAGCCGCTGCCTTCGAGCAGTACTGCCGCGCGTGCCGCCATGTCGGGCTTCTTGAGATGCGCGATGCTCTCGGCCGTCCGTTCGCCCTTCGCTTCGGCAACCGCCTGGACGATGCGTGCCTTGGTCACGCGGCTGAAGAAGCCGTCGGCCGTCGGCGTCCAGCCCGCCGCCGCCATGTCGAAATCGACCGCCTTGGCGAGCATATCGGCATGGGCGAGCGCACGCGGCCTGCGGTTGTAGACCTCGAACGTGGCGTTGACCGTGCAGGCGACGCAGTGGGCGAACAGCGCCTTCTGCTGCTCGCCGTCCATGTCGCCGAGCGCATCCCACAGCGCCTCGGGTTGCGCGGGCAGCAGATCGGCAAGCGCCTGATGCCGCGCATCGATTGCCTGTGCCGACGCCGTATCGCCAAGGCCGGGTGCCTGCTGGCCGAACCCGACATGCTTGGCGTCGAGTTCGAGGCAGCTGTCGAGCGCATAGTGGTAGAACAGCCGCAGCACGAGCGCATGGAGGCAGGCATGGAATGCCACCTCCGGCGACCGGGCCACCGCGTCACGCAGGGCGATCGTGCGATGCGCGGTCAGTTCGGACATCAGCCGATCAGGAATCGGCCGCAGGCCTTCATCCTCATCGGGCTCAGGCGCCGCCTCGACATTGCTGTCGATGCCGGCCTGCTCACCGCCATGATCGGAGCCGTTATCGGCATGGCCGTAATCGCCTTCTGCAACCGCAACCTGCTCGGGCTTAATGGGCAGTTCGTCCTCGGGCCGCACGAACCCGCGCTCGATCCGCAGGCTGCCATCCGGCGCGATGCTGACGAATGCACCGGCCCGCGCAACTTCGTCGGCGTCGTAGGCCAGCGGTCGCTGGTCGAGCGCCTCGATCGCGGTTTCCAGTTCGCCCAGCCGTTCGTCCACCTCGTCAGGCAGTTCGGGCAGGTCCTCGTGTTCGGCGACCAGTGCGTCATATTCGGCCTGGAGTGCGTCGCGCGTGGCCTGCTCTTCGGCGGTGATCTCCACTGGCGTCCCGCGCAACTGGCGGAGGCCATAGGTGTGCCCGTACGGGAAGTCGGGTGCGACATCGATCCAGCGCCAGCCTTCGGCCTGCAGCTTCATCGCCTCCTCACGCAGACGTTCCGAGACCATCAGGTCGACCAGGCCGACATCCTGCAGCCATCCGCCGTCATCTCCCTGGAAGAGGTCGCGCATGACGCCGCCGCCCGCCTCGATATAGGCATCGATGTCGATGAACCGGGCGCGCTTGTCGGATGCGCGCACCGCGCCTTCGGTCAGCATCCGGCGGATCGCATAGGGCTGGCGGTCGTAGGAGCTGGCGAGCCGTTCGAAGACCTGCTCCTGACGCTCATGGTCGGCGTTGACCGTGAACGCCATCAGTTGGTCGAGCGTGATCTCGTCCTCGGCATAGGCGTCGAGGATCTTCGGCGACACGCTGGCGAGCTTCAGGCGCTGCTTGACCACCGCGACCGACACAAACTGGTGGGCGGCGATCTCCTCCTCAGACTGGCCCTTCTCGCGGAGCGCCAGAAATGCGCGGAACTGGTCGAGCGGGTGCAGCAGTGCCCGCTGGATGTTCTCGGCCAGGCTGTCTTCCTCGGCATCGCCTTCGGTACGGATAATGCACGGCACCGGCGCATTGCGCGGTAGCTGCTTGCGCTTCACCAGCAGTTCGAGGGCGCGGTAACGGCGACCGCCCGATGGCACCTCGAACATGCCGGTCTCGTTGCCATCGGCATCGACGACGGCTCGGACGGTGAGCGACTGCAGCAGCGTGCGTCGGGCGATATCTTCGGCAAGGTCCTCGATCCCGACCCCCGCCTTGATTCGGCGGACGTTGGACTGCGACAGCACCAGCTTGTCGAACGGAATGTCGCGGCTGACGCTCAGGGTGAGCTTTGGATTGGATTTGGGCATTGTACGTCTCCGTGACGGCCCGGCCGGGAGCCTCTCTCCCGACACCTCGAACCGTCACGAAGCGCAGCGCCGCCCTCTTCCTTTGAAGAGAGCGACGCCGCAAACTGGGATGACGTTGAAATGGAGAGCTACGCCGCCACCCGGTCGAACAGCTTCTTGGCGCGACCCTCCAGATCAAGCCGGGTGTCCTGCTGCATCTTGCCGCGCGCGAAGGCGGTGATGCCCTGAACGAAGTCGAACACGGACTCGGGCGGACGCCCTTCCTCTGCCAAGACCGTGTCGATGATCTTGGCAGTCTCGGCCTTGCCGAACCCGCGCTTGCGCAGGAAATCGGTGCGGTCCTCGTCAGAGCGCGCGACGATGCGCTCGCGTGCCTGCCTGATGCCGTTGACGAACGGCAGCGGCGAGGAGTCGGCGAACCGGGTCAGCGCCGGTGCCGCCTCATGCGCAAAGCGATTGGCGGCGTATTTGCTGTGCCGGATGCTGATCTCTTCGAAGTCCTCGACGCCCCAGAGGTTGCGGTTCTGGCAGACAGCGCGAAGGTAGAAGCTGGCGATGCCGAGCGTCTTGGCACCCACCTCGCTGTTCCAGCAGTAAAAACCGCGGAAGTAGAGGTCCGGCGATCCGTCCGGCAGCTTGCCCGCCTCGATTGGGTTGAGGTCATCGACGAGGAACAGGAAAACGTCGCGGTCCGACGCATACAGCGTGGTCGTATCGGCGCTGATATCGACCATGGGATTGTAGATCCCCGTCGACCAGTCGAGCACGCCGGGCACCTTCCAACGCGTGTCGCCCGTGCCGTTGCCGGCGATGCGCTGGACGGCAGCGACCAGTTCATGGTCATAGATGCGGCCATAGTCAGGGCCGGTGACGGCGCGCAGTTCCATGCGGCCGTCATCGGTTTCAAGGGTCTTCACCTGCTCGGCGCGGTGATTGGTAAGGCCATACTGCAGGTTGATGCCTGCCAGGGGTGCTGGAAGCTGGCGCAGATACGCCGCCGGCGCGCCGACCAAGGCGGCCAGCTGGCCGAAGCTCCAATGGGTCGGCACAATCGGCTGCTCGGCACCGGGCAGGATCAGGTCGAGCCGTTCCGGATTATCGCGGCTGGCTTCGACCCGCACCGCCGCGCTCTCGACCGTGCGCGTGCGGCTGCGTTCGGCTCGGCCTTTCACCGATGCCATCAGCGCATCGAGCGACAGATAGCGCTCGTCGGCGGGACGGCTGAACCATTCCGACGAAACCCGACCGACCCGCTGGCCGCGACCGACATCGACCTTGTAGCCACCGCTCCGGTCGGGGCTCGCGTCGAGAACTTGAACTTGTGTCATGATATGTCTCCGCGACGGTCCGGCCAGGAGCCTCTCTCCCGACACTCGAACCGTCACGGCGACAGCCGCCGCCCTCTTCCTCTCTCCTTGACTTTGTAATGCGATCTCCTTACGAGAAGCAAGAGTTTAGGAGACTGTCATGTCCGCGATGCTCGAAGAGATCAGCACCATCACCGCCAAGGGCCAGACCACGGTTCCGAAGTCGATCCGGACCGCGCTTGGCGTCGATTATGGCGGCAAGATCGCGTTCCGGGTCGACGAGCGCGGCGTGTCGGTCCACCGCGCGGAGGTCGATAACGACGACCCCGCCATTGACCGGTTCCTGACGTTCCTTGCCGACGATATTGCCCGGCGACCCGAGGCGGTCACTGCGCTGACGCCGGCACTGGCCGAGCGTCTTGCGGCGCTGACCGAAGGTATGAAGGTTGACCTCGAAACGCCGATCGACGGCGACGTCGATCTGTAATGCTGGAGGTGAACGGGTGGCAGTTGTTCGCCCATCCGCTATTCCTCGATCAGATCGAGAAGCTGGCGGCAGCGGTTGAGAGGGCGCAAACCAAAGACCCGCGCACTTGGCGCAAGGCACCCAACGCGAAGCTTCTCGCCGCCCTGCGCCAATTGGTGTTCGAGACGATCCCGCAGGACCCTACCCGTCCTGAATATCGCCAGGGCGGCACACTCGGCGATGCACGTAAGCACTGGTTCCGCGCCAAGTTCGGCGGAGGGCGGTTCCGGCTTTTCTTCCGCTACAGCAGCAGTGCCAAGTTGATCGTGTTCGCATGGGTCAACGACGAAAATACGCTGCGGACCTATGGCGCCAAATCGGACGCCTATGCCGTGTTCCGCAAGATGCTCGACAGCGGGAACCCGCCTGACGATTGGGCCGATCTGATTGCAGCGGCAAGCGACCCTGAAGCGAAGAGGCGGCTAGAGGCGGCTACGCCGGAAGCGCCGTGAGCACGTATCGGCGCTACGCTTGCGAAGAGCATTTGCGTCGGCCAGCGCGGTGGCACAGCGTTGTCGTATGCCTTTGCCCCGGAAACGCCGTATCCGTGCGCCGCAAAACTGGTCGCACAGCCTCGATCTTCACGATTACGTGCAGAAGCAGCCTGGGCGCGCCTGCGCAGGCAAGCCCGAAGGGGCGATCGTTGTGTCTGACGATTGGCCTGACGAAGTTCCAATCGGCGATGCCGAGCTGCGCGCGATCGAAGGCCATATGCGAAGCGAACTGGACGAGCTGTTCGGACCGCTTCCGTGAAGTGAGGAGCAAAGCGTCATGACCAACGCCGCGCGACGCCATGATCAGAGCGAGACGGCAGTGGTGGCGACCGCCCGCGCGGCGCTCTACCTGCGGGTTTCAACCGGTAGGCAGGCCGACAGCGACCTTTCGATCCCCGACCAGCGTCGTCAAATCGAAGGCTATTGCCTGTCGCGTGGGTGGGAAGTCACGGCCGAGTATGTGGAACCGGGCAACACGGCGACCGATGATAGGCGGCCCGCCTTTCAGGCGATGATCGACGCGGCGATGGCCAAGCCTCCAAGCTTTACCGTCATAATCGTTCACAGCTTCTCACGCTTCTTCCGCGATCAGTTTCAGTTCGAGTTCTACGTCCGCAAGCTCGCCAAGAACGGGGTGAAACTCGTTTCGATCACACAGGACCTGGGCGATGATCCGATGAGCGTGATGATGCGCCAGATCATGACGCTGTTCGACGAGTATCAGTCCAAAGAGAACGGCAAGCACACGCTGCGCGCGATGAACGAGAACGCCCGGCAGGGCTTCTGGAACGGCGCGCGTCCGCCAATTGGCTATCGGATCGTGGCCGCCGGGCAGCGCGGGGCGAAAATCAAGAAGGCGCTGGAAATCGACCCGATCCAAGCCGAGACCGTGCGGCGCATGTACCGAATGGCGCTGAACGGCGTCGAGGATCGCGGGCCGATGGGGCTCAAAGCGATCGCAAGCTGGCTCAACGAGAACAATATTCGCACTCGCGACGGCGGGCGCTGGGGCGTAGGCGCAGTCCACCAAGTGCTGACCCGCACGACCTATATCGGCCAGCACCGGTTCAACACGCGCGATCACAAGACGCGGCGGCCCAAGCCCGAAAGCGAGCACGCGATCATGCAGGTGCCGGCCATCGTCACCGAAGCCGAGTTCGAGGCGGTGCAGCGCTCGCTGCAGGCGCGCAGTCCGAAGATGATGCCGCCCATGGCGGTCGGGGGTTCGACGCTGCTGACGGGTATCTGCTTCTGCGCTTGCTGTGGCGGGGCGATGACGCTTCGCACCGGCACGAGCAATACGGGGCGGGAATATCGCTACTATGGCTGCTCCACCAAAGCCCGGCAGGGAGCGAAGGGTTGCCCCGGCATCACGGTCCCGATGGACCGGCTGAACGATGCCGTCATCACCCACATCGAAGAACGGCTGCTCGACCCGGCGCGGCTGGAGGCACTGATGGATCAGATCCTCGAACGCCGCGACGAATGGGTATCACAGCGACGACTGCATGTTGCCGATCTCGAGCGCCGTGCGACCGAAGCGGAAGCCAAGCTCAAACGGCTATATGAAGCGATTGAGAACGGCGTAATCGACATGAGCGATGCGTCGCTCAAAGATCGCATCGCCGAGCTGGCAGCGACCCGCGATCAGGCAAGAGGGGACGCGGACCGCGCGGTCTCGCACATAGAGAAGATCGGTCCGACGATTACGCCAGAAAGCCTGCGCGCTTTCGCGAAAGCGGCCCGAAAGAAGCTGCGCAACGGCGATGGCTCGTTTGCGCGCGATCATGTCCGAGCCGTTGCCCAACGAGTTGAGGTTGTCAGCAAGACCGAGGTCCGCATCCGCGGTCAGCGCAGCGAACTGCTTCGAACCTTGACCGCCGCCTCTGGCGTAGAGGCGGCGGTGCTAGGCGTTCGTGGTTTTGAACCGAAATGGCGCACCCGACAGGATTCGAACCTGTGACCTCTGCCTTCGGAGGGCAGCACTCTATCCAGCTGAGCTACGGGTGCGTATCGGCTTGACGCCAGGATGACGCCGCTTACAGCAAGGCGCGGGTGGCCTCAATCCCGAATGCGCCACTAATCGGGAGGATTACATGCGCAGATGGGTTCTGGGGTGCGTTCTGATGCTGTCGGGCTGTGCGACAATGGCGGCGCCGAAGCCTCCGGTCGACAGTCTGGACGCCGTGGCGCGGGACTATGTGGCGCTGACGCTGGAGATTGGCGAGCGCGAGCCCGGCTATGTCGACGCCTATTACGGCCCGGCGGAATGGGCGGCGGCGGCCAAGGCTCATCCGCGCACCGTGGTGGAATTGAAAGCTGGAGCCGAGGCTCTGACCGCGCGTCTGAACGCTCTGCCCACGGCCGACCCGGACCCGATGGTGGTGCAGCGACGCAAGTATTTGATGGCCCATGTGGCGGCGGCGGATGCGCGCCTGCGGATGCTGGGCGGCGAGAAGCTGAGTTTCGCGGATGAGGCCGAGGCGCTGTTCGGGGTGCGGCCTGTGCTCAGGCCGCTGAGCGACTACGATCCCGTTCTGGCGCGGATCGACGCCCTGACCCCTGGCGAGGGTTCCCTGACCGACCGGATGACGGCGTTCAGGTCGCACTATGTCATCCCCAAGGATCGGCTGCAGGCGGTGATGGACGCCGCCATCGCCGAGTGCCGCAAACGAACACTGGCGCATATCGCCCCGCCCGCGAACGAGAGCTTCACCCTGGCCTTTGTCGGAGACAAGCCGTGGTCCGGCTATAATTATTATCAAGGGAACGCCGCGTCCAAGATCGAGATCAACGCCGATTTTCCCATATACACCGAGCGAGCCATCGATCTGGGCTGCCACGAGGGATACCCCGGCCACCACGTCTATAATGCGCTGCTGGAGCAGACCTTCGTTCGGGATCGCGGCTGGGTGGAGATGAGCGTCTATCCGCTGTTCAGCCCCATGTCCTTCGTGGCGGAGGGCAGCGCCAATTACGGCATCGACCTGGCGTTTCCGGATCATGAGGCGGTCGATTTCGAAAGAACCGTTCTGTTTCCTTTGGCAGGTCTGGACCCGACCACGGCGGAGAAGAAGGCGGAACTGATGACCCTGACGCGCGAACTGGCGCGGGCGGAATACACTATCGCCGACGACTATCTGTCCGGGCGGGTCGGGCGTGAGGAGACGATCGCCCGGTTGGCCAAGTACACCCTGACGGAACCGGCCAAGGCGGCGCAGCGGCTGCGCTTCATCGACACCTACCGCAGCTACATCATCAATTACGGACTAGGGCGCGACACGGTTCAGGCCTGGGTCGAGCGGCAGGGGCCGGATCATTGGGCCGGAATGCGGACCCTGTTGTCTAGCCAGATCCTGCCGGTGGATCTGGCCGACTGAGGCGCAACCTCCTCCCCATCACTGATGGGGAGGAGAAGCGATCATTGGGCGGTCATGCCGCCGTCGATCTTGAATTCCGACCCGGTGACGAACTTGGATTCATCCGACGCCAGATAGAGGACGCAGTAGGCGACGTCGTCCGGTTCGCCGATCCGCTTCAGCGGAATGCCGCGCGCCAGACGCTCCGCCGCCTTGGCCTCGTCGCCGCCTGCCATGGCGATGAAGGGATCCAGGATCGGGGTCTTGATGAAGACGGGGTGGACCGAGTTGCAGCGCACGTTCCAGTCTGCCTTGGCCGCCTCCAGCGCCAGGGTCTTGGTGTACATCCACACGCCCGCCTTGGTGGCGTTATAGGCGCCCATGCCCGGCGCCGCCGCCAGACCCGCGATGGACGAAATATTGATGATGGACGCAGGGGCCGAGGTGCGCAGGTGCGGCATGGCGTGTTTGGCGCCCAGCATGATGGAGCGCAGGTTGATCTCATACTGACGTTGCCAGTTGTCGACCGTATCCTGTTCAACGAAGGCCAGCGGACCGCCGACGCCCGCGTTGTTCACCAGCACCGACAGACCGCCCAGATCAGTCGCCGCAGCGGCGACGACACGGGTCCAGTCATCCTCGCTGGCCACATCATGAGCATAGGCGAAGGCCGCGCCGGGGATTTCGGCGTTGATGGCTTGCGCCAGGGCGGTCGCGCGCTCGGCGTCGATGTCGGTGACGGCGACCGTCGCCCCCTCGCGCGCCAGCATGAAGGCCATGGCCTCGCCCAGACCGCCAGCCGCGCCGGTGATCAGGGCCTTCTTGCCGGAAACCCGGCCGGGACGTGTCGTGCTCATTCTCTATGCTCCTAGGCTGGCGGCGGCTTCGTCAATGAACCGGGCCAGGGCGACATCCTTTTCCGTCACCCCGTCCGCGTCATGGGTCGTCAGCAGAATCTCGACGCGATTATAGACGTTCGACCATTCAGGATGATGGTCCATCTTGTCGGCAAGCAGGGCCACGCGGGTCATGAAACCGAAAGCGGCGTTGAAGTCCGCGAACTGCAATGTTCGGGTGATGGCGGGGCGGTCGCCATCATCGGCGGCCCAGGCAGGCAGCGCCTTCAACGCCTCTGCAACATCCAGTCGAGCATCCGTCATCAGGTTTCCTCTTTTTTCTTTGGCGTAAGGCGCCCGAGCGGGCGCGGCAAGCACCCTGAACTTCATCCGGAAAACCGCCTGATCGGGTGACGGCGGCGCCGCGACGCGCTAGACCGTCGCCATGACAGACGCCCCTTCACACGGCCCGCACTCGTCGGGTGATCGTTCCTCGTTCGGCTTTCGCGACGTCGATGCCCGCGAGAAGGTGAAGATGGTGCGCGGGGTCTTTGATTCCGTCGCTTCAAACTACGACGTGATGAACGACCTGATGAGCGTGGGCGTCCACCGCATCTGGAAGGACATCGCCGCCGCCAAGCTGAATCCCCGTCCGGGCGAGACCATTCTGGACGTGGCGGGCGGCACCGGCGACATGGCGCGGCGCTATTCAAAAATGGCCCGCGCGGCGCAGGAGCGCCGGGGCGGTGACGACGCCACTGTCATCGTCATGGATTACAACGCCGAGATGATCCTGGCCGGGGTCCACAAGGGCGGCGAACCGGAGATGAGCTGGTCGGTGGGCGACGCCATGAACCTGCCGTTGCCCGACGCCTCGGTCGACGCCTATTCGATCAGCTTCGGCATCCGCAACGTGGCCCATATCGACAAGGCCCTGGCCGAGGCGCGGCGTGTCCTGAAGCCTGGCGGGCGGTTCCTGTGCCTGGAGTTTTCGCGCCCCACCACCGGCCCGATCCGCAAGGTGTATGACGTCTGGTCCTTCCATGCCATTCCACGCATCGGCGGGTGGGTCGCCAAGGATCGCGACAGCTATCAATATCTGGTCGAGAGCATCCGCCGCTTCCCCGATCAGACGGCATTCAAGGGCCTGATCGAGGACGCCGGGTTCCGCCGCGTGTCCGTGACCAATCTGTCGGGCGGCATCGCCGCCATCCACCATGGGTGGGCGATCTGACCAGCCGCATCTATCGCACGGCCCCGCCGCCGCCCGCGACCGTGGCGGTGCAGAACCCTGTCGCAGCCTTCCTGCGGCTGATGGGTTGGCTGTGGGTGCTGGCGCGCCATGACGCCCTGATCCCGCGCGAGGTCACGCCGCTGCTGCCCGCCTGGACGCGGCCGTTCGCGCGGTTCGTGCAGCTGTTTTCCGGCAGGGCCGGGCGTCAGGGCCGGCCCGGCCAACGATTGGGCAAGGCCTTCGAATATCTGGGTCCGGTGGCGATCAAACTGGGTCAGGTTCTGGCCACCCGCGCGGACATCTTCGGCCTGGAGTTCGCGCGCGACCTGGGTCGTCTAAAGGACGCCCTGCCCCCCTTCCCGGAAGCCGAAGCCCGCCGCGAGATCGAGAAGTCGCTGGGTCGTCCGGTCGAGAGCCTGTTCACCGATCTGGGACCGGCGGTCGCCGCCGCCTCTCTGGCGCAGGCGCATCGCGCCACCCTGGCCGATGGGCGCGCCGTGGCGGTCAAGGTGCTGCGGCCGGGAGTGGAGCGCCGGGTCGCCAACGGATTGGATTCCATGCGTCTGGGCGCGGCCCTGGTTTGGAAACTAGTTCCCCTGTCCCGGCGTCTGGAGCCGCAGGCTTTCGTCGAGACCATCGCCAATTCCCTGGACCTCGAACTGGACATGCGCCTGGAAGCCGCCGCCGCCAGCGAGATGGCCGAAGTCATGGCCAAGGACAGCTATATGTCCGCCCCCGCCGTGATCTGGGACGGGGTGGGCAAGCGGGTGCTGACGCTGGAATGGGCCCCCGGCGTGCCGATGACGGATCCCGCGCTGCTGGAGTTGCCCGGCATCGACAAGGACCAGTTGGCCGACAATGTGGTGCGCGCCTTTCTGGTGCAGGCGCTGGACCACGGCGCCTTTCACGCCGACCTGCACGAAGGCAATCTGTTCGCCAGCGCGCCTGCGCACCTGACCGCCATCGACTTCGGAATCGTCGGGCGGCTGGGACCGGCGGAGCGCCGCTATCTGGCGGAAATCCTGTGGGGCTTCATCAGCCGGGATTACGACCGCATAGCCCGCGTTCATTTCGAGGCCGGGTATGTTCCTGCCCACCATTCGGTCGAGACCTTCGCCCAGGCCCTGCGTGCGGTGGGCGAGCCTGTGATCGGGCGCGCCGCCAGCCAGGTCTCGATGGGCCGCCTGCTGGGCCAGTTGTTCGAGATCACGGCCCTGTTCGACATGAGCCTTCGGCCCGAACTGATCCTGCTGCAGAAGACCATGGTCTCGGTCGAGGGGGTGGCGCGCCGCCTGAACCCCGATCACGACCTGTGGGAAGCCGCCAAGCCCGTGGTTGAACGCTGGATCAGGCGCGAACTGGGACCTCAGGCCCAGGCCAAGGACGCCCTGAACGAAGTCATCGCCGCCGCCCGCGCCATATCGCGTCTGGTGCAGGAACCTCGCCAACCGACCACCGTGGTCATCGAAAAGTCGGGAACTCCCGCTTGGCTCGCGGCTTCTGTCACCGTCGCGGTCATCGCCGCCCTGACGTCCCTGGGCCTTTCGCTCTGGCCCTATCTGCACTGACCGGAGCCTGCACATGAAGACGACCCTGCCTCTGGCCGCCCTTGGCGCGGCCCTGCTGCTGTCCCCCGTTGCCGCCTCCGCCCAGACTGCAGCCGGAACTGTGCCCAACAGCTTCGATCGTCCCGCACAGGCCCAGCCCGCCCGTCCTGCCCCGACGCCTGCTCCAGCCGCCGCACCCGCCTCGGCGCGCGACATCGCTCGCGCCGAAGCGGCCCTGCGCGGCGTCATCACGGCGGCCCAAGGCCCCGGCTTCGACTACGCCATCTTCACCGATAATCTGGCCGCCCAGATCCGCCAGCAAGCCGATCAGGTCACGCCCCTGCTGAAAAGCTTTGGCGAGGTGAAAACGGTGGAACATCTGCGCCAGGAAGGCGAGGCCCAGTTGTTCAAAATCACCTTCGACAATCAGGCCACCGAGTGGCTGATCGGCTTCGACAGCGACGACCGCATCGCCGCCCTGCTGTTCCGACCTGCCGAGAGCTGACCGGGACGATCTCCCGAACCACGCCTGCGCTCAATCATCGCCAGAAGGGCGACCGCGCCCGCTTTTAATCGCCGAGCGAGTGGTCTTGGCCTTCAGGCGCCTTTCCTTGGACGCCTTGGTCGGGCGGGTCGGCACGCGATAAACCGGCCGGATCGAGGCCTCGTCCACCATGGCCTGCAGGCGTTCGATGGCGTCGGCGCGGTTACGCTCCTGTGTCCGGTGGCGGACGGCGGTGATCAGGATCACGCCTTCCAGCGTCAATCGACTGCCTGCCAGTTTCATCAGCCGTGTCTTGACCGCATCGGTCAGGGACGGCGAGTTCTTCACGTCGAACCGCATCTGGACGGCGGTCGAGACCTTATTGACGTTCTGGCCGCCCGGGCCGCCTGCACGATAGAAGCGGAACTCCAGTTCATCCTCAGGGATGACCGTCATGTCGACGCCTTGCGCGCCTTGACCACCGCCTGATCCAACGCCTGCAGAAAACGCGAACGGTCAGCGGGGGAGAACGGCGGCGGCCCCGATGTCGCCACGCCCATCGAGCGCAGGTGCTCGCCCACCATTCGCCCGGCCAGGGCCGAACCGATCGAGTCCGGGGTGAAGGGCTGGCCGTTCGACTTCAGCGCCTGCGCGCCGGATTTCAGGCAACGAGCCGCCAGCGGAATATCGGCGGTGATGACCACATCGCCCATGCCCGCGCGTTCGGCGATCCAGTCGTCGGCGATGTCGGGTCCGGCGTCGACGACCACCTGTTCAATCAGCGCCTCACGCGGGACCTGCATCCAGCCGTTGGAGACCACATAGGTCTTCAGCCCATAGCGGCGCGCCACGCGATACACCTCTTCCTTCACCGGGCAGGCGTCAGCGTCGATATAGATCGTGGTTGCCATAGGCGTGACCTAGCGCGACGCGATGCGATGCGACAGACCCAAAGAAGAAGGGCGGGACCATCGGCCCCGCCCTTTGCGTGCATCAGTTGCGATAGGCCGGCGGCATCGGAGTCTGCTGTCGATAGCGGTCGCGCAGCAGCAGCGGGCGGCTGATCAGCGGTTGTTCGACGCCGTTGACGAAGATCGCCGACGGCTGGCTTAGCGGCTCCAGCGGATCGCCAGACCACACCACAACATCGCCCGCCGCGCCGGGCGCGATCTGGCCGAACTGACCGGCCATGCCGAAGATCTTGGCGGGGTTGACGGTCAGGGCGGCGATGGCCGCGCCATAGGGCAGTCCGTGCGACACCGCATTGCCGGCGTTGTAGCGGGCCTCGCGCGCCCGGTGGGTCGAGCCTTCATTGCCCTTGATGGCGATGACCACGCCCGCCGTGTTCAGCGCCGCCGCATTCTCCATCCGCGCCGCCCGCATTTCGAAATCACTGGGCAGGT
Source organism: uncultured Brevundimonas sp. (assembly GCA_963522565.1). Classification (GTDB taxonomy): domain Bacteria; phylum Pseudomonadota; class Alphaproteobacteria; order Caulobacterales; family Caulobacteraceae; genus Brevundimonas. The sequence continues at coordinate 311,588 of CAUQZC010000002.1, read as the reverse complement.
TGGAGATGGGATTCAGCAACACCGGCACGCCGGCCGCCGCGATGTCGCCAGCGACCAGCCAGCCTTCCTCGGCGCCGTCCAAGATCAGCTTGATCCCTTCCTCACGCGCCAGACGCAGAACCTGCTGGATGTCCGACGCCCGATGGACAGTGACGATCAGCGGCAGACTACCGTTGGCGACCGGGATCAGGGCCTCAAGATCGGCCCGCGACAGGCTGAGGTTCCGCAGACCCGCCCGTTCATAGGCCGCCTTGTTGCGGGCATAAAGACGGACCTCTCCAAGCGTCTCCTTGAACAGCACGAACTGGGCGCCGCGTGCGCCGCCCGCGACGGCGGCCCCGGCCTCGCCAAAGGGGGCGACCATGGCCACGCGCGGTTTGACCAGAATGTCCGAGCCCTGCCCCAGATTGATGATGGCCGCCTGACCGGCGAACAGACCCGGCGTCTGGAAGCCGCCGTCGCCCGCGCCCGCCGTATCCTCTTCATGGACGTGACCGCCCGACGATCCGGGGTGCTGGGGCACGACCACCGCGCGGGTGATGCCGCCCAGACGCGCCACCGGCAGGGTGAAGGACCAGGGGTCCAACCCATAGGAGACGTCGAAGGCCGCGCTCAGGGTGTTGGCGCTGTTCCTCAGATCATTGGAGCCGCGCACCGACCCGACCTCGCTTCCGGCCAGACCGGAATCCACAGCGACGAAGCCCGGCGCGACAATCTTGCCCGCCGCATCGATGACGCGCGCACCGGCAGGCGCGGCGCCTGCCCCCACCGAGACGATCCTGCCGTCACGCAGGACAACCGTGCCGCTTTCGATGACTGAGGTTCCGGTCAGGATGCGCCCCCCCACGATGGCGACGGTTTCCTGAGCAACCGCAGGCGCGGCCAGCGAAAGGGCGGCGACGGCGCCCCCGATCATGTGAGAGAGGCGCATCAGCGGGCTCCTACAGTGGCGTTGGCGGCGGTCAGGCCATAACCCGGCTGGCCCAGCTCAAAGTCGCTGGTCGGCTGATAGGCGGGATTGGCGCGGTCATAGGTCAGGGCGCCGTCGATGAAGACCTGGTCGGCGCGGGCGTAGATTGAGAAGGGATCGGCGCTCCAGATCACCACATCGGCGCGCAAACCGGGCGTCAGAGAACCCGTCTGGTCGGCGATGCCGATGGCCTTTGCCGCGTTGGAGGTGAACCAGCCGATCGCATGTTCTTCGGAAATGTTCAGACCGGCGCGGCGACCAGCCGACAGGGCCGCGGCGGCTTCCTGGTTCAGGCGCTGGGTCAGTTCGGCGTCGTCGGAGTGAATGACGGCGCACGATCCGGGTTGCGCGTCGACCAGGGCGGCGTTCTCCTCGATGGCGTCAAGAGCTTCCATCTTGAAGCCCCACCAGCCGGTCCAGATGGCCGCGCAGATGCCGCTCTGGGCCAGTTGCGGCGCGATCTTGTAGGCCTCGGTCGCGTGATGGAAGGTCGAGATGCGGTAGCCGAACTCATTGGCCATATCCATCATCATCGCCATTTCGTTGGCGCGGTAGCAGTGGTTCTGGATCAGGATCGAGCCGTCCAGCACGCCCGCCAGAGTCTCGTTCTGCAGGTTGCGGGTCGGGGGTGAGCCTTCCCCTGTCTCACGCCATTTGTCCCACTTGGACTTGTATTCGCGCGCGGCGATGAAAGCGGCGCGATAGCCCGCCATATTGCCCATGGCGGTCGAGGGACTCTGGTTGCGCGAGCCATAGACGCGCGCGGGGTTCTCGCCGCAGGCCATCTTGACCGTATAGGGGGCGTTGGGGAACTTCAGCCCCTGCATGGTGACCGAGGGCACATTGCGGATGGTCACGCCCCGCCCGCCGAACAGATTGGCCGATCCGGGCAGTATATGCAGGGTGGTGACACCGCCCGCGCGCGCGGTGTTGAAGCCGGGGTCCTGGGGCCAGATCGAATGTTCGGCCCAGACCTGGGCGGTGTTCGGGCTGGTGGCCTCGTTGCCGTTGCTCAGGCCCTGAACGCCCGGCGACGGATAGACGCCCAGATGGCTGTGCACGTCGATGACGCCGGGGGTGACATAGCGGCCGCGCGCATCAATGACGCGGTGTCCGGCGGGAACCGGCGTCTGGGCGTCGCCGACGGCGGCGACCTTGCCATCCGTGACCACGACCACGCCGTTGTCGATCTTGCGGTCCGTGCCGGTCAGGACGGTGGCGCCGACCACGGCGAAATTCTCGCGCGGCAGGGGCTGATAGGTCGAGGGGAAGGGATCGGGATTGGTCGAATAATCCAGGCCCGTGGCCAAGGTGCGGTCCGGCTTGGCGGCGCGAGTCTCGCCGCTGCCCGCCGTGTCTGTCGTCGCACATGCCGCCAACAAAGCGCAGGCGACCACCGCGAGGCTGGCGCCCCGCAGATTACGTCCGATCATCGAAAACCCCTTTTCCCACTCCGCACCGACAAAACCAGATGCGTTGAACGCCGCCATAGAAACGGCTCGGCGCCGAACCGTCAAAGTGTTTCAGCCGCGTGTGACAAGGGGGTCGATCCGGTCGCGCAAGGCCTGATCATCCAGCCCCTCGACGGCGATCATCTTCAACCGCGACTGACCGCCGCGCTTCACCGTGACCGAAGACCGGCTAACGCCCAGCGCCTTGGCCAGAAAGCGCGTCACCGCCTCATTGGCCTCGCCGTCCACGGGTCGGGCGCGCACGCGAACCTTCAGGACGGGCCGCCCTTCGACGTCCGTCTCCCAACCGTCGATGCGGTCGACCGAGGCGCCGGGCTGCAGTTTCAGGGGAAGGTCGGCGATGGCTCTGGCTCGGAAAAACAGTGAAAATCGACGCCGAACCTAGACAATAAGTGTAACAGGGGGAACGGCTCTGCGTCTGATGCGTCATCCCACCCGCGGGGCCCGCAGAGCGGCCGCCGATGAGGACGCCCCAATGTCGATGACCGTCGCCGATCTGATCGCCCAGACCCTTTCCAATGCGGGCGTCAAACGCATCTGGGGGGTGACGGGCGATAGCCTGAACGGCCTTAACGACAGTCTGCGTCGGCTGGACACCATCGAATGGATGCATGTCCGCCATGAAGAGACCGCCGCCTTCGCCGCCGGGGCCGAGGCCGCCATCAGCGGAGAACTGGCCGTCTGCGCGGGCAGCTGCGGGCCGGGCAATCTACACCTGATCAACGGCCTGTTCGACTGTCATCGCAACCGCACCCCGGTTCTGGCCATCGCCGCGCATATTCCTTCCTCCGAGATCGGTCTGGGATATTTTCAGGAGACGCATCCGCAGGAGCTGTTCCGCGAGTGCAGCGACTTCTGCGAACTGGTGACCAACCCGGCCCAGATCACTGGCGTCCTGGCCCGCGCCCTGAACACCGCGGTCGGTAAAGGTGGTGTGGCGGTGGTCGTCATCCCCGGCGACGTGGCCCTGGCCAAGGCGCCCGATGGGGCCAGCGCCGAATGGCGCGCGCCGGGCCGCCCCCGCATCAGCCCCGTGGAGGCCGATCTGGATCATGCCGCCCATTTGCTGAACGGGGCGAACAAGGTGACCATTCTGGCGGGCAGCGGGTGCGCGGGCGCGCATGACGCCGTGGTGGCCCTGGCGGAAGCCCTGCAGGCGCCGGTCGTCCACGCCCTGCGCGGCAAGGAGCACGTCGAATGGGACAATCCCTACAGCGTCGGCATGACCGGCCTGATCGGCTTTTCGTCCGGCTATCACGCCATGCTGGCCTGCGACGCCCTGGTGATGCTGGGGACCGACTTCCCTTATCGGAACTTCTATCCGACCGACGCCAAGATCATCCAGATCGACCATGACCCGGCCGCACTGGGCAAGCGGGCGACCCTGGCCCAAGGCGTCGTCGGCGATGTGGCCGAAACCGTGTCCGCCCTGCTGCCGCGCCTGAAACACGAACGCTCGTCGCGCTTCCTGGAGTCGGCGCGCAAACACTATGTCGGGGCGCGAAAGGGGCTGGACGATCTGGCCCGCCCCTCCGCGCCCGGCAAGCCGATCCACCCGCAGTATGTGGCAGAGGTCGTAAGCCGACTGGCCGAGGACGACGCCATCTTCACCGCCGATGTCGGCACCCCCACCGTCTGGGCCGCCCGCTATCTGGAGATGAACGGACAGCGCCGCCTGATCGGCTCGTTCAATCACGGCTCCATGGCCAATGCGATGTTGCAGGCCATGGGCGCCCAGGCGGCGGCCCCGGCTCGTCAGGTGGTGTCCCTGTCCGGCGACGGCGGCTTCACCATGATGATGGGTGACTTCATCAGCCTGTCGCAGCTGAAACTGCCGGTGAAGATCGTCGTCTTCAACAACGGCTCTCTGGGCTTTGTCGCCATGGAGATGAAGGCGGCGGGCTTCCTGGACACCGGCACCGACCTGAAAAACCCCAACTTCGCCGCCATGGCCGCCGCCATGGGCGTGACCGCCTTCCGCGTCGAGGACTCCGCCGATCTGGAGGAGGCGGTCGCCGCCGCCATGGCCCATCCTGGCCCCGCCCTGGTCGATGTGGTCACCGCCCAGCAGGAACTGGTCATCCCCCCCAAGATCAAGCTGGAGCAGGCCAAGGGCTTCGGCCTCTACATGCTGAAGGCCGTCATGAACGGGCGCGGCGACGAAGTCCTGGCCCTGGCCAAGACCAATCTGTGACCGCACCCGCTCAGGGGGTGATCAGATCTCGGCCAGATCACCCTGCGGCGTCACGCTGTAGCGTTTGATGACCCGCATCTGATACGGTTTGGCCATGATGGTCGAGACAGCGCACAGCTCCGCGACAGCCTGTTCGCGCGTCAGGGTCAGCATGATGTAGCCCTTGGCGGTCTGATCGCAGAAGACGACCTCAGGATTGGCCGACGACAGGGCCAGACCGATCGGCAGGCCGCCGACATGATCACCGACCGACGGGCTGAAGATAGACGAGGTTCCGAACTCCACCGCACGCCGTTCGCCGGCGTTGTCATACAGTGGTCCAGAAGGCGTGGCTGTCGCCTGACAGGACAATGGGTTTGACGCCCGTGGCCTTCAGCATCTCGTAAAAACGCTCGCGCCCGGCCGGATAGCCGTCCCAGCCGTCCAGATTGAACGGCAGACCCAGTTTGAACAGCTGGATCGCCGCCTCCACCTCGGGGCGGCTTTCGGCAGGCAGGGTCGCCAGAAGCTGGGCCACCTGGGCGGGGGGCATCATCTGTCCGATGTTCGGTCCCTTGACCCGGGCCATCACCACCTGATTGCCCAGCAGCTGCCACGAACGGCCAGCGGCGTGGGACTGCTGGATGGTTTCGCCGATCCAGCGACGCTGCGCATCGCCCAGCATGTCGCGTACCGGATCATTGCGCGTGACCTCAAAGGCGACGGTTCGGCATAGGGTTCAAGACGACGACAAGACACAGCCACGACGCTTGATCCGGGTTCGGCGCATCATGGCGGGTGCGAAAACCTTCGCCGTTCAGACGGCTTCAGGTTTCTGGCTCCAGCCGATAGCCGACGCCCCGGACATTGCGCAGCAGACCGACCGCACCTGACGTCTCCAGCTTGCGGCGCAGGTGGCTGACATGGCTGTCGATCGTGCGTTCCAGCACATCCTGATTTGGGAAACAGGCCTGCATGATGTCTGCCCGACTGCAGACCCGCAAAGGCGCGCGCGCCATATGGGCCAGAATGCGAAACTCGGTCAGGGTCAGGTCCAGCCGCCTGCGCCCCTCGCGCACGATCACCGAGACCAGATAGTTATCGAGCTGGACCTCCAGCGGACCGACGCGCAGCACGCCGCCCCTCTGCGCGCCCCGCGTCCGACGCAGCAGGGCCTGAACATGGGCCGCCGTCTCGGCCAGGTTCAGCGGACGCGCAACATAGTCGTCGGCGCCGATGCGCAGGGCCTGAAGCCGCTCGCCCGAGCGGGTTTCGGGGGCGATCATGATGACCGGGGTTTCGTCGCGCCGGCGCACCTCGCCCAGCACGTCCCAGCCGTCCCGGACAGGCAGGTCGACGCCCAGCAGGACCAGGTCGGGCTTCAGGGAGGCCTGCAGGTTCAACGCCGCCTGGCCGTCCGCAGCCAGGGCGGTGCGAAGGCCCTCTCGGCGCAGGCTGGCGTCCAGCCCCTCGGCGGTTTCGGCGTCACTTTCGGCGATCAGAACCAGCGGCGTCATGGCGCGCCTCTGCACCGCCCGGATCGCGACGGTCCAGCAAAAGCGGAATCATCGCGTAAAATTCACGCCAGTTTCACATTCAAGAACGCCAAAACCCTCCCCGCCCGACAGGGGCGAGGAGGGCTGAAGCACTGATCGTTCGGTCAGTCCTAGTATTTGGCCGTCAGCTGAATGCCGAAGGTGCGCGGGTTGTTGAAGTTGCCGTAGTCGCCCAGGGTCTTCCGGTTGGCCGGATCCCGACGATAGACATAGGTTTCGTCCAGCAGGTTGCGCGACCACAGGGCCACTTCCAGCAGGGGGCCGCCAGAGCTGGTCTGGATGTCGGCGATGGCGACACGGGCGTTCACCAGGAACGACGAGTCATTCTTGATCTCGTACTGTTCGAAGCTGTGGGTCGCGTCGGCATAGTTGGCGTCGATGTGAGCCTTCAGCGTGGCGCCCATGAACGGCGATTCCCAATCGGCGGCGACGTTGGCCGCGTTCTCGGGCGTGTAGATGATGAACACCTGCTGGCTCACGCCCGTCTTCGGGTTGATCGCATCCGGGATCGAGACGTCCGTATAGGCATAGCCGGCCGACAGGGTCAGGTTGTCGGTGGCGCGGAACTGACCTTCCAGCTCCAGACCGCGGATGCGGGTCGTGCCGTCGGCGTTCATCGTGTCCAGCGTGTTGCGGCCGCCGTCTTCGACGAAGCTGAAGTCGATCTGACTGTCGGTGCGGTTCATCTGGTAGATGGCGGCGTTCAGGCGGACGCGACGGTCGAACAGATCGCTCTTCAGACCCAGTTCGTAGGCCTTGACCTCTTCCGGGGCGAATGCGCGGTAGCTGAGCGAACGCGACGAGGCGCCGCCCGCACGATAGCCGGTCGAATATTTGCCGTAGACGTTGACCGTGTCGGTCAGGTCATAGGCCACGGTGACCAGCGGGTCGAAACGGTTGACCGAGGTCTTGAAGTGCAGTTCTCCGGACACGCCCGCATAGAGGGGCAGCGCGCCGTTCACCAGCTCCAGCGTGCCGTCCTTGTCGTCCCAGGTATAGCGGCCGCCGACCGTCAGGTGCAGGGCGTCCAGGCTGGCCGGGGTCCAGGTCGCCTGACCATAGACGGCCTTGGATTCCGAATGGGCGGTCGACTTGCGGTCCATCTTGCGGAAGCCGCGGATGGTCGGGGTCGGGTCAAGGATGGTGTAACCCGTGCCGTCGGCATTCCACTGGTTCGTCGTGGGAGTGGAGGCGTCGTCTGATACCGTCTCCTTGAAATAGAAGACGCCGCCGACATAGTCGATGCTGTCGCCCAGCGAACCGACGGCCTGCAGTTCCTGGCTGAACTGGTGCTGCCAGAAGCCCGCCAGCGAATAGCGGCTGAACTTGCCGTTCGGGCCCACGACCGGCGGGCGGTGGGCGCCGGCGATGTTGTCATACTGTTCGACGTCCAGATCGCGGTAGGCGGTGATCGAACGGATTTCCAGAGAGTCGATCGGACGATAGGACAGGTGCAGGTCGACGCCGCGCGTGTCGTCGACGCTCCACTGCTGCGGCACGCCGATGTCGGCCTGCGTCATGCGCTTGGAGCCTTCGACCTGAACCAGCGGCGACAGGTCGCGGATGCCGCCGTCCGGGATGGCGGCCGAAGTCCACGGCACGACGGTCAGGCCGTTCGGGTTGAAGTTCAGAAGTTGCGAATAGAACGGGGTGTTCTTGTCCTTGCCGACGTCGGCGGCCAGGGTGGCGGTGAAGTTGTCGGTCGGGGTCCAGCGGGTCTGGAAGCGCAGGCCGCGACGGTCGTATTGGCCAAAGCCGGTCTCGCCGGGAAGGATGTTCTCGGTGACCGGCCCCTGAACCTGGATCACGCCGTCGACCTTGAAGGCGAAGTCGCCCAGGGCCGGGAAGTCGACGTGCATTTCCGTGTTGTAGGATTCCAGATTGCCGACACCGGCGGCGACCCGCATGCCGAACTCGCCGGTGGGCTTGCGCGTGACCAGCGACAGGGCGCCGCCTTCGGTGTTGCGGCCGAACAGGGTGCCTTGCGGGCCCTTCAGGACTTCGACGCGTTCGATGTCAAGCAGGGCCGCGCCAAGGCCGTGCTGGCGAGCCAGATAGACGCCGTCGACATACACGCCGACGCCCTGTTCGCGGGCGGGCTGGTTGGCGTCGTTCGGCACGATGCCGCGAATGCCGATGGTCAGGGCGGACTGGCGGGCTTCGAAGGTGGCGACGCGCAGCGACGGCACGGCGCCGTCAGCCAGGTCCATCAGGCTCTGGACATGGCGGTTCTCCAACGCCTCGGAGCCGAGCACCGAGATCGAGATCGGCGTGTCTTGCAGATTGGTTTCACGCTTGGTCGCCGTGACGATGATGTCGGCCAGGCCGGTTTGCGGCTCGGCGGCGACCTCGGCCGCCGGAGCGGGCGCGGTTTCGGCGAAGGCGGCGGCGGGCGTTGCGAGAAGGGCGCTGCCCAGCAGAAGCTGGAGGCGAAGACTATTGCGACGTTGCATCATTGTTCCCCTGCGATGTCAGCCGCGGGGATTAGGGCCTCTGTGCAATAGTCAGTTCACAGACGTGTAACGCCAAGATGCATTATTCGTGTCGTGACAAGAATGCAGCGACCACACAGCCTGCCGTCAAACTCCTGACAATCTCCACAATCGCGAGGTCATCACACGATCTTCGCCATGAGAACCCTGTTGTTGATCTGACCAGCGAGCCAAACGTTCTGGTCATGCTGTGTATCAGGCGTCCAGGACCCTCAGGCCAAAACGGCCTGACCCGACGATCAGGCTGCTGAGATCGGCGCCAGACCATTCATGATCGCCGTCAGGGCCAGAACGGTCTGACCCTCCATCGCGCTGTGTCCGGCGTTGGTCTTCACATAGGTCGCGGGCTCGACGCCCGCCTCCTTCAGGGCCTCGACCAGACGCGAGGCCTGGGTCAGGGGGCAGACCAGATCGAAACGCCCGTGGACAATGTGGATCGGAATCTCAGCGATCCTGTCAATGTTGCGGATGATGTAATCCGGCTCAAGGAACAGATTGTTGGCGAAGAAATGCGCTTCGATCTGCGCGAAACACAGGGCGAAATCCGCCTCGCCGTATTTGCCGTCATCGGCCGGTTCCGGGATCATGTTGGATATGGCGCCCTCCCAGACCGACCAGGCGACGGCGGCCTCCAGCTGACGCTCACGTTCGGCGTCATTGGCGGGGATCATGTCGAAGACGGCCTTGTAGGCCGCCATCATGTCCGTGCGATCCTGGGGCGCGATGACCTCGACGAAGGCCTTCCATTCGTCAGGATAGGAGACATAGCTGCCCGGATGGGTCAGGGCGAAGGGGTCGCGCGCATAGTCGGCGGCGTTGCCCTGATACATGAAGGCCAGGTCCTCGGGCATGCCTAGGAAGATGCCGCGCAGGATCAGGGAGGCGACCTTGTCCGGGTGCCGGATCGCATAGACCAGCGCCAGGGTGCTGCCCCAGCTGCCGCCGAAGACGTGCATCCGGCCGGTGATCCCCAGCGCGTCGCGCAGCGCGTTGACGTCATCCACCAGATAATCGGTGGTGTTGCGCGTCAGGGCGACCTGCGGTCCGTGCGAGGCGACCGTCGGCTGGCTCTTGCCGCAGCCGCGCTGGTCGAACAGGATCACGCGATAACGTTTCGGATCAAAGAACCGCGCCATCACCGGCGCACACGCCCCGCCCGGCCCGCCATGCAGGAACATGACCGGCTCTCCCTGCGCATTACCATACTCTTCCCAATACAGGCTGTGATCCGGGGCCGTATCGACCTGCAGCCAGCCCGTCCGGTTGGGCGCGGCCTGAGGATAGGCCCACTCGGTCGTGACCTTGGTGTGGGACTGCAGGTTCGAGAAATCCATATCGGCCTCCGCTGGCGCCAGGGGGCGCTTGGATCTCTGGGATGAAGGATCAGGTCATCCGAAGTGCAAGTGGCGCGGGGTGTAGATGCGGATTGAAATTTGGCGCGGGACCTTGAGAATTCATCGACCTTTCTGGAGATTTCACCGCCGGATATCGAAACCGCCGTCGCCCATGGCGGCGTGGACGTCTTCGGCAGAGCCCAGGTTGAAGTCGCCGGGGACCGAATGTTTCAGCCCGGCGGCGGCCAGACCGAAGTCCAGCGCCTGCTGATCCGACCAGCCGCTCCAAATGCCGAACAGCACCCCGGAGGCGAAGGCGTCGCCGCCGCCGACGCGGTCGACCACGCCGGTCAGGTGGATGGCCTCGGCCCGGGTCTCGATCACGTCGTCGCCGTCGCGCGTCAGCATGACGGCCGACAGGGCCTGGTCGGCGACGCTGTCCTGAACGCGCTGGGTGCAGGCGATCCGCTCCAGCCGGGGAAAGGCGGCGAAGGCGGCGGCGGCGGCCTGACGACGTCGCTCGGCCGGGTCGGGACTGTCGAAGGTCGTCTTCAGCACCAGGGCGAAGTCGCGGTCGTCGGCGAAGGCGATCGTGGCCCCCGCCAGCATCCGGCCCAGCGTCGTCGGCGGATCGCCGTCCCACTGCTCCCACAGCTTGCCGCGGAAGTTGCCGTCATAGCTGACCTTGACGCCCTTTCGGACGGCGGCATCGATCAGGGCGACGGCGGCGGCCGATCCGTTCGGGCCGGTCGCGGGGGTGACGCCCGAGGCGTGCAGCCATTCGACGCCGTCCAGCAGCCGGTCCCAGTCGAAGACCGTATTCACCTGTTCGACGAAGGCCGAACCTGCGCGGTCGTACAGCACCTCGGACGGACGCCGCACCGCGCCCGGCGTCAGGAAATACAGCCCCATCCGGCCGGGCGTGAAGACGATGGGCGCGGTGTCGACGCCGTGCTGGCGCACCGCATCGCGGGCCGCGCGGCCCAGGGCGTTGTCGGGCAGGACGGTGGCCATGCGCGTCGGGACGCCGAACCGGGCCAGGGACACCGCGACATTGGCCTCGGCCCCGCCCGGACGCACGGTCAGGGCGGGGGACTGCAGCAGCAGTTCGTTCTGGTTCGGCGAAAGCCGCAGCAGCATCTCGCCGAAGCAGAGGATAGCGCCGCCGCAAACCTGGTCCTTCATGGCCGGGCCTGGCGGCACGACGGCGCATCCCTTGTGAACAGCGACAGGTCCACAGCCTGCGCCATCGCCGCATAACCGGCGTCATTCGGATGAAGCCGGTCGTCGCGACCGTAGTCCAGCCGCAGCGCCTCGGGTTGATCGGGGTTTCGCGTCGCCAGGTCGAAATCCGCCACGCCGTCGAATTCACTGCTGTCGCGGATGAAGGCGTTGATCGTCCGGCGCGCCGTCTCCGAGCGTTCATCGAACCGTTCCGATCCGCCAAACGCCGTCAGGGTCCCGCCGATGATCTTGATCCCGCGCAGGTGCAGACGGGCGATGATCTGGCGATAGCTGGCGATGACCTCTTCGGCGCTGCGGCCCGGATGGTCCGGGTTTCCGTCGTGACGGATGTCGTTGACGCCTTCGATCAAGAGGACATGGGTGACGCCCGGCAGGGACAGGACATCGCGGTCCAGTCGCGCGCGCGCATTGGGACTGCGCCCGTCGCGAACGACCTGATTGCCGCTGATCCCGGCGTTTACGACGACGAAGCCGCCCGGACAGGCGGCCTCCAGACGACGCCCAAGGACCGACGGCCAGTCGGCATCTGCCCCTAAAGTCGAGGTCGCACCCTCAGTGATGGAATCCCCAAGGGCCACCACCACTGCGGGCGGCGCGTCGGTCAGGGCGTAGACGGCGGAGATGAAGCTCTGGCGACGCTCCAGCGGGGCGTCGGCGGGGACAGCCGCATCCCCCTGTCCCAACCGAACGGCGACACGACGGACCACCCCTCGCGTCGGCCCCGGCGCATGAAGACTGACCGTCAGCAGATCCGACCGCTTCAGATCGATCGCCAACGGATCGCTGACCAAGGCCACGCCCACGGGAATGACGATCTCTCGCGCACCGCCGAAGGCGACGGGCAGCACCCGGCCATCGGGACCGGCCGCCGTCAAGTCGCGCAGGGTCAGGGGCTCCTGGCCCAGCTCATTGCTGACGCGCAGGCGCACGGCCTTGGCCGCCACGCCAACCCGAATGTCCTGACGGATGGTCTGGTCCAGATAGCCGAGCGGGGCTTCGGGCGTGCCGTCGAACCGCGCGGGCGCCGCCGCCGCCGTCCAGGCCGGGCGCCAGGCAGCGGCGTCCTGAGCCAGGGCGGTGGAGCCCAGCAGCACTGAGGCCAGCGCGACCGCGGCGCACCCGATGCGGATCATGAGAAGAACAGCCCGCCGTTGATGTCCAGGTTCACCCCGGTCACGAAGGAGGCCGCGTCGGAGGCCAGGTAGGCGACCGTCTCGGCGACTTCTTCCGGGCGGCCCTGACGACGCAGGGGCGTGCTGGCGGCGACGGCGGCGCGGACCTCGTCCTTGGTGAAGATGTCGTGGAAGCTGGTGGCGATCATGCCGGGGCACAGGCTGTTGACGCGCACCCCCCTTGGCCCCAGCTCCTTGGCCATGGCGCGGGTGAAGGTCATCAGGGCGCCTTTGGACGTCGCATAGATGGCGGCGCCAGGGCCGCCTCCGTCCCGCCCCGCCAGCGAGGCGAAGTTGATGATGGAGCCGCCCTCGGCCATCAAGGGCGCCACGGCCCGCGTCATCAGATAGGCGGACTTCAGGTTCAGGGTCATCACCTTGTCGAAGAAGTCTTCGTCGATATCGGCCAGGGGACGGCGTTCGACCATGCCGCCGGCCAGATTGACCAGAATGTCGACCTTGGCGCCGTAAGCCGCCTCGGCGGCGGCGACCAGCGAGGCGACGCCTGCGGCGGTCGTCACGTCGGCGCGGTGCACGATGGCCTCGCCGCCCGCAGCGCGGATGCCGTCCAGGGTTTCGGCGGCGGCGGCTTCGTCATTGGCGAAGTTGATGACCACTTTCGCGCCTTCACGAGCAAGCACGCGCGACACGTCGCGGCCGATGTCGCGGCCTCCGCCAGTGACGATGGCGACCTTATTTTCAAGACGCATTAGCTGTCCTTCAGAGCTTTAGACGTGATCGGCTGAACGGGCGCGATGCGACCCGTGACGAACCACAGGGAGAGGAGGGAAAGAGGAACCAGGGCGGCGACCAGAATGAAGATCGGGCCGTAGGAGACCTTGGTCATGGCGGGCACGAGCCAGGTGGTGATCAGGGTGCCGGCGACCGCCGCCATGCCGCCGATCCCGGCCAGCGACCCGACCGAACGGCCGTCGAACAGGTCGCCGGGAATGGTCTGGATGTTGCCGATGGCGATCTGGAAGCCGAACAGCACGCCCGCGATGACCACAACCGCCAGGGTGGGATCGGTCATGTTGGGCGCCATCAGTAGGCAAGGGATCATGACCAGACCACCCAAGGTGACGATCAGCTTTCGCGCCATTCCAGCCGAACGCCCGGACTTGATCAGCCAGCCGGACAGCCAGCCGCCCAGCAGACTGCCGATCATGGCGCCGACAAAGGGCACCCAGGCGAAGATGCCGATCTGCTTGATGTCGAAGTTGAAGGTCTCGGCCAGATAGATCGGCAGCCATGAGACGAACAGCCACCAGATCGGATCCAGAAAGAAACGCGACAGGATCACGCCCCAGGTCTGACGGTGGCCCAGCATCTGGCCGATGGTCGGGACATAGGCGGTCGCGGGCGGCGCATCGTCGGCCTTAGCGACCGGCTTGTCCATGATCAGCGCGCGCTCGGCGGCGCTGACCCAAGGGTGACGATCCGGCCCCGCGCGATAGATGATCAACCACGGCAGCACCCAGATGAAGCCCATGGCGCCGACCACCAGGAAGGTGCCCTTCCAGCCGAAAGCGATGAACATAAGGGCGATCAGAGGCGCCGATACGATAGCCCCGATCGAGGCGCCGGCGTTGAATATGCCCTGGGCGAAGGCGCGTTCCTTCGGCGGGAACCATTCGGCGTTGGCCTTGACCGTGCCGGGCCAGGCGCCAGCCTCGCTCAGCCCCAGCATGGCGCGGAACAGGCTGAACGACAGGATCGAGTTGGCCAGGGCGTGCAACGCGATCGAGATCGACCAGACGCCGATCGACAGGGCGAAGCCCAGCCGCACGCCGATGGCGTCGAACAGCTTGCCGAAGACGAACTGACCCAGCGCGTAGAACAGCATGAAGATCGTGACCAGAAGGGCGTAGTCCTCCTTGGTCGCGCCGATGTCCGATGCGATTGCGGGCCACATCACCGCCAGCGCATTGCGGTCGATGTAGTTGATCACCGTGGCGATCGCGATCATCCCGATGATGACCCATCTGATGCCGGATTTCATCCTCATCTCCTCAGCGATCGAACCGGGCGTAGGGGCCGGTCCATTCGTAGGTTTGACCGTTGATGCTCACGGCATGGACGGCGTTTTCAGCGACGTCGTCGGCGACGCCGAGCGCCAGGGTCTTTCCGGACACCAGGGTCAGCACGATCACCTCGGCGCCATTGGTGCGCGCATGGGCGATGTCGCTGATGCGGCTGGCGGCGCCGGACACCGTCTCGGCGGTTCCGTCATAGGCGCCGTGCGGCTCCAGCACCGAGAAGAAGCTGGCGTCGGCCTGCCCCTTCATGCGCTGGATCAGCGCCGGTTCGCGCCTGAGGTTGAAGTTCGGGTCGTTGGCGCCGCTCTCCGCCAGAATGGCGCTGATCGGGGCCGAGGCCGCGAAACGATAGGTGTAAAAGCGCCCGCCCAACAGCCAGGTCAGGCTGCGGGCCTCGCTGGAAGCGGGCGCGACCGCATCGACCCACAGATGCTCATAGCCCGCCGCATCGCCCAGAACCGGACGCTCGCGCAACGAATGCTCCGCCGCAAACGCCTTGATGATGTGACCGTTGAAGTGCAGCGGCAGGTCATAGTCGGTCGGCGTCGCCCCCTGGGCGCGGAACAGGTCGATGACCACCGGCAAGGCCAGATCGGGATGTTCGACCATCGCCAGGGTGCGGGTCAGGGTGACGCCGTCATAAGCCTTATCCAGACGCGCCGAAGCGATCTGAAGCCCCTCACCCGCATGGAAGAACAGAGGTGTTGTCGGGCGTCCCTCGCCCACGCGCCAGTCGCCGCCGAACTGGCTCTTTTCACCCACGACCAGCGTGTTGTGCGCCACCGTCTGCATGGCCCAGCTGTCGTTCTCGTCGAGGTAGCCGCCGCCGTTCTTGGCTTCGATGTTCAGAAAGCGGGCGGCGCCATAGTCTCGGATGACGGCCTGTCCATTGTCGTAGAACAGCCAGTTCAGCCGGTCGAAATGGCCGTGGCCCTGACCCTGCTGGGTGTTCTTCATCACCAGCGCCTGACCGTTGGCGCCGCCGTGACGCAGGAAGACCAGATTGCCGAGGTCGCCGTTCGGGCCGTCACGCAGCTGCATCGACCGGAAATCGAAGGGGCGTGCGGTCCCCGCCGCCACGCCCTGCGCGACCGCCAGACCATCGGGTGACAGGATGGTTCGTCCCTGCTGTTCGGCGATGGACAACAGGCTGGGATCGCGCGTCTGGGCGTAGGCGATGGCCACGCCGGTGACGATCTCTTCTGTGTCCAGCCCCTTGTCCGGCATGGCGTCGTTGATCGGGAACAGATAGCCGCCGTAGGAGGACTGGATCACCCCATCCACAGCCTTCAGCAGCACCCCGTCGCGTCGCCCGAAAATGTCGCGTTGCGGCTCGTTCTGCTGGATCGCGCGGGCGAAGATGATGAAGGGCGCCAGGGCGTAGCGTTGATAATACGGTCCCTCGGCGTAATAGCCGTCGGGCGAGAACAGTTCGTCCACCTGACGCAGGAAGCCGGCCTTGCCATCCTTGGCCGTGCCGTTCAGGGCGCGCTCGACCAGATCCTGATCGCGCAGCACATAGCCCGTCATCCCGACTCCGGCGGTGGCCCAGGTGGCGTGGTTGTGGATGCGGTCGAAATAGCTGGCGTTTTCCTGCGACAGGAAGCGGGCCATGCGCCGGAACACGTCATCGTCGATCCTGCGCCGCTGCTCCGCCGTCAGGGTGTCGCGGATCGCATCATAGCCCTGGGCCGAGTAGACCAGCCAAACGGAATCGTTCAGCGCCTGCCAGAACAGCCGCCCCTTGACCGAGGAGTTCCCGGCCGGGTGGTTCGAAAGCGTCGGATAGAGCCGCGCATATTCCAGCAGCAGGTCACGCGCGAAGTCGGCGTAGGCCCGGTCGCCGGTCAGGCGATAAAGCGCGCCCGCGCCCGCGATCGCCTTGTAGTTGGCCTTGTGCTGTTCGTGGGTCAGACCGCCGCCCAGATCGCGGGGTTGCGGCACATTGATCCCGGCGGTCATGGCGGCGCGCACCTCGCGCTCGACCCGCTGACGCTCGGCCGCGAACATCGGATAGCGGTCGCCCGCCTGGGCCATCGCGCGCCATTGATCGACCGTGACCAGGACAGGCGCTGCATCTGCGGCGCGGGCGGTGGCGGATCGTTCGGCGGTTTGGGCCATGACGCCTGCCGGAACACCGACGGAAAGGGTCGCCAGAACAGCGAGAAGAAGCGGACGGTTCAAGGCATGACCTCCAGCGGCGCGACATTGGTGATCAGGGCGGGCGTGTCTTCAAGGCGGTTGCCGCTCCACACAAAGACGGGTTCGCCGACGCGTCGGAAGAAGCTGGGCGCGCCGCTGGCGATGAAACGATTGCCGCGAACCTCCGCACGCTGAACGCCATACAGTTTGATCGCGCCGCCATCGGCGGCCGCGCGGCTGCTGCGCTCAAAGGTGGAGCCGGTCAGGATCAGACGCGGACCGAAGGTGCTTTCGTCCGTGCCGCCGCGGTACAGGTCGATGACGGGCCCCGTCACGTCGCGGAAATTGCTGTCGATGACCTCGACCTCCTCGGCGTTATAGGTGCCCAGGTCGGCGGTTTCGGTGTGACCGGCGATGACCGAACCCGTGGCCTTGTTCACCGTCACCCGCTCCAGCCGGATACGGTCGGCCAACGAGCCGGGACCGGCGGCGAAGACATTGAAGCTGTGATTGACGGTCAGGTCCTCGAGAACAGAATCCTCGACGATCAACCGATAGTCCGCCGCCCCTTGCGCCGACCGGATGACGGCGGCCCCCGCCACATCGGGCGCCAGCGCGCCGGAAATGATCAGGTGCGACAGACGCAGCGCGCCGCCATTGCCGATCTCGAACAGGCTGGGACGGGAGAACTGGATTTCCGCGCGGCCATCTGAAGGCCCCTGCACGGTCACGGCCCGATCCAGGCCGATGGTCTGGTTGACGATATAGACGCCGGTCTGAAGTTGAATCCGATCCCCGGGCTGGGCCTGAGCCATTGCTCGGGTCAGGGTGTCCTCGCCAGGTGCGACGGCATGAACCGCGCCGCTGTCCAGGGCTGGGACCGCCACATCCTTGGGATACCAGGTCACCCCCGTTTCGCTGCGGGGAAGCATGGCCAGGTCGCGACGCGCGCCGACGCCGTCGAGATCGAGAGGCGTCAGCAGATGCCCGGCGCCACGATCAACCGATACCGCTTGCCCCTCAAAACCTGGCAGGCCGGATCGTGCGGCTGGCGACTGGACATTGCCAGCAAAAGCGATCCCGCTCATGTCGCCCAGCACACGGATCGGATCGCGTCCGTCGCGGTTGATGACCAGATTATTGGCGAAACGGCTGTCGATGGGCGCAGCGGACCGTTCCGCATCCATTCCCGCCCCGAACAGCATTTCGTGCGCGTCAATCACCGTGTTGTTCTCGATCACGGCACCGTCCACCTGGACATAGCGATGAACCGGTGAGTTCGGAACGCCATACATGATGGTCAGGGCGCTGCCAAAATTCGCGCCGGTCAGACCTTCCATATAGTTGTTGCGGACGGTGTTGCGTCGATTGATCATCCGCACGCCGCCCGCATTGGGCGCGCCGTTGCCGATGAAGATATTATCCTCGACAAGATTGCCGTCTCCGTGGCGCAGCACCAGCGCGCCCTGCGACTGGAAGAAGACATTTCCGCGATAGGTGTTGCCGCCCGACTTGTTCGAGATGATCTCGACCTCGCCGTCGCAGCGCTCGAACCAATTGCTGGCGACCGTAGTGAAGGAGTCCGACATCGAGGCATGGCTGGTGCCGATGCGGATCGTCTCGCCGCCGTTGGAGCCCAGGACCGGGCGGCGGCCAAAATAGTTGTGATCAATAAGGTGGCGGTTCTCCAGCCCCTGCTCCGCGTCCCGGATCACCACCAGTGTCGCGCCCGCGTTGGTCTTGCCGGTCAGTTGATTGTGGTCGAAGCGGTTGTGGTGACCGTACAGCGCGACCCAATTGTCGGATTCAGCGCGGTTCGGCTTTGAGAAGCCGTCGATCACCACATGGGTGACCCGGCTGAAATTGGCGCGTTCCGCGCGTGACTTGCGAAAGGACAGAACCTCGCCCGTTGGCGACCAGCCGTCGCGGAACACCAGATTCGACACCACCAGATGCTCGCCTGCGAGGCTGAGGTTGGAACGTCCGGTGATCGTCACACCGCCCGGCGTCTGGCCCGTCAGGGTGATGGGTCTGCCCTCCGCCCCCCGCCCTGAAAACACGATCTGGAAATCGCGCCACTCACCGTCCGCCAGGGTCAGGGTGTCGCCCGGCTGCAAACGGGTGAGCGCTGAAGCGAACTCGACCTGGTTCCGCACCAAAGCGGATTCGGCCAAGGCCAGCGACGGCGCAGCAAGACCGGCGGACGCCGCAAGGAATGCGATGAGCAGCGCCTTCGAACCTTGGGTCGACATATTTCCTCCCGACGGATCTTTGCGATCTCTGCTGTTGGGAGGCTATGAACTGACGACCACCCCGTCAACCAGATTTGCATACCAATATCACTTAATTTGTCACGATCTATTCCGTCGAAATTGGTTGTCCAATTTAGTGGAAGACCAAAACAGCCAATCCCGCTGCGAAGCGCGCGACGCAGAAGTTCCGCCCAGGCTCAATTATCCAGCCAGAGCCGCGAAGGGCGCAAATTCCATCACGCCATCAAGAACTCCCCCTCTATTCTTGTGCGTCAGCCTGTGAGACGCTTGCAGAGAACTACCCGGACGGGTGTATTGATCAGCCAAAGAGGTCTACGAGTCGTCCATGTCAGAGCTGCGCCTTTATCAGTCGGTCGCCAAACAGATCCGCAACTCTATCGAAGCTGGAGAATTCGCAGTCGGCGCCCGCCTGCCGGGCGAGCGCGAACTGGCGGAGCGCTTCAATGTCAGCCGCGTCACAATCCGCGAGGCCGAGATTGCGCTGGAGGCCCTGGGATGGATATCCATCAGGACCGGCTCGGGCGTTTACGTCCTGTCGCGTGACGCCCATGTGGCGGGCAGCCTGCCCGACGTCACGGCCTTCGACCTGACCGCCGCCCGCGCCGTGTTCGAGGCGGAGGCCGCCGCTCTGGCCGCCGCCAACATCGACGACGCCTCCCTGGCCGAGCTGGAAGGCCTGATCGCCGTCATGTCCAGCCCGACGGCCAGCGATGCGGAATCCAGCGCAGCGGACCAGAGGTTCCATGAGGCGATCGCGCGCATCTCGGGCAACCCGGTGGTCGAACACTGCATCAAGCTGATCTGGCGGATGCGCAACGAACTGCCCAAGGTGAAACAGGTCTATCAAAGCGTCTGCCATCACGACTGGGATTCACGGACGGACGAACACGCCGCTATCCTGCACGCCCTGAAGGCGCGTGATCCCCAGGCCTCGCGCGCCGCAATGCGCGACCATTTCCACCGCCTGTTCGAAGCCATGCTGGCTGCGGAGGAAGCCGAGGCCCTGGCCGAGGTTCGCCGCAGAACCCAACACGACCGCGACCGCTTCATGGCCACCCTGTCCGCCCAGGGCTGAGGCGACGCAAGACCTCGGCCACGCGCCGGTCCAACGCTCGTCATTCATAAAAGGACCGGCGCCGGATGAACCGACGCCGGGAGGAGAAGCCTGTTGGAAAAAGGCGTGGAAGGCGGTGAATGAAAATGGAGACGCCCTCTGCAACAGGGCGCCTCCACATCCGGTTTCGACGTGACCTAGAAGCGAATGCTGAGGCCCGCGACGATGCGGCGATCCGTCAAACCGTTGTAGCAAAGCAGCGCACCGTCATTGATGCAGTACTCATTGGCGTCCTCACGGGTGAGGTTGATCCCCTCAACGCCGACAGTGGCCCACGGGGTGACGTCGTAGTTGAGGCTGGCGTTCAACTGGCCCCGATCCGCGCTGATGCGCGGCACGTCAAACGCCGAGGTGAAGGCCTCGGTGTTGATGAAATGCGATCGCCAGGTGTAGCGGACCCGCGCGCTCAGACCGGCCCGCTCATAGAACAGGGTGGTGTTGTACGAATATTTGGACAGGTTCTCGAGCTCGACCCGGTCCTGCGGCAGCGGATTGAAGCCCAGGTCGCGCGTCGTGTTCCGCGTCAGTCCGACCGTGCGGTAGCTGGCCACGTTTCCGCCAGTCTTCTGGTAGGTGAAGTTGCCGATGAAGCCGAAGCCGGACGCCCAGCCCAAACGATCTTCCCACTGGGACAGGTCATACTGGAAGGCCAGTTCTACGCCCGTCTGGGTCGTCTCCCCATCGACGTTGAAGGTCGAGGTCAAGGGCACGCAGATGCCGTTCTGACCCTTGGCGGGGTTGTTGACGTTGATGACCGCGATCGGGTTGTAGATGCCGCCGCCCGGGCACGAGGGGTCACGGCTTCTGTTCACAACCCCGTCCACGGCGTTGTCCGGCGGGCTTTCCGTCACACTGGCGAACAGGTTCTCGCGCACCTTGTGGAAGACGCCGATGCTGACCAGGCTGGACGGCGCAAAATAGTATTCTCCCGACAGGTCGAACGACAGCACGGTTTCCGGCTGCAGGCTCGGATTGCCGCGATTGACGGCTGTGTTCTCGCTGGTCGCGAAGGACACCGACGACGACAGTGTGTTGAAGTCGGGTCTGCGAATATCGCGCGCGACGCCCGCACGGACGATGACGTCCTTGCGCGGCTCGGCGACCAGGTTGAAGCGCGGCAGCCAGAAATTGTACGCGCTTTCGTTGACAGCCGCCGTTGAGGTCGATCCGGTCACGATCGTATTGCCAATCGACGTCAGATCGGTGCTGACATAGCGCACCCCGCCATTGCCGCGCATGGGCACGCCGAAGGCCTCGATGTCAAAGTTCGCCTGCAGATAGGCGGTGCGCGTGTCTTCCTCGATCTTGAAGAAGGCGCTGGCCTGAGAGGTCGGTTCGCCGATGAGCGGAATGTTCGACCCATTTGCGGCATTGCTGGCCGAGATGGCGGCGTTGAAGGCCGCCAGGGCTCCAGCCGGGTCCCTGAAAGCGCGCGCGCCGTCGATCATCATGAAGTCCGAGAAGAACAGGCGTCGACCGTCCGCCGCATCGAAGTTGTTCGGACCGGCGATCATGAGGTCTTTGAACCGGTCCGCGCTGGGCCGATAGAAGGACGAGGTGATGTTGGTGAAGTTGGTGGTGCCGGTGATGTTGTCGTTCAGCGCGCTTGTTTCGTTCCAACGCAATCCCGCATCGATCGAGGTGATGAACGGCAGGACGCCATCCATGTCGTAGGACAGATCCAGGCGCACGGCCTTTTCTTCATTCTCGCGAATGCTCCGGCCCTGGGCCACCTGATGCAGCCGGTAGTTGGCGGGGTCCAGCAACTGCGCCGAGGTCGGCGTCGTGGCCTGCCCCTGCGCCAGCCCGAACTGCAGGATGCCGTTGCGCAGATCGAACTCGATCGGCACGCCATTGGCCAGGGACACGCCCCGCACCGGCTGCGGTCCGTTCGGATTGACGAACTCCAGCGTGGTGTTGAAGCTGGGCAAGGTCGAGTCCGAGGTCGAACGCGACACCTGCCCGCTGACGGACAGACGCTCGCCATGCCATTCACCGCCGAAGGCGAAGACGCGGCTCTCGGTCAGGCGCGAGCCCGTGTCGCTGGTCGTGCGCAGATAGGGCGCCAGATTGCCGTCCATCCTGGGCAGGATGACGCCCGCCGCCGTGGCCTGAACCGACCCCAGATCAATGCTGCCGTCAGGCCCGCGGACCGTGCCCAGATTGACCGTTTCGAACGCAGTGTTCGTCGTCCTGTCGACGACGCCGTTGTCAGAAATGGTCGATATCTGGACCGTCGAACTTTGCTCTGCACGCTGCTGATCGTTCAGCGTCGCGTCGAAGTAGAACTTCAGATTATCGCGCGGCTTCCATTCGGCCGACCCCGAGAAGTTCTTGGTTTCGTATTGGAAATTATCATAGTCCTGGTTGAAGAACTGAACGCGCAGGAACGGGAAGGCCTCAGCGCTGGCCCGGCCTGAGTTGGGCGTGACGACGGCGTCCCGGTCGACGCGAGGACGGAAGGCCGCCACATCCTGCTCGGCATAGCTGAAGCTGCCGACCAGGCCGATCTTGCCGATGCTGGTGTCCCAGCGTCGCCCGAGGGTGCCCGAATACCGCGGCGTCGCCGTATCGGTCAGATCGCTGTATTCTGACTGCGCCCGGACCGCGAAAAGCGGTTCCGCCAAGTCCAACGGGCGAATGGTGCGCAGATTGATGGTGCCGCCGACAGACCCTTCGATCGTCTTGGCTTCAGGCACCTTGATCACCTGAACCGAACTGATCATCGAGGCCGCAAGGTCGTCGAAGCTGATGCCGGACCGACCCGATCCTGACCCCACGGTGGAGACGCCATTGATCTCTACGCGGTTTGCGTCAGTGCCCCGGATCTGCACCCCGCGGCCGACGCCGGCCTCGCGCGTGATCTGAATGCCGGTGACGTTCTCAAGCACTTCGGCCAGATTCTGGTCGGGCAGTTTGCCGATGTCTTCAGCCTCGATGACTTCAACCAGGTTGTCGGCGTTGCGTTTCTGCGAGATTGCATTCTGGAGCGACGCCCGAATGCCGGTGACAACGACTTCGCCGACCTCCTGCGCGCCGTCCGCCGCGTCGTCCTGGCCCTCCGGCGCGCTTTGAGCAAGCGCAGGGCCAGCGAACATGATCGCCGTGCCCGCCATCAGAACCGTGGCCAACCGGCGGTTTGAGCCCGCCCTCGCGCGAGTGATCTCCATACGCCTCATCCTAAGCCTCCCAAACTTTTCTTGTTGCCCAGACGCTGGATTGGCATGACACTTCTGTCAACCCATTTTCAAGATATTATCCTTGCATTTTGGACAACCAATTGGCTTACCAATTAGCAGGGCCTGTTCTGGGGTTGGTGATCTGGACCGGCAGACTGGTTATGTCAGGTCACCGCGCAGAGTTTCTCCGCGCGGCGCCGACTACAGATTTTCTGAGATACGTCAGGACATGACGGCCTGGCCGCCGCCAGCTCAGCGTCGTGTGAAGAAGTCGACGGGGACAGAAAGGCTGATGGGGTCGCCCGGGATTTCCGCAGGCGGCAGGGGCAACGGCTGGGAACGATGCAGAAGCGCCAGGGCTTCGGCGTCCAGAACCGCGTGGCCCGAAGACCGCTCGATAGCGGCGGACAGCACCCGGCCCTGCCGGTCCATGCTGAAACGCACATAGGCCACGCCCTGCTGACGGCGGGCGCGGGCCTGCGCGGGATAGCGTTTGCGCTGCTCAAGGTGCGCCAGCAGGCGCCCCTGCCACGTCTGGGTCGCCGATGCAGCAAGAGAGGCGGGCGGGGCCGGGCGACTGGGCGGCGCGGTGGTTTCGGGCGCTGGAGGTGACTTCACCGAAGTTTCGACCTGCGGTTCAGGCAGGGGCGCGCTCAGCGGCTCCACATCCGCAACCGCCGCCATCCGTGGCTGGATGCGCGGTTGCGGCGTCGTTGATTGTGCTGCGGCCTCGGTTCGCTCCGGACCGGGCGGCTTCTCGGAAGGAGGTCTGGGGGGAGCCTGGAGGCGAACAAGCTCAACTTCGAAGGCCGCGTCATCGGGGATGATCACCGAATGCCTTGAGGCGAGCATCCCCCCCATAATGACCAGGGGGGCCAGATGCAGCAGTACGGAAACCGTCACGCCCGCCCCCCATTTGCCGGATTTGCGCGGCCGATCGCCCGTGAGCAGTCGGCCCGAAGACCGGCCTGCCGTCACGACCTTATCGCAGGGCGGCATTGGCCAGGGCCTGGACCCGGGCGAAGGCGGCGTTGGCGCCCGCCACGGCGCGCGCCTCCTCATCATCCGTCAGGACGACGGCGTCCAGGGCGCCGGTGAAATCCCGCCAATAGGCCGCTGGCCCTTCAGGCGGCGGGGCCAGATGGCGGGCGCCCTTATGGTCCGACAAGCCCAGACGGCCCGCCGCCTTTCGCAACAGCGCCGCACCCATTCGCGAGCCTTCCGCCACATAGAGCCATCCCAGCGCCTCAGCCGGATCAACCTTCTGTCCATGCTGGAAAAAAGGCGCATCCTCGACCGGGGGCGCGGCATGGCCCAGATCCGCCAGGTCCGCCTCGATCAGCGACAGCCGACGGCGCTCCGCCAGGTCAGGCAACAGGGCCGACAGACCCGCATCCGTATAGAGAGCGTCGATATCGCGGTGGAAGATCCACTGGACCCCGACAAAACGCGCGTAACCCTCAAGATTGTCGAAGGATGAGGCCTCCATGATCGACTTGTCCAGTCGATCATGGACTACATGGGTCAGGGCCTTCAGACGCTTGGATCGCGACCGATCAAGGACGTCACTCATTGCTGCATCTCCTGTGCTGTCTGACCGCTCAGAAGCGGTAGCTGAGGCCGACGCGGACCGTGTGCAGGTCCGCGTCCGAACGGACCTTCCGGCCCTCGACGATGTTGATGGTGCCCGGTCCTGACGTGTTGATGCGCACCCGCTGTCCGGTCACAGGGTCACGGACAAAGCCGTTGAACGAATAGGCCAGGCCCACGCCGGCGCGCGCATCTTCGTATTCAAAGGTCTCGTGCCCGAAATTGGCGTAGTTGTATTCGGCGCGCAGCGACCAGCGCTCGTCGATGGCGCGTTCGACCCCCGCGCCCAGCACCGCGCCGGTTCGGACATTGCGATCCTGCTCGGTGAAATAGTGTTCGAGAGGAATGCTGCCGGGCGAATAGCCGCTGATGCCGAAATCGGTCCGGCTTGTCGGCGGTGTCGAGCGGTACTGGCGGCGCGTCTGGGTTTCACGCATCCAACCCATGCCTGCGGAGCCGTAGACCAGGGTCTGCCCGAAGGCGTAGCCGAGCTTTCCCTGCAGCGTGACCAGACGATCCCACTTGTATCGGGTGTCCGATTCCAGGATGCCCGCCGCACGAAGCGACGCCACGCTGGGGCTCTCGCCAGATGTGGACGAGACGACGACGCCGGACCAGGCCGCCAGGTCGCCCGTCGATATGTCGCTGCCCAACCCGACGACGACATTGTTGGCGAACTGATAATTATAACCCGCGCGCACGCCGCCGATGAAGTTGCGCATCTTCTCGTCAAGGCGGCTGCCGTTGTCGATATCAGCGGGCTTGCCAGCCGTATCGGTCACACCGCCCTGCGTCCTGCCCGAGCCATAGCCGAAGTCCAGTCCGACATAAGGGCCGGTCCAGTCGACAATCTCACCATTGCCGGCGTCGCTGAACCAGTCGCCGATCGACAGACCGCCGCGCGAGCCCAGCGTCTCGGTCAGGCCGATCCGGAAGGTGCGGCCGGGCGCGGGGATGAAGCCCAGGCTCATCGGCTCCGTGTAATAACGGTCCGTCAGATTATCGACGCTCCAGTTGATCGACAGCCCCTCATCCACCTTGAAGCTGCCGGTCAGGTCGACCAGCGTGTAGGGGCGCCATTCGACGGCGGTGATCAGGGGCAGATAACCCGTGAGAGGCTTCTCGGCCTCGACAGCGCGATCGCCCATATAGGTGACGCGGGCGCCGAGCATGACCCGGTCATTCAGGAACTTCTGGTTGACTGAAAGATTGGCCGACCATTCGGGCGGGATGTAGTTGGTGGCGTAGTCCGAGGCCAGAGAACTGGCGATGCAGCTTTGGCCAGGACGGCAGAAGCGGATGCTGTCGTAATAGGTGACGCCGGCGTCAAGGCCGAAGCCCCCGGACTTATAGCTGATATTGCCTTCCAGCCCTCGAAACTGCGCCTGGTCGATGTTGTACATCTGCATCGAACCCAGCTGCAGGATGTAGCGACGCGAAATATAGCTGTCGATGTCGTTATCGAACCAGACCAGCTTCAGCCCCAGCTCGTCGTCCGGCTTCAGGACATCGTATCGGATGTAGTTGGCGCCGATCTCCCAGTTGCTCGCGGTTTCCTTATGCAGATCAGGGTTCGCCACCATGAAGAAGTTGGTGGTCGCCTCCAGAAGCGACGGCAGACGCGATGCGTGCTTGTAGTTGGCGAACAGCTGCAAGCCGTCCAGCGGCGTCGCCACCGCGCCAAGCGACCAGTTGAAGGCGTCCTCGTCGCGCTTCAGGCGGTCGCCATGGTGCACCGTGCCGGACTGGCGGTCTTCCAGCGTGTAGTTTTGATACCGGACGCCTGCGGTCAGCCGCAGCCATGACGTCGGGTCCAGCGCCGTATCGGCGAACAGGCTGTATTCGCTGCGGACGCCTTCACGGCCCGGAGGAATGGCCGTTCCAGCGGCCCAGCCCCCATCCGGCCCCGCCTTCTCATGCAGGTAGGAGGCGCCATAGTCCGCCGAGAACAGGCCGATGGACGTCGGCGATCTTGAGGCGTTGCCGATGTCCGCGCCCCAGCTGTCGACGTAGCGCCGCGCAGGGTCCGAGTTGTAGAATGAAGGCGCGCTTTCCTTCAGCCTGGACACCCAGCCGTTCAGCTTCAGGTCGATCAGGTCGCTGTCGGGGTTCCAGCGGTGCCGCGCGGTGAAGCGATCCAGGTCCGTCTTGGAAAAGACCGTGTTCTGGAACAACGCGCCCGTGGTGCTGGCAAGCGTCCCTGGATAGTTTTCGCCAAAGGTGCTGCGATAGCCGCCATAGCCCAGTTCAAGCACATGGTCCTGAGCGGGACGGATCACGGCCTTCAGCAGCACGGATTCCGTCTCGCTCGATGTATTATAGACCTCTTCCCCGCCCACGAAGGGCGTCGAGCCGTGCATGTCGTAGAAGGCCACGGCGCGTTCGCAAAGCTGGCTCAACACCGTCTCGTTCGTGCCTGCCGCGCAGAAGGGCGACAGGGCGCCTGTCGCCTTGGGCGCATATTTGCCGTTCGCACCCGCGAAATAGTTGCCGGTGCGGCGGAAGGAATAGCCCGCCAGCAGGTCCACAATATCGCTCTTGCGTGCGACCACCAGACTGGCCGAGCCGCCGCCGGGCAGAAGGAATCCGGGCCTTTCGCGCCCGCGCGTCGCCGCAAGCGGATCGCCGTAGAAGCTGAGCGGCTCAAGAATGTTTCGCGTCATGTTCGAGCCCGGCGTGGTGTTGTTGCCGGACAGCGAAGCCATCAACCGCACCCCCAGAACATCACCCGCAGGCACGATGTCATCGACGCCGAGGGTCTTCATCGACACCGAGCCGCCGATCCCGCCCGCGATCGCATTGCCCATCGAAGGGCCCTTCTCGATGGCGATGTGGCTGATGAAGTCCGGATCGACGAAGCTGCGGTTGCTGGTTCCCTGATAACCGCGATAGACGGTCGTCCCGTTGATCGCGCCATCGACCGTCACGGGCACCCGCCCCTGACCCTGCAGGCCGCGGATATTGACATCCAGGCCGCCGCTGCTGCGCGCCTCGCCCGAGATAATGCCCGTGGTTCCCCGCAGCATGTCGGCCGGGGCCTGGGCCGGATAGGCCTCGAGCCTGTCGCGAGAGATCACGCTGACCGAGCCCGGCGTCACATAGACCGATGCTGCTGTTCCGTCCCACCCGGCCGCGGCGCCGTTTCCGACGTTCTGGGCGCCGCCGGACGCGCCTTCGACCCGCACGGCGCCCAGTTGGATTACGCCTTCAGCCGTCTGGGGTGCAGGCTCCAGCCTAACCGCGTCAGCGCTGGTGAAACGATAGGTCAGGCCCGTTCCGGCCAGAAGACGCGACAGACCCTCGCTTGGCGCAAACCGCCCTGACACGCCCGGCGACGTCGCATTGGGCAGCGCGGCGCCATAGGCGATGTCCACGCCCGTTGCCCGGCTGAAGGCCGCCAGGGCCGATCCGACGGGCTGGGCCGGAATGTCTAAGCTGATTTCCCTGACCGTCTGGGCCTGAACCGGCGTCGAGAGGGTCAGAACGGCGCCAACGGCCGTGCCGCCCATCAGAAGGGCCAGGCCCAATCGCTGGCGACCGTTCAAGATGGTCTTCATTTACGTCCCCGAAACATGGCGGCAGACGCAACGCCTGCCCTCAAGTCTAAAGACGAACGATGTGCCGACTTGTCAGGTGCAAATGCGATTTATTTTCAGATGGCGCGAATAAGGGTCAGACCACGCATCAGGCGCGTGACGCGCAAGGGCGTCACATCCGCCAACCGGCCAAGCCCTTCGGCTGCATGCTCGACGCCGAGCGTCAAGGTCACCGCCTGACGGGCCAGTTCCTTGTCCAGGATCACCGTCCGTTCGCCCGTCCAGCGATCCAGGGTCGCCACGACCTCGCTCAAAGGTCGGTTCACAAAGGCCAGGCGCCCTTCGCGCCAGGCCAGGGCCGAAGGATCCGTCGCCCGAACGCGGCCCGGCCCCCTGACGTCGTAAGTCACGCTCTCACCTGAGGCGACCCGCGCCTCTGCACCGCGCGAGACGACGCGGACAGCGTGGTCGGTGACCGAGACTGCGGCTCCATCCCCGTTCAGCGCCACCGAAAAAGCGGTTCCCAGCGCCGTGGTCGATCCGCCAGCCGCCTCGACCACAAAGGGACGGCGCGGATCAGGCGCGACCTGAAACCAGGCCTCGCCTTCCAGCAGTCGGATGCGCCGCCTGCCGCCGGAAAAATCGGTCATCAAAGCCGTGGCGGTCGACAACTCGATCCGCGAGCCATCGACCAGAATGACGGCGCTGCGCTCACCGGGTCTGGTCCGGTGGTCGGCGAATGGATGCGCCCCCATGGCCAGTCGTCCGACGCCCCCGACCAGCACAAGGGCGGCCCCGGCGCCGAGTGCGCCCTGCAGGACCGCACGACGGCCCACGCCGTCATGCGAACGCGTCAGACTGGGCAGATGCCCCGACGCCCCCCACAGTTGCTGAAGCCGGGCATAGGCGGCGGCATGATGCGGATCAGCCTTTCGCCACGCCTCGAACTCAGGGCGCGCCTTCGCATCCCCCGGATCGTCATGCAGCGTCACGAACCAGCGCGTCGCCTCAGCCATCACCGGGTCGACGCCATCATGCGGTCTAGCTCTGGTCACAGGTCCGTTCTTCCCTGCAAACACGCATCACGCGCGTCCCCTGATCATAAGGACGAATGACCACGTTGATTGTCAGGGTTCTGGATCGAAATCGGTTTCGGCGGCGATCTGAATGGCCAGAAGCGCGCGCGTCATATGTTCGTGAACCGTCTGGCGCGACGTGCCCAGCCTGCGCCCGATCTCGGCGAACGACAGGCCCTCGATCCGCGACAGGCGAAACACCTCCCTTGGGCGGGCGGGCATAGCCGCCATGATCCGGTCCATGCGCCGCAGCTCGGTGCGGGTGATCAGGACGGATTCGGGATCAGGCCGCGCATCCGCCACCCGCTCCATGGCCGCCTCGTCCACCTTGACCTCGACCGTCGAAACGGCGCGGCGACGATGATCGATCACCAGGTTGCGGGCGATGCGGAACAGATAGGCCCGAACATTTTCGATCCCGCCCGCGTCACGGCCGGACACCGCCGCCATTCTCGCCCATGTTTCCTGGGCGATATCCTCCGCATCCTGCCGGTTCGCCACCCTGGCGCGGACATGGGCCTGCAGGCGACGATCAACCTCGTCGACATCACGCATCTGCGATGGAAAGCGTGACGGCAAGATCATTCGACCCCAGCTGAACCCCACGATCGGGGCAGCCAGCAGATACAGAAGTTGCGAACCAATCGCAACACCATGACTCATTGTTCGAGCAACATCCTCGCGCCAAACTTCATCACGCAACAAAGCGGGCGACCGTGGGACACGTCATCACAAAAGCCCGGCCAAGCTCCAGTTTTCGCTCTTTAATGGGACGCGAAGTCCGCCTTTCCGAAGTGCTTATGGAGGGGTGGTGTGGAACCTATTCGCTGACGACCACGTCGTCGCCGCTGTCCGCGACCTCCAGCCCATAGGCGTCCTGGAGCAGGCGGATGAAGGCGGCGCTGTTGGCGGTGCGGAAGGAGCCGCCGATGCGAATTTGGGC
The DNA here is from genome assembly GCA_963522565.1 of uncultured Brevundimonas sp. Taxonomy (GTDB): domain Bacteria; phylum Pseudomonadota; class Alphaproteobacteria; order Caulobacterales; family Caulobacteraceae; genus Brevundimonas. Next base: position 281,282 of record CAUQZC010000002.1, on the reverse strand, counting down.
CAGGGCCGGATCGGAAATCCGGATGGGCTTCGCTGAGTAGCGGTTCAACTCGGCGACGGCCTCCGACAGAGGCGTGCGGTTGAACACCACCATGCCGTCGCGCCAGGCCAGGGCCGCCTCGACCCGCTCTGGCGCGGCATGCGAGACGAGGGTGTCGGCCTCACGGCCGATGGCGACGTCGCCGCGCCCGATCAGGGCGGGTCGGCTCGACCGGCCGTCGACCGATCCCGCATCGTCGAGCCGCACCTGGCCTTGCAGGACCGCCACGGTGACCGTATCGCCCTCCCGACGGACCGAGAAACGCGTGCCCAGTACGGTGACGCGGCGGGGTCCTGCGTGAACCACGAAGCGTTCGCCGTCGCGATGGGCGATGTCGAAGAAGGCCTCGCCCTGGTCCAACCAGACCTCTCGCGGCCCAACCCCCGCGAAGGCCCGCAGGCGCGTCGCCGTGTTCATCTCCACCCGACTTCCGTCCGCGAGCACCAGTTCCCGCGATCCGCCGCGAGGCGTCTCGTAGGCGACGGGGGCGGAGACAGGGCTGAGCAGGGTGACATGCAGGGCCGCTGCGGCGGCGATGCAGGCCGCAACCGCCAAGGGGATGATCCAGCCCAGGCGTCGCCCGGCACGCGGCGAGAACCTCAGGCGCAGGGAGGCAGGGCCGCGCCGACGGGATGGCGCGGTCGCGGTCTCCCCCAGGGCGGCGAGGCGGTCCGCTTCGTTCCAGCCCTTTTCGAGGCGCCAGAAGGCGGCCTGCCGACTTGGAGCCTCGGACAGCCACTCGTCCAGCGCGGCGGCGTCCGCTTGCGACCAGTCGCCGCCCTCGCGGCGCACAAGCCAGAGAGCGGCTTCCTCTTCGTGCCTTTGGCGGCTCATCGGCGAGCCCCCTTCCTCTGAGACGTGGGACGGCGTTCGATCCGGCCCCTGCCGCCGAGCATGGCGTCCGCCATGGCGCGCACGCCCAGGACGAGCTGGCGTTCGATGGTGTCGATGCTCACGCCCATGCGCTCCGCCGCTTCACGGGTGGACAGGCCTTCGACCTTCCTGAGGCGCACGACCTCGCGGCAACGGGCGGGCAGTCGTTCAAACCCGGCCTGCGCCAGTCGAAGGGCCTCACGCGCGTCGAGCTGACGTTCGGTTGCCCCAAAGTCCACGCGGTCGGGCTCAAGGGCGTTCAGGTCGGCGACCAGATCAATGGCCACGATCCGTTGGCGTCGCGCCCGGTCGATCACCAGATTGCGCGCCACGGTGAAGAGGAAGGCGCGAGTATGGGTCGGCACGCCGGACCGTGCGGCGACAAGGGCGGCCTCATAAACGTCATGACGCATATCGAAGGCGGTGTCCGCATCCTTGCAGGTCTTGAGCAGATAGGCGGTCAGGGCCGGCTCGTGCGGAAGCACCTGGTCGCAGAACCATGTCTTCAGCATCCGATCGTCCAAGTCGGCCTCCCGCCTCGCCTTCTGGCGGATACTAGACGAACGGCGACGCAATTCCCGTAACGAAATAATTCAGACAGCGCGTGTCGCAAATAATGCGCTGGCCCGGAACTTTTTCGTTACGGATTTGCGACCGTCGCTCGTCCTCCTCTTCAGCGGCGTTTCGCGCGTCGGGGGAGCCTTCGGGCGGACAGGGGACGGACCACTATGAGACTTATGGGATATGCCGCTGCGGCGGCGCTGCTCGCCGCAGCGCCGGCTGCGATCGCCCAGACGACGGAATTCAACATTCCGGCCGGGTCGCTCAAGAACGGGCTGGACAGTTGGTCGCGCGCGACGTCGCGCGAGCTGCTGTATCGCGAAGATCAGGTGACGGGGGTCCGCACCGCCGGCGCGCGCGGGGTGATGACGCCCGAGGCGGCGCTGGGGACGCTGCTGGAGCGCACCGGCTTCACCGTCCGCTTCGATCCCTCGGGCGCCGTGGCGGTCGTGCGTGCAGAGGGAAACGTCGAGGGCGAGTACACCGAGGTGCCCGAGGTGCTCGTCATGGGGAACCGCAACTGGTCCCTGAACACCGGCATCCGGCGCAGCCGTGACGACAGCCAGCCCTTCATCGTCATGACCCAAGAGGACATCCGCCGGTCAGGCGCCGCCGATCTGGACACCTTCCTGCGCAATCAGTTGAGCGTGAACGCCAATCCGACCACGGCCGATCAGGTCGGCCGGGGCGCGGTGGAGCAAAGGGGCCTCAGCAGCATCAACCTGCGCGGTCTCGGTTCGCGCGAGACCCTGATCCTGGTCGACGGCCGCCGCCAGGCCGGCGTCAACCTCGGGACCGGCCAGTTAAACCAGGGACAGATCACCGGCATTCCACTCTCGGCGATCGAGCGCATCGAGGTTCTGGCCTCTTCGGCCTCGGGCATCTACGGCAGCGGGGCGTCCGGCGGCGTCATCAACATCATCCTCAAGCGCGGCTTCGAGGGCGGCGAACTGTCTGCGACCTACGCCGACACCAGCGATTTCTCATCGCCCGACGGGCGCATCGACGGAACCTATGCGCGGACCTTGAACGCCGGCCGGACGCGCGTGTCGGCAAGCGGAAGCTGGCGACGGTCCGAGCCGCTGCTGTACGGTGATCGGTCCGAACTGCTGGCGCGCAACCACCGGCTGATGCTGGAGAACGACCCGGACTATTACGACACCGCGGGTCTGGCCTTCTCCTCTCCGATTGGCGCGACGCCGAACTTCAAGAGCCTGACCGGAGAGCGGCTGTCGCTCAAGCCGCAGTTCGGCGGGCAACTGCTGACCAGCTCGATCGGCTTTATTCCGGACGGATACCGCGGCGTGGCGGCGGATGGCCTGGCGCCGCTTCTTGGGTCTTTGGGCAGCTATAACTTCGACCAGCCGGACAGCGCTACAGGTATCGGAAGGCGGGCTCCGGTGGTCTATGGGGCCGACAGTCTGTCGGCCATGGGATCGATACGCCACGAGTTTACGGATCGGGTCGCCGTCTACGGGGAGATCGCCGGGTCGCAAGTGAAATCGACCACCGTGACCACGCGCTCGCCCTCTGTGATCTACCTGTCTGCGAATGCGCCGAACAATCCGTTCCAGCAGGATCTCGCCGTGACCCTGCCGCAAGGCGACGCCGAGGCCGAGGTGTCGAGCCGCAACGATCAGTGGCGAGCACTGGCCGGGGCCATCATCCAACTGCCAGGAGACTGGCAGGCCCTGGCGGACATCTCCTACAACGCCACGCGCTTCAAGAACGACAGAACACCGACGCCCACGGCGACGGCCTTCGACGATGCGCTCGCAGCAGGAGAGCAGGACATCCTGCGTGATCTGCGAGACAGCCCGCTGCAGTACAGCTTCATTCCCGGCGCCTTCGGCAGCTTCTCCACGCCGGCCGACTCCCGCGTGACCGGCGCCTCGCTTCGCCTGGCTGGGCCCGCGCCGGTCAAGCTGCCCGGCGGCAGGCCGCAGCTGACGCTCAATCTGGAGTATTCCCGCGAGGACGTCGGCGCCGTGAGGTCTGCAAACAACAGCTCGCTATTCTCCTACGTCTCCTTCGTCCCGGATCGCAGCCAGACCATCGGCGCAGCCTACGCCGAAGCGGTCTTTCCGATATTCAGCGCCGAGAACGCCGTTCCCTTGGTCGAACTGCTCGAACTGCGTGTGGCGGCCCGTTACGAGCGCTATGAGGGACGCGGCGCCCTGGGCACCATAAACTGCGCAATGGTGTACGGGCCGCTTCCGAGCGGCGATCCCTTCGCCGACTGCCCGCCCGCGGGTCTGGAGATCGAGCGCGCCACGACCACCAATGAGCATACGGATCCCAGCGTCAGCCTGCGCTGGTCGCCGGTGCGCGATCTGATGTTCCGCGGCTCCTACACCACGGGGTATCTGCCGCCCCGGCTTGACCAGCTGATCAAGCGCGACGACGTGATCTACACCACGGCGAATGATCCGCTTCGAGGCGGAGAGCCAGTGGGCACGCCAGGCCCTTTCGGCAACCAGCTGCTCGGCGCCTACGGCGGCAATACGGAGGTCAAACCTGAGTCGTCGAAGACCTGGTCGGCCGGCGTCATCGTCACGCCGCGCTGGCTGAGCGGACTGCGGTTCTCGGCCGACTGGACACGGATCACCAAGCGCGACAACTACTTCGATCCACTGTCGTTGCTGTTCGCGGGCGGCAATCCTCCAGTGCAGGCCGCCTTCGAACAATTCCTGGCGGCCTATCCGGAGCGGGTCGTGCGCGGGCCGGCTTCCGATGGCTTCGCGGTGGGGCCGATCACCTATCTCGACGCCTCGCTGGCCAATCTGGTGGGATCAAAGGCCGAGGCCGTGGACTTCGCGCTGGACTACAGCACCAATGCGTTCGGGGGGGTGCTTGACCTGATGGGTTCGGCCACCTGGGTGAGAGAACTATCCGTCGAGCGTCTGCCAGGCCAACCGGGCGTCGACTACACCGGCGTGTCCACCAGCGACTTTGGCAACGGCTTCAGCGACCAGGGCTCACTGGAATGGAGGGGCAATCTGTCGGCGCGCTGGACCCGCGGACCGGTCTCCCTCGGATGGGCGGCGCGCTACTTCGACGGCTACTATCTGCAGGCGTCACGCGCCCTCGTGGAACGACAGGGCTCGGCGCGCGTGGCCAGTCAGACCTATCACGACATGTTCGCCACCTTCACCCGTGACGAGTTGCTCTTGAAGGTCGGAATAAACAACGTCTTCGGCAAGTCGCCACCTTTCGATTATTCGGCGTTCCCGGTCTATTACAGCCGGTACGGCGATCCCCGGCTGCGCAACTTCACCCTGACGGTCACGCGACGCTTCTGAGGCGTTTCGATTCCAGGCCGGCCCTGCATGGGCCGGCCTGTGTTCCATAATTCTGGAGGGCGCCATGCCCAAGATATCCATCGCGCTCGCCTTCACCGCAGCGGTCCTGCTCGCAGGACCAGTCGCTGCGCAGAATCTGGATCGGCTCGAGGCGGCCCGCACGGATACGGCCGGGTTGGTCGCCGCCATTCAAATTCCATACGAGGCGTTCGAACTCGACAACGGGCTGCGCGTGGTGGTGCACACCGATCACAGCGCGCCACAGGTGTTCGTCGGCGTCTATTACAAAGTCGGCGCCAAGGACGAGCCGATCGGCCGCTCAGGGTTCGCCCATCTTTTTGAGCACCTGATGTTCAGCGGTTCGGAGAATGTGACCGGGCATTTCTTCCAACTTCTGCAGGAAGCGGGAGCGGGGGACATCAATGGCGGCACGACGCCCGATCGCACTCAATACTATGAGGTGGTTCCGACCGGCGCTTTGGAGCGGGCGCTTTTCATGGAAAGCGATCGAATGGGGCATCTGCTCGGCGCTTTGAACCAGAAGACGCTCGATGAGCAGCGCGGCGTGGTTCAGAACGAAAAGCGTCAGGGCCAGAACAATCCCTATGGCGTCATCCGTCGTCTGACCGAACGTGCGATCTATCCGGCCGGACATCCATACGCTCATGGGGTGATCGGCTCGATGGCTGATCTGGACGCGGCCGGTCTGCCCGATGTCGAGCAGTGGTTCCGCACCTACTATGGTCCCAACAATGCTCTGATCGTGCTGGCCGGCGACATCGACCCGGCGCGCGCTCGCGAACTGGTCACAACCTATTTCGGCGACATTCCGCGAGGGCCTGAGACAGCGTCGCCTCGGATAACCGTGACCGAACTGAGCAGATCCGTCCGAGAAAGCGCGACATCTCCGGTGACGGAGCCGGTGGTGGTGCGGGCTTGGCCCGTTCCCGGACAGGACAGCGCCGAAGCCCAGCGCATCAGCGTATTGGCCGGTGTGATGGGCGGCGTCGAGAACGCGGCCCTCAAGACGGTCTTGGTTGATGATAGAAAACTTTTCAGCTCGATCTCGGTGGCCAACGAGAGCCGCGCTCAGGCCGGCATCTTCTCCATAACCGGGACGGTCGCCCAAGGCGTGGACGCCGACGAGGCGGCCGCGGCGCTGGATGCTGAAATCGAGCGCGTCCTCTTGGCCCCGCCCGCCGCGGCGACCTTGGAACGTTGGATGACGCCTTATCTCGTCGGCTACGCTCAGGGACTGGAGGCGCTGGGTCAGCGCGGAGGGCTGCTCGCCTCCGGCGCGCTTATTTCGGGCGATCCCCAGGCCTATCGTCGCGATCTCGCCGAGGCTGTGGCCCAGACCCCGGCCAGCGTCCATGAGACGGCCAGGCGATGGCTGACCCGTCCGAACTACGGCCTCACTGTCCGGCCCGGACCGACGACGGTGGTCGATGAAGTGACCCCGGCGCTTGCGCCTCTGACGCAGCTCGCCTCCTCGTCGATCTACGTGCCCCAAGCACGACCGATGTCGCTTCCGGGAGTCGGTGATCCGACGGACGTCGTCTTTCCCCGGATCGAACGCGGCGCCCTGTCAAACGGAATGCCCGTCGTGCTCGTACATCGCGACACCACCCCCATGACACTGATGATGATGTCCTTCGACGGCGGAAGCGTGCGCGATCCGATCGACAAGATCGGTTTGCAGGCTGTCATGACGAGCATGATGAACCGTGGCGCTGCAGGCAGATCGGCGGAATGGATCAACGAGGTCAGCGAACGGCTGGGCCTAAGCGTGGGGGCGGGCGCCACCCAAGACTCCAGCAGCGTTCTGCTGATGACCCCCTCGGTCAATCTGGAACCCGCGCTCGACCTCACCGAGATCGTTGTGAAGTCTCCCGACTTCCCTCAGAACGAGTTCGAGCGGATCAAGGCTCAGCGGCTGGCGATGATCGACCGCGAACGCGCCAACCCCGAGGTTCTGGCTGACCGCGCCATGTCGGTTTTGAGAGATGCCGCGTCGCCCTATGCGGCTCGATCATCGGCCGGGGACGCCGCAGCCGTTGCGGCCTTGACGAAGGACGATCTCACTGCCGCCTGGAAGGCGTGGATACGTCCACAAAGCGCTCGGATCGTCGTCGTCAGCGATCTTGACCTTTCGGTTGTCACGCCTCTTCTTGATGCGCGGTTTGGAGCCTGGGAGGCTGCTGGAGAGCCCGGCCCGGCCCGAACGGCCTGGACGCCGGCGCCTGCGTCGCCCCAGATTCTGTTGATCGACCATCCGGACGCGACGCAGGCGATAGTGAGGGGCGGTCAGCGCATACCCTTGCCGTCCGATGAGGACATGCTCGCCCTGACGATCGCCAACCGCACCCTTGGCGGCGGCTTCCTGTCACGGATCAACCAGAACATCCGCGAAGAGAAACACTGGACCTACGGCGCCTCGAGCAGCGTCTTGTTCGGCGAGCATGAGGCGGGATTCGAGCTTTCCACCAGCGTGCAGCAGGATAAGGCGGGCCCCGCCATCGCTGAAATGATACGAGAAACGCGGGAGTTCTTGGGCGATGCCCCGTTGACCCAGGCCGAGTTCGATCTTTCGATCAACGGAGACTTGCGGGGGATGGGCGGCTGGCTGTCGAGCACCACGTCCGTTCTGGCCGCCCTCAACGACAAGGAGCAGCGCGGTCGCCCCGACGATTTCTTCACCCGCCTGCCTGAACAATATCGAAACCTGACGCGGGACAGGGCTATGGCGGCCTTCCGGACGGTGATCGATCCCGACGCCTGGTCCTGGGTCGTCGTCGGGGACGCGGCCGTGCTCAGGCCTCAGCTGGAGGCGCTCGGCCTGCCGATTCGAATGGTTGACATCAACGCGGCTGACCGGGGGCTTGGCGTCGGGTTTTAAGTGGACCGCCTTGCCTACAGGGGCGCCGATCCCTTGGGGTTGAGTTTCTGACCGGACAGAGTCACCGTCCCGCACTCGCCTTCATGCATTCATTTCGAGCACCTGAAAAGAACCCTAAGGTTCGAGCTCGATGTCCCAGTAGAGATAGTCGAGCCAGCTCTGGTGCAGGTAGTGGGGCGGGAAGCGGCGGCCGGCTTCCTGGAGTTGCCAGGCGTTGGGACGATAGGGTTCGCGGTGGATCGGCATCAGGGCCTGGCGCGGAGTGCGGCCGCCCTTGCGCAGGTTGCAGGGTCCGCAGGCGGCGACGATGTTCTCCCAGGTCGTGCGTCCGCCGTGAGAGCGCGGGATGACGTGGTCGAAAGTCAGTTCCACGGACTCGCCGCAATACTGACAGGCGAAGCCGTCGCGCAGGAAGACGTTGAAGCGGGTGAAGGCCGGATGCCGATCCTGATCGACGTAGGATTTCAGCGCAATCACGCTGGGAAGCTGCATCTCCATCGACGGAGAACGCACCACCTTGTCATACAGGGACACCACGTCGACGCGGTCCTGATAGACCGCCTTGACCGCCTCCTCCCATGGCCAGAGGGACAGCGGATAATAGGACAACGGCCTGAAGTCAGCGTTCAGAACCAGGGCCGGAAAACCGGAGGGTGGCCGGTGGAGAACCTGCATCAGGCCCTCCCGCGCGGACGGGGGGATATCGAGGCGACAGGAGTGAGGACACGTCTCCTTCCCTAGTCTTACTCAAACAGCCTACGCGTGATTCCCGCTCATCGCCATGACCAGAGTGCAGCGTTTTCGTGACGAGGCGTCAAAAGACCTCGATCAGTTCGAAACGCTCGCAGACGACCTGCATTCCCGGCGCCCAACTGCCTTCACGGCGGTAATAGGCCTCGTGTGCATCGCGCCACCAGGCATAGGTCAGATCACCCTCTCCCTCGGCGCGGGCGAAGTCTTTGCTGACGTCCTCGAAAGCCATGATCTCGACCTGCGTCGTGCGGATGGCGCAGCGGGGAACGCCCGCCCCGTCCAGTATCACGCTGACCTCGCCCACGGTCGGCATGATGTCTGCCTCGCAGGACGCCAGCGACGAACAGGTGGCGCGCTTGGCGCCTGACAGCACCAGGGCCAGCAGTTCATCGGCCAGCTCAGGGCTATCGCCGAACGGCCAGCACGGGGCGTCGCGATAGACGGCGGGAAGCTGGGTCATGCGCGGCTGGGGAAGGCGGGCAGGGTCCAGCCCCAGCGCAAGGCCGCCGCACGCAGGGTGAAACCGACCAGTGACGCCGCAATGGCCGACGGCCAAAGAGGAAGTTCGAACGCCCGCAGGATCATATAGACGGTCGCCGCCAGGATCGCCGCCGTGACGTTGATCTCACGCCGCAGCAGGATTGAAGGCTGCCCGGCCAGGGTGTCTCGCACCACCCCGCCGAAACAGGCGGTAAGCACGCCCATGACGATGCAGATCAGTGGATGGGCATGAACCGCCTCGGCCTTGGCCGCCCCCAGAACGCCGTAGGCCGCCAGCCCCGCCGCATCCAGCCACAGCAAGGCGCGGAACCGCCAATCCCTCTGCCCCAGGAGCCAGATGCCGACCGCTGCAAGCAGACAGACGGCCATATAGCGCCAATCCTTCACCCAGAAGACCGGCAGGCCCAGCAACAGGTCGCGCAGAGTTCCGCCGCCCACGCCGGTGATGGCGCCGAAAAAAGCGAAGGTGACCACATCATGTTTTTCACGCGCAGCCGCCAGGGCGCCGGTGGCGGCGAAGACGGCGACGCCCGCGAAATCCAGCGCGCTGAGCACAGTCTGGGGATCGCGCAGGGGCTCGGTCAGGACCGGGTCGATGGGCGTCACGGGGTCGTCTCCTCAGAGCGCGATTTCGCCGCGCCTGACACCGCCATACCATCCCCAGAGCAGATGCGCCGCCACCGCGCGATGCGGACGCCAGATTTCCGCGCGAACATAGGCCTGTTTCTCGTTCGGGCGCCCCTCGGCGCCGTCCGCCCAGCGCATAGCCTCCTGCAGGGCGATGTCCGCGCCGGGAAAGACATCCAGTCGGTTTTCGCAGAACATCAGATAGGTTTCCGCCGTCCAGCGGCCGACACCCTTGATGGCGGTCAGGGCGGCGATGGCGTCCTCGTCGGACAAGGCCGCCATGTGGGACAGGTCGATCCGCCCCTCGACCTGGGCACGTGCGATCTCATGCCCATAGCTGGCCTTGGGGCGTGACAGGCCCAGCGCCCGCAAGTCCTCGATGTCCAGCGCCAGCACCGCCTCGGGCGTCACCGCGCCGCCCAGTCCCGCCACCGTCCGCGCCCAGATGGCGGCGGCGGAAGCGACCGAGACCTGCTGCTCCACGATCATGCGGAACAATCCTTCATAGCCGCCGGGCCGCGCGCGCCACTCAAAAACCGGCGTATGAGCGTGGGCGCGCGCCAGTGTCGGATCAATCTCGGCCAGGGCCTGCCGCGCGGTCGCGATCTGATCGGGGGTTGGAACCGGGTTCATTCCGCCTCATACGATCCCGGGCGTGGCGCGAGAAGCAGGGGCTGCTGTCCGCGTCCGGAAACCGCTAGTCTGACGCCATGTTCGCCACCCGCTTCGCCCCCTCGCCCACCGGACGCCTGCACAAGGGCCACGCCTTCTCGGTGCTGACGGCCTGGACAGCGGCGAAGGCGGCGGGGGCGCGGTTTGTGCTGCGGATCGAGGACATCGATCCGACCCGCTGCAGACCCGAATTCGAGACAGGGATTTTGGAGGATCTGGTCTGGATGGGGCTGGACTGGGAAACGCCGGTGCGGCGCCAGTCTGATCATCTGGCCGACTATGCCGTCGTGATCGAAAGCCTGAACCAGCGGGGACTGCTCTATCGCTGTTTCCGTACACGGAAGGAAATTCTCGACGCCATCGGCGATGCGCCTCACGGCGCGCTGGAAGCGGCGCGACCGGGTCCCCATCCGCCCGAGGAGGAAGCCCGTCTGCTGGATGAAGGCCGCCCCTTCGCCTGGCGGCTGTCGCTGGATCGTGCGCGCGAAATGCTGGGCGATGATCAGTGGAACAGCCTCAGTTTCATCGAAGAGGGCGAAGGCCCGAACGGCGAAAACGGCGTTGTCCCCGTCCGCCCCGACGCGGCGGGCGATGTGGTCCTGGCCAGGAAGGACACAGGCGTCGCCTATCATCTGGCCGTGACCCATGACGACGCCCTGCAAGGGATCAGTCACGTCATCCGCGGCGTCGACCTGTTCGAAGCCACCCACGTCCAGCGGTTGATCCAGACCCTGATGGGCTGGCCCGCCCCGACCTATCGGCACCATCGGCTGATCACCGGGCCGGACGGGCGGCGCTACGCCAAGCGGGACCAGTCGGTGACCCTGGCTGAACTACGCGCGGGCGGCTTGACGCCCCTTGCTCTGCGCGATGAACTGGGCTTCAACTCCGGCGGCTGAAGATGCGCGAGGCGCCATATCCAGTCAGGGCCGCCAGGATGACGCACAGCACGCCGTACAGCCACGGGCGGCGGTGGGCGAACTCATAGATGTCGCGCTCCAGCCCGACCTTCTCGACGGTAAGGGTCAGGTTGGAGACGGACTTGGGCTCCCCGTCCTGAAACAACCAGACCTCGGCGTAGTATTTGCCGGTGGGCGCGACGGTGGGCAGTTTCACCTCGGCGCGGAACAGGCCGCGATCCACGAACTCCACCCCCTTGGGGTCGGTGTCGTAGAGCTGAGCCGCCTCCTTCAGCCGGATCACGGCGCGACGCCAGTCCAGATAGTCTTCGCCCAGGCGACTGACGACCACGTCGCGCACCCCGTAACGGGTGACGGTCGAGGCCTCTTCCGGCGCGTCGATGCGCAGGTGATCGACGCCCACGCCCAGGCGCCGCAACTGGCCAAAATCGGCGACGTCCGACAGAGGCCGTGTCGAGGCGGTCATGTAGAAGCCGGGCGCGCCCTCAAACAGCACCGGGCGGCTGTTCAGCCACACCCCCATGTTGCGGGTCTTCTTCACCAGTCGCACCGGCGCGTCGGGGCCGCGCACCACGACGACGACATCGGCAGGCTCGGGCGTTGGATTGAACACCGCGCCGTACAGAACAATAGACGCGCCGCGGAAGCTGGAATCGACGTGAACCTGAGCATCCGTCAGGGCGGCGGCGACACGCAATTCGTCCGTGGTCGCTTCGGATCGATCAGGCGGCGGCGCCTCAACGGCGGGCGGCGGAGGGGGAAGCGCCTGGATCATTGTGCGATCCCCGGCGCCAGCAAGAAGATGTCATTGGGTCGCACAAACAGCTCCAATCCCATCTGAATGCCGACCAGAAGCACGATCAGACCCAACGCCGCCCGCAGTTCCTCAGCGCGGAACCGGCCGGCGAACCGCGCCCCGACCTGGGCGCCGATCACCCCGCCCAGCAGCAGTATGGTGGACAGGACGATGTCGACTGTCTGATTGCGGCCCGCTTGCAGGATGGTGGTGATGGCCGTGGTTATGATGATCTGAAACAGGCTGGTCCCGACCACGACCCCGGCTCGCATCCGCAGGATATAGAGCATGGCGGGCACCAGGATGAAGCCGCCGCCCACCCCCATGATGGCCGACAGCACGCCTGCAAATACGCCCAGACCGAACGGCGGCAGGGCGCTGATGTAGAGGCCCGACTTGGGGAATTTCATCCTGAACGGAAGGCCGTACAGCCACATCGGGCGGCGACGTTCCTTGCGCGGAGCGGGCACGCCCCGCCGACGACGCAGGATTTCGGTCAGGCTCTCGTTCAGCATCAATGTGCCGATGGCGCCAAGGAAGACCAGATAGGACAGGGCCACCACCAGATCGGCCTGCCCCAGCAGGCGCAGATAGCGGAACAGCTCCACTCCCGCGAGGGCGCCCAGCGCGCCGCCCCCCGCCATGACGGCGCCCATCTTGAAATCGACAGTGCCCTGCCCCGCATAGCGGATGACCCCCGAGGTCGAGGAGGCGACGACGTGGCTGGCCTGGCTGGCGACGGCGACAGTGGGGGGGATGCCCAGAAAAACCAGGATCGGCGCCATCAGAAAACCGCCGCCGATGCCGAACAGGCCGGACACGAATCCGACCACCGCCCCCAGGATCACCAGGGTCGGCCAGTTCACCGAAACCTCGGCGATCGGCAGATAGATATCCAAAGGACGCGCCTTCGGTTGGAGCGGACACAAGAGGCGCCGAACGGCGACGTGGCGGTCTTAGCGGGCCGGGCGGCGTCAGGCCACCCACGGCGCGCGGATGGATCAGCCCTGAGCCGCCGAAACAGCTGGAGATGCAGCCGTTGACGCCTGGGCCTGATAGGCGTCGGCGGCGGCGCGGGCCGCGCGCTGGGCCGTGGCGCTGGCTGTCGGCGTCAAGCGCGTCAGAGCCTCCTGTGCACCCGTGTCGCCCGCGCGCGCCGCGACCGTATACCACTTCAGGGCTTCAGTCGTGTTGCGGGCGATGCCGTCAGCGCCGTTTTCATAAAGACGGGCGACGTTGAATTGGCTGTCCACCAGGCCGTGCTCCGCCGCGCGCTGCAGCCAGATCAGGGCCTCCGGACGGTTCTTCACCCCGCCGACGCCGTCATACAATTGCATGGCGTAGAAGTGCATGCCCTTGGCGTCGCCGCCCTCCGCAGCGCGGCGCGCCCACTGACGGCTCTCGATCAGATTGACGGCGACGCCGTTGCCCCCCGTTTGATAAAGCGCCGCCAGATGCGCCTGGGCCGGACCATAGTTCTGGTTGGCCGCGCGCTTCAGCGTGTCGACAGCGGCGGCGTCGCCCGCCTCGAACTCCTGCACCGCTTTGGCGTAATCGTCGGCTCCCGTGTTCTGTGCGGCGGGCAGGCGCGCGTCGCCCGGCGTCACGGCCAGGGCGGCGATAGGCGCGGCCGCGTCGGCCTTGGCGCCGAAGTCAGGCATTCCAAAATCAGGCAGACCCGCGCCGCCGGTCAGGGCGCTGTAGCCGAACATCCCGCCGCCCGTCAGAGCGACGGCGGTGACCGAGGCCAGCAGGGTCTTGCGCACGGTCGAACCCTCGCGCGCCGCCTGTTTGTCCAGACGCTCCTGCAGCTTGGATTTTCCACCGCGCGGCTTGAGGCCGAAGCCTGAGCGCGCGGCCGGTTCGTCGACCGAGGCCGCCATGGCGGCGCGGGCGGCGTCGATGGCGCCGCGCGTGCTGGCGCCGCGTCCCGCCGCAGCCGCCGCGCTCATGCTGGCCTGAAGCCGGCGTTGATCGACGAAGTCGGTCTCGCCGTCGAAATCAACATCACCGGCATCAAAGCCGTCGAAGTCGTCACGCACAGGGCGTGATGCGCGCGGGGCTTCAGACGGGCTGGAAATCGCCTCCAGCACGTCATCGACATCGGCGCCGCCGAAACCGCCGAACGGCTGAATAATGCGCTCCAGCTCCGGCGCAGGGCCGCGGGCTTGCGGTTCGAGTTCGTCCTCAAGATCGCGTGAGGCCTCGAACCGAGGCGTGACGATGTCGGAGGCGACGCCGGGGAAGGGTTCTGCAACCGCAGCCTCAGGCGTCACCGGATCAGCCGACCAGTCGCCTACCTCGAAGGAGTCTTCAGGAAAGGCGGCGGCGCGCCAGTCCGCAACGGGCGACGCCGAACGCGCAGGTTCAGGCGACATGCGTTCAGCGACCACGCGCGGCGTCTCGGCGACGAACAGCGAATCCAGACCATCCATCGGCCGCTCGGGCGCGGGGACAGCGGCGCGGGCCTCGATGGTGTCACGCGCTTCCGCCAGCAGGCGCGCCGTGCGCTCTTCACTTTGGCGCATGCGCTCGGCCAGTTCGCCCGAAGCGCGGTCGTAGCGTTGCTCGATCTTTTCCGAGCTTTCGACCAGGCGGCGGCCGATGTCTTCCAGCGCCTGCTGCGAGCGACGCTCGGACTGGGCGATGCGGTCGCTGAGGCGGTCCGAAATCCGGGTGATCTCGCCACCCAGCTTCTCCAGCGCCAGGGCGTTGCGGTCGTCCGCTGCCGTCAATCGTTGATCGACGCGTTCGACATGGCGGGCGAAATTCTGTTCGACACGGGCCGTCACCGCGCGGGTCACAGCATCGGCGCGCGCAGTTTCGCCAGCCTCGACGCCCTGCACGCGGGCGTTCAGGTTCTGGGCGATGCGCAGAACCTCGCGCCCCATGGCCTCAATGCCGTGCGCGCTCTTTTCCTCCGACAGCTTCAACTGGTCGCCGAAGGTTTGCACCGTGCGTTCTATCCGGTCGATCCGGGCGCCCGTCTCGGCGACATCCAGCCGCTGCATCATTTCGGACCGGTTGGCGTCGATCTGACGCGACAGGCTCTCGGCCAGTTTCTCGAAGCGGGCGGCGTCGCGCGCACCCTCGGGTTCGATGCGCCCCTCAGCGATGCGCATCCGCCGATCCAGTTCGGCGAACGAGCGCTCCAGCGTCTTCAGGGCCTCGGTCGTGCGGCTTTGGGCCTGGTCCAGACGCGCGCCGACCTGGGCCAGCATGTCCGTGCCGACGCCAGGTCCAGCGGCCTTCTCGACCGCCTCCATCCGCTGGCGCAGATCGACGGCGCTGGCGCGTTGGCGCTCTTCGATGTCGTAAAGACGCCCCGTCAGAGAGCCCAGCGCGGTTTCAACCTTGCTGAAATTCTCCTGAGTGCTCGGCCCGGTGTCACGCTCGAACGCGCGCAGGCGGCGATGCCCCTCGCGCAGTTCTTCGGCCATGTCGTCCAGACGACGGGTGTAAGCCTTGCCTTCCTCCTCCTGGCCATCGAGGCGACGCACCAGCCCCGACACGGCCTGATCAACGCCCTGGATCGCCAGGGTGGAGCGACGCTCTGCCGCCTCAAGACGCGCGGCGATGACGTCGATCGAGGCGCTGATGCGATGCAGGCTGTCTTCGGCGCCTGTGTCATAGGCGTCGTCCAGGCGGCGTGAGCGTCCCCGGCGTTCATAGGTTTCGGCCATGTGCGGACGACGCGCCAACGGAACCACGCCGTCATCCTCGTCCTCCATGATCATGGAGTTCAGCCATTCGCCCAGGGTCATGCCGGAACGTCGGGCAAGGTCCTTCGCGACCTCCCGCGCCTTGGGGTCGATGCCCTTAACGCTCCAAGGCGCTGCTGCGCTCACTGATTCGACTCCTGGCCCATTCTTGGAGGCTATACTGCCCATATCCGGGGTGTAAACTCATGGTTAACCCCAATATCTAGCAACGATCGCTCAATCCTGTGGACAGCACGCTCGACGCCTGAAGGTTGTGCTCCAGACATGGTTAATGCATCGTGAAGCTTAACCATTGAGCAAGGGTTTGACTTGCCAAGACCTCGACCTTTCTCCACCTGCCGCTGATGGACCTGACAACCACCCTCCTTCTGCTGGCCGCCGCCGTCGCAATCATGATTTTTTGCGGCTGGCGAGGTGCCCGGGCGCCCGACCCATTCAAAGGGCCGCGCATGATCCCGTGGCGCTTTCTGATGATCGGCGCGGCGGCGGTGGCGATGCTGTTGTTGATCCACCTGGCGACCCTGTTCGGCGCCGCACGGGCGCCTTGGGTCTGAGGAACCCCTGGCGTTGCGAACAGTTGGTCCTGCACACCCAAAGCAGGAGATGATCATGACCGATGCATTGACGCCCGCCGAAGCAGAGACGGAATTCTGGAAAAGCCTGAAGGAATCCAACACCGGCATGCTGGGCCTGGACAAGCCGGGCTATCACCACCAGCCCATGACCGGGTTTGGCGAACCGGAAATCGGCGCCATCTGGTTCTTCACGCGCAATGACACGGACTTCGCACGCGACGTGGCCGCAGGCGGTCAAGGCGGCGGGGTGACGGGCATGTTCTGCTATCAGGCCAAGGATCAGAAGGTTCAGGCCTGCTTTCACGGCGCCCTTTCCATTGATCCGGACCGCGCCCGCATAGACAAATACTGGAACCCCGTCGTCGCCGCCTGGTATCCAGAGGGCAAGGACGACCCCCACCTTACCTTGGTGCGCTTCGACGCCGAACACGGCCGGGTCTGGGTGTCGAACAAGGGCGTCCTGGGCTTTGGCTATGAGGTGCTGAAGGCTAACCTGACCAAGACGACGCCCGACGCCGGCGGCGTCGCGGACGTGAACCTGTAGGGTCAGGTCAGCCGCCGCGTGAGGCCTGAAAGACCTCGCCGCCGCGGCGGCGAGGTTGAAACCCTCAGCCCGCGAAACACCAGGCCAGAACGGCCTTCTGGGCGTGGATGCGGTTTTCGGCCTCGTCCCAGACCAGCGAACGCGGGCCGTCGATGACGGCGTCGGTGACTTCCTCGCCACGGTGGGCGGGAAGGCAGTGCAGGAAGACGGCGCCGGGGGCGGCCGTCTCCATCAGGGCCTCGTCCACGGTATAGGGCTCAAAGGCGGCCAGGCGCGCTTCGTAATCCTGATCGCCCATCGAAACCCAGGTGTCGGTCACCACCACGTCGGCGCCCTTGACGGCGTCGCGCGGATCGCTGGTCAGAGTGACGGCCGAACCGCCCTTTTCCAGATCACGCAGGTCTGGGTGATATTCCGCCGGACAGGCGACGTTCAGGTGGAATCCAAACCTGGGCGCGGCGTGCATGAAGCTGTGGCAGACGTTGTTGCCGTCGCCGACCCAGGCGATGGTCTTGCCGGCGATGGAGCCGATATGCTCCTCGATCGTCTGCAGGTCCGCCAGGATCTGGCAGGGGTGCGACCGGTCGGTCAGGCCGTTGACCACCGGCACGGTCGAGACGCGGGCGAAGCGTTCGACGTCCTCATGGTTGTTGGCCCGGATCATCACCGCATCGACCATGCGCGACAGGACGCGCGCGGTGTCCTCGACCGGCTCGCCCCGGCCCAGCTGCATGTCAGAGGCGGTGGCGATGATGGAGGCGCCGCCCAGCTGGCGGATGGCGGCGTCGAAGCTGAAACGGGTGCGGGTCGAGTTCTTCTCGAACACCATGGCCAGAACCCGATCCCGGCCCGGCGCGTCGGCGTCAGGGCGACCCTGCGGCCAGCCTTTTCGCGCGGCCTTGCGGGCGTGGGCGTCGTCCAGAATGGCGCGCAGCTCCGCGGCTTCGAGCCGGTGAATGTCCAGGAAGTGCCGAACCATCTCGATCTCCAGACCCTCTCCCGGCGGGAGAGGGAGGGGCCGCCGCAAACAAACGGCGGAAGGGTGAGGAAAGATCGGGACCGGACAGCCGCCGGTCCCCTTGTCTTTGAAATCAGGCCACCAGTTTTTCGCGCGCCGCCTCGCACGCGCCCTCAAGGCGGGTGATGGCTTCGCGGGCTTCATCCAGCGTCAGGTTCAGCGGCGGCAGCAGGCGGATGCAGTTGTCGCCGCCGCCCGCGACCAGAAGCTGCTGGCTGTCGCGCGCCAGAGCCATGAACTCGCGGTTGTTCGGGACCAGCTTGACCCCGATCAGTAGACCCTTGCCGCGCACGTCCACGATCACGTCGGGGAAACGCGCCTGAAGCCCAGCCAGCTGCTGTTTGAGATAACCGGCGATCTCGGCGACATTGTCGAGCGTCTCGGCCGAATTGATCAGCGACAGAGCCTTCTGGCCGACCGCCATGGCCAGCGGGTTGCCGCCGAAGGTCGAGCCGTGCACGCCGGCCGTCATGCCCTTGGCCGCTTCCTGGGTCGCCAGGCAGGCGCCGATCGGGAAGCCCCCGCCCAGGGCCTTGGCCACCGCCATGATGTCCGGCGCCATGTTCGCCCATTCATAGGCCCACAGCTTGCCGGTCCGGCCCATGCCGCACTGAACCTCGTCGAAGATGATCAGCACGCCGTTGGCGTCGGCCATCTCGCGCATCCAGCACAGATCCTCGACCGGCGTCTCGCGGCAGCCGCCCTCGCCCTGAACCGGCTCCAGGATGACCGCAGCCGTGGTCGGGTTTTCAAAGGCGGCCTTCAGCGCGTCCTTGTCGCCCCACTTCAACTGGTGGAAGCCCTGCATCGGCGGGCCGAAACCCTCGGTGTAGCTGGGGTTGGCGGCGGCGTTGATGGCGCCATAGGTCCGACCGTGGAACGAGCCGTCGAAGCCGTAGATGTCGATACGCTCAGGCTGGCCGTTGGCGGAATGATATTTGCGCGCCGTCTTGAGCGCACATTCCACGGCTTCCGTACCCGAGTTGGTGAAGAAGACCACGTCGGCGAAACTGCTGTCGCACAGGGCGTCGGCCAGGGCTTCCTGCCCCGGAATTCGGAAGATGTTGGACACGTGCCACAGCTTCTCGGCCTGATCCTTGACCGCCTGGACCAGCTCAGGGTGGGCGTGGCCCAGACCATTGGTCGAGATGCCGGCGACGCAATCGAGATATTCGGTCCCGTCTGTCGACCACAGGCGTGCGCCTCGGCCGCGTTCCACTTCCAGCGGCGCGCGATTGTAGACACCCATCAGATGGTTCGTGGACACGGGACTAAGACCTCCAAAAGCGATACGGCCCCGCCGCAGAACGACGGAGCCGATATTCATAGGGACGGGTCTTGTCGGATGCGTGACGGTGTTAGTCAACACCAGCGACGACAAGGCGGTCCGGCCCCGGATTTTTCGGACGGCGGACCGGAGCTCACTCGGACGGCGCGGCCTCTGCGTCGGCGGCAGGCGCCGGAGCCGGTTCCTCGGCTGCTTCCGCCTCCGCCAAGGGCGCGGGCGGGCGCATTGAAACCAGCTTCTTGTCCAGGTTCAGCGCCAGATCGGCGACGAACAGGCCAAAACGGGCGACATCGGCGCCCTTGAGATAGGACAGCTTGTCCTCGGTCGTATGGATGCGCTGGAACACCGTGGGGACGAAGCCTTCGCGCAGACCGTTGTCCGGACCGCCGTTGAAGGCCAGCCACATCTGGCGCGCGCCGACCGCGTCCTGGGTTCCCAGCGAGACGACCGGCAGACCCGCCTCTGAAAAGACGCGGTCGTCGCTGGGCGGATAGACCGGGAAACCTTCGCAGTCGAAGCCGCGCTCGGCGCAGAGGTTGCGCAGGGTCTCCAGCACGAAGTCCGACTGGTCGCCGTTGTTCTCGCCATACATGATCGTCTGGCCGTAGGCGGCGACGTCGGCGTTGACCACGGCGACGATGCGGTCCTTGTCGTGATGCTCCAGGAAGGCCTTGGCGCCGAGCAGACCGAGTTCTTCCTGATCGGTGAAGACGAAGACGAACCGATGGCCGACCGGTTGCCCCTCCAGACCCATCTGCAGGATCTTGGCCGCCTCCATCATGGCCATGACAGAACCAGCGTTGTCGACAATGCCCTGCGACAGGGTTCCGTCCCGCAGCTTCACCGCGTCATAGTGGGCGGTCAGGACGATGTCCTGGTCACCTTCACCCGCCGTGACGATGACATTGGCGCCCTCCATCGGGCCGGTCGCGCGGTTGCCGCCCTGAAAGACCTGAACCTCGGGCGTGAAGCCAAGCTTGGTCAGAAACCCGACCAGAACCTGGGTGCGTTCGGCATTGGTCGGCTTGATGAACTGACGCGCGCCCGCGACGAGGTCGGCGCGGTCGCTGGCGCCCTCCTGGGCCAATACAGGCGTGGCGGCGAACAGCACCGTAGCGGCGACGAGCGAACGGAACAGCATGACGGATCTTTCCGAAAAGGCGATCCGCCCGTGATAGCGACCTAGCTCTTCAGACGCCAGCCGGAACGGAACACCAGCCAGCAGACCGTCCCCATGACGGCCATCAACACAGCCGACCCGATCACCCCGACCGCCAGATTGCTCTCGGCATGGCCGATGAAGCCATAACGGAAGCCGTCGATCAGATAGAAGAACGGGTTGAAATGGCTGATCGAGCGGAACGGCTCAGGCAGGTTGTCGACCAGATAGAAGGTGCCCGACAGGAAGGTCATCGGCATGACGATGAAGTTCTGAACCGCCGCCAGATGGTCGAACTTCTCGCTCCACAGCCCCGCCAGCACGCCGGTCATGCCCATGATGAAGCTGGCGGCCAGGGCGAACCAGATGACCGCGAGGATGTTGGCGACGCCCAGAGGCGCGAACGGCAGGACGCACAGCGCCGTGACCAGGCCGACCGCCAGACCACGCGTCGCGGCGCCCAGCGTAAAGCCCAGCGTCAGCTCCAGCGGGCTGAGCGGCGGGGTGAGGAAGTCGGTGGCCGTGCCCATGATCTTGGCCTGGATCAGGCTGGAGGAGGCGTTGGCGAAGGCGTTGTTCAGCATGGCCATCATGATCAGGCCGGGCGCGACAAACAGGGCGAAGGGCGTGCCGTGCAGCGGCGGACGTGCATTCTGGAGCGCCACCACGAAGACCAGCATATAGAGCAGCGTCGTCACCACCGGCGCGGCCACCGTCTGGGCGCCCACCTTCCAGAAGCGACGCACCTCGCGCAGATACAGGGTCTGCACCCCGATCCAGTTGATCCCCGGGTAGCGACGCGGCTGCGGCAGACCAGAGGGACGGGTGGAGATCAGGTCGGGCGTATCGGACATGGCCCGCCAGATGCGCTCTACGCTCCCGCTTCGCAAGGGCGCGGCCGCTCGTCACCCGTCACCCGAATTCACCTTAACCTTAACGATGATTCAATATCTGGTTTCTGTGGACAGGATGATTCGCACATCTTGCGTCTCTTAACGGCTGGTTTACGATTGGTTGTAGGTCAAGCCCCTCCGAGAGGCGCTGAACCCTAGATATTGAATCAATCACTCGCTGGAGGACGCCATGACCGCAGGCTGGACCGACGACCGCGTAGGCGCGCTGAAGAAGCTCTGGCTGGAAGGCCAATCCGCGAGCCAGATCGCCAAGCAACTGGGCGGCGGCGTGACCCGAAACGCCGTGATCGGCAAGGTGCACCGCCTGGGCCTGTCGGGCCGCGCCGCGCCGTCGCAGCCGGCGCGCACCGCCGCGACCACCTTCCGCACCACCCGTCCGCGCCCGGCGCCGACCGTTGCGGCCGCACCGGCTCAGCCGGCGGCTCCGCGTCGTCTTGAGGCCGTGCAGCCCAAGCCGATCCAGCCGGTCGCTCCGACGCCCGCGCCGATCCCGGACCTGCCCGGCACCGCCACGGTGATGACGCTCGGCGCCCACATGTGCAAATGGCCGATCGGCGACCCGTCCTCGCGCGAGTTCAGCTTCTGCGGTCGACGCGCCTCGGAAGGCGTCTATTGCATCGAGCACGCCCGCGTCGCCTACCAGCCGCAAGTTCGCCGCGGCTCCAAGGAAAGCGGCTCCGACCTGGCGCGCAGCCTGCGTCGTTACATTTAAGCGCGCTACGCTCACGACGCGGTCGCTCACGACGCGGTCGCTCGCGACTTGAGCGCCGCGCTTTGCGCGGGTCGTTCCCGCGTCACAGATGCTCCTTATGGAGCCGCCTTCCCCCTCGCCGGTTCGCGCAAGCGGCCGGCGAGACTTCCGGGGCGGGGCTGCGGTTCATCCGGGTTGACGCAGCCCCATCCGCCTTTCTCGATCCTCCCCAGCGCAGCGGGGGAGGATTTTTGTCAGTTCAACACCCGCCGCGCATCCGGCGTATCCAGCGAAAACGCCGGAATCTGCGCCTCGAAACTGCGCCCGTCCGCATCCGTCATGAAATAGGCGCCGACCATCGACCCGCTGTCCGTGCTCAACGGACAGCCGGACGCATAGGCGTAACTGTCGCCCGGTTCGATCACCGGCTGTTCGCCGACCACGCCGGGGCCGCGCACCTCTTCGACGTGGCCGTGGGCGTCGGTGATGGTCCAGCGCCGCGCCATCAACTGCACCGTCGATCCCGACAGGTTCACGATCTCGATCTGATAGGCCCAGACCCAGCGCCCCGCCTCAGGGTCCGACTGGCCCGCCAGATAGCTGGGCCGCACCCGGATCAGGATGCCGTTCGTTTCGGCGCTATAGGCAGGACCATCGTGCATGGGCTATATGCTCGCCCCGCCGCGCGCGGGCTGCAAGCGCGACTTGAAGACAAGTCGTGAAATCCGTGTGAGACAGACGCCATGAGCATTTTCCAGGCGCCGCGCCCCGGCATCCTTCCCGCCCAGTCCATCGAGACGCTGATCGCCACGGGCGCCATCACGTCCGACACCGCTTTCGACGCCGATCAGGTCCAGCCCGCCAGCCTGGACCTGCGCCTGTCGGATCAGGCCTGGCGCGTCCGCGCCTCCTTCCTGCCCGGTCGGCGCAAGGTCGAGGAGCGGATCGCCGACGTGGCCATGCACGCCATCGAGATCACCGACGCCGGCGTCGTTCTGGAAAAGGGCTGCGTCTATATCGTGCGCCTGCAGGAGCGGCTGAAGCTGCCGCAGGGGCTGATCGCGCGGGCCAATCCCAAAAGCTCGACCGGCCGCGTCGATGTCTTCGTGCGCCTGCTGACCGATCAGGGCGCCAGTTTCGATGACGTGGCCGAAGGCTATGACGGCCCCCTCTATATGGAGGTCGCGCCCCAGACCTTCTCCATCCTGGTGCGCCCCGGCACCCGGCTGAACCAGCTGCGGCTGAAGGCCGGCGATCCGCCGAAGCTGGAGACCCGCTCGGTCGGCGTCGATCTGCAGGGCGGCGACATCGTCGGTTTTCGCGGGCGTCGTCATGCGGGCGTGGTCGATCTGGACCATATCGACGGCCACGATCCGCGCGACTTCTGGGAGCCGCTGAGCCTGCGGCGTGGCGAACTGCTGCTGGATCCGGGCGAGTTCTACATCCTCGCCTCGTCCGACGACGTCGAAATCCCGGTCGATCAGGCCGCCGAAATGACCCCCATAGATCCGTCGGTGGGCGAGTTCCGCGTCCACTACGCCGGCTTCTTCGACCCCGGCTTCGGCACCGACGAGGCGCATGGCGCAGGCTCGAAAGGCGTGCTGGAGGTGCGGACCCACGACACGCCGTTCCTGCTGGAACACGGCCAGATCGTCGCCCGCCTGGTCTATGAACCCCTGACAGAACGCCCCAGCCGCCTGTATGGCGAAAGCGGCAGCCACTATCAGAACCAGGGCCTGAAGCTGTCGAAGCATTTCAGGGTGTGGTGATCACGCCGAGTGGCGAGTGGTCAGCGGCAAGTGACGAGCCGTTCGCTATCGTCCTCGCCACTCGTCACTCGATACTCGCCACTCAAGTGAGCTTGTCCGCCTTCCTGAGCCCCGGGAACATCGTCGCCCAGGCCCCGGTCGCGGCCAGGGCGCCGAACCCGCCGAACACCGCCGCGCCGACCGCGCCCAGCAGCCGGACCATGACGCCGGAATAGGCCTCGCCCAGTTCGTTGGAGGCGCCGATGAACAGCATGGACACCGACGACACCCGGCCGCGCATGTGATCGGGCGTGGCCAGCTGGATCAGGGTCTGGCGGACATTGACGCTGATCATGTCCGCCGCTCCGCCGATGAACAGGGCCAGCCCCGACAGCCAGACGATCCGCGACAGGCCGAAGGTGAGGGTGCACAGGCCGAACACCGCCACCGCCGCGAACATCCAGCGCCCGCCGTTCTGGCGGATCGGATAGCGGCTCAGATAGATGGCCATGATCATGGCGCCCACGCCGAACGACGCCCGCAGCAGGCCGAACCCCTGCGGCCCGACATGCAGGATGTCGCGCGCAAAGATGGGCGTCAGCAGCGCCACCCCCGCCAGCAGCACCACCACCAGATCCAGCGAAATGGCGCCCAGCACGATCTTGGTCTTCCAGACATAGGCCAGCCCCTCCTTGACCGAGTCGACCGGCGACAGCGGGTTGGCCTGGGGCGCGGGCTTGCCGCTGGTGCGGATCAGGATGAAGGCGGCGACGGCCAGCAGGAACATCCCCAGCGACACCGCATAGGCCAGGGGCACGTTCACCCCCACGATCACCCCGCCCAGCGCCGGGCCGGCGATGGCCCCGGTCTGGAAGGCGATGGACTGGGCCGCGATGGCGGGGGGCAGGGCCTTGCGCCCCACCACCATCGGCAGGAAGGCCTGGCTGGCCGGCGCCAGAAAGGCCCGCGCCGCGCCGAACAGGGCCGCGACCGCCAACAGGCCCCATAGCGGCGGGTTTCCATGCAGGGCCATGGCCAGGAACGATCCCGCGCAGGCCGCCTCGACCAGGATCGAGATCCACACCGTGCGCTTCCTGTCGCGCCGATCCGCCATCGCCCCGGCGGGCAGGGTGAAGGCCAGCATCGGCAGGAACTGACACAGCCCCACCAGCCCCAGATACAGGCTGGCTTCCTCGATCGGATGATCCCGCCGCGCGATCTCATAGACCTGCCACAACAGGGCCGACGACTGGATCTGGATCGCCAGCACCGCCACCACCCGCCCGAACCACAGCAGGCGGAAGTCGCGAATGCCCCACGGACTGGACGGTCCCTCGGGCGGAGACGGCGGAACAGGCGGGGCGGCGGGGCCGGTGTCGATGGATTCTGTGGTCAAGGTCTCGGCTTCAGCAGGAGCACACCGTCTTCTCGAAGACGCGGATTATCCCTAAAGCATAGCCGCATGAGCCGCGCATCAACTCCCGTTATCGATCCTGTCGAACTGACCCGCGACCTGATCCGCATTCCCTCCGTCACGCCCGCCGACGAGGGGGCGATGGACGTGCTGGAACGCCATCTGACCGCCCTGGGCTTCACCTGCCGCCGCCTGGCCTTCGAGGGACCGGGGGGCGAAGGCGTCCATGCGCGGATCGAGAACCTGTATGCCCGGCGCGGGACCGCCTCGCCCAACCTGTGCTTCGCCGGCCATACGGACGTGGTCCCGACCGGCCCGTCCGAGCGGTGGTCGTCGCAACCCTTCAACGCCGAGGTCCGGGACGGCGTCCTGTACGGTCGCGGCGCGGTGGACATGAAGGGCGGGATCGCCGCCTGGGTCGCCGCCGTGTCGCAGATCTTGGCCGAAGGCGAACCTCAAGGCTCCCTGTCCTTCCTGATCACCGGCGACGAGGAAGGGCCTGCGCTGCACGGCACCAAACGGGTGGTCGAGGCCCTGGCGGCCGAGGGCGAGGTCATCGACGCCTGCGTCGTCGGCGAACCGTCGTCGTCGCAACAGCTGGGCGACATGATCAAGGTCGGGCGGCGCGGCTCGCTGAACACCTGGATCACCGTCCACGGCAAACAGGGCCACGTCGCCTATCCCGAGCGGGCCGCCAACCCCGCCCCGGTGATCGCGCGGTTGATGGCCCGGCTGAACGACCATGTGCTGGATCAGGGCTACGAGAACTTCCCCCCGTCGAACCTCGAAATCACCACCATCGACATCGGCAATCCGGCGACCAACATCATTCCGGCCCAGGCGACGGCGCGGCTGAACATACGCTTCAACCCCAGCCATACGGGCGACGCCCTGATCGACTGGCTGAACCGCGAGGCCGGCGCCGTGCAGGCCGAAACCGGGCTTCAGATCACGCTGGAGCACCTGTGCTCGGGCGAGGCCTTCCTGACCGAGCCGGGCGCCTTCGTGGAGGCTATTCAGGATGCGGTTCAGGCTGTGGCGGGCCGCCGCCCCGAGGCCTCCACCACAGGCGGCACCTCCGACGCCCGCTTCATCCGCGCCCTGTGCCCGGTGCTGGAACTGGGCCTGGTGGGCCAGACCATGCACCAGATCGACGAACGCGTGCCGGTGTCGGAGCTGGAGACGCTGACCGCCGTCTATCGCCGGGTGATCGAGACGGTGTTCGAGCGGTTATAGGTCGCGCGACCACCGTCGCCTCGCCTACACAGACACCATGCAGATTGACATCGGCCTATCATGAAACATATTGCGCAATATGTTTCATGATAGGCCGATGATGTCTTTACGGATTGCGCTTTCACTGTTCTCCGCCCTCGTTCTGGCGCCCGCCTGCGTCTCCGCCCAGGCTCTGGATCAAGAGGCGCAGCGGGAGATCGTATCCCAACTCGAAACGACGCTGCGACAGAACTACGTCTATCCCGACCGCGTCCCCGCGCTCTCCGCCGAACTGATCGCACGGGTCCGTCCCGAACGTGTCGAGAGCAAGGCGTTCGCGGAGAGCCTCGCTCAAGGCCTGGTCAAGGCCAGCAACGACCAGCATTTTTCGGTCGCCTTCGATCCAGACGAGGTCGCCGCCGCCCGCGCCTCCAAGGCGGAAGGCGACGCCTCCACCCAGGATCGGCGCGACTTCGAGCGCGCGGCCAACTTCGGATTTCGCGAGGCCCGACGGCTGGACGGCGACATAGCCTATATCCGCTTCGACTTCTTCGCCGACCCGCAATACGCTCAGGACACGGCGGCCGGCGCCATGCGTTTCGCCCAAGGGGCCAAGGGGATCATCTTCGACCTTCGCTACAACAACGGCGGCTTTCTGGAGATGGCCCAGTTCCTGATGAGCTACCTCTATGCCGCCGGCGAGGAACAGGAATTTTTCGACTATAATTACAACGACAACGGGACGCGCATCGAACGCGGCCAATGGAATCTGCCCGCCGTGCCCGGCCAGCGTTCGAGCACGGCGCCTGTCGTGGTGCTGACGGGATCGACCTCGTTTTCTGCGGCCGAATGGATGGCGTTCTCGCTGCAACGTCTGGGTCGCGCCATCGTGATCGGCGAAAGGACGGCGGGCGGCGCTCACCCCGTGGCCCGCGTCCCCGTGAACGACCGCTTCATGCTCCAGGTGCCGATCGGCCAAATCCGCGATCCGATCAAAGGGCAGGATTTCGAGGGCGTCGGCGTGACCCCCGACTTCGCCGTACCGGCTTCAGACGCCTTGCTGGCGGCGCAGAAATTCCTGCTTCAGAACCGGGCGGACGCGGGCGAAAAGGATGCACAATGGTCTCTGATCCCGGTCGCCTTCGCCCTCTCCGGCCAGGCCGTCAGTTCACCAAGCGTGGACGCCGCGGCCGGAACTTACGAAGGTCGAACGCTGGTTCGCACCCGGACAGGTCTGGCCTACCATTGGCGAGATCACTCGGTTCTCGCGCTCGATCCGCTCGGCGAGGATCTGTTTTCGGTCCAGGGGACGGACGATTACCGGTTTCGGATAGTACGCCAGAACGGCGTCGTTTCGGGCTTGGAGCGCGTGTGGAAATCCGGCGATAAAACTTTCTATCGCCGTCTGGATTGAGAGCTGTTGGACGAATGATCGCGCTGAACCGAACCTTCCTGGGCCGTCTGAGCGAGCAGTTGAGCGAACTGATCGAGCAGCAGTCGGCCGAGGTGTTCCAGCGCGCCGGCATCGTCATTCCGGTCAAGTCGTCGTCCCTGATGACCGCCATCGCCGCCCTGGGACCCGTCTCCATCGCAGATCTGGTGCGGGCGCTGGACCGTTCCCACCAGCTCATCCAGCAGAAGATGCCCAAGCTGGTGGCGTTGGGCCTGGTCAGCCGTCGTCCCAGTCCCGACGACCAACGCGTCATGCTGATCGAACTCACGGACAAGGGTCGCGAACAACTGGCCCTGCTGGACGTCCTCCATGACCAGTTCGAACGCGCCTACGCCGAAATGGAAGCCGACGCCGGTCCGGTGTTCGACACCATAGACCGTGCGATCAAATCCCTGAAGGCGCGGCCTTTGAGCGACCGGATGACAAGTTGACGGCGAAGCGCCTAACTCCGTTCCAGATAACGTAACGCCGTCAGGACGTGCGTCTTCACCCCCAGCGGCAAGACCTTTTCGTTCGGTGAGAACTCTGGCGAATGGTTGGGCGCGGAGGTCGCGGGGTCCACGCCGTCGGGACTGGCGCCCAGGTGGTAGAAGACGCCGGGGATGACCTGCTGGAAATAGCTGAAGTCCTCGGCCACCGTGGTCGGGGGCGTTGCGGGGTTGACGTTCCCTTCGCCCGCCGCCTCGGTCATGACCGGGGCCAGCCAGGCGGACAGGGCGGGGTCGTTGAACACCAGGGCGGCGTTCTGTTTGACGCCGAACTCGGCGGTGGCGCCGTAGGCCTCGGCGACGTGGTCTATGGCGGTCTCGGCGCGCGCGACCAGGGCGTCGCGCTGGGCCACATCGAAGGTGCGCAGGGTGCCTGACAGCGTCGCGCTGTCGGGGATGATATTGTAGCGGACGCCGGCGTTGATCGTGGCGATGGTGAAGACGGTCGGGGTCGTGGTCGGATCGACGGTGCGCGCGGTCAGGGTGTTGACCGTCTCGACCACCTGGCCCGCCACCGCGATCACATCGACCCCGCGCCAGGGCCAGGCGCCGTGCGTCTGCTTGCCCTTCAGGCTGATGTCCACACGGTCGGATGCGGCCATGAAACCCTCGGGCCGATAAAAGACGCTGCCCGGCCGGCCCGGCACGACGTGCAGGCCGAAGATGGCGTCGGGCTTGGGATCGTTCAGCGCCCCTTCGGCGATCATCAGGGCCGCGCCGCCCTTTGGTTCGCCGGGAGGCGCGCCTTCCTCGGCGGCCTGGAAGATGAAGACGATGGTTCCGCTGATCTGGTCTTTCATGCCCGCCAGCACCTCGGCGGCGCCCATCAGCATGGCGATATGCATGTCATGGCCGCAGGCGTGGGCCACCGGCACGCTCGCGCCCATATAGGTTCCCATCGCGGTCGAGGCGAAGGGGAGGCCCGTCGCCTCCTGAACCGGCAAGGCGTCCATGTCCGCGCGAAGCGCCACGACCCGACCCGGCCTGGCGCCGCGCAGAATCCCGACCACGCCCGTCTTGCCGACGCCCGTGCGGACCTCCAGACCCAGCGCCCGCAGATGGTCGGCGACGACGCCTGCGGTGCGGGTCTCGGCAAAGCCCAGTTCAGGGTGCTGGTGCAGATCGCGCCGCCATGCCGTGACCTCTGGCAGGATGCGCTGAACGGCGGCATCCACCGTTGCCATGGGCACGGTCGCGACCGGCAAAGCCTGCGCATGAGCGGCCCCCGCCGCCGCCAGCGTCAGTGCAAGGGTGGAGGCGGCAAGCAGGCGGCGCATATGAAGATCCTGTGAAATATCAGTCCGCGCGATGGTGGGGGCGCCGCGTAGGCTTGTGCAACCATCATCGCTCGCCGATCATCATTTTATGACCAAGCCGATCAAGAGCACTGACACCCAGTGGCGCGATGTCGTTCTGGTGTGCCGCAAATGCTCCAAGAAACTGAACGGCGGGTTCGGACCGGACGGCGATCTGACCCTCAAGAAGGCGCTGCGAAAATATCTGCATCTGAAAAAGGGCAAAAAGGGCCGCAAGGGGGAACTGACGGTCACCGGCGCCGACTGTTTCGACATCTGCCCCAAGGACGCCGTGGTGGCGGTCAATACGGCCCAGCCCAAGAAGCTGCTGATCATTCCCGTCGGCGC
Source organism: uncultured Brevundimonas sp. (assembly GCA_963522565.1). Lineage (GTDB taxonomy): Bacteria > Pseudomonadota > Alphaproteobacteria > Caulobacterales > Caulobacteraceae > Brevundimonas. The sequence continues at coordinate 251,467 of CAUQZC010000002.1, read as the reverse complement.
CGATCTGTTCGAGGTCAAGATGCGGCTGGGGCTGGACGACGGGCGTCGGCTGAAACGGGTGCAACCGGATTAAGCGGCGCGCGCAAGCAACGCATCGGGCCTTCCTTCAGGCGAAAAGCCGTGCCAGACCGCACCCATGGAAGACACCCGCATCGACAAGCGCGCCGGCGTTAAGGCCACCTCGGACCGGCTATGGGAGCTGATCTCGGACCTGGCGTCGTGGAATGACTGGAACCCTGTCGACAAGGATGTGGAAGGGGCCATCGCCTATGGCGGTCAGTTGGCGATGACCGAGACATTCCCCGACATGACCGAGCGCCGCGCCATCGGCCGCGTCGCGGAATGGCAGCCCTATTCGCGTCTGGTCTGGACCGAGAAGCGCGGCTTCCTGTTCGCCACCGTCCGCTACCTCGGCATTGAGGAACTGGACAAGGCAAGCTGCATCATCACCTCCGGCATCCGCTTCGTCGGCCTGCGCGGCGAACTGTATCTGGACAGGCACAGCTCAAAGATCCGCAGGGCCCAGGAGGCCATCGTCGAAGGTTTGAAGGCGGCGGCGGAAACTCAGGACGCCTGAGACTGCTTAACCGCCTGGGCCGCCTCCGCCCATCGTGTCCTGAATACGGATGATGGCCGGACCCAGGATGACCAGGAACAGCACCGGCAGGAAGAACAGGATCATCGGCACGGTCAGCTTGGCCGGCAGGGCCGCCGCCTTTTTTTCCGCCGCCGACAGACGCAGGTCGCGGTTCTCCTTGGCCATCGTCCGCAAGGCTGTGGCCAGAGGCGTGCCATAGGTTTCCGCCTGGGTCATGGCCGTGACCACCGACTTGACGCCCGGATGGTTGGTGCGCTTGCCCAGATTTTCATAGGCCATGCGTCGATCCGGCAGATAGGACAGTTCGGCCGACAGCAGGCTGAGCTCTTCGGCCAGGGCGACCGATGTCGTGCCCATTTCCTGGCTGACCTTGGCGATGGCGGCCTCGATCGACATGCCCGCTTCGACACAGATCAGCAGCAGGTCCAGCGCATCAGGAAACGCCTGCATGATCGAGGTGCGGCGCTTGGTGATCTGGTTCGAGAGGAAGACATTCGGCGCATAGAACCCGACCACTGCGGCGCCAACGACAATGACCAGCCGCACCGTAAAAGCCAGACCGAAATCATTCAGGATGAAGACGTAGAAGACCGCAATGGCGAAGAAGATGAAGGGCGTCGCAAAGCGGAAGAAATAGAAGGTCGTGATCGGGCGCGGGCCGCGATAGCCCCCCTCCGCCAGCCGGTCCAAAAGCTTGGGGTCTTCCAGCAGCTTGATCAGGTTCAGCCGATCGACGACCCGCTTCTGGAAGCCTTCGTCCGTGTGACGCAGCCCGACGTTTCCGGGGTTTTGGAGCGCGGCGCGAGAGCGACGTTTCAGCTCCTCGCGGCGTTCGTTCACCGACTTGATTCGCCGGTTCAGGTCGCGATTGCCGCCCATCGAGGACAGCAGGGTGACGACCGATGCAAAGACCAGCACGCCCACGGCGATGCTGAGCAGGTTTTGCGGCTGGGTGATGAAATGGATGAAGCCGTTCATTTCTTCACCTCAGAACTTGAACGAAATCATGCGCTTCATGACGAAGATGCCCAGCGACATCAGCATGACGGCGATCAACAGCACGAAGTTGCCACGCGGGTCCGTGAACAGCACGCCCATGTAGGACGGGGTGGTCAGGCTGACCAACGCCATCACGGTCGGCGGCAGCGAGCCGATGATGCCTGCGGAGGCGATGGCTTCTGACGACAGGGCCTTGATCTTTTCGCCCATCATCCGGCGCGCCCGCAGGACGGTTGACAGATTGCCAAGCGCCTCGGCCAGGTTGCCGCCCGTTTTCTGCTGGATGGCGATGACGATGGCGAAGAAGCGCAATTCCGGCGTGGGGATGCGCGCATACATCCGCTCCAAGGACTGCTCCAGCGTCATGCCGACGCCCAGTCCCTCGACCAGACGCTGAAACTCAGGTCCAAGGGGCGCCGGGCTCTCGCGGGCGATGATCTTGAAACACTCATGGACGGGCAGGCCCGATTTGATGCCGCGGACGATGACATCGACGGCGTTCGGAAACTCCAGCGAGAACTTCGCCAAGCGCTTCTTGGCCAGAAAACCGATGATCCAACGCGGCAGACCTATGCTGAAGATCAGGCTTACGCCGAGAGCGATGAAGATGTTCATGCCGAACAACAGACTGAACATCAGGGCGACCACGCCCAGAACCCCGCAGATGATGTAGAAGGTCTGCACCTTGAGCGACAGACCGGCGTGGGCCAGTTTGGCGGACATGGACATGCGGGCCTTGCGTTCGCGCCGCTCGGCCTCTTGCAGCTGCGTCATGATCTGCTTGCGGCGCGCCTCGGGCGTATTGGCGGCGACGGTCGTTTTGCTGCTCGCCGCGCTCTTTCGACCTGCCAGCGCTTCGGCCCGCTTCAGCGCCTGACTGGTGGAATCATCCCCACCGACCAGCGCCCAGCCCAGACCGCCGATGGTGATGAAGGCCAGAATGGCGGCGAGGATCGGCAGCATCGGTTACTCCGCCGCGTCCAGGGCGTCGGCCAGTTCGCGTTCCAGCCCGTAATAGCGCGCGCGATCCCAGAAGCGGGGACGCGCGATGCCGGTCGAGCGGTGACGGCCGACAACCTTGCCGTTCTCGTCCTCGCCGGTGATGTCGTAGACGAACAGGTCCTGGGTCACGATCACATCGCCTTCCAGGCCCACGACCTCGGTGATGTGTGTGATGCGACGCGAGCCGTCGCGCAGACGGGCGGCCTGGACGATGACATCGACCGACCCCACGATCATCTCGCGGATCGTGCGCGACGGCAGGCCGTATCCGCCCATGGTGATCATCGATTCCATCCGGCTGATGGCCTCGCGCGGGCTGTTGGCGTGCAGCGTGCCCATCGAGCCGTCGTGGCCCGTGTTCATCGCCTGCAACAGGTCGAAGGCCTCGGGTCCGCGCACCTCGCCGACGATGATCCGCTCGGGACGCATCCGCAGGCAGTTCTTGACCAGATCCCGCATGGTGATCGTGCCCTGCCCCTCCAGGTTGGGCGGGCGGGTCTCCAGGCGCACCACGTGCGGCTGCTGCAGTTGCAGTTCGGCGGCGTCCTCGCAGGTGATGACCCGCTCGGTCGGGTCGATGAAGGCCGTCAGGGTGTTCAGCAGCGTCGTCTTGCCCGAACCCGTGCCGCCCGAGATGACCAGATTGCATCGCGACGCGCCGATGACGCCCAGGACGCGCGCGCCCTCGGGACTGATGGAGGCGTACTCCACCAGGTTCTTCATCGTCAGCTTGTCCTTCTTGAACTTACGAATGGTCAGGGTCGGACCATCGATGGCCAAGGGCGGCGCAATGACGTTGACGCGCGATCCATCCGGCAGACGGGCGTCGCAGATGGGGCTGGATTCATCGACGCGGCGGCCGACCTGCGACACGATCCGCTGACAGATGTTCATCAGCTGGGTGTTGTCGCGGAACCGGACATTGGTCAGCTGGACCTTGCCCGCCACTTCGATGAACACGCGCCCGGCGCCGTTGACCATGATGTCGGCGATGTCGTCGCGCGCCAGCAACGGCTCCAGCGGACCATAGCCCAGGACGTCGTTGACGATGTCCTGAACCAGATGCTCCTGCTCGGCGACCGACATGGAGACGTTCTTGATCGCCACCAGTTCGGAGACGATGTCGCGGATTTCCTCCGACGCCGCCTTCTGGTCCAGTTGGGCCAGTTGGGACAGGTCGATGGTGTTCATCAGCGCATTGAAGATGGTTGTCTTCGTGGCGTGATAATAGTCGCTCTGTTCACGGACGATCTGAGTGACCGACTGCGCCTTCTTCAGTTGCTCGAGGCCTGCAGTAGGTTTGGGGCCGGCGCTCTGACGCGGCGTGGGGGCTGGCGCGGCCTTTGGACGATTGGCCAGCGCATCGAGGCGATCAGCCGAGGCCGTCGCCTGCGGACGAGCCTGGGCCATGCCGTTTTCGCCAAATGATGCAGCGGCTTCGAACCCGCCCTCTTCACCAAAGGCGAAGGGCTCGGGCTGAGCGCCTGGCAAGGGTTGCGGCGGCATCCCGGCGGCGTCCGCAAAGCCAGGAGCTCCGCCCGGCTTTGCGGGCGGCAGGGGCGCGGGTGCGGCGCCGGGCAGACCTGTGCGCTTTCCGAACACGTATCAGCGCTTCTTGAACAGAGAAGCGATCACGGACTTGGACTCTCCTGTCGCAGGCTTGGCGGCGGCGGCCCGCGCCGGTTTGGCCGCCTTGCCCTTGGCGCCCGCCACGGGCAGTTCGCGTCGCGTCACGATCTGAGCCAGGGTCTGGAAGGCTTCGGCAGCCTTGGTCTTGGCGCCCGCATCGACCACCATCTGACCATTGTTGGCCGCCGCCCCGAACGTCTTGGCGTCAAAGGGAATGATCAGGCTGGGGTGGACGCCCAGGGCCGCGCCAAAATCCTTGGCCGGTATTTCCGGTCGACCCGGCACGCCGACCTGGTTCAGCACCAGGCGCGGCGGGGCATCGTTGGGACGACTTTGACGGATCAGATCGATCATGTTCTTGGCGTTGCGCAGGGACGCCAGATCCGGCGTCGCCACCACCACGACTTCATCGGCGCTGATCAGGGTGCGGCGCATCCATGGCGACCACAGGTGCGGCAGGTCCAGCACCACGAAGGGGGCGGTGGAGCGAATCCGGTTGGTGACCTCCTCGAACGCCTCGGTCGAGATGTCCCAGTCGGCGTCCAGGGTGGCCGGGGCTGCGAACAGGCTCAGCTTGTCCGTGCACCGGACCATCATCCGGTCAAGCAGCGTTGGATCCAGGCGATCCGGCTGACCCAGGGCGTCCGCGACGCCGTTCAGCGGATCCTGGTTGAAGTCCAGACCCGCCGTGCCGAACGGCAGGTCATAGTCGACCATCACCGTATTGGCGCCGATCCGTTCCGAGATCGCATAGGCGGTGTTGTGCGCGACAGCCGAGGCGCCTGCCCCGCCGCGCGCGCCGACAAAGGCGATGGTGCGGCCCACGAAAGGCTGGGCCGGGTCGTTGAACAGACCGCCGATGGCGGAGATAAGCTGCAGCGGCTGCAGCGGCGCCACCAGATACTCGCTGACCCCGCGCCGCATAAGCTCGCGGAACAGGATGATGTCATTGGTCGAACCGATGACCACGACCTTGGTGCCCGCGTCGCAGACCTCGGCCAGTTGGTCCACCTCCTGCAGCAGCCCTTGAGGGTCACGCAGGCATTCGACGATGATCAGCGGCGGCGTCGGTTCGTTCTGGTAGGTCTCGACGGCCGCCATGACGCCGCCGACGCGAATCTGGGTCGTGGCCCGCGACATGCGACGATCCTGCGCGGCCCGCTCGGCGGCGTTCAGGGTGTCCTGACGTTCGGCGAAGACATGGATGGCGATGCGCGGCACCGACACCTCGGCGATGGTCCCCGCCGGCGCCAGACCGGTCTGGACCTGGGGCGTCAGTTCGCCCGCAGAGTGATAATCCGCAGCCGCTTCTACACGCGAACTGCCGCTGACCGGCGCCGTCGGCGTCTGGGGTTGAGGCTCAACCTCGGAAAAATCCATGTCCACGTCAAACACGTCGTCGGCGTAGGGTCCTTGGGTCTGGGAAGCGTAGGCGTTCATCCGCTAGTCCACCGCTTTTGAGATTCGGCCATTGACCAGTTCTTCCTGCGGCGCAGAGGTCGCTGTTCCTGCGCGGTACATTTCGAACACCTTGGAGCGGCGTCCCTGATCCGCGCCGGTCATGCCGCGCGGCTGAACAATGTCACGCGGATTGGCGATCTGGGCGGCCAGGTTGGCGGTGACCGCGCAGCCGAAGTCGGGGGAGGTGCGGTTGCTCCACGATCCGCCCAACTGGGTTGGCGCCGTCGCACAGTTGGGAACATGCGCCCGAAGGGTTTCAAAACCCGCCAGCACGGGCGCGCGTGGATGCGGCGCATCATAGCCCACGACCACCACGCGCTCCGAAGGCACGCCCATGCCGGTCAGGGCGTCGCGCACGTTCCAGGCGATCTGGGCCGAGACGGGATCGCCGCCCGAGGGCCCCTCGATGCGGATCACATCCGCCTGTTCAGCCGCAAATCGTTGGACCAGGCTGGAAAGGGCCGCCTGCTGATTGGCCGACAGCCCGTTATCATGAACGGCCAGGGCGATGCGGTCGACGCCCGGTTCGACCTCCAGCACATAATTGGTCAGGCTGTTCAGCGCGGTCGGTTGCGTCGGCGCGCTGGTGGCGCAGGCGCCCAGTGCAGTCGCAGCGAACACCAGGCCGATTGCGGTGTGTTTCATGGCGCGCCTCATTCGATCACATAGCCCACCGGGCCCTGCCAGCCGCTGCCCGCGGGATTGGAGGCCGGCTCGGGGCTGCCGTAGCGTTGGCTCAACTGGCCGAACAGGATGCTCTGGGCGTCGCTGGCGATATGCAGCCCGTCCGCAGGCGTCTGCAGACGCCCCGGCGCCGTCGGCGACACCACATAGGCTTCCAGTATGATGACCAGTTCGGTCTGTCCCGACACATAGTCGCGCGAGCGGAACAGGGCGCCCAGCACCGGCACATCGCCCAGCGCGGGCACCTTGTCGATGTTCTGACGGGTCGATTCCCGCAGCAGTCCCGCGATCATCAGCGAGCCGCCGCTGGGCAGTTCGACGGTGGAGTTGGCGCGGCGAACGCTCAGCGCCGGGATCACCAGCGAATTCTCCGCCGACGGGTTCATGGTGAAGGCGCCTTCGCTGGTCAGTTCCGACACCTCGGTCGACAGCTGAAGCGTGATGCGGCCTTCCGACTGGACGATCGGCCGGATGGCCAGGCGTACGCCATAGGGCTTGAACTCGATGCCGATCCGCGAGCTTCCGTTGTCGGTCGTCTGGTTCACCGGGATGGGGAACTCGCCCCCGGCCAGGAACTCGCCGCTTTCGCCGCTGACGGCGGTGATGTTGGGCTCGGCCAGGGTGCGCAGAAGACCGGCGCGTTCAAAGGCGCGCAGACGGGTGCTCAGCCGATTGCCGTTTCCGCTCTGATCCACATAGCCCAGAGCGCCGCCGCCCAGTATGCTGCCGTTCACGCCGAAGGTGGCGCTGTTGGCGAAGGACAGGCCGTCGCCGACCGAGTTCAACACCGCCGAGACATCCAGCCCCAGCTGTTTCACGGCCGTGCGCTGCACCTCGACCACGCGGGCCTTGACCGTGACCTGATCCGAACCGGCGACGCTGACCATGTTCAGCACCTTCTCGGGCGCCGAGACGAAGGCGCGGGCGATGCGCTGGGCTTGATCGGCCTGGGCCGGGCTGACGACCATGCCGGTCAGGATGATGCTGTCATTGACCGCCTCGGCGCGCACCGTTCCACCGGGGATCAGCCGGTTCAGCGTGTCCTGAAGGGCGCCGGTGCCCGCATCGACGCGCACGCGCAGGGTCAGGATCTGGCGGCCGGCGGCGTCCAGGAACACGGCGTCGGTTTCACCGGCGCCCAGGCCGATGATGGTGATGCGGCGCGGCGAATGCAGCATGGCCTCGGCCACCTGCGGATTGGACACGATCACATCCCGCGCATCCGCCGGCAGGTCCACCGCGAACGAGGTGCCGCGCGGCAGATTGATCAGCTGCGGCGCCGCTCCCATCGACACGGCGGCGCGGGTCTGGGCCATGGCGGGCGCCACGGGGCCGAATCCGGCCAGCAGAGCGCAGGCGATGACGACGGAAGGTTTCATCGAGCGTCTCACGGGATCGTCACCACTTCGGGAGCGCCGCCGCGATAGACGCGCACGGCGGTGTTGCGCGACGCGACCGCCGCGCGCTGGGCGCCGCGCACCGCGCCGGACGGCCCGGCGGTGTCGGCATAGGAACGCAGAACCAGCGACAGTTCGCCCTCCGCCTTGGCCAGAGCCAGAAGCTCGGCGTCCTTGGGCGCGACCTCCACCGTGGCGGTTGCGCCGACCACGGCCTGTTCGTCGTCCCCGGCGCGCGTCGTCTGGTCGATGGCCAGAACCTTCAGGTTCTCCAGAACCGTCCCCGTGGCGTATTTGGCGCGATCCGCGCCGCCGCCTTCGGTGGAGGCGCCGGCGTTATTGTCCAGTTGGCGGGTCAGGACGACATCGACCCGGTCGCCGGGAAGGATGAAGCCGCCCGCCGCCGTCTCGACCGTGACCCGGATGGCCATGGCCCGCATCCCCGGCTCTAGAGAGGCGGCCATGAAGCCGCTGTCGCCCGCTCGGACGATCTTGCGCGCCACGATGGGCTCTCCCGCCAGAATGGGTTCGCGGACCACCGAGCCGACATAATCGGCCTTGGCCCCGCCGGTGGCGATGTCATTGGCGGCGCGCGCCACCCTGGCGACCGCGCTGGGCTGACCTTCGACGGTTCCCGACGCGGGCTTTGCGGGTTCGGCCTTGGCGTCGGCCTCGACAGGTTTAGCCGGAATGGGCGTTGAGCCGTCAGTGATATAGAGCGGATTGACGTCTGCGACCGGCATCTCCTTCCAGTCCAGATCAGCCTCCGTCAGCTTCTTGCCGGCCGCCAGATCATGCGCGGCGACCAGAACCCGCGCCTTGGGCTGGGTGTCGGCGGCGGCGGCCGGCGATGCAGGCGTGCTGGAAGACGACCCCATGGCCCTGACGACCAGGGCCAGGCCGATGGCCGCCACGGCGGCGATGCAGATGACGGCGATGCGGGCGGGCTTCATCCAGACGGTCTCCGGCGAGGCCGCGAACCAGGATTCGGTTCAAGGGCGCTCTGCCGTTAACAATCATGAGGCGAGTAGGTTAACGCGCCCCTAAACCTTCGAGACCAGCGCTCTTTGGACGTGCGCTGTTATTGAGTGAGCGCGAACGCCTGCATCAGATCGGCGCTCGGGAAGGCTAGAAGGGCGCCGATGGCGATAGCCACCCCATAAGGAATGTCCCCCTTGGGCTCCAGCAGACGCGCGGCCCAACCGGGCGCGAAGGGCGTCACCATTTGAAGATGTTGCCGCGCCATCATGAGGAAAAGACAGAATACGCCACCCACCACGCCAGTCCACAACAGGAACATGCCCGACCCGGACAGGCCGAGCCACAGACAAGTCGCAGCCATCAGCTTGGCGTCGCCGCCGCCGATCCAGCGTAGAGCGAACATCCCCATTCCCGCGAACAAGGCCGCCAACCCCACGCCGACATGGATCGCCAGCGTCGCCGGACCAAGGCCCGCCATAAGTGCGACAGGGAGGAACAGCAAAACCAGAGCGACCGAAATCCAATTGGGGATCTTCATCGTCAGCAGGTCGTGCAATCCACCGACGATGACAAGAGCAGGCATTGCGCCCAAGGCGATGAAAATGGCGAGGTCCATAAATCAACCTTAACCGACAGACATTAAGGCCGAGTTTCACGCCTCTAATACGAAAAGGGCCAGAGCGATTTCGCCCTGACCCTAAACATGACTATAATATGCAGCCAGTATTACTTCTTCGGCGTGATGCCCGTCGTGATAGATTCAAACGTGGTCTTCAGTTGACCACCCAGAGCGGTAACGGCGCCGATGATGACGACGGCGATCAGAGCCGCGATCAGGCCGTATTCGATGGCGGTGGCGCCGGACTCGTCTTTAACGAAACGCGAAACAAACTTGGTCATTTTTGATCCCTTTCAAAACAGATCAGCGAGCAACTTGGCGGGGGGAGCCGGATGCCCGCTTGACCCCCAAAACGCAGGATCAAAATGCCCGACCCGAGTTAAGGCCGCGTCATAAGGTTTGGTTACCTCGAAATTTACTTGAAAAAATATCCATGACTGCTGGCCGTCAGGATTTTAGTCTTTGTTGAGAAATGCCGGCGCATCCTGCGCGCCATCACGCGCCTGCGCGCCGTTTATCAGGCATTCCCATGTCCCGCCTTTCCGCCGTTCTCGGCCTTGCTGTCGCCCTCGCCGCCGCGACGGCCCCGTCCCTGTCCTGGGCGCAGGCGGCGACGATGAATGTGGAGATCGACCGTTCCACACGCGTCCGCCTGAACGGCGGCGCCGCCTCGGTGATCGTGGGCAACCCCCTGATCGCCGATGTCACGGTGGTGGACGCCAACACCCTGTTCATCACGGGCAAGGGTTACGGCGTGACCCAGGTGGTCGCCGTCGACGCCATCGGCCGCACCCTGTTCCAGCGCGACATCGTCGTCACCGCAGGCTCGACCGGCTCGGTCCGCGTCTGGCGCGGCGCCCAGGCGACCGAAATGGCGTGCGGCGCCAGCTGCGCCCCCAGCGTGCGCACGGCGGGCGACACCGGCGCGGCCCGCTCGACGACCGCGCCTTGATCATTCGCCCGATGGGTTTCGCCCGCAAATTCGGCAAGGCGACGCGGGGTACGGCGGCGGTGGAGTTCGCGCTGGTCGCCGCGCCGTTCTTTCTGCTGCTCGGCGCGATCATGGAATTGGCCATGGTCTTCACGCTCGATTCCGTGCTCGAAGCCGCCACGATGGAGACCGGCCGGATGATCCGCACAGGAGAAGCCGACGCCCAAGGGTTCGACGCCGCGCGTTTCAAGGACGAAGTCTGCAGCCGCATGAGCGTCTGGTCTGGCGACTGTCAGGCACGCGCCACGGTCGACGTGCGCGTCATCGGCTCATTCAATACCGAGCTTCCTGCGCCATCCAAACCTGAAGACCTGAAGGACTGCTATAATGGCGGTGGCCCCGGCAGCCTGGTTCTCGCTCGGGTCTGGTATCGTCAACCTGTGATCACACCGCTGCTCGACCAAGCCGTATCCCGCATCGACGATCAACGCACCGCCCTGCTGCAGGCGACGACGGCGTTCAAGAACGAACCCTTCACTCAATTCGGCTCTGGCGGGGCGACCTGCAAATGAAGGCGGCGCGAAACATAGTCAGCAGACTGGCGCGCGACACCAAGGGTCTTGCAGCGGTGGAGTTCGCCATCCTCGCGCCCGTGATGATCCTGATCTACGTCGGCGTGGCGGAGGTGTGCCAGGGCTATATGGCCATGAAACGCACCAACCATGTCGCCGCCATGGTCGGGGATCTGGTGACCCAGAACAGCGCGATTGATCAGACGGGTTTCACGAATATCTTCGGCATCGGCGATCAGATCATGGCGCCCTTTCCTGTGGCGAGCCTGAAACAGCGGATCACCAGCGTCACACGCATTTCGGCCACCAAACTGCAACTGGACTGGAGCAAGGGCGACGGCATGGCCCCCATGACGCTCAGCGAAGCCGTAGTGCCGGACGACGTGATCGCGCCTGGCCAGACCGTCATCATCACCGAGGCCTATTACACCTACGAATCCCCTCTGGGCTACGTCCTGCCGACACTGACCAACTTCAAGCACACGACCTATCTTCAACCGCGGGACAACAACACCGTGACCTGCGTCCGCGCCTGTTAGGCCGTCGAGGTCAGAGCGTCGCGCAGGGCGGATATCTTGGCGTCGGTTTCGGCGCATTCCGCCTCGGGGTCGCTGTCCGCAACAATCCCGGCCCCGGCCAGGGCGCGGAACCGCCAGCGGCCGTCATCCCGCTCGAATGAAGCGGTGCGGATCAGCACCGAGGCCGTCAGACCGCCATCCGCCTCGATCAGAAACAGCGAGCCGCACCAAGGACCACGCGGCGGTTCATGCCGGGCGATCACCTTCATCGCCTGATGCTTCGGCGCCCCGGTGATGGAACCGGGCGGGAAGGCGGCCTGCATCAGATCAGCCGGGCTGAGGCCGGGTTTAGCGAAGGCCGTCACGGTCGACACCAGATGATGGACCGTGGGATGGCTCTCCACCGCGAACAGGGTTTCGACCTGCACCGAGCCGGGCCGGGCGGCGCGGGCCAGATCGTTGCGCATCAGATCGACGATCATCAGGTTCTCGGCCCGGTCCTTGGCGCTGGCCACAAGCTCGGCGGCCTGGGCTGCGTCCTGCATGGCGTGGGCGCCGCGCGGTCGCGTGCCCTTGATCGGACGGGCCTCGATGCGGCCCGTCTGCGCCTCGAACGCCAGAAAGAGCTCCGGCGAGTTGGACACCAGCGCCCGGTCGCCGATCCGCCAATAGGCCCCAAACGGCGACGCCCGTCCCTGCTGCAGGCGCAGAAAGACGTCGAATGGATCGGCGTCCGGCTTCAACGCGCCCGACCAGGCGCGGGCGATATTGGCCTGAAACAGTTCACCGGCGGCGATGCGGGAAACGACCTCGGCGACAGCGGCCCGATAGACGGACTCAGGCGCTTCAGCTTCAAAGGTTTCTGCTGGAGCGACAGGAGCTTCAGGCCGCGCCGCACCGTTCAGCCAGGCCTCGGCGCGATCGGCGGCGGCCTCGGCTTGAGGCCGCGAAGATGCCCGGCCGATGATGCTGACGCGCCGCTCATGATGGTCAAAGGTCAGCAGGGCCGGATAGCGGGCCAGGATCAGATCAGGCCAGATCGTCGGCCGCATGCCGGTCGCAGGACGCGCGCCTGCATCATAGGCCGCCAGCCCGACAGTGCCGGGCCCAAAGGCTGGATCGCGCAGAGCCGCGAACGGGGCTGCTTCATCAACCGGGCCGACAGACACGCGATCCGGCTCCGCCCCGACATGGGACCAGCGCCCGCCCGGCCCGCCATCCGACAACAAGGCCACAACACCCTCGCCGCCACCCAGTCCTGCGACGACATTCAGAGGCTCCACCCACGGACGGCTGCGGATGGCGACCTCGTTCAAACTCCGGCTCACGCCGACAGACGCCCCGCGATGCGCTCGCGCAAGGTCGCGTCAACGCCGAGCACCTGTTCCAGATAGGCGTCAAGAGAGCCATTGCGCTTGTCGATTTCGGCGAAAGCGGCGTCCAGATAGTCAGGCTCCACCCCCAGGAAGGCGACCACCGCCTCATGCGAGGCGACACGGCCCGTCATCTTCTCCAACTGGCGTGCGATGGACGGGGCGCGGCGGTCCAGATCGACGGCGGCGTTGGTCAGCAGGAAATCTTCGATCAGGTCATCGCGCGAAACCCCCAAAAGATGATGGGTCAGGGCGGCCAGAAAGCCCGTGCGGTCCTTGCCCGCCGCGCAATGGATCAGGACGGGCCGGTCCGTCTCGGCCAAGGCGCGGAAATAGCGGCCGAACACATCGCGGTGCGATACGTCGAACGGCAGGCGGCGGTAGGTGCTGGTCATGAAACGCCGTCCCGATTCCGGCGTCAGGTCTTCTGTCTTCAGGAAGGTGATGTGCGGCGCCTCCACGCCGTCATCGACCGTTCCCGCGATCACCTGGGCGTCGAAACCTTCATATCGGCGCGAGGGCTGGTCCCGACGCTCGCCCGCGCGACGCAGATCGACCACCGTGCCGATGTTCAGCGCCTTCACCCGCTCCAGATCCGCGTCGCTGGCGCGGGCATGATGGGCCGAGCGCAACAGAAGGCCGGGCCGCAAGCGCAGCCCGGTCCCAACGGCGTAATCGCCATAGTCACGGAAGTTGTCGATGGCGTCGAAGGGCAGAAGGCGGGTGCTCATGACTGAGCCTTCTAGCGCGTCTTCATCGTTCTGGCAGCAGTTGCGACATCGCATCCAGATAGGCGACGAAGGCGGTGCGTCCGGCCTCGGTCAGACGGGCTTCGGTCAGGGGCTTGCGGCCCTTGAAGCTCTTGTCGACCTTGACGAACCCAGCCTCTTCCAGCTTGCGCAGATGGACCGACAGATTGCCGTCGGTCGTCTGCAGCCTGTTCTTCAGGCTGGTGAAGTCCGCCGTCTCCGCGCCCGACAGATAGGCCATGATCCCCAGACGGATGCGGCCGTGAATGACCTCGTCGATGCGGCTGATGTCGAAATCATCCGCCATCAGATGACGTCCGCCGGTTCCTGGCGCATCAGGATCAGACCGGGGATCAGGGCGACAGCCATCAGCAGGGCGGTGAAAAGCAGATACAGAACCGGGCCGTCGATGAACCATGCCACCGCCACGGCGCCCACATAGGACACCATTGCGACCACCCCCATCCAGCGCACGCCAGTCATGGCGGCGCCGATGATCCATGCCGAACCATAGGCGACCAGAACAACCGTCGGCATCACCGCCATCCAAGACCAGTTCCCGGTCTTCATCGACAGTGCGACCAACCCCAGCCAGGTGACGAAGATGCCGTAGCCCACACCGCTCCATGCCGCGCCAACCGCGCGATTTCCCGTCGTATTGTAACCGGGTCGCGATTTCATTCGGGCCGTGAGCACGCTCAGCACCCCGCCAAAGATGACCCCCGCCCCGATCCAGACCCAGAGCGGCGCCCAGGGATCCAGTTTCAAAACTCCGACCTGAAGAAGCCACTGCATCAACGTCGCCGCGCCGAAAACAATCGAAGCGGCGACCAGTATCGGCCCCGCCAGCAACGGCGCGTGCCGTCCCTCATGGGCCAGCGCCCGCATATAGGCGATATCGTCCTGAACAGCCTGATTGTCGCGCGCCATGGGGCGTCCTCCTGAAATCTGACGAACTCAGGATCAGCCTTTTGCTTTATGTTGTAAAGTTCTTTTTAGAAAATTCGCCCAGCCCCCGGATTTCACGGACCGGGCGGATATTGGATCAACGGAACGGCGGCTCGTCAAAGGCGCGCAGCTTGCGTGAATGCAGGCGCGGGCCTTCGTTGCGCAGCAGGTCGACGGCCTGAATGCCGATCTGAAGATGTTCGGAGATCGAGCCCTCATAGAAACGGTTGGCCTGACCCGGCAGCTTGATCTCGCCATGCAGCGGCTTGTCCGACACGCACAGCAGCGTCCCGTAGGGCACGCGGAAGCGATAGCCCTGGGCGGCGATGGTGGCGCTTTCCATGTCGATGGCGACCGCGCGGCTCTGGTTGAAGCGCAACGCCGACTTGGAATAGCGCAGCTCCCAGTTCCGGTCGTCGGTGGTGACGACGGTGCCGGTGCGCAGGCGCAGCTTGACCTCGTCGCCCGGCATCCCGCTGACCGACTTGGTGGCGTCGTACAGGGCGCGCTGGACCTCGGCGATCGAGGGGATGGGGATGTCGGGCGGCAGCACCGCGTCCAGCACGTGATCGTCGCGCAGATAGGCGTGGGCCAGCACATAGTCGCCGATGGTCTGGCTGGCGCGCAGGCCGCCGCAGTGACCGATCATCAGCCAGACATGCGGGCGCACCACGGCCAGGTGGTCGGTGATGGTCTTGGCGTTGGACGGGCCGACGCCGATATTGACCAGGGTCACGCCCTGATTGCCCGGCGCCGTCAGGTGATAGGCCGGCATCTGGTGTTTCTTCCAGGCCGTGTCGCTGATCGCCGCCTCGGGGTTGGGCGTGTCGCGCGTGATGACGATGCCGCCTGCGCAGGACAGGGTCTCGTAGGGCGTGCCCGGCGTCTGAAGCTGTTCGATGGCCCAGCGCACGAACTCGTCGACATAGCGATTGTAGTTGGTGAACAGCACATAGGACTGAACATCGTCGACCGGCGTGCCGGTGTAGTGCCTCAACCGCGCCAGCGAGAAATCGGTCCGAAGACCGTCGAAGTGCGACAGGGGGAAGTCGCCGCCCGGCTCGAACAGGCCATCGGCGATCTCGTCGCCGATATGGGCCAGGTCCGTGGTCGGGAACCAGCGCGCCAGGGCCGCCGTCATCGAACGGTCCAGCGCCACATCCAGCCCGTCGGTCACATAGGGGAAGGGAATTTCCTGACGAGAAACGCCGACCTCGAAGGTCGCGCCATATTCATCTTCCAACAGGCCCAACTGCTCGGTCAGATAGGGGCGGAACAGATCCGGCCGGGTGACGGTGGTCGCGTAGCTGCCCTGGCGCGACAGCCGGGCGTAGGCGCGCGGCGCCAGATCCTGGGGGCGATCCCCGTCCCAGCGGATGCGAAGTTCGGGATAGGCGAAGACCCCTTCGGCGCGTTGCAGCGGATCGGGCCGCGCGCCGGTGTTGACGAAATCCCGCACGGCGTCGCGCAGGTTGGTCACGGATTGGGTGTAGAGGGTTTCGAGGCGGTCCAGCGCCGCCTGTGCTGTCATTTGTTCTGTCATGACTTCCTTTAGCGAAGCTTCGTGACAATGGCGAGGCGCCGCGGCTTCAACCTCGATTTCGCTGCATTGCAGCAATTTATGGCGCGGCCGCGGTTGCGCATTGCGGCGGGGCGCCGCATCTGGCCTGTCATGTTCCCCGTCGCCGCGTCATCCGCCCCGAAGAAGGAACTCGGCTTCGTCGAGTTCGTCTGCATCGTCGCCCTGATGATGGCGTTGAATGCGCTCGCCATCGACTCGATGCTGCCGGCCCTGCCGCACATCGGCCAGGACATGGGCGTCGCCAACGAAAACAGCCGTCAGTGGGTGGTGACCGCCTATCTGCTGGGCTTCGGCGGGGCGCAACTGATCTACGGCCCCCTGGCGGACCGTTTCGGACGCAAACCGGTGCTGCTGTTCGGGGTGGGCCTCTATGTCCTGTTCAGCCTTCTGGCGACCATGGCGCCCACCTTTGACATGCTGATCCTGGCGCGCATCGGCCAGGGACTGGGCAGCGCCTGCACCCGCGTTCTGGCCGTCTCGATCGTGCGCGACCGCTACGAGGGCCGCACCATGGTGCGCGTGATGTCGTTCAGCTTCCTGGTCTTCCTGGGCGTGCCGATCCTGGCCCCGTCGATCGGACAGCTGATCATGCTGGTCGGGCCGTGGCGCTGGATATTCGCAGGTCTTGGCCTGGTCGGCGTGGGCCTGATGGTGTGGGCGTCGCTGCGCCTGCCCGAGACCATGAAGCCGGAAGATCGCCTGCCGATCCAGTTCAGCCGCCTGGGTTCCGCCTACAAGACCGCCCTGACCGACCGCACCGCCATGGGCTACACCCTGGCCATGACGGCCATCACCGGCGCCCTGTTCGGCTTCATCAACTCGTCGCAGCAGATCTTCGCGGACGTCTTCGATGCAGAGGCGATCTTCCCCGCTGTCTTCGCCCTGATCGCGGGCGGCATCGCCGTGGCCTCGCTGGTCAATGCGCGGCTGGTGGTCGGCCTGGGTTCGCGCAAGATTTCGCACACAGCCCTGATCGGCTTCACCTCGATCGCGGCCATCCATGCCCTGGTGACCCTGACAGGGCATGAATCCATCTGGACCTTCGCCATCCTGCAGACCCTGACCATGTTCTGCTTCGGCATGATCGCGGGCAATTTCGGCGCGATGGCGATGGAGACGATGGGCCATATCGCCGGCACCGCCGCCTCGATCCAGGGCTTCATCTCCACCATCATCGGCTCGCTGCTGGGCTTCGCCATCGGCCAGCAGTTCAACGGCACCGTGACCCCGATGGCGGTCGGTTTCACGGTCATGGGCCTGATCGCCCTGGGCTGCGTCCTTTACGCCGAGCGCGGGCGGCTGTTCCAGGCCCATCACGCCAGGCCGCTGCCCGGGGCCTGATGCGGATAAGGGTGCGACGACCCGAGACTTGATCTTTTCGCCATTTCCGCGCGTTCTCCGGCCAATCCATCTGGTCAGTTCCCGGAAAGTCTCGATGAAGCGCAAAGCCTTCGGTCTCGTCTCCGCTCTCGCCCTCGCTGCGGCTCTGGGCGTCAGCGCCTGCGCCACCACGGCCGGAGGGGTTTCCCAAGAGGGTTCGGGCATGACCCCGCCCGCCATCGCGCCTGCCCCCGGCCCTCAGGCCGTCGACAGCCACACCTATGGCCGCCCGGAAGTCGCCCGCGTCGTCGATGTGGCGCTGGACCTGGCCGCCAACTTCCAGGCCAAGACCCTGTCCGGAACCGCGACGCTGGACGTGCTGACCGCGCCGAACGCAGGCGAGGTCATTCTGGACATCAGGAACCTCGACATCGAGTCGGTTCGGGATGAGGCGGGTCTGGCGCTGCGCTTCGACATCGGCGCCGATGACGCCATCAAGGGCCGCCCCCTGACCGTTCACTTCACGCCTTCCCCGACCGAAGGCCGCCGCAAGATCGTCGTGCGCTATTCGACCCGACCCGACGCCGCCGCCCTGCAATGGCTGACCCCCGCCCAGACGGCGGGCGGTCAGAAACCCTATCTGTTCAGTCAGGGTCAGGCGATCCTGACCCGCACCTGGGTTCCCACGCAGGACAGCCCCGGCATCCGCCAGACCTATTCCGCCCGCATCACCGCGCCTGCCGACCTGACCGTGGTGATGAGCGCCGACCACCTGACGCCTGAGGGCGAAGCGGCCCCGAACGGCCAGAAGACCTGGCGCTTTCGGATGAACAATCCGATCCCGCCCTATCTGATCGCGCTGGGCGTCGGCGAACTGGCCTTTGCGCCCTTCGACAGCCGCACCGGCGTCTGGACCGAGCCCAGCCGTCTGGCCGCCGCCCGTTGGGAGCTGGAGCCGACCGCCCAGATGGTGACGGCCGCCGAGAAGCTTTACGGCCCCTATCGCTGGGGCCGCTATGATCTGCTGGTCCTGCCGCCCTCCTTCCCGTTCGGCGGGATGGAGAACCCCAAGCTGACCTTCGCCACGCCGACCATCATCGCCGGCGACCGCTCGCTGGTGTCCCTGGTCGCGCACGAGCTGGCGCACTCCTGGTCGGGCAATCTGGTCACCAACGCCACCTGGAACGACTTCTGGCTGAACGAGGGCTTCACCTCCTATTTCGAGAACCGGATCATGGAGTCCGTCTATGGTCATGACCTGGCGGTGCAGGAGCAGGTCCTGGCCTGGGACGGCCTGCAGGACGAGCTGAAGAGCCTGCCCGCCGACGACACCAAACTGCATCTGAACCTGACGGGCCGCGACCCGGACGACGGCATGAACACCATCGCCTATGACAAGGGCGCCGCCTTCCTGCGCACCATCGAGCGGATCGCCGGACGTGAGAAGTTCGACGCCTGGATGCGCGGCTATTTCGACCGCAACGCCTATCGTCCGATGACCACGGCCATGTTCCTGGACGACATCCGCGCCCATCTGGTGAAGGGCGACGCGCGACTGGAATCCGAGCTGAAGCTGGATGAATGGGTCTATCAGCCCGGCCTGCCGTCAAACGCCGTCGCCCCTGTGTCCAACGCCTTTGCGCCGGTGGATGTCGCCGCCGCCGCCTTCTTCCAGAACAAGGGTTCGGCCTCAGCCATCCCGTGGTCGGGCTGGAACACCCAGCAGCGCCAACGCTTCCTCAGCTGGCGCCCGCAAGGTCTGGCGGCCAACGCCGACTGGCTGACCGATGCGCAGCTGGCCGATCTGCAATCGACGTTGAACCTGGCCAATGAGGGCAACAGCGAACTGGTCTTCGCCTGGCTGCAGATCGCCCTGGCCCATCGCTACCAGCCCTCTGTCGCCACGGCCGAAAAGTTCCTGACCAGCCAGGGCCGCCGAAAGTTCGTCCTGCCGCTGTTCCAGACGCTCTGGAACGAAGGCGACTGGGGCCGCGCCCAGGCCCGCCGCATCTACGCCGAGGCGCGCCCGCTGTATCACCCGGTGACCGCCGGTTCGGTCGACGCCCTGGTGGGCCGCCCCTGACCACCGCATCCGCCCTTTCGTCGCTGGACGGAAGGGCGGATGTGCGTTGCGGCGCAGGAGCCTATCGTCTATCCCGCCGACACTGATTTCGACTGGAGATTTCTCATGGCTGACCTCGCCCCCGGCGTGGTGACCCTCTTCGGAGGATCGGGCTTCATCGGGTCGCAGGCCGTGCGCGCCCTGGCCCGTCGCGGCTGGCGCATCCGCGTCGCCGTGCGCAACCCCGTCCTGGCCATCGAGATCCAGCCGCTGGGCGATCCCGGCCAGATTCAGTTCCTGCATTGCGACATCACCAATGCTGCGGATGTCGCCGCCGCCGTGCGCGGTTCCGACGCCGTGGTCAATCTGGTCGGCGTCCTGCACGAGGGCGGCGGCAAGCGCGCCTTCAAGGCCGTTCACGTCGAGGCCGCCAGGACGATCGCCGAAGCCGCCAAGGCTGCGGGCGTCAAACGTCTGGTCCAGATCTCCGCCATCGGCGCCGCCGCAAACAGCCCCTCCGCCTATGGCCGCACCAAGGCTCAGGCCGAGACCGAGGTCCGCGCCGTCTATCCCGACGCGGTGATCCTGCGTCCGTCGCTGGTGTTCGGCGCCGGCGACGGCTTCCTGAACCGTTTCGCCGCCATGGCGACCTTCTCGCCGGTCCTGCCGCTTATCGGCGGCGGCGAAACCAAGTTCCAGCCCGTCTATGTCGGCGACGTCGCCGAGGCCATTGCGCGGGGCGTCATCCGCGGCGATGCGGCGGGCAAGACCTTCGAACTGGGCGGGCCGTCGACCTACACATTCCGTGAAGTGCTGGAGTTGGTCTGTCGCGAGACGGGTCGTAACCGGCTCCTGGCGCCCCTGCCCTTCTTCGTGGCCAAGCCGCTGGGTTCGCTGCTCTCGCTGGTTGGCGTTCTGGGCGTCACCCCGCCGCTGACGCGCGATCAGGTGCTGATGCTGGAGCACGACAATGTCGTGTCGCCGGGCGCCGCCACCCTGGCCGATCTGGGCGTCACCCATACGACCGGCATGGAATCGGCCGCGCCGGCCTATCTGTGGAGATACCGTGTCGGCGGTCAGTTCGCTCCCTCACCCGCCCATTAAGATTTACGCCTGATCGGCGTCGAGACGCCCGGCCGTGCAGACGGTCGGGCGGATGTCGTTGATGGAACAAACAGAGCACGATAGAAGGATGTCCGCCACGCAGACCCTGCCCACCTATGCCGAGAGCCAGACGCTGGAGGACGCGCGCGCCCTGTTGGCCCGCGTCTGGGGCCACGGCGACTTCCGGGGGCTGCAGGGACAGGTGGTCGAGCAGATTCTGTCCGGCGGCGACGTTCTGGCGGTCCTGCCGACCGGCGGCGGCAAGAGCGTCTGCTATCAGATCCCCGCCATTCTGCGCCCCGGCCTCGG
Organism: uncultured Brevundimonas sp.; assembly: GCA_963522565.1. Classification (GTDB taxonomy): domain Bacteria; phylum Pseudomonadota; class Alphaproteobacteria; order Caulobacterales; family Caulobacteraceae; genus Brevundimonas. Next base: position 230,629 of record CAUQZC010000002.1, on the reverse strand, counting down.
GCTGGTGGTCTCGCCGCTGATCGCCCTGATGACCGATCAGGTCGAGGCGCTGAAACAGCAGGGCGTGGCCGCCGCGCGTCTGGATTCCGGCGTCTCGCTGGACGAGCGTTCGGCCATCTGGGCGGCCGCGCGATCCGGCGAACTGGACCTGCTCTATGTCTCGCCCGAAGGTCTGGCGGCGGGGGCGATGATGGATCGTCTGGCCGAACTGCCGCTGAGCCTGATCGCCATCGACGAGGCCCACTGCGTCTCGCAATGGGGCCACGACTTCCGACCCGACTATCGCAATCTGGGCCTTCTGGCCGAGCGGTTCCCCCATGTTCCGCGCATCGCCGTGACCGCCACCGCCGACGCCCGCACCCGCGACGACATCCTGCGCTCGCTGCGGCTGGAAGAGGCCCGGGTCTTCGTCGACAGTTTCGCGCGTCCGAACCTGCAACTGTCGGCCGAGCGCAAGGAGAGCGCCTCTCGCGCCAAGACGGACGCGCGGGTCATCGAACTGGTGCGCGAACGGCGGGGCAAGTCGGGCGTCGTCTATTGCGGCAGCCGCGACGGCTGCGACCGCGTGGCCCAGGCGCTGCGCGACGCCGGGACCAACGCCATCGCCTATCACGCAGGCATGGACACGAAGGAGCGCGACCGTCGGCTGGAAAGGTTCCTGGCCGAGGAGGGCGCCGTCATGGTCGCCACCATCGCCTTCGGCATGGGGGTGGACAAGGCCGACGTGCGCTTCGTCATCCACGCCGATCCGCCGGGGTCGCTGGAAGCCTATTGGCAGGAGATCGGCCGGGGCGGGCGCGACGGCGAGCCGGCCGAGGGCATCACCCTGTACGGCCCGTCCGACATCGCCTGGTCCCTGCGTCGGCTCGACAGCCGCCCGATGGCCGAAGAGGTCAAATCGGTCCAGGTGCGAAAGACCCGCCAGCTGTTCGCCATGCTGGACGGCGCCGTCTGTCGCGCCCAGGCCGTGCGCCGGTACTTCGGCGAACATGACGCCCAGCCCTGCGGCGTCTGCGACATCTGCGGCGACCCGCCCCAGCTCTATGACGCCACCGTTCCGGCGCAAAAGGCGCTGGCGGCGGTTCAGCGGCTGGGCGGCCGGTTCGGGCGCAACCGCGTGGTCGACCACCTGACCGCCCGCACCAAGGACGTGCAGCCGTGGGAGCAACAGCTGTCCACCTGGGGCATCGGGCGCGACATTTCCCTGACCTCATGGCGCGAGATCGTGGATCACCTCCTGTTCGAGGGGCTGCTGGTCGAAGACCCCAACGACGGCAAGCCGCTGGTCGGGCTCGGCGACCCCGAGGCCGTGCGCGCCGTCTATAAGGCCGAACGCCAGATCGAGGTGCGCCGCGCGCCGCTGCGGGCCGACGCCGCCCCGCGCCGCCGCGACCGTTCCGGCGAGGGGCGCAATGCGGCGCTGGAGACGATGGACGCCGACGTGCGCGCCCGGTTCGAGGCCTTGCGCGCCTGGCGCCGCGACCGGGCCTCGGAACAGCATGTCCCGCCCTATGTCATCTTCCAGGACAAGACCCTGCTGGAGATCGCCCACGCCGAACCGGGCGACATGACCAGCCTGGGCGCCATCTCCGGCGTCGGCCAGTCCAAGCTGGATCGCTACGGCAAGGGCGTGCTGGAGACGCTGGGGGCGATGGGCTGAGGCGGCCGGGTCGCGTCGTCGCCCAGCCCCGGCGCCACGAAATAGGGGAAGGTGCAGGCGGTGGGAGGGCCCTGAATGGCCATGCCCGACGCAGGTTTCAAATCCCCTTTCAGCGCCTGCCCGATCAGATCCTTGACCGTGTCCGAGGTCGGACGATCCTCGCCGCGCGGGAAATACATGAAGGTTGAACGCCCATCGCAGCGGTATTCATCCAGGAAATAGACCGGCGCATCACCGCCTGTCGGATCGGGCGAGGTCGTCAGCCAATAGGTGCGCGGGACCGCCTTCGGATCGGTTGACTGGACCAGGCCGACAACCAGACCCGTCAGGCCGGGATGAATCGCGGTCGTGCGTTCGATCAGGTGAACCGTGGCGGGGCCTTCCACCAACTGCCCCACCGCCTTGGCCTGCGGCTCCGCCTTCAGCGCGTCCAGAGAGGCGGCGATCACCGCGTCGCGCTCGCGCCCATAAGCGGGCCAGTCCTCGCGCTGGGCCTGCGCCGCCATGGCGACGAAGTTCACATAACCGCCGATGGGGGCAGGCGCCGGACGCGGGATCGGCGCCAGGAGGGCCACGGCCTTGTCCGGGTCTTCGTCGTTCAGGGCCAGAAGGGCGCGCATGGTGCGGGCGTGCCATGACGGCTCGGCCTCGCCGCACAGCGCGATGATCCGATCAGTCGCCGCCACCGCCTCATCCGTCGCGCCATTCTGGAAACGAACGATAGCCGAGGCCCACAACGCTCCCACATCCTCGCAACGCTCGACCTTGGCCGGGTCGACGACGGTTCGGCTCATCATCAGGTCCTGACGCGCCGCCATGGCGCCCGGCACGAGGTCGGCATAGGCGGCCGGTCCGCCGCATAGTTCTCCGCCCATGGCTGGCAGGCCGCTCAGCAGCATCAGGCCGCAGACGTCCATTCGACGCGCATCCGCGTCGCTGATGCCCGGATCGGTGATCGGCACATTGAGAATCGTGCCTGGCGCGCCCTTAACGCCGGGCTGGTAGATGGGCATGATCCGCGTGAAGGACTGGCCCGCACTAGCGCGCAACATCTCGACCGCGACAGGATCCGCCTCGACCCCGCGCAGCCCGATCTTTTTCAGGAAGGACAGCGCATATTGCGCCTGACGGTCCCCCTCGGCCGCGCGCTGCTCCAGCGTGGCGACAGGTTCCGTGAACGCCATCTTCAATGGCGCATTGGCCGTGATCGGATCTACCGTCGTGGTGCAGGCGGCCAAAAGGGCAGCGGCGGCGAAGGCGGCGGTCTTGCGGATCATGAACTGTATCCCCGTAGAACCCCGTCATGCCAATCCGCGCGGGCGCCGTCCAGACGTCAACTCAAAAACCGCTCGACCGCTGACTGGAACCGCGCAGGCTGGTCGATCATCACCTGATGCTCGGCGCCTTCGATCCGTTCAAAACGGGCGGGGCGGGGCAGGTTGCTGAAGCCATAACGGTACAGACCCTCCAGACGGTTGCGGGGGCTGTCGGTGTTCGGGGTCCAGCCATAGACGACGGTCATGGGCGCCGTGACCTGACGCAGACGAAGGCGCAGATCGACAGTCAGGGCCTCATACAGACCTTGCGCCAGCACCCGCCGGTCGCCGCCCTGCAGGCCCAGGCCGCCAAACACCATGTCGCCCGCCAGCCCCAGATCACCGCCCAGATTGGCCACCTGGGACTTCAACGCCTGATCGCCGAACAGCATCAGCGCCTGATAGCCCAGCCGCGCCATCGGCTCGATCTGGGCGGAGGTCACGCGCGAGTCGACCAGCGCGGGGAAGAAGGGCGCGGAATCCACCACCATGACCCGGCTGATCCTGTCGCCCATGTCCGCGGCCACACGGATGGCCACCTGTCCGCCCAGCGAATGACCGATGAGAGCGGGGCGCTCGATCTTCTGTGTACGGATGAAGCGCTCTATCTCGGCGGCGGCCGGTCCCGCCAGACCGCCGCTGACGTTGCCGCCGATGTCCGTCTGACCAAAGCCGCGCAGGGTGATCAGATGGACGCGGTAACGCCCCTGAAGCTGCGCCGCCGTCGAACGCCAGGCATCGGCGGTCGAGCCCAGACCGGGGATGAAGATGATGTCCGGCCCGGTCCCACGCGTCTCGACGATGATTCGGTTCGACTGGAAGACCGGCTGGACGGGCGTGAACGGAATGCCCTGCGTCGTCTGGGCGCAGGCGCCGACGGGCAGAACCAGGATCACGGACGCAAGAAGGGCGGCGAAGAGACGGATCATGACCCGTCCCTAACGCCGGAACGCGGCAAACGGTTGACCGATCAACGCCCCTTGAACGCAGGTTTCCGCTTTTCGACGAAGGCGGCCATGCCTTCCTTCTGATCCTCGAAGGCGAACAGCGAGTGGAAGAGGCGGCGTTCGAACTGCACCCCCTGCGTCAGGGTCGTCTCCAGCGCGGCGTTGACCATCTCCTTGTTGGCCATGACGGCCAGCGGGCTTTGGAAAGCGATCTTGGCGGCGATCTTGCGCACCTCGTCCAGCAGGGTGTCGTGCGGGAAGACGCGGCTGGCCAGGCCGGCGCGTTCGGCCTCTTCCGCATCCATCATCCGGGCGGTCAGGACCATGTCCATGGCCTTGGACTTGCCCACCAGCCGGGTCAGGCGCTGCGATCCGCCGATGCCGGGCGCGACGCCCAGATTGATCTCGGGCTGGCCGAACTTCGCCTTGTCGCTGGCGATGATGAAGTCGCACAGCATGGCCAGTTCGCAGCCCCCGCCCAGGGCGAAGCCATTGACCGCCGCGATGATCGGTTTCCTGAACCGGGTGATCCGGTCATGGCCCAGAGCGAAATAGTTGTCCGCATACATCTGGGCGTAGGTCTGGTCCGCCATCTCCTTGATGTCGGCCCCGGCGGCGAAGGCCTTTTCGCCCGCGCCGGTCAGGATCAGACAACGCACGCTGTCGTCCTGTTCGACGCTGTCGAGGAAGTCGGCCAGATCCTTGAACAGGGCCGCGTTCAGGGCGTTCAGGGCCTCGGGCCGGTTCAGGGTCACCACCGCATAGCCGTCTTCGTGGCGTTCGATCAGCAGGTTGGAATAGGCGTCGGCCATGGCGTTGTTTCCTCTTTGACGGTGATCTAACGCCTCGCCCGCAGCAGGACGAGGGTCATGGAGAAGCGGATCAGTTCCGACACGACGATACAGGCCATCAGCCCGTTGGCGATCAGAACCAGAAGATTGGCGGGCGTTACGGCGGCCAGCAGACGCGACAGGACAGGCTGGCCGATCCAGCCCAAAACGAACAAGACCGCCGCGCTCAGGCTGATCAGGCCGATCAGGGCCATCAGCGAAATATGACTGGCCTGCAGCGAGGCCTTGCGTTCCGCCGCCCCCTCGCGCGTGTCGGGGTGGGGCAGAAGCCGCGCAATCAGGGTCAGCACCCCTTCGGCCAGAACGATCAACACCAGGCCCAGCAGGAACAGACCGCCCATCTTGCCTGCGAACCCCGACCGGGCCAGATCGCCCAGCCGGACATGTTCGATCAGCCGCCAGCCATAAAGGCCCCAGACACCCAGCGTGGTGACAATGGCGATCCATAGATGTTGCTGACGCAGGGTCATAAGGCGGCTGCCGGCGTCAGTGGGCTTCGTCCCAGTTGGCGGCGGCGCGGGCCTCCACCACCAACGGCACGGTCAGGGCGACAGCCGGATCGGAGGCGTTCTCCATGATCCGCTTGATGATCACGATGGCGCGTTCGGCCTCGTCCTCCGGGGCTTCGAACACCAGTTCGTCGTGCACCTGCAACAGCATCCGGGTTTTCAGCCCGGCCTCGACCAGAGCGCCCGGCATGCGGATCATGGCGCGGCGGATGATGTCGGCGGCGGCGCCCTGAATCGGGGCGTTGATGGCGGCGCGTTCGCCGAACTGCCGCTCGGCGCCCGATTTCGAGTGGATGGCGGGGATGTGGATGCGGCGGCCGAAGACGGTGGAGACGAAGCCCGCCTCGCGCACCTCGGCCTTGGTCCTGTCCATATAGGCGCGGATGCCGGGGAAGCGTTCGAAATAGGTCTTGATATAGGCCCCGGCCTCGCCCTGATCGATGCCCAGCTGGGCGGCCAGACCGAAGGCGGAAATGCCATAGACGATGCCGAAGTTGATGGCCTTGGCCCGGCGACGGGTCTCGGACGGCATTCCCTCGACGGGAACGCCGAACATCTCGGACGCCGTGGCCGCGTGAATGTCCAGTCCGGCCTTGAAGGCCCGCTTCAGTTCAGGAATGTCGCCGATATGGGCGAGCAGACGCAGTTCGATCTGGCTGTAGTCGGCGCTGATCAGCACATGGCCGGGCGCGGCGATGAAGGCCTGGCGGATTTCCCGGCCCGTCTCGGTGCGGATCGGAATGTTCTGCAGGTTCGGGTCGCTGGAAGCCAAACGCCCCGTGGAGGCGGCCGCCAGTTGATAGCTGGTGTGGACCCGGTCGGTCCGGGTATCGGCGGCGGCGATCAGGGCGTCGGTATAGGTGCCCTTCAACTTGGACAGCTGACGCCAGTCCAGGATGGTGCGCGGCAGGTCGTGGCTCAGCGCCAGCTCCTCCAGCACGCTGGCGTCGGTGCCCCATTGGCCGGAGGCGGTCTTCTTGCCGCCCGGCAGGTTCATTTCGCCGAACAGGATTTCACCGATCTGGCGGGGCGAGCCGATGTTGAAAGGCCGCCCGGCGATCCGCTCGGCCTCGGCCTCCAGCTCGGCCATGCGCAGGCCGAACTCGCTGGACAACCGCTTCAGCCGGTCGGGGTCGATGCGGACGCCGTTCAGCTCCATGTCCGCCAGCACGGTGGGCATGGCGCGTTCCAGCGTCTCATAGACGGTGGACAGGCCCTCGCGCGCCAGACGGGGTTTCAGGATACGCCACAGCCGCAGCGTTACGTCCGCATCCTCGGCGGCATATTCCGCCGCCGGCTTCAGGGCGACGTGCTTGAAGGATTTCTGGCTCTTGCCGGTCCCCGCCACGCGCTTGAACGGGATCGGCTCGTGGCCCAGGTGCAGGCGCGCCAGCTCGTCCATGCCGTGACCGTGCAGCCCGCCCTCCAGCACATAGGAGATCAGCATGGTGTCGTCATAGGGCGCGACGCGAATGCCCCGGCGCGCCATGACGGCGACGTCGTACTTGGCGTTCTGAAGCACCTTCAGGACCGACGGGTCTTCCAGCAGGGTCTTCAGCTTGGCCAGGGTCGTGGGCTTGTCCAGCTGATGGATCGGCTCGCGCTCCTCGCCCGGTTCGCCGAACAGGCCGCCCTCGTTCGCCTGCGGTTCGTGTTCGTGCGTCAGGGGGATGTAGCAGGCTTCGTTCGGCCCGACCGCCAGCGACACGCCGCACAGACCCGCATGGGTCGCCGACAGGGCGTCGGTCTCGGTGTCGAAACCGACCACTCCCACCTCGGTCGCGCGCGCGATCCAGCGATCCAGCGCCTCTTCGGTCTGAACGCATTCATAGGTCGAGTGATCGAAGGTCTGGACCTCGGCCGGACCGTCCGCGACCTGACCGTATCGCGGCGTGGCAACCGGCGCCGACAGGTTGGGCGCGCGTTTGGGCGCAAAGGCCGAAACCTCGCTGGGCCCGGCCTTGCCGTCGCCGACGCGGCGCTGCAGCGAGCGGAACTCCATCGTCTCCAGGAAGGCCGACAGGATCGCGGGATCGGGATCGCGCACGGCGAAATCGTCGATCGCCTCGGGCGCTGGCGCATCGCAGGTCAGCCGCACCAGCTCGCGCGACAGACGGATCTGGTCGGCGAAATTGATCAGCGTCTCGCGGCGCTTCGGCTGTTTGATCTCGCCCGCCCGCGCCAGCAAGGTGTCCAGATCGCCATACTCTTCCAACAACTGGGCGGCCGTCTTGGGGCCAATGCCGGGGGCGCCCGGCACATTGTCCACGCTGTCGCCGATCAGGGCCTGAAGATCGACCATCTTCTCCGGCGCAACGCCGAACTTTTCAAAGACCTCAGGCTCGGCCAGACGCCGGTCCTTCATCGGGTCCCACATCACGACGCCGCCGCCGATCAGCTGCATCAGATCCTTGTCGGACGACACGATCACCGCCTCCCCGCCCGCGTCGCGCGCCTTGCAGGCGTAGGTGGCGATCAGGTCGTCGGCCTCATAGCCGGGCAGTTCGACGCAATGCACCCCGAACGCCGCCGTCGCCTCGCGCACCAGCGGGAACTGCGGGATCAGGTCTTCGGGCGGCGGCGGGCGGTGGGCCTTGTACTGATCGTACAGGGTGTTGCGGAACGTCTTTTCCGAATGGTCGAAGATGGCCACCAGATGGGTCGGGCCGTCTGCGCCCTTCATGTCCTTCAGCAGCTTCCACAACATGTTGCAGTAGCCCTGGACCGCCCCAACCGGCAGGCCGTCCGACTTGCGCGTCAGCGGCGGCAGGGCGTGATAGGCGCGGAAGATATAGGCCGAGGCGTCGATCATCCACAGCCGAAGCGCGGGGCCGTCCTGCGTCATCTGGCGTTCGGTCTCTGGATTTTCAGGCGCAGTCGTCTCGGTCATGGCCGGAACATAGGGCTCGAACGCCCCCGCGTCAGCCGCTAGAATTCCTTCCAGCTCGATCCCGGATCGCGCTGCCCCGGCACGGCCTGCTGCTGGCCCCACGACACGACCATGAAGGCCTTGTGGCTGCGGATGCGATAGGCGCCGATCATGGGCAGAACCGCCCCCAGCGGCGCCCCCGTCCTGGCCTCATAGAGGAAGCCGGAAAACTCGGCGACGCCCACCCGGTCACGGTAGCTGTAGACCGACAGCTCCGGCAGGGAGACCACATTCAGGCTCTCATTGATCGGGATCCGCATGTCCGGCAGGCCGAAGACACGGCGCATCTGCTCCAGCGACAGGGCGCCCGCTCGGATTTCAAACACCGCATCCGCCTCGTCCTTGTTGCGGGCCAGCCGGAAACCGGCGTCGGACAGGGCGGCGCGGATGGCGCTGACGGCGTAACGGCTGCCCTCGCCCTGAAAATAGACATCATCGATGAAGACGGCCGAGGCTGCGGGCAAAGGCAGGGAAAGACCCTCGACCGCATGATCGGAGGCGCGGGCCAGCAGAAGCTGCTCGGTCGCGGTGCGGCCGGTGTTGCTCTCGGTCGTGGAAGCGCAGGCGGACAGCATCAGAACCGCCGCAACCGGCGCCAGGGCCGTTCGCATCCTCACCAGATTCCCGTGTTCGGCATGGAGGCCCAGGGTTCGGCGGGCGCCAGCGGTTCGCCTTCCTGCAACAGTTCGATGGAGATGCCGTCCGGCGAACGGACAAAGGCCATATGGCCGTCCCGCGGCGGCCGGTTGATGGTCACTCCGCCATCGGCCAGACGATGGCAGGCGGCGTAGATGTCGTCGACCTTATAGGCCAGATGGCCGAAGTTACGGCCGCCCGGATAGTCTTCCGCATCCCAGTTGAAGGTCAGCTCCAGCTCTGGGCAGCGTTCCGCCGCCGACTGCTCCAGGTTCTTTGGCGCGGCCAGGAAGATCAGGGTGAAACGCCCCGCCTCATGCTCGGTGCGGCGCACCTCCTGCAGACCCAGCAGGTCGCAATAGAAGCGCAGCGAGGCGTCGAGATCCTTTACGCGGACCATCGTGTGCAGATAACGCAAGGCTTCAGTCTCCATGCCGGGGAGGGCGCAAATCGACGCCCTTTTATAGACAGAAGCGGCGCCGACCTCGATTCAACTGGGGTGACAAAACCCCGGAAAGCGGGATCAGTGCGCCTCGGGCGCGCGGGCGGCCGGGCTCAGATACTCGCTTTCGTCGTGCGGCTGCGCCGACAGGACGAACCGGCGATCGCAATAGCTGCACTCGATGAAGTCGTCGGCGCCCATGTCCATATAGACCAGCGGGTGGCCCAGCGCGCCGCCGCCGCCGTCGCACGCGACGCGCTTGGTCGAAACCACGACTTCTTCGGGCGGGGGAATGATGGCGTCGGGATGGCGGGGAGGCATGGTCCGGTCCGGGTCTGGAAGGCTCGCGCCGTTCCTAGAGCGAAATCGGTTCGAATGCGACCGCATTCGAACTCAGATATTCGCTCCAGATTCAATCACAGAGCCTGATTCGCGAGGACCGACAGGTCGCGGAGCAATCCGTCAGTCCTCGATCAGCCTCTAGGCGGACCCGACCTGAAGGTCAAACCTCGGCTGCGGTCGGACGGCGCAGAAGGCGGTTCAGCATGGCCTTGCGTTTCTTGAACAGGGTCAGGCCCAGACAGGCCGCGCCGACCCACAGGCCGATCTCGCCGATCACGGCAAGAGAGGCGCCGGCCAAAGCCGCATGGGTCATGTCCAGGTAGTCCATCTTGCCCGCCAGCAGGGCCAGGCCGGCGCCGATGTAGCCGATGGCGCACACAGCCATGGCGGCGAAGCCGATCAGGCGGGTCCGGGTGAGGGGTTTGCGGGTCGTCATGGTGTTTCTCCGTCAAGCAGATTTGTCTCTATGACAAGCAAGCTAGACACAACCAAATGACTGGTCAAGCATCCTTGTCAAAAAGACGCGCAGATTTGTCTACCTGGGATCACCGGCTTGGCGAACCGGCGTCCGCCTCCTACCTATGCGCTCGCCTTTCCGCGCCGAGTTTGCCTGACCATGCCCGAGACCTCCGCCCTGCCCGACAACGCCATCGAGGTGCGGGGCCTCAAGAAGACCTACGCCGGTTCGAAGAAGGCGGCCCCCAAGACGGCGCTGCGGGGCGTTGATCTGGTGATTCCACGGGGTTCGGTCTTCGGCCTGCTGGGCCCCAACGGCGCGGGCAAGTCGACCCTGATCAACATCCTGGCCGGGGTGGTGAAGAAATCCGAAGGCACGGTGAGGATCTGGGGCCGCGACATCGACAAGGAGCCGCGCGACGCCGCAGCGGCCCTGGGCGTCGTGCCGCAGGAAATCGTCGCCGACGTCTTCTTCACCCCGCGCGAATCGCTGGAGGTGCAGGCTGGCTTCTATGGCGTGCCGAAAAACCAGCGCCGCTCCGACGAACTGCTGGCGGCGCTGGGCCTGTCGGACAAGGCCAACGCCTATGTCCGCGCCCTGTCCGGCGGCATGAAGCGCCGCCTGATGGTGGCCAAGGCCCTGGTGCACAACCCGCCCATCCTGATCCTGGACGAGCCGACGGCGGGCGTTGACGTCGAACTGCGCCGCCAACTGTGGGCCTATGTCCGCCGGATCAACGAGGAAGGGGTCACCATCGTCCTGACCACCCACTACCTCGAAGAGGCGCAGGAGCTTTGCGACACCATCGCCATCGTCAACCGGGGCGAGGTGGTGGCCTGCGAGCCGACGCCGCAACTGCTGCGCCGCCTGGACAGCCGCAATGTGGTCGTCACGCCCGAAACGCCTCAGACGGTCCCGCCGGAGTTGAACGGCTTTGTCGTCACCGCCCGTCCTGGCGGCGCCTTCGCCGTAACCTACAGGAAGGGCCAGTCATCGGTCGAACAGGTCATCAACGCCGTGCGCGCGGTCGGCCTGACCATCGCCGACATCACCACCGAAGACCCGGACCTGGAAGACGTCTTCCTGGCCCTGACCTATGGCGACAAGTCCCGCGTCGATCCGACGAAGGACTGAGCATTATTTCTTAGAGCGTCACCCTCGGGCTTGACCCGAGGGCCGGGTGCGGGTCGGGCTGCGCCCCTCCGCTTAGGCACAGCGGCCGTCATCCTCGGGTCAAGCCCGAGGATGACGGCTGTCAGATGCGCGAACGACGCCCAAACCGGCTCACTGCACCTCTGACAGAAACGCGAAGATCGCCGCCCGCGCTTCCGGCTCATCCAGCATGGGCGCGTGACCCACGCCGGGAACCTCGACATAGGCCATCGACGGCGCGGCCTTCTTCATCCTGTCGGCGATCTCGGGGCTGAGCAGATCGGAGTTTCCGCCCCGCACCAGCAGGGTGGGCTTCTTTCTCGCCAGACGGCGGAAGTCGGGCCAAAGGTTAGGAACCAGGGCCTGGGCGCCCGCCGCCCGGATCGGCACGGAGATGTCGCGATCATAGTCCAGGCCGATCTCGCCGTTTGGATGCTGGCGGAAGATGCGGCGCGCGAACCCGTCCCAGTCGGCGTCGGAATAATGCGGGAAGGCCACGCCGTTGATCCGCCTGGCGTAGGCTGCGGCGTCACCCCAGGTTTCGATCTGGACCGGCTGGCCGCTATAGCTGGCGATCCGCGCCAGCCCCTCCATCGCCACCTCCGGGCCGATGTCGTTCAGGATGGCGGCGACGACGGCATTCGGCCGGGCCGCCGTCAGAGCCATGGTGATCAATCCGCCCATCGAGGTGCCGAGAAAGACCGCCCGACTGATCGCCGCCTCATCCATCAGGGTCAGCACGTCCTGGGCATAGACATCCGGCGTATAGGTCATGGGATCCGGCGCGCGATCCGACAGGCCGCGCCCGCGCACATCGACCGCCAGCACCCGCCGCCCGCTCTGGGCCAAGAGGGGGGCGATGGCTTCGAAATCGGCGCTGTTGCGGGTCAGACCGTGGATGGCGATGACCGGTGGCCGGGCCGCGCCGGGACCGGGGGCATAGTCGCGCGCATACAGGCTCAGCCCATCCGGCGATGTCCAGCGACGTTCAACAAATGCCACGGGCGGCTCCTTCAGCAACACACACATCCATATATTCACGGCGTAAGGAATTGCGAAAGACGGCCGCGTTCAGCCTGGGGCCAATCCCCGAACAAAGACGTCCAGATCACCGCCCTCGAACAGGCGGCCTGAAACCCCCGCCCGCCGCGCCGCCTCAACATCCGTCGGCTGGTCGCCGATCATCAGGGATCGGGCGGGATCGATCCCATGCTCCGCAATCGCGCGCAGCAGCATCCCCGGATTGGGCTTGCGGTCGGGATGGTCCGGGTGGCGATAGCGTTCGATCACCGCATCGGCGTGATAAGGCGCGGCGTAGACAGCGTCGATCACGCCTCCGTCCTGCGCCAGGCGCGCGATCAGCAGAGCGTTGAAATCGTGCATCTGCTCCTCGGTGAACAGGCCGCGCGCCACGCCCGACTGGTTGGTGACGATCACGGTCAGATAGCCCAACGCCTTCAGGCGCCGCACAGCCTCGGCCGCGCCGGGGATCAGGACCAGATGCTCGGGCCTGTGCGGATAACCGCAGTCTTCGATCAGCACCCCGTCACGGTCGAGGAAGACCGCAGGCACGCCGCTCATGGCTTGTGTCTCAGCAGTTCGGAGAAGGCCGTCATCAGATGATAGAGGCTGGAGGCTGGCACAGCCCCGTCGTGAGATCGACCATCTGCATCATAGCTGTCGGTCCACAGCCCTTGAACATCGGTCGCCAGATGGGTCGCGAACAATCGATCCACCCGTTCCCCGACATTGGCGTCGCCGAAAGCCAGCGCCGTGCGGATCGCCTCGGTCTGCGCCCAGAGGCGGCGCCCGCCGTCCAGGGCCACGCCTGACGGATCGATCTCGCGGATCATGCCAAGCGGCGTCTGACCCCGCGCGACCGCCCGACGGTGCAGGCTCTCCGGCTCCACCCCGACCTCGAAACCGACCCCCTGCGCCTGACGCAGCAGCCAGGCCCATTCTTCAAGATGCCCCGGTTCGATGACATGGCCCGTCTGCGGATCGGGCCGCCAGTCCTCGGTGAAATACTCTCGGATCGCGCCGTCGATCACGAAATGGCCGCGACACAGGTCCAGAGACACGCGCGCCGCCGCTTCGAATGCCGGATCGGGCGCAATCGCCTGCCAGGCCAGCATCGCCTCCAGCACATGCATGTGCGGGTTCTGGCGGCGCGGCAGCCGCGGCGGCAGGGCGTCGTGCCAGCCGCCATGCGGCGCGCTCATCCGCGACTGGATGGCCGCCACCGTATCAAGCGCCAACGGCCGTGCGCGCGGATCGTCCAGCACCCGGTGCGCGGCCGCCAGGGCGAACAGGACGAAGGCCAGATCATAGAGGTCCGGCGCATCATCGACCACCGCGCCGTCATCATTGGTCGCCCTGACCCATAAATCGTCGTCACGACGGCAGAGGTCGATCATCCGGTCCAGGCCCGTCTGGGCCACGGCGTGTCCTGCCCGCCAGCCCAGATCAGCCGCTTCGCAGAAGACATAGACCTGACGCGCCTGAACCCGCGTGCGGCGCCGCAGGCCCGCCACGGGACGGCCCTCGAAATCCAGTTGTTCGAAAAACCGCCCGTCGGCGCTGACGCCGCGATCCGCCCACAGGGGCAGGGCATCCTCGAACAGCCAGTTCGAGACCCTGGCTTTGGCGGCGCTTAGGCTGGTCATCCTGCTGGCTTACGGCCCCGGGCTTCGGGCGCCAAGAGGGACGGACGTTGCAAAGGGCAACGTGAAGTGAGGTTCAGCCGTTTGGCGCGAGCGGATGATCTTGCTAGGAGAGCGGCCACATTCGCGGCCTGAGCCATCGGACCGTAGCCCCGTCCTTCGTGGCCCCGTCCTTGGTGGCCCTGTCCTTCGTGGCCCTATCCTTCGTGGAGAGCGACCCTCATGATCCCCTTCATCGACCTTCAGGCCCAGCGCCTTCGCCTTGGCGGCAAGATCGAGGCCGCCGTTCAGGAGGCCGTCGTCGGCGGCGCCTGGGTCATGGGTCCCCAGGTCCGTCAGTTCGAGGCCGATCTGGCCGCCTTCGGTCAGGCCAAGCACGCCCTGGGCTGCGCCAACGGCACCGACGCCCTGGCCCTGCCGTTGATGGCCTGGGGCGTGGGACGCGGCGATGCGGTCTTCGTGCCCAGCTTCACCTTCGCCGCCACCGCAGAAGTCGTGCCGTGGTTCGACGCCGAGCCGGTCTTCATCGACGTGGACGCAGACACCTACAACATGGACGCCGGTCACCTTGAGGCCGCCATCGAGGCGACCCTGAAGGAAGGCCGCCTGACCCCGCGCGTGGTCATCGCCGTGGACCTGTTCGGCCAACCCGCCGACTATGCGGCCGTCAAGGCCGTCTGCGACAAGCACGGGCTGAAGCTGATCTCGGATTCGGCCCAGGGCTTCGGCTGCACCATCGACGGCGCCCACCCGCTGAAATGGGCCGACGTCACCACCACCAGCTTCTTCCCGGCCAAGCCGCTGGGCTGCTACGGCGACGGCGGAGCGGTGCTGACCGACGACGACGAACTGGCCCAGCTGATGGATTCCATCCGCGTCCACGGCAAGGCGGTGGCGTCTGACCTGAAGGATGGCGCCTTCGACCACGACCCCAAATATCTGAACATGCGCATCGGCCTGAACAGCCGTCTGGACACCATCCAGGCCGCCGTCCTGATCGAAAAGCTGAAGGTCTTCAGCCAGGAGATCGAATGGCGCAACGCCGCCGCCGCCCGCTATAACGACGGCCTGCGCCCGCATGTCGCAAAGGTTCCCGAGGCGCCGACCGGCAATGTCTCGAACTGGGCGCAATATACGATCGAACACCCGAACCGCGACGCCCTGGCCGCGCACCTCAAGGAACAGGGCGTGCCGACGGCGGTCTATTATCCGATCCCCCTGCATCTTCAGCCGGCCTATAAGCACTATCCGCGCGGACCGCAGGGTCTGCCGGTGACCGAGCGCCTGAAGGACGTGGTCATCAGCCTGCCGATGCACGCCGATCTGGACGCCGCGACGCAGGACAAGATCATCGCCGCCGTTGCTTCGTTCAAAGACTGAAAGTCGAAGCTATTTCTTTCGTCATCCTAGGCCTTGTGCCTAGGATCCATAAACTCAGACCTTCGACCCGTCGCCCCGGACACACCGAGCGTATGGATCCTCGCCACAAGGGCGAGGATGACGGACCGGGGGAAAACCAAAGGGTCGCATCCATGAGCAGCTCCACCGCCCCCCTCAAGATCGGCGTCGCCGGCGTCGGCGTCATGGGCCGCAACCATGCGCGCGTCGCCGCCGAAATGCGCGAGTTCGACCTGACCACCATCTTCGACCCCGACGCCGTGACGGCGCAAGGCGTCGCCGCCGCCTATGGCGCAGCACCGGTCACGACGGCCCAGGCCTTTGTCGACGCCGGTCTGGACGCCGCCGTCGTCGCCACGCCCAACCGGTTCCACGCCGAGGTCGGGGTGTCCCTGCTGGAAAGGGGCGTCCACGTTCTGGTCGAAAAGCCCATCGCCGCCACCGTCGCCGACGCCCAGCGCATGATCGACGCGGCCAAGGCCAACGACCGCGTCCTGATGGTCGGTCAGGTGGAACGGTTCAACCCGGCGGTGGAGGCGGTCAAACGCGCCCTTGCCGACGACGAGATCATCTCCATCCAGATCACCCGCGTCGGTCCCTTCCCGCCGCGCATGGGCGAGGTCGGGGTGGTCATCGATCTGGCCGTGCATGACATCGACATCATCCGCCACCTGACCGGCGCCGAAATCACCGAAGTCCAGCCGCAACTGGCCCGCACCCGCGCCGACCGCGAGGACACGGCCCTGCTGCAGTTCCGCCTGGACAACGGGGTGATCGCCCACATCACCACCAACTGGGTCACGCCCTACAAGACCCGCACCCTGCAGGTCGCCACCAAGACCAAGTTCATCGTCGCCGACCTGATCACCCGCCAGGTCACGGAATATTTCGGCCAGCAGCCGGACGGCTCCTATTCGACGCGGATGCTGAACTCCTGGCCCGCCGAACCGCTGAAGAAGGAGCTTGAGGCCTTCGCCCGCGCCATCAACACCGGCGAGACGCCGGCGGTGACCGGCGAGGACGGCTTGCGCAACCTTGAGGTCGCCCTGCGCTGTCTTGGCGAACTCTAGAAGCCGTTCGTAAAGCCGCGTTCTCGCCGCAAAGCCTGCCGACACAGGACACCATGCGCCACCTGATCGCCACCGCCGCCCCCGTCGTCTCCGCCCTGACCGCCGTTTGCGCGGCGGCGCCCGCCCACGCCGACACCCGGTTCCTGGCCTATAACGCCGCCGACCGGATCACCTCCGCCATGACCAAGGGCGTCACGCTGGAGGTGCGGCGCGGCCTGTTCGGCGCAGTCAATGTGGAGCGTCTGTTCTCCACCACCGCGCGCGGATCGGCGGAGTTCACGCGCGGCGGTCCCGATGGGGCGCGCCGCGTCCTGCCCGCAGGCGCCAAAGAGAACGACCTCTACGCCATCAGCCAGACTGTCGGTGACGGGCGAGGCCTTTCGCGCGCCCTGTGTCCAGGAGCCGACAATGCCTGGCTGATCATGAGCCGAGTGCGGGCAGGCCGTCCCCTGACCATGCAGGCAGTGGGTCAGTGGGCCGATGGAACCTTCCGACATTGTACGACGCTGAGCTATGAATGGCGTGGAGAATGGGCCACCGCGTCGGGTTCGTCCGCCCCCAGACCCGACTGATTCTCGCTATATTCACGACTCCGTTTCAGGATGGGAGGCATGACGACGACAGCGCCAATGACCAATGCCCCGCCGCCGAAATGGGCGATGTTCGGCATCGGCCTCGGCGCGTTCGCGGCGGTGCTGATCGGGGCCTTCGCCGTCGAGCCTGCGCTGCACTATCTGATGACCGCCCGCCCGACCGAAGCTCCCCTTGCCAGACGCGGCCAGGTCGTGGTCGGCGAAACCCTGCTGTCCGGGCGCTATAATGCAGCCGAGGGCGGACGCAGCCTTCAGGCTGAGGGCGCGGCCCTGGTCATGGACAATGGAAAACGCCTGACCTCCGCCCCTCACCGGCTGGTGGCCGCTGATGAAAAGGCGACCGCGACATCCACCTTCGCAGGCGTGATGGCGGTCCCGGACCAGGCCCAGATCGAGGTGCGGCGTGTGGTGTCGGACGAGGGTTCGCGCCTGTGCGACGGTCAGTCCGTGGGCTGGCTGGCGTTCGCGGTCCGTCAGGACGGCTTTGCCCTGCTGCCGGTTCTGCAAGGCCCCCCGCCCGGCGCCCTGCTGGCTGAAGAGCGCCTTTGCAGCCTGCAGGACTTCAAGCATTGAGGACGGGTCTGGTTCTGGCGGTTCTGGCTGGATGGATCGCCGCCTTGCTGACCTGGACCACGCCGCCGCACCTGAATGCCGCAGATCCAGCCGGGGCTGTGACCTTGCTGGTGCTGGACAATGGATTTCACACCGACCTGGCCGTGCCGCGTCAGGCCTTGATGCAGCGCGGCGGGCCGCTGGCGCAGGCGGTATCGACCCTGGCGCCCGGCGAATGGGTGCTGATCGGCTGGGGCGACGCCAGGTTCTATGTCGATCAGAGTCCGATCTCGGACCGCCTGCCCGACGGGGCGCGCGCCTTCTTCAGACCCGCCAATCCTTCGGTGCTGATGCTGAACCCGGAAAGCGTCGATCCCCGCAACCGCTACGACGCGCACGAGCAGGCGTCCCTGACGCTTTCACGCGCAGACTTCGAGCGGATGGCCGCGCGGATCGAAGCCTCGCTGGACTTGTCCAGCGGCGCTCCGCGCGTCGCCGCCGCCCGTCTCGGCGACGACGCCCGCTTCTTCGCCAGCCGCGAGACCTTCTCGATCCTGCACCTGTGCAACCACTGGACGGCGGGCGTTCTGAACGCAGGAGGGGTGTCCGTTCGCCCCGTGCGGTCCATCGCCTCCAGCGAAGTCATGCGCTCTGTCAGAGCGGCAAAACTGGACACGGCGGCTCCACGCGC
This sequence comes from uncultured Brevundimonas sp., assembly GCA_963522565.1. Taxonomy (GTDB): domain Bacteria; phylum Pseudomonadota; class Alphaproteobacteria; order Caulobacterales; family Caulobacteraceae; genus Brevundimonas. The sequence continues at coordinate 212,421 of CAUQZC010000002.1, read as the reverse complement.
CTAGACCGCCCGCCTTTCGCTTATCCGGCCGGGTCCGAGCCCCGGCGGGCGATGAAAAAGGAGCGGCCGATGGCCCACAAGCAACATACCCGTAACGCCTCCGGTCCCGCCGGACCCAGCCAGCGCCAGTTGCGCGCAGGCGAACTCATCCGCCACGCCCTGGTCGACATTCTGCGCGAACAGGACATCCACGACGAGGCCCTGGCCGGGGTCTCCGTCACCGTGACCGAGGTGCGGCTGTCGCCCGATCTGAAACACGCCACCTGTTTCGTGGAGCCGCTGGGCGCGGGCGTCGAGACGGCGCCGACCAACGGCCACGAAAGCGAAATCATCAATGCGCTGAACGCCCACGCCAAATTCCTGCGCGGGCAACTGGGGCGTCGTCTGGACATGAAGTTCACGCCCGACCTGCGTTTCCGCCACGACGACAGCTTCGACGCAGCCAGCCACATGGACCGCCTGTTCGCTGACCCGCGCGTCCAGGCCGACCTGGAACGCCGCGACGAAGACGAGGGCGAAGACTGATGCTGACAATCCTCCCCCAACGGGGGAGGGGGACCGCGAAGCGGTGGAGGGGGCTCGCCCCAGACACTGTGCGCCGATCAGCCCCCTCCACCACGCTGCGCGCGGTCCCCCTCCCCCTGTGGGGAAGGATTTAGATGGCCCGCAAGAAGAAGGGCGACATCGTCGATGGCTGGGTCTGCCTGGACAAGCCGTTCGAGATGGGATCGACCGAGGCCGTCAGCCGCATCCGTCGTCTGTTCAACGCCCAGAAGGCCGGTCACGCCGGCACCCTGGACCCGCTGGCCAGCGGAATCCTGCCCATCGCGCTGGGAGAAGCCACCAAGACCGTGCCGATGATGATGGAGGCGCAGAAGGTCTATCGCTTCACCATCAACTGGGGCGTCTCGACCGACAGCGTGGACCGCGAGGGCGAGATCATCGGCCGATCCGACGTGCGCCCCACGGTGGATCAGGTGCAGGCGGCTCTGCCGGCCTTCGTCGGCGAAATCGACCAGACGCCGCCGCGTTTCTCGGCCATCAAGGTGGACGGCGCCCGCGCCTATGACCTGGCCCGCGACGGCGTGGCGTTCGAGCTTCAGGCCCGCCGCGTCACCATCCATTCGGCCGAGGTGACGAACGCGCCGGACGCCGACCATGTCGAACTGACCATCCGCACCGGCAAGGGCGTCTATGTCCGCTCGCTGGCCCGCGATCTGGCCGCCGCCCTCGGCGCCGAGGGTCATGTCAGCGCCCTGAGACGCGAGCGCGTGGGGCCGTTCAGCACGCAAAACGCCGTCACTCTGGATTCTCTGGAGGAAATGGTGCATAGGGGCGCCGCCTCGGAAGGCTTGCTTCCCGTTGCGACCGCCCTGGACGACATCCCGGAGCTGGCCGTCACGGAACAGGACGCCTTCTCGCTTCGGCAGGGACGCCCCATCGTTCTGCTCCCCCGTCAGGTGGAAACCCTCAAGGATCGCCTCAGCGGCGGTTCGCGCACGGTTTCAGCCTTTCAGGGTCAGACCCTGGTCGCGCTGTGTCAGTTGCGGGCCGGCCGGCTAGAACCCGACCGCGTTTTCAACCTCTAGGTCCTCGCCATCCGGCAAGGGCCGAGACCCCACGGCCTCAAGTAGCGCGAAGCGCGGTAGGCCAAGAAAGGACTCTACGATGTCGGTTACTGCTGAACGCAAGCACGAGATCATCGCCGATAACGCCCGCTCCGCCGGCGACACCGGCTCGGCCGAGGTTCAGGTCGCGATCCTGTCGGAACGCATCGCCAACCTCACCGAACACTTCAAGACCCACAAGAAGGACAACCACTCGCGTCGTGGCCTTCTGAAGATGGTGTCGCAACGTCGCCGCCTGCTCGACCACCTGAACAAGGTCGACGCCGGTCGCTACCAGGCGCTCATCGCCAAGCTGGGCCTTCGCCGCTAAGGCGCGGGACCGCGATAGAGATCATTTCGAGGCGCGGGCGGTCACGTCCGCGCCTCGTTGTGTTCCTAGAGCATGATCGTTTTTGGTGGAACCGCGCAGCGGTTCCGACAGAAACGTGAATCATGCTCTCGCATAAATCTGGAGCCTGATTCACGGCATCGATGAAATCGCGAAGCGATTCCATCTCAACCGATCAGGCTCTAGCTGTTGCTTTGCCGACCCGCGCGCCGCGGGACTGAAACGGCGCAGACGCGAGGGCCAGGTCGGCCCTCACCGGGTCTTCCGCGATGGCGCGGCGATCCACGGACCACGGGACTGAACGCCCCGCGCTCCACCCAATGATGGGAACCCGCGCGGAATACGCCGCCCGGGATACGAAAGACGAAATATGTTCGATATCAAACGCAAGACGATCGAGTGGGCCGGACGCCCGCTGACCCTGGAGACGGGCCGCATCGCCCGCCAGGCCGACGGCGCCGTGCTGGCGACCTACGGCGAGACCGTGGTTCTGGCCACCGTCGTCTATGGCCGCGCCCCCAAGCCGGGCCTGGATTTCTTCCCCCTGACCGTCAACTACCAGGAAAAGACCTTCGCCGCCGGCAAGATCCCGGGCGGCTACTTCAAGCGTGAAGGCCGTCCGTCCGAGAAGGAAACCCTGGTTTCCCGCCTGATCGACCGTCCGATCCGCCCGCTGTTCGTCAAGGGCTTCAAGAACGAGACCCAGGTCGTCGTGACCGTGCTGCAGCACGACATGGAAAACGACCCCGACGTCCTGGGCATGGTCGCCGCCTCGGCCGCCCTGACCATCTCGGGCGTGCCCTTCATGGGCCCCATCGGCGCCGCGCGCGTCGGCCTGATCGACGGCGAGCTGGTGCTGAACCCGGCCATCGACCTGATCCCGACCTCGGACCTCGACCTGGTGGTCGCCGGCACGCAGGACGCCCTGATGATGGTTGAATCCGAAGCCAAGGAGCTGTCGGAAGAGAAGATGCTCGAAGCCCTGATGTTCGCGCATGCGGGCATGCAGCCTGTGATCGACGCCATCATCGAACTGGCCGAACACGCCGCCAAGGAGCCCTTCGACTTCCAGGCCGAAGACCACTCCGACGTGGTCGCCTCGATCAAGTCGCTGGTCGGTGAAGACATCAAGAGCGCCTACACCCACGCCGGCAAATACGAGCGCCGCTCGGGCGTCGACGCCGCCAAGAAGGCCGCCGCCGCCAAGCTGGTGAAAACCGACGAGAACCCCGAAGGCGTCGACGGTTCCAAGTTCTCGGCCGCCTTCAAGGAGTGCGAAGCCGAGGTCCTGCGTCGCGACATCATCGAGAACGCTCACCGCGTCGACGGCCGCGCCCTCGACAAGGTCCGCGCCATCGTGTCGGAAGTCGGCGTCCTGCCGCGCACCCACGGTTCGGCCCTGTTCACGCGTGGGGAAACCCAGGCCCTGGTCGTCGCCACCCTGGGCACCGGCGAGGACGAGCAGTACATCGACAGCCTGCAGGGCACCTACAAAGAGAACTTCCTGCTGCACTACAACTTCCCTCCCTATTCGGTGGGTGAAGCGGGCCGCATGGGTTCGCCCGGCCGTCGCGAAATCGGTCACGGCAAGCTGGCCTGGCGCGCGATCCGTCCGATGCTGCCGACCAAGGAAGACTTCCCCTACACCATCCGTCTGGTGTCGGAGATCACCGAGTCGAACGGCTCGTCCTCGATGGCCACGGTCTGCGGTTCGTCGCTGGCCCTGATGGACGCCGGCGTGCCGCTGGTCCGTCCCGTCTCGGGCATCGCCATGGGCCTGATCCTGGAGCCGTCGGGCGAGTTCGCCATCCTGTCGGACATCCTGGGCGACGAAGATCACCTGGGCGACATGGACTTCAAGGTCGCCGGCACGTCGCAAGGCATCACCAGCCTGCAGATGGACATCAAGGTCGCCGGCATCACCAAGGAGATCATGCAGCAGGCCCTGACGCAGGCCTCGGCCGGTCGTCTGCACATCCTGGACGAGATGTCCAAGGCCATGGACGCGCCGCGCACCGAACTGGGCGAACACGCGCCCAAGATCGAAACCATCAAGATTGCGGTCGACAAGATCCGTGAAGTGATCGGTTCGGGCGGCAAGGTGATCCGCGAGATCGTCGAGAAGACCGGCGCCAAGATCGACATCGGCGACGACGGCACCATCAAGGTCGCCGCCAACGACCAGGAGAAGATCGACGCCGCCAAGGCCTGGATCCAGTCCATCGCCTCGGAGCCGGAAGTCGGAACCATCTACTCCGGCAAGGTCGTCAAGGTCGTCGACTTCGGCGCCTTCGTGAACTTCTTCGGCGCCAAGGACGGCCTGGTCCACGTGTCCCAGATCGCTCTGGAACGCGTCGCCAATCCGGCCGACGTCCTGTCGGAAGGCCAGGAGGTCAAGGTCAAGTTCCTGGGCTTCGACGATCGCGGCAAGACCAAGCTGTCGATGAAGGTCGTCGATCAGGAAACCGGCGAGGACATCACCGACAAGATCAACGCAGAACGCGCCGAACGCGGCGAAGCCCCCCTTTCGGAAGACACCGGCGGTCGCCCGAAGCGTGACGGCGGCGATCGCGGCCGTCGTCGTCGCGACTAGGCCTCGACCCTAGGCTGAAACGAGAAGGCTCCGCTGCGACAGCGGAGCCTTCTTTTTTGGCGCTGCCGCCCGCGAAGCGATCGGTGCGGCTTGAGCGCAGACGTCAGGCCGCGCATTCCTTCGGCTTGGTCTCGTCAGGCCCATACATGGCGCACGAGCGGTCGATTTCGCCCTGAATCAGCGCGCAGGGATTGGCGGCGTTGCAGGGCGGATGGGTGGCGGGGCTGACCTGGATGCAGCGTTGCACCAGACGCGCCGAGGCCGCCGCGCCTATCGCGTCACGGCATGGCTCGTCCGTAACCGGCACGGGACGCGGCGCCATATCCTGGCCTTCGGGAAGGCCGGCCTGAGGGTCTTCACCCGAAACGGGCGGCGCCGTCTGGATCGGCGTCATGGCAGGCCCAGCAGGCGCTTCGATCGGTGCGGGGGCGGAATCGGGATGCTCCCCACTACGCTGACAGGCGGACGCCGCCAGGGCCAGTGCAAGGGCGGAACAGGCGAACAGGGATCGGCGCATCGGGCTCTCCGGGTCGTCAGAAACGGGTCACCGACGCGATGACCCGTTCTGCAAACGCGCGAAACCCCTTTAGCGACGCACAGCCTCAAGCGCGGCCTTCTGCAGGGCGAACAGTTCGGTGCAGCCGATTTCGGCCAGCGAGAACAGGCGGTCGAACTCGACGCGCGAGAAACCGCGCTTCTCGCCGGTGGCCTGAACCTCGACGATCTGGCCCGATCCGGTCAGGACGAAGTTGGAGTCCGCCTCGGCCTCTGAATCCTCCTCATAGTCCAGGTCCAGCACCGGCACGCCATCGCAGACGCCGCAGGACACCGCCGCCACCTGGTCGAGGATCGGATCGGCCTTCAACACGCCCTCGTCGCGCAGATAGCTCAGCGCCGAACTCATGGCGACCCAGGCGCCCGTGATCGACGCCGTGCGGGTGCCGCCGTCGGCCTGGATGACGTCGCAGTCGATCAGCACCTGACGCTCGCCCAGCGCCTTCAGGTCGACCACGGCGCGAAGCGAACGGCCGATCAGGCGCTGGATCTCCTGGGTGCGGCCCGACTGTTTGCCCGCAGCGGCTTCACGGCGTCCGCGCGTATGGGTGGCGCGCGGCAGCATGCCGTATTCCGCCGTCACCCAGCCCTGTCCCGTATTACGCATCCAGCCCGGCACCTTCTCCTCGATGGAGGCGGTCACCAGCACCTTGGTGTGCCCGAAGCTGATCAGGCACGAGCCCTCGGCATAGCGGTTGACGCCGGTCTCGATGGTCACGGTGCGCAGTTGGTCATCGGTGCGTTGCGAATGGCGCATGATATGATCCCTTGGAAGCTGTGGCGGCGGTGCTTATCCTGAAACCGTGAGCCTGTATGCCCCGAAAAGCCCGCCATTCGACGCTGGTCAATCCCTCGCAGGGTTGGCGGGCCTGGACGCGCGCGCGCGCGATATCTTCCGCCGCATCGTCGAGAGCTATCTGGAGACGGGCGAACCGGTCGGGTCGCGCACCCTGTCGCTGGGCGGCGTCGCCCTGTCCCCGGCCTCGATCCGCAACACCATGCAGGACCTGACGCTGGCTGGACTGCTGGCCGCACCCCACACCTCGGCGGGGCGCATTCCGACCCATGCGGGTCTGCGCCTGTTCGTGGACGGCCTGTTGGAAGTCGGAGATCTGACCAAGGAGGAACGCCGCGAGATCGACGGGCGGTTGGCGGGCCGAGGCCGAAACTTCGAGGCCGCCCTGGACGAGGCGTCCAACCTGCTGTCTGGCTTGGCCGGGGGAGCGGGCGTCGTCTCCAGCCCCGTGCGTGACGCGGGCGTCAAACACGTCGAGTTCGTCGCCCTGGGCGGAGATCAGGCCCTGGCCGTCATCGTCGCCGACGACGGCACGGTCGAGAACCGGATCATGACCCTGTCGGCGGGCGTCACACCCTCAACGCTGGTGGAGGCCTCGAACTTCCTGAACGCCCGTCTTCGCGGCCGCCCCTTCGCCGACGCCAAGCGTGAAATGACCCAGGAGCTGGAGATCGCCCGGCGCGAACTGGACCAGACCGCCGCGCGCTTGGTCGAGGACGGATTCGCCGCCTGGTCAGGCGGTCAGGACCGCGAGCGCGCCCTGATCGTGCGCGGCCGCGCCAATCTGCTGCAAGACGGCGAGGGGCTGGCGGACCTGGAACGGGTGCGCGTCCTGTTCGATGACCTGGAGCAGAAGGAACAGTTGATCGGCCTGCTGGACGGGGTCGATGCGGCCCAGGGCGTGCGCATTTTCATCGGCGCGGAGACACGGTTGTTTTCACTTTCGGGTTCCGCCGTGATCGCGGCGCCCTATATGAGCGGCCGACAACGGGTTCTGGGCGCCATCGGCGTGATAGGACCTGCACGATTGAACTACGCCCGTGTCATTCCGTTGGTGGACTATACCGCCCGGGTGCTGGGCCGAATGCTGGACGGGAACGACAAGTGAGCGACAAGCCCCTTAACGACGATTTCAACGAACTGGACGCCGAGGCTGCCGAAGTCGAGACGGTCGAGGCCGCCGATGATCTGGCGCCGCTGGACGCCGTGATCGCCGAGCGCGACGAATGGAAGGACCGCGCCCTGCGCGTCGCCGCGGAGATGGAGAACCTGAAGCGTCGCGCCGAGACGCAGCAGAATGACGCCCGCGCCTTCGCCATCCAGCGCTTCGCCAAGGATCTGCTGGGCGTCGCGGACAATCTGGAGCGCGCCCTGATGGCTGCGCCCAAGGATTCAGAAGGCGCCGCCGCCGGTCTGGTGACGGGGCTGGAGCTGACGCAGAAGTCGCTGCTTCAGGCCTTCGACGCCAACGGCCTGAAGCTGGTGAAGCCCGAACCCGGCGACGCCTTCAACCCGCACCTGCACGAAGCCATGATCGAACAGCCGTCCGACACCGTCCCCGGCGGCGCGGTGTTGCAGACCATGCAGTCCGGCTTTGAACTGTTCGGCCGCACCATCCGCCCCGCCATGGTGGTGGTCGCCGCCAAGGGGTCCGGCCCCAAAGCCGCCACCCCCTATGAGGCGGCGCCCGCCGCCGACGGCCAGACGTTCGATCGCAAGGCCTGATTTCAGAAACTGCGCCGCCAGCCGCCGATCAGGGCGAAGGCGGGCGGCGCATCCTTCACATGCTCCGGCTCACGGCTGGCCACGCCGGTGATCGTCAGCATCGAACCATCCGAAAACGCCCGCAGGGCGCCCACGGTGAAGTCGATCTGCCGACCGCTGGGCGCCGCCGAGAAGCTGCGCCGCGACCATGTCAGCGGATCGAAATAGTCCATCGGCACGTCCGCCAGCAGGGCCGAGAAGCTGCCGCTTTCGATCCGCAGCGGCTGCGACAGGGTGAAGCTGATCCGGTCGCAGACCAGGCGGCAGTCGCCCAGCAGGCCGACCCGCCAGTTGGAGCTGACCGCCGCGCGATCCATGCTGAGGAAACTGCCTGCGATCTCGGACCGGGCCACGCCGACTTCTCCGACCAGACTGGACCAGGCGTTCAGCCGCCAGTCCCCGCCCAAAGCATAGAAGCTGGTCCGCGACGGCAGGGCGAAGTCCGACCCGGACGGCATGAAGGCCCCCAACGGCCCCAGCCGCTCGTCCAGCGCCCCCAGACTGAAGGCCACGCCGCCTTCCCGCTGACGCCAGGCCAGGCTGACGCGGCTATAGGCGGAAGCGTCCTCTTCGACCCGTCGCAGAGGCATCCGACGGTCGCCCCCGCCCGCATCCGCCGATAGAGCAAAGCCGCCCAGCGTCACCACGCCCCGGACGGCATGATCGGCCTGGGCCAGCGCTGCAAACCCGTCGCCCGCCCCGCTGCTGAACGGCGACGACGCGCCGCCGCGACCCTGCCAGGCCGACAAGCCCAGACGGCCCCTCTCGAATCCGATCATCGCCTCCTGACGCGGCTCATCGCCCATCCACGGCTGGCGGGTCAGGTCGTAGCGCGGCGCGATCGGCTCAGGCGTCGACTGCGGCTGGGCCGCGACCAGATTCAGCCGCCCGCCGTTCGGCAGGGCGAAGGTCTGATAGGCCGTGCGCGACGGCTCGAACGGCTCCGCCTGATAGGATCGGCGCGGCGCCGTCGGATAGGCTGACCCCAGATTGACCGCGAACATGCGCTGATAGCCGTCGAACAGCACCGTGTTCAGGGCGTCCTGGCGGGCGAAGGCGTCGCCGAACGGGCCGCCGATGAAGCTGCCCGGCTCAGTCCGGGTCGAGATGGCGGCGCCATTGGCCAGCGTGACGGCGCTGGCGCCCACAGGCTTGAACGCCTGCTCGACATCCAACAGGCCGCGGCCATAGACGATGTCCGCGCCCGGATCGCCTGCATCCCGCGCCGTGTCCATCAGGATCGCCAGCGCCTGGCGCGCCGTCAGATTGGGGAAGGCCTGCATCAACAGGGCCAGCGCGCCCGCCACATGGGGCGCAGAAAAGGAGGTCCCGCTGGCCACATAGCACTGGGTCCCGTCGCACCCGGTGTAGATCTGGTCGCCGGGCGCCGAAATATAGGCCGTCTGGGTCACCCCGGCCCGGTTCGAGAAACTGGACGCCTGATTGGCGGCATTGTGCGATCCGACCGCGACCACCGCCCCGGCAAAGGCTGGATCGATGGCGTAGCGCGCCGGCCAGCCGGGATTGGCCTCGCCCTCATTGCCGGAAGAGGCGACGATGACCGCCCCGGAATCGACCGCCCGCTTCAACGCCGCCTCGAACGCGGCGCCCATGCGGCCGTCGCCGCCCAGCGACATGTTGATGATCTTCACCCTTTGCTGGACGGCATAGTCCAGCGCCCGCACCAGATCCGAACTGGCGAAACAGACGTCCTTCTTCTCGTCCTTGCATTCGGAGATATCCGCGCGGATCGACAGGATCGTCGATTCATAGGCCACGCCGACCGTGCCCATGCCGTTGAAGTTGGAGGCGATGACGCCCGACACCAGCGTCCCGTGACTGTTGGCGGCGACGTAAGGGGTGTTGCGGCCCAGAACCACGTCGATCGAGGCGGAGGATATCCGCCCGGCCAGATCGGCCTGATCCGACGCTATGCCGGAATCGACCACCGCAACGGTGACGCCCCGACCTGTCGCGCCCCTGCTCCAGGCCGCCTCTGACTTGATGTTCGCCAGCCCATAGTTCCGCAGATACTCGCGCGACGTGGTGGTCGGCCCTGGAGGAGGTGGAGGGGGCGGAGGAGGCGGTGGGGGCGGAGGTGGAGGAGGCGGTGGGGGCGGAGGAGGCGGGGTCACGACACCACCGCCGCTTCCCCCTGATCCGCCGCCGCCGCCGCACGCGGCCAGCGGCAGAAACAAGAGCCCGAGCCCCAGAAGCGCGGCCTTATGTAAACGCGTCCCGCCCATCTCGACCCCTCCCAAGGTCTTCGACCGTTCTTCCGGTTCAGACCGGATTAAGCGGTCAATGTCTTAAGGCTTTATCGAAGACCGCCAGCAGCCGGGTCCAGCCGTCCCGGGCGTCCGCCTCGACATAACTGTCGCGATAGTCGGCATGGAAGCCGTGCGGCGCGTCATCATAGACAATGATCTGGCTGGCGGTTTCACCCGCGCTCTGCAGCGCCTCGCGCATCCGTTGGACGCTGGCCAGCGGGATGCCCTGATCCTTGCCGCCGTACAGGCCCAGCACCGGCGCCTTCAGGTCATCAGCCAGATCGACAGGCCAGGGCTGACCGGACGAAATCTGGGCCGGGGTCGCATCCGTCGCAGGGGCCAGACGCCCGTACCAGGCCACGCCCGCGCCGATGGCGGCGAAGCGGGCGGCGGCCTGCCAGACCACCTTGCCGCCCCAGCAGAAGCCGGTGATCCCGACCTTGCCGTCCTTGGCCCACAACTGCTGGCTGGACCAGTCCAGCGTGGCGGAGATGTCGCCCATCACCTGTTCGTAGGAGGCCGCTGAAACGATCTCCATGATCCTGGGAAACTCGGACAGGGGCGCCGGGTCCGCCACCCGCACGAAGAAGGCGGGCGCAATGGCGGCATAGCCCTGCTTGGCCAGACGACGGCAGATGTCGCGAATATATTCGTGCACGCCGAACACCTCCGACACCACGATCACCACCGGGAAGGGACCGTCGCCTGCGGGCCGCGCGACATAGGCGGGCAGGTCGAAGCCGTCGGGCGCCCGGTAGGTCACGGTCTCGGTCGTCAGGCCGCTGGCGTCCGTCGTGACCGGCTTGGCCTCCTTGGCCAGGGCCGCCGTCGCATAGCCCGCGAACAAGAGGCCGCCCAAAGCGCCGAGGGTTCGGCGACTGAGGTGCAGGTCTTCGGGGGCGGAACCTTCAGGACGGGTGAGAACAGTCATCGGCGGCGCTCCGGTCGGGAAAGAGAAGGCGGGACAGTGACCCCGCGCCTCTTCATCCGTCCAGTCACGAAATCGCGGTGTTCAGCGCGCAATTCTCAAAGTCAGATTCAGCCGTCCGCCGCCGGGGATCAGACGCGATGAGCCTTCCAGAACCCGGTCGATCCCGTGGCGCGCCAGACGGGCCGGTCCCGTCAGGGCGCAGACGTCGCCGCTGGTCAGACGCAGCGTCCGGGTGCGGCCCTCCCCGTCCGCAATGCGGAACTGGGCCGCATCCCCCAGAGAAATCGACAGGACCGGGGCGCTCAGGTCCGCCTCATCACGATCCTGATGCAGTCCCATCTTCGCGCCGTCCCGGTACAGATTGACCAGACAGGCGTCGGGCGCGCGATCCCCGCCGACCGTCGCGGTCCACACATCCAGCAGCATCTGCGGGATCGCCGGCCAGGCCCGGCCCGTCACCGGATGGGTCGCCTGATAGCGATAGCCGCCCCGATCCGACACCCAGCCCAACGGACCGAGATTGCTCATCTGGACGGAGAAGGGTCGGCCGCCGGGCGTCTGCGGCCGATACAGGGGCGCGGCCTCCAGGGCCGCGAACACCGTCTGCACCAGCCCCAACTGGGCCTCGGCCTCCAAGGCGCCCGGCCACAGCCGGAACCCTTCGACCCCGGTCACGGTCTCCAGCATGAAGGGGCCTTCCCCTCCCCTCGTCCTCACAGACGTCAAACCGCCTCTCCTTGCTGCTGTCGGCGTCGTTTTCCTGATCATACGCCCATGCGGCCCCGGAACACGCTCTCTGCGGACATTTCCGATATTTCGCCGATCTAGGGTTTGGTTGAATCGCAGTTCGCCCTTGCAGGGACAGGGGTCTTTCCCATATCGGGGCCAGCTTCGGAGAAACCCCGCGAAACTTGGGGCTATCCAGTCAAATCAACGCCAACCCAACTGGGGGCGGTCACGCGCGGTGCTTCAACGAAGGCCGCCGCATCGCCCGCCGATACGGAAAGAGAAACAGAACCCTCATGGCCAAGATCATTGGTATCGACCTCGGCACCACCAACTCGTGCGTCGCCGTCATGGACGGCAAGTCGCCCAAGGTCATCGAAAACGCCGAAGGCGCTCGCACCACCCCGTCGGTGGTCGCCCTTCAGGACGGCGGCGAAACCCTTGTCGGCCAACCCGCCAAACGCCAGGCCGTGACCAACCCGGCCAACACCTTCTTCGCCATCAAGCGCCTGATCGGCCGCAACTTCGACGATCCCGTCGTGGCCAAGGACAAGGGCATGGTGCCCTATGAGATCGTCAAGGGCCCGAACGGCGACGCCTGGGTCCGCGCCCACGGCAAGGACTATTCGCCGCAACAGATCTCGGCCTTCACCCTGACCAAGATGAAGGAAGCCGCCGAAGCCTACCTGGGCGAAAAGGTGACGCAGGCCGTCATCACCGTCCCGGCCTACTTCAACGACAGCCAGCGCCAGGCCACCAAGGACGCCGGCAAGATCGCCGGTCTGGAAGTGCTGCGCATCATCAACGAGCCGACGGCGGCTGCTCTGGCCTATGGTCTGGAGAAGAACGACGGCCAGAAGATCGCTGTCTATGACCTGGGCGGCGGCACCTTCGACGTCTCGATCCTGGAGATCGGCGACGGCGTCTTCGAGGTGAAGTCGACCAACGGCGACACCTTCCTGGGCGGTGAGGACTTCGACATCCGTCTGGCCGACTACCTGGCCGACGAGTTCAAGAAGGAACAGGGCGTCGATCTGCGTCAGGACAAGCTGGCTCTGCAGCGTCTGCGCGAAGAGGCGGAGAAGGCCAAGAAGGAACTGTCCTCGACCACCCAGTACGAGGTCAACCTGCCGTTCATCACCATGAACGCCTCGGGCCCGCTGCACCTGAACATCAAGCTCTCGCGCGCCAAGCTGGAAGCCCTGGTCGAAGACCTGGTCCAGCGCACCATCGAGCCCTGCAAGAAGGCCCTGGCCGACGCCGGTCTGAAGGCGTCGGACATCGACGAAGTCGTCCTGGTCGGCGGCATGACCCGCATGCCCGCCGTGCAGGACGCCGTGAAGAAGTTCTTCGGCAAGGAGCCGCACAAGGGTGTGAACCCTGACGAGGTCGTGGCCCTGGGCGCCGCCGTTCAGGCCGGCGTTCTGCAAGGCGACGTCAAGGACGTGCTGCTGCTGGACGTGACGCCCCTGACCCTAGGCATCGAGACCCTGGGCGGCGTCTTCACGCCCCTGATCGAACGCAACACCACCATCCCGACCAAGAAGAGCCAGACCTTCTCGACCGCCGACGACAACCAGTCGGCCGTGACGATCCGGGTCTTCCAGGGTGAACGTCCGATGGCGTCGGACAACAAGATGCTGGGTCAGTTCGATCTGATGGGCATTCCGCCCGCGCCGCGCGGCATGCCGCAGATCGAGGTCGCCTTCGACATCGACGCCAACGGCATCGTCAACGTCTCGGCCAAGGACAAGGCGACCAACAAGGAGCAGTCGATCCGCATCCAGGCGAACGGCGGCCTGTCGGACGCCGACATCGACAAGATGGTCAAGGAGGCCGAAGCCAACGCCGCCGCCGACAAGACCCGCAAGGATCTGGTCGAGGCCCAGAACGCCGCCGACAGCCTGATCCACTCGACCGAGAAGGCCCTGGCAGACCACGGCGACAAGGTCGAGGCCGACGTCAAGACGGCGATCGAAACCGGCCTGGCCGAACTGAAGACCGCCCGCGAGGGCACGGACGCCGAGGACATCCGCGCCAAGACCAACACCCTGGTCCAGGCCTCGATGAAACTGGGTGAGGCCATGTACGCCGCCCAGCAGGGTTCAGGCGACGCCGCCGAAGGCCAACCGGCCGACGATGGCGTGGTCGACGCCGAGTTCGAGGAAGTCTCGGACGCCGACGGCGACGACAAGAAGAGCGCCTGATCCGCAACAGGTCGGTGAACTGACAGGACCCCGCTTGTCTTGCGATAGGCGGGGTCTTTTCCTGAAACTTGCATCGTCTGTCCCGACCCCCATGTCAGTCGGGACATCGTCTTCGATCAGTGCTCGAACAGGCGAAGCGAAGACGATAGGGGAAGTATGAGGACCAACGCCCGATGGCGCGTGACTATTACGAGGTTCTGGGCGTTGAGCGCACGATCGACGCGCCCGGTCTGAAATCGGCCTATCGCAAGCTGGCCATGATCCATCACCCGGACCGCAACGGCGGCTCGGAAGAATCGATGGCCCAGTTCAAGGAGATCTCCGAGGCCTATACGGTCCTGTCGGATGCGGATAAGCGCGCCGTCTATGACCGCTACGGCCATGCGGGCCTGAACGGCGGCGGCGGCGGCAACCCGTTCGGCCAGGGCGGCCAGGGCTTTTCCGACATCAACGACATCTTCTCCCAGGTCTTTGGCGATGCGTTCGGCGACGCCTTCGGCGGGCGCCAGCAGGGCCGGGGCCAGCAGGGCGGACCGCGTCGCGGCTCGGACCTGCGCTATGATCTCGAGATCACCCTGGAGCAGGCCTACAAGGGCGCCGAGGTCGAGATCGCCATTCCCTCGACCCTGACGTGCGAAACCTGCGAAGGTTCGGGCGCCAGGCCGGGCACCAAGCCTGTCACCTGCACCACCTGCCAGGGCGCGGGGCGCGTGCGCCAGGCCAACGGCTTCTTCCAGGTCGAGCGCACCTGCCCCCGCTGCGGCGGCGCGGGCCAGATGATCGCCGCCCCCTGCACCACCTGCCACGGCCACGGCCAGGTCCGCAAGACCCGCAACCTGAACCTGAAGGTTCCGGCCGGCGTCGACGACGGCTCGCGCATCCGCCTGTCGGGCGAGGGCGATGCGGGCCAGCGCGGCGGTCCGCGCGGCGACCTCTATGTCTTCCTGTCCGTAACCCCGCACGACCTGTTCGAACGGGACAACCTGGACCTTCTGGTCACTGTGCCGGTGCCCATGACGGTGGCGGCGCTTGGCGGCGAGATCGACGCCCCCTGCCTGGTCTCCGACGCGTGCGACGGCAAATGCAAGGCCGCCGTCTCCGTCCCGGCAGGCGCCCAGACCGGCAAGACCGTCCGCATCAAGGGCAAGGGCATGCCCCACCTGAACGGACGCCAGCGCGGCGATCTGGTGGTGGAACTGTTCGTTGAGACCCCGACCGACCTGACCGCGCGGCAGAAGGAACTGCTGGAAGAGCTTGCCCTGTCGTTCGGCGAGGCGCAAAACCCGAGGAATTCCAGCTTCACCGGCAAGGCGAAGCGCTTCTGGGCCGACATCCTGGGCAATCAGGACGCGGACGGATCGAAAGAGAACGCGGCTTGAGCGCCATCTTCCACGCCGGAATCTCCGGTTATCGCGGCCGGATGGGCCGAGCCGTCGCCCAGGTGCTGGATGCGCGTGAGGACGTCGTCGTCGCCGCCCGTCTGGACTGGGGCGAAAGCGCCGATCTGAAGCTTTGCGATGTCATCATCGACTTCTCGACGCCTGACGCCTCGGTCGCCCTGGCCCAGCGGTCCGCCGAAATCGGCGGCCCTGCCCTGGTCATCGGCTCGACCGGCTTCACGCCAGAACAGGAGGTCGAGCTTGAAACGGCCGCCGAGAAGATCGCCATCGTCAAGAGCGGCAACTTCTCACTGGGCGTGAACATCCTGGTCGGCCTGGTCCAGCACGCGGCCCAGCGGCTGGACGCCCAGGAATGGGACATCGAGGTCACCGAGGCCCATCATCGCCGCAAGGTCGACGCCCCTTCCGGCACCGCCCTGATGCTGGGCGAAGCGGCAGCCGAAGGCCGTTTCACCGATCTGGCCGATGTTCAGTCCAAACCCTATGACGGGGTTCAGGGCCCGCGCGAAACCGGCAAGATCGGCTTCTCCTCGATCCGTGGCGGCGGCATCATCGGCGAGCACACCGTGCTGTTCGCCTCCGAGGCCGAAGTCCTGACCCTGAGCCATTCCGCGATCGACAGGTCGTTGTTCGCCAAGGGCGCCGTCGCCGCCGCCGCCTGGGTCCGCACCCGCCGCCCGGGCCTCTACGACATGCAGGACGTTCTGGGCTTCCGTCAGGCTTGACGCCTGGGCGCTGACGGCCCCTTCCTCCGTCATCCTCGGGCTTGACCCGAGGATCTGATGCGCCGTCGCACATAAAGCGGACATTCTCCCGGCTGCATAATCGCGTCTGAAACCCGGCCCTCGGGTCAAGCCCGAGGGTGAAGGCCCGGGAGGTTCATCTGACGTCACGTCTCTGAAAACCCTGCCGCTCAGGGCTGGGCTTGCCTGCCTATCGGTCCTATGGGTTCGCGGCCATCGCCGAAAGACCGACATGACCACCCAGCCGAGCCCCGAAGACATCGCAGGCGGCATCGCTCTGCGGATCGCGGCGGCGGGATGTTTCTCGGTCATGGCGGCGGTGTTGAAACTCGCCTCGCTGGACGGGGTGGCGGCGCCCGAGATGCTGTTCTACCGCGCCCTGTTCGGCGTGCCGGTGGTGCTGATCTGGGTCATGACCAGCCAGGGCGGCCTCAGCGCCCTGTCCACGCGGCGGCCCTGGGCGCATGTGGGCCGCAGCGCCCTGGGCATCGTCTCCATCCTGTGCCTGTTCCAGACCCTGACCCTGCTGCCACTGGCCGACGCCACGACCATCAGCTTCACCGCCCCGATCTTTTCGACCCTGCTGTCCTTCCTGATCCTGAAGGAGGCCGTCGGCCCCCGGCGCTGGGCCGCCGTCGCCGTCGGCTTCATCGGCGTGGTCATCGTCATGCGGCCCGGCTCGAACGGTGAGCACGTCCTGCCGCCGGAGGGGATCGCATTCGGCCTGATGGCGGCGCTGCTGACCGCCGCCGTGACCATCACCCTGCGCCAGCTGCGCGGCACCGAACACGTCGCCGCCATCGTCTTCTGGTTCTTCATCGGTTCGTCGATCGTGGGCGCCGTCCTGCTGCCCTTCGTGGGTCGGATGCACAGCCCGGCCACCTTCGCCCTGCTGGCGGCTGGCGGGGTCGCGGGCGGGCTGGCGCAACTGTTCATGACCGCATCCCTGCGCGCCGCGCCGGTCGCCGTGGTCGCGCCGTTCGACTATCTGCAGATCGTCGGCGCCATCATCTTCGGCTGGTGGCTGATGCACACGACGCCCACCGCCAACACCCTGGCCGGCGCCGCCCTGATCGCCTCAAGCGGCCTCTACACCGCCTGGCGCGAACACATCCGCCGCAAGGCCGCATTGATCCAGCCCACCGCACCGCCGGTTTAGGGCGTCGCGCTGCTCAGCCCCTTTTCGTCATCCCAGGGCTTGTCCCTGGGATCCATACTCCCGGTCTCGACGTCGGCATGCTGCGCGGATGCATCGAGCCTATGGATCCTCGCCACAAGGGCGAGGATGACGGACACCCAAGGGGATGGTTTACCGCCCCGTCGAGCCGAACCCGCCCGCGCCGCGCGCGGTTTCGTCCAGTTCCTCGATCTCGACCCAGTCGGCGCGTTCGTGTTTGGCGATCACCAGTTGGGCGATGCGTTCGCCGCGGCGGATGACGAAGGGTTCGGCGCCGATATTGGCCAGGATGACGCCGCACTCGCCGCGATAGTCGCTGTCGATGGTGCCCGGCGCATTGGGGCAGATGATGCCGTGTTTCAGCGCCAGACCCGAACGGGCGCGCACCTGGGCCTCAAAGCCCAGCGGCAGGGCGATCTTCAGGCCCGTCGGCACCAGGGCGCGCTGGCCGGGCGCCAGGGTCATGGGCTGATCCTCCGGCACGGCGGCGCGCAGGTCCATTCCCGCCGACCCGGCCGTCTCATAGGCGGGAAGGGGCAGGCCTTCGGAATGGGGCAGGCGCTGGATCTGGACGGGGGCGGGTTCGGTCATTCGGGAGCCTTGAAATGGTCGGCGATACGGGCGGCGACGGCCCGCGCGATGGCGGTCTTGGACTGACGCGGCCAGGTCTCGGTCTTGTCGGCGGTGACCAGCAGCACGGCGTTGCCGTCCGATCCGAACACATCGTCGGACACATCGTTGCCGATGATCCAGTCACAGCCCTTGCGCGACAGTTTGGCGCGCGCATTGGCCTCCAGATCGGTGGTCTCGGCGGCGAAACCGATCACCAGCCGCGGTCGCTTCGGACCCGGCGCGGCGATCCCGGCCAGGATGTCGGGGTTCTCGATCAGGGCCAGGGTCGGCGGACCGCCCGGTCCCTTCTTGATCTTGCCGCCGGCGATCATGTCCACGCGCCAGTCGGCGACGGCGGCGGACAGAACGGCGATGTCGGCGGGAAGAGCAGCCTGCGTCGCCGCCTGCATCTCCAGCGCGCTTTCGACGTCCACGCGCGTCACGCCGGTCGGCGCGCCCAGAGCGGTCGGGCCGGACACCAGCGTCACCTCGGCGCCCAGTTCAGCCAGGGCCGCGGCGAGGGCGTAGCCCTGTTTGCCGCTGGAACGATTGGTCAGGCCCCGCACCGGGTCGATCGGCTCGAACGTCGGCCCCGCCGTGACGACCGCCTTCCTGCCCGCCAGAGGCCGCCCGGCGGCGCCTGCCATCAGACCGATGATGGCGTCCAGGATCGCCGCAGGCTCGGCCATGCGTCCGGGGCCGTATTCGCCGCAGGCCATCTCGCCCTCATCCGGTCCCACGACCGCGACGCCGTGGAAACCGTCAAACGCCTTCAGCCGCTCGACATTGGCCTGCACCGCCGGATGCAGCCACATCCGCACATTCATGGCCGGGGCCAGCAGCACCCGCTTGTCCGTGGCGATCAGTGTGGTCGAGGCCAGATCATCGGCCAGACCGTTCGCGGCCTTGGCGATCAGGCCCGCCGTCGCCGGGGCCACGACCACCAGATCGGCCCAGCGCGACAGCTCGATGTGGCCCATCGCGGTTTCGTCATCAGGATGGAACAGTCCCGAACGGACCGGATGGCCGCTCAGCGCCGCCAGCGACAGGGGGGTGACGAACTCGGCCCCCGCCTCGGTCAGGATGACCCGCGTCTGGCCGCCGGCCTTGGCGATCAGCCTGACCAGCTCCAGCGCCTTATAGGCCGCGATGCCGCCGCCGACGATCAGCAGCACCTTGCGATGGGTCAGGGGGCGTGTGTCCATGCCCCGGTTTACCTCTCCTGCATGACGGGGTCGAGACGCGCCGCAGAGAGATTGTGGCCGCTGCAAGGTTGTGCTTACCTCTCGTTTAGCGCGCATTCAAAGGGGGATGAGATGACTACGCTGACCAAGGGGCTTGCCGCCCTCGCCGCGCTGGGCCTGCTGGGACTGGCGGCGTGTGACAGGCCCTCGGCGGTCGAGACGCGGGACCGATCCGCCGACGCCCGGCCTCAGGCTCTGGTTTCGGCCGCCCCCGCCGAGGCCGATGCGGCGGCCGCCGAAAAGCCGGTCCTGACCGCCAATCGTCGCGAGACGACGGATGACAAGATCACCCGCCTCTATGCCCGCAACGGCGCCGACTTCAACGCCAGGTCCGCCGAGGACTATCTGGACAAGGTCACCACCTTCACCGCGCGTCCGCCGCGCGACGCCGAGACGGTGAAACGCCCCAACGGCGACACCCTGATCTACCAGGCCTCGACCAACACCTTCGCCGTGGTGGCGCGCAACGGCACGCCGCGCACCATGTTCAAGCCGACCACGGGCGCCGACTACTGGGCGGAACAGAAGGCGGCGGCCCCGACGTTCGGCCAGCGCCGACAATCGACGGGCGCGGCTGACTGATATACAGGGCGGGGTTCGACGAAGGATTCCGCCCGCATGGCCGACACCGAAAAGACCCCGCTGCTGAAGACCGCCCTGATCTATGATTTCGACGGGACGCTGGCGCGCGGCAACATGCAGGAGGTCAGCTTCATTCCCTCGGTGGGCGTCGACATCGGCGCCTTCTGGGAAGAGGCCGAACGCCTGACGAAACAGGCGGATGGCGACGGCATCCTGATGTACATGCAGCTGATGCTGCACCATGCGCGTAAGAACGGCGCCCCGGTGACGCGTGAGACCCTTTCCGATCATGGCAAGGCCGTCGCCCTGTTCGAAGGCCTGAAAGACCTCAGCTGGTTCGACCGGATCAATGGATTCGGCGCCCGGTACGGCCTGGAGATCGAGCACTACATCATCTCGGCCGGGCTGGAGGAGATGATCGAGGGCACGCCGATCCGCCCCGCGCTGAAGCACGTCTTCGCCTCCCACTATGTCTATGACGAGAAGGGCGAGGCCGCATGGCCGGCGGTGGGCGTCAACTACACCACCAAGACCCAGTATCTGTTCCGCATCAACAAGGGCGTGAACAACCATTGGGAGCATGAGCGGATCAACCACTTCATCCCCGACGATCAGCGCACCGTGCCGTTCGAACGGATGATCTTCATCGGCGACGGCGACACCGACGTGCCGACCATGAAGATGATGCACACCAAGGGCGGCTTCTCCATCGCCGTCTATGATCCGCGCTCGAACGAGAAGGACCAGAAAAAGGTCTATTCGTTGATCTCGGAGGACCGGGTGAACTTCGTCGCCGCCGCCGATTATCGCGAGGGTTCGGCCCTGGACCTGATCGTCAAGGGGCTGGTGGGACGCATCGCCATCAATGCCGGGACCATGCCCGCCGGGCTGTAGGGTCAATCGACATTCAGCCCCAAGCCGTCATTCCAGGGCGCCCGCAGGACGAACCCGGAACCCAGAAGGTTCGCAATTCGGCGCCGAACACGTCCAGCAAATGCGCCGCAGCCCTGGGTTCCGGGTTGTTAACTCGGCTCAGCCCCGCAGTAACGATCTAAGATTGCGATCGACTGAATGTCGATGGGTCTCTGGCCGCCCCTAACGGCCCCCCGCTCTCAGCCAGGCGTCGCGGGCGCCCGACATCCGGGCCGGGACAAGCCCACGCAGCGATACGGCGCCCGTCTGGCGCAGACCCGCTTCGTGCCGCCTCTGCCAGACCACAACGCCGGGATAGGCGACGCCGTCCGCCACATCGATGACGGCGACTTCAGGCGGCAGGGTGGTTCCGCGATCCAGACGCAGCCTCATGCCGCCGTCCGACAGATCGACGATGATGCAGGCCATCTCCAGGCCCGGCGAGGTGACCACGCCCGCCACATTGACCAGACGACGCGGATGAAGGCGTCGATCAGCGCGGGACGGCTCCCCGCGCCTGAGTTTCAACCCGAACACAAATACATACTCTGAAACGCTACAGACCGCCCGCAATGGCGGTCGGACGCCGGTCCGGGTCAAGCGTGACGGTGAAATCAGCCGCGATTCCGCCGTCCATCATGTGCCGCGTCAACCGCTCGTAGAAACCGACGAAATCGGCGATGGCGGCCCGCCGTTCAGGCGCCAGCATGGCCACGCCCAACAGCCGGGCCTCCTGTTCGCAGCGCCAGTCCAGCACCCGCGCGAAATCCGGCGCCCGCAGAAAGATCAATCGATCCAGACGCTGGGTCAGCGCGGCATAGGCCCCGTTCAGTCCATCATTGATTTCACGCCGCCAGCTTCCGTCAGCATCTCGGACCCGCTCCAGTTCATTGACGGGCGACGCCAGCATGGCCTGCGTCTGGGCCTGTGCGCCCAGGCACCACCCCTCCAGAACAATGGCGGCGGGTCGCCCCTGAAACACCGGCCAGTCCGCTTCGGGCGCACGGTCGTCCGCCAGTTTGTCAAAGCGCGGCAAGGGCGTGAAATCGCCCGGCCCGGCGCTGCGCAACTGATCCAGAACCCGGTTCAAAAGGCCCAGATCATGCGTGCCGGGCGGGCCGCGCGTGGCGAACAGCGGATGCACGCGCGCCGCCAGCGCCTGGCGTTCGGCCTTGGTCAGATAGACGTCATCCAGCGACAGGGTTGCGCCGCCGAACCGTTCGGCGACCACATGCGCCAATGTCGATTTTCCCGAGCCCTGCGATCCGGCGACGCCCAGAATGGGCGGCGGCGCATCCACGTCCGCCTGTTCGATCCAGCGGCCGATTCTCTCGACTAATCCGGGATCGACCCGGACCATGTCAGTGCTGGTTTTCGGGCAGACGCACGATCAGGCCGTCCAGCGCGTCCGACACGCGGATCTGGCACGACAGACGGCTGTTCGGCTCGACCTCCTCGGCGAAGTCCAGCATGGATTCCTCCATGGCGCTGGGCTTGCCCGTCGCCTCGCGCCAGGCCTCGTCGACATAGACGTGGCAGGTGGCGCAGGCGCAGGCCCCGCCGCAGTCCGCGTCGATGCCCGGCACATTGTTGCGGATCGCGCCTTCCATGACGCTGAGGCCGTTCTTGACCTCGACCGCGTGCTCGGTCCCGTCGTGTTCGATATAGGTGATGGTGGCCATGTCGGGCTGCTAACACAGGTTGGAGACGCGGCGTAGCTCAGGCCGCAATATAGACCCAGGCTTCGCGGCCCGAAGCCAGCGGCGCCAGAACCCGTCGATAATCCGCGCTCTCATAGGCGTCAGCGGCGCGCAGTTCATCCCCGGTGATGGTGAAGGCGGCGCCGTCGACTGTATCAGAGGCGTCACCGCTGCGGCGAAGGATGGGATGACGACTCAGGCCGCTTTGGGCGATCACCATCGGATCGGTGATCTCGACCTCGGACAGGACAAAGCCCATCAGCCGGTCGGCCGTTCCTTCCAGCAGTCGGCCGAAATTGGCCTTCTGCACCGCAGGGTTCTGCAATGTCCCGTAAGAGAAGAGCAGGATGTCGGTCATGGAGGAAACGGCCTCGGTCTGGATCGTCAGGCGGCCGCCTTCTTGCGGCTGGGGGCGACCATCAGCTTCTTGGTCTCGGCGATGGCCTTGGCCGGGTTCAGACCCTTGGGGCAGACCTGGGCGCAGTTCATGATCGTGTGGCAGCGATACAGTTTGAACGGGTCTTCCAGATCGTCCAGGCGCTTCTGGGTCGCGTCGTCGCGGCTGTCGGAAATCCAGCGATAGGATTGCAGCAGCGCCGCCGGGCCCAGATACTCTTCCTGGTTCCACCAGTAGCTGGGGCACGAGGTCGAGCAGCAGGCGCACAGGATGCACTCGTACAGGCCGTCCAGCTTCTCGCGCTCGGCGGGGGTCTGCAGGCGTTCCTTCTCGGGGTCCGGCTCGTCCGATTGCAGATAGGGCTGGATCGAGTCGTACTGGGCGTAGAACAGGCTCAGGTCCGTCACCAGGTCCTTGACCACCGGCTGGTGCGGCAGGGGGGCGATGGTGATGTTGGACGACTGGCACTCGTCCCAGCCCTTGGTGCAGGCCAGGGTGTTGCGCCCGTCGATGTTCATCGAGCAGGAGCCGCAGATGCCTTCACGGCACGAGCGCCGGAACGACAGGGTCGGGTCGATGGTGTTCTTGATGTGGATCAGGGCGTCCAGCAGCATCGGTCCGTGATCGCCGGTCGGCACCTCATAGACGTCCCAGCGCGGATCGGCGTCGACCTCGGGGTCGTAGCGATAGACCTTGTAGGTCTTGACGTCCTTGGCGCCCGGCGCGGCCTTGTGGACCTTGCCCTTGGTGGGCTTGGAGCCTTTGGGGAGGGTGAGCTGAACCATCTTAGTAAACCCGCGCCTTGGGCTCGATATACGAGACTTCGTCGGTCATGGTGTAGTTGTGCACCGGACGGTAGTCGATCTGGACGCCCTCGCCCGGACGCTTCCACGCCAGGGTGTGCTTCATCCAGTTGACGTCGTCGCGGTCCGGATAGTCCTCTCGGGCGTGGGCGCCGCGCGATTCCGTGCGGTTCAGGCCGCCCTCGATGGTGACCACAGCCTGAGCGATCAGGTTGTCGTACTCCAGCGTCTCCATCAGGTCCGTGTTCCAGATCAGACCGCGATCCGTGGTCTTTATGTCCGAACCCGCCGCATCGATGGCGCGCAGCTTCTGGACGCCTTCTTCCAGCGTCTTGCCGGTGCGGAAAACGGCGGCGTCCGCCTGCATCGCCTGCTGCATCGACAGACGCAGTTCAGCGGTCGGGGTCGAGCCGTTGGCGTTGCGGAAGCGGTCCAGACGCGCCAGGTGGGCGTCGGTCTGGGCCTTGGAGGCCGAAGGCACGGCGGACGCCTTGTCCACCACCTCGCCGCAGCGCAGGCCAACGGCGCGGCCGAACACCACCAGGTCCGTCAGGGAGTTGGAGCCCAGGCGGTTGGCGCCGTGCACCGAAACGCAGGCCGCCTCGCCCACGGCCATCAGGCCCGGAACCACGCTGTCGGGGTTGCCGTCGCGCAGCGTCAGAACCTCGCCGTGATAGTTCGTCGGGATGCCGCCCATATTGTAATGGACGGTCGGCAGCACCGGGATCGGCTCCTTGGTCACATCCACGCCGGCGAAGATCTTGGCGCTTTCGGAAATGCCCGGCAGGCGCTGGTGCAGGATCTTCGGATCCAGGTGATCCAGGTGCAGGAAGATGTGGTCCTTCTTGGGACCCACGCCGCGACCTTCGCGGATTTCGATGGTCATGGAGCGCGAGACCATGTCGCGCGGGGCCAGGTCCTTCACGGTCGGCGCATAGCGCTCCATGAAGCGCTCGCCTTCCGAGTTGGTCAGATAGCCGCCCTCGCCGCGCGCACCCTCGGTGATCAGGCAGCCAGCGCCATAGATGCCGGTCGGGTGGAACTGCACGAACTCCATGTCCTGCAACGGCAGACCGGCGCGCAGCACCATCGCATTGCCGTCGCCGGTGCAGGTGTGGGCCGAGGTGGCGCTGAAATAGGCGCGGCCGTATCCGCCGGTCGCCAGAACCACCATCTTGGCGCGGAACTGGTGAAGCTGACCGTTGTCGAGCTGCAGGGCCGTCACGCCAGTGCAGGCGCCGTCCTGCATGATCAGGTCCAGGGCGAAGTATTCGACGAAGAACTTAACCTCGCGACGGACCGACTGGCCGTACAGGGTGTGCAGGATGGCGTGGCCGGTGCGGTCGGCGGCGGCGCAGGTGCGCTGCACCGGGCCTTCGCCGAAGTTGCGGGTCATGCCGCCAAAGGCGCGCTGATAGATCTTGCCTTCGTCGGTGCGGCTGAAAGGCACGCCCCAGTGTTCCAGCTCATAGACCGCCTTGGGGGCGTTGCGGACCAGATATTCGATCGAGTCCTGATCGCCCAGCCAGTCCGACCCCTTGACGGTGTCGTACATGTGCCACTGCCAGCTGTCCTCGCCCATGTTGCCGAGCGAGGCGGAGATGCCGCCCTGCGCCGCCACGGTGTGCGAGCGGGTGGGGAAGACCTTGGTCACGCAGGCGACCTTCAGGCCCTGCTGGGCGGCGCCCAGCGCGGCGCGAAGGCCCGAGCCCCCGGCGCCGACGACGACGACGTCGTATTCGTGATCGATAAGTTCGTAAGCAGCCATGACCAGATCAGGCTCCGAAGCCGGCAGGCAGCGGCGCGGAACCCAGCGCCAGCCGCGTGATGAAGAAGATGCTGGCCGCCGCCAGCACCAGGCAGACCAGATTCAGCAGGGCGACCAGCGCCGCCTTGGTTCCCGGCTTGTGGATGTAGTCCTCGATGATGACCTTCCAGGCCAGGCTGGCGAAGCCGAAGAAGACCACCGCCGTCAGGCCCATCAGCACGGCGTTCAGGCCGTTGGCGAACCAGGCCAGCACGGCCTCATAGGTCGCGCCCGCCAGGGTGAAGGCGGTCGAGGCCAGCCACAGGCCCAGCGGCAGCAGGATCAGCAGGGCGACACGTTCGGCCGCCCATTCGCTGGCGCCGTGACGCTCGGAAATCTTGACGTTGTTCTTGAACTTGGCGGCGCCGCTCACAGCGAGACCCTCCCGACAGCGAACAGGGCGACCCAGAACAGCACGGCCAGCGGCACAGGCGCCCAGACGGCGATGTTGGACAGCAGATTGGCCGACTTCAGCGTCAGGCCTGCGCCCGTGTCATTGGTCAGGTGGCGCCCGCCGTTCAGAATGAAGGAGAACAGCACGACCGTCAGACCGAAGCCGACGAACAGACCCAGCGGCGACCCCGCCACATCCAGGAAGCAGGCGTAGTGTTCGGCCCCGAAGGCCAGAACGGCCAGCCACCCCACCAGGATCGCCATGCCGACGCTTGCGGCGATGATGGTGGCGCGGAACAGGATCGAGGCCGTCATGGTGACGTGCCAGCGCCAGACCTCCATATGCGGAGAAAGCGGAGTGCGGTGTCCGTTCGGCTGGGTGACGAAACGGCCGGTATGGTCGTCGCGCGCATCCCCCGAGCCCGGGTTGGGATGAGTCATGCGAATCGTTCTCAAAAGCGAATGAATTCAATCGCCGTGTGCGGTTGCGAAGGCTTTAGTGACCGGCAAGCGTGGGTGTCAACAAACGGCTTCAACAAGTGTTGCAATGTGACTTTGAGGGATCGCCCGGCGCCTCCGATCACGATTGCGCGCTTCAGCCCGCCGGGACTTTGCACCCAGCGTCTGGGTTTGGCAGGGTAAGCCCATGATCTGGCTCGCCTTCGCCTCAGCCCTGACGGTCCAGACGACCTATGGTCCGCTGGACGCGACGCCGGAAACCTATCAGCCCCCCGCCATCCGTCCCTTCGAACCGCCTTCCGATTTTGGGCGGACCCCGGCCCAGGGCGACGGCGATGCGATCCGACACCGCGCACCCCTGACCCGTGCCGTGACCGTCGACGCCTATGCGGGCAGCTATGAGGTCAGCCCATCGGACATGGAGGTGGCCTATGATCAGGGCGTGGCCCAGGCCGAACTCGACGCCGAGCGCCGCATGGGGCCGTTGGACGGTCGCTGGCGGGTGGCGGGCGACGACGGCCAGCCCTTCCTGTCCCTGGCCCTGACCGACCGGGGCGGCGGACGGATGATCGAAGGCGCCTGGACCCGGCTGGACAGCCGCCCCGGCGTCGAACACAGCGGCCCGGCAGGCCCCGCCACAACCGACGGCCATACGGTCGTGGTGCCGATCACCGACGGCGAACTTCATCTGCAGCAGGCGGGCGCTGGCTGGACCGGCGCCCTGATCCAGAACGGACGCCGTCATCGCGTCACCGTGCTGCGCCCTGGCTAGGTCCAATCGACATTCAGTACGCCGCCCTCCTGTTTCGTCATTCCGGGGCTGAGCGGAGCGAAGAACCCGGAACCCAGGACCGCGAGCGCAACACTGGACGCATTAGACGCTGGATGCACGTCTCCTGGGTTCCGGGTTCGTCCTTTGAACGCCCCGGAATGACGGCTCGAGGCTGAATATCGATTGGACCCAAGCTCGCCATTGGTGATCCGCCACTCTATATGTGACTAATGACCTCGTTCACGCCCCGCACCCTCCTTCGACTGCACGCCGCCCGTCGTGACGACATCGGTGATCTGATCACGCGCCGTCCCGTGCCTGCGCCCGACCTGGATCAGATCGACCCCTTCCTGTTTCTGAACCACCACGGGCCGCAGACCTATGCGCCGCACAACAACGGCCTGCCGTTCGGCCCGCACCCGCACCGGGGTTTTGAGACCGTCACCTTCATCCTCGACGGCGAACTGGCCCATAATGATTCCGGGGGCGGTGAGAGCATCATCAAGGCGGGCGGCGTCCAGTGGATGACCGCGGGGTCGGGCCTGATCCACGCCGAACTGTCGCCCGCCGCCTTCAAGCGCGAGGGCGGCCCGATGGAGATCCTCCAGCTCTGGGTGAACCTGCCGTCCCGCCTGAAGATGACGACACCCCATTATATCGGGCTTCAGGCCGCCGACATCCCCAGCTTCACCACCGAGGCGGGCGTCACGATCGAGCCGGTTTCCGGCCAATGGCTGGGTCACGCCGCGCCGATCCAGTCGTTGATCGACATTCATCTGGCCGTGCTGCGCCTGCCCTCCGGCGCGCGTTTCGAAACGCCGGTGGCCACGGGCCGCAACGTCTTCCTCTATATCGTGCGCGGCGAGGTCACGGTTGCGGGCGCGCCTGTTCCGCAATGGAGCCTGGCCGCGCTCAGCGACGGCGATGCGGTGCAGATCACAGCCTCCACCGACGCCGTCGTCCTGCTGGGCCACGCCCGGCCCATCGGCGAGCCGGTCTTCAGCCACGGCCCCTTCGTGATGAACACGCGCGAGGAGATCATCCAGGCGGTCCAGGACTATCAGGCCGGAAAATTCGGCCCGCCACCCCGCGTCTAGGTCCAATCGACATTCAACTTGATGACGTCATTCCGGGGCGTCCGAAGGACGAACCCGGAACCCAGGAAACGCGCATCAGGCTCTAACGAATGTCGATTGGGTCTAGGGTTTGGCGACAAGGACCAGCGCCGCCGCACGTTGATCGACTTCATAGGCCAGCGCAGGCCCCCGACCCCAGACCGGATCGGGCCACAGAGGGTCGTCGCGGCGGCGGCCGACAACATGGACGTGCAGCTGGGCGGTGACATTGCCGATGGCGCCGACGTTCAGCTTGTCGATCGGACGCCCCGCCTCAGCGCCCAGCGCCCGGACCCGCTGGCCCGCCCGCACCGTCTCCTCCATCAGCACCGCCCGCTGATCCGCCGTCAGGTCGGACAGCTCCACCGCCCCTTCGACGCGAGGGATCAGGATCAGCCAGGGAAAGCGCGCATCATCCTGCAGCCGAACATGGCACAGGCCCCATTCGCCCGCAGCGATGGAGCCTGCCTCAAAGGCGGGGTCGACCTTGAAACTCACCGCGGTCAGTTCAGGCTGTAGATGATGCAGGCGCTGTCGGTCAGGGTCTGCAGCGGCGGCTGCAAGGCCAGACGCGCCGCCTGAATCTGTTCCTCGCTCGGCCCACCGCCAGCGGCTGCCGGTGCGGGCGGCGGCGGAGGCGGCGCGAACGCCATCTCGGCATAGGCCTTGTTGCGCGCCCCCGTCACAGTGACCTCGTCAACCGACGTCGCCGGTCCTGACGCGGCATAGGACGGCCAGCCCGCCAGCACGTCCGTCTGGCAGACCCGGCCGGACGGATCGATGACCCGCACCCGGCCCAGGGTCGCGCCGGCATTCGTCGCCGCCGCCTCTGCGCGGCGGCGGGCATCCTTCATCGCCTCGGCGTTCAGATTGGCCTTCCAGCTGTTTTCGGGGTCCAGGCTGAAGTTGACCTGGCCGATGGAGGTCGGACGCGAGGCGACGATGGTGGCGTAAACCCGCTCGATCAGAGCCACGTCGCGCACGGTGACGCGCACGGCGGCGTCGGCCTGATAGCGGGTGATCCGGTCGGCGCGGGTGTTGTCGCGCATCACCCCGTCGGCGTCACGATACTGATCATAGATCGGACGGGTGGTGACGCTGGTCTCGACCCGCACCTTGTCCGCGCCATAACCCGCCAGGGCCTGGCTCAGCGCCCGCACCTGATCGGCGGCGGCGCGCGAGGCGTCATTCACGCTGCGCTCCACCGACTGGAAGCTGGCGGAGACGAAGGCGCGGTTGGCCTGAAGTTCGACCTGCACATTGCCGATTGAGGCGATGACCGGATCGCGCATCCACCAGGGCGCCGGGATGTAGCGGTCGCCGATGGTCGCGGGCGGGGTCTGGGCCAGGGCGGGCGCCGCGACCGCAGCCGCCACAAGACCGAGCGTCAGGGTTCGTATCAGGGTGGCGCGCATCGAAATCCTCCTTTGAGAACCCGACCTTCGCAGGCTCGACCAAACGCGTAAAGCGAGGTTCTTGCGACAGCCGCCCGAGGGGGCTAGACCGCCCGCACGATTAATCCCCATTTCGCACACGCAATAAACGGAGACATCCATGGCTCGCGCGAAGATCGCCCTTATCGGCGCCGGCATGATCGGCGGAACCCTGGCCCACGTGGCCGCTCGCGAAGCCCTGGGCGACGTGATCCTGTTCGACATCGCCGAAGGCACGCCGCAGGGCAAGGCCCTGGACATCGCCGAGGCCTCGGCCGTCTTTGGCCAGGACGTGGCCCTGAAGGGCGCCAACGACTATGCCGACATCGCCGGCGCCGACGTCTGCATCGTCACCGCCGGCGTGCCGCGCAAGCCGGGCATGAGCCGCGACGACCTGATCGGCATCAATCTGAAGGTCATGAAGGCCGTGGGCGAAGGCATCAAGGCCCACGCCCCCAACGCCTTCGTCATCTGCATCACCAACCCGCTCGACGCCATGGTCTGGGCCCTGCAGAAGTTTTCGGGCCTGCCCAAGGAGAAGGTCGTCGGCATGGCCGGCGTGCTGGACTCGGCCCGCTTCGCCTACTTCCTGGCTGAAAAGACCGGCGTGTCGGTGCAGGACATCCACGCCTGGACCCTGGGCGGTCACGGCGACGACATGGTGCCGATGGTGCGCCACTCGACCGTAGGCGGCCTGCCCCTGCCGGACGCCGTCGCCGCCGGCTTCCTGTCGCAGGAAGAACTCGACGCCATCGTCGACCGCACCCGCAAGGGCGGCGGCGAGATCGTGGCCCTGTTGAAGACCGGCTCGGCCTTCTACGCCCCGGCCGAATCCGCCATCGCCATGGCCAAGTCCTACCTGCTGGACCAGAAGCGCGTCCTGCCCTGCGCCGTCTGGCTGTCGGGCGAATACGGCCTGTCGGACCTCTACGTCGGCGTCCCCGCCCTGATCGGCGCCGCCGGCGTCGAAAAGGTGGTCGAGTTCACCACCAACGACGAGGAAAAGGCGATGTTCGAAAAGTCCGTCGCCTCGGTCCAGGGCCTGCTGCAGGCCTGCAAGGACATCGATTCCTCGCTGGCTTGAGGAACTTTGAGGCAACCAGGATCGCCAAATCCTGGTTGCCGCCCCCTACGAATCGGCACAATCTACGCACGCTCGATTCCAGTAAATCGTCAATACCTAGTAGGTGCTCCACATTGCGATCGCAATATGGAGATTTTTGTGCTTGACGCACATCAAGCGGCGCCGCAGGCTTGTTAACGATCAGCTGAAGTAGAAAGACCGTCGAGCGCTACCAACACTCGACGGCCCCTGTTGCCTCAGTCCGCACACCTGGCTGGGCGCGGGATAGGGATCAGCAATCCGACTATGATTCGTCGGGTGTCCTAGGTCAACCCCAGCCTCTTTAAAGCGCGTAAGCGCACCATGGAGGCCACCTTGGCTAATAATCTTCACATCTCTTACGACCTCTACACGCCTGGCCAAAACTACGAGAAGGTGATCGCAAAGATCAAAACTCTCGGCAGCTGGGCGAAAATCCACAAGTCATTCTGGTACGTGGATTCGAAGTTCACCGCTTCGGAAGCTTGCGCTCAGGTATGGGCGGTTATGGATGCAAACGACAAACTGTATGTGGTCGATGCGACGAACAACAACGCCGCATGGAACAATCTGAGCGATGAAGTCTCGGAGCACATCAAGAAGCGATGGGCTGTGAAAACTGCTGCGTAATGCAGCAGGCTAAAATCTAAGTGCACGGAAGGGTCGCAGAATAATCTGCGACCCTTTTTCCGGCTCAGCTAGGCGCGACATACCCCATCTCGCCTGCGAACTTGGGCAGCAGTTGCAGCCAGACGGTCAGCGGGTCCGCCAGTTGCGCCACGCCTTCGCCCGACAGCACGACGACATCGGACTGCACCGTCGCGGTCGGCGTTTCGGCGGCGGTGTGGAAGGCCTTCAGATAGCGGTTGTCGCGGTTCCAGGCGTTGACCGCATCCAGCGTCGCGCCGGCACCCGGCACCACGGCGCTGAACTGAACCTCGCCGCAGCCAGACGCCTCGCAGCCATAGAAAAAGACCGCCCAGGTCAGGCCCGCATTGGTCACGGTGAAGAAGGTCAGGCCGTTCTCGGTCTGCACAGGCCCGACCCGCCCGCCCAACCCGGTGATCCACGTCGCGACCTCGGCCGGCGTCAGCCCGCGACTGGCCGTCGCCGGCGCCGTTTGGGCGAACGCTCCTCCCGCCGTCAGCGGCGATAAAGTGAAAGCAAGGGCGGCGGCGAGGGCGAGGCGGCGCATGAAGACACTCCGAAGGTCAGCCCTCACCCTAGCCGTCAGTCGCGGACGTGCGCCAGCCAGTCCTTGCTCTGCATCTCGTTGAAGCGTGACACGGTCCGTTCGAACTCGAAGGCGCCCACCCCTTCGGTATAGAGCGCCTCGGGCTTGGCGGCCGCCAGCACGATCAGCTTGGTCTTGGCCTCATACAGGGCGTCCACCAGCGTCACCAGACGCCGCGCCTCATGGTGGTTGGCCGAGCTCAGGATCGGCACATCCTCCAGGAACAGGGTGTGGAACCGCTGGGCGATGGCCAGATAGTCCTGCGGCCCCAGCGGCCGGGCGCACAGCTCGTTGAACGTCGCCCGCGCCATCGACCCCACGGTGCGCTCGACCACCACGTCGCGGCCCAGCACGGTCAGGTGCGCGGGTTCTTCCGGCTCTCCCCCCTTCAGTTCGCGCCACAAGTCGTCAAAGCCCGCGCGGTCGTCGGGCGTGTGCCAGACCTGGGCCGAGGTCATCCGATCCAGCCGCCAGTCGCGCGCCCCGGCCGTCTCGACCACCACGCAGCGTTCGCGGATGATGTCGATGAAGGGCAGGAAAAGCTGGCGGTTGATGCCGTTCCTGTACAGGTCCTCCGGCGCGCGGTTCGAGGTGATGGCCAGCACCACCCGATCCTCGAACAGGGCTTCGAACAGCCGCCCCAGGATCATGGCGTCGGCGATGTCCGTCACCTGCAGTTCGTCGAAGCACAAGAGCCGCGCTTCCGACGCGATCAATTTCGCGATCGGCGGAATGGGGTCGTCGCCCCCCTTGCGGGAGTGCTGGGTTCCGAACACGGCCTTCCTCGTCTTCGCATCCCCCTCGCGCCACTGTTTCACCAGATCGTGGATGCGGGCCATGAAGGCGTGGAAGTGGGCGCGCGTCTTTCGCGGCTCGGGCGTCGCCGAATAGAACAGGTCCATCAGCATCGACTTGCCGCGTCCCGGCGGGCCGTAGAGATAGACGCCCCGCACCTCGGGCGCTTTTCCGAACAGGCCGCGCTTGCCCAGATCGGTCTCCAGGCGCTCCAGCGCGGTGATGACGTCGGCCTGGGCCGGATCGGGCGTCAGAACGCCTTCTTCCACGCGGATGTCGTAGGCGTTGCGGATACGGGAGGTCATGGACGCCCTGCTTAAAGCCCAGCACAGTGAAAAGCGATTGCTTCGCGGCTGCGAACGCCTATTTGCAGGGCCATCACTACAATGCGCTCAAGCAGCGAGGCTCCGCGAGCCGAGCGGTAGCGCGTCCGAAGGACAAGAAACATGGGTTATCGCGTCGCCATCGTCGGAGCCACGGGCAATGTGGGCCGCGAAATGCTGAACATCCTCGAGGAGCTGGAATTCCCCGTCGATGAAATCCACGCCATCGCCTCGCGCAAGTCCAAGGGCGTCGAGGTCTCCTTCGGCGACAAGACCGTCAAATGCCAGGACATCGAGCAGTTCGACTTCTCCAAGGTCGACATCGTCCTGATGTCCGCCGGCGGCGCGGTGTCCAGGGAATGGTCCGAAAAGATCGGCAAGGCCGGTCCCATCGTCATCGACAACTCCTCGGCCTTCCGCAAGGACGCCGAGGTGCCGCTGATCGTGCCCGAGGTGAACCCCGACGCCATCAAGGACGCGACCAAGAAGAACATCATCGCCAACCCCAACTGCTCGACCATCCAGCTGGTCACGGCGCTGAAGCCGCTGCACGATGCGGCGAAGATCAAGCGGGTCGTGGTCTCGACCTATCAGTCGGTGTCCGGCGCCGGCAAGGAAGGCATGGACGAGCTGTGGAACCAGACCAAGGCCATCTATGGCCTGGGCGACGCCACGCCCAAGAAGTTCCCCAAACAGATCGCCTTCAACGTCATCCCCTACATCGGCGCCTTCCTTGAGGACGGCTCCACCGACGAGGAGCAGAAGATGTCGGACGAGACGCACAAGATGCTGGACCCGAACATCCAGGTCACCGTCACCTGCGTCCGCGTGCCGGTCTTCGTCGGCCATTCGGAGGCCGTCAACGTCCAGTTCGACCGCCCCATCGAACCCGATGAGGCCCGCGCCATCCTGCGCGAGGCGCCCGGCGTGCTGGTGATCGATAAACAGGAACACGACGGCTATATCACCCCCGTGGACGCCGCCAGCGAACACGCCGTCTATGTCAGCCGCATCCGCAAGGACCCGACCGTCGAGAACGGCCTGAACCTGTGGGTCGTGTCCGACAACCTGCGTAAGGGCGCCGCCCTGAACGCCGTCCAGATCGCCCAGCTTCTGGACGAGACGGGCGTCATCAAGTCGTCGTCAGGGTATCGTTCGATCACTGTGTAACCACTCCACCCGTCATCCTCGGGCTTGACCCGAGGACCGGATCCGACAAGCGCCCATGCCTTCCCCGTTCGCACCAGCGGCCGATCACCCGATCCTCGGGTCAAGCCCGAGGATGACGGTGAAGGCGTGCAAGGACATGCGCCCATGATCGCCACCCCCACCCCCAACGACCCGCGCGCGGTCGGCACGGCCATCGCCTGCTACACCCTGTGGGGTCTGCTGCCGCTGCTGTTCATGGCCATGGCGGCGCATGGGTTCACGGCGCCGGAGATACTGGCGCACCGCGCCGTCTGGTCGGTGTTCATCGCCGCCATCGTCCTGGTGCTGGCGGGCCAGTCGGCCGAGGCGCGCCAGGCCCTGTCCAATCGGCGCATCTTCGGCTGGCTGATCGTGTCGGCCCTGCTGATCGGCACGAACTGGAGCCTCTACGTCGTCGCCACCACCCATCATGCGACGCTGGAAGCCAGTCTGGGCTACTACATCAATCCCCTGCTCAACATGGCGGCGGGCGCCGTCCTGTTCCGCGAGAGGATCGACCGGCTCAGCGGCGTGGCCATCGGGCTGGCGGCCATCGGCGTGGTGATCCAGACCATCGCCCTGGGCCATGTGCCGATCATCGGCCTGACCCTGGCCCTGACCTTCTGCGCCTATGCGGTGATCAGGAAGCGGGTCCAGGCCTCGGCCCAGACCGGCCTGTTCGTGGAATGTCTGGTGCTGCTGCCCATCGGCGCGACCTTCCTGGGCTGGCTTGTCGCCCACGGTCAGGCCGTGGGCTTTTCGTCGCCGACGGGCCTGGCCTGGGCCTTGCTCAGCGGCCCGGCGACTGTGATCCCGCTGGCGCTGTTCGCCTGGTCGGCGCGTCGCCTGCCCCTGTCGACGGTGGGCTTCATCCAGTTCCTGGCCCCGACGCTTCAGTTCGCCTGCGGCGTCTGGGCGGGCGAGAAGCTGACCCTGCTGCGGATCATCTCCTTCGCCTTCATCTGGGCGGGCGCGGGCGTTTTCGCCGCCGCTGCTTTCCGTCGCAGCCGCGCCGCCCGCGAGGCCATCCGCGCGGTCGAGACGGTCTGACGGCGCCCTGCGCGCGCAACTGGCCGATGAAATGACTTTGACGTCAATGACTTACAGTTCGCCAGGGCCAATCTGCGCGCCCCCCTGAGCGCATAGGCTATAAGGGCGGGTTTTCGCGACAGGAGGCCGCCCCATTGCACCTTATTGCACATTGCACTGTTTTCGACGGTGCAGTGCAACTTCCGCCCCGGTTCAGAGCGCGTCGTAAACCGCCTGCAACAGCCGCCTGGGCCGGGGATCGCCGATCAGGTGCGGTGACTGCCGCGTCATCACATAGGCCGCCGACAGCCGCCGTGACGGGTCCGCCATGGCCATCGACCCGCCCCAGCCATAGTGGCCGAAGGCTTCGTCCGGCCCGAAGACGTTCAGTCCGTCGTTGCGCATCAGCCCCGCCGCCCAGCTGATGTCATAAGGCAGCACCTTGTCCGGCCCGTGGATGCGTTCGCGCGTCAGCTGCTCCAACGTTCCCGCCGACAACACCGCCCGCCCTTCCAGCGTCCCGCCGTTCGCCACCACGCCCAGCATCCGCGCCAGCCCCAGGGCCGTGCCGTGCAGATTGGCCGAGGGAATCTCCATCTTGCGCCATTCGGCCGAACCCCGCCCGCCGGGCGCCGAACCGCGATCCAGGAAGGCCGCCTGTTTGATCGGATCGATCGTCCCCAGGCTGGGCGCCGCCGTCGGCTTCCTCATCTGGGCCACGCGCCCGTGTTCGTCTTCCGGCAGGCCGATCCACAGATCCAGATCGGCGAAGTCCTGGCGCAACGCCTGGCCCATCGTCCGGCCCGTGGCCCGGCGATAGACCTCATTGGCCAGATAGCCGACCGTGATCGGATGATAGCCGGACGCCGTTCCCGGCGCCCACATCGGCGCCTGGGCCGCCAGCCGCTCCAGCACGGCGGGGACATCGAACCAGATGGCCGGCTCCACCGCCTCGGAAAAGCCCGGCAGTCCCGCCTGGTGGCTCATCAGCTGGGCCACGGTCACGTCCTGCTTTCCCGCCGCCCCGAACGCGGGCCACAGCGACGCGACCGTCTGGTCGTAATCCAACTGCCCCGCCTCGACCGCCGTCGCCATCAGGATCGCCATCACCGCCTTGCCGGTCGAAAAGACCGAGGTCAGGGTCGTGTCGGTGAAGGGCGTCGTCTTCGCCGTGTCGGCATGACCGGCCCACAGATCGACGACCGTCGCTCCCTCGACCACCACGCTGAACCGCGCCGCCTGTTCGTTCAGCCCCTCGGGCGCCTCGGTGAAGTTGGCGGCGAACGCCTCGCGCACCGCATCAAAGCGCGGATCATTGTGGCCGTGAATTTCGATGGTGTCGGTCATGCCCCGGTCCTAACCCGGCAGGCGCGTACGAAAAAGGCCCTGCGCCGGAGCACAGGGCCTCAAATCGTTTCGATCCTTACATCAGGATCAGCCCGCGACGACCTCGGTGGCCTGTTCGGCCAGGATGGTCAGGCCTTCGCCGTTCACGTCGGCGAAGCCGCCTTGGACGTCGTACTGGGTCTTGGCCCCGCCGTTATAGACAGTGACAAGGCCTTCGCGCAGGGCGGTCATGAAGGGCGCATGGTCCGGCAGCACGCCGAAGTCGCCCTCGACGCCCGGCGCGTCCACCTGGTCCACGAGGCCCGAGAAGACCTCGCGTTCCGGCGAGACGAGGGAGAAGTTCAGCTTGCCGGCCATGATCAGGCTTCCGCCGCCATCTTCTCGGCCTTGGCGACGGCCTCCTCGATGGCGCCGACCATGTAGAAGGCGGCTTCCGGCAGGTGGTCGTATTCGCCGGCGACGATGCCCTTGAACGAGCGGATCGTGTCGGCCAGCTCGACGAACTTGCCGGGCGAGTTGGTGAACTGTTCGGCCACGAAGAAGGGCTGCGACAGGAAGCGCTGGATCTTGCGGGCGCGCGACACGACCAGCTTGTCCTCTTCCGACAGCTCGTCCATGCCCAGGATGGCGATGATGTCCTTCAGGCCCTTGTACTGCTGCAGCACTTCCTGGACCGAACGGGCGACCTGATAGTGTTCCTCGCCGATGACCAGCGGGTCCATGATCCGCGAGGTCGAGTCCAGCGGATCGACGGCGGGGAAGATGGCCTGGGCGGCGATGTCACGCGACAGCATGGTCGTCGCGTCCAGGTGGGCGAACGAGGCGGCCGGCGCCGGGTCGGTGGGGTCGTCGGCGGGGACGTAGATGGCCTGGACCGAGGTGATCGAGCCCTTCTTGGTCGAGGTGATGCGTTCCTGCAGGTTGCCCATCTCGGTGGCCAGGGTCGGCTGATAGCCCACGGCCGAGGGGATGCGGCCCAGCAGCGCCGACACTTCCGAACCGGCCTGGGTGAAGCGGAAGATGTTGTCGACGAACAGCAGGACGTCCTTGCCTTCCTCGTCGCGGAAATATTCGGCCTGGGCCAGGCCGGTCAGGGCGACGCGGGCGCGGGCGCCGGGCGGTTCGTTCATCTGGCCATAGACCAGGGCGCACTTGGAGCCTTCGGTCGAGCCGTTGTTCTTGGACGGGTCCACGTTCACGTTGGACTCGATCATCTCGTGATACAGGTCGTTGCCTTCGCGGGTGCGTTCGCCCACGCCGGCCAGAACCGAATAACCGCCGTAAGCCTTGGCGATGTTGTTGATCAGTTCCTGCATGGTCACGGTCTTGCCGACGCCGGCGCCGCCGAACAGGCCGATCTTGCCGCCCTTGGTGTAGGGGCAGATCAGGTCGATCACCTTGATGCCCGTGACCAGGATTTCCGAAGAGGTCGTCTGTTCCTCGAAGGTCGGCGCCTCGCGGTGGATCGGACGATATTCCGTGGTCTGGATCGGACCGGCTTCGTCGATCGGCTGGCCGACGACGTTCATGATGCGGCCCAGAACGCCCGGTCCGACCGGGGTCTGGATCGAGGCGCCGGTGTCGGTCACGGGCTGGCCGCGCGTCAGGCCCTCGGTCGTGTCCATCGAGATGGTGCGGACCATGTTCTCACCCAGGTGCTGGGCGACTTCCAGAACCAGGGTGAAGGGCTCGCCCGTCTTCTGGTCGATGTTCTGGGTGTGCAGGGCGTTCAGGATTGCCGGCAGATGGCCGTCGAACTCGACGTCCACGACGGCGCCGATGACCTGGGCGATCTTGCCCGAGCCGGCGACGTTGACGGGAGCGGCGGCCGGTGCGGCCTTCTTGGCGGCCGGCTTCTTGGCGGCGGGTTTCTTGGCGACGGTGTCGGTCATGGTTGGGGTCCGTATCGGAATGTCTGTTCGGTCGGGATCAGAGCGCTTCGGCGCCGGCGATGATCTCGATCAGCTCGGTGGTGATCTGGGCCTGGCGCTTGCGGTTGTATTGCAGCGTCAGGGCGTTGATGAGGTCGCCGGCGTTGCGCGTGGCGTTGTCCATCGCCGCCATCTGCGAGCCGAAGAAGCCCGCCTGGTTCTCGTACAGCGCGGCCAGGATCTGGGTCGTCAAGTTGCGCGGCAGCAGGGTTTCCAGGATTTCCTCTTCCGAGGGCTCGTATTCATAGACCGCGCCGTTCAGGTCGATCGGAGCGGCGTCCCCCTCGACCACGGCCGGGATCAGCTGCTTGCCGGTCGGCACCTGCGAGATCACCGACTTGAACTGGCTGTAGAAGAGGGTGACCACATCGGCCTGACCGTCCTCGAACGCCGTGGCGATCATCTCGGCGACCGGCTGGGCCGACGGCAGGCCGATGGTCTTGTGTTCCGACAGTTCGAAGGTGTGGATCACCTTGTCGCCGTACAGACGCGACAGCTGATCGCGCGACTTACGGCCGATGGCGATGATCTTCACGTCCTTGCCGGACGCGATCAGGCTGTTGATCCGTTCGCGTGCGGCGCGGATGACGTTGGTCGAGAAGCCGCCCGCCAGACCCTTGTCCGCCGTGGCGACCACGATCAGGTGGCGCTGGTCGGCGCCCGTGCCGGCCAGAAGGCGCGGCGCGTCGGCGCCGGTCACGCCGGCGGCCAGGTTGGCGATGACCGAGGCCATCTTCTGCGCATAGGGCCGGGCGCTCTCGGCCTGATCCTGGGCGCGTTTCAGCTTGGCCGCGGCGACCATCTGCATGGCTTTCGTGATCTTCTGCGTGGCTTTCACGCTTCCGATCCGATTGCGCATTTCCTTTAGGCTGGCCATCCGGCGCTACTCTCTCAGCTTATCCGGTCGAACTCAGGCGAAGGTCTTCACGAAGGCGGCCAGGATGTCCTTCAGCTCGGCTTCGAGGTCCGAGGTCAGGTCCTTCTTGGTGCGGATGCCTTCGAGCAGCGACGCATGGTTGGCGTGAACGCGGGCCAGCAGTTCCTTTTCGAACCGACCCACGTCGCCGACCGCGATGCCGTCGATATAGCCGCGCGTGCCGGCGTAGACCGAGACGACCTGCTCTTCCATCGACAGCGGCGAATATTGCGGCTGCTTCAGCAGTTCGGTCAGGCGGGCGCCGCGGGCCAGAAGCTTCTGGGTCGAGACGTCCAGGTCCGAGCCGAACTTGGCGAAGGCGGCCATTTCCCGGTACTGAGCCAGCTCGCCCTTGATGGTGCCGGCGACCTTCTTCATCGCCTTGGTCTGGGCCGAGGAGCCGACGCGCGACACCGAGATGCCGACGTTCACGGCCGGACGGATGCCCTGATAGAACAGGTCCGATTCCAGGAAGATCTGGCCGTCGGTGATCGAGATCACATTGGTCGGAATATAGGCCGACACGTCGTTGGCCTGGGTTTCGATGATCGGCAGGGCGGTCATCGAGCCCGAACCATAGTCCTCGTTCAGCTTGGCCGAACGCTCCAAGAGGCGGCTGTGCAGATAGAAGACGTCGCCCGGATAGGCTTCGCGGCCGGGCGGACGGCGCAGCAGCAGCGACATCTGGCGATAGGCCACGGCCTGCTTGGACAGGTCGTCATAGACGATCAGGGCGTGCATGCCGTTGTCGCGGAAGAACTCGCCCATGGCGGTGCCGGCGAACGGGGCCAGGAACTGCAGCGGAGCCGGCTCAGAGGCCGTGGCGGCGACGACGATGGTGTATTCCAGCGCGCCCGACTCTTCCAGGGTCTTGACGATCTGGGCCACGGTCGAACGCTTCTGACCGATGGCGACATAGATGCAGTAGAGCTTGGCGCTCTCGTTATCGGTCTTGTTGACGTTCTTCTGGTTCAGGATGGTGTCGACGGCGACGGCCGTCTTGCCGACCTGACGGTCGCCGATGATCAGTTCGCGCTGACCGCGACCGACGGGGATCAGGGTGTCGATGGCCTTCAGGCCGGTCTGCATCGGCTCGTGCACCGACTTGCGCGGGATGATGCCCGGCGCCTTGACGTCGACGCGGCGGCGCTCGGTGAACTGGATCGGGCCCTTGCCGTCGATCGGCTCGCCCAGCGGGTTGACGACGCGGCCCAGCAGGCCCTTGCCGACCGGCACGTCCACGATCTCGCCCAGGCGGCGCACGTCGTCGCCCTCGGCGATGGCGGCGTCGGCGCCGAAGATCACGGCGCCCACATTGTCGCGCTCCAGGTTCAGGGCCATGCCCTTCACGCCGGCCTTGGTGAACTCGACCATTTCGCCGGCCTGGACATTGTCCAGACCGTGGATGCGGGCGATGCCGTCGCCGACCGACAGCACGCTGCCGACGTCGGAAACGTCGGCTTCGACGCCGAAGTTGGCGATCTGCGACTTGAGGATGGCCGAGATTTCAGCGGCGCGGATGTCCATGACGGGCTCTCTGTTCTTCAGTCTTTGCGGTTGCGCCGTTCAGGCGCGCTACATTCTTGTGGATCGGGTCGGGCCTTAAGCCCGCTGCTTTCTAGGTTCTGAAACGAGTCTACGCTCGTTTCAGTGCGAACTTCATCTGGTCGAGCTTGGTCTTCAGCGAGGCGTCGAACAGCTTGGAGCCGACCTTGACCTTCAGGCCGCCCAGGATCGACGGATCGACGCGGGCGGTCAGTTCCGGCGCCTTGCCCAAGGCCTTGGACAAGGCAGCGGTGATGGCGGCGACCTGCTTGGCGTCCAGCGCCTGCGCCGACACGACCTCAGCGGCGACGATGCCGGCGTGCTTGGCGTAGCGGGTTTCGAAACCGGCGATCACGCCCGGCAGGTCCTTGGCGCGATGGTTCTGCGCCAAGAGGCCCAGGAAGTTGGCGGTGGTGTTCTCGAACCTGGCCTTGGCGGCGATGGCGACCAGTCCCCTGGACTGATCTTCGGCCGAGATCACCGGCGACGTGGCCAGGCGGCGCAGGTCGGCGCTGTCGATCCAGGCCGCCTTCAGCGACTGCAGGTCGGCGCGGACGGCGTCCAGACGGTCAGTTTCCAACGCCAGATCAAACAGCGCCTGTGCGTATCGATCGCCGACTTCCGTCGTTCTGAAATCATCAGCCACTGATTAGGGTCCGAGGTCGTTGTGTCAGGGTCGCAACCGATTGTGAGGATCACATCGGTCAGAAGCTTGAAATGCTTAGGAAAAGCACGACAGAGGCCGTATCCGTGAATACGCCCCCTTCAAGCCGGGCGCCTGATAGCACGGGGTTTTGCCGCTCGCAACATTGTGTGATGGCCCACCAAGGTCGAGTCCTGCGCGATAACGCCGCGCGTCGGGCCTGCCGGGCCGGATCGCCGCCGGGGGTGCGACCATAACGCCGCACCCGCCCGCTTGATCGGAACCAAGCCCGGCCCTAGCGATTTCGGTTCACGTTTTTTCGCCTGGGACCCCCAAACTCAATGCTCGACAGCATCATCCCCCTGTTCTCCGATCCGGCCGCCTGGGCCGCGTTGGTGACCCTCATTGTGATGGAGGTGGTGCTGGGGATCGACAACCTCATCTTCATCTCGATTCTTTCGAACAAACTGCCCGAACATCAGCGCTCCAAGGTGCGGCGCATCGGCATCGGCCTGGCGCTGATCATGCGTCTGGCGCTGTTGTCCATCATCGCCTGGCTGGTCGGTCTGGTTCAGCCGGTCTTCACCGTCATGGGCAACGAATTCTCGTGGAAGGATCTGATCCTGATCGCGGGCGGTCTGTTCCTGGTGTGGAAGGCCACCAAGGAAATCCACCACAGCGTCGATCCGACGCCTTCGCCCGCCGTCCTGGACAAGAAGGACGTGATGATCACCAATGCGGGGGCGGCCATCTTCCAGATCATCCTTCTGGACATCGTCTTCTCGATCGACTCGATCCTGACCGCCGTGGGCATGACCGAGCATCTGCCGATCATGGTGGTGGCCGTTCTGGTCGCCGTCACCGTGATGCTGCTGGCCGCCGATCCTCTGGCCAACTTCATCAACAAGAACCCGACCGTGGTCATGCTGGCCCTCGGCTTCCTGTTGATGATCGGCATGGTGCTGATCGCGGACGGCTTTGGCTTCCACGTGCCGAAGGGCTACATCTACGCCGCCATGGCCTTCTCGGCCGGTGTCGAGGCGCTGAACATGCTGGGTCGTCGCTCCGCCACCAAGAAGGAGCGGGCCGAGCGTGCCCGCGCCGAGGCTGATCAGGCCGAAGCCCGCGCCCTCAAGGCCGAGGCCGAGGCCGCCGCCGAAAAGGTCTGACGCCCATGCCCCGTCCGTCGTCGCTTCTGGCCGCGCTCTGCCTCGGCTTCATGCTGGCGACGGGCGCGGGGCTGCCGGTCTCAGCCGAAGTCCCCGTTCAGGGCTTCGAGGTGGTCAAAACCTACCCCCATGACGACAAGGCCTTCACCGAGGGCCTCTTCTTCCACGACGGCGCCCTGTACGAGAGCACGGGCCTTTATCCGTCCCTGATCCGCCAGGTCCGGCTGGAGACCGGCGAGGTGCTGCGCCAGCGCGACCTGCCGACCATCTATTTCGGCGAAGGCTCAACGGCCCTGAACGGCAGACTCTATAATCTGACGTGGCGCAACCAGATCGGCTTCATCTGGAAGCTGGACGACTTCTCGGCCCTGGGCGGGTTTTCCTACACGGGCGAGGGCTGGGGCCTGACCAATGACGGCGTCCGCCTGATCATGAGCGACGGCACCGACCAGATCCGCTTCCTCGACCCCGAAACCCTGGCCGAGACCGGCCGCATCACGGTCACCGCCGATGGCCAGCCGCTGGACCAGATCAACGAACTGGAATGGGTCGAGGGCGAACTGCTGGCCAATATCTGGCAGGACAGCCGCATCGCCCGCATCGATCCGGCGACGGGCCATGTGAAGGCCTTTATCGACCTCAGCAGCCTTGTCCCCAATGACCCCGGCATGGACCCCAATGACGATGTCCTGAACGGCATCGCCTGGGATGCGGCGGGCAAGCGGCTGTTCGTCACCGGCAAACGCTGGCCGCAGCTGTTCGAGATCAGGCTGAAGCCGCTGGGCTAGGTTCAGCCGTCTTTCGGAACCCCCTCCTCTCGTCATTCCGGGGCTGAGCGCAGCGAAGAACCCGGAATGACGGCACTGGCTGACCGCTTATCCTAGAACGAAGCGGCCGCCTCAGCCGAAGCCGTCACCCGGCTGACCGCGTGGACCACGGCGGCGATGCGTAACGCGGTCTGAACGACGGCCGGCTCTACGCCATGCCTCCTCAACTCTCCCTCATGCGCATCGAGACAGGCGCCGCAGCCGTTGATCGCCGACACCGCCAGCGCCCACAGTTCGAAATCCAGCCGCTCCACCCCGACGGGCGCCGCCAGATTCATCCGCAGCCGCGTCGGCAGCGCCTCGTACTCACGGTTCTGCATCAGGTGCAAGGCCCGGTGATAGATGTTGGTCATGCCCATCCGCGCCGCTGCAGACCGTGCAGCATCCGCCGCCTCTGGCGACAACCGATCCCGCGCCTCAGCTTCGAGCGCCCGCACCACCGAGACGGCGCCGATCCCGTGCGCGCAGGCCAGGAAACAGCCCCACTTCTGCTGCTCCGTCAGGGTCTCATCCTCGGCCAGAACCGCCAGATTGCGCCCGACCTCGCGCCCATAGTCCGGGATGGCGCCGATCAGGGCGGTCAAGGCGTTCAGCTTGTTCAAAGTCATGTGCGGCTTCTCCTCAGGCCTTCCAGCAGACAGGCCGGACGTCTTTCGACGCCCGGCCTCCAAGACGGCTGCAGGTCTCCTAACCCATCCGCCTCAGACTATTCCGCGATTTCCAGACCACGGGCGGCGCGCAGATGCATCGGCAGGGTGGTCGGGTCTTCCCCGGCCTTGACCTTGTCGGCCTCGACCGCCGCGCGGACGCCTGCGGCATAGTCGGGATGCACCAGCGCCAGATGGGCGAACTGACGCTCCAGGATGAAGTCCGGCACCCCCTGCATGGCGGCGGCCATGTTGGAGAACAGACGCTGACGTTCGCCGGCGTCAAACAGTTCGAACAGGGCGCGCGGCTGACTGTAGTCGTCATTGCCGTCGCGATGGTCCCAACGGTCTGCATCCCCGGTGATCTTCAGCGGCGGCTCACGATAGTCCGGCGCCTCGACCGGCCCGCCGAAGCTGTTCGGCTCGTAATAGGCGTCCGGGTTCGGGTTGTTGGCGAAGAACCGCATCGCCCCGTCCTTGTGATAGTGATGCACCGGGCATTTGGGCGCATTCACCGGCAGGGCCTCATAATGGGTGCCCAGCCGATAGCGGTGGGCGTCGGCATAGGAAAACACCCGCGCCTGCAGCATCTTGTCCGGCGAATGGCCGATGCCGGGCACGATGTTCGACGGGCTGAATGCGGCCTGTTCGATCTCGGCGAAATAGTTGTCGGCGTTGCGGTTCAACTCCAGCACCCCGATCTCGATGGGCGGGAATTCGCCATGGGGCCAGACCTT
Source organism: uncultured Brevundimonas sp. (assembly GCA_963522565.1). Classification (GTDB taxonomy): domain Bacteria; phylum Pseudomonadota; class Alphaproteobacteria; order Caulobacterales; family Caulobacteraceae; genus Brevundimonas. Next base: position 167,641 of record CAUQZC010000002.1, on the reverse strand, counting down.
GGTCAGGTCGAACGGGTTGTAGGCGGTCTGCTCCGCCTCGGCCTCGCTCATGATCTGGACCTGCACCGTCCACTGCGGGAAGGCGCCGCGCTCGATGGCGCCGAACAGGGCCTCCTGATAGCCCTCGCGCGACTGGCCGATGACCTGTTCGCCCTCAGCGTTTGTGTAGTGTTTATGGCCCTGGCGGGTCTTGAAGTGGAACTTGACCCAGTGGCGCTCGCCCGCCGCATTGATCAGGCTGTAGGTGTGCGAGCCATAGCCGTTCATGTGCATGGGCGTGATCGGCAGGCCGCGATCCGAGAACAGGGTCGTCACCTGATGCAGGCTTTCGGGGCTTTGCGACCAGAAGTCCCACATGGCCGTGGGGCTGCGCAGATTGGTGCGTGGGTGGCGCTTCTGCGTATGGATGAAGTCGGGGAATTTCAGCGGGTCGCGCACGAAGAAGACCGGCGTGTTGTTGCCCACCAGATCCCAGTTGCCTTCCTCGGTGTAGAACTTCAGCGAGAAGCCGCGCACGTCGCGTTCATGATCCGCCGCCCCCATCTCGCCCGCCACGGTCGAGAACCGGGCCAACATCGGCGTCTCTGCGCCCGGCTGCAGCACCTTGGCGCGGGTGTATTTCGAGATGTCGCCGGTGATCCGCAGCACGCCATGCGCGCCCCAGCCCTTGGCGTGGACGACCCGCTCGGGGATGCGCTCGCGGTTCTGGTGCGCCAGTTTCTCCAGCAGTTGCCAGTCCTGCATCAGCACCGGGCCGCGCGGCCCCGCCGTCAGGCTGTTCTGGTTGTCGGCGACCGGCGCACCTGCGCTGGTGGTCAGTATGGGCGGGGCTTTGGCGTCGGACATGGCGAAGACCTTTCTGAGGACACGGTCATTCAGCGCCCTTCAGATCTATAAATCCAATCGATTATCTTTGACCCTACAATAGGTTCAGCCTATTTATTGCAGATGCTCCCCACCCTGCGACAGCTTCAGTATCTCAAGCTTCTGGCCGAACACGGCAGTTTCTCTCGCGCGGCCGAGGCGGCTCACGTCAGTCAGCCCGCCCTCAGCGCCGGGGTTCAGGAGCTTGAGCGCATTCTGGGCGCCCCCGTTGTCGAACGCACGCGCGGCGCGGTCCTGCTGACCGCCGTGGGGGCCGAGGCCGTGCGCCGGGCCGAGGATGTGCTGGCCCGCACCGAGGATCTGGTCGAGGCGGCCAGGAACGCGGGCCGCCCTTTGTCGGGCCGTTTCCGGCTGGGCGTCATCCCGACCGTCGCCCCCTTCCTCTTGCCCCGCAAACTGCCGTCGGTGAAGACGGCCTATCCGAACCTGAAACTGTTCATCCGCGAGGATTTGACGCCGCGCCTGATCGCGGCGCTCAAGGCTGGTCAGATCGACGCCGCCGTCATCGCCCTGCCCTATGAGGCGCCGGGCGTCGAACACGCCCGCATCGGCGATGACGAGATCATGGCCGCCGCCCCGCACGACCACCCCTTGGCCGCGCCCGGCCCCATCCGCCCCGGTTCGTTGAAGGCGGACGACCTGATCCTGCTTGAGGACGGCCATTGCCTGCGCGACCACGCCCTGGCGGCGCTGGATATCGAGGCGCCGCGGGGCGACGACGTCTTCGCCGCCACCAGCCTGCATACGCTGGTGCAGATGGTCGGCTCAGGCCTGGGCGTCTCCTTCCTGCCCAAGATGGCGGTGCAGGCGGGTCTGGCGGACAATCCGTCCGTCGTCATCCGCGCCTTCGAGAATCAGGCCGACGGCGCCCCGCCCCACCGCGAAATCGTCGTCGCCTGGCGCGCCGGGTCCAGCCGCGCCGCCGAAGCCCGCCTGCTGGCCGAGGCCCTGAAGCTGGACTGAGACCCCTGGGCCACGCCCCTGGTCCTACGACGGAGGTCGAAGCCGCGTCGGCTCAGCTTCTATTGCGACCCCATTCCTTATGTGGGAAAGGCCCCGCGCGGTTTGGCGGGCCAGCGGGCCAGTCAGACTGCGGACCCGATCAAGGAAGGCCGCCCATGCTGGAATCATATCGCACCCACGTCGCCGAACGCGCGGCCCTCGGCATTCCGCCGCTTCCCCTTTCGGCGCAGCAGACCGCCGATCTGATCGAACTGATCAAGGCCCCGCCCGCCGGAGAATCCGAGCAGGAGCTGCTGGACCTCCTGGCCCACCGGGTGCCGCCCGGCGTGGACGACGCGGCCAAGGTCAAGGCCTCCTTCCTGTCCGCCGTGGCCCACGGCGATTTCGCCGTGCCGTCGCTGTCGCGCGAACACGCCGCCGAACTGCTGGGCACCATGGTCGGCGGCTATAACGTCAAGCCGCTGATCGACCTGCTGAACGACGAGACCGTGGGTCAGACCGCCGCCGAGGGTCTGAAGAAGACCCTTCTGATGTTCGACTTCTTCCACGACGTCGCCGAACTGGCCAAGAGCGGCAAGCAGCCCGGCGCCGCCAACGCCCAATCCGTGCTGGAATCCTGGGCCGAGGCCGAATGGTTCACCAGCCGTGACAAGGTGGCTGAAAAGATCACCGTCACCGTCTTCAAGGTCACCGGCGAGACCAACACCGACGACCTGTCGCCCGCGCCGGACGCCTGGTCTCGCCCCGACATTCCGCTGCACTATCTGGCCATGCTGAAGAACGCCCGTCCGGGCGTCACGCCTGAGCAGGACGGCGTGCGCGGGCCGATGCAGTTCATCGAAGACCTGAAGGCCAAGGGCCATCTGGTCGCCTATGTCGGCGACGTGGTCGGCACCGGGTCGTCGCGCAAGTCGGCGACCAACAGCGTGATCTGGGCCACCGGACAGGACATCCCCTATGTCCCGAACAAGCGGTTCGGCGGGGTGACCCTGGGCGGCAAGATCGCCCCGATCTTCTTCAACACCCAGGAAGACTCAGGCGCCCTGCCGATCGAGGTGGACGTCACCCAGCTGAACATGGGCGATGTCATCGACATCTATCCCTATGAGGGTCGGATCGAGCGCGACGGCGCCGTGGTCGAGACCTTCGCCCTGAAGAACCAGGTCCTGCTGGACGAGGTTCAGGCCGGTGGCCGCATCAATCTGATCATCGGCCGGTCGCTGACGGCGCGCGCGCGTGAGACCCTGGGCCTGCCCGCCTCGACCGTATTCCGCCTGCCGGTCGAGCCGCAGGACACCGGCAAGGGCTACACCCTGGCGCAGAAGATGGTCGGCCGCGCCTGCGGTCTGCCGGAAGGCAAGGGCATCCGTCCCGGAACCTATTGCGAGCCGCGCATGACCACCGTGGGGTCGCAGGACACCACCGGCCCGATGACGCGCGACGAGCTGAAGGACCTGGCCTGCCTGGGCTTCTCGGCCGACATGGTCATGCAGTCCTTCTGCCACACCGCCGCCTATCCCAAGCCGGTGGACGTCAAGACGCACCGCGAGCTGCCGCAGTTCATCTCCAACCGGGGCGGCGTGGCCCTGCGCCCCGGCGACGGCGTGATCCACTCGTGGCTGAACCGTCTCTTGCTGCCCGACACCGTCGGCACCGGCGGCGACAGCCATACCCGCTTCCCCATCGGCATCTCCTTCCCCGCCGGTTCGGGTCTGGTGGCGTTCGGCGCCGCTACGGGCGTCATGCCGCTGGACATGCCGGAATCCATCCTGGTCCGCTTCAAGGGCGAGCTTCAACCGGGCATCACCCTGCGTGATCTGGTCCACGCCATCCCCTATTACGCCATCAAACAGGGTCTGCTGACGGTGGCCAAGGCGGGCAAGATCAACGCCTTCTCGGGCCGCATCCTTGAGATCGAGGGCCTGCCGGACCTGAAGGTGGAGCAGGCGTTCGAACTGACCGACGCCTCGGCCGAGCGTTCGGCGGCGGGCTGCACCGTCAAGCTGAACAAGGAGCCGATCATCGAGTACATGACCTCCAACATCGTGCTGATGAAGACGATGATCGCCGATGGCTACGCCGACGCCCGCACGCTTCAGCGCCGCATCGACGCCATGGAGGCCTGGCTGGCCGCCCCGACCCTGCTGGAGGCCGACGCCGACGCCGAATACGCCCATGTCATCGAGATCGATCTGGCGGACGTGACCGAGCCGGTCCTGTGCGCCCCGAACGACCCTGACGACGCCCGCCTGCTGTCCGAGGTGCAGGAGACCCCGATCGACGAGGTCTTCATCGGTTCGTGCATGACCAACATCGGCCATTTCCGCGCCGCCTCGCTGCTGCTGAAGGGCAAGAAGGACATCCCGACCCGTCTGTGGGTCGCCCCGCCGACCAAGATGGACGCCGCCGAACTGACCAGGGAGGGTCACTATTCGACCCTGGGCGGCGCGGGCGCGCGCATGGAGATGCCGGGCTGCTCGCTGTGCATGGGCAACCAGGCCCAGGTGAAGGAGGGCGCCACCGTCGTCTCCACCTCGACCCGCAACTTCCCCAACCGCCTGGGCAAGGGTTCGAACGTCTATCTGGCCTCGGCCGAACTGGCGGCGGTCGCCTCCAAGCTGGGCCGCATCCCGACCGTAGCCGAATACATGGCCGAGATGGGCGTCATCGACGCCGACCGCGATGAGGTCTATCGCTACATGAACTTCGACCAGATCCCGGAATACGCGGATCGCTTCGCTGCAGAATAAGCAGGCCGACAGTCTGAAATAACGAAGGGCCGGCGGAGCGATCCGTCGGCCCTTTCTGCTGGAAAAAGGCCGGTGGATCGCTCCACCGGCCTTTGACGTATTCGACTGATGCCGCGCTCTATTCGGCGGCGACGGGGGCTTCGGCTTCGGGGCCGCGCGCCAGGTTGCGCAGGACGTAGGGCATGACGCCGCCCGCGCGCAGATAGTCCAGCTCGGTCTGGTTATCGATGCGGCAGCGGACCGGGAAGCGGGCCATCTTGCCGTCCGACGGGCGGAACAGTTCGACCCACAGGTCCTGACGCGGCTTCAGCTTGCCGATGTTGGCGTCGGTCAGGCCGCGGATGGTGACGATCTCTTCGCCGGTCAGACCCAGCTTCAGCCAGCCATCCTGCTTGAACTGCAGCGGCACGACGCCCATCCCGACCAGGTTCGAACGGTGGATGCGCTCGAAGCTTTCGGCGATGACGGCGCGGACGCCCAGCAGATTGGTGCCCTTGGCCGCCCAGTCGCGCGACGAGCCGGTGCCGTATTCCTTGCCCGCGAAGACGACCAGCGGACGGCCTTCCGACTGATACCGCATGGCGGCGTCGTAGATCGACATGGTGTCGCCCGACGGGAAGTGCTTGGTCACGCCGCCTTCGATCTCGGGCGTGATGCGGTTCTTGATGCGGATGTTGGCGAAGGTGCCGCGCATCATGACTTCATGGTTGCCGCGACGGGCGCCGTAGCTGTTGAACTCGGCCGCCTCGACGCCGTGATTGGTCAGATAGACGCCGGCGGGCGAGGTCTTCTTGATCGAACCGGCCGGGCTGATGTGGTCGGTGGTGATCGAGTCGCCGAAGATGGCCAGGACGCGCGCTTCCACGATGTCCTGAACCGGGGTCAGCTCCATCGACAGGCCTTCGAAATAGGGCGGGTTGGCGACATAGGTCGACTTGTCGTCCCATTCATAGGTCTGGCCGCCGGTGACCTTGATGGCCTGCCAGTGCTTGTCGCCCTTGAACACGTCCTTGTAGCGTTTGGCGAACATGGCCGGGGTGACCGACTTCTTCTGGATGTCGGCGATCTCCTGGCTGGTCGGCCAGATGTCCTTCAGGAAGACGTCGTTGCCCTTCTTGTCCTGACCGATCGGATCCTTGGTGATGTCGATGCGCATCGAACCGGCGATGGCGTAGGCCACGACCAGCGGCGGCGAGGCCAGATAGTTGGCCTGGACGTCGGGGTTCACGCGGCCTTCGAAGTTGCGGTTGCCCGACAGCACGCTGGTGGCGACCAGGGCGTTGTCGTTGATCGCCTTGGAGATGGCCGGGTCCAGCGGGCCCGAGTTGCCGATGCAGGTGGTGCAGCCATAGCCGACCAGGTTGAAGCCCAGGGCATCCAGGTCCTTCTGCAGGCCCGCGTCGGTCAGATAGTCGGTGACGACCTGCGATCCGGGGGCCAGCGAGGTCTTGACCCAGGGTTTGGCCTTCAGGCCCAGCGCATTGGCCTTGCGCGCCACCAGACCGGCGGCGATCAGCACCGATGGGTTGGAGGTGTTGGTGCAGGAGGTGATGGCCGCGATGACGACGTCGCCGTCACCGACCGAGAATTTCTGGCCTTCGACATCGGCGCGCGGGGCGTCGGACGGGCGGTTGAAGACTTCGGTCAGGGCGGTTTCGAACGCCGGGGCGGCGGTGGTCAGTTCGACGCGGTCCTGCGGACGCTTCGGACCGGCCAGCGACGGCACGACGGTCGAGATGTCCAGTTCCAGCACGTCGGTGAAGACCGGATCTTCCGACGTCTCGTCGATCCACAGGCCTTGCGCCTTGGCGTAGGCTTCGACCAGGGCGACGCGCGCCTTGTCGCGGCCCGTGGCGGTCAGATAGCCGATAGTGGCGGCCGAGACGGGGAAGAAGCCGCAGGTGGCGCCGTATTCCGGGGCCATGTTGGCGATGGTCGCCTGATCTTCGATCGTCATGTTCGGCAGGGCGTCGCCGAAGAATTCGACGAACTTGCCGACCACGCCCTTCTTGCGCAGCATCTGGGTGACGGTCAGGACCAGATCGGTCGCGGTCGCGCCTTCCGGCAGACGGCCGGTCAGCTTGAAGCCGATGACCTCGGGGATCAGCATCGGGATCGGCTGGCCCAGCATGGCGGCCTCGGCCTCGATGCCGCCCACGCCCCAGCCCAGGACGGCCAAGCCGTTGATCATGGTGGTGTGGCTGTCGGTGCCGACGACGGTGTCGGGATAGGCGACGGTCTTCTTGCCTTCGTCCAGGGTCCAGACGGTCTGGGCCAGGTTCTCCAGGTTCACCTGGTGGCAGATGCCGGTGCCGGGCGGCACGACGCGGAAGTTGTTGAAGGCCGACGAGCCCCAGCGCAGGAAGTTGTAACGCTCGATGTTGCGCTCATATTCGCGCTCGACGTTCTGGCCGAAGGCTTTGGGCGTGCCGAAGTTGTCGACCATCACCGAGTGGTCGATGACCAGATCGACCGGCACCAGCGGGTTGATCTTGGCGGCGTCCGCGCCCAGGGCGCTCATGGCGTCGCGCATGGCGGCGAGGTCGACCACGGCGGGCACGCCGGTGAAGTCCTGCATCAGGACGCGAGCCGGACGGAAGGCGATCTCGTGCTCGACCGAACCCTTGTTCTCGATCCAGGCGGCGACGGCTTTCAGGTCGGCTTCCGTGACGGAGACGCCGTCTTCGTTGCGCAGCAGGTTCTCCAGCAGCACCTTCATCGAGCGCGGAAGACGGGAAATCCCGGCAAGACCGGCTTCCTCGGCGGCGGGAAGGCTGTAATAGGCGTATTTCTTACGCCCGACGGAAAGGTCCTGGCGGGTCTTGAGGCTGTCGATTGACGGCATGGAGTATTCCTCTGGTCAGCGCCGCCCGACAATCCGGTTGCGCCTTCGCGCGACAGACGCAGCGGCTCACAGGACCCCTGCGCGCGCGGCGAAAGCCTGCTGCGGCAACCGCGCATATAGTCCTGCGCGATCCCACCGTCCATGAGTCCACACCCCTGACGTGGACATTGAGAAGGGTTCGCAACATCGCCGCACAGATCGGATCGCCCGCATGATCCACAACCTGTCCCTGACCGACATCACTGTCTCGCGCGGCGAGCGCAGGCTGTTTCATGGCCTGAACCTTGAAATTAAGGCGGGCGAGGCCCTGGCGCTGACGGGGGCGAACGGGGCGGGCAAGACCAGTCTGCTGCGCGCAATCGCGGGTCTGCTGCGTCCCGACGCTGGAAACATCGCCTTCAGCGACGGCGACGGCAATCTGCTGGATGAACGCGAGGCGCGCGGGCGCGAGACACACTTCCTGGGTCATCAGGACGGACTGAAGACGGCCCGCACCGCGCGCGAGGAACTGGGGTTCCAGTGCGATTGGCTGGGGCATACCCAGTACGGCCTGGACCACGCCGTTGAAGCCTTCGCGCTGCAGCCTTTGCTGAATCTGGAGGTGCGCCGCCTGTCTGCGGGTCAGCGTCGCCGTCTGGCCATGGGGCGTCTGGTCGGGTCGCCCCGCGCCCTGTGGCTTCTGGACGAACCGATGGCGCCGCTGGACACCCGCTGGCGCGCGGCTTTCGGCGGCCAGATGCAGCGTCACCTCGACAATGGCGGCTTGATCGTCGCCGCCGTGCACGACCCCCTGCCCCTTCCCACCCGCACGCTTGATCTGGGAGGATTGGGATGAGCCGCCTTCCCCTTCAACACGAACCGCGCCCCCCCGGCCTGCGCGGCGGCGCCCGCGTGCTGCTGGAGCGCGAGCTTGATCTGGCCTGGAGCGGCGGCGGCGGCCCCTTGCTCGCCTGCGGCTTCTTCGTCTGTCTGACGGCCGTCCTGCCCTTGGCCGTCGGCGGCGATCCGCGCACCCTGGGGCCGGTGGCGGGCGGCGTCGCCTGGCTGGCTCTGGCCCTGGCGTCGCTTCTGTCGCTGGAGCGTCTGTTCGAGCGTGATCTGGAGGACGGCGCCCTGGACCTGCTGGCGCTGGGTCATCTGCCGTTGGAGGCCGTGGCCTTGATCAAGGCCCTGGCCCAGTGGATCGCCGTCGGCGTCCCGCTGGCCCTGACCGCCCCCATCGCCGCCATGCTGCTGGGCCTGCCGCCCGCCCTTGCGCCCCTGACCGCCCTGTCCGCCCTGATCGGCGGCGCCGGGTTCGCCCTGACCGGAACGCTGGGGGCGGCCCTGGCTCTGGGCGCGCGACGCGGCGGCCTGCTGATCGCCGTGGTGGTTCTGCCCCTGTTCATTCCGCCCGTCGTCTTCGGCGCAGGCGCCTTGGAGCGGGTCGCGAGCGGCCAGTCGCCTGTTCCCGCCCTGGCCTTCCTTGGCGCCTACGTCCTGTTCGCCGCCGTCATCACCGCCTTCGCCGGCGCCGCCGCCGTCAGGAACGCCCAAGGATGATGAAGCCCCCGCGCTTGCCCGCCGTCCATTCGTTGCGTAAGCGCTGATCGATGTTCGGCCTGTCAAACCCGCAGCGCTTCATGGCCTTCACCGGCCCGCTGACGCCCGTTCTATGGACGCTGGCCGCCGTGCTGCTGGCGGCGGGAAGCTGGCTCAGCTTCACCGTCCCCGCCGATTATCAGCAGGGCGAGACCGTGCGGATCATGTTCGTCCACGTGCCCGCCGCCGTCTGGGGACTGGGCGCCTATGGGGCGCTGGGCGTGTCCAGCTTCTTCGCCCTGGTCTTCCGTCACGCCCTGGCGGACGCCGCCGCCCGCGCAGCCGCCCTGCCAGGGGCCGCCTTCACCGCCCTGGCCCTGTTCACCGGCTCCTTGTGGGGAAAGCCGATGTGGGGGACATGGTGGGTGTGGGACGCGCGCCTGACCAGCGTTCTTGTGCTGTTCCTGTTCTATCTCGGCTATATGGCGCTAAGGGCCGCGATCGACGACGAACAGAAGGGGGCGCGCGCCGCCGCCGTTCTGGGTCTGGTCGGCCTGATCAACCTGCCGATCGTGAAGTTCTCGGTCGACTGGTGGAACACCCTGCATCAGCCCGCCAGCTTCCTGACCCCCGGATCGTCAGGACTGGACCCGGTCTATCTGCCCCCCTTCCTGACCATGCTGGCGGCCTATGGCGTCCTGTTCCTGGCTCTGTGGCTGACGGCGATCCGCACCGAGGTCCGTCGACGCCGCGTCATGACCCTGCGCGCGCGCCAGGCGCTGGAAGCTTGAGGATGGAGGCCTGAATGCTCGACCTCGACATGGGCCGCTATGCGCTCTTTGTCTGGCCCGCCTGGGGCGTCAGCGCCCTGGTCCTGACCGCTCTGATCGTCCGCGCCTTCGCAGCCTCCCGCAGATGGAAGCGCGAACTGGCGAGACTTGCGGCGGCCGGCAATGAGACAGATGGCCCTCAAGCAACGCGAAGCGCGATAGGGCAAGAAACAAGGCTTCGCCCGTGAACCGCTGGCTGGCCCTGATCCCGCTGGCCGTGCTCGCGGCCCTGGCGGTGCTGTTCGTCGGCTGGTCGCTGAATCGCGACCCGGCCTACAAGCCCGACGCCATGGTCGGCCAGCCGATCCCCGAGACGATCCTGCCCATGCTGACCGGCGACCAGCCCGGACCCGGCAATCTGGACCTGAAGACCGCAGGCGTGGGCAAGCCCATGCTGGTCAATGTCTTCGCCTCCTGGTGCGCGCCGTGCCGGATCGAGCACCCCAGGCTGCTGGCGTTGAAAGATCGCGGCGTCGCCGTGGTGGGCGTCGCCTACAAGGATGAGCCGGTCGCCACCCGCGCCTTCCTGGACGAAATGGGCGATCCCTATGCGATGGTTCTGGTGGACCATGAGGGGCGCGCCGGGCTGGACCTGGGGATTTCAGGCGTGCCCGAGACCTTCGCCGTCGACGCCATGGGCCGGATCACCGCCAAACACTCAGGCCCGCTGCTGAACGACGCGGATATCGAACGTCTTGTCGCCTCGATGCAGGCCCCGCCGCGTCCGGCGCCCCGCGCAAAACACTAAAAGCCTCACCGGCGCATTAACCATTCTTCGACGATATGCGTTAACCATGTCGCCATGAGCGCGATTCGCCCCGGAATGTCCCTGACGCCGTCCCCGCAAGGGTTGGACCTGCCCAGTGCGCGCGCCGCCCAGGCGGCCTTCTTCCGCGCAGCGATGAACCAGGCGCAGGCCGTCGCCACGCCCCCGGCGCCCCTGCCGTCCGCCGCCGTCATGTCGGTGATGCGCACGGCCAACCCGGCCCGACCCGTTGAGGCCCCTCCCGCCTCGCCTCAACGCGAAGAGCCCCGGATCATGCGTCCGGGGACCTATCTCGACATTCGGGTCTGATCAGCTCCAGCCACGGCTGGCGATATACTGCTCCAGCGCCATGATGCGCGTCGCATCCGACGGGTGAGTCGAGGCGAACTGCGGCGTCGCCGTCTGGCGTTGCGCCGCCATCAGACGCCACAGCGCGACCGACTGGCTGGGCCGCCAGCCCGCCGCCTGGAGATAATCCACGCCCAGACGATCCGCCTCCAGCTCATCCCGGCGTGAATAGGGCAGCAGAACCCCGTACTGGGCCGCCAGACCGCCATAGGCGCCCACCGCCTGCCCATAGTCGCCCGCGATCCTCTGACCCAGCTGCAGGCCGATTGAGGTCACCGCCTGGGACGATGAGCGTTCCGCCGCATGATTGGCGACGACGTGCGCGATCTCGTGGCCGATGACAGCGGCCAGCTGGTCGTCGTTCTGGACCAGCGACAGCAGACCCGTGGTCACGCCGATCTGCCCGGACGGCAGGACGAAGGCGTTGGGGCTGGTGTTGGTGAAGACCGCATAGTCCCAGGTCCGGTTGTCCAGACGGGCAGCCTGAACGAGCTTGTTTCCCACACGACGGATACGGTCGACCTGGGCCCCCGTCGTGGTCACGTTCTGGGTGCGCACGGCCTCGGCCCAGGCGGCGTTCGACTGCTGGATCATCGACGAATTGTCGACGATCAGGAACTGGCTGCGCCCCAGGGCTTCGTTATAGGCGCAGGCGCCCAGCGCCGCCCCGGCGACAGCGAGCGCGGCCAGGGCGACCAGTTTGCGGCGGTGACGGATCATGAACGGCCTCATCGATAGCGTGATTGCAGCCAAGCAAATCCTGTTCGGCCGGTCGAGAGGGCGAAAGGCCGCCCGCGCCTGAAATCCAATCCGAAACAGGGCCCGAAACGACAAACGGCCCGTCATTGCTGACGGGCCGTTTCGTGTTCTCGACCTGGAGCGGGCGAAGAGATTCGAACTCTCGACCCCAACCTTGGCAAGGTTGTGCTCTACCACTGAGCTACGCCCGCACTCCGTAGGAGCCAGTTGCGCTCCCCGTCGAGGAGGGGGCGTATAGCGGAGGGTTGCGGCGGACCGCAACCCCTTTTTTCAAACTATCGCAACTCTGTTCGAAGTGAGCTGATTTTCCTGGATTTTTCAGGTTCCGCCGCAAGCTTGGCCGAACGTATCGACGTATCGGCTCCGCTCCATTTCCACCGCCCATTGCGCTCAGCGCGGCGCCAGTCTGATCGCCCCGTCCAGACGGATGCACTCGCCGTTGATGTAGACATTGCGGGCCAGCTCCAGCACCAGCGACGCATAGTCCGCGGGCGTGCCCAGACGGCTGGGGAAGGGAATGGCGGCGGCCAGGCTGTCCTGAACCTTCTGGTCCATGCCCGCCATCATCGGCGTCCACATGATGCCCGGCAGGATGGTGTTGCAGCGCACGCCTTCCTGGGCCAGATCGCGGGCGATGGGCAGGGTCATGGCGTAGACGCCGCCTTTGGACGCTGAATAGGCCGCCTGGCCGATCTGGCCGTCCTGAGCCGCCACCGAGGCGGTGTTGACGATCAGGCCGCGCTCGCCGTCCGCCATCGGCTCCAGCGTCACCATGCCCGCCGCCGACTGCGACAGGACGCGGAAGGTGCCGAACAGGTTGACGCGAACCGTGCGCTCGAACGCGGCCATGTCGTGGGCGCGGATCTCGCCGGTGTCCTTCTTGCGCGAAACGGTCTTCTGGCCGGTGGCGATGCCGGCGCAGTTGACGGTCAGTCGCTCCTGGCCGTGGGCGGCGCGGGCCTTTTCGAAGGCCGAGGCGACCGAGCCGTCGTCGGTCACGTCCACCTTGCAGAAGACGCCGCCGATCTCCTTGGCGATCTCCTCGCCACGCTCTTCGTTCAGGTCGAACAGGGCGACCTTGGCGCCGGTGGCGGCGATGGCGCGGGCCGTGCCTTCACCCAGGCCCGAAGCGCCGCCGGTGACCACGGCTGCGATGCTGCTGTCGAGTTTCATGTCAGACGTTCCTATGTATTATTGAACCTGAGTTTCTTTTGAGGATTTAGCGGCCATGACCGCCAAAGCCAAACCCGCAGATCCCGCCGACGCCATCGACCCGAACAAGGCGCTGGTTCCCTCGGTGGTGAAGGTGAACGAGATGCGCGTCACACGCGGCTTCTGGCCCAAGATTCAGCGCACCGCGGCCCGGATACCCTTCGCCGATCAGGCGCTGGCCGCCTGGTACGCCGCGCGCGACCCCCAGACCCCCCTACCCGCCAAGGGCATGATCTTCGCGGGGCTGGCCTATTTCGTCATGCCGATCGACGCCATTCCCGATGTCTTCGCGGGCATTGGCTATACGGACGACGCGGCGGTGATCGCCGCCGTCATCGCCCTGGTCAGCGCCAACATCAAGCCGCGCCACAGGGCCTTGGCGGCGGATGCGGTGAAAAGCCTGAAACAGAAATAGGGGCCCCCGCCCGCGAGGGACGAGGGGCGCGAACGGCGTGATCAGCTTTCGATCGTCACCACGATCTTGCCCAGGGCCTTGCGGTCGCCCAGGGCCTTGATGGCGTCTCCGGCGCGTTCCAGCGGATAGGTCTGCGATACGCGCGGCCTGATCTTGCCCTCGGCGTAGAGCTGCATCAGCTCGGCCATGTTGGCGGCATGGCCCTTGGGATCACGCGCGACCGCCGCGCCCCAGAAGACGCCGACCACGGACACCGACTTCAGCAGGGTCAGGTTCAACGGCAGGGACGGGATGCCCGCCGGGAAGCCGACCACCAGGTAACGGCCGTTCCAGTCCATCGCCCGCAGCGCCGGATCGGCGTAGTCGCCGCCTACCGCATCATAGACGACATCGGCGCCGTCGCGGCCCGTGGCCAGCTTGAACTCGCCTGACAACTGTTTCTGGGCCGCCTTGTCCAGCGCCCCGGACGGATAGATCAGGCCGTTGTCGGCGCCCAGGTCCAGGGCGAACTCGACCTTGTCGTTGGTCGAGGCGGCGGCGACCACCCTGGCGCCCATGGCCTTGCCCAGTTCGACCGCGGCCGCCCCGACGCCGCCTGCGGCGCCCAGCACCAGCAGGGTCTCGCCCGGCTGGAGCTTCGCCCGATCCTTCAGGGCGTAATAGCTGGTGCCATAGGTCATCACCAGCGCGGCGGCTTCTTCAAAACTCATGGCGTCTGGAATGGGGATCAGGGTCTCGGCCTTGACCGCCAGACGCTCCACCAGGCCGCCCCAGCCCGGCACGGCGATGACGCGGTCGCCCTTGAACACGCCCTTGACGCCTTCGCCCACAGCCTCGACCACGCCCGCCACTTCGGCGCCCGGCGCGAAGGGGCGTTCGGGCCGGAACTGGTATTTGTCCTCGATGATCAGGGTGTCGGGGAAGTTGATGCCCACCGCCTTGACCTCGATGATCACCTCGCCCGCCTTGGGCGTTGGGTCGAGCACATCCTCGATCTCAAGGGTTTCGGGACCGCCGGCGGTCTTGGACAGTACAGCGCGCATCATTTCCCTCCGTGGCCCTGGCGTTCAAATGCGCCGAAGACCGTTGCAATGATCAAACACGCCGACATGGCGCGACCTTCGTGGTGACGCTAAAGAGCGGCACGCCCGATTGAAAGAGGCGACCGAACAGGCTCAGAAACACGACATGACCGCCCTCATTCTCCACGGCGGCGCCGGCGCACGGCGCGAACGCAACTATGACGCCGAAATCGTCCATATGCGGCAGGTGGTCGAGGCGATGAAGGTGCGGCTGGACGCAGGCCACAGCGCCCTGGACGTCGCCGTCGCGGCGGTGGTGATGCTTGAGGATTCGGGTCTCTATGTCGCAGGCAAGGGCGCTTCGCCGAACCTGGCCGGGGCCTATGAACTGGACGCCAGCATCATGGACGGATCGACCCGCCGCGCCGGATCGGTCGCTGCGCTTCAGGGCTTCCGCAACCCGGTCGTCGCCGCGCGTGCGGTGATGGACAAGACCCCCCACGTCATGCTGGCCGGAGAAGGCGCAGCCCTGTTCGCCCATGATCAGGGGCTGGAGATGATCGCCGACGAAGACGCCTGGTTCACCGGCGCGGGCAAGGGCGAGGACAATCATCCGCCCGGCGCCCTCAGCCACGGCACGGTCGGCGTCTGCGTTCTGGACGCGCAGGGACGGCTGGCCGCCGCGACCTCGACCGCAGGCGTCTTCGGCAAGATGCCGGGCCGTGTGGGCGACACGCCGATCCCGGCGGCGGGCACATGGGCGGATGCAGGCGCCGCCGTATCCTGCACCGGACAGGGCGAGTATTTCATCCGCGTCGCCGCCGCAGCGCAGGTGGCATGGCGGGTCGCGGGGGGCCAGTCGCTGGCCGATGCGGGTCAGGCTGTGATCGACGAAATCGGCGGGCTTGACGGTGAAGGACGGGGTGGCGACGGCGGACTGATCGCTCTGGACGCCCAAGGCAATATCGCCGCACCCTTCAACAGTCAGGGCATGAAGCACGCCTGGCTGAACACGGCCGGAGAGATCGGCGCGCAAGTGTTCAGGGACTGAAACCTCGACTATAAGCCTGGCTTTACTGGCGAACATCCGTCGTCAGACGCCGGTTCATTACATGTCTGTAAGGTGCGTTTGTGCGGATCACTGATACGGTCGCGCCAAAGTCGCCCCGCCCAGGAACCGCCTGAATGAAATTCCGCCTGACCGCCACCGTCGCCGCATCCGCCCTGATGCTGGGCCTGGCCCCGACCGCCTTCGCCGACGCCGCGCCCGCCCCCGCCGTCGTCCAGGCGCAGCAGGTCGCCGTGCCCCCTCTGGGCTTCACCCGCCGCGTCCTGCCGAACGGGCTGGAGGTCTATTCTCTGCGTGACGCCAACACCGCCAATGTCACTGTCCAGGTCTGGTACAAGGTTGGGTCCAAGGATGATCCGGCGGGCCGTTCGGGCTTCGCCCACCTGTTTGAGCACCTGATGTTCAAGGCGACGCGCAATCTGCCGTCGGAAAGCTTTGACCGCCTGACCGAGGATGTGGGCGGCGGCAACAACGCCTTCACCGCCGACGACGTGACCGCCTATCACGAGACCATTCCCGCCAACCATCTGCAACGCCTGCTGTTCGCCGAGGCCGACCGCATGGGGTCGCTGGTGGTCGACGAGCCGACCTTCATCTCCGAACGCGACGTGGTGAAGGAGGAATACCGCCAGCGGATTCTGGCCAGCCCCTATGGCCGCCTGTTCGGCCTGTTCCTGCCCGAGACCATCTACAAGGACAGCCCCTATCGCCGTCCCGGCATCGGCTCGATCGAAGAGCTTGAAGCCTCGTCGCTGGACGATGTGCGTCGGTTCCACGCCACCTATTATCGCCCGGACAACGCCTATCTGATCGTGGCGGGCAACTTCGATCAGGCCCAACTGGACCGCTGGGTCGATCAGTATTTCACCCCGCTGAAGAATCCGACGACCGCCATCCCGGCCAATAATGTCGTCGAGCCTGAGCCGACGGGCCCGAAAACCGTCACCTATTATGCACCCAATGTGCCGCTGCCGACGGCGGTGATCGCCTGGCCTACGGTGAAATACGCCGACGCCGACCGCCCTGCGCTGGAGGTTCTGGACGGCATCCTGTCGACCGGCGAGAGCAGCCGTCTTTATCGTTCGCTGGTCTATGACAAGCAGATCGCCACCAGCATCGGCTCCCGGCCAGACTTCAGCCAGCAGGCGGGCAATCTATCCGCCTATGCGATCATGGCCGACGGCCACACCGCCGAAGAAGGCGTCGCCGCCCTGAACGAAGAGATCGCCAAACTGCGCGATCAGCCGGTCACCGCCGCCGAACTGTCGGAAGCCCAGAACGAACTGGTCGCCGGCGCCCTTCGCGGTCGCGAAACCGTTGAGGATCGCGCCCAGACGCTGGGCTTCTCGCTGATCAACACGGGCAGTGCAGCCGCCGCCGATCAGGAAGTCGCCAGCATTCAGGCCGTCACCGTCGCCGACGTCCAGCGCGTGGCCCGAAAATATCTGACGCCGCAGCGCCAATCGACGATCTTCTATCTGAACGCCGACGCCGCCAATCCACCCTCGGCCGCGCGCACCAATGTGGACGCTCCGGTCAAGGTCGCGGACCTGGCGCCTGCGGGCGCGCCGGTCACCCTGTTGCCGGAGGGCCAGCGCGCCGCCCTGCCCCAGCCGGGCGCAGAGGTTGCACCCGCCACGCCTGCGGTCAGCGAGTTCCGTCTCGCCAACGGCCTGCGCGTCCTGGTGGCCCCGACCAACGGCCTGCCGCTGATCTCGGCGCGCCTGAACATCAGCGGGGGCACGGCGAACGATCCAGCTGACAAGGCGGGTCTCGCCACCCTGACCTCGGCCCTGCTGACGCAAGGCACCAAGACGAAGTCCGCGCCTGAGATCGCGACCCAGATCGAGCAATTGGGCGCCGTCATCGGCGCCAGCGCAGGCGCCGACTTCTCCAGCGTCGACGCCAACTCACCCGCCAACGCCTTCGCCCAGACCCTGGCCCTGATGGCTGATCTGGTGAAGAACCCGGCCTTTGACGGCGAGGAGCTGGAGCGTCAGCAGGCCCAGACTCTGGACGGTTTGCGCGTGTCCCTCAGCCAGCCCGGCCCGGTCGCCCGTCTGGCCGCCGCCCGCGTCATCTATGGCGCGGCGCCTTACGGCGCGCCGGGGTCCGGCACGGTGGAATCGGTGCCGACCATCACCACTGCCGACGTCGCCGCCTTCCATGCGGCCCGCTACCGCCCTGCGAACGCCACCCTGGTCTTCTCGGGCGACATCACGCCTGCCGCCGCGCGTGAATTGGCCCAGCAGGCTTTCGGCGGCTGGACCGCGACCGGCGCCGCCCCCGCAGCAGTCGCCAATCCCGCCGGCGCCGCCCTGCCCCCGCGCGTCGTGGTGATCAACCAGCCCGGCGCCGGTCAGGCCGCCGTCTTCGCCGCCATCCGCGGCGTGTCGCGCACCGACGCCGACTACTTCCCGCTGACCGTCGGCAACACCCTGCTGGGCGGAGGCTTCTCGTCGCGCCTGAACCAGGAAATCCGCATCAAGCGCGGCCTGTCCTACGGCGCAGGGTCTTCGCTGGGCGTGCGGGCGGATGCGGGCCTGTTCACCGCCGGGACCCAGACCAAGAACGAAACGGCCGCCGAGGTCGCCGACCTGATCCTGGAAGAGGTCGGCAAGCTGGGTGCGACACGCGCGACCGAGGCTGATCTGGCTCCGCGCCGCGCCACCCTGATCGGCGGCTTCGGCGACTCGCTGGAGACCGTGGACGGTCTGGGCGCCCTGGTCGCGGGTCTGGCTCAGTATGACCTGCCGATGAGCGAACTGGCCGCATACGCTGGCCGGGTGCGCGCCGTGACGCCGGAACAGGTCGAGACGGCCTTCGCCAGCCACCTGCCGGTCAACCGCGCCAGTCTGGTGATCGTCGGCGACGGCGCGCTGTTCCTGGATGCCCTGCGCGCCAAGCATCCGAACGTCGAAGTCATCAATATTGACGACCTGAACCTGAACAGCGCCACGCTGAAATAGGATCGGGACTTCGCCCCCTTCCCGTCTTGCGCGGGAAAGGGGGCGTCGGTTCAGACCGACAGACAGACCACCTGGGCCACCCGCAGATCGCGCCGCAGAGTGTCGGAAACCCGGCCGTAGTTTTCGACCGTGACCGTTTCGCCCAGCGCCGCCTCGTCGGCGCGCTGCTCGCCCCGAATGGCGGGACCGAAGGATTCGGGCGCTGTCGTATAAATCCGGCCACGACGCGGCGATTCCGCCAGAGTGACCCCGATCACCCGCCCATGCCGATCCAGCGCAGGCGCGCCGGAAAGACCCGACAGCGTGCCGGTCAGTCCGCGCGTGCGCCCCACCTCGGCCCAGGCCAGCACGGGCTCGGACCGCGCGCCGCGTCCAGAAATCTGCAAAGTCTCGCGCCCCAGCAGCCGCGAAGTCACTTCACCCGCCCGTCCTTGCGGGAAACCCGGATGAAAGGCGCGCTGATCCTTGTGCAGAGGAGCGTCTGCGGCCACCGGCAGGGCGGGTGGACCGCCGTCCGTGATCAGCAGGGCGACATCGGCCCGCGCAGCCAGACGCACATCGGCGGCGATGGCCCGCCCGCCGCCGATCACCAGGGCAGGCTTGCGGCACCCCTCGACCACATGCCGGGCGGTGACCCAGCGCCCTTGGCCCGCAATGGAGAAGGCTGTGCCGGACGTGGGCTGGAACGGTGTTTCCGGCGCATTGACAGTCACGGCGGCGTCAAATGGAGTGATCGGCCCCAGCAGCGCCCCTTCCAAAACATCTGACGGCGAGGCGGCTGGCGGCGCGTCGGCGTTCTCGCGGCGCGCCAGGGAAACGGTCAGAAGCACCCCGACGACCGCCGCATAGATGGCCCAGTCAGGCAGGCGGGGAAACTGCACCCCGATCACCCCGTCAGGGCGGCGGACATGATCAGCGCCGTCGCCAGCTTGGCGCCGACCAGAACCACGGCGGCGGCGACCTCTCCGTCCTTTATCCTCTGCGGCAGCCCGGTCAGCAACAGGTCCACGACCCGGAAGGACAGAAGCTGCAGCACCACCGTCGCCACGCCCCAGATGGCGATGTCGCGCACCGAGTTGGACACCGACATCGATACGGCCAGGGGAATGGCCAGACCCAGCAGAACGCCGGCGAAGGCCACGGCGGCGGCGGGGTTGCCCTGACGGATCAGAGCGATCTCGCGCCACGGCGTCAGCATGACATAGACCGTCGCCCCCGCCGCGAGCAGCAGCAGGCTGACGACCAGGTGCATCACCATGATCGGGAAGCCCGAGGCGAAAGCCTGCACCTCGGCGCTGGTCAGAACATCAGACGGGTCCATGGCCCCACGCCTTGCCCGATTGCCGCCCCAATCCGCAAGCGCGGCGCGGCCACACCTTGTGACTAAAGATTACAGCGCGCCGTCGCCCCGATTGTCCTTTCGCGCCTTGGCCAGGGCGGCGCTTTCGCGTTTCAACGGCTTGGCGACGGGACAGACTTCCTGGACATAGCTGTTCAGGGTGTTGGTCAGTTGATCCGGCGCCAGGCTGTAATGGACGTACTGGCCCTTCTTTTCGCTGGCCACCAGACCGGCGACTTCCAGCACGGAAAGGTGCTGCGACACCGCCGGCTTGGAGATTTCGAACTTGGCCGCGATCTCCCCCGCCGTCAGATCGGCATGGGCCAGATAGGCCAGAATCTTGCGGCGGATGGGACTGGAGAGGGCTTCGAACACGCGCTGCATGGTCGGTATTTAAGCGATTTGCTAACGGCTTGCCAGAGGGACGCTTCAGTGTTTAAGTCATTACCTAAATACCTACCGGGAGCATCGCCCTGACCGACCATGACCCCTGCGCCGTAAACCATCTGATCGAGACGCCCGGCTGCAGCCCGGTGAAGGGGCGCGTCGTCTGGGACCCGGTCCCCTCCCTGTGGAACGGCGCCATGTTGGCCACGACCCTCATCTTCGGCGCGGCGACCTTCAACCTGGGCGCCCTTGCCGTCTTCATCGTCACGACGGGGACGACCCTGTTGCTGGGTCATTCGGTCGGGTTTCATCGTCGGATGATCCACGGCAGTTTCGACTGTCCGCTGTGGCTGGAGCGGCTGCTCTCCTGGTTCGGAACGGTGGTGGGCATGAGCGGCCCGTTCCGCGTGATCCGCGCCCACGACATCCGCGACTGGGCCCAGCGCCAGTCGGACTGTCACGACTATCTGGCTCATCGTCGGCCGATGCTGATCGACGCGATCTGGCAGATGCACGGCCGACTGGTGCTGGAACGCCCGCCCGCCTTCGACCTGGGCCGGATCGGCCGCGACCCGGTGCATCGGTTTCTGGAGCGGACCTGGATGCTGCAGCAGGTTCCGGTCGCCGCCGCCCTGTGGCTGATGGGCGGCTGGGGTTTCGTCGTCTGGGGAGTCTGCGCCCGCGTTTCGATCAGCGTGATCGGCCACTGGTTCGTCGGCCATCTGGCCCACCGTCGCGGTCCACAGACCTGGCTGGTGCGCGACGCCGGGGTTCAGGCCCACGACGTACCCTGGGCCGCCATACCGACCATGGGCGAAGCCTGGCACAACAACCACCATGCCTGGCCCGGTTCAGCCCGCATCGGCCTCTATCCCGGCCAGAGCGACTGGGGCTTCCGCTTCATTCAGTTGCTGGAGCGGCTGGGTCTGGCGTGGAATGTGCGGACCCCGGCGATAATGGACCCGCGCCCCCTGATCCATACAGGAAACTGACATGCTCAGACCCCTATCAGACCGTCTCTGGGCATTGATCGCCGCCAACTTCGCCGCCGCCGCATCTACAGGCCTCGCGGCGATGGGCTTAACCGCCATCTATGTGCTGACGACACCACCCGGCCTGTCCAATGGCGTCGCCCCCTTGGTCGGCGCCGCAGTCGGCCTTGGTTTGATCGCGGCCATCGCCGCCACGCTCGCCTCTTTTGTGTGCTTTCTGGCAGGCCTGACCGCCATTGGCATACCCACATGGTGGCTGCTTCACCGAACGGGATGGACCAGCAGATTTGCTTTCATATCCGTCGCCGCGCTTGAGAGCGTCGTCGGCGGCTCCCTCATCGCCCCACAACCTCTTACGCTTGAGACCTTAAGCTTCATCGCGGTAATTTCATTTCCGGGCGGGCTGGCCGGATGGATCATCTGGCGATTGGGCTATGCGAAATGATCAGGCCGCTTCAGCCCCCGTCGTCTGCTCGGCCTTCCTGAGCGCGCTGGCCCGGATCTTTTCGCTTTCGGACTTCAGTTGTCCGCAGGCGGCCAGGATGTCACGGCCGCGCGGGGTGCGGATGGGTGACGCGTAGCCCGCCTTGTTCAGGATGGCGGCGAAGCGTTCGATCGTTTTCCAGTCCGAGCACTGATAGTCGGCGCCGGGCCAGGGATTGAACGGGATCAGATTGATCTTGGCCGGGATGCCCTCGATCAGCTTCAGCAGGGCGCGCGCCTCCTCGGGGCTGTCGTTGACGCCCTTCAGCATGACGTATTCGAACGTCACCCGCCGCGCGTTGGACAGGCCCGGATAGGCCCGGATGCCCGCCATCAGCTGATCCAGCGGATATTTCTTGTTCAGCGGCACAAGCACGTCGCGCAGGGCGTCGTTGGTGGCGTGCAGGCTGATGGCCAGCATCGCCGCCGTGCGGGTTCCCAGAGCGTCCAGCTGCGGCACCACGCCCGAAGTCGAGACCGTGATGCGGCGGCGCGACAGGGCGATGCCCTCATTGTCGGAAATGATGTCGATGGCGTCGGCGACATGGTCCAGATTATAGAGCGGCTCGCCCATGCCCATGAAGACGATGTTGGACAGGCGGCGGTCTTCCTTGGGCGACGGCCATTCCTCCAGGTCGTCGCGCGCGACCTGGACCTGGGCCACGATCTCGGCCGTCGTCAGGTTGCGCACCAGCTTCTGCGTGCCGGTGTGGCAGAAGGTGCAGTTCAGGGTGCAGCCGACCTGAGACGAGACGCACAGGGCGCCCGCGCGGCCCACGTCGGGAATGTAGACGGCCTCGACCTCGATGCCCGGCGCCGTGCGGATCAGCCATTTGCGGGTGCCGTCCTTGGACACCTGACGTTCGACGATCTCGGGACGGGCCAGGGTGAAATGCTCGGCCAGCCTGGCCTGCATGTCCTTGGCCACATTGCTCATGGCCGCGAAATCAGTCACGCCGTAGTGGTGAATCCAGCCCCAGATCTGGCTGGCGCGCATCCTGGCCTTTTCAGGCGGGCAGACGCCGGCGTCGATCAAGGCCTGACGCAGGCCCTCGCGCGTCAGACCCGACAGGTTGACGAGAGGCTTGACGGCGGGCGCGTTCGAGACGCGCGAAAGATCGAGCGTGATGCTCAAGGCGGCGATCCTGCATGCAGTTGAGCCTGCCTATATAGCACGGATCCCGGCGATTGCATGGCCGGGCCGAAATGGAGCCGGTCTAGAGGCCCACGTCCCAAACGCCTGCGTCACGCATCCGCGTCTCGCGCGCTTCCTCGGCCCGGCCGCCCATGTCGTGGGCCATGCCGCGAATGGCGGTGGAGACGGTCGACTTGTGCACCCCTGGCACAAGGGCGTGGGCGAAGGCGGCGCAGGCCAACCTCATCAGCTTGAAACCGAAGGCGGACGACGCGGCCATATGTTCGAAATAGGTTTCGCCCACCTCGCGCGGATGATCCCGGAACAGCCGGGCGAACGGCGTCGAACCCGAGCGGGTGCGGTCGATCGTCGTCTGGCTCATGAGATCAAGCTCCGGTGATACAAGATTACAATGGTCATCCTGAAATCGCTTTCTGGCAAGCCCCCAGGCCTGATCATTTCACTCGGAGCCGCCTTGCAGTTCAGACACAGGCGTGAATCAGGCCCTCGCTTACGCCTTGAGCAGGCGTTCCCGATTCAGCGGAATCGGCAGGCGAGATCTAAGCAACAGATCAGGCTCTGAGACAAATCATCGTCAGGCGGGATTTCTCGGTTTAGGGTCCGGGTTCGATCAAAGGAAAGCTCATGCCGCTAAGCTTCAGGACCGTATCGTCCATCGCTGCCGCCGTCGCCGTTTTCAGCGCCGCCACACCCGTCCAGGTGTTCGCACAGGCCCAGGCCGGACCGGCCGCTCCGCCCTATGACGCCCGGCGCGGCGTGTTCAGCTTCTCGTCCGGCCTGGAAGGCTCTCTGCCCGCCGTGGTGCAGGTGACGACCCTGGGCCAGTCGCGCGGCCCCAGTTCGGACGGCGGCGATCCCAAGCCCTACGCCTCGGGCTCCGGCGTCATCGTCGACGCCGCCGAGGGAATTGTGATCACCAACAACCATGTGGTCGAAGGCGGGCGCAAGTTCACCATCGACCTGACGGACGGACGCCTGTTCGACGCCACCCTGATCGGGGCGGACAAGGCCACGGACATCGCCGTGCTGAAGATCACCCCCGACGGCCGCCCCCTGAATCTGCGTCAGGTTCAGACGGTCGATTCCGACACCCTGCGCACCGGCGACATGGCGTTTGCCGTCGGCTATCCGCTGGGGCTGGACCAGACCCTGACCATGGGCGTGATTTCCGGCCTGAACCGCTCTGGCCTGGGCGATGCCGTCGAGGACTACATCCAGACCGACGCCGCGGTGAACTCGGGCAACTCGGGCGGGCCGCTGCTGGACAGCCGCGGGCGTCTGATCGGCATCAACACCTCCATCCTGTCGGGCGGCCTGGGCGGCGGCAACGACGGCATCGCCTTCGCGGTGCCGACGCGGATCATGCTGTATGTCGCCGACCAGTTGAGGAAGAACGGCGAGGTCAAGCGCGGCTCGACCGGGGCCATCTTCGGCTCCCTGAACGCCGAACGGGCGCGGGAGCTGAACCTGCGCATCGTGCGCGGCGCCGTGGTGGCTGATGTGGCGCCGGGCTCTCCGGCCGAACGCGCGGGCCTGCGTCACAACGACGTCATCACCCGCATCGCCGGACGCCCGGTCGCCAATGCCGGATCGATCAACGCCACGGTCGGCATCGCCGCCCCCGGCTCCAACCTGGGCGTGACCTATCTTCGCGCCGGTCGTGAGGGGACCGTGACCCTGCCGGTTGAAATGGCCGAAGAAACTCCCGTGGTGATCGGCGCCGGCGCCGTGGTCGCCTATGGCGCGACGGTGCGGGATTCCGACGGCGGCGCACAAGTCGCGGCGGTCGAGGCAGGTCAGCCCTTCGCCCAGGCCGGGCTGATCGCCGGCGACCTGATCACCGACATCAATGGCGTGACCGTGAAGGATTGCCGTGCTGCGGCCCGGGTGCTGCAATCCGCATCAGGCGCTGTCGATGTCACAGTGACGCGCAACGGCGAGACCGAGAAGCTGACGCTGACAATCTGAGAAAAGAGGGCCGCGCCTGAAACCTGGCCCAGACAGCGAAACGCCCGCCTTGCCTAGGAGGGGGAGGGGATCGGCAGGGCGGGCGCTCGCTTGGAGGAAGCGTCGGCCGCCGGAGCCCTTTGATGGAAACATCCAGGGGGCTGGGGGGGCTGTTCAGGATCCGGACACTTCCGAACTCCGACGAGCCGACGTGTCTTGTTTCGCCGTCCAAACGGGCGGGCGAAGGACCGAAACGGGGCCATTTCGTGTCGGCCGCAATTTGTCTCGCGCCACTGGCGTGCGCACGCCCCGCCGCTAAGTTCAGATCATGACCATGCATCCCCTCGACCCGGCGCAGCAGGCCGGCCCGGTCTTCTTCGACCGCCGCGAACTGGACCCGATCCTCAAGGTTTACGGGCGAATGGTGGCTCAGGGCGAATGGCGCGACTACGCCATGGTCGGGCACAAGGATTTCGCCGAGTTCGCCGTCTTCCGCCGCACCGGCGACGCCCCGGCCTACCGCATCGAAAAACGCCCCGCCTTGCAGAACCGCCAGGGTCAATGGGCCGTCATCGGCGAAGGCGGCCAGGTCCTGCGACGCGGCCGCGACCTGCCCCAGGTGTTGCGGGTTTTCGACACGCGCCGCTTTCAGGTGGTGGAATAGAAAAAAGAAAAGGCCCCGCGAGGGGGCCTTTCCGGATCGGTCTTTTCGACTGATCTTAGTTACGGTTGCCGCCCATGAAGCGCAGCAGGAAGAGGAACAGGTTCACGAAGTTGATGAACAGGCTCAGCGCGCCGTAGCTGGTGGCGACGCCCATGGCGTTCTTGTCGCCCTCGATCGCGTAGTAGCTCATCTTCAGGCGCTGGGTGTCGAAGGCGATCAGGCCCGAGAACAGCAGCACGCCGGCGGCGCTGATGATCCAGTACAGGACGCCGTTCGGCCAGAACATGTTGACCAGCGAGGCGATGATCAGGCCGATCACGCCCATGATCAGGAAGGTGCCCATCGGCGACAGGTCACGCTTGGTGGTGTAGCCGTACAGGCTGAGACCGCCGAAGGCCGCCGCCGTGACCAGGAAGGTGGAGGCCACGCTGGCGCCGGTGTAGAGCAGGAAGACCCAGCCCAGCGAGGCGCCCATCGTCGCCACGACCAGCCAGTAGAGGATGTTGGTCGCACCCGCCGTCGGGTTCTTCATGAAGAACATCGAGCCGAAGATCAGCACCAGAGGCGCGAACTGCACCGCCATGCCCAGGATGGTCATGCCCATGCGTCCGTCGGGACCGACAGTGTAGAGCAGTTGCTGCACGGCGGGCACGTTGCCGGTCGTGTAGGCCAGCGCCGCCGCGACCACGAGGCCCAGCGCCAGCTTGTTGTAAACGCCCAGCATGAAGGCGCGCAGACCGGCGTCGACCGACATGTCGGCCGTCTGCGGCAGAGGGCGGGCATAGCCGTTGTTGAAATCGCTCATGGCGACAAACTTTCTCCCATGGTCCGAAGAGGTTTCTCCGGATCGTTGCCGCAAATATCGGCATGCATGACCCAGACTGCAAGGAAAACCGGACTTGGAGACAGACGTTCCCGCCGCTACCAACGGTCGCATGCTTCGCCTGTTCACCGCCCTGACCCTGCCGGACGATGTCACGGACACGCTGAAACGTCGCCAAAGCGGCCTTCCCGGCGCGCGCTGGCGTCCTCTTGACGCCCTGCACGTCACCCTGGGCTTCTATGGCGAGATGGACGAACGGCGCGCCGACGACCTGGCCTCGGAACTGTCGCGCATCGGCGGCGGGCCGTTCGAGATCACGCTGAAGGGCGTCGGCGCCTTTGGCGACAACCATCGCAGCCACACCCTTTGGGCCGGGGTCGAGACGCCGAACGAAGCTCTGTCGGTGCTGGCCGGGCGCTGCAGAAAGGCGGCGGAGCGGGCGGGTGTGGCGATGGAGGCGCGCGAATACCGGCCCCACGTCACCCTGGCCTATCTGAAACCCCAGACCAATCCCGACAGGATCGGGGCCTGGATGGCGGGGCATAATCTGCTGCACTCGCCGCCGATCCGCATCGATCGGTTCGGCCTGTATTCCAGCGTCCTGACCGATGACGGCAGCCATTACGAACTGGAACGCGAGTATCTGTTGTGAGCGACATCCGGGTTGAAACCGAACGCCTCATCCTGCGCCCGCCGACGCTGGAGGATTTTCCACGCTGGGCTGAGTTCCAGGCCGACCCCGAGACCACGCGCTTCATCGGCGGGGTCAAGACGCCGGCCGAGACATGGCGCATCCTGGCGACCGTGGCCGGGGCCTGGACCCTGACGGGCGTGGGCTTCTTCTCGGTGATCGAGAAATCCACCGGCCTGTGGCTGGGCCGGATCGGACCCTGGAAGCCGCACGGCTGGCCGGGCGCCGAGGTCGGCTGGTCGCTGCATCCAGACGCGACGGGCAAGGGCTATGCGCTGGAAGCGGCCATCGCCAGCATGGATTACGCTTTCGATGTTCTGGGCTGGACCGACGTCATCCACACCATCGAGCACGGCAACGTCGCATCGGCGCGCCTGGCCCAGCGGCTGGGGTCGCGCAATCGCGGCCGGGCCGTCCTGCCGGAACCCTTCGCCGAGGCCGTGGCCGACAGCTGGGGCCAGTCGGGCGAGGAATGGCGGCAGAACCGCAAGGCCCTGATGGGCGTCTGACCCCGCTCCCGGTTGCAGATGGAACGTAGAGGGAACATAAGGGCGGAATGTCCGCCGCCCTTTCCGTCGAACTGGTCTTCAGCCGCCCGGAGACCACCCTGTCCGTCACCCGCGGCGCGGCGCGGCTGATGATGGACAGAGGCTATGCGCCCCTGCTGGAGGTCTGCCTTCCTAACGGGCGACGCGCCGATGTCATGGCCGTCGGGCCAAAAGGAGACATCGTCATCTGTGAGGTGAAGTCGAGCGTCGACGACTATCGCGTCGATCGCAAATGGCATGAATACGTCCCGTTCTGCGACGCCTTCTACTTCGCCGTCGCGCCTGAGTTTCCGCAGGGCATACTGCCCGAGGAACCCGGCCTGATCGTCGCCGACTGCTTTGGCGGAGCCGTCCTTCGCGACGCCCCCTCATCCCCCCTGGCGCCCGCGCGCCGCAAAGCCCTGACCATCGCCTTCGCCCGGCTGGGCGCCTGGCGGACTATGCGGGACTAAGATTCAATTGACATTCAGCTTCATTACGTCATTCCGGGGCGTCCGAAGGACGAACCCGGAACCCGGGAGGCACGTATCAGGCTTTAAGCGCGTCCAGCATTGCGCATGCGGCCCTGGGTTCCGGGTTCTTCGCTCCGCTCAGCCCCGGAATGACGAACCGGAAGGATACCCCTATCTCGACACTGGCCTCACGATACACGCACACGAAAGCGATAGGCGCAGCCTATCGAGGCGCCCGCTTGGCCAGAATTCGCTGCAGGGTGCGGCGGTGCATGCCCAGGCGGCGGGCGGTTTCCGAGACATTGTGGTCGCACAGTTCATAGACGCGCTGGATATGCTCCCAACGCACCCGGTCGGCGCTCATCGGGTTTTCGGGGGGTTCGGGGGCCTCGCCGGTGGCCAGCAGGGCCTTGACCACGTCGTCGGCGTCGGCGGGCTTGGACAGATAGTCGACGGCGCCGGCCTTGACCGCCGCGACGGCGGTGGCGATGGCGCCATATCCGGTCAGCATGACGATGCGGGCGTCGGCGCGACGGTCACGCACGGCCTCGACCACCTTCAGCCCGTTGCCGTCCTCCAGCCGCATGTCCAGCACCGCAAAGGCGGGCGCCCTGTCACGCAGGGCGGCGGTGGCCTCGGCGACGGATTCCGCGGTTGTCACCTCAAACCCGCGTGCTTCGAGGGCGCGGCCCATGCGGGTGCGCAGCGCCTGATCGTCGTCCAGCAGCAGCAGGGATTTGTCGGGCAAGGCGGCGATACGGGTCTCTAGGTCGGACATTATTCTCTCCTGCCGCTTCAAGTCGGGACCGACAGCGCGCGGGTCAAGCGCAAGGTTCCCCCTGCGACGCTAAGACCCAACCACGAAACCACACTCATTCAGCGACTTCCAGCGCCGGACGCGCCCAGCGCACGGCGACGCGCGCGCCCCGACCCGCGGGCTTGGCGTCCGCATGAGACAGGCCCTGACCCACACTGACCGAGCCGCCGGTCCGCTCAAGCAGCGTGCGGGCGATGAAGAAACCCAGCCCCATGCCGCCCTGGCTGGGTGCGATCGGGGCCTCGACCGGCGGGCGGCGGCGCGCGGCGGCGGTGATCTGATCGGCCAGTGCCCGGCGCGCCTTTCCGTGCGGACGGCTGGTTACATAGGGCTCGCCCAGTCGGGGCAGGATGTCGCTGGCGAAGCCGGGGCCGTCGTCCAGAATCTCGATCTCGATCCAGCCCGCATCCACCAGGGCCCGCACTTCGACGCGCGAGCGGGCGAAGTCGGCGGCGTTCTCGACCAGGGTCGACAGGCCATGCACCACCTCGGGCATCCGGCGCACGCGCGGCGCAGGCTGGCCGGGCGGGGTGCGGACCGCCACCTCGAACGCCAGATCAAAGCCCCGGTGCGGCTGGACCACTTCCTCCAGCAGGGCTTTCAGCGCCACATCGGCATAGAGGGCGTCGTCGCCCTCAGGCTGTTGCGACAGCTGGGCCAGAATGCCGCGACAGCGCTCGGCCTGTTGCAGGATCAGGTCGGCGTCTTCCTCCACCTCCCCGCCTGGCGGCGCGGCGCGTTTCATCTCCTTGGCCACCACCTGAATGGTCGCCAGCGGGGTGCCCAGCTCATGCGCCGCCGCCGCCGCCAGCCCGCCCAGCGCCGCCAGCCTCTGTTCGCGCTGCAAGACGTCCTGGGTCGTGGCCAGGGCCAGCTCCAGCTTTTCCGCATCCGCCGCCACCCGCCACGCATATCCGGCGGTGAAAACCACGCCCGTCACCAGGGCCATGGCCATGCCCAGCCGGTACAGGGTCGGCAGGTGAAAATGCTCATAGGGCCGCCACGGCAGCGGCTCGGACCAGAAAAACAGCACCGCCACCGCCGCCAGGGCAAGCAAGCCCAGCAGCAGGGCCTGACGCGCCGGAAGCGCCGCCGCCGCAATCGTCACCGGCGCGACCAGAAGCAGGCAGAAAGGATTCTCCAAGCCGCCCGTCAGGCCCAGCAGCACACTTAACTGGAAGATGTCGAAGCCCAGATGGATTGCGGTCTGTCGCCCATCAGGCAGGCTCGATTCCAGCCGCCGCACACGCGCCATCGCCGCCACGTTGACGCCGGCGCTGATGGCGATGACGATCAGGCAGGACCACAGCGGCAAGGGAAAATGCAACACCCCATAGGCCGTCAGGATCGCCGCGCTCTGGCCCAGCACGGTCAGCCAGCGCAACACGATCAGGGTGCGCAGCGAAAAACCACGCCCGCGACGGGGCACGTCGCCCCAGCCGTCCAGATCGGGGGGTTGCGGCGCAATGTGGGCTTCTGTCGAGGTCACGGTCCTTCTATAGACCGGTGAAGTCGTTTTCGTGAGAGGCCGTCATGCCGCGCCGTTCCATCCTGCTGTTCGCCGGCGCCTGCATCGCCATCGCCGCCGCCCTGGCCATCGTCACCGTCGTCGTCGTCAGCGGGCGCGACCGCGTCGGCCAAGGGTCCGAAGTCACCTCGTCCGGCCAGCCCCTGGTCGGCGGCGACTTCCAACTGGTCGATCAGTACGGCCGCACAGTCGACCAGACGATGCTGAACGGCAAGTGGAGCCTGATCTTCTTCGGCTTCACCTACTGCCCCGAGTTCTGCCCCACCACCCTGGCCGAACTGGCCGCCGTGCAGCAGCAGCTGGGCGACAAGGCCAAGGACCTGCAGATCGTCTTCGTCAGCATCGACCCCCAGCGCGACACGCCGCAGATGCTGAAGGACTATCTGTCGTCAGACGGCTTCCCAAAGGGAACCATCGGCCTGACCGGCACGCCGGACCAGGTCGCCAAGGCGGCCAAGGCCTACCGCGCCTTCTATGAAAAGGTCGGCGAGGGCGAAGGCTACACCATGAACCACAGCCTGACCGTCTATCTGATGGGGCCGGACGGCAGGTTCCGCACCGCCGTCGCCTATGGTCTGGGCCCGGACAAGTCGACCAGGATCATCGAACAGGCGATGACGCGGGGCTAAGGCTGAGCTCGCCACCCGTCATCCTGGGCCTTGCGCCTGGGATGACGGCGGTCTGGTCGTGCCTGGCTGCAACAACCGGATGATTACCTTTTGCGGGCCTGCGCATTATATGCTGCTCTGCACAAACGGCCTTCGCCGTCAGGACAGTCATGCTCTACGCCTTTCATGAACTCGCCTATCAGTCCGCCCTGCCCTGGCGCGTCGGCGCCCAGATGGCGCGTCAGTTCTGGTCCTCGCCGCTGAACCCGGCCTCCGACACCGCCATTGGCCGCACGGCCTATGCTTCGGCCGAACTGTTCGAGAGCGTGACCCGCCGCTATGGCAAGCCGGACTGGAAGCTGGACACGATCCAGGCGGACGGCCATCCGATCCGCACCACCGAACAGGTGATCTGGCAGAGCCCCTGGTGCCGCCTGGTCCGGTTCGCCCGCAACATCGGCGACCTGAAACGGGCGGGCAAGCCCGTCGCCGCCCCCGCCGTCCTGATCGTCGCCCCCCTGTCTGGCCACTACGCCACCCTGCTGCGCGGCACGGTCGAGGCCTTCCTTCAGGACCACGACGTCTATGTCACCGACTGGATCAACGCCCGGCAGGTTCCGGTGCTGGAAGGCCGGTTCGACTTCTCCGACTACATCGACCATGTCCGCCTGATGCTGACCGAGATCGGCGGCCGCGCCCATGTCGTCGGGGTATGCCAGCCGGGTCCGCCCGTCCTGGCCGCCGGCGCCGTGATGGCCGAGGACAATGCCCCCAACCGTCCGGCCTCCATGACCTTCATGGGCTCGCCCATCGACGCGCGCCTGTCGCCGACGGTCACGAACCAGCTGGCGGAGGAGAAACCCTTCACCTGGTTCAAGTCGAACATGATCCACACCGTGCCCCTGCCCTATCCGGGCTTCGGGCGGCGGGTCTATCCGGGCTTCGTCCAGCTCTACAGCTTCATGTCGATGAACGAGGAGCGGCACCGCGACGCCCACTGGGACTATTTCACCAGCCTGATCCACGGCGACGGCGACGGGGTCGAAAAGCACGAGGCCTTCTACGACGAGTATCTGTCGGTGCTGGACCTGACCGAGGAATTCTATCTTCAGACCATCGACATCGTCTTCCAGAACCACCTCTTGCCGCGCGGCCTGCTGGAGCATCGCGGACGCAAGGTCGACCTGACCCGGATCACCGACATCGGCCTGATGACGGTGGAGGGGGAGAAGGACGACATCTCCGGCGTCGGCCAGACCCAGGCGGCGCACGCTCTGTGTCCCAACATCCCCGAGGCTCAGCGCCAGCTCTATGTCCAGCCGGGCGTGGGCCATTACGGCGTCTTCAACGGCCGCCGCTTCCGCGATGAAATCTATCCGCGCGTGCGCGACTTCATCGCCCAGAACGAGGCCCGCCTTGGCGTACCGCAACGGTCAGCGGCTGCCGCTTGACGAGGCGGGCGGGGCCTCAGGTTCCGGCCCGACCCTGAGACTGTCCGTCAATCCCCGCGCCCGGCGCCTGTCGGTGCGGATCGACGCGCGCGCGGGCGAGGCCGTGGTCATCGCCCCAACCGAGCGCACCCTGCCCCAGGCCGTCGCCTTCGCCCGCACCAGGGCCGCGTGGATCGCCGAGCGTCTGGCCGTCCAGCCCAGAGGGCGCCCGCTGGAGCCGGGCCAAGTCATTTCACTGCGGGGCCGCCGGGTGCAGCTTGAGGCCGCGCCGGGCGCAGGCGCGGCGCGTCTGGTCGAGGACGGGACCGTCATCCGCTCGGGCGGCGAGGGCGAGGCCTATGCCCGCCGGGTCGAAAACCTGCTGAAACGCGAGGCCCGCCTGACGCTGGAGGAACGCACCGCCCATCACCTGCGCGCCCTGGGCCAGAAGCCGGTCAAGGTGTCGATCGCCGACACCAGATCGCGCTGGGGCTCGTGCAGTCCGCACAACCGCACCATCCGCTATTCCTGGCGCGTCATCATGGCCCCGCCCCCGGTCATCGACTACCTCGCCGCCCACGAGGTCGCCCACCTGGTCCACGCCGACCACAGCCCCGCCTACTGGTCCGTGGTCGAGCGCCTGGTCGAGGACCACAAACCCTGGCGCAAATGGCTGCGCGACCACGGCGGCGCCCTGCACGCCGTGGGACGGTAGGGGCGCTTTTCTTTTCCGTCTTAGCGCCGAAGCGGACTCAGCGCCTTCCGGCTAAGGGTGGAAGGTAGAGATTCACTCCACAGACAACATTGGACCAAGCGACGCGGACGAAGATCGGCAATCAGGCTCGCAAGTTCACTAAATAATTTATGCGCAAGCGGGCTGGAGGGCGAGCCAGGCACGGGCGGCGTCCACGGGGTCTTGGCTTTCACCTTCGACGATCTGGTCCGGCGTAATGCCATCTGGATAGGTTTGGCCGTCGCGGTCCATCATCATGGCCGTCGTCACCACCATATTGGTGCCGTCGGCCAGCGAATAACCCTCATTGGATGAAGCGGCGCCATAGGTGCGGACGCCGAAGCTGCGGGTGGACGCCCGGCCAGCAAAGGCGACCGCGACGCCCTCGCCCGAACTGGCGGTCGCGTCGTCCAGAAGAAGAGCGACGGGAGCAGCGGCAAGGGATGGGATCAAACGCCAGCCGTTGATTGTCATCATCGTCAAACCACGTCCCTGTTCGGCGAGTACGATCGCGGAGCCCTCCTTCAGCGCGGCGTAGTCCTCGACCAGCCCATCGGCATCCTCGCTCCGGCCTTGAGGTCCGTCACCTAGGAGGCTGGAGAGCCCGAGAAGCATCGGCCAGACATTGCCACCCGTATTGCCTCTCAGGTCCAGGACATAGCCGCAGGTGCGCGGGCCGGCGTCAGCAACAGCGCTGAACAGTCGGGAACCATAGGCGATGGCGCCATCACCGAAGCCAGAGACGGCGGTCACAGTGATCAGTTCCGCGTCGCGGTCCGGATTGACGGCGACAGCTTGGGTTACGATCCCGTCGCGTTTCATGAAGGGCGAGCTCGGGCGAGGACGGGGCGGCGCATCAGGCGTCAAGCGGCGGTCGCCATGACGTTCGCGCCAACCGGCCATTGCTTCAGGCGTGGGCTGGACGAAG
This sequence comes from uncultured Brevundimonas sp., assembly GCA_963522565.1. Taxonomy (GTDB): domain Bacteria; phylum Pseudomonadota; class Alphaproteobacteria; order Caulobacterales; family Caulobacteraceae; genus Brevundimonas. Next base: position 133,761 of record CAUQZC010000002.1, on the reverse strand, counting down.
GAATGACCGTCGCCCAAGCCATTCGCCATGGCCGCCCAGGCTGGAAGCATGTCGATGTCGTCGCGAGCGCCCTTGGTGCGACTGCTCATGTCCTCGGCCAAGGCATCCCAATCGACCTGCCGGCTGCGATAGGCGACGGGACGGACGACAGCGATGGCGTCTTTGATGCGTGTCGCGGGGTCAAACGGGGCTGTCGGCTGCTGGCTCAGCGACACGGTGACGAGGAGAGGAAGGAGCATGGCGAACCCAACATCGATGGTCAGTCTTGGTAGCCAGCCGCACATGTTCGCGGCCAGTTAAATTGCCGTCATTTGGACGTAGCGAACGCCCGCAACGGGTCGGCAGCAGTAGTTAGAGAACCGCCAAACCTGACATTCATGTTGGGAACAACGCCGCCGGTAAACGGGACGAGTGCGGCTCCTTCGCGCCGCCTCCCCATCGCTGTTTGACAGGGAGGCGTCGCGGGACGGATCAGAAGAACAGGGCGTCCGGCTTCTTCTCGGGCGCCGGGCGGCCTTCGGGTTGCTGGTTCGGCGGGTCGCGATAGCCGGGCTGGGGCGAGGTCGGGCGCACGACCGGCTGTTTCGGCGACGACTGCTGATACGCGGGCGCCGGTTGGTCGACATAGGGTTCGCCGAGGTTCGGATCGACGGGATCGACCGCGACCCCGCCTTCGCCCAGTCCGCTCATCAGATCACCGACGGGATCGGGCGCAACCCAGCCCTCGGGCATGGGCGGCCCATTGGGGATGCTGGGCGCGTTCAGGCGCGGCAGGGCCGCCGCCATGAAGCCGCGCCAGATGGCGGCGGGCGACGAACCGCCGGTGACGCCGCGCATGGCGGTGTTGTCGTCCTTGCCCACCCAGACGGCGGCGACGAAACCGCCGGTGTAGCCCACGAACCAGGCGTCCTTGTAGTCCGAGGTCGTGCCCGACTTGCCCGCCAGATCGCGGCCCGGAATGGCCACGCTGCGGCCCGTGCCGGATGTCACCACGCCGCGCAGCATCTGGTTCATGTAATAGAGCGGCGGATTGTTGATCGCCTGACCGCTCTGGCCGCTGGCGCGCTGATAGATGACCCGACCCTGCGGGGTGCGGATGCGGCTGATGCCATAGGCGTCGACGCGGCGCCCGCCGTTGGCGAAGGCGTCATAGGCGGTGGCCATCTCCAGCGGCGAAACCTCGACCGCGCCCAGAGCCATCGACGGCTCAAGCCCGATGCGGCTCTGGATGCCCAGCCGCCGTGCGGCGCGGGCCACGCTGTCGCGCCCGATGCGGTCGGCGATCGAGACGGCGACCGTATTGGTCGACTGGGCCACGGCCTGGGCCACGGTCATATTGCCGCTATAGGTCCCGGAATAGTTCTTGGGCGACCAGTTGCCGATGGTGATCGGCTCATCCACCACCGGGGTCTGGGGCGTATAGCCCGCCTCCATGGCGGCCAGATAGACGAACGGCTTCCACGACGACCCCGCCTGACGCCGCGCATCGACGGCGCGGTTGAACTGGCTGTCGGCGTAGGAGGCGCCGCCGATCATGGCCCGCACCCGTCCGTCGCCGTCCAGCGCGACCAGGGCCGCCTGCTGCACCCCCTTGGAGGCGTCGCGGTCCAGAATGCGGCGCACGGCGCGTTCGGCGTCGGTCTGCAAGGTCAGGTCCAGGGTGGTTTCGACCACCATGTCCTCGGTCGGTTCGCCGACCAGGCCGCGGATCGACTTGTCCAGCCAGTCGATGAAATACTGGGCGTGCTGGGTCGCAAGCGTCCGCGAGACGATGACCGGCTGGGTCACGGCCTGTTCACGCTGGGCGGCGGTGATGACGCCCGCCTCTTCCATTTCGTTCAGCACGACGGTGGCGCGGGCGGCGGCCCGTTCGCTCTCGGACACCGGCGAATAGCGCGACGGCGCCTTCAGCAGGCCCGCCAGCAGGGCGGCCTCTCCGACCGTCAGATCCTTGGCCGACTTGTCGAAATAGCGTTGCGACGCCGCCTCGATCCCATAGGCGCCGGCGCCGAAATAGACCCGGTTCAGATACAGGGCCAGAATCTCCTTCTTGGAGAATTTCATCTCCAGCCAGACGGCCAGCATCAGCTCCTGCACCTTGCGGCGCATATTCTGGTCGGGCGTCAGGAACAGGTTCTTGGCCAGTTGCTGCGTCAGGGTCGAACCGCCCTGAACCACCCGCCCGGCGCGCAGGTTGCGCACCATGGCCCGGGTCATGCCGATGGGGTCGAAGCCCGGGTGGTGATAGAAGCGCCGGTCCTCGATGGCGATGAAGGCCGCCGGAACATAGTCGGGCAGGCTGTCCAGATCGGCAGGCGGCGCCATCTGGGTGCCCCGTGTCGCGATCAGGGCGCCGTTGCGGTCCAGATAGGTGATCGAGGGCTGCCGATCGACATTATAGAGGCTGGAGGTGTCGGGCAGGCCGCGCGCGAACACGGCGAAGAAGACCACCAGGAAGATCACCCCCCAGACAGCCAGAACCGCGCCCCAGTAGAACAGTCTCTGCAACGGCGTCCGACGCGGCTTTCCGCCCCGATCGTCACCTGCAACCCGTGGACCCGCCATGTATATCCTCAGATGCCGCGCTCAGGCGGGTTTCGTCTCGGGTTTATGTAGCCGGATTGACGGAGCGCCGAAACGGCCCTGTCGATCTCACGCAAACGTGAGCGGTCATTTCGCCGAAAGAAAGGCGTCCAGATCGCCGTAAAACGCCTGCGGCTGGTCGAACATGATGAAGTGGGCGCTGTCGTCGATCCGCTTCAGCTGCACATTGGGCAGCCGCGCGAACGAGGCCTGATAGATGGCGTCGGTCAATTCGACCGTCAGCGGCGGGTTGAACTTCACATACAGCACCTCGGTCGGGGCCGTGATCTTCGGCAGTTCAGGGCGCAGGTCCGTGGTGATCAGTTCCCGGAAGGCGGCGGCGGACACCTTCTGGTCACTGGTGCGCATATCCTCCAGCGCTTCTTCGCGGCGCGCGGCATTGTTGACCATGCCGGTGATGGCCGTGGTCGCCTGGGCCACATAGGTTTCACGCGGGCTGTTCGACTGGGCGGCCCAGACCTGATCCGCGATCGGGGTCACCGTCTCGACTGTCGTTCCAGGCGGGCCGAACATGGCGCCCATGAAGGGGATCATATCCACGACCACCAGCTTGCTGACGCTGTCGGGGTGACGCGCGGCCAGCATCATGGCGATGGTTCCGCCCATCGAATGGCCGACGACGGCGGGTTTGTGCAGCCCCTGTTCGCGGATGTAGCGGGCAATCTCCTCAGCGGCCGGCGCGCCGATCAGGGTCGGCGCCCCGCCCGTCTGCGCATTGCCCCCGGCGGGGGCGCCGGCGAAACCCTGGATGTGGATGCGGTGAACGCGCCAGCCCACACCGTCCTGAGCCGTCAGATGGTCCACTGTCCCCTGCCAGATATCCGGCGACGAACTGAGACCGGGGATCAGGATTATGTCGCGCCCGTCCAGGTCGCCATCAACCCGGACGGTGATCCTGTCAGAAGCGAAAGCGGTCGGGCCGTGGGCGGCGTGGGTCTCCTGTCCATCCTGAGCCAGCGCCGCGCCGGGGACCGCAAGGGGCGCCGCCACGGACAACAGGGCGGCGAGGGCGACGGTGCGGAACATGGCGTGACTTCCCTGAAACCGCTCTCGCGGCGTTATTGCCCCTTCTTCATAGCGGGTCGCACGTCCATCGGGAAAGACGTGACGCACACCCGGCCCGCGCCACGCGGGGTCTATGGCTCCCGTCCTCACGCTGTTAAACAGCGGCCATGACCACCGACGCCCCGACCGCCCCCCAAGCCGAAGCCGCCCCGTCCAAGGCGGGCGCCTCGCCGTTCGGCAAGGCGTTCGTCACCGACACCTGGTATTTCGTCGCCCTGGGCCGCGACGTCGCGCCCGCCAGCCTGAAACGTCATGAGATCATGGGCGAGCCGGTCCTGATCGGCCGCACCCGCGCGGGTCAGGTCTATGCGATGCGCGACATCTGCCCGCATCGCGCCGCGCCGCTGTCGGCGGGCAAGCTTGTCCAGAAGCCGGGCGAGGGCGAGACGGTGGAATGCCCCTATCACGGCTGGCGTTTCCGCACCGACGGGGTCTGCGCCGCCATTCCGTCTCTGGTCGAGGATCAGGCGTTCGAGGCCGACCGCATCCGCGTCCGGTCCTATCCCGTGCGCGAAAGCCAGGGTCTGGTCTTCGTCTGGATGGCGTCGGACGCCCGCAATCCGACGGCGCCGGACCACGAGCCGCCGGTCTTCCCCGGCGTGGTGGGCCGCGAGGCCAAGCTGGTCGAGGCGATGGATTTCGACAGCCATATCGACCACGCGGTCATCGGCCTGATGGACCCCGCCCACGGGCCGTTCGTGCACCAGCAATGGTGGTGGCGGTCCGAACATTCGATGCACGAAAAGTCCAAGGCCTTCGCCCCGACCGACTATGGCTGGGCCATGGTGCGCCACGCGCCGTCCTCAAACAGCCGCCTGTACAAAATCCTGGGCGGCGCGCCCGCGACTGAGATCACCTTCCGCCTGCCCGGCTTCCGCTGGGAGCATATTCAGGTGGGCGAAAAACAGGTTCTGGCCCTGACCTGCCTGACGCCGGTGACCGACGCCAAGACCCGGATCACCCAGATCTTCTGGTCCGACCATTGGGTGTTCGATCTGGCCAAACCCTTCCTGCGGATGGGCGTCGTCGCCTTCCTGAAACAGGACGGCGGCATGGTGAACCTTCAGAACGAGGGCCTGCGCTACGACCCCGCCTTGATCTGGATCGACGACGCCGACAAACAGGCCAAATGGTATCAGCAGCTGAAACGCGAATGGGCCAAAAGCCGCGCTGAAGACCGCGACTTCATCAATCCCATCAAGCCAACGACCCTGCGCTGGAAAAGCTGAAATGAAAAAGGCCTCCCACGGGGGAGGCCTTTTCTTCGGTCAAAGACCTAGCTTACTTCGACAAGGCGCCCGCCAGAATGACGTCGATCTGCTTGCCGATGTGTTCCGACAGAGCCTGCGCATCCCAGTTGTCATATGCGGCGCGCCGATAGTTCGACAGGTAGGAATCCCAGATCAGCTCGACCAGAAGACGGACATCCACATCCTGACGAAGCTCGCCCTTGGTCACGGCCTCCTGCACGATGGCGCCGATGGCCAACTGCAGCTTCTTGGTCGCGGCGCGAGCGCGCATTTCGGCGGCCAGAGGCTGGAACCAGGACCGGGCGACAATGGCCTGGAACAGCGGCAGTTGGTCCAGCGACGAATGGTATCCGGCGCTCAACGCGCCAACCAGACGGTTGCGAACCGGATCGCCCGCCGTGGAGCCCGCCTCAACCACCTCGGCCAGGCGTGTCATGTCCTCGGTCAGAACGGCTTCGAACAGTTCGGCCTTGTCCTGGAAATTGGCGAAGACCGCCCCGGTCGACATGCCTGCGCCCTTGGCGATGTCGCGGATGGTCGCCGGTTCATAACCACGTTCTGCAAAAAGAGAGCGGGCGGCGTCCAGCACCTTTTGACGGGTGCGTATCTTCGCGGCCTGTCGCCGGTTCAGGCGCGGCTCAACGAGGGCGTGTGCGGTGGAATCGGTCATAAAATCAGGCTTTTACTCTACGTTTAGCCACAAAGGACGCCACCCAAAGACGACCTTGGGATCAAGCGTCCGCAACCTGGGGACGCGCAAACATATGCTGCTTGTCCTCTAGGGAACGAATACAGAAGCAGGGCTTGCATCACGAAACCATGACAAAATTGGGTCATGTCCAGCTTAGCTGTTAGCGAATCTAATCTAATCTTGGGCGCGTCCTATTCTGGGACGCTCTGAATGCCCGCATCGGCCGCTCACGTCTTTGATCAGACACTGCGGCATGGAACATTTGCCTGAACTGATCACGGCGTTCGTGGATCGAAGCTAGGACAAGACCCATCGGCACCCCCAGATCGACAAGGGTGTTTTCAGCCAATTGCAGGCTGGCCTCCGTCGTTTCCGGCACCGCGTCGGTGACGCCCAGCGCATAGAGCCGCGCCGCATGCTGGTCGTCCCGGGCGCGGGCGATCAGGATCAAGTCTTCACGAAGACCCCGCGCCGCCCGCACCACCTCGTCCACCTTGCCCGGCGAATCCATGGTCACGACCAGGGCGCGGGTGGACTGGACGCCGCATCTCAGCAGCATCTCGGCCCGGCCCGCATCGCCATAGAAGACATCGAACCCGTCCCTGCGTCCCGCGGCGACAATGGCCGGATCGGTGTCCAGAGCGATGAAGGCTTGGTCGTGCACCTTCAACATCTCGCCGATCAGACGCCCAACCCGGCCGAAACCGACGATGATGACGGCGCCATCGTCCTGCTGCTGAGGCGCCTCGGCCCCTTCGGGCGCTGGTTGCTGCCCCTGCGTTCTCCGGCGCGTCAGCCGCTGACCCAGCATGGCCAGGAAGGGGATCGAGAAGATGCTGAGCGTGGCGGACAAGGCGACGGTCGAGGTCAGAGCCGTCGGCGCCACCCCCTCGACCAGTCCTGTGGCGAAGACGACGAAGGCGAATTCTCCGGCCGGCGCCAGAACCAGAGCCGTCTCCAGCGCCGGGCGCGCGCCCAGCCCCCACAGGCGCGCCAGAGTGAAAATCACGACCGTCTTCACGGCCGTGATGGCGACGGCCAGCCCGATGACGCCCAATGGATTGGCGGCGACGGCGTCCAGATCAAGCCCCAGACCGACCCCGACGAAGAATACGCCCAGCAACAACCCCTTGAAGGGTTCGATGGAGATCTCGACCTCCCGCCGGAATTCGGTCTCGGCCAGCAGAACGCCTGCGACCAGTGCGCCGATGCTCATGGACAGACCGCTGGCCTGGGCCGCCAGCCCGGCGCCCACCACGACCAGAAGACTGGCGGCGACGAACAGTTCTCCGCCCTGATCGACCTTGCGCGCCCGCGCCACTGATCGAAACATCGGCCGCAGCACAAGCCGCCCCATCAGGACCAGCAGCCCCAGACCGATGGCGGCGGGAACCAGGGTGAACAGCGAACGGCCGAGGGCCGACGGGTCCAGCGCGCCGCCCTGCTGGGCCACCGCCGCCAGAACGCTGACGGTGATCAGTATGGGCGCGACCGACAGGTCCTGGGCCAGCAGAATGGCGAAGGTCGAACGGCCGACCGTCCCTTTCAGCCGTTCGCGTTCGGCCAGCACCGGCATGACAACCGCCGTCGACGACAGGGCCAATCCCATGCCCAGCACGGCCGCCCCGGCCAGCGACTGGCCCATCAACATGAAGCCGCCCGCCAGCACCAGCGAACAGACCAGCACCTGCATCATGCCCAGGCCGAAAACGAGGCGACGCATTGCGCGCAGCCGCTCCCACGACAGCTCCAGCCCGATCATGAAAAGAAGAAAGGCGACGCCAAGCTCCGACAACTGGGCCAACTGACCGGGTTCGCGGATCGTGATCCACGACAGCCACGGAACCGCGCCCGAAAACCGCGCCAGACCATCCGGTCCCAACACCACGCCCGCGGCCAGAAAACCCAGCACCGGACTGATCTTCAGCCGGTTGACCAAGGGCACGATCACCCCGGCTGCGGCCAGGAAAACCACTAGGTCCTTATAGTCCGCGCCGTGTCCGTGCATCCGCCCTCCGCTTCAGACGCATCTGACCCCGATCCAGCCCCTGTGGCGAGTCGTCGCAGGGGTTTCATGAATTTTTTTTAAGGTCACTCCCCCCGATGCCGGTCTAGGGTCCGCGCCGAACCGTCCATTTCGAGGACGGCATCAAGGATCCAATGATGAAACCTCTGCTTATCGGGGCTGCTGTCGGCGCCCTTCTGCTGCCCGCCAGCGCGGTTTTCGCTCAAGACATCGACCACGATCACGCCTGCATCGACGACGCCTGCGAGATGGTTTCGATCTTCTCTGGCGAGGAGACCGCCGCCGGTTGGCAGGGCGTCGTCGCTCCCAAATACGGAACTTGGGGCTTTGATCTGGCCGGGCGCGACACCTCTGTGAACCCCGGCGACGACTTCTTCCGCTACGCCAACGGCGCGGCGCTGGACAAGCTGGTCATCCCTTCTGACCGCACCAGCTACGGCTCCTTCGCCCTGCTGCGTGAACTGTCGGACAACCGCATGAAGGAACTGGTGACGGGCCTGGCCGCGCGCACCGACCTGACGCCCGGCACGGACGAGAAGAAGATCGCCGACGCCTATCGCTCCTACATCGATCAGGCCCGTGTCGATCGCCTGGACGCCCAGCCGCTGCAGCCTTATCTGGCCGCGATCCGCGCTGCCGACAGCCACGAGAAGATGGCCGCCTATATGGGCCAGACCATCGGCCGTTTCGGCGGCTCCTTCTTCGGCACCGGCATCACCATCGATTCCAAACAGCCGACCCGTTACGTCGTCTCGACCGGCCAATCGGGCCTGGGACTGCCCAACCGCGACTACTATCTGGACGCCCGTTTCGCCGACAAGAAGACCCTGTATCAGGCCTATGTCGCGCGCATTCTGGGCATGATCGGCTGGGAGAACCCCACAGAGACCGCCGCCCAGATTGTGGCGCTGGAAGACAAGATCGCCGATGCTCACTGGAGTCCGGCCGAGAACCGCAACCGGGACAAGACCTATAACGAATACACCATCGCCCAACTGACGCAGGACGCGCCCGGCTTCGGCTGGCAGGGTTATTTCGACGCGGCCCAACTGGGCGCCGCGCCGCGCCTGATCGTGCGCCAGAACACCGCCCTGCCCAAGATCGCCGCCATCTACGCCGAAACCCCGGTGGCCCTGCTGCAGGCGTGGGAAGCCTTCCACACCGCCGACGACATGGCGCCCTATCTGTCCAAGCGTTTCTCGGACGCCGCATGGGAGTTCAACTCGCGCGACCTGTCAGGCCAGCCCGAGCAGCGCACGCGCGAGAAGCGCGCCATCTCGTTCGCCGAGGGCGCGCTGGGCGAGGCTGCGGGCCGCCTCTATGTCGCCCAGTATTTCCCGGCCGAATCCAAGGCCAAGATGGAGGAGTTGGTCGCCAATCTGCGCACCGCCCTGTCGCACCGGATCGAAAACCTGACCTGGATGGGGACCGAGACCAAGGCGGCGGCGCAGGAGAAGCTGCGCAAGTTCACCGTCAAGATCGGATACCCCGACAAGTGGCGCGACTATTCCGCCCTGGAGATCCGTCCCGATGATCTGGTCGGCAATGTGGAGCGTCGGGGCCAGTTCCAGTGGAACTACCAGCTTGCGCGCCTGAACCAACCGGTCGACAAGGCCGAGTGGGGCATGACGCCCCAGACGGTCAACGCCTACTACAACTCGGCCAACAACGAGATCGTCTTCCCGGCGGCCATTCTGCAGCCGCCCTTCTTCGATCCGAACGGCGACCCGGCGGTCAACTATGGCGGCATCGGCGGCGTGATCGGCCACGAGATCGGCCACGGCTTCGACGACCAGGGCTCCAAGTCCGACGGCGACGGCGTTCTGCGCAACTGGTGGACGCCTGAGGACAAGACCAATTTCGAGGCGCTGACCGCACGTCTGGGCGCCCAATACGCCACCTATGAGCCGATCGCGGGCTATCACATCAACCCCGGGCTGACGATGGGCGAGAACATCGGCGACGCCTCGGGCGTGGCGGTGGGTCTGGAGGCCTATCATCTGTCGCTGGGCGGTCGTCCGGCGCCGGTTCTGGACGGCACGACCGGCGACCAGCGCTTCTTCTACGGCTGGGCCCAGGTCTGGCAGTCGAAGTATCGCGACGAGGCTCTGAAGCAGCAGGTCGCCACGGACCCGCACTCGGCCGCCCAGTTCCGCGTCATCGGCCCGCTGCGCAACGTCGACGCCTGGTATGACGCCTTCGAGGTCAAGCCGGGGACCAAATACTATCTGACCCCGGATGAACGCGTCCGTCTCTGGTAGGACGAAGCTTCGTCGATAGGAGAAAGGCCGGGGTCCGCCCCGGCCTTTTTCATGGAGAATTCCTGCAGAACTCGGCGCTCGCCTCTCGAAAGCGCCTCGACGATTTCGCTATGTTTTCAAGGATACGTCTGGATTTCAGGCATAGAAAAGCCCGCTGCGGGGGATACGTCGCAGCGGGCTATCTTGCTCTTTAAAGAGCGGACGTTTCCTCCCCGAAACGCCTTCGAGTGCTGCGCGCTTGAGCAACGCTTGCCCTCGAGTGAGTTCATTTGGCCCAAGCGCCCCGTGGCCGTCAACGACCAGTTCGTCCCCAATCGAACTTTCTTCGACTTATCGGCGATAATCTAACTGGACGCCGCTTTATTATCGAAACTTATTCGATAATGCCTTTGATGGCGGAGACAAGGCCCTCGCGGGCGATCTTGATCTGGCCCGGACGTTCAGCCTTCCAGGCGTCGTTGTCGGCGATGGCGGCGGCGGCGGCGCGCCCGGCGTCCAGATCCTTGATGGTGACCTCGCCCGCCGCGATCTCGTCTCCCCCCAGAATGACGACGGCGGGAGCGCCGCGCCGGTCGGCGTATTTCATCTGGGCCTTCATCCCCGCGCGCCCCAGATAGAGCTCGGCGGCGATGCCTGCGGCGCGCAGTTCGGCGACGGCGTTCAGATAGTGGCCCATGTCGTCCTCGGAGAAGACGATGACCACGACCGGGCCGCGCACCGCGTCCTCGTCGCCCCGTCCCGCCGCGCGCAGGGCCGAGGCTAGGCGCGAGACGCCGAACGAAAAGCCGGTCGCCGGAACGCTCTGACCCGTAAAGCGCGCGACCAGATCGTCATAGCGGCCGCCGCCGCCGATGGAGCCGAAGCGGACCGGGCGCCCCTTGTCGTCCACGGTGTCCAGCAGCAGTTCGGCCTCGAACACGGCGCCGGTGTAATATTCCAGGCCGCGCACGATGGTGGGATCGAACTTGACGGCGTCCTGACCGACCGACATGGCGGCCAACGCCCGGTCGATGGCGGCTAGCTCATTCAGCGCCGCCTCGCCCGCCGCGCCCAGATCGCCGGAACGTGCGACAGCGTCCAGGGTCTCGGCGCGCGACAGGCCGGGCGTGTTGGCCGAGGCCAGGAAGGCCTCGATGGCCGCCGTCACCTTCGTCGGCAGTTGGGCGCCCTTGGTGTAGTCGCCGGAATCATCCAGACGCCCTTCGCCCAGAAGCTGGACCACGCCGTCCCAGCCCAGGCGGTCGAACTTGTCGATGGCGCGAAGGGCGGTCAGGCGCTGGCCCGCCTCGGTCACGCCGCCGGCGTCGAACAGGCCGTCGAACAGCTTGCGGTTCGAGACGCGGATCTGGGCCTGCCCCGCATCCAGCCCGGCGCCGCGCAGACCTTCACAGGCCATGGCGATGATTTCGGCGTCCGCCTCGGGACGGTCGGAGCCGACGGTGTCTGCGTCGCACTGCCAGAACTCACGGAAGCGGCCGGGACCGGGCTTCTCGTTCCTCCACACCGGCCCATAGGCGTAGCGCCGGAACGGCTTGGGCAGGGTCTCCCAGGTCTGGGCCGCGAACCGGGCCAGGGGTGCGGTGTGGTCGTAACGCAGCGCCATCCAGTCGCCCGGCTCGTCCGAACCGGCGTCGTCCTGAAGCGCGAACACGCCTTCGTTGGGGCGGTCGGCATCTGGCAGGAACTTGCCCAAGGCGTCGGCGTATTCGAAGGCCGGCGTTTCCAGCGGCTCGAAGCCCCAGCGCTCATAGACCTCGGACACGCGCGCCACGATGCGGCGTTCGGCGGTCAGGTCGCGCCCGCGCTTGTCGGCGAAACCGCGCGGATTGCGGGCGAGCGGGCGGATGGGGGCTTCATCAGTCATGCCGCGCGATTAAGCCAAGGGCCACGCCGCCGCAACTCACGCCGCCGCCTGCGCCCTTAATTCTCAAGACTGGCCCGGCATTCCAGCCGCGCACCCATACCCGCCAGCAGACGCGCCGCCGCCTTCAGGGTCATCCGCTCGGGCCTGCTGAGCCAGTAATGCACCCGCTCGCGCTCCAGACCGATGCGTCGCGCCAATTCGGCCTGGGTCATGCCGTCGGCTCGGCGCGCGGCGAAGGCCTGATGCACCTCACGCCAGACGGCCGCCTGCAGGTCATGTGCGACATCTTGCTCCACCCCATCTGGCCTCATTTGCTCCAACCCCTCTTGAGAATAGTTATTTTATAACATACCAGCGCCGTCTCTTTCAGAAATGGGGGTGCGACAATGCGTACAAAGACCATGCTTCTCTCGGCGGCGGCGACGCTGGCCGTCACCACGGCGGCCCAGGCCGCGCCCATGCCCCAGTCGGCTCCCCCATCAGGCCTGGCCGTGGCCAAGGTTGATGATGTCATCGTCACCGCTGATCCGCTGAACCGTTCCGGCGATCAGGTCGTGTCCAGCGTCGCGGTGCTGAGCGGCGACAATCTGGTTCACCGTCGCGAAGCCACCCTGGGCGACACCCTGAACGGCCTGCCGGGAGTCAGTTCCGACACCTTCGGCGGGGGCGCCAGCCGCCCGGTCATCCGGGGCCAGACGGCGCCGCGCGTAAAGGTGCTGAGCGGCGGCGCCGCCCTGCTGGACGCCTCCGAAGTCTCGCCTGACCATGCGGTCGGCGGCGAGACCCTGCTGCTGCAGGGTGTCGAGATCCTGCGCGGCCCCAGCGCCCTTCTGTACGGCGGCGGCGCCATCGGCGGAGCGGTCAATCTGATCGACCGCAAGATCCCGACCGCCATCCCGCCCAGAGGCGGAGAGGGGGCCGCCGAGGTCCGCATCGGTTCGGCCGATAATGAAGAGGCGGCGGTCGCCGGTCTGACCGCAGGTGGAAACGGCTTCGCCGTCCGCGTCGAGGCGGCGCGGCGCAAGTCCGACGACTACAAGGTTCCCGACTGGAGCGAAGATCGGCTGGACGGATCGGCCAACGAGACCCGCACCGCCACCCTGGGCGCCGCCTGGATCGGTTCGCGCGGCTATCTGGGCGTCGCCTACACCCAGCAAAACAGCACCTACGGCCTGCCGGGCCACAGCCATGAGTACGAATCCTGCCACCCCCACGGCACGCACCTGCACTGCGGCGGGCATGGCCATGACCACGACGAAGACGGCCACGACCATGATCATGACCATGAGCACGGGCACGGCCATGCCCCGACCGTCGATCTGGTCAGCCGCCGGACCGATGTGCGCGGCGAACTGAATGATCCGTTCGCAGGGGTCGAGCGCATCCGGTTCAGCGGCGGCTATACCGATTACGCCCATGACGAGATCGACGACGGCCAGATCACGACCACCTTCAGCAATCGCGGCTATGACGCCCGTGTGGAGGTGCAGCACGCCCCGATCAACGGTCTGCGCGGCGTCATCGGCGGACAGATCGCCCGCAGCGACTTCGCCGCCGACGGTCTGGAATCCTTCATCCGCCCCAGCCGGACCGAAAGCAGCGCCCTGTTTCTGCTTGAGACCTTCGACGCCGGAGACTGGAGCTTTGAAGGGGCGGTGCGTCAGGAATGGCAGAAGACCGGCGCGCGCGGTGATCTGGCCGTCGCCTCACGTCCCGACCGCGACTTCCAGCCCTTCTCGGCCTCGATCGGGGCCAACTGGCGGTTCGCCCCGGATTATGTCCTGTCCTTCTCGGCCGCCCGTTCACAACGCGCGCCCAATATTCAGGAGCTTTACGCCCGCGGCGTCCACCTGGCGACCAACACCTATGAGCTGGGTTCGGTCGATCTGAGCACGGAAACCGTGGTCTCGCTGGAAGCCGGGATCAAGAAGACGCAAGGCCAGACCACCTTCGGCCTCAGCGCCTATCGCTATGCCTATGACGGCTATATCTACGCTGACACCCTGGATCGGTTCGAAGACTTCCGCCTGATCCGCTACACCCAGCACGACGCCACCTTCACCGGCGTCGAGGGCGAGGCGACGCACCGCTTCCTGCCCAATCTGTCGGCGACGGTGTTCGGCGACTATGTGCGCGCCGAACTGGATGAGGGCGGCGACCTGCCCCGCATTCCCGCCGGACGTCTGGGCGCACGCACCGACCTGATCCAGGGACCGTGGTCCGGCTCGGTCGAATATGTGCGGGTGTTCGAACAGGACCGCGTCGCCAGCTACGAGACCACAACGCCGGGCTACAACATGGTCAACGCCACCGCGGCCTATGATTTCGATCTGGGCCCGACCGAGGCGCAGATCTATGTGCGCGGGACCAATCTGCTGAACGAACTGGCGTTCAACCACGCCTCCTTCATCAGCGACCTGGCGCCGCTCAGGGGCCGAAACCTCGTCCTGGGCCTGCGCGCCCGCTTCTGATCACAGCAACAGGGGAGCGGCGTTCGTCGCTTCCCCTCACCATTTCTGCAGGACGCCGACATGCCTATTCAAGCCAACACCCGGATGGGCGACATGGTCGCCATCGGTCTTTCGGGCCTGTGCATGATCCACTGTCTGGCCCTGCCCCTGGCCGCCAGCCTGCTGCCGCTGGCGGGCGCCTGGGCTGAGGCGCCCTGGGTTCACTGGGCCTTCGCCCTGACAGCGGCCCCGATCTCTTTGTGGACGCTGACGCGCCATCCTGCGCCTGCGCCGTTGCTGCTGGGCGCGGCGGGGCTGATCCTGCTGTTCCTAGGGGCCGCCGAACTGCCCAGCCATGAGACGGAAACCCTGACCACTGTCAGCGGCGGCGTCCTGCTGGCGCTCGCCCACCTGGTCAACTGGAGACGCCACGCCCACTGAGCGCGCGCCGCCGTTGCGAGATCAGGCCTCCAGCGTCTCCACCGTCAGATTGCCGTTGGTGTAGACGCAGATTTCGGCGGCGATCTTCATGGCCCTGCGGGCGATGGCCTCGGCGTCCAGCTCGGTGTCCTCGCTCAGGGCGCGGGCGGCGGCCAGCGCATAGTTCCCGCCTGATCCGACGGCGGCGACGCCGTACTCCGGCTCCAGAACGTCGCCGACCCCGGTGACGGTGAAGATGGACGACTTGTCCGCCACCAGCAGCATGGCCTCCAGCCGGCGCAGATAGCGATCGGTGCGCCAGTCCTTGGCCAGATCGACGCAGGCCCGCGCCAGTTGGTCGGGGTGCTGCTCCAGCTTGGCCTCCAGCCGCTCGATCAGGGTCAGGGCGTCAGCAGTCGCGCCGGCGAAGCCCGCCAGCACCTTGCCCCCCGCCAGGATCCGCACCTTGCGCGCCGAACCTTTGACGATGGTCGGCCCCATCGAGACCTGGCCATCGCCGGCGATGACAGTGCGGCCGTTCTTGCGCACCGCCAGAATTGTGGTGCCGTGCCAGTCGGGAAAGTTGGAAGCATGCGATTGGGTCATGTCCGCCAGATGGCCCGCCCGCCCCCGCGCATCAAGTCCGGCGGATGAGCGGCCTATCGAAGCCTGACCGCCCCACTTTAACCCTATTTTCGCACAAACAAGGAATAATAATATCGATGTTATCGGTCGCAAAGGGTGTTAAATTGCTGTTCCGCGTTGTTTTTGTAAGCGAACTGGTCGCCGACGCTGGACAGAGCACGCGCTCCGTCGCTGAAATCCTGGGCGTCTGCCAGCGCAACAACCGGCGTGACGAAATCACCAGCGCCATGATTTTCCACAAGGGCGAGGCCGCCCAGATGATCGAGGGCAAGCGAGTGGACGTGGACCGGCTCTTGGCTCGTCTCGCGCGCGATCCCCGGCACCGGAACCTGCGGGTGCTGCACGATCAGCCCGTGCTGAAACGTGACTCTGCCAGCCCGGCGCGGCTGAACGCCCTCACCGCCGATCAGGCCCGGACGCTGCTTCAGGATCGCCGCCTCAGCCACCTGTCGACCGAGGGCCTGCAACGCCTGCTGACCTGCGACCACCTGACCATGGCGGCGTGATCGCCACAGTCGCATTCCCTTAACCATGGACCTCTAGGGCAGGCTGGTTCGCCTGTCGGCGCTCAAGCGTACGAGTATCCATGAGTCTGTTTCGCCTTGTTTTCGCCAGTGACGCCGTCGGCGCCGCGGCTGACGCCCTTTTGCCGCTGATCGACATCATCGGCGTGTCCCACGCGAACAATCGCCGCGATCACATCACCAGCGTCCTTCTGCGCCATGACAGCCGCTTTTTTCAGGTTATGGAGGGCGCCCGAGTCGATCTGGATCGGACGTTCAGCCGCATCCGCTATGACCGACGTCACACCGACGTCCGCCTCCTGTGTGTCCGCGCCGTCGAGGCCCGCCTCTTCCCGGACTGCCCCATGGCCCGGATCGATGCGACACCCGCGCTGGATCGGCTGATCTGCGCCGGACTGGCGCCGCAGAAGACCGGGCCGATGCTGGAGCAGCTGATGGCCGAGGCCCACCGGGCCGCCAGCCCCGCCGTCTGACGGACCGCCCTCGCTTCCCAGGCCCGGCGTCGCTAGATGAGAGGCATGGTTTTCTCCGAAGACGAAGTCGAACGCTACGCCCGCCATCTGGTCCTGTCCGAGATCGGCGGGCCGGGACAGCAGGCGTTGAAAAAGGCGCGCGTTCTCATCGTCGGCGCGGGCGGGGTCGGTGCGCCTGCGGCCCTTTATCTGGCGGCGGCGGGGGTCGGGACGCTGGGCCTGATCGACGACGACACGGTCAGCCTGTCGAACCTGCAGCGGCAGATCATTTTCTCCACCGACGAGGCGGGCCAGCCCAAGGTTCAGGCAGGGGCGGCGCGTCTGAACGCCCTGAACCCCCATGTCGTCGTCGAAACCTTCGCCGAGCGGCTGACGCCCGCCAATGCCGCCACGCGGATCGGCGCCTTCGACATCGTGCTGGACGGGACCGATGATTTTGGAACCCGGCATTGCGTCAACGCGGCCTGCGTCGCGGCGGGCAAGCCGCTGGTGTCGGGTGCGCTGGGTCGATGGACGGGTCAGGTCGGGGTCTTCAGGGGACGCCCGTGCTATCAGTGTCTTGTGCCGAATGTTCCACCCGACGCCGAGACCTGTTCGCGCGTCGGCGTCGTCGGGGCGCTGGCGGGCGTGATCGGCGCCATGGCGGCCGTGGAGACGATCAAGCTGATCGCCGGCGCCGGCGCACCCCTGACAGGACGCCTGATGCTGTATGACGGACTGGCCGGAACCTCGCGGACGGTGCGGGTCGCCGCCGACCCCGATTGTCCCGTATGCTCGACCTAATCGGTCAGGCCGCGCTGGCGAACCGGACGTGGGCCAGATCCAAGTCCGGCAGCGGCTCGGCGAACCCAAGTGCTGGATTGCTGAGCACCGTCACCAGCCGCTCGCCGCAATAGAGATACAGGGTCTCGAACCCGACCCATGTCTGGGCCAGAGCAGTCAGCGCGCGATTGGCGCACGCATCATTATCCGCGGCCAGAACGCAGATATCCCGCACCGGAACGCCCGGCAGGTTGACGATACAATAGTAGGAGTCCACGCACGCTTCCCCAGATAGGCCGCTGGAAACGACAGCGGCCTCTGCCGGTTCCGTCCTATGCCTGCCAATTCTGACAGGCGTGCGAACGAAAGATATCGAATGGCCCGCCGCCCCGCCGCCGCCAAACGCCTGAACGTCGCCAATCTGGCCGCGTTGGGGGCTGGGCGCATCGCCGAACTGCTGATGGAGGCGTCCGAAAGCGATGCGATCCTGAAGCGGCGCCTGCGGTTGGTCATGGCCGCCGAGGCCGGGGCGGAAGTGCTGGCGCTGGAGTTGGACAAGCGGTTGACGGCCATCGGAGCCAGCCGGGCGCGGGTGTCGTGGCGCAAACGCCCCGACCTGCTGCGCGATCTCGACATCCTGCGTCGCGGCATCGTCGATGATCTGGCGCCCGCTGACCCGTCTGCGGCTCTGGAGCGGATGATTGGCTGGCTTGACCTGTTTCGCAGCCTGTCCACGCGGGTCAAGGATCAGAAGGGCGAGGTCGCCGCCGCCTTCGAGACCGCCGCTCCCGACCTGTGGCGGATCGCGGTCAAGGCGGCGCAGACGGACGACAGGGCGGTCCGGCGCCTGGCCGAGGCGATCACCCATCAGCCGCTTGAATATGCGCGCTGGATCGCAACAGCGGACCAGGCCCTGACGACCGAACTGGCGCGCGGCCTGATCGAGCATCTGGAGGCGGACACGGACGCGCGCGGAATGCGCACCGTCCTGCGGCGTCTGGCCGACCGCGCGGGCGATCTGGGCCTTTGGCTGTCGCTGATCAGCCGGGACGAACGAGGCGCGCCGGATTTCGCCGCCGCCGTCGCCCAGCGTCTGGTCGCGGCGGGCCGGATCGTTGAGGCGCGAGAGGCGCTGGAGGCGGCGCTGACGCCTGCGGCTTCAAACCGGCTGTGGACCTTTGGACGCTCGCCTCGCGAAGGCCAGCCGCGCCTGACGCCCGCGTGGGAGGCGGCCTCCATCGCCGTTCTGGACGCCGAAGGCCGCAAGGACGAGGCTCAGACCCTGCGCTGGGAGCTGTTCCAGCAAGAGCTGTCGGCGCCCGTGCTCAAGGACTATCTGGCGCGCCTGCCGGACTTCGACGATGTTGAAGCGCTGGACCGCGCCTTGGGGCATGCCGCGACCCATGCGGATTTCGAAAAGGGACTGGGCTTCCTGATGGATTGGCCCGCCCACCGCGAGGCGGCGGCCATGGTCCAACAGCGCCGACGCGAGATCCGCAGATCCATGCCGCAGAGAATCGACTGGGCCGCACGGCTGGCGCAGCGTTTCCCGGCGGCGGCGGAGCTTCTGACTGCCCCGGAATGACGATCTGAGAGATCGATCAACCTAGGCTTAGAACATCGCCGGTATGACCCGGTCGGGCGGGCGGTGGCCGTTCTGGTAGGTCATGACATTGGCGATGACCCGGTCGCCCATGTCCTGACGCGCCTCCAGCGTCGCCGAACCCAGGTGGGGCAGCAGCACGACGTTGGGCTGGCCCAGCAGACCAGGGTGGATGTCCGGCTCGTTCTCGAACACGTCCAGACCCACCCCGGACACGGCCCGCATGGCGACCGCCTGGGCCAGGGCCGCCTCGTCGATCAGTTCGCCGCGCGCGGTGTTGATCAGTATGGCGTGCGGCTGGAGCTTCGCCAGACGCTGGGCCGACAGCAGGTGGTGGGTGTCCTTGGTCGCCGGGCAGTTCAGCGAGATGATGTCCATGCGCGACAGCATCTGATCCAGATCGTCCCAATAGGTCGCGCCCAGCTCATCCTCGATCAGGGCCGAGACAGGCTTTCGGTTATGATAATGGACCTGAAGGCCGAACGCCTTGGCGCGACGGGCCAGGGCCTGGCCGATCCGGCCCATGCCGACGATCCCCAGCCGCTTGCCCCACAGTTTGCGGCCGCACATCCAGGTCGGCGTCCAGCCCTCGAACCTGTTCTCGGCGATGACTTCGGCGCCTTCGACGATGCGGCGGCTGACGGCCAGAATCAGGCCCATGGCCAGGTCAGCGGTGTCCTCGGTCAGGACGCCGGGCGTGTTGGTGACGATGATGCCGCGCGCGACGGCGGCGTCGACGTCGATATGATCCACGCCGGCGCCGAAATTGGCGATCATCTTCAACTGTTCGCCCGCGCCGTTGATCAGGTCGGCGTCGATCACGTCGGTGATGGTCGGCACCAGAACCTGGGCGCGCTGGACGGCGGCCAGCAGCGCCGCGCGGTTCATGGGCGCGTCCTTCAGATTCAGCTCGGCGTCGAAAAGCTCGCGCATCCGCGTCTCGACCGCGTCCGGCAGGCGTCTGGTTAATACGACCTTAAGCTTGGAGGCGGACATTGCGGGCCTTGGTTTGCGGGCGGCGATTTATATCGGATCGAGGCCCGCGCGACGGGTCATTCCATTACAGTGTCTAGCAAAGCCGCCGCCATCTTCCAAAGCTTCTGGCGCCGCATCGTCGTCGCCGCGGCTGTCATCACCCTGTTTGGGGGTCTGGGCGTCCTGACCAGCGCCGGTCAGACCATGCCCGACGGCCGCCCCACCCCCACCGGCCTGCAGGTGCCACGCTGGATTTCGCTGAAATCCTCGCACGTCCGCGCGCGCCAGGGACCGGGTCTGGACTACCCCATCCTGTGGGAATACCGCGCCGCCGGACTGCCCGTTCAGGTCATAGCCGAGACGGCGGAATGGCGAAAAATCTGCGACCCGGACGGCGCCGTGGCCTGGATTCACCGCACGGTCTCCTCTGGCCGTCGTTCGGTCTTCAACACGACGGATCAGGAGGTGCCGATCCGCTCGGGCCGATCCGACACAGCCTCCGTGCGCGCCCGCTTGTCGCCCCGCGCGCTGGTGTCGCTGGACGAGTGCGCGGACGGCTGGTGCCGCGTGCGGGCGCGGCGGCTGGAAGGCTGGGTGGCGCAGCGATCCGTGTTCGGAACCCAGGAACGCCCTCTGTGCAACGCCAACCGTCCCGCCGGAACAGGACGCAGCTGACACCCCGCAGTTGAGCCCCCCCCTGTTGAGCCCCCTGTTGAGCCAAGGCGCGTGGTCGTGTAACCCGCGCTTTGATAGTCTACGAAACGGAACAGCCTTGACCCAGTCCCAATACCCCTCGTCTTTTGATCATGAGGCCCTGCTGGCCTCTGGCCGCGGCGAGCTGTTCGGTCCAGGCAACGCCCAGCTGCCCGCCCCGCCGATGTTGATGTTTGACCGGATCGTCACGATCAACGCGGACGGCGGCGACCATGGCAAGGGCTATGTCGAGGCGGAACTCGACATCAATCCCGAGCTCTGGTTCTTCCAGTGTCACTTCATCGGCGACCCCGTCATGCCCGGCTGCCTGGGCCTGGACGCCATGTGGCAGCTGGTCGGCTTCTATCTGGGGTGGATCGGCGGACCGGGGCGCGGACGCGCGCTCGGCGTCGGCGAGGTCAAGTTCACCGGCCAGGTGACCCCCGACGTCAAGAAGGTGGTCTACAAGATCCACCTGAAGCGGGTGATCAACCGCAAACTGGTCATGGGCATCGCCGACGGCGTGCTGGAGGCCGATGGTCAGGTCATCTACACCTGCAACGACATGCGGGTGGGACTGTTCGGCGCCGCCAAAGACGAGCCGACAGCGGCCTGAACGCCTATATACCGTCAACAGGGCGGAAGACCCTCGGGTCGAGAACCATAAGAAGGAAACACCATGCGTCGTGTCGTCGTCACCGGCTTGGGCATCGTCTCCTCCATCGGCCATGGCGCCGAAGAGGTCACCCAGTCGCTGCGCGAGGCCCGTTCGGGCGTCGTTCATGCCCCCGACCACGCCAAATACGGCTTCCGCAGCCAGGTCTGGGCGCCGCCCAGGATCGGTCCGTGGGAGGAACTGGTCGACCGTCGCGCCGCGCGTTTCCTGGCCAACGGCACGGCCTGGGCCCACATCGCCTTCGAAGAGGCGCTGAAATCCTCGGGCATGACGGCCGAGGAAATCCGCGACGACCGCATCGGCCTGATCGTCGGCGAGGGCGGCCCCTCGACGCAAGTGATCCTGCAGGCGGCCGCGACTACGGTCGAAAAGGGCGCGCCCAAGCGCATCGGCCCGTTCGCGGTGCCGAAAGCCATGGCGTCCGGTCCGTCGGCGGTGTTGTCGACCTGGTTCCAGATGCGCGGCGTCAACTATTCGATCAGCTCGGCCTGCGCGACATCCGCCCACTGCATCGGCGCCGGGGTCGAACAGATCCAGTGGGGCAAGCAGGACGTGGTCTTCGCCGGCGGCTGCGAGGACATCGACTGGTCGATGTCGAACATGTTCGACGCCATGGGCGCCATGTCGTCGGACTTCAACGACAATCCGTCGGTCGCTTCGCGCGCCTATGACGCCCACCGCGACGGCTTCGTCATCGCCGGCGGCGCCGGCATCGTGGTGCTGGAGGAATACGAGCGGGCCAAGGCGCGCGGCGCGACCATCTACGCCGAGGTCACCGGCTACGGCGCCAACGCCGACGGCTACGACATGGTCGCCCCCTCGGGCGAGGGCGCGCAACGCTGCATGAAGATCGCGCTGGAGCAGGCGGGCAACCCGAAGATCGACTATCTGAACCCGCACGGCACCTCGACCCCCGTGGGCGACGCCAAGGAGATGGAGGCCGTTCGCGCCGTCTTCGGCGACCAGATGCCGATGATCTCCTCGACCAAGTCGCTGACGGGCCACTCGCTGGGCGCGGCGGGCGCGCAGGAGGCCATCTACTGCCTGTTGATGATGCAGAACGGTTTCGCCGCCGAGAGCGCCCATATCGAGACCCTCGATCCGGCGTTCGAGGGCATGCCCATCCTGCGTCAGCGCCACGACGGCGAACTGAGCCACGTCATGTCCAACAGCTTCGGCTTCGGCGGCACCAACGGCACGCTGATCCTGTCGAAGGTCTGATTACGCCTCGCCCCCGCTCCGTCATCCTCGGGCTTGACCAGAGGGCCGGGCGTTGGTCGGGCCGTGCGTCTGGATCGCAGGCGGTGCGACTGATCATCCGATCCTCGGGTCAAGCCCGAGGATGACGGGGCAGGAGCGACGGCTTTATTGCCGTGGAAAGCCTGTTTCATTTCTCCGGGCGTCGTTTCTTTCGCGACGGGCAGTTTACACGACCGATTCTCGCCCTTAGAGAGCGTCGCCGTGTCCATGCTCATGACCAAAGCGATTACCACGAAAACCACCGGCTTCGGCGGGGCGGTTTCGGGTGTGCGCAAGGTCTAGCGACGAACCCCGATCCCAAGCCCCGCCGACGCGCGGGGCGGTCCAGCCGGATCGAACACCCCGCGCCTCCCCCCTTCCCAGGAGACGCCTTTCATGACCTTTTCCCCTTCCAATCCGCCCCATGTGGGCATCGTCGGCGCCACCGGCCTGGTCGGCGAGATGATGCGCGGGCTGTTAGCCGAGCGGAACTTCCCGCTGGCCTCGCTGCGCCTGTTCGCCTCGGCCCGGTCGGCGGGCAAGACCATCCGTTTCGGCGACGCCGACATCGTGGTCGAGGATGCGGCGACCGCTGACTACTCAGGGCTCGACATCGTCTTCTTCTCGGCCGGCGGCGATACGTCCCGGGCCCTGGCGCCCAGGGTCGCGGCGGCCGGGGCGGTGGTGATCGACAACTCGTCCGCCTGGCGCGGCGACCCGGACGTGCCGCTGGTGGTCGCAGAGGTGAACCCCCACGCCCTGGCGCACCTGCCCAAGGGGATCATCGCCAACCCCAACTGCACCACCATGGCCGCCATGCCGGTGCTGAAGCCCCTGCATGAGGCGGCGGGCCTGAAGCGTCTGACCGTCTCGACCTATCAGGCCGTCTCGGGCGGCGGGATCGAGGGCATTCGCGTGCTGGAGGATCAGTCGCGCGCCGCCGTCGGGCAGGGCGCGGCCCTGGCCCGCGACGGCGGGTCCGTGGACTTCGGCGCGCCCGAGAAGTGGGTCGTGCCGATCGCGGCGAACGTGGTGGCCCTGAACTACACCCTGGCCGACGACGGCTATACGGACGAGGAGCTGAAGCTGCGCGACGAGAGCCGCAAGATTCTGGAAATCCCCGGCCTGCCGGTCTCGGGCACCTGCGTCCGGGTGCCGGTCTTCACCGGCCACTCCCTGTCGATCAATGTGGAGTTCGAGCGGGCGCTGTCGGTCCAGCAGGCGCTGGAGCTGTTGGCCCAGTCGCCGGGCGTGGTCGTGACCGCCGTGCCGAATCCGCTGGAGGCGGCAGGCAAGGACCCCGTGTTCGTGGGTCGGGTGCGGCCCGATCCGACGGTCGAACACGGCCTGGCCCTGTTCGTCTCCAACGACAATCTGAGGAAGGGCGCGGCCCTGAACGCGGTGCAGATCGCCGAGGTTCTGGTCCAGCAGAACGGGTGATGGCCCATACATCGTCATTCCGGGGGGTGTCCGAAGGACGAACCCGGAACCCAGGGGGATATCTCCAGCGCTCGACGCAATTGACGCTGCGGCTGCGTTCCTGGGTTCCGGCTTCTTCGCTCCGCTCAGCCCCGGAATGACGATTGAATTCAATCGTAGCGCACGCCGCTGAGATAAAGCCCCGCCGAGGGGGCGACGGGGCCGCATCGGGCGCGGTCCTTCGCCTCCAGCGCGGCCTTGACGTCATGGGCGCTCCAGCGGCCCAGGCCGACCTCGACCAGGGTGCCGGCCATGGAGCGGACCTGGCGGTGCAGGAAGCTGCGGGCCTGGAACACCAGATGCACCTCCTCGCCGAAGCGGCTGACGCGGGCCACGTCCAGCGTCTTGATCGGGGACTTCGACTGGCAGCCGACGTCGCGGAAGGTGGTGAAGTCGTGATGGCCGACCAGGACCTGGGCCGCATGATGCATGGCCTCGGCGTCCAGCGGCTTCTTGACGTGCCAGACCCGGTTGCGCTCCAGCACCGGCTGGGGACGGCGGTTCAGGATGCGATACAGATAGCCCCGTCCGGTCGCCGAGAACCGGGCGTGCCAATCGGGGTCGGGGGCATATTGGGCCGTCAGCACGCAGACGTCCTGGCGCACCAGATGGGCGTTCATCGCGTTCAGGACCGTGGCGGGCGGCCAGTCGCGGTCCAGATCGGCGTGGATGACCTGGGCCGTCGCATGGACGCCGGTGTCAGTGCGGCCCGCGGCCGCGATGCGGATGCGTTCGCCGGAAAAGGCGGCGATGGCGTCCTCGACCGCGCCCTGCACCGTCGGCTGGCCGTCCTGAGCCTGGAACCCGTTGTAGGCCGTGCCGTCGTATTCGAGCGTCAGCTTGTAGCGCGGCATCAGCCCAGCACGGTCCCGGCCGGCAGGGCGAAGCCGCGCAGCATCTCCTCGGCCGATTGGGCCGCCTTGCCCTCGCGCTGGACGCGGATCAGACGCACGGCGCCGGTCCCGCAGGCCACGGTCAGGGCCTCGTCCAGCACGGTTCCCGGCGCGCCTTCGCCGTCCGCCAAGGCCGACAGCAGGGCCTTGATCCGTACGGGGCCGGCCTCCGACGGGGCTTCGAACCAGGCGCCGGGGAAGGGCGACAGGCCGCGGATATGGGCGTCCACTTCGGGCGCCGGGCGGGTCCAGTCGATGCGCGCCTCGGCCGGGGTGATCTTGCGCGCATAGGTCGCCTCTCCGACCTGTTCCGTCGGGGTCACGCCGCCGCGCTCGATGGCGGCCAGGGCGCGGGGCCACAGGGCGGCGCCGACATGGGCCATGCGTTCGGACAGGCTGGCCGCCGTGTCGTCCGGGCGAATGTCCATCAGTTCGCTGAGCAGGATGGGGCCTTCGTCCAGCCCCTCGCTCATCTGCATGATCTGCACGCCGGTCCGGGCGTCGCCGGCCATGATGGCCCGCTGGATGGGTGCGGCCCCGCGCCAGCGCGGCAGAAGCGATCCGTGCAGGTTCAGACAGCCCAGACGCGGCGCCTCCAGGACGGCGGGCTTCAGAATCTGGCCATAGGCGACGACGCAGGCCGCATCCAGGTCCAGGCTCTGGAAGGTGTCGATGGCGTCCTGCGCCTTCAGGCTCTCGGGCGTGAAGACGGGCAGTCCCATGGTCTCGGCGAAGGCGTGAACCGGCGACGGCGTCAGCTTCTGCCCCCGGCCCCTGGGGCGCGGCGGCTGCGAATAGACGGCGACGATCTCGTGGCCCGAGGCGATAAGCTCGGCCAAAGACGGCACGGCGAAGTCGGGAGTTCCCATGAAGGCGAGGCGCATGGGCACGGCTTTAGAGCATGATCGTTTCGGACGAAACCGCAATGCGGTTCAAGCCGGAGCGTGAATAACGCTCTCAAAGAAAGAAGATTAGGTCGCTTACTGCCAGCGGGTGAAGACGCCGCCGCCCTCGTCCCATTCGCCGCCCGCGTCCAGCGCGTCGTCGAAATCCAGCAGACGATCCAGCAGCAGACCCGCCACAACGCCCAGCAGCGCCACGCCCGCGACCGTGGCCACGCCCGCGACGCCGATCTTCTGACTGCGCGTCAGGCGACGACGGCCGTTGGTGTCGATGACGACCGAGGCGTTGCGGCGGGGCGGGCGGCGGGTCATGCGGCGATCCTTTCTCGTGCGGCCTTCTTGACCTTGGTCACGGCGCGCTCACGCTTGAGCCGCGACAGATGGTCGATGAAGAGCACGCCGTTAAGGTGGTCCATCTCATGCTGGATGCAGACGGCGTAAAGGCCCTCGGCCTCTTCCTCCACCTGATCGCCAGCACGGTTCAGATAACGAATACGGACACGGGCGGGACGTTCCACCTTGTCGAAATATTCCGGGATCGACAGGCAGCCTTCTTCGTAGGTGTAGAGCTCGTCCGAGGTCCAGAGGATTTCCGGATTGGCGAAGAAACGCGGGTTCTTGCGCGCCTCGGCGTTCTCGGCGGCTTCCTCCTCGGTCTCGCAGATGACGCCGTCCTTGTCGCCCAGGTCCATGACGATGACCCGGTCCAGCGCACCCACCTGAACGGCGGCCAGGCCGATGCCCGGCGCGTCGTACATGGTGTCCAGCATGTCATCCATCAGAGTGCGGACAGCGTCGTCCACCGCCGCGACGGGCTTGGAGATCTGTTTCAGGATCGCCAGATCGGCGGCGTTATCAATGGTGAGGATGCGACGAATAGCCATGAGCGGGAGGTAAGCCCGCCCCATGAGAAGGTCAAGATTTCCGACCTGCACGGTCAGGTTTGTCGCGCGCCTATGGCCTGATCGCCGCAGTCTGCGTAGCCCTCACTCCTTGCCGGGCAGGGCGCGGGGTTTGCGGTTCTCGTCGATGGCGACATAGGTGAAGACGCCCTGGGTCACACGCACCGAGGCGGCCTGAGGCTGGCCGCGCGCCCGCTTCCAGGCCTCGACGCTGACGCGGATGGAGGTGCGGCCTGCATGGATCACCTCGGCGTAGATGCTGACCTCGTCGCCGACCGAGACCGGCTGGTGAAAGACCATGCCGTCCAGCGCCACCGTGGCGCACCGCCCGCAGGCCAGTTCGAACGCCGGAGTCGCCCCCGCCAGATCCATCTGGGCCAGCAGCCAGCCGCCGAAGATGTCGCCCTCGGGGTTGGTGTCCGCCGGCATGGCGACGATGCGGCCGACAGGCTGGGTTTCGGGCGGATAGGCAGGCGCGTCGGGCATGAAAAAGGCTCTGGCGTTCGGGGAGGGCGTTCCTACGCTTCAGAAATCGGTTTGTCGCGCCTGGCGCGGATATTGCCGGGAACAGACAGATTCAGCTTCGAGGTTCGAACGGCCTCGGCGTCCCGCAAGGCGCGCCAGGCGCCGCCGAGCTCCATCGCCATCAACAGATGATCCTGGGTCAGGACGCCCCGGCGCGCCTTGCGGAACATGGCGATGTCGTTGAGCAGGCGCGACGCCTCGCGCAGGTCCGCCCGGTCGGATCGCGCGCCGAGATCCTGAAGACGCGCGAAACGCCAGCCCTGCTCGGATGGATGCTCCAGCGTCAGCGAAAACCGCGCCTCAGGCGTCAGATCTGCGCCGATGAACCGCCATTCGGTCTCGTTCGGCGCCAGGCGATAGTGACCGGGCTGACGGGGCAGTCCGTTGGAGGCATAGATATCAAGCGCCGCCGCTTCGATCTCATCCAGGGCGAGGGACAGATCATCGGATTCCGGCGCCTGATCCGCATCAGGGCGCGCGAACGGATCGGAGGTGACATCCTCTGGCCTGGCGCGCCTGTCGCCGACCAAGCCGGGAAACAGGGCGCGCCAGGCCATGGGATCAGTTGTTGTTCAGGGTGCTGGTGACCGAGACGTCATAGACGACCCGCGTCATGCTCTGAACCACTTCGAAGAACTTGCGCATCTCGGCGGCGCCGGCCAGAGGCACATAGACCACGTCTTCCGGCATGACCTGCATGTTGGTGGCCGCAAAGACATTGGCGGCGTCGGCGAAGTTCAGCTCATAGACCACCGGCACGCCGCGCGGCGTCGCGGGTTGGGTGATGCCCAGCGCCTCGGCCACCTCGGGTCGTTCAAAGCGGAAGACCATGACGCGGCGGGCGTTGGCGGCGTTGGTGTTCAAACCGCCGACCTTGGACATGGCCCCGGTCAGGGTCATGGGGCCTGCGGGCATGTCGACCTGGGCCACCGCGTTCAGGGCGCCGAAGGTGGAGAAACGACGCGGCTTGTACTGGACATTGATCACGTCGCCGCGCTGCACGCGGACGTTCTCGCCGAACTCGGTCGTCACGGCCGACAGGGGGGCTGTGTAGGTCCGGCCGTCGCGCTGGATCGAGATGGTCAGGTCGTCGGTGGAGCGCGCAGATCCGCCCGCTGCGGCGATGACGTCCAGAATGCGGTCGCGATTGACCCCGACCGGCACGCGGCCCGGCTGGCGCACATCACCCAGCACATTGACGCTGTTGGAGACATTGCCCGCAATGGCGACCATGACCTGCGGATTGGCGACCTTGCCGACCAGGGCGCGCCGGATGGCGGCGGCGGCCTGAGGCGCGGTCAGGCCCTGAACCCGAACCTGTCCGGCGAAGGGAATCGATACCGAGCCGCTGCGATCCACCACGGCGCCCGGCAGGGTCTGGTTTCCGCCCTCGATGCTCGTCGACCGGCTGCCGCCGCCCCCGCCGAACAGCGAGCCCGAGGGGTCGTAGATCGACACGGCCAGGGTGTCGCCCTCGCCGATGATGTCGACGGGCTGTTCGCTGGACGCGGTCGCCAGGGTGCCGAAGAACTGCGGCGGAACATGCTTGATCCGCTCGGTCACCTCATAGGTCAGCGGCACCAGCGCATAGCTGCCCAGGGCCTGAGCCGTCGTTGCGCCAGAGTCGATGGAGGCGCCGGAAGGTCCGTCGCGCGGAAGGGTGGAGCAGCCGCCCAGAATGGCGACGACGGCAAGCGGCAGGATGGTGCGCGTCATGAAGCTGAAGAGCCCTTGTTCGCGGATTGATTACAAGTCTTTGGCCGCGCTCGCCAGAGGCGAAACAGAAGCCAGGCCGATGGCCTCGGCCACAATCTTGAAATGACCCGGCCAGGTAGGCGCCGAATATCTGGAGGGCGATGAGGGCGGGACAGAGGCGGCCTTCTCGATCGCGTTCAGCCAGCCCAGGCCGTCCAGAGGATCGATCATCAGCGCGTTAGGCGTCAGTTCGCGATGCGGTGGAATATCCGAGGCGATCAGGGGCAGGTCCATGGCGCAGGCCTCCACGGCGGGCAGGTCGAACCCTTCGACCGACGACGGCGCCAGAACCGCCTGCGCCCCGCGCATCAGCCGCGCCAGAACCACATCCGACAGATTGGCGGCCTGATGCACGACGCCGCGCAGATTCGGCGAACGCTGCAGATGGTCCAGCACCGCCTCATTCTCCCACCCATAGCGGCCGACCAGCACCAGAGACGGCGTCTGGCCGCCCATCCGCTCCTCCAGTCGTCGCCACAAGGTCAGGATCAGGGCCAGATTCTTGCGCGCCTCGATGGTGCCGACATGGACGAAATAGGGACGGGGCGCCTGGATCGCGTCGCCAGCGACAAAGGCGGGCTCCAGCCCCAGATGGGCGACATGGACCGGCGGCTGCGGCAGCCCCTCACGCAAGGCGAAGGCCCGCAATTCCTCGCCGGTATAGGCCGAATTCACGATCACGCGGCTGGCGTGGCGCAGGGTGTTGGCCACGCGGGCATGATGCTTGCCTCCATCGCCGGGACGGCAGAACTCAGGATGGGTGATCGGGATCAGGTCGTGGATCAGGATCACCCGTTCGACGCCCGCAGCCTGAAGCTCCTGAAGCGCGGTCGATTCATGCAGGGTGGTGTGGCCCACGCTCAGATAGAGGTCGGCCTGCGGCAGACGCCGGGCGTGGTTGGACAGGAAGAACTGTTTCAGGACCCGGGTCCTGTCCGCGGGCTTTTCCGGCGCGGGCGCGGGCGGGGCCCCGATCACCGAGACGGCCGGACGCTCAGGCGCCGTCAGGGCTTCAAGCAGCCGCGTCTCGTGCGCCAGATCGGCGGGCGTGCTGACCGCGCCGTTCCAACGCGCGCGCAGATCGACGACGAAGCGCGCGAACCAGTCGGCGTCGACCGTCACCAGCCGGTTCTTGCGGCCTCGGACCGGGATGGTCGTCACATCGGGCCTGGACAACAGCCACTCGGCATAGGCCAGACAGACCCGGTCAACACCCGTCGGCGCGGAACGGTCGGCCCGGCTCATCAGGCGGCTGGCGTCGTAGAGAATCCTCATGTTCGGGCGATCAGGCGACGTAGCCGGCCTGCATCAGTTCGGCGATGTGGACGATGGCGATGGGACGGCCTTCCTCGACCACGAACAGGTTGGAGATCTTGTTGGCCGTCAGCAGATCCACGACGTCGCTCATGCGCGCCGTGGTGTCCACCGTGATCGGATTGGCGCCCATGATGTCGGCGGCGGTCAGGCCGTTGATGTCGCGCTGGAAAGCGCGGCGAAGGTCGCCGTCGGTGACGATGCCGACCAGGGATCCCGCATCATCCAGAACCGCCACCGCGCCCTTGCGGCCCTCGGTCACGGCGGAAACGACCTCGCTGAAACTGGCGTTCAGCGCGACGCTGGCGGGGGCGGCGGCGTTGTCGCCCATCCATTCGCGCACGCTCTGCAGGCTCATGCCCAGGGCGCCGCCCGGATGGTGCAGACCGAAGTCCATGGCGGTGAACCCGCGCCGGTCCATCAGCACCATGGCCAGGGCGTCGCCCAGCGCCAGGGTCATCAGGGTCGAGGTGGTCGGCGCCAGGCCGTTGGGACAGGCCTCGGCCACCTTGGGCATGGTCAGACAGACGGCGGCGTTGCGGCCCAGGAAGCTGGTCGGACGCTGGGTGATGGCGATGACGGGAATAGTGTTGCGCTGGCAATAGATCAGCGGGTCGCGCAGCTCGCGGCTCTCGCCCGAGTTGGACAAGGCCAGCAGCGTGACGTCCGGACGCAGCATCCCCAGGTCGCCGTGGCTCATTTCCGCCGGGTGAACGAAGAAGGCGTTGGTGCCGGTCGAGGCCAGGGTCGCGGCGATCTTGCCGCCGATATGGCCGGACTTGCCCATCCCGGTGACGACCACATAGCCGGGGCGGCTCATGATCACATCCACGGCGCGGGCGATCGAGACGTCGATGGAGCGCTCCAACGCCTCCAGGGCCTCAATGTTCAGCTTCACCACCTCGCGCGCCCGTTCGGTCATGACGGCGATGGCGTCCGGCGACGAATGTTCGATCTCGGTCATCTGGCGACAGGCCCGTAGACGGGCTCTCCTTTTTCGAAGCCGCGCGCTTTGCCCCATCCCCGGCCAACGCGCAACGCGTCCTTTTCAGACGCCTTTGTCGCTTTCCGGTCAACCTTTGCCGCTCTGACGCGTTTGACGACCGGGGAACAGAAGAAAGAGCCGAAGCTTGATGCCGTCTCACGCCGGAACCGTCGATCACATCCTGCCGCCGCCGCCCGTTCGGGCCGGACAGACGGCCTTGTTCCTCGATATGGACGGGGTTCTGGCGCCGCTGGCGCCGACGCCGGACGCGGTCGGCCCGGTTGCACGCCGCACGGCGGCGCTGAAGGCCGTCAGCCAGCGTCTGGACGGCCGGGTCGCCATCATCAGCGGACGCACCATCGCCGAGATCGACCGGATTTCCGACCATGCCCTGACGTCCGCCTCGGGCGTCCACGGCCTGGAGCGGCGGCGTCAGGACGGCGTCTTCGAGCGCCAGCCCGCCAATGACGGCGTGTCTCACGCCCTGGAGGCTTTTGAGGCCTTCGCGGCCAGCCGCCCCGGCATGATCGTCGAGGACAAGATCGTATCGGCCGGCCTGCACTATCGCGGCGCGCCGGATCAGGCCGGAGCCGCCGAGGCCCTGGCCAGGCGGCTCCAGGTCGAGACCGGCCTGAGCTTGCAGCCAGGCCACATGGTGCTGGAGTTGAAGACGCCAGGGTCGACCAAGGGCACCGCCGTGACCGCCTTCATGCACGAGGCCCCGTTCAAGGGCGCCCTCCCTGTCATGGTCGGCGACGACGTAACCGATGAAGACGGGTTCGAAGCGGCCAAGGCCCTGGGCGGCTATGGCGTTCTGGTCGGCCCCGCCCGCGCCACCGCCGCCCGCTACCGGCTGGAGGACGTGGACGCCGTGCTGACCTGGCTGGAAGCCATCGCCGAGGCCCGGACGTGAGCCTGAACATGACCATGAAGCCCAATCTTGACCTCTGGCCCATCGGCAACTGCGCCGTCAGCGCCCTGATCGACCGTCAGGGCCGCTTCGTCTGGGCCTGCGCCCCGCGCGTGGACGGCGATCCGGTCTTCTCCGCCCTGATGAACGGCGAAACGCCCGAACACGGTTTCTGGGCCGTCGAACTGGAAGACCAGATCAGCGTCGATCAGGCCTATGTCCGCAACACCCCTGTCCTGCGCACGGTGCTGACGGCCAAGGACGGCGCCACGGTCGAGATCATCGATTTCGCCCCGCGCCATGACAAAAACGCCCGCACCTATCGCCCGCTGGCCTTCGGGCGGATCGTCCGACCGCTGAACGGCACCCCGCGCATCAGGATGAGGCTGCGTCCTTCGACCGATTGGGGGGCCGCGCCGGCGCCCCACACCTCGGGTTCGAACCATATCCGCTTCATCTGCGCCGACATCGTCTTTCGCCTGACCACCGACTGTCCGGTCTCGCATGTCCTCGATGAGCGGACGATCCGGCTGGAGCGCCCCTACTACTTCTTCCTCGGTCCGGACGAAGGCTATGATCAGGACATCAGCACGGGCGTCCAGGCCGCGTTGGACCGCACGGTCGATTACTGGCGCAACTGGGTTCAGACCCTGTATCTGCCGCTGGACTGGCAGGACGCCGTCATCCGCGCCGCCATCACGCTGAAGCTGTGCGCCTATGAGGAGACCGGGGCCATCGTCGCGGCCATGACCACCTCGGTGCCCGAGTTCCCCGAAAGCGGGCGCAATTGGGATTACCGCTACTGCTGGATTCGCGACGCCTATTACACGGTTCGGGCGTTGAATCGGCTGGGCGCCGTGGACATTCTTGAGAACTATCTCCGCTATCTGCGCAATCTGGTCGATGACGCAGCGGGCGGCCACGTCCAGCCGGTCTATGGCGTGGGTCTGGAGCCCGGCATCGGCGAAAGCATCGTCGAAAGCGTCGCGGGCTATCGCGGCATGAAGCCGGTGCGGATCGGCAATCAGGCGCACGAGCACCTGCAACACGACGTATACGGACAGATTGTCCTGCCGCTGGTGCAGGCCTTCTATGACCAGCGGCTGCTGCGGCCCGGCACGGTGGACGATTTTCATGCGCTGGAGAAGGTCGGCGAACGCGCCTTCGCCATGCATGACCAGCCCGACGCCGGCCTGTGGGAGTTCCGCACCATCGCGCGGGTCCACACCTATTCCTCGGTCATGTGCTGGGCGGCCTGCGATCGTCTGGCCAAGGCGGCGGACCATCTTGGCCTGCAGGGGCGCGGAGAATTCTGGCGCGAACGCGCATCAATCATCCGTGAGCGGATCGAATCCGAGGCCTTCCTGCCCGATGAAGGCCGGTTCGCCGCCAGCTTCGGCAACCGCGAACTGGACGCCTCCCTGCTGCAGATGACCGACCTGGGCTTCTTGGAGGCGCATGATCCGCGCCAGGTGGCTACCTTCGACGCCATCGAGCGCGATCTTAAGAAGGGCGCCTTCCTGTTCCGCTACGTCGAGCCGGACGATTTCGGCGAGCCCGAAACGGCCTTCAACTTCTGCACCTTCTGGTTCATCGAGGCCCTGCATCAGAACGGCCGCGCCGCCGAGGCCCGCACCATCTTCGACGAGATGCTGAGCCGTCGCACGGCGGCGGGCCTGCTCAGCGAGGACATCTCCATCGAGGATGGAGAACTGTGGGGCAACTACCCGCAGACCTATTCCCTGGTCGGCATCATCAATTGCGCCGTGTTGTTGAGCCGATCCTGGACCGACGTGCGTTAAGACGTGAACCGCCTCTTTTCGTCCCTGGGCTGGGGACGCCGCCAGCAGTGAGTAGATGAGCCGCCTTATCGTTGTTTCGAACCGCGTATCCGCACCCACGGACCCCGCCGCCGGGTCCGCCGGGGGTCTGGCCATGGCCCTGTCCGCCGCCCTTCGGAAATACGACGGCCTGTGGTTTGGGTGGTCCGGCGAAACCGTCGAACAATGGACCGGCGAGGTGAAGATCGAGGATCGGGCGGGGGTCACGGTGGCCCTGGTCGATCTGGAGCCGCAAGACGTCGACGAATATTACAACGGCTACGCCAACAAGACCCTGTGGCCCCTGTTCCACCACCGCACCGATCTGGCTCAGTACGAACGGTCCTATGGCGAGGGCTATGAGCGGGTGAATCGGCGCTTCGCCGAGGTGCTGGCGCCGCTGATCCAGCCCGACGACATGATCTGGATCCACGACTATCACATGATCCCGATGGCGCGGGACCTGCGTCGCCTGGGTGTCATGAACCGGATCGGCTTCTTCCTGCACACCCCCTGGCCGGCGCGTCAGCTGCTGGTCACCTTGCCCCACCACCGGCGTCTGGTGGAATCCATGTTCGCCTTCGACCTGATCGGCTTCCACACCCAGGAATGGAGCGATCTTTTCACCGACTATGTGGTCAGTGAGGCGCGGGGCGAACTGTTCGGCGACGGGGGGCTGGAGTGTTTCGGACGCCGGGTCCAGACAGGGGTCTTCCCCATCGGCATCGACGTCGACGGGTTCCTGGCGGCGCGCAACTCCACCCTTGGGGAGCGGACCTATGACCGGATGGCCGCATCCGCCGCCTTCCGCAAGATGATCGTCGGCGTGGACAGGCTGGACTATTCCAAGGGGCTGGAAGAGCGGCTGTTGGGCTATGAGCAGTTCCTGCACGACAATCCGGCGATGCGGGGCGAGGTCTTCCTGTTGCAGGTCACGCCGATCTCGCGCGACGACGTGGATTCCTATCAGGACATCCGTGCGCGACTGGACGCCCTGGCCGGGCGGATCAACGGCGCCTTCGCCGACATGGACTGGCAGCCGATCCGCTATCTGAACCGCACCTATCGCCGCGACCAGCTGGCGGGCATCTACCGGGCGGCGCGGGTGGGTCTGGTCACGCCTTTGCGCGACGGCATGAACCTGGTGGCCAAGGAATATGTCTGCGCCCAGAACCCCGACGATCCGGGCGTGCTGATCCTGTCGCGGTTCGCGGGCGCGGCTGAACAGATGGGCGAGGCCCTGCTGGTCAATCCCTTCAGCCGCGAAGAACTGTCGGACGCCATCCACAAGGCCCTGACCATGCCGCTGGACGAGCGCATTCGCAAATGGGAGGCGTTGATGCGGGTGGTGCGCGACACCGACGTGGGCATCTGGCGCGACGCCTTCGTCGAGGCGCTGTCGCCACGATAGGCCTGGCTACCTGACGTCAAACGCCAGCAACAGGGTCCGCTGCACCGGGTTGAAGTTGTCGTCCGACAGGATGTAGAGGCGCGTGGCGGCGCCGCGCCGTTCCGCCGCCACGCCTTCGAAATTATCCGTCGTTCCGGGCAGCTTCAGCTCGACCAGCACCGGCCCCATCGACCCGTCCGGAGCCAGACGGCGCAGACGCCCGCGCAGGTCGAACGGCGCACGATAACGGCGCTCGACCACGAACCACCCGTCGCCGGATGGATCGCGGTCCATGCCGGTGATGCGCCATCCGCTGATCGGAACCGGGGTCGCAGGCGGCGGGGTCACCACCATGCATCGCACGGGCGTGCAGTCCCACAGCCCCCCCGCCTCGCCGGCGATGCGCCACCCGTGCGCCGTGGTCGACACCGCCTCCATCCCGTCATTCTCGGCGAAGGCGAAGTCGGGAATGCGCAAGGGCCCGGGAACGGAACGGAGGGCCGACAGGGGGCCATAGGTCCACAGCCGATGGCGCCGTTCGAAACTGACCAGCAGGTCGCCCTCGGTCGTCAGGGCCAGCCCTTCGGCGTCGCCGTCCTGCTTGTCGGCGATCGGTCGTCCGTCTTCCAGCGTCAGGCGGCGGATGCGGATATGGTCCAGACCGGCCAGACGCCCCCGATCATCCAGCCGCAGGTCGGCCAGGACCAGGTCGCCCACATCCGACACCATGACCAGCCTGCCGTCGCCCGTCAGCTTCAGGTCCGACAGACTGTGCAGCGGCGAGGTCGGATCAGCGACGATCGACAGACCGCCCGCATAGGTCACGCCGGGCGCCAGCTCCGCCCCGCCCGGCAGGCCCAGCCCGACGCTGCGCAGCTGGGCCGCCGCAGGCGTCCATCCGTCCGTGACCAGAGGATAGGGTCGGGGCGGTCCCAGCGACGCCGCACAGGCGCTCAGGGTCAAGGCCGCCCAGACCGCCGCCAGACGGCGCATCCGCATCAGGCCGCGCGCTTCCTGGACGCCCGGCGCGTGGGTCCGGCGGCGCTGTCCGCCTCAAACAGTTCCGCCAGCTTCTCGGTCATGGCGCCCGCCAGCTGCTCCACGTCCACAATGGTCAGGGCCTTGCGATACCAGCGGGTCACGTCGTGGCCGATGCCGATGGCCAGCAGCTCGACCGGCGAGCGATCCTCGATCTCGGCGATGACCTGACGCAGGTGCTTGTCCAGATAAAGCGCGGCGTTGGCCGACTGGGTCGAATCGTCGACCGGCGAACCGTCGGAAATCACCATCAGGATGCGGCGCTGCTCGGTCCGGGCCAACAGCCGTCCGTGCGCCCATTGCAGGGCCTCGCCGTCGATGTTCTCCTTCAGCAGACCTTCGCGCATCATCAGGCCCAGGTTCTTCTTGGCCCGCCGCCACGGCGCGTCGGCGGCCTTGTAGATGATGTGGCGCAGGTCGTTCAGGCGGCCCGGATTGGCGGGTTTTCCGGCGGTGATCCAGGCCTCGCGGCTCTGTCCGCCCTTCCAGGCGCGGGTGGTGAAGCCCAGAATCTCGACCTTGACGCCGCAGCGTTCCAGCGTGCGCGCCAGGATGTCGGCGCAGACCGCCGCCACCATGATCGGCCGCCCGCGCATGGAGCCTGAGTTGTCCAGCAGCAGGGTCACCACCGTGTCGCGGAACGGGCTTTCGCTCTCGGCCTTGAACGACAGGGGGGCGGTCACATCGGTGACGATCCGGGTCAGGCGGGCGGTGTCGAGCATCCCCTCCTCCAGATCGAACATCCAGGATCGGTTCTGCTGGGCCAGCAGGCGGCGCTGCAGCTTGTTGGCCAGCCGCGAGACGACGCTGGACAGCACCGCCAGCTGGCCGTCCAGCAGGGCGCGGAGGCGGTCCAGCTCCATCGGGTCGCACAGTTCGGCGGCGTCGATCACCTCGTCATAGGCGGTGGTGAAGACGCGGTAGGCGTCCACGGCCCGGCCGTCGTCGGCGGTCTGCTGGCGGTTGGGCTGCTCGCCCTCCTGCAGCTCGGGGCCTTCGTCGGAAGCCTGACCATCGGGATCGGCGGGCGCGCCTTCGGGACGGCTTTCACGCTCGTCTTCCGAAGACTGATCGTCGGCGTTGCCCTCCATCGACTGAGAGCCTTCGCCGCCGTCCTCTTCCTCCTCCTCGTCCTGATCGTCGTCA
The DNA here is from genome assembly GCA_963522565.1 of uncultured Brevundimonas sp. Taxonomy (GTDB): domain Bacteria; phylum Pseudomonadota; class Alphaproteobacteria; order Caulobacterales; family Caulobacteraceae; genus Brevundimonas. The sequence goes on along the minus strand of CAUQZC010000002.1, from coordinate 96,481 downwards.
GCAGCGGGGTCCTGCGGGTCGGGTTCCTGATCGCCGGGATCTTCAGAGGCGTCCTCGCCGCGCCCGTCCGCCGGGTCGAGATCCAGCGCCTTCAGAACGTCGCGGAACTTCAAGGCGAATGCCGCCTGATCGCCCGACGCCGCCGCCAGGGCGTCCAGCTTGGCGCCCGCCTTGGCCTCGATGTTCGCGCGCACCAGATCCAGCATGGACCGGACGCCGTCCGGCGAAGGCCGCCCGGTAAGCCGTTCGCGCACCAGCAGGGCCACGGCCTCGGACACCGGAACCCGCTCCGGCTCATTGATGCGCAGGGCGCCGGTCCGCTCCAGTCGTGTGATCAGGGCCGCATCCAGATTGCCGCGCACGCCGGCCAGGAACTCGGACCCGACCGCCTCGATGCGCGCCTGTTCAGCAGCCTCGAACACCTCGGCGGCCTTGCTGTCGGCGGGACGCATCCGCCCGTCCAGCGCCGGATCATGATTGGCCAGACGCAGGGCCAGCCGGTCGGCCTGACCCCGCAGGGACGCGCTTTCTGGCCCGGACGGATCGCGCGGCGGATGCGGCAGGGTCAGGACGCCGCCGGCCATCTTCGGCCCGTCAGAGCCGAACACCACCTCCAGCTCCGGCTGTTCGGCCAGGGCGCGGGCGGCATGTCCCAGCGCGCGCTTGAAGGTTTCAGCAGGGGTTTCCGGGGCGGCCATGCCTCCAGTTAGTCGCTAACCGCCTGCGATAAAAGCGCTCTCAGCCCTGTTTTAGGATCGGCACGCGACGGCCATAGGTCAGGCAGCGCCACACCCACTCCAGCGGGCCCATGCTGAACCGCGCCAGCCACAGCGGCGACCAGATCAGCTGCGCCGCCCAAATGGCGGCCACCACGCCCCATTGACCGACATAATCCATCTGCCCGAACAAGCGCGGCCCCCACGGCATATAGAAGAGGCTCGCCATGATCAGGCTCTGGGTCAGATAATTGGTGAAGGCCATCCGCCCCACGGGCCTCAGCGCCGCCGTCGCCCAGCCCAGACCCCGCGTGGTCAGCAGGATGACCAGACTGGCGTAGCCCAGGGTGATCAGGATCGGAAAGGCCATGGCCGCATCCGCCAGACCGCCGGTCGGATGCCTGCCCGCGGGCGCCATGGCCTCGATCCATTTCAGCCCGCCCACCAGCGCCAGCATCACCGCGCCCACGGCGATCACCGCCAGATAGGTCCGCGTCGAGGCCTGTCCGCCGAAGAAGCCCGACTTGAACAGCCCCATGCCCAGCATCATCAGCGGCACGGTCGAGAAGACGAAGACAGTCACGCTCATGCCCTGCACGAACAACCAGGCCGACAGGTTCTGGCCCATCGCCGCCCCCCAGCCGCTGCGATAGGCGGCGATGGCGGCCTGAACGGCGGCGACGTCGAAACCGGGCGTCCCGGCCTGCACCTCATTGACCAGAGCGTCCGGGCCCGACACCGCCAGCCAGGCCATGACGGCGTGAAGCACGGCCATCGCCAGCGTCGCCCCCAGGCCGATGGCGATCAGCCGCCGGGCGGGCATCGACCGCATCAGCATCACAAACAGGCCGGACCAGGCGTAGAGCAGCAGCACGTCGCCATACCACAGGGCCAGACCGTGGATCAGGCCGATGACCGCCAGCCAGAACAGCCGCCGCCGCAGCAGGCGCCCGCGCGCGGCGTCCCCGCGCTCGCCCCCGACCAGATAGAGGGACGCCCCGAACAGCAGGGAGAACAGGGTCAGAAACTTCTGCTCGAAGAAGACCTCGACCGCCCAGCGCGCCACGGCGTTGGCGCCAACCAGGGCAAACGGGCTCAACGCCGGATCGCCATAGGCCATGAAGGGCAGGGAGAAGGCGGCGGCGTTGACCGCCAGTATGCCCAGGACCGCCAGCCCCCGCATCGCGTCCAGCGAGGCGATGCGCAGACCCGGCGCGACCGGCGCCAGCGTCTGTAATCCAGCAGCCTCAGCCATCGGCTCCCCCAAACCTCGCCCGTTCGATCAGGTCTTGGGCATCAACCCCAGGCGATCCTTGACCGCCGGCTTGACCTCAAAGGCGATGAAGGCCGCGCAAAGGCCGGCCCACAGGCCGTAGCTGATGCCGACAATGATCGACAAAGGCAGGGCGCCCACCCCGAAGATCAGCAGCGTCGTCTCGGCGGCGCCCAGCGCCTGCATGGCGTTGCCCGAGGCCGCCGCGCCCAGCGCCGTCAGGGCCAGGGCCATGACCACCTGAAGCGCCGCCGCCAGCAGGCCGCCGAACAGCATGAAACGCCAGACCACCCCCAGACGAGAGCCCGGCCTGCCCTTGCGGCGACGCTCGACCTGCACCCGCCACACCCCCAGCGGCACGGCGATCAGGCCGATGATCAGCACCATCAGGCGCCAGTCCAGCTCCCACCCCGGCATCCAAGAACTGGGCGGCCAGATCGGCAGGGTCAGGATCAGCGGCGGCCAGGCGGCCCCGGCCAGGGCGGCGGCGATCGCGAAGACGGAGCCGGGCCGCTCGACGATGCGCGCCTGACCCGGCAGATCCTCATAGCTCTCGAACCGGCCCCTCATCGCGTCGGCGCCGGGACAGGGCCGGAATAGTCATAGAAGCCGCGCCCGCTCTTGCGGCCCAGCCACCCGGCCTCGACATATTTCACCAGCAGCGGGCAGGGCCGGTATTTGCTGTCGGCCAGGCCGTCGTACAGCACGTTCATGATGGCCAGCACCACGTCCAGCCCCATGAAATCGGCCAGCTCCAGCGGCCCCATCGGATGATTGGCGCCCAGACGCAGGGCCTTGTCGATGGAGGCGACATTGCCGACCCCCTCATACAGGGCGAAGATCGCCTCGTTCATCATCGGCACCAGGATGCGGTTGACGATGAAGGCGGGGAAGTCCTCGGCGTCGGTCGTGGTCTTGCCCAGGCTTTCGGCGAAGACGACGGCGGCGGAGTGGGTCTCGGCCGAGGTGGCGATGCCGCGGATGATCTCGACCAGCTTCATCACCGGCGCGGGCTTCATGAAATGCAGGCCGACGAACCTGTCCGGCCGATCCGTCGACGAGGCCAGTCGGGTGATGGAGATCGACGAGGTGTTGGACGCCAGCAGGGTGTGCGGCCCCAGATGCGGAATGACCTGGGCATAGACGGCCTTCTTGACCGCCTCGTCCTCCAGCGCCGCCTCGATGACCAGATCGGCGCCGATGACGGCCTCGGCGATGGCGGCGACGGCGGTGATGCGTTTCAGGGCCGCGTCGGCGTCGACCTGGGCGATCAGGCCACGGCCCGCATGACGCGCCAGACTGGCCGCGATCTCGCCCTGGGCCAACGGCAGGCGCTGGGCGTTCACGTCATAAAGCCGGACAGAATAACCGCCCAGGGACACCGCGTGAGCGATGCCTGCGCCCATCTGTCCGGCGCCGATGACGGCGACTGTGGAGATCGTGCTCATGAACCGTGGTCGAAAATGGTCGGGGCGGGCACCTTAGGAAGGTGCGAGCGCGGCGCAAGGGGCCATCGGCGCCCCGGCGTCAGATTCCGACCCTTTCGTGTCGCCGCGAACGCCGCACCGGACAGCCGGTCACGCCCATCGGTTGCAGATCAGCCCAGCATGGCGATCAGAGCGGGCGCCGCCGAACGGTTGAACAGCACGGTGGCGAACTGCAGCAGCAGGATCACCACGATGGGCGAGATGTCGATGCCGCCCAGGCTGGGGATCATGCGGCGGAACGGCTCCAGCAGCGGGCTCGTGATCCGGTCCAGGAAGGTCCCGACCGAATAGACGAAACGGTTGCGGTAGTTGACGACGTCAAAGGCCACCAGCCAGCTCAGGATGGCCTGCGCGATGATGAACCAGATCATCAGACTGATGATGGTGTTGATCAGCCAGACGATGGCGTAACCCATGAAGCATCTCCCTAGAGCGAAACCGGCTTCTAGACTGTCGCCCGCCGCGCGACAATGCGGGCGGCGCTCCTGCGCCCATTGCGCGCACAAGCCCGTTGACACCACGCCCGCCCGCCTCTTATGTCCCGCCACGCCTGAAGCCCGATCCAGAACTGAAATCGGGGCCGTAGCTCAGTTGGTAGAGCGCGTCGTTCGCAATGACGAGGTCAGGGGTTCGATTCCCCTCGGCTCCACCAGGCGTTTCCCAGTTTGAAAGAACTGTGAAAAATCAGTGACTTTAGATGCTCTGTGCCGCCCCTCTGGGCGACATGTCGTGACGTGGGTGACATCCCTAATTTAAGAGGGTAGTTGCGCGGACTTCTGTTATTCAGCCACTTGAGGCACGCTCGCAGCGATGACCGCTCCTGACCATCCAGTCAGCCCTCATGATGCTCGTGCCGTAGCGAACCTGCTCCTGAAATTAGCGCAGGCGAAGGGCTTGTCGGTCACGAACCTGTCGCTCCAGAAGCTCATCTACTTCGCGCACGGGCTGATGCTCCGCCGGCACGGCAGACCATTGGTGGACGGCTACTTTGAAGCTTGGGACTACGGCCCGGTCCACCCGCTCCTCTACTCGTGCTTCAAGTCTGCGGGGCGCTCCGCCATCGCTCATCCGGCCTTAAAGCGCGACCTGCGGCGAGAGCTTTCGGGTCCCGTCGAAATGGATGCTGACGCCGAGGCTGAGGAGGTGGTGTCGGAGGTGCTGGACGCGCTTGGACATCAGCCGGCCGGCCGACTGGTCCGCATGTCGCACGCACGTGGCGGGCCTTGGCACGAAGTTGTGAACGAAAGGGGAACTGCGTCGGGACTCGGGCTTCGCATTTCTGATAGGATCATACGTGACCGATTCCATCGTCACCTCGTTTCGGTGGGTTCTGCGGATGACCGCATTGGAGAGGCATTTGACGAAAGCCCGCCTGCCTGAAACCGACTTGGCGCGCATCGCGCCCCTGCCGACCGAAGACAAGTGGCGGCTAATCAAGAACATGCGCGGCGGCTTCTCGCCAATCAGCTACCGCCCGGCGCGACGGCACTTCCTTGATGCGCTGAACATGCAGCACAGCCTTCCTATGGAGATCGAGGGACCCTCTCGGGCGCGCCTATTGGAGCTGGTACGGGCCGACTCGCGGTCTGAGGCTGAGGCGGATACCAACGCAGAGGTCGTGGGGCTCGCCTTCGACTTCATGAGGCGAGAAAGCATAACTGCTTCGTCGGAAGAGTTCGCGCCGCTCAAGCTCGCGCCGGGATATAGCGCTGCCTATTGGAATAACGCGGTCCTGCGATGGGGGGAGCGGCTCGTCGTCATCAACACGGACTTCCGGAGAGGCGCTGGATATTCCCCGGAGGGGAGGCGGTTTGCGATCTCGGTCGCTCACCAGCGTATCCGAATGATGGGCGCTGATTTCGCCGACATCGAACTGGGCATCCTGAGCTTTCCTGCTCATAAGAACCGCCCTCGCTCGGTCCGTCTCTGGGTTCCCGAGGTTGAGCTTTTCAGTTTCGATCAGCTCTCGGAGATGACTGTGGAGACACTCGATATCTGGAATGCCGTTTGCACCGAGAAGGCTGCGGCGGACAGGCAACAAGCTGCGGCGGCCAATGACGACGGCCCTCTCTTCCGGACGGGTGAAGTCGGCTGACACTGAGGGCTCATAAGGGACAAGGTGCCCATTCGGCCGTTGTTATCGGGGGCGCGGCGGTCATCCTGTCATCGACATGACGCGCCTTCGCTCGACGTCGCTCCCGCCCGCGCTTCCTTACCGGCCCGCTGTCGGCGTAAACCCATTTGAGGCTCTCGACATTGCTCGTGCCGACTTGCGCTCCGCCCGCCGACGGGCCTCAGAATGCGCAGAGCGCGTTGGACGCTGGCATCTGCTGCTCGTGGCCCCACCAGAGAACATCCGACGCACGCCGCAGGAGGCACAGGCGGGGCTAGAGAACGCTCGTCAGTTATACCGCGCGTGGACCAACCGGGCTGCTGAGACGTAGCGGGTCATTGCACGCCTCAAGCGTAAGCTGCGGAAGCCAAAATATCGGACGCGGTCAATCAAAGAGCTTCAGGTTTGCGGTTGTGATGCGGCTGGCGGTGCGCTCTTGCACGGTCTATTGAAGCCTTCGCCCTCGGTGTTCAGCTGAATGTCCGACGGGTCGAAAAGAGCAGAACATAGATATGCCAAACTAAGAGTTCTTGAGGCCGCATTGCACGGCCCTGTGTTTGGTTCGAAGGGGGAGGCATGAAACGCTTTGACTGAACAGGCTTTGGAACGACTGATCTACAACAGTCAAGCGACGCAGGATTTTCCCAGCCTGAGTTCGATCAGCGCAATATTGGCGATTTCAGATCAGAACAACCGCAGAGATAACGTCACGGGGGCTCTGGTGTTGGCCGATGGCGCCTTTTTGCAGGTTCTTGAAGGCGGCGGCCTCGACATCCAGCGCACGCTTGAACGGTTGCTCAATGATCCTCGACACACGGATCTGAAAGTTCTCAACCGCCAGCCGATCGATTTTCGGGACTTCAAAGACTGGGGCATGATCGGCGCGGCCAGCAGGCCCACCCGCCAGATCGTGATGAACGAGCTGATCGCCTTCGCCGAGGCGGACCCGGCCTATGTCATCGACCGGGTGCGGACGCTGGTGGCGAACCAGGGCGGATATTAGCCGCCTCACGCCGGGCGCCCGACACTTGTTTTTCGTCACCGCCCCTCGATCCGCTAACCCGCACTTAAGCGCTGCCGTGTCAGACGGGGCGTATGGATCGTCGTGAAATTCTGGGTCTGGCCGCACTAGCGGCTGTCGCCACTCCGGCCAAGGCGTCGTCCGGCGGAGGGGAGGCGGCGTCGGGCGCCGCCTATGTACGGCTGCCCATGATCACGGCGACCCTGACGCTGGCCAATGGGCGGCGCGGCGTGTTGTCGATCGAGACGGGCGTCGACGTGCCGGATGCGGCGCTGAGAGCGCGGGCCCAGGCGTCCGGGCCGCGCTTGCGGGCGGCCTATAATGAGGCGGCCCAGCGGTTCGCCAACGGGATGCGGCCCGGAACGCCGCCAGACATCGACCAGTTGTCGGCGGCCCTGCAGGCGGCGACCAATGCGGCGCTGGGCCGAGGGGGCGCCCGGCTGCTGCTGGGCACGGTGATGGCGCTCTGACCCCGTCGCCCTGAAACTCTACAGGAACGAATAGGGATCGACGTCCACCGTCAGGCGGACCGAGCCGGGAACCTTCACCCGCGACAGCCAGGCGCGCAGGAAGGCCTGGATGTTCACGTTCCGGTCGGCCCGGACCAGAAGCCGTTTGCGCCTGCGCCCCCGCACCAGGGCCAGGGGGGCGTCGGCGGGGCCATAGACCTCCAGCCGCTCGGCGTTGGGAATGGCCTGGGCCAGGTCATTGGCCAGCTTCTCGACCGCCGCCGCATTCTCGCTGGACAGGATCAGCGCCGCCAGCCGGCCACAGGGCGGCAGGGACGCCGCCTCGCGCTCGGCCATCTCGGCCTCGACGAAGGCGTCGCGGTCGCCGCCGGCCAGGGCTTGAAGCACCGGATGCTCGGGCGTCCAGGTCTGGAGCAGGGCGCGTCCCGGCTTGTCCGCCCGCCCCGCCCGACCCGTGGCCTGGGCCAGCAGCTGATAGGTGCGTTCCGCCGCCCGCAGGTCGCCGCCGCGCAGGCCAAGGTCCGCATCGACGACGCCCACAAGCGTCAGGCCGGGGAAGTTGTGGCCCTTGGCCGCCGCCTGGGTCGCCACCAGAATGTCGATCTCGCCGTCCGTCATCCGCTGGATCAGGGCGCGGGCCGACTTGCCGTCCGGCACGGTGTCGGAGCTGAAGACGGCGGTGCGGGCCTGTGGGAACAGCTGGCGCACCTCCTCCTCGACCCGCTCGACGCCGGGACCGACCGAGACCAGCGAATCCTCCGTCCCGCACGACGGGCACAGTTTGGGGCGCGGCATGGAGAAGCCGGTCAGGTGGCAGACCAGCCGTCCGGTGTAGCGATGCTCGACCAGCCAGCTGTCGGTGTCGGGCGCCGTCAGCCGATGCCCGCAGGCCCGGCACAGGACCACAGGGGCATAGCCGCGCCGGTTCAGGAACAGCAGCACCTGCTCCTTGCGGATCAGGGTCTCGCCTATGGCCTCGCGCAGGGGCTGCGACAGCCAGGTCTGGGGATCGGGCGGGGTCTGGCGCAGGTCCAGCAGGGCGATGTCCGGCATGACCGCCACCCCGTGCCGGGCGCCCAGCTTCAGCCAGGCGTAGCGGCCCTGTTGTGCGTTCCACAATGTCTCCAGCGACGGGGTCGCCGAGGCCAGGACCACCGCCGCCTCCTCGATCCGCGCCCGCGCCACGGCTAGGTCGCGGCCATGATAGACCAGGCCCTCTTCCTGTTTGAACGAAGTGTCGTGCTCCTCGTCCACGATCAGAAGCCGCAGGTTGACGAAGGGCAGGAACAGGGCCGAGCGGGCGCCGACCACGATGTTGCAGCGGCCTGCGGACACCGCCTCCCACACCTGACGGCGGCGCGGCGGGGCGACGCCGGAATGCCATTCGGCTGGGGCGGCGCCGAAGCGGGCGGCGATCCGCTCGATCAGCGCCTGGGTCAGGGCGATCTCGGGCAGCAGGATCAGGACCTGGGCCGCCGGATCGGCGCGCAACACCCGCGCGATCGCCTCCAGATAGGCCTCGGTCTTGCCCGAGCCGGTGACCCCGTCCAGCAGGAAGGGCTTGAACCCGCCGTTCGCCACGCCCTGCGACAGGGCGTCGGCCGCCGCCGCCTGATCCGCATTCAGGGCGGCGGGGTCGTGGTCGGGGTCCGGGGCGTCAAAGGCGGCCTCGGACGTGACCTCTATGACCCCCAGCACGCCCTCGTCGACCAGTCCCTTGATGACGCCGGACGACACATTGGCGGCGCGGGCCAGATCGGCGGCCGGCATGGCGCGGTCGCCCAGCGCCTCCAGCACCGCCAGACGGGCCGGGGTGGCGCGAAGGGGCTGGCGCTGTCCGACACGGCGCACCCGGCGCTCAGGTCGAGGCCGCGGCGCCCGCAGCCCTTTCAGGGCCGTCGCCGCCATCTCGCCCGGCGCAGACAGGGTCCAACGCGCGGCCCATTCCACGAAATCCACCACGCGCGGCGGCAGGGACGGGTCATCGAGACGGGCGTCCACCGCCTTCAGACGCCGGTTCGATCCGGTCGTCTCGAACACCTCGGACACGACGCCGCGCACCAGACGCGGCCCCAGCGGCACGGCGACCTGATCGCCGCGCGCCAGATCCAACGCCTCGGGAACCTCGTAATCGAAGGCCTCCGGCACCGGCAGGGGAATGAGGACCGAAGCGACTTTCACTTGATCCTCCCCCATCGGGGGAGGGGGACCGCGCGCAGCGTGGTGGAGGGGGCCTGACGCACCTCGAAGCGTTGGATCGACCGAGAGCGCACCGACCAGCCCTCTCCACCGCTTCGCGGTCCCCCTCCCCCGCCGGGGGAGGATTTGGCTCGCCTCCTTGCCTGGGTGGCGCTAAAACCCCGTCTCATGAAACTCTTTCTCGACACCGCCGACATCGCCTCCATCAAGGAACTGTTGCCCACGGGCATGGTGGACGGCGTCACCACCAATCCGTCGCTGATCGCCAAGTCGGGTCGGAACATCGCCGAGGTCATTGCTGAGATTTGCGCGCTCGTCGAGGGGCCGATCTCCGCCGAGGCCGTCGCGACCGATTTCGAAACCATGGTCAAGGAAGGCGACAAGCTGGCCGGCATCGCCCCGAACGTCGTGGTCAAATTGCCGCTGACCTGGGACGGCCTGCGCGCCTGCCGCGTCTTCACGGACAAGGGGATCAAGACCAACGTCACCCTGTGTTTCTCGGCCGCCCAGGCCATGCTGGCGGCCAAGGCGGGCGCGACCTTCGTGTCGCCCTTCGTCGGTCGTCTGGAGGACAATGGCGCGGACGGCGTCGCCCTCTTGGAGGAAATCCGCGTCCTGTACGACGTGCATGGTTTCGAGACCGAGATTCTGGCCGCGTCCCTGCGCAATGTCGCCCATGTGACGGCCGCCGCCGTCGCCGGGTCGGACGCCGCCACCTTCGGCGCGGACACTTTCAAGGCCCTGGTAAAGCACCCGTTAACCGACAAGGGGCTTGATGCCTTCCTGGCGGACTGGGGCAAGACCGGTCAGTCCATTCTGTAACATCGCGTTCTCGGAGAGGTCTCTTGAGCGATTCATTGGGCCTTTTTGAAACGTCGGAAGCGGACGCAACCCCGCATCTGGGCGACAATCTGCATTGGCCCGAGGTGCGCGGCTGGCTGCAGACCCATTCGCAGACCCTGCTGGACGACCGCTCCCTGCTGGAGGAGATCGGCCTGCGACCGCACGGCCGCAATGTCGTGGATTTCGGCGCCGCCGCCCTGACGCGGCTGGAGGCCGTGGTCGAGCGCGAGACCGGCGCAAGGCGCGAGGTCGAGACCATCGCCCGCGCCAACTTCGCCGCCCAGACCCAGACCCATGTCGCAACCCTGGACCTGATGGAGGCGCGCAACCATTCCGACCTGGCCCGGCGGCTGGATGGGGCGGCGCAAGGGAGGTTCGGCCTGGCGGGCGCCGCCATCGCCATGGAGAAGCCCGGCGGCGTGCCCTTCGGCTGGCGCGCGCTGGAGGAAGGCGACGTCGACAATCTGCTGGGCGAGCACGGCCTGATCTGGCTTGGCCCGATGATCGAGGGGCTGAACTTCTTCGGCGCCGCCGAGGATCAGGTGAGGTCCGTCGCCCTGGTCCGCATGGCCCCGCACCTGACGCCGGGCGAGCCGCCGCGCCCGTGCCTCTGCGCCTTCGGATCGCCCGAGGCAGAGGGCTTCACCCCCGATATGGGCTGCGAACTGGCGGCCTTCCTGGCGCGCGTCACCGAGCGGATGGCCGAGCGATGGCCGGTTCTGGTCTGACCCTTTTCGCTCCAACGCCGTCGCCCGCGGGCTTGACCCGAGGGCCGGATGGGCCGCCGCAAATACGGGAAAGTCCGCGCATGAGCCCATCCGTTCGCCGCGCGGACAGCCCGATCCTCGGGTCAAGCCCGAGGATGACGCCGTGGGGGCCCAGGGCGCCAGTGCGGGGTGGTGAAGCATGACCGCCTCCGACGCCCTGCTGGCCTGGCTGGAGCATCTGGCGCATGAACGGCGGCTGTCGCCCCGGACGCTGGAGGCCTATGGCCATATCGGGCGGCTCTATGTCGCCTTTCTGGAACGCCATCGCGGCGAAACCCTGTCGCTGAAGGCCATGGGGACCATCACCGCCGCCGAGGTCCGGGCCCATATGGCCGAGCGCCGCCTTGGTAAGGAGGCGGGCGATCATCCGCTGGGCGCCCGCTCGCTGAGCCAGAGCCTGTCGGCCATTCGCAGCTTCCACGCCTTTCTGGACCGGCGGATGGACACGCCCGCCCCGCAACTGGCCCTGGTGCGCGGCCCACGCGTCAAGCCGTCCCTGCCCCGCCCCGTGACCGAGGATCAGGCGAAGGGGCTGCTGGCCGAACCGGACGCCGATCCCGACGCCGACCCGTGGGAGGCCGCCCGCGACCGGGCCGTTCTGACCCTGCTCTACGGCTGCGGCCTGCGGATATCGGAGGCGCTGAGCCTGACCCGCGCCGACGCCCCGCTGGGCGAGACGATCCGCATCATCGGCAAGGGGTCAAAGACCCGCATCGTGCCGGTCCTGCCCGCCGTGCGCACGGCGGCGGACGCCTATCTGGCGCTGCAGCCCTTTGTGCTTGAGCCCGCCGACGCCCTGTTCCGCGCCCGACGCGGCGGACCTTTGAGCGCCCGCCACGTCCAGGCCTCGGTCCAGCGGCTGCGCGGTCGGCTGGGCCTGCCGGAGCGCACCACGCCCCACGCCCTGCGCCACAGTTTCGCGACCCACCTGCTGGGCGCGGGCGCCGATCTTCGTTCGATCCAGGAGCTTCTGGGCCACGCCAGTCTGTCGACGACCCAGAAATACACCGGCGTCGACGCCGAGCGGCTGTTGAACGCCTATGCGGCGGCCCATCCGCGCGCCTAGACTGGGCGCATGAGCCAAGACATTCTCGCCATCGGCCTGCCCGACCTGGCCGACGAACTTCTGGTGCGCCGCGCGCCGTCGCTGGGCTGGACCCTGCATCGTCCCGGCCCGGACGGCCTGCCCGCACCGGACGCCGCCGAACGGATCACCGCCGTCGCCGCCGCCGGATCGGCGCCTGTCGATGCTCGACTGATGGACGCCTTGCCCAGGCTGAAGATCATCTCGGTCCATGCGGTCGGTTATGATCTGGTCGATCTGGCCCACGCCCGGTCGCGCGGGATCGTCGTCACCCATACGCCCGACGTGCTGAATGACGATGTGGCCGATATGGCCGTGTTGCTGACGCTGGCGACCCTGCGCCGCCTGCCCGCGCTGGACGCCTATGTCCGCGCCGGACGCTGGGCTGCGGAAGGTTCGCCGCCCCTGACGCGCAGCGCCAGCGGCCTGAACTACGGCCTGCTGGGCATGGGGCGGATCGGCCGAGCCATCGCCGAGCGCCTGGCCCCCTTCGCCGGAACGATCGCCTATCACACCCGCACCCCCGTCGTGGACGTCCCTTGGCGGCATGAACCCCGCCTGATCAATCTGGCCGCCTCGGTCGATGTGCTGATCGTCATCGTGCCGGGCGGCGCGGCCACGCGCGGTCTGGTCTCGGCCGAGGTTCTGGAGGCGCTTGGCCCCAGCGGCGTCCTGATCAATGTCGCGCGCGGCGAGGTGGTGGATCAGGACACGCTGGTTCAGGCCCTGACATCCGGCCGTCTGGGCGGCGCGGGACTGGATGTCTTCACCGACGAGCCCCATGCGCCGCAGGCCCTCATCGACAGCGACCGTTGCGTGCTGACGCCCCATGTCGCCTCGGCCACCGTCGAGACCCGCACCGCCATGGCTGAACGCATGATCGCCAATCTGCAGGCCGTCTTCACCGGCAAGCCGCCCGTTTCGCCGATTCCTGATTGAGGCTTCGTCTCCTAATCTCAACGGAATCCGCCTAGTCTGAGCGCAGCCGTGGGGAGAACAGGCGCGTGCATCCTCCATCCGACCGCCCGCCTTATGCCCGCCCATCCCGACGCGATGCGCTGGGCCTGCTGGCCGTCGCCCCGCTTCTGACAGCCGCACAGGATCAGACCGGGCCTTCGCAAGAGCTGCGGCTGCTGGAGAACATGCTGACCCGCATGGGGGTCGAGGCGCAGTTGGCGAACGACCAGCCGCGCCTGTTCTTCATCGACACGGGAGCCGAGGCCAGCGCCGTCTCCATCGAACTGGCCCAGAGCCTGGGCCTGCCGCCCGGGCCTTCGGTCACGGTGCATGGCGTCACCGCCGCCGAGGTCACCCCCACCGTGCGGGTCGCGCGCATCGAGATCGGCCGCCAGAGTTTCACCGACCTGACCCTGCCGGTCTTTCCCCGTGCGCTGCTGGGCGCCGACGGCCTGCTGGGTCTGGACCTGCTGTCGCGGTTCCGGCTGACGCTGGACATGAGCACGCGGCGGGTGATCCTGTCGCCGCCGGGGTCGTCCGAGCGTCTGGTCGTGCGTGACGCCCAGTCCAGCTACAGCCTGCGCCAGCAGGAGGTGGTCGTCTCCGGCCAGCGCGGACAGTCGGGCCAGTTGATCCTCACACGGGTCGAGGCCGACGGGGTGGATGTGTCCGCCTTCATCGACAGCGGCGCCCAATACTCCATCGGCAATCTGGCCCTGATGCGGGCGGCGGGGGTCAGCCAGACCCATGACATGGCCCGCATGGTGCGGCTGGTCGGCATCGTCGGCGGCGGGGTGACGGCCCAGACCGGAACCTTGCGGTCGCTGAAGGTGGCGGGCCGGGCGCTGGGGGTCACGCCCCTGCTGTTCGCCGACCTGCACGCCTTTCGGATCATGGACCTGATCGACCGTCCGGCCCTGCTGCTGGGCGCGGACGTCCTGACCCGGTTCAGCCGCATCAGCCTGGACTATGGCCGCAGCCGGGTGACCTTCGGCGGGTTGCTGCGTCGGCCTGCGTCAAGGCCAGAGATCAGATCGCCCTGATCGCCCCGCCGTCCAGACGGATCAGCGACCCGGTGACATAGGCCGCCAGCGGACTGGCCAGGAAGGCCGCCGTGGCGCCGAACTCCTCGGTCGTGCCGATGCGGCCGACGGGGATGGACTTCACCGATTCCGCGCGGGCCTGGGCAGGCGTGACGCCGGTGCGTTCGGCGGCGGACTGATCCAGACTCTGGATGCGCGGGGTGTCGATGCGGCCCGGCAACAGGGTGTTGACCGTCACCCCGTCAGGCCCGACCTCATTGGCCAGGGTCTTGGCCCAGGCGGCGATCGAGGCCCGCAGCGTATTGGACACGCCCAGCGCCGCCGACGGCTCCACCACCGTGATCGAGGCCACGTTCAGTATGCGGCCCCAGCCCGCCGCCCTCATGCGCGGCAGCACCCGGTCGGTCAGACGGAACACCGACAGCACCATGGATTCGAAATGATCGCGCCAGACGGACGGGTCCAGGTTCGACACGCCGGACGGCGGCGGCCCGCCCGTATTGTTCAGCAGGATCTCGATGTGCCCGCCCAGCAGCGCCTCGGCCAGATCGACGGCCTTCAGCAGGGCCTCGTGGTCGGACAGGTCGGCGGCGACCACCACCGCCTTGCCCGGACCGGCGGCGTTCAGTTCGTCGGCCACGGACTGAAGCCTGGCCGCATCGCGCGACAACAGGGCGACATGGGCGCCTTCCGCCGTCAGGGCCGTCGCCACCGCCCGGCCCAGACCCGACGAGCCGCCGCAGATCAGGGCGCGTTTTCCGGTCAGTTTCAGGTCCATGTCGATCTCCTTGGATGGCGCCCGCCCTTCATATCGGGCCTCTGGCGCGATCCGCAACGCGGCGTTAACCGACGAAGCGCACCCTTGCCCATGTATGGCCTTCGCGACAGGCCGGGAGGGGCGTCATGTCGACCAAGATGACTTCGAACACACGCCGCTACAGCGATCATTTCGAGCCGCAGGACACCGATCCGCAGGAGCAGCGCCGCCTGCGCGGCCAGCTGGAGCAGATCGACTACGCCGCCTATGTCGCCAACAAGGAAATCATCGGCCAGAGCCTGAACGGCCTGGACGCCGCCGCGATGCAGAAACTGGCGGTCCTGACCGCGACGGCGCGGGCCAAATGGGCGGCGGAGGCCCTGCGCCTGGCTCATTCGGGGTCGCCGGTCACACCCGATCAGGCCGCCCGCCTGACCTCGGCCCGCACCAGTTTCGAGGAATTGGTCGAGGTCTATGAGGCTCTCCGACGCATGGTCGAGCGCGGATATGTCGCAATCAAGGCGTGATTGAACCACATATAAGGAAATCCTTATACGTTTATTGCTCCGGAAGGCCAGTCGGGCTAAGGAGGCGTGAAACCCCTCATTCGGCCCCATTCGGCCAGGAGCCCGAGCCATGACCGACTACATCGTCCGCGACATTTCCCTGGCCGACTGGGGCAATAAGGAAATCGCCATCGCCGAAACTGAAATGCCGGGCCTGATGGCGCTGCGCGACGAGTTCGGCGCCGCCAAGCCGCTGAAGGGCGCCCGCATCGCCGGTTCGCTGCACATGACCATCCAGACGGCGGTGCTGATCCAGACGCTGGAAGCCCTGGGCGCCGAGGTGCGCTGGGCGTCCTGCAACATCTTCTCGACCCAGGACCACGCCGCCGCCGCCATCGCGGCTTCGGGCACGCCGGTCTTCGCCTTCAAGGGCGAGACGCTGGTGGAATACTGGGACTATGCGCACAAGATCTTTGAATGGGCGGACGGCGGCTATCCGAACCTGATCCTGGACGACGGCGGCGACGCGACCCTGCTTTGCGTGCTTGGCCCCAAGGCCGAGAAGGACGCCAGCGTCCTGGACAACCCTCAGAACGAGGAAGAGGAAGCCCTCTTCTCCGTCATGAAGCGTTATCTGAAGGAAAAGCCGGGCTTCTACTCGGCCATCCGCGACGCCATCGGCGGCGTGTCGGAAGAAACCACCACCGGCGTCCACCGCCTCTATCAGATGGCCGAAAAGGGCGAACTGCCCTTCCCCGCCATCAATGTGAACGACAGCGTCACCAAGTCCAAGTTCGACAATCTGTACGGCTGCCGTGAGAGCCTGGTCGACGCCATCCGTCGCGGCACCGACGTCATGCTGTCGGGCAAGGTCGCCGTGGTCTGCGGCTATGGCGACGTGGGCAAGGGTTCGGCCGCTTCGCTCCGCAACGGCGGCGCCCGCGTGATCGTGACCGAGATCGACCCGATCTGCGCCCTGCAGGCGGCGATGGAAGGCTATGAGGTCCAGACCCTGGACGACGTCGCCGGCCGCGCCGACATCTATGTGACGACGACCGGCAACAAGGACGTCATCACCGTCGATCACATGCGGCGGATGAAGAACAACGCCATCGTCTGCAACATCGGCCACTTCGACTCGGAGATTCAGGTCGCGGGCCTGAAGAACTTCAAGTGGGACAAGATCAAGGATCAGGTCCACCACGTCGAATTCCCGGACGGCAAGAAGATCATCCTGCTGTCTGAAGGCCGTCTGGTGAACCTGGGCAATGCGACGGGCCACCCGTCCTTCGTGATGTCGGCCAGCTTCACCAACCAGACCCTGGCGCAGATCGAACTGTGGACCAACGCCGACAAGTACGAGAACAAGGTCTACACCCTGCCCAAGCATCTGGACGAAAAGGTCGCCTTCCTGCACCTGGCCAAGCTGGGCGCCAAGCTGACGACCCTGAACCAGGAACAGGCCGACTACATCAATGTGCCTGTGCAGGGTCCGTTCAAGCCGGAACACTACCGTTACTAGGCGCTCCCCGAACCGGGAACCGCGAGGCTCCAAGTGACGAGGGCGTCCTGCGACGTCCTCGTCGACGTCCTGGTGGTGGGGGCGGGCGCCGCCGGCATGATGGCCGCCATCGAGGCCGGGCGGCGCGGACGCCGGGTGCTGGTCGTGGATCATGCCGATCGGCCGGGCGAGAAGATCCGCATCTCGGGCGGCGGACGCTGCAACTTCACCAATCTGGGCTGCGGGCCGGCGAACTTCCTGGGCGAGAACCCCCGGTTCGCGACCTCGGCCCTGCGTCGCTACACCCAGCACGACTTCGTCAAGCGCATCGATAGGGCCGGGATCGCCTGGCATGAGAAGACGCTGGGCCAGCTGTTCTGCGACGACAGCGCAAAGCAGATCGTCCGTATGCTGACGGACGACATGGCGGCGGCGGGCGTGACCCTGAGAATGAAGACCGGCGTGGACCGTCTGGCCCGCGGCGCCGACGGCTTCACGGTCAATCTGTCTGACGGCTCCCAGGTCACGACGGCGTCGCTGGTCGTGGCGACCGGCGGCAAGTCGATCCCCAAGATGGGGGCGACGGGCTGGGCCTATGAGGTCGCGCGCCAGTTCGACATCCGCGTCACCGAGACGCGGCCGGCCCTGGTTCCCCTGACGTTCGAGGCCGGTCTGCTGGAGACGCTGACGCCGCTGGCGGGGGTGGCGGTGGAGGCTCGCATATCCACGGCCTCAAGCAGCCCGAAGGGCGGTAGGCCCACTTTCAATGAAGCGATGCTGTTCACGCATCGGGGCCTCAGCGGCCCGGCCATTCTTCAGATCAGCTCCTACTGGCGCGAAGGCGAGGCCATCATGGCCTCGATGGCGCCGGGCCGGAACATCTTCGACGAACTGAAGGCGGCCAGGGCGGCGAACGGGCGGCAAGCCGTGCATACGGCGCTGGGCCACATCGTGCCGCGCCGTCTGGCCGAGAGCCTGTGCGCGCGCGAAGGGGCGGCGGGCAATCTGGCGGACCTGTCGGACAAGGTGCTGCGGCGACTGGACCAGGCGGTCAACGCCTGGTCGGTCAAGCCGGTGGGGTCCGAGGGCTACCGCACCGCCGAGGTGACGCTGGGCGGCGTCGACACGGCGGCGCTGGACCAGCAGACGATGCAGGCCAGGGCGGTTCCGGGCCTGTATTTCATCGGCGAGGCGGTCGATGTGACCGGCTGGCTGGGCGGCTATAATTTCCAGTGGGCCTGGTCGTCCGGCTGGGCGGCGGGACAGGTCGCCTGATCCCGACTCGCGTAACACGCCCTGCGGCCCCGCGACGCATGGCGGGGGCGATGGGGCCTCCCTAGCTTGAAGAGGCGGGACGGGCCCCTCTGGCCTCGCTCCGGTTCGGCGCCCCCCTTCCTCCGCTGAATCGGGCGATGCGATGTCGGACCGCACGGGTGCGTCGGTGCGTGGACCATTTCCCCCTCAGGATTCCATGCACCGGCCCCCGTTTCCCCTTGGAAACCACAATGGAGCCCGCATGCCCCTGTTGATGTGCCCGAACGACGACGCCGCCATGCAGACGCTGGAGCGCAACGGCGTCCAGTTCGACATGTGCCCCACCTGTCGCGGGGTCTGGCTGGATCGCGGCGAACTGGAGAAGCTGATGGCCGCTTCCGTCGATGAGGGCCGCGCCTCTGCGCCCAGCGCCGCCCCCCAGCCCCAATATCAGCCCCAAGGCCAGCCCCAAGCCCAGCCCCAGCCGTGGAGCGCGCCGCACCAGCCGCGTCGCGATGACAGACACCGCGACGATGACTATCGCTACAAGAAGAAGAAGCGCGACAGCATCTTCGACATCTTCGACTGAACCGTCAGGCGGCGGATCAGGCCGCCAGTCCCGCCGTCCGCATCAGGGGCTTCAGCGCGGCCATCTCGTCGGGCGCATCGGCCAACGCCGCGCGTACTTCTGGTCCGCGCAGCAGCTTCAGCGCCTCGGCCCGCGCGCGTTCCGCCGCCGGTCCGATCGGCGCCGTCTCGCCGACCGCAAGCCGCAGAAGCACACCCAGTCTGTGCAGCGGCGCCGCCCTGGCCCGGCCGATCTGGGCCGCCAGGCTGGCGTCAGCCTCCACGACCCCGCCGACCACGCCGATGGCGGCCAGAATCCGGGTCTCTTCGGGTTCGCCCAGATGGGCGCTGCGCACCGAACGCTGCAACCGCGCCAGGCTGGTCAGCCTCTGCGACGGGCTCGGCCCGCCCGGCGTCGATTGCCGCATCTCGGTCTCGAACCTCAGCGCGACGACACAGGCCAGAAGCCAGCGCGCCGCCGCCCGCTTGCTGGCCCCGCCGGCGACATTCTCGCACAGACGCGCCAGGTGCTCGGCCTCGGCCAGGGCGGTGGGGCAAGCCTTGACATAGGCGGCCACGAAATCGGCGGCGACCAGGCGTCTTGAGCGTTCGACGAAGGCGTTCTGAAGCTCATCCGCACTCAGCAACCGCCCCGCCGACGCCGTCAGCCCCATGGCCAGGACGCGCAGAATATCGATCTCGCCGACAGGGTCCGAGGGCCGCAGACGACGCTGGCCTGTCAGTTCGCGCACGACCATCCGCGTCAGCGACGCGGTCAGCAGCGAAGACCCGCCCCCCGCCAGATAGTCGCCCAGCCGCCTTGCCGGTCCCTCGACCTCGGGCGTCAGCCGGGCCATGCGTCCGTCCGCCGCGATCAGGGCCTCGACCTCACGCGGGGCCATCATGCGGACCACGGCGGCCAGATTGGCGCCCAGGTCCAGAGACGGCTCCAGAATCTCCACCACATTGGCGCGCACGGCCAGCATCTCGGCGGCGATCTGCTCGACGGCGCCCAGCACAAGGGCGCGTTCCAGCCCGCCGCTCGGGGCGGCGTCGGCAAGGTCCATCAGGGCGTCCAGACGCGCCCGCGCGCCCTTCTTGCCGACCAGCGCCTGCGACGCCACGCCCCCCATCGCAAAGACCCGCTCAGGCTCATCGACCAGACGGCGCGCCGCCTCGGCGATCCCTCCCTGGTCCAGGGCTGGAAACCGCCCGTCCCGCCGGGCCCGCAGCAGCCGGGCCACCGTGGCGTCCGCCAGCCGCTGATAGTGGCGGATCATGGCGTGGACATCCTGGCCCGAGGCATGGGCCTCCGGCACGGCGATCTTCTGCACCGCGTGCTGCAGCTCCACGCCCGACGCCTCCAGCATCTCGGCCAGATCGGGGCGGTGCAGCAGTTCGAAGGCCGTCACCCCCTGCCGCTTCAGCCAGTCCTCCAGCACCCGCGCCACAAGCAGGCGCGCATGGGGTGCGTAAAGCTCGATCGGGTTGCTGCAGGCCGGCCGCTGGTCGACTTCGGACGGGGTCTTCACCCTCTGCTCCGGCAGACCGAGGTTCAGGATGACAAGGCTCTGAAACGCCGACGTATCAGGGTCCAGCGTCTCCTTGGTGACACGCACGGCGACGGCCTGCCTGGAGTCCATCTGCTCCTGCGCCGTCTCGACCGCGTGCCTGCGGTTCTCCGACGCGATCAGCAGGGTCCAGTCGGACAGGACCGTCTTTCGCACAAAGACTTCATAATGGATCGGTCCGGCCATGCCCGGCATTTAGCCGCACAAGCCTTTAAGACCGGTTGCAGACCAGGATGAACGATGAATTTTCCGCGAGGCGACGCAGACAGGAACCGCCCTAAGTTGAAATCGTGTCATGAGGGGCCAATTAAACAGCCCTATTGTGAACCAGATCGAACGGTTACGCTTGCCGTGCGTTCTCGCTCGCGGGAACGGTAAGTTCAGGAGAATATCTTTGGCGAACATCACTCTGGTCGACGACGACGAGAACATCGTCGCCTCCGTCTCGCTGGCGTTGGAAAGTCACGGTCACAAGATCACGGCCTATCACGACGGCGCCGCGGGCCTTGCGGCGCTGGAAAGCACGCCGCCGGACCTGGCCATCCTCGACGTGAAGATGCCGCGCATGGACGGCATGGAAGTGCTGCGCCGCCTGCGTCAGACCTCGCAGATCCCGGTCATCATGCTGACGTCCAAGGACGAGGAGATCGACGAGATCCTCGGCTTCAACCTCGGCGCCGACGACTATATCCACAAGCCGTTCAGCCAGCGCCTGCTGATCGAACGGGTGAAGGCCCTGCTGCGCCGCACCGGCGCCGACGGAGTCGAGGCCGAACCGACCGCCGACATTTCCGGCAAGGCCATCAAGAGAGGCAAGCTGTCGCTGGACCCGGCCCGCCACGAATCCATGTGGGACGGCAAGCCGGTCAAGCTGACGGTGACCGAGTTTCTGCTGCTCCAGGCCCTGGCCCAGCGTCCCGGCTTCGTGAAGAGCCGCGACAACCTGATGGACGCCGCCTACGATGATCAGGTCTATGTCGACGACCGCACAATCGACAGCCACGTGAAGCGGATGCGCAAGAAATTCCGCGCCGTGGACAATGAGTTCGACGCGATCGAGACCCTGTATGGCGTCGGCTACCGCTACCGCGAAAGCTGACACCTCCGGGCAGAGGCCCGAGGACGAAACCCCCGCCCGCCGAAGACGCTTCCGCTTCGGCGGTTCGCGGCTGGGCGGTTTCATCCTGTCGCTGAACCTGCTCAGCCTGCTGATCCTGTTCGGGGGCGCGCTGCTGCTGAACGAATGGCGCCAGGGGCTTATCGAGGCGCGCCAGGAATCCCTGACCGTCCAGGCCGAGCTTCTGGCCAATGTCCTGCGCGAGGAGGGGGTGACGCGCGGCGTCCCCACCCCCGAACTGGACCTGGAGCGCGCCTCCATCTGGCTGACCGACCGCTTCATCCCGGCAGGCCAGCGGGTGCGCCTGTACGACAGCAACGGCCTGCTGGTGGTCGATTCCTATCAGGTGACCGAGGCCGTCAGCGGCCAGCCCCTCGGCGCGCCCAGCCCCGCCGGAACCCCCATCCGCGACGACAGCCGCAAAAAGGCCCGTGAGGCGGAGGAAGCCGAAAAGGCCGAGGCCGCCATCCGGGGCGAGGTCAATGGCGCCCTCGACGGCCGTTCGGTCGTCACCGTCCGTCGCAATGAACAGGGCGAACGCGTCGTCTCCGTCACCATCCCCGTGCGCCATGTGCGTCAGGTGCTGGGCGCCCTGACCGTCGAGGCGGGCAATGTCGACGAAATCCTCAGCGCCCAGCGCCGCGCCCTGATGCCCTTCGCCCTGGTGGCCCTGGGGGTGAACCTGCTGGCGTCGCTGCTGCTGCACCTGTTCGTGGCCCGTCCGGTCATGCGTCTGTCGGCGGCGGCGGACCAGGTGAAGCTGCAACGCGCCCGCGCCATCTCCCTGCCCGATCTTGAGGACCGCAAGGATGAGATCGGCGATCTGGCCCGATCCCTGGAGTCCATGACCGACACCCTGTCGACGCGGATGGACGCCATCGAACGGTTCGCCGCCGATGTCTCGCACGAGATCAAGAATCCCCTGACCTCGATCCGCTCAGCACTTGAGACCCTGCCCCTGGTCAAGACGGATGAACATCGCGAGAAGCTGACCAACCTGCTGCAGCAGGACGTGCGGCGTCTGGATCGGCTGATCACCGACATCTCCAACGCCTCGCGGCTGGACGCCGAACTGTCGCGCGACCGGCCGCGCGCCATCGAGGTGAACAAGCTGCTGGGCGACATCGTCAGCGTCTATGAGACCACGGCCAAGCCGGGCGACATTCCGGTGCAGCTGACCCAGCCGCCCGAGATTTTGCGGGTGCTGGGCCGCGACGGGCCTCTGGGCCAGGTGTTCCGCAACCTGATCGACAACGCCCGCTCGTTCAGCCCCGCCGACGGCGTGGTGCGCGTGACGCTGGAAGACACCGACGGCGACCAGCCGATCCATGTCTGCGTCGAGGACGACGGCCCCGGCATCCCGGCCGAAAACCTGGAGACGGTGTTCGAGCGCTTCTACACCTCGCGGCCCAAGGGGGCGGCCTTCGGCTCCAACTCGGGGCTTGGCCTGTCCATCGTGCGCCAGATCGCCGAGGCGCACGGCGGCCGCGCCTGGGCCGAAAACCGACTGGACGAGGACGGCCGGATTCTCGGCGCCCGGTTCGTCATCGCCCTGCCCGCCGTGAGCAAGCGCACATGACCCCGGTTCAGCCCCTCCATGCCACGGCCGTCGCCCGTTTCGGCCCGAACGGCTGGCGGGCGGTGTTGCTGCTGGGGCCCTCCGGCGCCGGTAAAAGCGATCTGGGTCTGCGCCTCATCGGACGCCGCTGGAAACTGATCAGCGACGACTACACCCGCGTCTGGTCGTCCGAGGGTGCGGTTTATGCTGCGGCGCCGGTCCAGATCGCGGGAAAAATCGAGGCGCGGGGGGTCGGAATCGTGTCTGTCGAGACACGCCCTATCGCCAGAGTCGCCCTGGCCGTCGCCTGTCTGCCAGAGGCGGTTGAACGGCTTCCAGAGCCGCAGACACGGCGTTTCGACGGTGTGGACCTGCCCCTGTTCGCCCTCGATCCGCGCCTGCCCTCGGCCCCGGACATGATCGATGCGGCGTTGCTTACGCTTTGACCCGACAGATAAGGCGTCTATGACAGATCACATGCGGTCCTGAACGGGCGCGTTCGGGCTCCCACCCGGGCGACCATGCGCGGCGGGGACGGTTTGGGCGGGATGCGAGTGAAGTCCATATGATCGGTCTGGTCATCGTCACCCACGGGGGACTGGCGTCAGAATTTCTTTCGGCGATGGAGCATGTGGTCGGCCCGCAGCGCGGCGTCGCGGCCATCTGCATCGGGCCCGAAGACGACATGGAGCGTCGGCGTCGCGACATCGTGGATGCGGCGGCGGCCGTGGACGACGGCGACGGCGTCATCCTGCTGACCGACATGTTCGGCGGCACCCCCTCGAACCTGGCCATCTCTGTGATGGAGCAGACCAGGGCCGAGGTCATCGCCGGGCTGAACCTGCCCATGCTGATCAAGCTGGCCAGCGTCCGCAGCCGCGAGACGCTGGAGGCCTGCGTCGCCCACGCCCAGGACGCCGGGCGCAAATACATCTCGGTCGCCTCCTGGGTTCTCGCGGGCGAAAAATGAGCGCAGCGGCCCGGTTCGACATCTGCAACACGCGCGGCCTGCACGCCCGGGCCTCGGCCAAGTTCGTCAAACTGGCCTCCAGCTTCGAAAGCGAAGTCCAGGTCACCCGCGACGGCGTGACGGTGGACGCCCGCTCGATCATGGGTCTGCTGATGCTGGGCGCCGGGATCGGATCCAGCATCGACGTCTCCGCCGAAGGCCCTGACGCCGACCAGGCCATCGAGGCCCTGCGCGATCTGGTCGCCCGCAAGTTCGACGAGGATCAGTAGGCGTCCAACCCGCACAACAGGCGCGGTTCGGTCGTTGGATTCAAACGCGCTTTTCGGCGCTCGACCCAATCAACCCAGCACGGGTCCAGACCGTGTTAATCTGGCGTCTGGGTCTTTGACATCGCCGCGCGCCATTGCACCTTGTTGCACATTGCACTGTTTTTGAGGGTGCAGTGCAATTCCAGCCTCCGGCCTACAGCCCCAGCGCCGCGCGGATGTCGCGCCAGTCGAGGTATTTGAAGTTCTGGCCGCCGCCGTCGTTGACGTCGTCCTGAATGACCACCAGCCCGTCCGGGAAGGGCCCGACCCTGCCGCTGGCCGCCGCCAGACCGTCGGTTCCGGTGATTCCGTCCACCGCGCCTTCGTCCACGCCGTCCTTGACCACGAACCGGCCCTTGTATTCGGCCGCCGCCCCATCGATGCGCCAGACGGGGAAGGTCGAATCTCCCTGGCTGGAGGCGATCAGGTAGCGGCCCGTCGCATCCGTGATCGTCGTCAAACCTTCGGCGTCGGCCACCAGCACGCCCGGCGCGATCGGCTGGATCAGGGTGCGCGCGGCGCCCGTGGCGGGGTTCAGGCCATAACGCCACAGACCGACATTCTCTTCGTTGACGTAGAGGGCGTCCGACGCCTCGTCCGCCGCGCAGCCTTCGGAGATGGAGCCGATCTCGGCGCGACGCACCTCACGCGCGACCGGCTGGCCCGCCGCATCGGCGGACAGGACGAATTGCCGCAGTTCGCCCTCATGCCCGACCAGAATGGCGTGAACCTCAGGCCCGCGCCGGGCGAAGCAGAAGCCATAGGGTTCGACCACATCCGTGCGGATCGACCCCCAGTACCGGACGCCGTTGTCGCCGGACCCCGCCGGATCGAACAGATACAGCGCCACCCCGATCCGACCCGGCGTCCGGTCGCTGGCGCCCAGAACCAGTTGCGGGCGTCCCTGCACCGACAGCCCCTCGACCGCGTCCACATTGTTCAGCAGCCCCTCGGGCAGGAACTGCAGGACCTTGCCGTCGAAGCCATAGATATAAAGGCCCGCCTTCTTGTCCGTGCCCGCCACAAAGCCTTCGGTTTGCCGACCTTTCACCGTGACGGGCGCAGCCGAGGCCCAGACGGCGGGATCATCGGCGGCATCCTGGCCGGGCAGTCCGACCGGGGGCGTCTCCAAAACGGCGTGGACCGCCGCGCCCTGGCCGACCACGCCCTTGCCCTCGCCCTGATGATCGACCTCATGCGTGGCGCAGGCCGACAGGAGGGCCAGGCCGCTGACGGCCAGAACGAGACGGCGGATAGTCGAGATGGTCATGGCGATCCCCAGTTACTGCCCGCTCCTGTCGTCAAGCGCGGCCTGGGGTCAACGGCGATGCGATGACGTTTCAGCTTCAGAACCGTGACAACTGTTCCGTATCGAAACCGACCGTCTTGGATCTGACCGAAAAACGATAATCCAGCGTCGCCCAATCGTCGCTCTCGCGTCGTCCCATCTCGTTAAGCGCGACGGCGACGGACCGGACGAAAACGTCCTGCCGCAGGGGACATGACATGAAACTGCACCTTCTGATGGGCGCCGCCCTGGCGCCTCTGGCCCTCGCGCCCATGGCTTACGCCGCCGACGCCGCGCCCGCCGTGGCCACAGCCGCCAGCGCCGCTGTCGCGGGCGAAGTCATCTATGGCCGCGTCACCAACGCCGCGGGCGCCCCGCTGCCGGGCGCAGAGGTTCTGGTGCGCGGCGCCGGCCAGCGCGTCGTCACCAACACCCAGGGCGAGTTCACCCTGGCCACGACGCCGGGCGAAGTGGTTCTGGATGTCCGCTACATCGGCCTGCCCTCGGCCAGCCAGCCTGTCGTCACGACCCTGGGCCAACCGTCCAACGTCACCATAGTTCTGGGCGGCGACGCCGCAACCAATCTGGCCGATGTGGTCGTCACCGGCGTCATCACCGACGGCGTGGCCCGCTCGCTGAACCAGCAGAAGAACGCCGACGGCACGGTCAACGTCCTGTCCGCCGACGCCATCGGCCGTTACCCTGACCCGAACGTGGCGGAATCCCTGCAACGCGTTCAGGGCATCGCCATCCAGCGCGACCAGGGCGAAGGCCGCTACATCAATGTGCGCGGCGCGCCCTCGACCTTCACCGCCGTCTCGGTCGACGGTGTCGCCATTCCGGCCGTCTCGGCCTCGACCCGCGCGGTCGATCTGGACACCCTGCCGTCCGACATCGTCTCCACCGTCGAGGTCTCCAAGACCCTGCGCCCCAGCCAGGACGCGGATTCCATCGCCGGCGCCGTGGACATCAGGACCCGCTCGCCCTTCGACAAGCGCCGTCTGGCCGTCAGCGGCTATGCGGGCGGCAGCTATAATGACTACGGCGGCTCCGACACCCGTGCGGGCGCCACGGCGTCCAACGTCTTTGGCCCCAATGAGACTTTCGGCGCCCTGGTGTCGCTGAGCTATTCGGAGACCAACCGCCGTCCCGACAACGTCGAGAACGCCTGGACCCTGGGCGCGGACCCCGACGTCGCGGCCACCTTCGGCCGCTATTATCTCGAGGAAACCCTGTTCAAGGACTATGAGACAAAGCGCACGCGCAAGGCCGTGACCGGGGCGCTGGAATGGCGCCCGAGCGATCAGCTCCGCACCTGGCTGCGCGGCTCCTTCGCCGAGTTCAACGACGATGAATATCGCGACACGCTGCGCTTCACCTATTCCGACGGCAAGCCCAAGGCGGGGCTGACCGATCAGGCGGGCGAGTTCACCGGCGCGCGCCTCTACAAGGCCCTGCGTCACCGCGAGCAGAACAACCAGATCACCACCTTGAACGTCGGGGGCGAATACACCTTCGGCGACGGCGCCGTCTGGGACGCGACCCTGGCCTGGGCCAGGAGCGAACAGACCTATCCGCACCGCGACGAGGTGGTTTATCGCTCGGGGTCGCAGACGCTGAGCTATAACACCGCAGACCACTACGCCCCGACCTATTCCGCCTTTACGGAACCCAACGGCTATTATCTGAACGCGGCCAACTACAGCTTCCGCGAAAACACCTACCGCTCCAACACGACCGGGCAGGAGGATGTGTCCTTCAGGACGAACTACGAACTGCCGACCGTCATCGGCGGCCGCGAGGTGACGCTGAAGTTCGGCGCCAAATACAGCACACGCGACGTCAGCGCCGACGAGGAACGCTTCCGTGACCGCACGCAAACCGCTCCGGTGAACCCTGGCGCCTTGGCGGGCTTGCTGAGCGACCGCCCGTCGCAGAACTACGACTACAATTTGGGCGTGAAGTTCGATCACGGTCTTGCGACGGACTATCTCGACGGCATCCGGGCGACGTCCACGAACGCTGCGTCACGCCGCACGCCCCAGTCGATCACGGCCGACTACACCGCCAACGAAGACATTCTCGCCGGTTACGGCCAGGCCCGGTTCGACGTGGGCGCGACCAATGTCCTGATCGGCCTGCGCGTCGAAAAGACCGACTTCGAGGGCTCCGCCGTCAGCGTGGACTCCAAGAGTGTTGAAACGCCCGTCACCGTCAGCCGCGATCAGACCGACGTCTTCCCCAACCTGACGCTGCGTCATAACTTCAGCGAAAACCTGATCGGCCGCTTCGCCCTGACCCGCGCCATCTCGCGCGCGGACTACACCGACATCGTCCCGCGCCTGCTGGAGACCAGCGAAAACGTCACCGAGGGCAGCGTCGTCAAGGTCAAGACCACGGTTTCGCGCGGCAACCCGGACCTGAAGTCCACCCTGTCGAACAACATCGACCTGGGCCTGGAGTATTATCTGCATCCGCTGGGCGTGATCTCGGCCAACGCCTTCTACAAGGACCTGTCCGACTACCGCTTCACCCTGGTCACCGCCGGCGTCCCCTATCAACCCGCGCCGTCGGGCTTCGCCGAGGTCACCGAGGCCCAGAACGCCGACGGCCATCTGGCCGGCATCGAGCTTAACTGGCAGCAGACGTTCGGCTTCCTGCCCGGCTGGGCGTCGGGCTTCGGCGTCTTCGCCAACTTCACCCTGACCGACGCCGAGATAAAGACCCGCGCCTCCTACGCGGGCCGCAACACCTTCGTTCTGCCGGGCCAGTCGGACACCACCTACAACGCCGCCCTCTTCTATGAACGCGAGGGACTGAGCGCACGGGTCTCCTACACCCACCGCAGCGAGTTCCTGGAAGCCATCGACGCCACCCGTCCGGGCCTGGACCTGTGGGTCGAGGGGCGCGGCCAGCTGGACTTCACCGCCAGCTACGACTTCGGCAACGGGGTGGAGCTGTTCGGCGAGGCCAAGAACCTGACCGACAGCGCGGGCGTGCGCTACTACGGCGTCAAGGAACGGACCTACGAGTACGAGAAGTTCGGCTACAACATCTTCGTCGGCCTGCGCTTCAAGCTCTGACCTGCGAAGGGGCCGGAGACGATCAGAGGGCCGGGCGGCGACGCCTGGCCCTTTTCGTTTGTCGAGACCCTCAGGCCACGGCCGGACGCCGTCTGTTTCGATGCGCGTGGCCCCATCCCTGCTCACAGGGGTCTCCAAAGGTCGCAAACCCGTCCCCATATGGAGCGCGGCGGTTGACCCCGGCGGGTCTGGCGCCTAAGCCCCGCGCAGCATCGCACGCGCTGAACGATCAGAGGATATCATGGCCGAAGCACCCGCTCCCTACGACGTCGTCATCATCGGCGGAGGGCCGGGCGGCTATAACGCCGCGATCCGCGCCGGTCAGCTGGGCCTGAAGGTCGCCTGCGTGGAGATGCGCGGCACGCTGGGCGGCACCTGCCTGAACGTCGGCTGCATGCCCTCCAAGGCCCTGCTGCACGCCTCGGAGCTGTGGAACGCCGCCAACACCGAATTCGCCAAGATCGGCATCGAGGTCTCGCCCAAGCTGAACCTGGGCCAGATGCACGCAGCCAAGGACGAAAGCGTCCTGGGCCTGACCAAGGGCATTGAGTTCCTGTTCAAGAAGAACAAGGTCGAGTGGATCAAGGGCAAGGGCAAGATCGCGGGCAAGGGCAAGGTCGAGGTGACCGCCGAGGACGGCGCCGTCCAGACGCTGGACGCCAAAAACATCGTCATCGCCACCGGCTCCGAGCCGACCCCGCTGCCGGGCGTCGCCTTCGAAGCGGGCAAGGTGATCGATTCCACCGGCGCCCTCTCGCTGCCGTCGGTGCCCAAGAAGCTGATCGTGGTCGGCGCGGGCATCATCGGCCTGGAGCTGGGTTCGGTCTGGCGCCGTCTGGGCGCCGAGGTCACGGTGGTCGAGTTCCTGGACCGCATCACCCCCGGCATGGACACCGAGGTCGCCACCACCTTCCAGCGCACCCTGACCAAACAGGGCATGAAGTTCAAACTGGGCGCCAAGGTCACGGCCGCCAAGTCGGGCAAGGACGGGGTCGAGCTGACGGTCGAGCCGTCGGCGGGCGGCGCGGCGGAAACGATCAAGGGCGACGTGGTCCTGGTCGCCATCGGCCGTCGTCCCTACACGGACGGCCTGGGGCTCGAGACGGTCGGCGTCACGCCCGACAAGCGCGGCTTCATCGACCATGACCACTTCAAGGTCGCCGATGGCGTCTGGGTGATCGGCGATGTGACCCACGGCCCGATGCTGGCGCACAAGGCGGAAGAAGACGCCGTCGCCGCCATCGACACCATCGCGGGCAAATACGGCCACGTCGACTACGCCCTGGTCCCCAGCGTCGTCTATACGACGCCGGAAGTCGCTTGGGTGGGCCAGACCGAGGAGCAGCTCAAGGCCGCCGGCGTCAACTACAAGAAGGGCAAGTTCCCCTTCATGGCCAACAGCCGCGCCAAGATCAATCACGAGACCGATGGCTTCGTGAAGGTGCTGGCCGACGCCGCGACGGACAAGGTTCTGGGCGTCCACATCATCGGTCCGCAGGCCGGCGAGATGATCCACGAGGCCGCCATCACCATGAGCTTCGGCGGCGCCTCGGAAGACATCGCCCGCACCTGCCACGCCCACCCGACCCGTTCGGAAGCCGTGCGTCAGGCGGCCATGGATGTCGAAGGCTGGGCCATGCAGGCCTGATTGGGCAGGCCTGATCGGCGCACAACCGCTGAAAACGGAAACGGCGCGCTCCATGCGGGGCGCGCCGTTTTTCTTTGTGCGGTTTTTGGTTCGTCATCCCAGGCCTTGCGCCCGGGATCCATAAACGCCGTCGAAGATGGCGCCACTGGCGGGCGCCGGGCGTATGGATACTCGCCACAAGGGCGAGGATGACGAAAAACACCGTCAGTCTTAGTCGGGGCGAACGCGCTTCTTGCGGAACGACGGGTTCAGCACCTGCTTGCGCAGGCGGATCGACTTCGGGGTCACCTCGACCAGTTCATCGTCGTCGATATAGGCGATGGCCTGTTCCAGCGACATCTGGCGCGGCGGCGTCAGGCGGACCGACTCGTCCTTGCCCGAGGCGCGCACGTTGGTCAGTTGCTTGCCCTTGATCGGGTTGACGTCCAGGTCGTCCCAGCGGCTGTTCTCGCCGATGATCATGCCCTGATAGGTCTTTTCGCCCGCGCCGACGAACATGACGCCGCGATCTTCCAGGTTCCACAGGGCGAAGGCCGCCGTGTCGCCGTCCGAGTTCGAGATCAGCACGCCCTTCAGACGACCGGCGATCTCGCCCTTGTGCGGCTCATAGTGGCTGAACACGCGGTTCAGCACGCCCGAACCGCGCGTGTCGGTCAGGAACTCGCCCTGATAGCCGATCAGCGAGCGCGACGGGCATTTCAGCTGGATGCGGGTCTTGCCTGCGCCCGACGGGCCCATGTCGGTCATTTCAGCCTTACGGGCCGACAGCTTCTCGATGACGATGCCCGAGAACTCGTCGTCCACGTCGATCATGACGTCTTCGATCGGCTCCAGCCGCTCGCCGTTCTCACCGGTCTTGAAGACCACGCGCGGACGCGAGATCGAGACCTCGAAGCCTTCGCGGCGCATGTTCTCGATCAGAACGCCCAGCTGCAGTTCGCCACGGCCCGCGACCTCATAGGCGTCGCCGCCTTCGGTCGTGGTCACGCGGATGGCGACGTTGGCCTCGGCTTCCTTCAGCAGGCGGTCCCGGATGACGCGCGACTGCACCTTGTCGCCTTCGCGACCGGCCAGGGGGCTGTCGTTCACCGAAACCGTCATCGAGATGGTGGGCGGATCGATCGGCTGGGCGGGCAGGGCGTCGGTGACTTCCATGGCGCACAGGGTGTCGGCGACGGTGGCCTTGGACATGCCGGCGATGGCGACGATGTCGCCTGCCTCGGAACCCTCGTCCAGGGCCTGACGCTTCAGACCGCGGAAGGCCAGAACCTTGGTGATGCGGCCGCGCTCGATTTCCTTGCCGTCACGATCCAGGGCGTGGATGGCCATGCCGGGCACAGCCTTGCCCGACTGGATGCGGCCGGTCAGCAGACGGCCCAGGAAGGGGTCGCTTTCGATCAGGACGTTCAGCATCTGGAACGGCTTGTCGCGGTTCTCCTGAACCTTGGGCGGCGGAACATGATCGACGATCAGGTCGAACAGCGGGTGCAGGTTGTCGTTGGGGACGTTCAGGTCCAGCGTCGCCCAGCCGCTGCGGCCCGAGGCGTAGATGTGCGGGAAGTCCAGCTGTTCGTCGGTCGCGCCAATGGCGGCGAACAGATCGAAGGTTTCGTTGTGCACGCGGTCCGGGTCGGCGTGGGCGCGGTCGACCTTGTTGATGCACAGGATCGGACGCAGGCCCATCTTCAGAGCCTTGGTCAGCACGAACTTGGTCTGGGGCATGACGCCCTCTTCGGCGTCCACCAGGATGACGCAGCCGTCCACCATGCCCAGGATGCGCTCGACCTCGCCGCCGAAGTCGGCGTGGCCGGGGGTGTCGATGATGTTGATGCGGGTCTCGCCCGCCTTGCCGTTCCAGAGCACCGAGGTGCACTTGGCCAGAATGGTGATGCCGCGTTCTTTTTCCTGGTCGCCGGAATCCATGGCGCGCTCAGTGGTCGCCTCGTTGGCTCGGAAGACGCCGGATTGGGCGAGAAGTTGGTCAACCATGGTCGTCTTGCCGTGGTCGACGTGGGCGATAATAGCGACGTTACGAAGGTTCATATCGGGCTCGGGCGGACTGTGTTCGGTCACGGAAAAGGCCGCGCCGCTGCAACAAGATGCAGATGTGGGAAGGATTTCAGGCGGCCTCTTACAGGCCTCGGCGCCAAAACGCCAGTGCGGTGAAATCTCACGGTCGGATTATCGTCGCGGATGATCCGTGCGCGCACCAACGAAAAAGGGCGGCGGACCTGTGTCCGCCGCCCCCATCCGCGTGATTTTCAGCCTTGCGACGTCAGACCTTGGCCGCGCGTGAAATCGCCAGGCGATACAGACCGAAGGTCAGGACCGCGAACCCGACGATCCCCGCCAGCATGGCCGGCCAGGCGCTGTCGGCGGGCAGCATGGCGAAGGGCGCATCGCTGCGGGTCGAGACGATCACGCCCGCCGTCAGCACGCCGAACAGGCTTTCCCCCACGATCAGCCCAGAGGCCAGCAGCACGCCCATGCGGCGCGCCACATCGGCGTAACGGGTCGAGCGCGAGGCCCGATCATACAGCCAGCCGCACACGGCGCCGATGACCAGCATGGTCGTGACGGCGGCGGGCAGGTAGAAGCCGATGCCGACCGCCAGCGGCGGCAGCTTGATCTTCTTGTTGGTCGCCTTCTCCAGCACCGCGTCCAGCCCGATGATGACCAGGCCGATGGCTGCGCCCAGACCGATCAGGTCCCAGCGCAGATCGCCGCCGATGACGCCGCGCGCCAGGGCCGAGATCAATGTGGCCTGCGGCGCCGCCAGGGTCTTGGTGCCCTCGACGATGGCCGCCGGGCCGCCTTCGAAGCCGAACGCCTGGTTCAGAAGGTTCAGGATGAAGGGGATGACCAGGGCGCCTGCGGCGACGCCGACGATCAGGGCCGTCTGCTGGCGCCACGGCGTGGCCTCGACCAGCTGGCCGGTCTTCAGGTCCTGCAGGTTGTCGTTGGCGATGACGGCGACCGAGAAGACCACCGCCGTCACGATCAGGGCGAAGGCGATGATCGACGGGTCAGCAGGCACGCCCGCAATGGCCATGACGCCCAGCATCAGCACCGAGGCGATGATGATGGCCAGGATGCCGACGCCCGACACCGGGCTGTTCGACGAGCCGATCAGACCGGCCATGTATCCGCAGATGGCCGCCACGGCGAAACCGATCAGCACCACATAGACCAGGCCGCCGATCACCAGCAGCGGGGTGGACGAGGCCAGGGCAGGGGCGCTCTGGGCGAACCAGGCCAGCAGACCGGCGATGCCGATCAGGCAGACCACCGAGATCGAACCCACCAGCTTGATCGGCAGGTCCTGTTCGGTGCGGTCCAGAACCTCGCCATGCGCGCGCTTGGCGTTTGCGGCCAGGGCCGAGGCCAGACCCGCGACCAGAGGCCCGGCCAGCTTGATCAGGGTCCAGATGGCGGCGACGCCGATGACGCCTGCGCCCATGAAGCGGACCTCACGGCTCCAGACCGTCATGGCCAATTCTTCGGCGTGAACGCCCGCCGGCAGGGTTCCGGCGATCGAGGGAACGCCGTGCGCCGTCAGCCAGGCCGCCGTGTCGGGGCTGGTCAGCAGCGGCACCGCAATGCCCCAGGCCAGGATCAGGCCGAACAGCTGCGCCAGACCCACGGTCAGGCCGATCAGATGGCCGGCGCCCAGCAGGGCGAACTGCATCCCGAAGCCCATGCCCGTGGCGCCGCCGCCCAGGGCAGCAGGCAGTTTGATGAATTTGGCGGCTTCACCGGCGAAGACGCGGCCTGCGACCAGCAGCGAATAACCGGCCGACACAACGGCGCCCGCCACGACGATCCACAGACCCGACCTGTTCTCGCGCACCGCGCTCTCGGTCTGTTCAGCCCCGCGCGAGCCGACCTTCAGCACCTCGGCGGCGGCGACGCCTTCGGGGTAGGGCAGGCCGCCGTTGACGACCAGGGCGCGACGCAGGGGGATGGAGAAGGTCACCCCCAGAACGCCGCCCAGGATGCAGATGGCGACCGACTGCCAGAACGGGAACTCCAGCCACCAGCCGATCATCACCAGACCCGGCAGGACGAAGATGATCGAACTCATGGCGCCGCCGACCGAGGCGACGGTCTGGACCGTCATGTTCTCCCAGATGGTCGAGGTGCGGAACACCCGCAGTATGGCCATGGAAATGACCGCCGCCGGGATGGCCGAGGCGAAGGTCAGGCCGACCAGCAGGCCCAGATAGGTGTTGGCGGCGGTGAAGACCACGGCCAGCAGACAGCCGAGCACCAGAGAACGGAGTGTCAGCTCCAGCCGCTTGCCGCCGGATTTCGGCGTTGCGACGCTATTGTCAGTCATTAGTGAATTCCCACGTTTGCCGGGACCGTAAGCGCAGAATGACGCGGGCGGCAACTCGCATTGCGTGACCGCCCGGTCTAGGAACCGCTTCATGCCTGAACTTCCCGAGGTTGAAACCGTCCGACGCGGCCTGACGCCGGTGCTGGAGGGCGCGCGTCTGTCGCGCGTGCGCATCAACCGGCCGGACCTGCGATTTCCCTTCCCCGATCATTTTGTCGACCGGCTGGAGGGCGCAGTCGTCCTGCGGGTCGACCGCCGCGCCAAATATCTTCTGGCGCCCCTGTCGACCGGCGACACCTGGATCACTCATCTGGGCATGACCGGCCGGTTCACCCTGGACGGTCTGCAGTTGGGCGAGTTCGAGGAACCGGCGCCCATCGCGGGCAAGCACGAACATTTCAGCGCCTGCGCCGTGCTAAACGATGCGGCCGTCCGCATCGGATACGCCGACGCGCGCCGCTTCGGCTTCATGGGCCTGATCCCGACCGCCGGCGTGGAGCAGCACCCATGGTTCGCGGCGCTCGGCCCCGAGCCCCTGGGCAACAGCTTCTCCGGCGCCCATCTGGCCGAGGCCTTCGACGGCAAGAAGCAGAACGTCAAGGTGACGCTGCTGGACCAGCGGGTCGTGTCCGGCCTGGGCAACATCTATGTCTGCGAGGCGCTCCACCGCGCCCGCATCTCGCCGCTGATCGCGGCGGGGGCCCTGTCGCACACGCGGCTGGAGCGGCTGGCGGCCGAGGTGCGCAATGTGCTGAACGACGCCATCGCGGCGGGGGGCTCGACCCTGAAGGACTTCGCCAACGTCGAGGGCGGCCAGGGCTATTTCCAGCACCGCTTCGACGTCTATGGCCGCGAAGGCGAGGCCTGCCGCACCGAGTCCTGCAGGGGGACCGTCGCCCGCATCATCCAGGGCGGACGTTCGACCTTCTACTGCCCCGTCTGCCAAAGGAAATAAACCCGGGTTGCATCGTCATTCGCCCCACCCCCGTCATTCCGGGGCGTCCGAAGGACGAACCCGGAACCCAGGAGACCCGTATCCGGCTTGAAATGCGTCCAGCGATGCTGCTGCAGCCCTGGGTTCCGGGTTCTTCGCCTTGCTCAGCCCCGGAATGACGGGTTGAGAAATTGACCGATTGACAGCCAGTTCAACCTAATCCGCCGCGTCCTCGATGGCGTGGATGTCGTCGTCGCTGAGCCCGAAATGATGGCCGATCTCGTGGACCAGCACATGGGCGATCAGCTCAGCCAAACCCACGTCGCCGCGTTCGCACCACTCGTCCAGAATGGGGCGGCGGTACAGAAAGACCCTCGACGGTTCGAACGCCGGGCCCAGGCCGTCGCGGCTGCCGATGTCCACGCCGTGATAAAGCCCCGTCAGCTCGAACGGGTCCTCGATCTCCAGATCCTTCAGCGTCTGTTCGTCGGCGAAATCGTCGATGCGGAACACCACCTCGCCCGCCGCCTGCCGGAAGGGCGCGGGCAGGGCGTCGAAGGCCTCACGGGCCAACCGGGCGAAATCGTCGAGGGAGGGGGCGAAACCGTCGGTCATGCCCATCGATATCGTCGTCCTGGCGCCAGGCCGCAATCGGACGTGATGACGCTGCAACGGAAAAGGCGCAAATTCGCGCGACTGGGGTATGTTAACCGCGAATCGCGTCACAGAGAGACACATGGCCGAGGCCGACATCGCCTATGTCGCCACAGCAGGAGCCGCCGGACTGGCGCTGGCCGTCAGCGCCTGGGCCGTGCGCCTGCGCGCGCGCCTGGCCTCCGCCAGCGATCAGGCCCGGGACAAATGCGCCGCAGCCCTTGCCGAACTGGGCCGCCATGAGAGCATGTTGCGCGCCTTTGACGACGTCAGCCTGCCTCTGACGCCCGAAGGTCGTGCTGCGGGCGAGCCCATCGGCCCTGCGGAACTGATCGCCCGCCTGTCCGACGAGACCGCCGATGCGGGCGAGGCCATACTGGGCCGGCTGGCCGAAACCCACGCCGCCCGGATCAAGGCCCTGGTCGATGCGGGCGAGGCTTTCGAGGGTCTGCTGACCCTGGACCATGAACCGTGGCGGATCGAGGGCCGCGTCGCGGGCGGCGTCGCCTGGGTGCGGCTGTCGCCTGCGTCCAGCCTGACCCTGACGGGCGGCGAGGCGGTCGAAAGCGGTCTGGCCCTGCTGGCCGACGCCTCCCCGACGCCGACGTGGGTCGTGGACGGCGCGGGCAAGCTGGCGTGGGCCAACCGCGCCTGGCTGACCGAGGTCGGGGCCGAAACGGTCGAACAGGCGCTGGAGAAGAATCTCAGTTTTGACCGGGGCGCCGAGGCCCTGGCCGCCGAGGCGGGCCGCCTGGGCGTGCGGCAGGAGGGCTTCCGCTGGACCACCGGCGGCGGGGCGCGGCGCGCCTGGCGCATCATCGCCGAACCAGCGGCAGGTGGCGCCGTCACCGTCTTCGCCATGGAGGTCACCGAGGCCGAGGAAACCCGCGACAATCTGCGCCGGCATGTCGAGGCCCATGACGAGACCCTGAACCATCTGGCCGACGCCGTCGCCATCTTCGGTCCGTCCAAGCGTCTGGCCTTCCACAACACCGCCTTCCAGACCCTGTTCGACATCGATCCGGCCTGGCTGGACGAACGCCCGACCCACGCCGAACTTCTGGACCGCCTGCGTCAGCGCCGCCGCCTGCCCGAGGTGGTCGACTACGCCGGGTGGAAGGCGCGCGAGCTTCAGTTTTATGAGGCGTCAGAGGCTTCGCCCGACGACAGCTGGTCCCTGCCGGACGGGCGCACCCTGCGCGTGGTGCGCCAGCCGCACCCGCTGGGCGGCATACTGCTGATCTTTTCGGACATCACCGACGAACTTCAGCTGCGCAGCCGCTTCAACGCCCAGCTTCAGGTCCAGCGCGCGACGTTGGACAAGCTGAACGACGCCGTCGCCGTGTTCGGATCGGACGGACGGCTGCGCTTGCACAATGAGGCGTTCGAAGGCTTCTGGCGTCTGACCGGCGCCCAGATCGAGGCGGCGACCGAGTTCAACGCCCTGGCCGAACTGTGCAAACAGGTCCTGCCCGATCCGGCCCTGTGGCTGGGCCTGAAGGCGCGCGTCGCCGACCCCGATCCCGAAAGCCGCGTCGCCATCTCGGGCGAGGGCCGCACCACCGACGGCCGCACCGCCGCCTGGCAGACCCGCCCCCTGCCGGACGGCGCCACCCTGGTCGCCTTCTCCGACGTCACTGCAAGGCGCGAGCTGGAGCAGGCCCTGGTCCAGCGCGAGCAGGCCTTGGCCGAAAGTCAGGCCCTGAAACGCGAGTTCGTCGGCAGCGTCAGCTATGAGCTGCGCACCCCCCTGACCACCATCGTCGGCTATTCGGAGCTGCTGGAGACGCTGGGCGACCTGCCGGAACGCAGCCGCCAGCACGCAGGCGCCATCCGCGTCGCCGCCAGCCAGCTGGCCCGCTCCATCGACGACGTGCTGGACATGTCCCAGATCGACGCGGGAGAGATGGAGCTGTCGCTGGGCGATGTCCGCATCGCCGACCTTTTAGAAGAGGTCGCCGCCAAGGTGCGCGGCAAGGTCGAGGGACGCGGCGCCGGCCTGACGGTCGTCTATCCGGCCGATCTTCGGCCGATCCGCGCCGACGCGCGCCGTGTCGGTCAGGCGCTGGAGCATCTGCTGGAGAACGCGGCCCGCGCCGTGTCGGAAGGCGGCGCCGTCACCCTGACCGCCGAGGCCACGGCGTCCGAAGTCCGCCTGTCGGTCGCCGACACCGGGCGCGGCATCCCCTATCATCTGCAGCCCCACGTCTTCGACCGCTTCGTGCGGCGCGAGCGCGGCGGGCCGGGCGTGGGCCTGGCGCTGGTCAAGGCCCTGGTCGAACTGCACGGCGGCTGGGCCGAGGTGGAAAGCGACCCCGGCAAGGGCGCCGCCTTCATCCTGCACCTGCCCTTCGGCGCCGTCACCACCGCCGCCCCGCCTGAACTGGCGCTGGAGGGCGAGGGATTCTAGCTCCAATCCAACACTCAGCCCAGAACCGTCATTCCGGGGCGTCCGCAGGACGAACCCGAAACCCAGGAGTTCGCGTCTGGCGTTGAATGTGCCGAACAGCGGGATTGCGGCCCTGGGTTCCGGGTTCTTCGCTGCGCTCAGCCCCGGAATGACGAGCCGAAAGGCCGCCAACCGAATATGGATCGACCTAGAGCATGATCGTTTTAGACGGAACCGCTACGCGGTTCCGACAGAAGCGTGAATCATGCTCTCGCTTAATATCTGGAGCCTGATTCACCGCATCGACGGAATCGCGCGGCGATTCCATCTCAGCGGATCAGGCTCTAGCGCCGCGACGCCTTGGAGCGATCCCGCGCTGCGGTGAATTCGGCGCCCGCGTTCCATTCCGGCCAGACGTTTGAATCCGCCAGATCGCGCCCGACGGCGTAGATCAGGGCCACGTCGGCGGCCGCCGCATCCATGCGCCAGGTCTCGTTCCAGTCGTCCGTCGGCTGGTGATAGCGGTTCTGGACATAGTCGCGGCTGGCCGCGCTGGCGCCGGTGAAGCCCGCAGCCGGGAACAGGGCGGGCACCCCTTGCAGCGCCAGGGGGAAGTGGTCGGAGCGATAGAAGGCGCCGGCCTGGGGCGCCGGGTCCGCGATCAGGGTGCGGCCCTGTTCCGTCGCCCGACGCGCCAGCACCGCGTCCAGTTGGTTCTTGCCCTTGCCGATGACGACGATGTTCGGGTCGATCTCGGTCCCCGGCAGCAGGCTGTCGACATTGATGTTGGCCACGGTCGTCTCCAGCGGCCAGACCGGATTGGCGGCGTAATAGGTCGAACCCAGAAGCCCTGCTTCTTCGCCCGTCCAGGACGCAAAGACGATCGAACGCTTCGGACGCGGCCCCTCGGCGAAGGCGTGGGCCAGCTCCAGCAGAGCGGCGACGCCGGTCGCATTGTCCACCGCTGCATTATAGATTCTGTCGCCCGTCGCATTGGGCGTGCCGACGCCGTAACCGTCCCAGTGGGCGCCGTACATGACCGTCTCGTTCGGGCGTTCCGAACCGGGAATGCGGGCCAGGACGTTGCGGCTTTCGACCCGGTCGGCGATCTGGGCGAAATCGACGCTCATGGTCGCGTTCGGCAGGACGACGGGGCGGAAGTCGGCGCGGCGGGCGCTGGTCTTCAGTGTGGCGAAATCCAGACCGGCGGCGCGGAAGATCTCCTCGGCCCTGGCCCGCTGAATCCAGCCCTGGAAGGGGGCGCGTTCGGCGTCGGGATCGGCGCGGACGATGTCGAACTTGGGCGCGGCGGACGAGTTCTGCAGCACCGACCAGCCATAGCCTGCGCCCGCCGTCTCATGGATCACCAGCACGCCCGCCGCCCCGCGACGGCCCGCCTCCTGGAACTTGTAGGTCCAGCGGCCGTAGAAGGTCATGGCCTGACCGTCGAACTTGTCGGCGACCGGCTCGCCCGCTTCGGCCTCGAAGTCCGGGTCGTTGACCAGGACCAGGATCACCTTGCCGCGCACGTCCACGTCCTTGAAGTCGTCCCACTGGCGCTCCGGCGCATCGGCGCCATAGCCGACGAAGACGATCGGGGCGTCGGTCACCGTGATATGGTCGACGGGCCGGTCGCTGGACACCAGAACATCCGGCCCGCGCGCCAGCGACAGGGTCTGGCCGCCGACCCTGGCCGTCACTGTCGCCGGGCCTTTCTGGCGTGTGCGCGACAACAGGGCCGTCTGGAAATAGGAACCATTGGGCCCGCCGCCCTCGGCGCCCGCCGCGCGGAACTGTTCGGCCAGCCAGGCGACGGTCTTCTCCTCGCCCGCCGAGACCGGACCGCGCCCCTCGAACTCATCCGACGCCAGAACCCGCACCGCCTGGTTCATCCGTTCGGCGCTGATCGCGGGCGCGCGGTCCTGAGCATGGGCGGCGGCGGTCAGCAGGGCCAAGACGGCGGCGGTGGTCAGGGTCTTCATGCGGCTTTCCTTCCGATACAGGCGGCAAGCTTTGACGCGCTCAGGCGCGGCTGTCGAGCCAGGCCTTCACGCCCTGCGCCGCCACGACGCCGGATGCGAAACTGGCCTGAAGCAGATAGCCGCCGGTCGGCGCCTCCCAGTCCAGCATCTCGCCCGCGACGAAGACGCCGGGCCGGGCCGTCAGCATCAGCCGCTGATCCAGGGACTCGAACCTCACCCCGCCCGCCGACGATATGGCCCGCCCCAGCCCCTGCACCCCGGTCAGGGTCAGCGGCGTCGCCTTGATCCGCGCGGCCAGTTCATGGGGGGGTGTCGGCAAGGGTCCGGCCTCGCGCAGCAGGGCGGGGCCCGCCGCATCCAGCCCCACGGCCTTCCTCAGATGGTTGGACAGGCTGGCCTTGCCGCGCGGACGGGCCAGACGGGCGGCCACATCCGCCACCGCCAGATCGGGCTTCAGGTCGATGGTCAGCATCGCCCGACCCTCCCGCTCCACCGCGTCGCGCAGACCCGCCGACAGGGCGTAGATCGCCCCGCCCTCGATACCATAGGCGGTGATCATGGCCTCGCCACGCACGACGCCCCCCTGATGG
This sequence comes from uncultured Brevundimonas sp., assembly GCA_963522565.1. Lineage (GTDB taxonomy): Bacteria > Pseudomonadota > Alphaproteobacteria > Caulobacterales > Caulobacteraceae > Brevundimonas. The sequence goes on along the minus strand of CAUQZC010000002.1, from coordinate 55,492 downwards.
GTCAGGGCGATCCCCTTCAGCGGGCGCCCGGCGAATTGATCGCGCAAGACATCCGACCAGGCCACGTCAAAGCCGACATTGGCGGAACGGAACGGGCGCACCGGCGCCTCCAGCCATTCGGTCCAGGCGGCGTCCGACCCCAGACGCGGCCAGCTGGCCCCGCCGAGCGCCAGAACCACGGCGGCGGGCGTCTCCAATCGCTCGCCGTCCGGCGTCTCGAACCTCAGGGCCTCGCCCTCCCAGCCGGTCCAGCGCGACCGCAGCCGCACCTCGACGCCCAGATCGTTCAATCGCGCCAGCCACGCCCGCAACAGCGGCGAGGCCTTCATCGCCTTTGGAAACACCCGCCCGCTGGACCCCACGAAGGTCGGCTGATCGAGCGCTTCGGCCCAGGCGATCAGGTCCGACGGCGAAAACGCCTCCAGCCATCCGGCCACCCGATCTCTGGCGGGACCGTATCGGTTCAGGAAGGGAACAAGCGGCTCAGAATGGGTCAGGTTCAGGCCGCCCCGTCCCGCCATCAGGAACTTGCGTCCGACCGAGGGCATCCGTTCGTGAACGACAACGCTCAGGCCGGACTGGGCCAGACGCTCAGCCGCCATCAGACCCGCAGGTCCGGCGCCGACCACATGAACCTGTCTTTTCGCGTCTGGCTTGGCGGAGCTTGTCATCGCCCCGCTTTGCCCGTTCGCGCCCTTCCTGACCATAGGCAGCGGTTCGGGGGGGGGCTGGCGATAGGATCGAGCGCCGCTATGCTGCGCGCCATGAGCGTCGCCTTCACCCGGGAAGAAGATCTGGAAGCCACGGCCGCCGACCTGGCGGACCGCCCGATCTCGCCCCACCCCAATCTGGTCACGCCGCAGGGACTGGCCCTGATCGAGGCCGAGCTGGCCGCCGCGCGCGCCGCCTACACCGCCGCCCAGGTTCAGGGCTCGATCGAAAGCGACCGCACGGCGATGGCCCGCGCGACGCGGGATCTGCGCTACTGGGGCGCCCGCCGCGCCTCGGCCCAGCTGGTCGAACCCGGCGAGGATGACGGCGTCGCGCGTTTCGGCGGCTCCGTCTCCATCGAACGCGAGGACGGCCGCACCCAGACCTGGCGCATCGTCGGCGAGGACGAGGCCGATCCGGCAAAGGGCAGCGTCAGCCATGTCTCGCCCCTGGCCCGCGCCGTTCTGGGCAAGCGGGTCGGCGATGAGGTCATGGTGGCGGGTCAGTTGGCGGAGATCGTCGCCGTCAACTGAAGGATGGGGTCAATCTTCGCCGTCCGGGCCCTCGCCCACCATTTCGCGCACCATGTCCAGGATCAGCTTCTGCTTGCGGGCCGGCAGGCGGCGCACCAGATTGTCGATCTCGATGGAGTGTCTGGTCGCGGACCGCTCGTGGTCGAAGCCGGGCGCCTCCTCTTCGCCAAAGCCCGGCTGAGCCGTGGAATAGCCTTCGAAGAAGAAGGGGATGTCCACCTTCATGAAGTCGGCGATTTCGAAAAGCTTGGAGGCCGAGACGCGGTTTGTGCCCTTCTCGTACTTCTGCACCTGCTGGAAACTGACCCCGACCGCCTTGGCCAGCGCCGTCTGGGTCAGGCCCAGGCCGAGGCGCTTTTCCTGAACGCGGCGGCCGACATGGCGGTCGACAGGATGCGGCTCCTCTTCCTTGATGCGCGCCATGACTTCTCCCCCGATCAGCTCAACTCGCGATTCGGCGCCACCCTAGTTCGACGGCCAAACGGCCACAAGGACAGGAAAACCGTTCCCAGCAGCACAATTCCAAAGATCCAGTCGCCGAACCGCCCATAGGGTGTGATCCCTGTCGGCCGGGGCAGGGGCGCGTCGATCACGCCCATGACGCCGGGCTCCAGCTTCTCGCCGTCCACGATCCGGCCCCAAGGGTCGATCATGGCCGAAATGCCGGTCGGCGTGGCGCGTGCGATGGGCAGACCTGTCTCGATGGCGCGATAGCTGGCCAGGTTCAAATGCTGACGCGGGCCGGATGTGGCCCCGAACCAGGCGTCGTTGGACGCATTGACGATCCAGTCAGGCCGCCCTGCCGCGCCGGGCGTGAACCCGGGATAGAGGCTTTCGTAGCAGATCAGGATCTGGGCCGGCGGCGCGCCGGGAATCGAGATCGGCTCCGGCTTCGGCCCCGCCGAAAAATCACTGGGCATATGGACCAGGCTGCGCAGGCCGATGGAGGTCATCACCGACCCCAGCGGCAGGTATTCGCCGAACGGCACAAGACGGTGCTTGTCATAGACGGCGGCCACCCGCAGCCCCGCCTGCCCCTCGCCGGACAGGGCGAACAGGCTGTTGTAATAACGGGCGCCGTCGGGCGCCGTCGGGTCGATCTGTCCGCGCGCCAGGCCGACCAGCAGGGTCTGGCCGGGCTGCACGGCGGCGGCGATGGCGCGGGCGTCCTCCGACGCGAACACGTCGTTGGCCGAGGCCGGCAGCGACCCTTCAGGCCAGACGATGACATTGGGCGCGCGACCTTCCGGCTTGGCGGTCGGCTGGGCTGTCAGCTGCACATAACGGTCGATGATGGAGCGATAGGTTTCGGGCGACCATTTCGTCTCCTGTTTCACATCGGCCTGGACCAGACGCACAACGGTGTCGGTGAACTGAAGCTCCGACCGGGCCAGCCGCGCCGCGCCGAAAACGCCGACAGAAATCAAAGCGAGCGCGCCCAGCCCTGCCGAGATCAGGCGGCTGCGTTTCAGGCCCGGCCCGATCAGGGGCGCAAAGGCCGAGGCGGCGGCGACGGTGACAAGACTCAGCCCATAGACGCCGACGACGGAGGCGAACTGGGACATGCCGCCGCCCGCCCTCCAGGTCGCGCCCGCCGGGTTCCACGGAAACCCGGTCAGCACATGACCGCGCAGCCATTCGAAGCCGCAGAACAGGCCAGCGAACAACAGGACCCGCACCGCTCCGATGGGCGCAAACCGACGATAGAGCGCCGTCGCCGCCCCCCAGAACAGGCCCAGACCCGCCGGCAGCAGGCTGGCGGCGAAGGGCGCCATCCAAGCCTGTTCGGGATTGACGAAGAAGGCCTCGGCCACCCACCAGCAGCCGATGAAGAAATAGGAGAAGCCCGACAGCCACCCCATCCAGAAGGCGCCGCGCGCCGTGTCGGACCGCTCCGACAGGATCATCAGCAGCGGATAGCCCAAAAGACCGATCAGCATCCCGAACGGCGGATGGGCGAAGGCCGTGCCCGCCCCCGCCAGCAGGGCCAGAAGGACGCGGACCAGACGCCAGGTCAGAGCGCGCTTCTTGTCCGGCAAGGCCCGGATCAGGGCGGCGCAACGGTCCAGCAGGGCGTCGATCATCATGTCAGCCGGCGCTTTCGGCATCTGCGGCATAGGGGTCGGCGACGCCGATCCCGGCCAGGATTTCGCGTTCCTCGGCCTCCATCTCCTCGGCCTCGGCGTCGTCCTCGTGATCGCGGCCCAGCAGGTGCAGCACACCGTGAACGATCAGATGGCTGAGGTGGTCGGCCAGGGTCTTGTTCTGCGCCACAGCCTCGTCGGCGCACACGCCATAAGCCAGGACAATGTCGCCCAGATGCGGCGCCGCGCTTTCCGGGGCCGGGAAGGACAGGACATTGGTCGGCCTGTCCTTGTCGCGGAAGCGGCCGTTCAACTCGCGCACGGCGGCGTCGTCGGTCAGCAGGACGACAATATCGCCCTCGATCCTGCCCAGGGCCGCATTGGCCGCGTGCTCGACCACCGCATTCACCTCAGGCAGGGCGCCGGTCCAGTCGTCCGCCTCGACTTCGATCTCGATCATGCGGGGTCTTCAAGGTCCGGGGCCGGACGACCTTTCGCCGCGTCGGCGTCATAGGCGCGCACGATCCGCTCGACCATGGCGTGACGCACCACATCCGAGGCGTCGAACTTCAGCACGCCGACGCCTTGAACCCCGTCCAGAATCCGCAGCGCATGGGCCAGGCCGGAATCGCGCGGGTTCAACAGGTCGATCTGCGACGGGTCGCCCGTGACGACCATCCGCGCGCCTTCCCCCAGGCGGGTCAGCACCATCTTCATCTGCAGGCGGCTGGTGTTCTGCGCCTCGTCGACGATGACGAAGGCGTGGCTGAGCGTGCGGCCGCGCATGAAGGCGATGGGGGCGGCCTCGATCTCGCCCTTGTCGCGGCGACGCTGCACGTCCTCGGCGCCCAGAATGTCGTTCAGCGCCTCCCAGATCGGGGCCAGATAGGGGTCGACCTTCTCGTTCAGATCGCCGGGCAGAAAGCCCAGCTTCTCGCCCGCCTCCACAGCCGGGCGGGTGATGACCAGACGGTCCACCTGACCCCGCCGCAGCAGCGACGCGCCGTAAGCCGCCGCCAAAAAGGTCTTGCCGGTGCCGGCAGGACCCACGCCGAACGACAGTTCGCATCGGCCCAACATGTCCAGATAGGCGGCCTGCGCCTTGGTCTTGGGCACGATGGCGCCGCGCTTGCCGCCCGGCAGGGACACGCCCGCCGCCGCCATGCCCGGCGTGCCCTTGCCGCCGCGCGCCTGACCCAGGGCCGCACGCACGTCCGCCTCGGTGACCTCGGCGCCCAGGGCCGCGCGCTTGGCCAGATCCTCGATCACCCGGCGGGCGTCGGAGCGGTCGCGCGTGCCGCCGTTGACCGAGACCCCGCCGCCCGGCGCCTCGACCAGCACCTTGAAGGCGTCCTCGATCAGGGCGACATGGCGGCTGTTCGGCCCGATGACCGCGCGCAGTTCAGCGTCATTCAGCGGTACGAACTCGGACTCTCTCGCCATCAAGCGGCCTTTTCTTTTTGGGCCTTGCGCCCTTCGGTGATGAGACGGCCATGCAGACTGTTCTGCTGACCCAGTATGATCTCGACTGGAACGATCTGACCGATCAGATGATCCGCGTCATCCACGTGAACTGATTGCAGATAGGGGGACCGCCCAATCGCCTGGCGACGGTGGGCGTGACGTCCCGGCTTGTCGAACAGGACGTTCAGCGTCCGCCCCGCCTGGGATTCATTGAAGGCGGTCTGCTGTTCGGTCAGCAGGGCGATCAGGCGGTGCAGCCGTTCCTTGGCCACTTCAGGCTCGACCTGTCTGCCCATGCCCGCCGCCGGGGTGCCAGGACGCGGCGAGTACGCGAAGGCGAAGGCGCCCGCGTAATTCACCCGCCGCACCAGATCCAGCGTGTCCTCGAACTCCCGGTCCGTCTCGCCGGGGAAGCCGACAATGAAGTCGCCCGCCAGCGCCATGTCGGGCCGCGCGGCGCGGATGCGGTCGATCAGGTCGAAATATTTCTGACGCCCATGCTTTCGGTTCATCAGCCGCAGGATGCGGTCCGACCCCGCCTGCACCGGCAGGTGCAGATAGGGCATCAGCGCGTCAAGATCGCCATGCGCCGCGATCAGGTCGTCGCTCATGTCGTTGGGGTGGCTGGTGGTGTAGCGGATGCGGTCCAGACCGGGGATTTCGGCCAGGGCGTAGGCCAGCTCCGCCAGGGTCGCCTTTTTCCCGTCCGCCCGTTCGCCGTCATAGGCGTTGACGTTCTGACCCAGCAGGGTGACCTCGCGCACGCCGCGATCCGCCAGTTGGCGCGCCTCCTCCAGCACCGCCGCCATCGGCCGCGACCATTCGGCGCCGCGTGTATAGGGCACGACGCAGAAGGTGCAGAACTTGTCGCACCCCTCCTGCGCGGTCAGGAAGGCGGTCGGCCCCTCGGTGAAGCGTGCGGCGGGCAGGGCGTCGAACTTGTCGTCGGGCGCGAAGTCGGCCCCGATCCGCTCGCCCCGCGCCCGCGCCGTGCGGGTCAGAAGTTCGGGCAGTTGATGATAGGCCTGCGGGCCGACGACGATGTCGACCGCCGGCTGGCGCTTCATGATCTCCTCGCCCTCCGCCTGGGCGACGCAGCCGGCGACGGCGATGGTCATGTCCCCGCCCGCCTCGCGCTTGATGTCGCGCAGCTCGCGCATCTTGCCGAGTTCGGAATAGACCTTTTCCGCCGCCTTCTCGCGGATGTGGCAGGTGTTCAGGATGACGAAGTCGGCCTCGGTCACATCCTGTGTCGTCGCATAGCCCAGCGGGCGCAGGACATCGGCCATGCGCTCTGAATCATAGACATTCATCTGACAGCCGTAGGTCTTGATGAACAGACGCTTGGGCGCGTCCGTCTCGGCCGGCCGGGAAACCAGAGTATCGCTCATGGATGGCTTATGGTCGCCCATTCCGGCGACGACAAGACAGGGACGGGAACAGGCTCAGCCCGCGTCCACATCGGCCGGATCGACCCGCGCGCCATGACGTTTGAAAATCAGGCCTTCACGCTGCGACGGCTCGGCGCCTTCGATCGGCACGCCGTAAAGCTCCAGCTTGTGGCCGATCAGCTGGAAGCCCAGACGTTCGGCGATCTCGGACTTCAGGCGCTCGATCTCGGCGTCAAAGAATTCGATCACTTCACCGGTCTTGGTGTCGATCAAGTGGTCGTGGTGGTCGTCGCCCGCCTCTTCATAGCGGCTGCGGCCGTCGCCGAAGTCATGCTTCTCGACCACGCCCGCCTCTTCGAACAGACGCACGGTGCGATAGACGGTGGCGATGGAAATGTGCGGATCAATGGCCGAGGCGCGGCGGTACAGCTCCTCGACATCGGGGTGGTCTTCGGCGTTCGACAAGACGCGGGCGATCACCCGGCGCTGTTCGGTCATACGCATGCCGCGGTCGGCGCAGAGTTTTTCGATCCGGTCCATGCCCCTAGGATAAGCATTCGCAACGCATCAGGGAAGCGTGACCTTGCCCCGTTTCGGCTTTCAGTCCGCTGTCAGGTCCAGACCCAGCACCAGGGCGTCGGTTCGCCCGCCGTCCGCAGCGGCGTAATAGGCCTTTCGCCGCCCGATCTGTGCAAAGCCAGCCCGCTGATAAAGCGCGCGAGCGGCGACATTATCCTCCGCCACTTCAAGGAACAGGCGCACGGCTCCGGCCTGGGCCGCCCTGACCGCTCCGTGCCCGACCAGCCGCCCGCCCAGACCGGCGCGACGCGCCTGCGGGCGCACGGCCAGAGTCAAAATTTCCGCCTCGTCCAGCACCACGCGAATCAGAATGAAGCCGTCCGGCTCCTCGACCGCGAACACTCCGGCCTGTTGCAGCAGGTCCGCGAACTCCGTCTCGCTCCAAGCCGCGACGAAGGCTTGGGCGTGCAGGGCGGCCAGACGAACGGCCAGACGGGCGGGCGCGGTCATGTTGCGTCAGGGACGGCGGCGCGGGCGGCGGGCTGACGCGGCTGACCCGGCAAACGGCTGGGCGGGGTGGCGTCGGGCGCACGCAGATAAAGTGGTCGAGGCAAGTTGAGCGCTGGATCGGCAGTTGCCGCCAGCCGCGCCAGAGCCTCTGGCGAGGGGGCCGCACGGTCGTCGATCATCGCGTATTTCAGATCAGGAAAAGCTTCGGTCAGAACCGCCGCCCCATTGCCGACCAGACGCACATCGGGGCCGAGCGCGGCGATACGTTGAGCGGCCTCTTCCAGCGTCAGGGCCTCGTCCGGCCCGAGTGCGGCGCCGTCCGCAAACAGCTTGGCGTAAACCTGGCCCCGCCGCGCATCGATCAGGGCCGCGACAGGCGATCCGTCCTCAGTCAGCGAGCCTGCGAGCGCATCCAGCGCCGAAATCCCGACAACCGGCCGGTCCAGGGCGGCGCCCAGTCCCTGGGCGAAAGCCAGTCCGACCCGCAACCCCGTGAACGACCCCGGCCCGACCGTGACGCCGATCCGATCCAGCGCATCGAAACCTTCCCCCCCCTCAGCGACCACATCGCGCACCACGCCGCCGAGCCGTTCCTGATGCCCCTTGGTCATAGGCAGGATTTGCGCCGCCAGCTTACGGGCGTCCTCGAACACAGCCGCCGTGCAGGCGCCCAGCGCCGTATCGATAACCAGAAGTCTCATGCCGCCTCTTCTAGGCCGCGCGAGCCAGAACCTCCACCAGCTGCGTCACGGCCCGTCGCACGGCGAGGTCTTCGATCCGCGCAAAGCCGCTCGCCAGCCTACGTCCCTCCGGCGTCGCCGTCATGGCCCGAAACAGAACCAGCTCCTCATTATCAGCTGTGTCGGCCTGTTCTGGAAACAGGGCGGCGATCGGCACTCCCAGCGCCTGGGCCAGACTGTGCAGGCGCGAGGCTGGAATACGGTTCTGCCCGTTCTCGTACTTCTGCACCTGCTGGAAGCTGACGCCGACTTTCCGCCCGATTGCAGCCTGAGACAAACCAAGCGCCATTCGCCGCGCGGCGATGCGCGCCCCGACAGTGGCATCAAGCGGCGCCGTCGAACGTACGCCCCTGCTCACCTTGTCGTTTTTCTTGTCCATGACGATAGAGTTTCATGGCTCGGCAAGAAATGCAACCGTTTCGTTTCATTCTATATATCAAACCGTGCTGTGACGGCCGAAATGCTGGCGACTTCGCTGCGCAACAAGGTTTCACGCCGATCCAATGCGCCCGAACCCCGCAGATGCAAGGTTTCGGCGTCCGCGTGCTCATACAGGCGCACGCGTATCACGCCGTCGCGCGTCTCGATGACGCAACCCTGACCCGGGCGCGGCCAGACGCCAGGCTGATACTCGACCACCACGCCCGAGGCGGCCCAGGGCGCAAGCTCATCACTGGACAACTGAAGACGACGAGGCGCCGCCGCAGGCTGTGCAGAAGCCTGCGCGTGCGGGACTGTCGCGGCCTCGAAAACACGCGCCCGGCTTTCGACGCCGGTAGGCGCCGGGTCAAAAGCAGCAGAGGCTGTGCGAGCCATGATCAGAGCCAGGTCCTCCGGCGTCGCGTCAAGGGCGGCGGTCAGACGGCGCTGAACATCAGGACGAAACAGACCTGGACGTCGCCCTGATTCATACAGGCCCCAGCCCTGGCTGGTCATGTCCAAGCGCGCCCCCGCCTCGGCCTGCGACAGGCCGCGTTCGCGCCTAAGCGCGCCCAAGGCTTCGGCCAGGCGCAGGACTTCAGGATCAGGAACAAATCGCGCCATCAGAGCCCAGGATGCCTCTTCGTCATCCAGTTGGCGAGACTGAAAAGTTTCACCGATGAAACCGTCGGATCAGATCGTCTGCTCGACCCGCGTCACTTCGGGCACATAGTGGCGCATCATCTGCTCCACGCCCGCCTTCAGCGTCGCCGAAGACGACGGACAGCCCGAACAGGCGCCGCGCATCCGCAGGTTCAGAACGCCGGTCGCCTCGTCGAATGAGTCAAACAGGATGTCGCCGCCGTCCTGGGCCACCGCCGGACGGATGCGGCTGTCCAGCAGCGCCTTGATCTCGGTGATGATCTCGCTGTCGCCCTCGGCATGGTCGTCGGCATCCGCCTCGACGCCGCGCGTCAGGGGCTGGCCCGAGACGAAATGGTCCATGATGACGCCCAGAATCGGCGCCTTCATCTCCGACCAGTCGGGTCCGCGTTCGTGACGGGTCACCGAGACATAGTCCATGCCGAACAGGACCCCGTCGACGCCTTCCAGCTCGAACAGGGCCTCAGCCAGGGGCGAGGCGGTCGCCTCGTCGATGGTGCGGTACTCCAGCGTGGCGAGCGGTGAGACCTCGCGCCCCGGCAGGAACTTCAGCGCATTCGGATTGGGCGTGGGTTCGGTCTGGATGAACATGGCCGGGAGATGCGCTCGCCCCCGCCCCGTTTCAAGGTCTAAAGACGCCTAAGCCCAATCGACATTCAGCACGCCCCCTCCTGATCCGTCATTCCGGGGCTGAGCGAAGCGAGGAACCCGGAACCCAGGGTCACGGCCGCGCCGCCAGACGCATTCAACGCCAGATGCGAGCCTCCTGGGTTCCGGGTTCGCCCTTTGGACGCCCCGGAATGACGGTTCGCCGCTGAATGTCGATTGGCTCTAGCGCTTTTTCAACCCGCCCAGGATGCCGCGCATCAGCTCGCGGGTCAGGGTCGTGCCCGCCGTGCGCAGCACCGAGGTGGTCAGCGCCTCCAGCGGCGTCTGGCGGGTGGAGGCGCGCTTGGCGGGCGTCGCTCGCGGCGCGGGCCTGGCCGCCGCCCTGGCCTGTTCGCGCGCCTGTTCCCTAGCCTGAGCCTGGGCCGCCTTGGCGTCCAGCCTGGCCTGAGCCTCCGCGGCCTTGGCGGCGTCCGCCTGCGCCTTGGCCTGGGCGGCGGCCTGGTCGGTCGCGGCGTGACGGGCGGCCAGAAGCTCCTCGGCGGACTCACGGTTCACCGCGACATCATAGCGCGTGCCGACGGGGCTGGCGGCGATGGTGGCGGCGCGCTCGGCGTCGGTCGCCGGGCCAAGACGCGAGTCCGGCGGACGGATCTTGGTCCGGGCCACCACGGTCGGGGCGCCCTTCTCGTCCAGCACCGACACCAGGGCCTCGCCCACGCCCAGGGCCTGAATGGCCTCGGCGGTGTCGAAGGCGGGATTGGCGCGGAAGCTTTGCGATGCGGCCTTCAGCCCCTTCTGATCCGACGGCGTATAGGCGCGCAGGGCGTGCTGGATGCGGTTGCCCAACTGGGCCAGGACGCTGTCGGGGATGTCCGCCGGGTTCTGGGTCACGAAATAGACGCCGACGCCCTTGGAGCGGATCAGGCGCACGACCTGTTCGACCTTCTCCAGCAGGGCCTTGGGCGCGTCGTTGAACAGCAGGTGGGCTTCATCGAAGAAGAAGACCATGCGCGGCTTGTCCGGGTCGCCGATCTCGGGCAGGCGCTCGAACAGCTCAGACAACAGCCACAGCAGGAAGGCCGCATACAGGCGCGGACTGTTCATCAGGCGGGTGGAATCCAGCACATTGACCTGGCCGCGCCCGTCCAGGCCGGTGCGGATCATGTCCTCAAGCTTCAGGGCAGGTTCGCCGAAGAAGGCGCCGCCGCCTTCCTGTTCGACCTGCAGCAGGGCGCGCTGGATCGCGGCGATGGAGGCGGGGGCCACATTGCCGACCTCGCGCCCGATCCGGTCGGCGTTCTCGCCCACATAGGCCAGCAGACTGCGCAGGTCGCCGATGTCCAGCAGCAGCAGACCTTCCTTGTCCGCGACATGGAAGACCACCGTCAGCACGCCTTCCTGCACCTCGTTCAGGTTCAGCATCCGCGCCATCAGCACAGGGCCGATCTCGGACATGGTGGCGCGGATCGGATGACCCTTCTGGCCGTACAGGTCCCAAAAGACCGTGGGCGCGGCGCGCGGCGTCAGGGTCAGGCCCATCTCGGCGGCGCGGGCGATCAGCTTCTCGCTCGGCGTTCCCGGCTGGGAGATGCCCGACAGGTCGCCCTTCACATCGGCGCAGAAGACCGGCACTCCGGCGTCCGAGAAGCCCTGGGCCATGATCTGCAACGTCACCGTCTTGCCGGTGCCGGTGGCGCCCGCGACGACGCCGTGGCGATTGGCGCGGTTATACAGAAGGTTCTCCGGCGCATTGGCGTCGGACTGGCCAAGAAACAGGCCGGAAGGCGTATCGGACATGCAGGTCTCCGGGAGCGTCGCGACAAGGTCTAGCGCGATAAATCACCCGCCGGAACAGTGATTGACGTCACGATCCGTCAAGTCGATGACTGGACATATGGAAACACCGATCACGACCCCGGCGCCCGCGGCGTCGCGCAACGCCCTGGCGATCATCGCCACCGTCGCCGCAGGCGCGGCCATCTACTGGCTCAGGGACATTCTGACGCCGCTGGCGATGGCGCTGTTCCTGCTGATCATGATCGACGGTGTGAAACGTTCGATCGCGGCGCGGACGCCGCTGAACGACCGCTGGGCCGGGATCGCGGCCCTGACGCTGGTGGTGCTGGGCTTCTTCGCCTCCATCGGGATCATCGTGAACGGCGCGGCGGGCTTCTTCGGCGAGGCGTCCGGCGTGTCCCAGAACCTGGGCCCGCGCATAGACCAGATCATCCACGACAGCTATGGCCTGCTCCACCTGGCCAATCCGCCCAAGGCCCAGGACCTGATCAACGGCGTCGACCTGCGCGCCTATCTGGCCGCCGCCGCCTTCCAGGCCCAGGGCGTCGTCTCCAGCGCCTTCTTCGTCCTGATCTATCTGGGCTTCCTGTTGGCCTCGCAAATGGGCTTCCAGCGCAAGATCGTGGGCATGTTCCCCCTCAAGGCCCAGCGGGACGAGGCGGTGGCCATCTTCCAGCGGGTTCGCGGCGGGGTCGAGGGCTATATCTGGGTTCAGGCCGTCACGGGCGTGATGATCTGCGCCGTGGCCTGGGGTCTGATGCGGGCGGTCGGGCTTCAGAACGCCGAGTTCTGGACCTTTGTCATCTTCATCGTCGGCTTCATCCCCATGCTGGGCGGCGCCATCGCCGGTCTGGCTCCGCCCCTGTTCGCCCTGGTGCAGTTCGAAAGCTACTGGCCTGCCCTGATCCTGCTGGTCGGCCTGCAGATCATCCTGTTCGTCGTCGGGAACTTCATCCAGCCGCGCATGCAGGGCGACAACCAGAACATAGACCCGGTGGTGGTGCTGCTGGCCCTGGCCTTCTGGGGCAAGCTGTGGGGCGTGGTCGGCATGTTCCTGTCCACGCCGCTGGCCGTCATGGCCATGGCGATCATGGCCGAGTTCAGGGGATCGCGCTGGATGGCGGTGCTGCTGTCGGGCGACGGCGACCCCTATGGCGACGAGGACAAGCCCAAACGCGCCCAACCCGTCCGAAAGCCGAAAAAGCCTCCCTCGAAAGCCGCCGAGGCCGGCGACTGAGCACCTGCGGCGCCCCGTCGCACATATTCTCGAAAATTGTCGCTGCGGGCGCCCTTGAACCGCCGGATTGCTTCACCACCTTAGCTTCAACGCTGCGGTGACCCTCCCCTCCGAACCGCGGTGGATGCGAGACCGGCGCGCCCTCCCCTCCCCAAGCGTCGGCCTGCGCAGGCCGCCGAGCTTCCCCTGGCTCGGCGGCCTTCTCATATGTGGCGCCGCACAATCATTCCAAGCTTAACGGCGATCATGAGCATGATCTCGCGCATCCTGCCGTTTTGGGGGCTTTTCCCGCGACCGGACCTGGCCTAGGTCAGTTCAAGTGGCGCGTCGTCGCGCCGCTTTATCCTGCGGCCTCGCCGCGTCGCCGAGACAAGTTGAAATGACCGCCCTCGATCCGCGTCCCACCCCAGTCCAGACGATTTCTCTGACGGCTCTGGAGGCGGCGTTCGCGCGGATCATTGGGTCTGGTCCCGGCCTGACGGAAAAGGCCTATCTGGCCCAGGCGCACGAAGACTACGCGGCCGATGAAACGCCCGAGCTGGATGGCGAAGACCTCGCCGCTCTTCTGGCCCAATCCTGGAAGGCCGCCGGCGCCTATGCGGCCGGGTCCGCCCCCCTGATCACCGTCGGCCCGCTGATCGGCGCGGACGGTCAGGCGCTGGACTATAATCTGGTCCGCATCGTCCAGACGGACGCCCCCTTCCTGGTCGACAGCGTCATGGGGGTTCTGGCCGAAGCCGGTGTTTCCGTGCGCGCCCTGTTCCACCCGGTGGTCGAGCTTCAGGGCCAGCGCCTGTCCATCATCATGCTGGTCATCGACGGCGTGCCGCAGGAGCGTCGCGACGCCCTGGGCGAAGGCCTGGCCCAGACCCTGTCCGACGTCCACGCCGCCGTGAACGACCATGAGGCCATGACCGCCCTGATGCGTCAGGCCGTCCAGCGCCTGCAGGACACCCCGCCCCAGGTCGATCCGGCCATGCTGGCCGAAACCATCGACTTCCTGAAATGGCTCAAGAGCGACCATTTCGTCTTCCTGGGCGCGCGCGACTACGACTATCCCCGCGCCGCCGACGGCGACTATGAGGCCGAAGCCGCGCTGAACCAGTCGGGCGCCGGTCTGGGCATCCTGGCCGACCCGGAACGCACCGTGCTGCGCCGCGCGTCCGAGCCTGCCGTCCTGACCCGCCAGATGCGCCGCCAGCTGGACCTGTCAGAGCCGGTGACCGTGGCCAAGGCCAACGCCCGCTCGCGCGTCCATCGCCGCGCCTACATGGACTATGTCGGGGTCAAGCATTATGGCGCGGACGGCAAGGCGACGGGCGAAACCCGCTTCGTCGGCCTGTTCACCTCCGAGGCCTACGACCAGCTGGCGACGGACGTGCCCCTGCTGCGGCGCAAGGTGGCCAACGCCCTGGCCCGCGCCGACAAGGCGCCGGGCAGCCACAACGAAAAACGCCTCAAGAACATCCTTGAGAACTACCCCCGCGACGAGCTTTTCCAGATCAGCGAGGACGAACTGCTGTCCATCGCCCTGGGCATTCTTCACCTCTACGATCGCCCGCGCATCCGGCTGTTCTCGCGTCAGGACCCGTTCGACCGGTTCGTGTCGGTGCTGTGCTTCATCCCACGCGAGAAGTTCGACGCCTCGGTGCGCGAGCGGATCGGCCAGATCATCGCCCGCGCCTGGGGCGGCCGCATCTCGGCCTGGTATCCGCAACTGTCCGATGCGCCTCTGGTGCGGGTCCACTACATCGTCGGCGTCGAGCCGGGGAACCATCCGACGCCGGACGCCGCTCAGCTGGAGCATGATGTGGCCGAGGCTGGTCGCGGCTGGGTCGATCGGTTCGAGACCGCCCTGCGCCGCGCCGATGTCGCCGATGTCCAGGTCGGTCCGCTCAGCGCCCGCTGGGCCCGCGCCTTCGGCGCCGCCTACCGCGACCGCTACGACGCCGACGAGGCCGCCATCGACCTGCAGCAGATGGACCGTCTGAACGCGACCGGAGAGGTCGGGGCTGGCGAACCCATCGCGGTGCGCGCCTTCCGGAACCCCGACGACAGCCGCCTGCAGTTCCGCTTCAAGCTGTATCGTCGCGGCCCGGCCGTGCCCCTGTCCGACGTCCTGCCGATCATGGCCGACATGGGCCTGAAAACGCTGGAGGAATACGGCTATCCGATCCGTCCGGCGGGCGAAGAGGAAATCCACGTCCACGAATTCCTGATGGAGGACCCCCGTGGCGAGGCCCTGGTCTTCGCCGACGTAAAGGCCCCGTTCGAGCGCGCCTTCGCCGCGGTCTGGACCGGCCGCACCGAAAGCGACGGCTTCAACCGTCTGGTGGTCGAACTGGGCTTCGAATGGCGCGAGGCCGCCCTGATCCGCACCCTGGCCCGCTATCGCCAGCAGACCGGCCTGGACCCCTCGCAGGCGGTGCAGGAAGAGGCCCTGCGCGAATATCCCGAGGTGTCGCGCGCCCTGCTGGCCCTGTTCAACGCCAAGTTCGGCGATGAAGGCGGCGCAGTTCAGGATCGCGAGGCGGCCGTCACCGAGCTGAACGACCGCATCAACGCCCTGCTGCAGGACGTGAAGAGCCTGGATCACGACCGGGCCCTGCGCCGGATCGCCCTGCTGATCGGCGCCGTCAAACGCTCGAACTTCTTCCAGCTGGACGCCGACGGTCAGCCCAAGCCCCACATCTCCATCAAGATCGCCTCGCGTGAGCTTGAGGACCTGCCCCTGCCCAAGCCCTATCGCGAAATCTTCGTCTGGGCGCCGCATGTCGAGGGCGTGCACCTGCGCTTCGGCCCCGTGGCGCGCGGCGGCCTGCGCTGGTCCGACCGTCGCGACGACTTCCGCACCGAGGTCCTGGGTCTGGTCAAGGCCCAGCAGGTCAAGAACGCCGTCATCGTCCCGGTCGGCTCCAAGGGCGGCTTCTATCCCAAGCAGCTGCCCCGAACGACGGACCGCGAGGCCATTCAGGGCGAGGCCATCCGCGCCTATCGCACCTTCCTGTCGGGCCTGTTGGACATCACCGACAATATCGCCGCCGACGGGTCGGTGGTGCGTCCGGCCAATGTCGTCGCCTGGGAGCAGGACGATCCCTATCTGGTCGTCGCCGCGGACAAGGGCACGGCGACCTTCTCCGACATCGCCAACGGCATCTCGGCCTCCTACGGCTTCTGGCTGGGCGACGCCTTCGCCTCGGGCGGGTCGGTCGGCTATGACCACAAGGGCATGGGCATCACCGCCCGCGGCGCCTGGGAGGCGGTCAAGCGTCACTTCCGCGAGATCGGCAAAGACATCCAGACCGAACCCTTCACCATGGTCGGCGTCGGCGACATGTCCGGCGACGTCTTCGGCAATGGCGCCCTGCTGTCCAAGGCCACGCGCCTGGTCGCGGCCTTCGACCACCGCGACATCTTCATCGATCCGAACCCGGATCATGTGTCCGGCTGGACGGAGCGCAAACGCCTGTTCGACCTGCCGCGCTCGTCCTGGCAGGACTATGACAAGGGCCTGATCTCCGAGGGCGGCGGCGTCTTCTCGCGCTCGGCCAAGTCGATCCAGCTGACGCCCCAGATCAAGGCCGCGCTGGACATCGCCGACGATGTTCTGGACCCGGTCAGCCTGATCCGCGCCATCCTGAAGGCGCCTACCGAGCTGCTGTATCTGGGCGGCATCGGCACCTATGTGAAATCGCCTGCCGAGACCGACGCCCAGGTCGGCGACAAGGGCACCGACGCCCTGCGGATCAATGGCGACGAGCTGCGGGTTCAGGTCGTGGGCGAGGGCGCCAACCTGGGCTTCACCCAGGCGGGCCGCATCGTGTTCGGCCAGAACGGCGGCCGCATCAACACCGACGCCATCGACAACTCGGCCGGGGTCGACACCTCCGACCACGAGGTCAACATCAAGATTCTGATCGGTTCGGCGGTCACCAACGGCGTCCTGCCGGTGGACGAGCGCGCGCCGCTTCTGGCCTCGATGACCGACGAGGTGGGCAAGAAGGTGCTGGCCCACAACTATGACCAGACCCTGGCCCTGACCCTGCAGCAATCCGAAGGCGCGGGCGGGCTGGACGCCCAGGAGCGGTTCATGCAGGCGCTGTCGGCGCGCGGCAAACTGGACCGCAAGGTCGAGGGTCTGCCCAGCGATCTGCGCGTCAAGGAGATGATGGCGGCGGGCATCCCCCTGGCCCGGCCAGAACTGGCCGTGCTGATGGCCTACGCCAAGCTGGAGCTGTCGGACGAGATCGTCGCCTCGACCGCCCCGGAAGATCCGTTCTTCGAACGCATCCTGACGGGCTATTTCCCCGACGCCCTGGCCCGGTTCGAGCCGGAGATGAAGAGCCACCGTCTGCGGCGCGAGATCATCGCCACCGTCCTGTCGAACGAGGTGGTCAACATGTGCGGCCCGACCTTCCCGGACCGTCTGCGCCACTCGGTCGAGTGCGACACCACCGCCCTGATCATCGCCTTCGAGGCGGCGCGTCGCGCCTTCCGTCTGGACGAGGCCTGGGCTGCGGTTTCGGCCCTGGACCTGAAGATCCCGTCCGAGGCCCAGATCGCCCTCTATCGCGAGATCGCCGTCGTCCTGCGCCGCCAGACCGCCTGGCTGGCCCGTCGCGCCAAGAAGGGCATGAGCGTTCAGGCCCTGATCGACCTCTATCGTCCGGTCGCCGATGCGATCCAGGCCGAAGGCGCCGGCGTGCTGTCGCGCTTCGAACAGGCGCAGCTGGACAAGCGGGTCCGCCGCTTCGCCGATCTGGGCGCCCCGGAAGAGCTGGCCCGCTCCATCTCGATCATGCGTCCTCTGGTCGCCGCCGCCGACATCGGCGATCTGGCCCAGGAAGCCCAATGGCCCGTCCCGGCCATGGCGCGCCTCTATCACCAGGTCGGCGCCGCCTTCGACTTCGACCGTCTGCGCGCGGCTGCGGGTTCGATTCCGTCGGCGGATCATTTCGATCGGCTGGCCGTCCGCCGCCTGATCGAAGACCTGATGAACGAACAGTCGGCCCTGACCCGCGCGGTGACCAAGGCCTCCGATCCTTCGGTCGGCGTCAGCGAGGACGCGGCGGAAGCGGCCGTCGACGCCTGGATCGGCTCCAAGCAGGGCTTGGTCGAAAGCATGCGCGCCTCGGTCGATGAGATCGAACAGTCCGGCTCGGGTTGGACCTTCGCCAAACTGACCATCGCCAACGCCACGATCCGCGACCTGGCCGTATCGGCCCTGTGACGACGCACGCCCGCTCTGGTTTCCGCCAGAGCGGGCGTTCACGGAACCGCTTGACGAAATCGACGCCGCACGGCCTTTTCCGTCTTTGAAGACCGGCAGGAGAGGCTGTCATGCCGAGAAAATTCCTCGTCGTCGTGGACGACACGCCCGAGTTCGAGGCCGCCCTGCGCTTCGCCTGCCGCCGCGCGAAATCCACGGGCGGGCGGGTGGTCATGCTGCGCGTCCTGCCCTCAAACAGCGACGCCCACTGGTCCGGCGCCCGCGAGGAGATCGAACGTCAGCAGCGCGAAGAAGCCGAGGTTCTGCTGAACCGCCTGGGCGAGGAGGCGCTGGAACGCTCCGGCGCCGCCCCCATCTTCCTGATCGAACAGGGCGAGGCCCAGACCGCGATCAAAAAGGTCGTCAGCGACGATCACGACATCAAGATTCTGGTTCTGGCGGCGGGCGCCAGTTCGCGCGGCCCCGGTCCCCTGGTCTCAGCCATCATCAAGCACGGTGCGTCTCTGGGCGGCCGCAAACTGCCTGTCACCATCGTCCCCGGCGAATTGACTGAAGACGAGATCGAGGATCTGGCCTAACCCTTCGGGACGAGACGCCACATGCGTAAAGGATGGCGCACGGTTCCGGCCTCAGCGCCCGCTGCGTCGCCACGGCCCATGTAGAGATCGGCGCGCACTGGTCCGCGGATGGCCGATCCCGTGTCCAGCGCCATGGCCAGACCACGATAGCTGGCCGTGGCGCCCCGCAGATTGCCCGCGTCCGCATCCAGCCAGACCAGCTCGCCATAACGCCATTGGGACGGATCGACGGCGACGGCGCGACGCTCGGTCAGGGGAACCCCGGCGGCGCCGGGCGGGTGGCCGTTATCGTCCGGGTCGATGCGGAAAAAGATATAGCGCGGGTTCAACGCCATCACGCTCTGGGCTTCGTAACCCCGGTGCGAGGCCAGCCAGTTGCGGATTGCATCGCCGGACGTCCCGTTTTCCGGCAACAGGCCGCGCTGGGCCATCGGACGGGCGATGCCGACAAAGGTCTTTCCATTGTCGCCGGCATAGGCGGCGCGCGCCCGACTGCCGTCCTGGAACGTCAGATAGCCGGACCCTTGAATCTGCATGAAGAACAGGTCTTCGGCCCGCATCCAGGCCAGAGCCTGATCGGGGCGGGCGTTCGCCTCGATATCGGCGCGGTCGCCCGAACTGCGTGGATTGGCGGGCTTGGGCAGAACGGGGGCCGAAAACTCGGCGTCCGCCTGACGGCGGGCGGGATATTCAGGCGCGAAATAGGAGGTCAGCAGACCCGGCCGGCCATCGGCCGTCTCGGCGGGGAGGGCGCTGAAATTGGCTTCAAAAAAGGCCCGGGCGTCGGATGGCGTCACCGCACCCGCCGCGTTGATGGCCTTGGCGCGGCTGCAGGTCGCGCGCGCCGTGGCGTCCCGCGCCGCGCCGCAGCCATCCACATAGGCGCGGAAGGCGGCCAGATGATCCTCGTCGTTCCAGCCCGGCAGAACCGCAGGACTGACCGCGAGGGACGAGGTCGGGGGGAGGGGAGAACCGACCCCGCCGACGGGGGGCGTATACGGAATCTCGCTGCCCGGCGCTGTCGGGCGCGCAGGCGTCATCGGCCCGGTTGAACAGGCCGCCGCCGCCAGAAGGGCGGCCAGCGTCGGCGCTGCTGCGGTCAGCCGACGCAGAAAACCCATCAGGCGTTGGCCGGCTCGACACGGGCGAGGACCCAGTTGGGGTCCGCCGCGCCCAGTGCGCGCTCGAACGTCCAGTGTTCCGCCGTGCGGCGCTCTTCGACCAGAGGCTCGCCGGTTACGGCGTCCGCCGTCTCGCCAGAGGTCTTGGTCACATGGCTGCGCAGTTCCGCGAGGAAGCGGATCTTGGCCACGGCCTTGTCGCCCTCGGCGGTTGCGCCTTCCAGATCGGCGCGGGGCGGAAACAGAAACTCGATCGTCTCAGTCTCGCCGCGCGCCTCACGCGCCGTGATGCCGGCGTCGAACGAGGCCATGACCGCAGGCGTCAGCAGGGGCTTCAACGCCGCCCGGTCGCCCGACGCATAGCCGCGCACGATGATCTCATAGGCCTGACGCGCGCCCTCGACGAAACGGGCCGGATCAAAGGCCGGGTCTCGGGCTTTCAGGCCCGCGACCGACGCCATCACGGCGGCCTCGACGGCGGTCGGCTTGGCGACCTGATCAGGCGTGTTCGGGCCAGGGACGGCCAGCTTGGCGTCTTCCTGCGGCTGGCGGCCGACCTTCTTGCCCAGCACATTATAGAGCTGGAACAGGACAAAGGCCGCGATCACGGCGAAGACGACGATCTGGAACTGGACCGGCAGGTTCAAGGGGCTATTCCTGTGGCAGGCGGGAGCTTGTCGAGAGACACTATTCGACGATTAGGGGCTGATATAGGGGGAAGCAAGGCGAAGCGCGCCCCCCGCCAGCCAACCAAAGTTGCGGCCAAGCGTCTCGGCATGGTAATCGCCGCGCCTTGTTCCCGGCCCAATCGGCCCAATTCCGACTTTGAAGATCGCAACATGACCGACGCCACGCCGCCCGCCGAAACCCCCAACGGCGCAGAAGCCCAACAGGGTCAGCCCGCCGGTCCCGGCTTCCGCATCCTGGCGCAGTATGTCCGCGACTTCTCGTTCGAGAACCCGCGCGCCCCGGAATCCCTGCGTATCGACGGCAAGCCCGCGATCGATCTGGGCGTCGAAATGGCCGCTCAGGGCCGCCCCGACGGCCTGTTCGAACTGGACCTGAAGCTGTCGATCAAGGCCTCGCACGAGAACCAGCCGGTCTTCCATGTCGAACTGGTCTATGGCGGCCTGTTCCAGCTGGCCAACGTCCAGGAGCAGGACATCGAGCCGCTGCTGCTGATCGAATGCCCACGCTACCTGTTCCCGTTCGCGCGCGAGATCGTCGCCCGCGCCACGGCGGACGGCGGCTTCTATCCGCCCTTCATGCTGGACCCGATCGACTTCGCGGCCATCTACATCGCCCGCCAGCAGCAGATCGCCCAACAGCCGCCCGCAACCGGCCAGGCGTAAGCTCAACGTCTCCGTCCCCCGGCGGGGGAGGGTGGCTGAGGCGTAGCCGAAGCCGGGTGGGGAGGGCCAGGCGACGCATTGCTCCCGCCCGCCCCACCCCAGTCGCTAGGCTCAGCCAGAAACCGTCATTCCGGGGCGTCCAAAGGACGAACCCGGAACCCAGGCGTTCATATCAAGCGTCGAATGCGTCCAGTAGTAGGACTGTAGTCCTGGGTTCCGGGTTCTTCGCTTCGCTCAGCCCCGGAATGACGGATTAAAACATCAACCAATTGAATTTCGATTGAATCTAACGCGGCCACCCTACCCAGACGGCGAGGGAAAAAAGGTCAGATCGCCTCTTCTGTTTCGGCGATGATCACGCCGTAACCGGCCCACAGGCTGTGATCCTTCAGCACCGAGCGCAGGAAAACGGCATGGGCCTCATGCTCCTGCGGGGTTGAGCGCGGGGCCAGCGGTCGGGGCCTTGCGCCGTAAACCGTCTGTTCGATGGCGCCGCCCGACCCCTTGCCGCGTGGCCCGGACGACAGGTCCAGAACCCGCTCCTTGCCGCCGCGCAGCTCCAGATAGACCTCGGCCAGCAGACGAGCGTCGATCAGGGCGCCGTGCAGCGTCCGCTCGACCAGCGACACCTTGAAGCGTTTGCACAGGGCGTCCAGCGAGTTGGGCATGCCCGGAAACCGCGTCTGGGCCAGTTTCAGCGTATCGATCCAGCGCGGCTCGCCCGTGATTGGACGCCCGGCGCGGTTGAGTTCGAAATCGATGAAGTTGCGGTCGAAGCTGGCGTTGTGCGCGATCAGCTGCGCGTCGCCGATGAACTCGAACAGGTCATCGACAATCGCGGCGAACTTGGGCGCGTCCTTGACCTTGTCGTCGGTGATGCCGTGAACGCGGATGGCGTCTTCAGGGATCAGCCGCTCAGGATTGACGAAGCGGTGGAAGGTGCGGCCGGTCGGCAGCAGGTCCAGCAGTTCGATGCAGCCGACCTCGATCAGCCGGTCGCCCGTCCTGGGGTCAAATCCGGTGGTTTCGGTATCAAGGACAATCTCGCGCGCCATCGGCCCTTAATGGGGTCGTTCGGCGGATTGCGAAAGACCGGCCGCAGCCTTGCGCGGAGATATCCACCCTGGATCCGTCACCGCCGCGACAATGGCCTGCACCTGGGCGCGGGCGCGGTCCAGACCCTTGCCCGTATCGACGATGAAGTCGGCGCGGGCGCGTTTTTCGGCGTCCGGCAACTGGCGTTGCAGAATGGCCTCGAACCGCGCGCGGGTCATGCCGGGACGGGCCAGGACACGCGCGGCCTGAACCTCGGCGTCGGCGCTGACCACGACCACAGCGTCAACATTGCGGTCGCCGCCGGTTTCGAACAGCAGCGGAATGTCCAGCACCGCCAGCCTGACGCCCGCCGCGCGCGCCGCATCCAGATCGGCCTGACGCCCCTGCGCGACCAGAGGGTGGACTATGACTTCCAGCCGTTTGAACGCCGTGTCGTCGCGACCCAGCGCCTCGGCCAGACGGGTGCGGTCCACCGCGCCGTCCACGACCACGCCGGGAAAGGCGTCCCCGACCGGCCCGACCGCCGCCCCGCCTTGGGCGTAGAGCCGATGCACCGCGTCGTCCGCGTTCCAGATCACCGCGCCCAGATCGGCGAACATGGCCGTCGTCGTCGACTTGCCCATGCCGATGGAGCCAGTCAGGCCCAGCAGAATCACCCGACGGCCTCGCCCAGGTGCGCCATCAACAGGGCGCGCAGGTCCAGCGGCGGGGGTGGGCGACCGAAAATGGCCTCGAACGAGGGCGCGGCCTGACCGATCAGCATGGCCAGGCCGTCCACCGTCGTCAGCCCTCGCGCGCGCGCCTCGATCAGGAAGGGTGTCCACAACGGCTTGTAGGTCATGTCCATGATCACGGTTCCCGGCGCGATCCAGTCGAAATCCACGTCGGGCGCCACGCTGAGCGCATTGATGACCAAGGCCGCGCCGTCAAAGGCTTCGACGGCCTGCATCACCCGAACCGACGGCCCCAGATCGGCGGCCAGGGCCTCGGCCCGCTCTCGCGAGCGATTGACGATACGCACCTCGGCGCCCGCCTTCACCAGAACACCCGATCCTGCCCGCGCCGCGCCCCCTGCGCCCAGGATGACGACGGGCTTGCCGCCGACCTCGAGATCCGGCGCCTGTTCCTTCAGCCCCAGCATGAGGCCGATCCCGTCCGAGCTGTCGCCCAGCACCCGACCGTCGACAAACTTCAGGATGTTGGACGAGGACGTCAGTTTCGACGCGGGCGATACTTCATCCGCCAGGGCGAACGCCTGCTCCTTGAACGGCGAGGTGACGTTCAGGCCCGAGATCAGACCCGCGCGACCCGCCGCGACCAGGGCGTCGAACCCCGCCGCATCGACCGGCGCGAACGGCAGATAGGCGCCGTCAATCCCGCCCGCCGCCAGCCAGGCGTTATGGATGATCGGACTGAGCGAATGAGCAACCGGCTGTCCAGCGATCCCCCCCAGCAAGGCCGCGCCCGTGATGATCTGCCTGCTCATGCCGCCAGAACCCCCGCGCGACGCAACTCGGCCAGCACCGGCCACAGGGGCAGGCCCAGAACGGTGAAATAGTCGCCGTCCACCGCCTCGAACAGCTGCGACCCCAGCCCCTCCAGCCGGTAGGAGCCGACGCAGGTCAGCAGCACCTCGCCCTCCGCCGCCAGATAGGCGTCGAGGAAATCGTCCGAGAAATCGCGCATCCGCATCTGCACCGTATCGACGCCCGACCAGACCACCTGTCCCTTGACCGCCAGGGCCGCGCCCGAGTGCAGATGATGGGTCTTGCCGCGCATGGACTTCAGCCTTCCGCGCGCCGCCTCCAGCGTCGCGGCCTTGGAGATCAGGCCGCCATCAAAGGCCAGGGTCTGGTCCGAACCCAGCACCCAGACGGTCTCGTCATCACGCGATACAGCCAGCGCCTTGGCCTCGGCCAGCCGGATCGCCAGGGCCGCGGCGTCCAGATCGCCCGAGCGCGCCTTGATCGCATCCTCGTCCACGCCCGCGACGCGGATTTCAAACGGCACGCCAGCATTTTGCAGCATGGCGCGGCGTGCGGCGCTCTTGGACGCCAGAACCAGTTTTTCCTTGGTCACCAGCTGGTCCCGATCTTGTGGTTGCGATGCTCGCTGAGCAGATTGGTGATGGCCGCCGCTGTCTCCTCGACAGAACGCCGGGTCACGTCGATGGTGGGCCAGCCGCGTCGTTCGAAGGCGCGGCGCGCCTTGATCGTCTCTTCGCGCACCGCATCCTGATCCGTATAGGACGAGGTCTGGTTGGCGTTCAGGTTGTCGATGCGGTTCCTGCGAATCTGGATCAGCCGGTCCGGCGACACCGTCAGGCCGATGACCAGCGGTTTCTTCAACTGGGTCAGGCGTTCGCCGTCCTCCTGTCCCGGCACCAGCGGCACATTGGCCGCGCGGATGCCCCGGTGCGCCAGATAGATGCAGGTCGGGGTCTTGGAGGTCCGGCTGACGCCGCACAGCACCACGTCCGCGCCTTCCAACTGCTCCAGCGTGCCTTGCCCGTCGTCATAGGCCATGGCGAAGTCCAGGGCCGATATCCGGTTGAAATAGTCGTGGTCCAGCGTGTGCTGGGCGCCGACGCGCGACGACAGCGCCGCCCCCAGATAGCGCGACATGGCTCCCACCAGGGGGTCCAGCGCCCCGATCTGCGGCATGTCCAGTCGACGGCAGCCCTTTTCCAACTGTTCGCGCAGGTCGCGGTCAACCAGGGTGTGCAGAACCACGCCGGGCGCCGAGGCCACCTCCTCCAGCACGCGGTCCATCTGTTTCTCCGAACGGACCAGCGCATAGATGTGTTCGATGGGGATGACGCCGTCGAAACGGGCCGTGACCGCCTTGGCCATGGCGTTCAGCGTCTCGCCGGTCGAGTCCGACACCAGGTGGACGTGGAAATAGGTCGCCAGGCGGTGGGGTCTTGCAGGGCTCATTCAAAAACAGTCCGACCCTCTGGCCGGTCCCTGTGGAAAGGGTGGGGGCGATCCGGTTCGGCCGGGGCGCCGTTCTCCATAGCCGCTGATCCTTCAGGCGGCGAGCGTGGATGACGGTGGGCGATCTCACGGCTTGGCGCCCCATTCATCCCAAGGCGGATATCCGGTTTCCCCTCGATTGTGGAAAACCTAATGAGAGGTTAACGGCGCTTAACCGCGTTCACAGGCCGGCGTCCCGCAAAGCCTGGGAATTTAAGATCTTGTTAAGGATTGTCCACCGCCCGAATAGCGTCGGTCTGCATCCCCGTTAAGCATTTGCAGCACGTGGATATCCGCTTTTGTTCCGTGGGTGACCTGCGAGTCTTCCCCGGGTTTCCACGGCCCTACCTATCTCTACGAATCTTTTAATTCTTATTTTGATTAGGGATTGAGAGCAGGGGGCTGTGACCTTAATCGTCCAGGCATGACCGATCAGACCCAGACACATGACCAGGCGCCCCTGATGATCCGGGCTCTCCGTGGAGAGACGTCGGACCGTCCGCCGGTCTGGTTCATGCGCCAGGCCGGACGTTACCTTCCCGAGTATCGTCGCCTTCGTGCAGAGGCGCCGGACTTCATCGCCTTTTGCCTGAACCCGGAGATGGCGGCCGAGGCGACGCTTCAACCGATGCGCCGGTTCGGTTTCGATGCGGCCATCGTCTTCGCCGACATCCTGCTGATCCCCCGCGCCCTGGGTCAGGATGTCTGGTTCGAGACGGGCGAGGGTCCAAGGCTGGGCGAAATGCCGCCTCCGGGACGCATGGCCGAACGGGCGGCGTCTGCGGGCGAGCATCTGTGCGCCGTGGGTGAGACCCTGTCCATCGTGCGTGCGGCGCTGGAGCCGGAGCGCGCACTGATCGGGTTCGCCGGGGCGCCCTGGACGGTGGCGACCTATATGCTGGACGGGGAACACCGCACCATCGGCAAGGGCGAGCGCGCACAGGCCCGCACCTACGCCTATGCCGACCCCAAACGCGTCGACGAGACGCTGGAGGTTCTGGTCGAGGCCAGCGCCCGCTATCTGAAGATGCAGGCTGACGCCGGCGCCCAGGTGCTGAAGATCTTCGAAAGCTGGGCCGAAGGACTCCCCGATGACCTGTTCGAACGTCTGGTCCTGAAGCCCCACCAGGCCCTTGTGAAGCGGACGCGGGAGCTGGGGGTCACCGTGCCCCTGATCGGCTTCCCGCGCGGCTCTGCGGCGCTTGCAGAGCGGTATGCCGAGCAGGTCGAGGTGGACGCCGTCGCTCTCGACACCGCCTGTCCACTGGAAGTCGGCAAGCGGGTGCAGCAGATCAAGCCGATCCAGGGCGCGCTCGACCCGCTTCTGCTGCGCGCGGGCGGCGACATGCTGGACCGCCGCGTCGATCAGCTCATGGAGGCCTGGGGCCAGGGTCCGTGGATCTTCAACCTGGGCCACGGCATTCTGCCGGACGTGCCGATCAGCCATGTCGAACAGGTTCTGAAACGGATCGGCGCGCAATGATCGGTGCGGGGAGCGGAACAGAGAGCCTGAAAGGCCGGCGCATCGCCGTCGTCCTGTTCAATCTGGGCGGGCCGGACGATCAGGCCTCGGTCAAGCCCTTCCTGTTCAACCTGTTCAACGACCCGGCCATCATCGGTCTTCCTGGGTTTGCGCGGACCCCTCTGGCTCGGTTGATCTCCAGCCGTCGTGAGGCGGCGGCCCAGGCCAACTATCGTCTGATGGGCGGCGGCTCGCCCCTGTTGCCGGAAACCCGGCGTCAGGCCCAGGCGCTGGAGGCGGTGCTGAATGACCGGCTGTCGGGCGATGAGGTGCGGGTCTTCGTCGCCATGCGCTACTGGCGTCCGCTGACCGAGGAGACGGCGGCCGATGTCGCGGTCTATGGGCCGGACGAAGTGATCCTGCTGCCTCTCTATCCGCAGTATTCCACCACGACGACCCAGTCCTCGCTGAAGGAATGGAACGCCTTCTACGCCGGGTCCGGCGTCAGCCGCGCCGTCTGCTGCTATCCCGATGCGCCAGGCTGGATCGAGGCTCAGGCCGATGGAGTCTGCGAGAAGCTGGACGCCGCAGGCGATGCGCCGGTTCGTGTGCTGTTCTCCGCCCACGGCATCCCCGAGAAACTGGTGACCGGCAAGGGCGACCCCTATCAGGAACAGGTCGAGACGACGGTCGCCGCCGTGGTGGCCGAAGTTCAGGCGCGTCGCGGTCCGATCGACCACGCCATCTGCTATCAGAGCCGCGTCGGGCCGATGAAATGGCTGGGCCCCTCGACACCCGAGGCCATCGAGGCGGCGGGGCGTGATGGTCTGGGCGTGGTGGTTGTCCCCGCCGCCTTCGTGTCCGAGCACATCGAGACGCTGGTCGAGCTGGACATCGAATATGCGGAACTGGCCCATGAAAAAGGCGCCAGTCCTTATCTGCGAGCGCCAGCGGTCGGCGTGCGTCCCGCCTTCATTGCGGCGCTGGCGGATGCGGCGCAGCAGGCGCTGGGTCGCACCGGTGTCGAACCGTTGGGGGCGGGCTGCAAGGCGGGCTGGAAGTCCTGCCCGCGCGGTCAGGGCCTAAGCTGTCAGGGGAGGAATGCGGCGTGAACACCTATGATCTGGTCCGGGGCCTGCACATTCTGGCGGTGATCGCCTGGATGGCGGGGATGCTGTTCCTGCCGCGCCTCTATGCCTATGACGCCGAGCAGAACGCCAAGCCGGAACCGCTGAAAAGCGAGATGCAGGCCCTGTTGCGCACCTGGCAGACGCGACTTCTGCGCATCATCGTCAATCCGGCCATGATCCTGGCCTTCATCTTCGGCGGCTGGCTGTTCTGGCTCAGAAGCGGGCAGGGCGCCGACTGGTCCTTTGCGCATGAGCCCTGGATGATCACCAAGCTGACCGGCGTCTTTCTGCTGGCCGGCTGGCATGGCTTTCTTGCGGGACAGCGCAAGAAGATCGCAGCGGGCACGTCGAAATACTCCGGCAAGTTCTGGCGCATGACAAACGAGATTCCCTTCGTTCTGGCGATCATCATGGTCCTGTCGGTGACGACGGAATGGACCCTGCGCTAAACCGGATTCGTTTCGTTCAACGCCTCCGCTTGACCTGACCGTTCGCCTGTGGTTCCGCTGACGGCGAACCGTTCGGCCCTGCTGGCGGTCCCTCTCTTTTTGCGACGCCTGCCGGTATCGACCAGCGGGAGCCCGTCGCACCTCCCTTCGGCCTTACGGCCAGACATTCCCAGAGACCTGACGCCGCAGCCTTTTGCTGTGCGCGACTGCGAGCCTGCATCATGACCGACGTCCGCGACACCGAAAACGACACGCCTGAGGCCGAAAACCTCGAAGCCGAATCCCCGACCCATCACGGCGCCGAGCATGAGGCTGGCGAGGCAGCGGGGGCTGATTCCGGTGTGGACACCACGGTTGAAGATGAAGAAGACGGCGAACCCGTCGTCGCCAACGGGCGCATCACCCTGGCCGAGCTGAACGAGAAGACGCCGGCCGATCTGGTCGCCTTCGCCGAACAGCTGGAGGTCGAGAACGCCTCGAACCTGCGCAAACAGGACCTGCTGTTCGCCATCCTGAAGGCGCTGTCCGACGAAGAAGTCGAGATCATCGCCGACGGCGTTCTGGAGATCCTGCCGGACGGTTTCGGCTTCCTGCGCAGCCCCGACGCCAACTATCTGCCCGGCCCGGACGACATCTATGTCTCGCCTTCGCAGATCCGCCGTTTCGGCCTGCGCTCGGGCGACACGGTGCACGGCGCCGTGCGCGGCCCGCGCGAGGGCGAGCGCTACTTCGCCCTGCTGAAGGTCGACACGATCAATCTGGAAGACCCGGAACTGGTCAAGACCAAGGTCCTGTTCGACAACCTGACGCCCCTCTATCCCGAAGAGCGGCTGCACATGGAAATCCAGGACCCGACCCTGAAGGACCGCTCGGGTCGCGTCATCGACATCGTCGCGCCCCTGGGCAAGGGTCAGCGCTGCCTGATCGTGGCCCCGCCCCGCGTCGGCAAGACGGTGATGTTGCAGAACATCGCCAAGTCGATCGAGCGCAATCACCCTGAGGTCTTCCTGATCGTTCTGCTGATCGACGAGCGCCCTGAAGAAGTCACCGACATGCAGCGCACCGTGAAGGGCGAGGTCGTGGCCTCCACTTTCGACGAGCCCGCCACCCGCCACGTCGCCGTCGCCGAGATGGTGATCGAAAAGGCCAAGCGTCTGGTCGAGCACAAGAAGGACGTGGTGATCCTGCTGGATTCCATCACCCGCCTGGGACGCGCCTATAACGCCACTGTCCCGTCGTCGGGCAAGGTGCTGACCGGGGGCGTCGACGCCAACGCCCTGCAGCGGCCCAAGCGCTTCTTCGGCGCCGCGCGCAATGTGGAGCAGGGCGGTTCGCTGACCATCATCGCCACGGCCCTGATCGACACCGGCAGCCGCATGGACGAGGTGATCTTCGAAGAGTTCAAGGGGACCGGCAACTCGGAAATCGTGCTGGACCGCAAGGTCGCCGACAAGCGCATCTTCCCCGCCATCGACGTGCTGAAGTCCGGCACCCGCAAGGAAGACCTCATCACGCCCAAGGACCAGCTGGCCAAGACCTATGTCCTGCGCCGCATCCTCAACCCGATGGGTCCGCAGGACGCGATCGAGTTCCTGCTCGATAAGCTGCGCCAGTCCAAGAACAACGCGGACTTCTTCCAGTCGATGAACACCTGATCCATATTCCGGGCGCGCGGCGTACGGCTGCTTGAGCGGGGGGTTTCACGTGAAACAGGAGCGGTTCTGATGAAGGTTCAGGTCGAGATCGATTGCACCCCCGCCGAGGCGCGCGCCTTCCTCGGCCTGCCTGACGTGACCCCGCTGAACGAGGCCATGGTCGCGGAAATGCAGGCGCGGATGAAGGCCAATGTCGCGGCCATGCAGCCTGACGAACTGATGAAGACCTGGACCAGCTTCGGCCTTCAGGCGCAGGATCAGTTCCGTCGCCTGATGGAAGCCGCCGTAAAATGATGCGCGCTTCTCCTGCCCATGACAACGGGCAGGGGGATCGCGACGCGGTGGAGCGGACTTCGCCTTTTGAGGTCCCTCTGTCACGGCGATGAGAACACGCCGCTAAACCTCCCCATCGCGTGCGGAGGGGAGACCTGCATCATGACAAACGACACCATCTTCGCCCTCGCGACACCGCCAGGCCGCGGGGCGATCGCCGTCATCCGTCTGTCCGGCCCACAGGTCGAAACGACCCTAGCGGGGTTGGGTGCGTCGCATGTGAAACCGAGAATGGCCTCGGTGCGAGATCTCACCCATGGCGGTGAACACATCGACCAGGCGCTTGTCCTCCGGTTTGTCGGCCCCAATTCCTACACAGGTGAGGACTCGGCCGAATTGCATCTGCACGGCGGACGTGCGGTGATCGAGGCGGCCAGTCACGCCCTGATCGCGTTGGGGCTTCGTCCCGCTGAACCGGGTGAGTTCACGCGCCGCGCCTTCCAGAATGGTCGCATGGATCTGGCGCAGGCCGAGGCTGTCGCCGACCTGATTGACGCCGAAACAGCGGCTCAGGCCAAACAGGCCTTGGGGCAATTGGACGGAAGGCTCAGTGAAACCTACGCTGGTTTCCGGCGCGATCTGCTGCATGGTCTGGCTCTGGTCGAGGCCGAAATCGACTTCCCTGATGAGGAGGTTCCCGACAATCTGGCCCGCGCCGCTGGTCCGGTCCTGAGGCGTCTGGCAGATGATCTGCGGCGCGCCGTTGACGCCGGGCGACGCGGTGAGCGGGTGCGCGACGGCTATCGCATCGTCCTGATAGGTGAGACGAACGCGGGCAAGTCATCCCTGTTCAATGCTTTGGTTGCGCGGGAAGCCGCCATTGTCACGCCTATTGCGGGAACCACCCGGGACGTGTTGGACGCTGACCTGATCATTGGCGGCTACGCCGTGACCCTGTCGGATACGGCCGGGCTGCGAGACAGCGACGATCCGGTTGAGGCCGAGGGCGTCCGTCGTGCGCGCTTGCGCGCCGAACAGGCCGACCTGCGTCTGTGGGTAAGGGCGCCCGGTGACCCGGAGGGGGCGGCTTCCCTCTATGCCCAGCCCGGCGACCTGGTCGTTGCGAACAAGGCCGACCTCGGCGTCGTGGCGGCAGGCGAAGGTTTCGACAGTCTGGAGGTCAGCACTCAAACGGGGCAGGGACTGTCCGATCTGCAGGACTGGATCGCCGCCCGTTTGGCGCGTGATCTGTCCGGTGCAGACTTCCCGGCCATCACGAGAGAGCGGCATCGTCTGCGTCTGACCGAGGCGCTTGTCGGCGTCGAGGCGGCCCTGTCGGCTCTGGATGTCGCCCCTGAAATGGCCGGTGATGATTTGCGCCGTGCAGCGGGGTCTTTGTCGCGTGTGACGGGCGCCATCGGGGTGGAGGATATTCTGGGCGAGGTCTTCTCAACCTTCTGCATTGGCAAGTGAGTTCAGCCATACCGGTGTTTCACGTGAAACAGGCGGTATGACCCATGTTCGACGAACTGCGGCCTTCTCGACTGCTGGCGAAAGGTCATCATTTGGACTATGTGGCGCAGATGAACTCCCCTATCGAAATCACCTGTGACGTCGTTGTCATCGGCGGCGGCCATGCCGGTTGTGAGGCTGTTGCGACCTCGGCCCGCGCGGGCGCGCGCACTATTCTGCTGACCCAGAGGTTGGAGACCATCGGCGAGATGTCCTGCAACCCCGCCATCGGCGGCCTGGGCAAAGGACATCTGGTTCGTGAGATCGACGCCATGGACGGGATCATGGGCCGATTGGCCGATGTGTCGGGCATTCAGTTCCGCCTGCTGAACCGCTCGAAAGGGGCGGCGGTCCGGGGGCCGCGCAGCCAGATCGACCGCCGTCTGTATCGCGAAGCCATGCAGGCCGAACTGACACAGACGCCCAACCTGACCCTGATGGCCGGAACGGCTGAGAGCCTGATCCTTGATGGCGACCGGGTGGTGGGCGTCAAGACAGGGGCAGGGGCGACCATCCGCGCCGCGTCCGTCGTTTTGACGACGGGCACCTTCCTGAACGGCGTCATTCATCGGGGGGAGGAGCGCACCCCCGCTGGCCGTCACGGAGAGGCGCCGTCGACCGGCCTGGCCGCCGATCTGCACGCCGCCGACCTGATGATGGGGCGGTTGAAGACCGGCACGCCTGCGCGTCTGGATGGCCGGACCATCGCCTGGGATCGTCTGGAGATGCAGGAAGCGGACCCTGTTCCGTCGGCCTTCTCCTTTCTGACGGACCAGATCACCGTGCCGCAGATCGCCTGCGGCGTGACCCATACGACAGCGCAGACCCACCAGATCATCGCCGAAAATCTGGGCGAGAGCGCCGTGTACGGCGGCAAACTTTCAGGGGTCGGCCCTCGATACTGTCCCTCGATCGAGGACAAGGTGGTGCGCTTCGCCGACAAGACCAGCCACCAGATCTTCCTGGAGCCCGAAGGTCTGGATGATCCGACTGTCTACCCCAACGGCATTTCGACCTCGGTCAGCGAAACGACCCAGTTGGCCTTCCTGAGGACCATCCCCGGTCTGGAGGCCGTGGAAGTGTTCCGTTACGGCTATGCCATTGAATATGATTATGTCGACCCTCGTGAACTCAGCCCGACGCTGGAAGTGAAGAAACGGCCTGGCCTCTATCTGGCCGGCCAGATCAATGGCACGACCGGCTATGAAGAGGCGGCGGCGCAGGGCTTGATGGCGGGTCTGAATGCGGCGCGTTCCGCCTCAGGTCAGGAGCCGGTCGTCTTTGGTCGAGACCAGGCCTATATCGGCGTGATGATCGACGATCTGGTGACGCGGGGCGTGACCGAGCCCTATCGGATGTTCACCAGCCGCGCCGAATATCGGCTGAGCCTGCGGGCGGACAATGCGGACCAGCGTCTGACCGGGCTGGCGGTGTCTCTGGGCATCGTGTCGGACAAACGGCGTCTGCGGTTCGAGGCCAAGGCGGCCGAGCTTTCCAAGGCCAGTTCTGTTTCACGTGAAACCCTGTTCACGCCCAAGGAGGCCAACGCTCTGGGAATTCCGGTGAACGCCGATGGGCGTCGCCGCTCGATGCGCGAGCTGCTGGCCTTCCCTGACGTGACGCTGGAGAACTTCACCCCCGTCTGCCCGGTCATCGCCGACTGGAGCGCAGAGGTGAGGGAGCAGATCGAGATTGATGCGGGTTATGCCAACTATCTGGACCGCCAGGCGATCGACGCCGCCGCCCTGAGCTCGGAGGAGGCGCTGATCCTGCCCGCGGATCTGGACTATGGGGCTATCGGGGGTCTGTCGAACGAGGTGAGGGACAAACTGATACGTATCCGGCCGCGCACGCTCGGTCAGGCTGGACGGATTGAAGGCGTGACGCCAGGCGCCCTTACTGCACTGCTGTCCCACGTGAAACGCTCGCCGCGCGCAAGTGTGGCGGCATGAGCCTGGAAGCCGAGAAGGCCGTCTTCCAGCAAAAGACCCAGGCAACGCCTGAGCAGATGGCGGATCTGGAGGCGTTTCGCCGCCGCTTGACGCAGGCGAATGAAGTCATGAATCTGGTGGGGCCGGACAGCCTGCCGGACTTCTGGAATCGACACGCGTGGGACAGCGCCCAGCTTCTGGACCATGCGCCGAATGCCTTGACCTGGGCGGACCTCGGGGCGGGGGCGGGGTTCCCGGGTGTCGTCCTGACGATCCTGCTGAAGAGCAGGGAGGCGGCGCACGTCTGGTTGATCGACAGTCTGGGAAAACGCTGCCGTTTCCTTCAGGAAATCGTCAATGAACTGGGCCTGCCGGCAACCGTCCTGAATGGACGGGCCGAGGAGCAGCGTGTGCGATGTGACATCGTTACAGCGCGGGCTGTTGCGCCCATGGATCGGCTGCTGGGTTATGCACAGCCCTACTTCGAAAGGGGTGCACAAGGTCTGTTTCTCAAGGGCGAGAAGGCGGAATCAGAGTTGCTTGAAGCCCGTAAATCCTGGCATTTCGAAGCTGAGCTGGCCCAGTCGCAGAGCGATATACGCGGCCGTATCGTGACAGTCCGGAGCCTTCGACGTGCCCGCTAAAAAGCCTGCCCGAGTTCTCGCAGTGTCCAATCAGAAGGGGGGCGTCGGCAAGACGACGACCGCCATCAACCTTGGCACGGCCTTGGCCGCCATTGGCGAGCGCGTTCTGATTGTGGACATGGATCCCCAGGGCAATGCCTCCACGGGGCTTGGTGTTCCACGTGAAACGCGCCGGGTCACCATCTATGACGTGGTGGTGGACCAGCGTTCCATAGAGGACGCGTCCGTCCAGACGACCGTTCCGGGGCTGTGGATCGTACCGGCCGACGCCGACATGTCGGGCGTCGAGATAGAACTGAGCCAGGCGGATCGTCGGTCCTATCGTCTTCGCGACGCCCTGCGCGCCCATGACGACGGCCCTACTGCGTATGACTATGTGCTGATCGACTGCCCGCCTTCGCTGAACCTGCTGACGCTGAACGCCATGGCGGCGTCGGATGCGGTGCTGGTGCCGTTGCAGTGCGAATTCTTTGCGCTGGAAGGTCTCAGCCAGCTGATGCGGACCATAGAAATGGTCAAGCACAGCCTGAACCCCGCGCTGGAGATTCAGGGGCTGGTCCTGACCATGTATGATCGCCGCAGCGCCCTGTCGGGACAGGTGGCCAATGACGTCCGCGCCCATTTTGGCGACAAGGTCTATGAGAGCGTCATTCCGCGCAATGTCCGCGTCGCCGAGGCGCCGTCCTTTGGCAAGCCCGCGCTGATCTATGATCTGAAATGCGCCGGCAGCCAGGCCTATCTGCGTCTGGCCAGGGAAGTGGTGAAGCGCGAACGCCGGCGCCTGAAGCTGGCCGCCTGATTTTAGTAGAAGAACGGAACAGTATCTTGGCTGAACGACACAGAGGTCTGGGCCGCGGCCTGTCGGCGTTGATGGGCGAGAATGCAGAGGCGCCGGTGGCGCCTGGCGCCCCAGTGCCGGCGGGCGTGCAGCGCGTGCCGATCGAGAGCCTGAAGCCGAACCCGGATCAGCCGCGCAAGACCTTCCGTCAGGAAGATCTCGAGGAACTGACAGCCTCGATCCGCGACAAGGGCGTGCTTCAGCCCATCCTGGTGCGCAGCCAGCCGGGCGAGGACGGCGTCTGGCAGATCATCGCCGGTGAACGCCGCTGGCGGGCGTCTCAGGCCGCGCGGCTGACTGAGGTGCCGATCGTTGTTCACGAAATGGACGACGTTGAGGTGTTCGAGGTCGCCATTGTCGAAAACGTCCAGCGCGCAGACCTGAATCCACTGGAAGAGGCCGAGGCGTACCGCGTCCTGATGGACCGTTTCGGTCGGACGCAGGACGCCGTCGCCGGGGTCGTCGGCAAGAGCCGCAGCCATGTCGCCAATATGATGCGTCTGCTGCAACTGCCGGAACGGGTGCTGTTCTATGTCCGAGAGGGCAAGCTGTCGGCGGGTCATGCGCGGGCGCTGATCAATACGCCGGACCCCAGCCAGCTAGCCGACATCGCCTTTGTCGACGGTCTGAGCGTGCGCGAAACCGAGGCCCTGGCGCGCCGTGCGACTGAGGGACCCAAGCCGGTCAAGGCCAAGGCCGTGGCGCGGGCAGGAGAGGGTTCGGCGGATGTCGTGGCCCTGCAGCAGGATCTGGCCGACGCCTTGGGCCTGAAGGTCGAACTGAACGACCGCAGCGGCAAGGGCGAGCTGACCATCCGTTACGGCTCGCTGGAGCAGTTGGACGATCTGTGCCGCCGATTGATGCGGGGCTGAGGGGTTTCACGTGCTAGGGTGGGCGCATGACTGAAGAAACAACGCTCACCCCCGCCGAAAAGCTGAAACAGGCCCTGGCCGCCAAGAAGGCCAAGGCCGGCCACGGATTCTCAGGCCAGCCCAGCGCCAAGGCTGAAGAGAAAAGCGTGTCCGCGCGCAATGTCGCCATGGCCAAGCCTGCATTCCGCAAGGCGTCTAAGCGGGGTTAAGGCTTGCCGTCCACATCCGCAGTGCGGATGAGGATTTTTATAGACCCAGGCGCCGTGCGCGTCCCGCGATCTCCAGCAGCAGACGTTCCGCGATCAACTGATCGGGCATTCCCGTCGTCTTGGTGGCGACGTCTGCGGTGTTGATGCTGTCCAGCACATCGTCCAGAGCCTCAAGCCGCCAGGAGCGGGCCTGGCGCAGCATTTCCGCCTCCTGTTTCCAGAAGACGCCAGCCGCCTTTGCGGCCTCCTTGGCGTTGGCGCCATTGGCCTGGAGGACGTTGATGCGGCGCAGGCGGCCCAGATGCATGGCCGCGGAACGCACGGCCAGAACCGAGGACTCTCCCTCGGCGAAGGCGCGGCGCAGGCCGGATTGCGCAGGACCGGGACGACCGCCAAAGGCCTGGAGCGCGGCGTCGGACAGGGAGGCGTCGGGCTCGACCCCCAGATGCTGCTCCAGCTCTTCGGGGCCGATGGTGCGGCCTGAGCCGGGGCCGATGAACAGGGCCAGACGCTCGATCTCCTGACGCATAAGGCCGCGTTCGCGGGGCAGGCGGGCGACAAAACGGTCCAGGGCTTCGCTATTCAGGCCGACCTTGTCGGCGGCCAGGGCCTCGCGCGTCATGCGGGCGACATCGCCGGTTTCATCCTCGTAGCAGATGATGCCGACGGCGCCGTTCTCTTTCTCGGCGGTCTTTCTCAGGGCGGATTCGCGGCCCAGCTGATCCGCCTCGACCACGAGCATGGCGTCAGGATTATAGCCGCCCGCCGCATGGATTTTCACGGCGGCGGCGACAGCCTTGTCCACGCCGGGCTTGATGGTGGACAGGCGGATGCGCACCAGACGACGCCCGCCCATAAGGGACATGGCCGTCAGGGCCTCTTCCAACCTGGTTTCGTCGCCGTCGATGTCGCTGTCGGTCAGCACCGTGACATTGAACGGGTCGTTCAGGTCCGGTGTGAGGGTCTTGCACAGGATCTCGGCGCGTTCGGCGACGCCGGAACGATCCTTGCCGTGAATAACCGCCGCGCGAATGGCCGGATCAGGCGTCTTCAGGAACCGTTCGATTTCCGGGCGTTTGGCGAGGATCATCGCAGTCGGCTCACTGGCCTGACAGCGCCTGCATGACGTCCAGACGGATCAGGCGGGCCAGTTCGGACGCCGCGCGCTCCTCGCCGTCCTGCTGGGCGGCGATGGCGGCATAGGGCTGGTCGTCGCTGGCGTAGGTGGTGGTGACGGTTT
Source organism: uncultured Brevundimonas sp. (assembly GCA_963522565.1). Taxonomy (GTDB): domain Bacteria; phylum Pseudomonadota; class Alphaproteobacteria; order Caulobacterales; family Caulobacteraceae; genus Brevundimonas. Next base: position 18,287 of record CAUQZC010000002.1, on the reverse strand, counting down.
CCGCGCCGCTGAGCGGCGTTCCGCCCGCCGCCGGGGTCAGGGTCCATGCGGCCTTGACCGTCAACTCATAGCGGGTGGCCGTGTCGTCGATGCGACGGCCCAGCGAGCGGCGGCTTTGCTCCACCGTTGCGGTCAGGCGGTACAGCGGCGTGGCGCTGCGGTTCCAGGCCAGGGCGTCCTCCAGCTGCTCGCGCAGCCGATAGCCCAGGCGGTCGTCCTGGGTGGTGACGGCGATGCGGCGCAGGGCCGATCCCGTCGCCGGTTCGGCGTACATGGGGGTGAAGCCACAGGCCGAGACGCCTAGTCCCAGCAGAATCGCAAAGACCGCCGTGACGCGCATCAGCCGGCCACCAGATTGACGATGCGGTCCTTGACCACGACGATTTTCTTCACGCTCAGACCCTCCAGACGCGCCTTGACGGTCTCGTCAGCCAGGACCAGAGCCTCGACCACGGCCGGTTCGGAACCGCGCGCCACGCGGATTTCCGCCCGCCGCTTGCCGTTGATCTGGATGGGCAGGACCACTTCGTCGTCAGCCGCGAGCGCAGCGTCCCACACAGGCCACGGCGCGTCCAGAACCATCCCGTCCTCCCCCAGACGCGTCCAGCATTCCTCGGCCAGGTGGGGGGTGAAGGGGGCGATCAGGCGCGCCAGGGCCGACAGGGCCTGACGTCTGGCGCCGCCGCCCGCCTTGGTGTTGTCGCGCACCGTGGCGACGAAGGCGTAAAGCTTGGCGATGGCGGAGTTGAAGCGGAAGCCCTCAACCCCTTCGGACACGGCCTTGATGGCCTTGTGCGTCTCGCGGATCAGTTCGGCGTTGGCCGCCTCGTCGCCCTCAACAGCGGGGTCGAAGCTGTCGAACAGCGTCCAGGTCCGCTGGACGAAGCGGCTGGCGCCCTCGATCCCGCCCGGCGTCCACTGGATATCGCGCTCCGGCGGGCTGTCCGACAGGACGAACAGGCGGCCTGCATCCACGCCGTGCGAGGTCAGGATTTCCTGCGGCGCGACCACGTTCTTCTTGGACTTGGACATCTTTTCGATGTCGCCGATGGTCACGGCCGCGCCGTTCGACAGGCGGGTGGCGACGCGCTGACCGTCGATGGTTTCGATCCGCACGTCGGTGGGCTCGACCCAGTGCGGCTTGCCGACCTCGTCATGGCCCTCGAAATAGGTCTCGTGGACGACCATGCCCTGGGTGAAGAGACCCGCGAACGGCTCCTTGACGCTCATCAGGCCCGCATCGGTCAGGGCGCGGGTGATGAAGCGCGCGTAGAGCAGGTGCAGCACGGCGTGTTCGACCCCGCCGATATACTGATCCACGGCCAGCCAGTGGTCGGCAGCGGCCTTGTCGATCGGCGCTTCGGCCTTGGGATCGGTGAAGCGGGCGAAATACCAGCTGGAGTCCACGAAGGTGTCCAGGGTGTCCGTCTCGCGCGTCGCATCGGCGCCGCAAGACGGGCATTTGACGTGTTTCCAGGTGGCGTGGCGATCCAGAGGATTGCCCGGCACGTCGAAGGTCACATCGTCAGGCAGTTCGACCGGCAACTGGTCGGCGGGCACCTCCACCGGGCCGCAGGTCGGGCAGTGGATGATCGGGATGGGGCAGCCCCAGTATCGCTGGCGCGATACGCCCCAGTCGCGCAGGCGGTAGATGGTCGCGCCCTTGCCGGTTCCGGCCGCCTCGATCCGCCCGATGGCCTCGGCCTTGGCGGCTTCGATATCCAGACCGTTCAGGAATTCGGAATTGAAGATCAGGCTGGGGCCGGTGTAGGCCTCGTCGCCGATGGTGAAGTCATCGCCTGCACCTTCTGGGCGGACCACGGGTATGACCGGCAGGTCATACTTGCGGGCGAAGTCCAGGTCGCGCTGGTCATGGGCGGGGCAGGCGAAGATGGCGCCCGTGCCGTATTCCGACAGGATGAAGTTGGCGATCCAGACCGGGACCTCGGCGCCGGTGAAGGGATGGACGGCTTTCAGGCCCGTGTCCCAGCCGATCTTTTCGGCCTGGTCGATGTCGGCTTGCGAGGTCCCGCCCTTGCGGCATTCGGCGACGAAGGCGGCGACATCAGGATTGGCCTCGGCCAGGGCCTTGGCGATGGGGTGATCGGGCGCGATGCCCATGAAGGATGCGCCGAACAGGGTGTCCGGGCGGGTCGTGTAGATCTCCAGGCCGTCCGGCGACGCGGCCGGGGCTTCACCCGCCCATTTCCAGGTCATCTGCAGACCCTTGGAACGTCCGATCCAGTTTTCCTGCATCAGGCGGACCTTGTCTGGCCAGCGGTCCAGATCCTTCAGGCCGTCGATCAGGTCGTCGGCATAGTCGGTGATGCGCAGGAACCACTGGTTCAGCTTGCGCTTCTCGATCAGGGCGCCGGAACGCCAACCACGCCCGTCGATCACCTGTTCATTGGCCAGGACCGTATTGTCGACCGGGTCCCAGTTGACGACGCCGTCCTTGCGATAGACCAGGCCGCGCCGATACAGCTCCAGGAACCAGGCCTGCTGCTTGCCGTAGTATTCCGGGTCGCAGGTGGCGAACTCACGCGACCAGTCCAGCGACAGACCCAGCAGCTTCAGCTGATCCCGCATCGAGGCGATGTTGTCGTAGGTCCAGCCCTTGGGGTGGATGCCGCGCTCCATGGCCGCGTTCTCGGCGGGCATGCCGAATGCGTCCCAACCCATCGGGTGCAGCACATCATAGCCCTGGGCGCGCTTGGACCGGGCCACCACGTCGCCCATCACATAGTTGCGGGCGTGGCCCATGTGGATGTTCCCGGACGGGTATGGGAACATTTCAAGAACATAATACTTCGAACGGCCAGTATCCTTCGTCACGAAGGCGTTGGCGTCCGCCCAGCGGGTCTGCTGGCGGGGTTCGGCGGTCTTGGGTTCGTAACGGGCCACGGGGATCCTGAAAGCAGCGAGGACGCTAACGCGCCCTCGCGCTCAACTAGCCCGAAGGGCGGCCGCGCCCCAAGAAGAATAGTGGCTGGCGCTCAGGCCGCCCGAAGGCGCCGACGCCAGCATGGAAGAAGGCCTGGCTTAACCGGCGTTGGCGAGGTTAAGCTGGCGAGCCTTGGTCAGGATGGTGTTGACCAGATCGGATTCGGTCTGGGCCGCGACGGGAGCGGTTCTCCACTGACCGTCTTCACCCTTGATTTCCTTGCTGACCGTCACCGTCAGGGCGTCGGCGCGCAGGCGGGTGTCCAGAATGAAGACCGTGGCCTTGAACCGCTCGTTCGGCGCCTGAGGGCTGGAGTACCAGTCATAGTTGATCACGCCGCCCCAGGGGTCGGCGGTGATCAGCGGCATGAAGCTGAGGGTGTCGAGCGAGGCGCGCCACAGATAGCCGTTGACGCCGATGCCCTGCTGCACGTTCGCCTTGGGCGCGCTCTTCTTGCCGCCGACGAAAGGAATGCTGGAGCAGCCCGCAAGGGCGACGCCCGAGACCAGGGCGATGGCGACGCCGCGAACCAGGGCCTTGTTGAGGCTCATCAAGGAAGTCTCCGTAAACTCTGAACCGTGGGGGCCCTCGGCCCGCACGCGCACGGCTTTCGCATGATCCGCGCCGCAGCAGGTTCTATAACACGGTCAAAAGGGGCGATGACAAGGCGAAGTCGCGGGCGGCGGCCTCTGTTTGGTCTGTCGGCTGATCCATTGAGCGAACAATGACGCCTTTGGAGCCAATTCCCGTGACGCTTGAGACACATCGCAGTGCAACAATGAATGGAATTGGAAATATGCGCGTCCGACTGCGTTGACCGACCGGACCCCCGGTGTCTAATCGCCGGAACTGTCCCCATGTAAGGGCAGATTAAGCTTATGACTTCGCATCTTGGCGGAGTTTTTGAGGAAATGGTGATGCGTTTCGGCGGTATCTCGGCGGTGTTGGTTGCGACGACGGTTCTCGCCGTGTCGACGCCTGTGCTCGCCCAATCGCAGACCCGCGCGCCCAGCGTTTCCCTGGCTGACGCCCAGGCGGGACAGCCCAACACCCCGGCTCCGCGCCGCGGCCTGCGCCTGAATGACAATGGCCGCTGGAGCCTGGACTTCAACATGAATCAGCCTGTCGGTCGTGAGACGGATTGGGGCGATGTCGAAGCGGGCGCCTATTACCGTCTGAACGACCGGCTGCGCGTCGGCGCCGCCGCCGCCGTTGGAGCGCCTGAGGCGGACCCCGCGCGCGCTCAGGAAACCAACAGCCGTGCGCAGCCGCGCGTCCGGCTGGAGACGATCTTCAAGTTCTGATCGTCATAGTTTCAGCGAAAAGCTGACTGGACCGCATCCACGCCCGCCAGCCCGCAGGCGCCTGATCCCAGCAATTGCCTCGCATTCAGCGCACTGACGCCGCCCAGCGCATAGACGGGGGCCGCGAGGGAGCTGAGCCGTTCCTGAAAGGCCGTCACGCCCAGCGCACGCCTGGACGCAGAGGCGCCGCCCGCCGGAAAGACCGGCGACAGGATCAGAGCATCCAGATCCGTTATCAGAGGCGAGGGGGCGCCGTGCCAGGCGGCGGTCAGCAGCCATTCAGGATGTTCGGCGTGAATGTTCGCCGCCCGATCCGCCTCACGCTCCGGCAGATGCAGGCCGTCCGCGCGGACCGCTTCGGCCAGATCAACGTCGCGGCCGATCAGCAGCTTCACCCCGGCGGCAGCGGTCGCTTGACGCAGATGTGAGCCGGTCTGCACCGCCTCCGCTGCGCCAAAGGCCCGATAGACGACGGCGGAACCGGACGGCAGACGCGCCGCCGTCTCCCATGGGCGGGGCGTCCGTTCCGGGTCGGTGAAGAACAGAAGCGGCGGCAGGGCGGCGGCGCGCGGGCTGACAGCGGCGGCGACGCGGTTTAGAGCGGTCGCCGCATCCCAGAGCGCTCTCGCCTCATCGCTGTAACCGGCCGGCAGGATCATGATCCCTTCTTCTCGCGCTTCATCGCCTGCGTCCATCGCTGAACGGGTCGCCGCTGTGCGAGGCCGCATCGACGCGGCCTGTCTTGCGGCGGGGCGTGACCCGGCGTCGGTCGTCCTGACCGCCGTGTCGAAGACGCAAGAGCCCGAGGCCATCGACGCCATACTGTCCACCGGCCAACGGGTGTTCGGCGAAAACCGGGTGCAGGAGGCGCAGGGCCGCTGGACTGACCGCCTGGCGGACTTGCCGGGGCTGGAACTGCGGCTGATCGGCCCGCTGCAGACCAACAAGGCCGAGGATGCTGTGGCCCTGTTCGACGTCATCGAGACGCTGGACCGCGAGAAGCTGGCGCGGGCCCTGGCCGACGCCGCGGCCAAGCGGGGCCGTGCGCCCCGTGTCCTGATCCAGGTCAACACCGGCGCAGAGCCCCAGAAGGCGGGCGTTTTGCCGGATGCGGCCGACGCCCTGATCCGCGCGGCGCGGCAGACCTATGGGCTGAATGTCGAGGGGTTGATGTGCATTCCGCCTGCGGACAACGAGGCCGCGCCGCATTTCGACCAGCTGAAATCCATTGCGGCGCGGAATGGGTTGTCAGTTCTGTCCATGGGCATGAGCGGGGATTTCGAAGCGGCGATCCGTCGCGGCGCCACCCATGTGCGCGTCGGAACCGCATTGTTCGGGGAACGAAATCGGCCTTAAACAGCCTCTAAGCAGGGAGTTGAGTTGAATTCACGACCCCAAGCCTTGGCGCGGGGCCAAAGCCTCGCCATTGTCTGAACCATGCCCACGCCCAAGACCATTCTGATCATCGACGACGACGACGACCTGCGCGAGGCCCTGGCCGAGCAGTTGAACCTGCACGAGGAGTTCCGCACCCTTCAGGCCGCGACCGCGACGGACGGTGTCCGCATGGGCCGCGAGGTTCGCGCCGACCTGATCCTGCTGGACGTCGATTTGCCCGATATGGATGGGCGCGAGGCCTGCCGTCTGCTGCGCAAGGACGGGGTCTCGACCCCGGTGATCATGCTGACGGCCCAGTCGGCGGATGCTGACGCTATTCTTGGCTTGGACGCGGGTGCCAACGACTATGTGACCAAGCCCTTCCGGTTCGCCGTGCTGCTGGCGCGCATCCGCGCCCATCTTCGCAGCCATGAACAGTCCGAGGACGCCGTCTTCACCATCGGCCCGTACGAGTTCCGCCCCGCGTCCAAGATGCTGACGGACGCCAAGGGCAAGAAGGTGCGGTTGACGGAGAAGGAAACCAACATCCTGAAATACCTCTATCGCGCCGGGGCCAAGCCGGTGTCGCGCGAAGAGCTGCTGACGGAAGTCTGGGGCTATAACGCCGGGGTCACGACCCACACGCTGGAAACCCACATCTATCGCCTGCGCCAGAAGATCGAGCCGGAGCCGGGTCAGGCGCGACTGCTGCTGACCGACGCGGGCGGATACCGGCTGCAGCCGTAAGGGCTAGCCCCTCTTCCTGATCGTGAACATCGGCAGGAAGACGTGGACCAACGGGCCGATGGCCACGGCGTACAGGATTGTGCCCAGACCGACCGATCCGCCCAGCAGCCAACCGACGGCGACGACGGTGATCTCGATGGCGGTCCTGACCCATTTCACCGGCCAGCCGGTGCGGGCCACGATGCCCGTCATCAAGCCGTCGCGCGGGCCAGGACCGAGACCAGCGCCCACATAGGCGCCGGTCGCCACGCCGTTCAGAATGATCCCTCCGATCAGCAGGCCAGCGCGCGGGGTCAGGGCCAGGTCAGCCGGGATCCAGCCCAGGCCGAGGTTGGCGACCGTGCCGATGACCAGGACATTGGCCACCGTGCCGACGCCCGGCTTCTGGCGCAGCGGAATCCACAGCAGCAGCACCACCACGCCGATCAGATTGACCACCATTCCGAAACTGACCCCGGCGGGACCGGCGAACCGTTCATGCAGCCCTTGCGTCAGCACGTCCCAGGGGTCGAGGCCCAGACCGGCGCGGACGATCATGGCGATGGACAGGCCATAGAGGCAAAGGCCGAGGAAAAGCTGAAGCAGGCGACGGGTCATGTCGCGGGTTTGCGCTAAACTGGATTTCAAAAAAAGGGCCAGTTGTGGCATTCTGGACTGATGACGCCACGCACCATCCGTTCCGCCACCCTTATCCGCCATCTGGGCGAATGGCGCAGGCCGGGGGCGGGGGCCGCCTATCGACAGCTTGCCGGGGCGATGCGGCTGTTGATTCTGGATGGACGACTGCCGCTGGCTGCGCGCCTGCCGGGTGAGCGGGAGCTGGCGCAGACACTGGGGTTAAGCCGCACGACCGTGTCGGCCGCCTATGGCGGACTGCGCGATGACGGGTTCCTGATCGGAGGGCAGGGGGCCGCCGCCTGCACCAGCCTGCCGCCGGGCCGGGGTGCGGCGGCGAAGCGTCCGCCTGCGCCGCCCGAGATGGAGGGGGCAGGCCTGATCGACCTGACGGCTGCGGTCCTGCCCGCCGATCCCAACATCCATGCCGCCTATGCGCGGGCGCTGGAGCGTCTGCCGGCCAGTCTGCCGGGCCATGGTTATGAGGCGGCGGGGCTGGAGGAGCTGCGCGAGGCTGTGGCTGCGGCTTATCGACGGCGCGGCCTGCCGACTTCGTCAGGGCAGATTTTGATCACGCATGGCGCGCACAACGGGCTGGTGCACCTGTTGCGGCTGACGGTGCGCACGGGCGATGCGGTGGTGTTCGACCACCCCACCTATCCGCAGGCCATAGACGCCATTCTGGCGGCAGGCGCGCGGGCCGTTCCGGTCGCCTTGCCGGATGAAAACGGCGACGACGACTGGGATGTCGAGGGTCTGGCCGCCGCCTGCCGCCGCCACGTCGCCCCGATGGCCTATCTGGTGCTGGACCACAATAATCCGACCGGACGAATGATGCGGGCCACCGATCGTCTGCGCCTGCTGGCGGCGCTGAAGGGATCAGAAACCTTGCTGGTGCTGGATGAGACTCTGGTGGAGCTGACCCTCAGCGGGCCGCCAGCCCTGACCGCCTCGGCGGTGGATGCGCCGCGCATCGTGCGGCTGGGCTCCATGTCCAAGAGCGTCTGGGGCGGACTGCGGATCGGCTGGATTCGCGCGGACAGGGCGGTGATCCAGCGTCTGATCCAGAGTCGGGCCAGTTTCGATCTGGGCGTGCCTATTCTTGAGCAGTTGGCGGCGGTCGAACTGCTGAATGACGGTGGCGCCGCCCTGGCGGCGCGGAGGCCCCTGTTGCGGGCCAGGCGGGATCACCTGCGCGCGCGTCTGGCCGAACGTCTGCCTGACTGGGTCTGTCCGCTTCCGGCAGGCGGTCTGTCCCTATGGGCGCGTCTGCCCGGACCGATCAGTTCGGCCCTGACGCAGCAGACGGCGCAGGAGGGGCTGAGACTGGCGCCCGGCCCGCGCTTCGGCGCAGACGGCGCCTTCGAACGCCGCCTGCGCCTGCCCTACACCCTGCCGGAAGCCGATCTGGACCAGGTGGTCGAGCGGCTGGCACGCGCAGCGATGCAACTCGGGCGTTCCGACCGCCGTCTTGCGCCCGCGCCGTTGCGCCCCGTCGCGGTCTATTGAGCGATCAGATGTCCAGATCCACCGTGACCGGGGCATGGTCGCTGGGCCGTTCCCATTCGCGGACGTCGTCGTGGATGCGGGCGGTGTCCTTGACTACGGCGGGTGTCAGGCCGGGCGAGGTCCAGATGTGGTCCAGACGCAGGCCCCGGTTGGACTTGCGGAAGTCGGCGGCGCGATAACTCCACCAGCTGGCCAGTTTCTGCGGCTCTGGGAAACGGTCGCGCAGCACATCGGCGAAACCGCCCGTCGCCTGAAGCCGGTTCAGGGTCTCGACCTCGATCGGCGTATGGCTGACGATCTTGGACATATAGCGGTGGTTGAACACGTCGCCTTCGCCGGGCGCGATGTTGAAATCGCCGGCCATCACCAGCGGGCGCGACCTGTCCTGGCGCGCCACGATCCCGGTCAGCTGTTCATAGAAGTCCATCTTGTGATCGAACTTGGGGTTCAGCACCCGGTCGGGAATGTCGCCGCCCGCGGGGATGTAGAAGTTCTGGATGTCGATGCCGGCGACGCTGGCCGAAACGCAGCGGGCATGGCCGAGTTTGCAGACCTGGAAGGTTTCGCTGTCCTCGATCGGCAGGCGGCTGGCGATGGCCACCCCGTGCCAGCCCTTCTGGCCCAGGACACGCAGGTGCGGCAGGCCCATCTCCTCGAAGGCGGCGCGCGGAAACTGGTCCGTGGTGCATTTGATCTCCTGCAGCAGCAAGACGTCGGGCGCACGTTCCCGAACGAAGCGGGCGACCTGGTCGATGCGCAGGCGGACGGAGTTGATGTTCCAGGTGGCGAGGCGAAGGGTCATGGCCCCGCTGTAGCAGGACAGGTTCCGGTTTGGCCGCATAAAAAAGGCCCGGCCGCTACGGGCCGGGCTCTGAAAGTTTCGTCTCTCTCGCCGCCGGGAGGGGGATGACATCCGTGGCGGTAGGACGACCGCCGTCGCCCTGTGGTCCAGATGTCACAACTCAATGAAAAGGTCAAACTGTCATAATTACTGTTTGCCTGTGATTGTCCGGTAACAGATCGATAACAGTGATCGCCAAGGCCTGACCCGGCTGTGCTTTAGCTACGGCCCGGGCGGCGTGTCGGATCGCGCAGCTGGAACAGGCTGCCGGCCAGATTGGAGGCGGACTGCAGGCTGGTCAGCTGGGTCCGTGTGCGCGATCCTTGCGGGTCGGTGATGGTCCATTCGGTCAGGCGCAGCGGGCTTCCGGCGAAGCTGAGCACCACCTGGCCGTCGTTCGGGCGGGCGGAATCACGGGCGGTGATCGAAAAACCGCCGCCCGCCATGCGGGTCACGCCGTCAATGCGGACGCCCTGATCCAGACGCACGTTGCGAGCCAGGAAGACCGACAGGGGGGTGCGGCCCAAGGGAACCTGCTGGAAGTTCTGCAGCCGGGGGTCATAGCGTTTGACGTTATAACCATCCGACACAACCAGAAGACCGGCGGGATTGGTGTATTCAAACCTCATCTTGCCTGGACGCTGCAGATAGAAGCGTCCTTCGCGGCGGACGTTATTGGGCCCGGTCTCGACGAAGGCGCCTTGGGCCGAGGTCAGGCCCTGCAGATAGGTCTGGGCCTGCTGCACCACGGCGCGGTCTTCCGCCGACAGGGCGGTTTGGGCCTGCGCCCGGGTCGGCGAGCCGACAACGCCAAGCGTCGCAAAGCCCGCCACAAGTCCCGCGCCCAGCAGCATGTGGCGACGGGCAGGATTGGCCGGGGCGGCGGTGGTCATAGGGGCGGCGCGGTGGTTCATATCTTCAAGTCTCCCGTTCGGGACGTTTATCGAGGTCGTCACCCTCATGCGTGGATCGGGCGTCAGCATGACGCGAGCCTGACCATATTCCGGCGCTGCGATGAAGTCCTGTTCATCGAGATGGAGATTGCGCGAGCGGATAGTAAGGATGAGCAAAGATTTGTCATTGGCGATCCCAGCGTCGTAATGACTTTCTATGCAGGTGGGGCGGCGCGGCTTTCTTGTGACAATGATCATTGGAAATGTCTAAGTGTCATCGTTTCAAGGTTTTATGCACGTGACCAGTGTGCAATCTACGCGCATGAGCATATATCCGGTAATCATGTGCGGTGGGGCGGGGACGCGGCTTTGGCCGGCGTCGCGGCCATCTCGACCGAAGCAGTTCATTCCATTGTCGGGCAATCGCTCGTTGTTTCAGGAGACGGTGTTGCGTGTCGCGCCGCTGTCTTCTGATGGTGGGCGGCTGATTGTCGTCGGCGGCGTCGCGCACCGGGACGCGATCCTTGAACAACTGGCTGAGCTGGACATTCAGGCTCAAATTCTGCTGGAGCCTGAAGCGCGGGACTCAGCCGCCGCCATGGCGGCCGCCGCAGCCTGGACCGTCCGTACGGATCCGCTAGGGATCAATGTCTTCGTCGCATCGGATCATCATATTCCGGACCATCAGGCGTTTCGTGACGCGTCGGCGAAAGCGGCCGAGGCGGCCAGAATCGGACGGATCGTCACTTTGGGCGTCAGGCCCGATGCGCCGTCATCCGCCTATGGCTATATTGCACCGGAAGGGCAGGGACTGTCCGCCGTAAAGGCGTTTGTCGAAAAGCCTGACGCAAACACCGCTGAACGCTACATCGCTGACGGCTATCTGTGGAACAGCGGCAATTTCATCGTCTCGGCCGCAATCCTGTTGGATGAGCTCAGGCAGGAAGCGCCTGCGGTCGCTGCGGCGGTCACAGCGTCCTTGCCGCCTGTTGAGGCCGGTGATCTGGTCACGCTTTCGTCGGCCTTCTCGGCGGCTCCCAAGATCTCCATCGACTATGCCGTCATGGAGAAGACCCGGCACGCCTCGGTCCTGGCCGTGGATTTCGCCTGGTCCGACCTGGGCGCCTGGGATGCGGTGTCGGCGACGGGCGAAGGCGATCTAGGCGCGTTCATTTTTGAGGATTCTGAAAACTGCATGGCGCGGGCGCCCGAAGGCGTGATGGTTGCGGCCATTGGCGTGCGCAATATCGCGATCATTGTCGAGCATGATGCGGTCCTGGTCTGCGACATGACCCGAAGCCAGGACGTCAAGAAGGTGGTCGAACGCCTGAAGACGGCCTCGCCTCAACATCTGGATTTTGCGGCTCCAAAGTTGGAGATCTTGGCTGACGGTGGACGACGCCTCGCCGACTGGCTGAGGATGCGGGCCTTGCCGTTGTGGGGAGCGGCGGGCCAGGATCAGGATGGTGGTTTTGCCGAGCTTCTGTCCTTGGACGGGCGGTTTGTGACAGCGCAACGGCGCGCGAGAGTCCAGGCACGGCAAATCCACGTCTATGCCGAGGCGGGTCGCAACGGATGGCGTGGTCCATGGAAAGGGATGGTGCAGCGGGCGTTTGGGCGTCTTGAAGCCGATTATCTGCGCCCCGACGGCCTGATGCGGACCCTGCTGGATGAAGGCGGTCAGCCTCTGGATGACACTGCCATGGTCTATGATCAGGCCTTCCTGATGCTGGCGCATGCATCCGCCTTGCAGGCGGGCGTCGAGGGCGACCATGAGATTAGCGCCATGGCCGTGCGGCAGGCTTTGTTGGAGCAGGCGCCGGGGCAGGGCGGGCTGATCGAACGGGGTGATCATCCCTATCAGTCGAACGCACACATGCATCTTCTGGAGGCCTGTCTGGCCTGGGAGGACGCCGGTGAGGACGCAGGCTGGGCGCATCTGGCGGACCGGATCGCGGCCCTGGCGCTGGACCGGTTCATCGACGCCGAGGGCGGCTTCCTGCGCGAGCATTTTGATGCGGAGTGGGCGCCGGCTGCGGGTGACGACGGTCGATTGGTCGAGCCGGGTCATCAATTCGAATGGGCTTGGCTGTTGGCGCGATACGCCAGGGCGCGAGGCGACGAAGCGGCCTTGACCGCAGCGCGCAGGCTTTATGTCTTCGGACGCAGCGGCGTCTCCAGTCAGAGAGCGGTGGCGATCGACGCCCTGAATGACGACGGTTCGGTCCGGAACCCTCGAGCGAGGCTGTGGCCTCAGACGGAATGGATGAAGGCGGCTCTGATTCTGGCTGAACTCAGCGATGATGGAGAGCGGAGAGATTTTCTGGATGACGCCGCCGCCGCCCAGCGCGCCCTGTGGCTGTATCTGACGCCGGATGGCTTGTGGCGCGACAAGCTGCTGGAGAACGGCGCCTTCATCGATGAGCCGGCGCCTGCCAGCTCATTGTATCATATCATCGGCGCCTATCTGCAGCTCCAGGCGACGGCTAAAGCCGTGGACCTGAACACGGGCCCACTTCGTCTCTATTGAACCGATGTCCTTGTCCCAAACTGTTCTGGTCACGGGCGGCGCGGGCTATGTCGGATCGCATGTGTGTCTGGCTCTGCATGAGGCGGGATTCACGCCGGTCGTCTATGACAACCTGAGCAACGGCCATGCGGCCTTTGTGCAGTGGGGTGTTCTGGAGCAGGGCGACATTCGCGACGGCGTCCGTCTGGGCGAGGTCATCGCAAAGTACAGGCCTGCCTCCGTCCTGCATTTCGCCGCCCTGATCGAGGTTGGCGAGTCGGTGAAGGAGCCGGGGCGGTTCTTTGAGAACAATGTCGCGGGCGCCATCACCCTGATCGAGGCGGCGCGACGTGGGGGGATCGGCTGCATGGTCTTCTCCTCGACCTGCGCCACCTATGGCGATCCGGTGCGTCTGCCGATGGACGAGACCCATCCCCAGGCCCCGCTGAACCCCTATGGCCGCTCCAAACTGATGGTCGAACAGGCGCTGGCCGACTATTCGGCCTATGCCGGTTTCCGCTCGGTCTGCCTGCGTTATTTCAATGCGGCGGGCGCGGATGAACAGGGGCGGATCGGCGAGCGGCATCACCCCGAAACCCACGCCATTCCGCTGGCGCTGCAGACGGCGCTGGGCCAGCGGTCGGGCTTCAAGCTGTTCGGCGACGACTACGACACCCGCGACGGCACGGCGGTGCGCGACTACATCCATGTGATGGACCTGGCTGACGCCCATGTGCGGGCGTTGAAATATCTGCTGGAGGGCGGCGAGACGTCTGTCTTCAACCTGGGCGCCGGGACCGGCACCACGGTCAGGGAATTGATCGACACCATTCGCCGCACCACCAATCTGCCGTTCGAGGTGGAGACGACGCCGCGCCGTCCCGGCGACGCCCCTTGTCTGGTGGCCGACAACAGCCGCGCGCGCGAGGTGCTGGGCTGGCGGCCGACACGCGGCCTGACGGACATCATCCAGTCGGCCTGGCGCTGGCATTCGGCCGAGCGCGAGCGGATCGGTTGAGGCGTCCCGCGCTGGACGCCATGGCCTTCGACCGCTAACGGCAGGCGCATGAGCGCCGATCTGACCCCCGAAGACGAAAACCCGCATCTGGACCGCCCGCTGCGGTCGTTCGGCCGCATCAAGACCCGCCCGATCAAGCCGCGTCAGGCGGCCCTGATGGACACGCTGCTGCCCGCCATCGCCGTGCCGGACCCCAAGGCCGGACCGTTGGACCCCAGGGCGATGATGCCTGAGGCGACGGAAGTCTGGCTGGAGATCGGTTTTGGCGGCGGGGAGCATATGGCGGCCCAGGCGGCGACGCGGCCCGACGCCCTGGTCATCGGCTGCGAACCCTTTCTGAACGGCGTGGCCTCGGCCCTGCGCCATGTCGAGGAAGGTGATCTGAAGAATGTCCGCATCCATCCCGACGATGCGCGCGACGTTGTGGACGCCCTGCCGGACGCCTCGGTGGATCGGGTGCTGATCCTGTTTCCCGACCCCTGGCACAAGGCGCGCCACAACAAGCGCCGTCTGCTGCAGGACGAGACGGCCCAGGCCTTCGCCCGCATTCTGAAGCCAGGCGGGACGCTGCGTTTTGTCACCGACTGGCTGGATTACGCCGAATGGGCGCTGGAGCGTCTGGACCGCACGCCGGGCCTGACGCGCGTCGGGGCGGCCGATCAGGACTGGTTCGTCCCGCCCGCCGACCATGTCGTCACCCGTTACGAGGAAAAGAAGCTGGGCGACACCACGCCCGTCTTCCTTGAATATCGGCGTGTCGCCAAAGAGGGCTGACAAAGGCTCTGTAAGCGCCTATATGGCCCTTCACATCGTTAGACCGGCGTCCAACGGCGTCGTTCCAAGCGGCGGCCCGGACGGACCGCCGCTTTTGTTTTGGATATTCGACGCTTGCGCGCAAAAACCGCCCAGGACCGCCAACTGCTTGAGCTGATCGACCCTATTGCAGAGTCGCTCGGCCTCGATGTCGTGCGCATCCGTCTGATGTCCGGCTCCAAGCGTCAGCGCCTGCAGATCATGGCCGAGCGCCCGACCGACCACGACATCTCGGTCGAACAATGCGCCAAGCTGAGCCGCGCCGTGTCCGAGGTGTTCGACGCCTCTGATCCCATCGCCGGGGAATATCTGCTGGAAGTCTCGTCGCCCGGCATCGACCGCCCTCTGACCCGCCCCGTCGACTTCGACCTGTTCGAGGGCGAGGAGGCGCGGCTTGAGACTGATCGCATGATCGAGGGGCGCAAGCGGTTCAAGGGCGTGCTGGCCGGGTTCGAGGATGGCAACGTCCTGATCGACCTGGACGGCGAGGAAGACACCGCCCTGATCCCCTTCGACTGGATCAGCGACGCCAAACTGGTTCTGACTGACGCCCTGATGAAACGGGGCGCCGCCATTCGCGCTGCGCGTGGCGAACCCGAGGACGACGGCCTGCCGGAAGGCGACGCCATCGACACTGAAACCGACACCACGACCCCTTCTGAGGACAACGCCTGATGGCCGTCACCGGTATTTCCGCCAACCGCCTCGAACTGCTGCAGATCGCCGAGGCCGTGGCCCGCGAGAAGAACATCGACCGCGAAATCGTCATCGAGGCGATCGAAGAAGCGATCCAGAAGGGCGCCAAGTCGCGTTACGGCGCGCACCACGACATCCGCGCCAAGATCGACCACAAGACCGGCGAACTGTCGCTGACCCGCCACGTCACCATCGTCGCCGACGACTGGATGCCGGAAGACGAGCTGGAAGAGTTCAACGACAGCGCCATGGTGCGCCTGACCGACGCCTCCAAGCGCGACCCCGAAGCCGAAGTCGGCAAGGAATATGTCGAACACCTGCCGCCGTTCGAGTTCGGCCGCGTTCAGACCCAGATGGCTCGCCAGGTCGTGACCGGCAAGGTCCGCGAGGCCGAACGCGCCAACCAGTACGAAGAGTTCAAGGACCGGGTCGGCGAGATCGTCAACGGCACCGTCAAGCGCGTCGAATACGGGAACACCATCGTCGACCTGGGCCGAGGCGAGGGCGTCATGCGCCGCGACCAGTCCATCCCGCGCGAAGTGTTCAACATCGGCGACCGGATCCGCACCTATATCTACGACGTTCGGCCTGAGGCCAAGGGCCCGCAGGTCATGCTATCCCGCGCCCATCCGGGCTTCATGGCCAAGCTGTTCGCTCAGGAAGTGCCGGAAGTTTATGACGGCGTGATCGAGATTCGCGCTGCTGCGCGTGACAGCGGCTCGCGCGCCAAGATGGCCGTTCTGTCCAATGACAGCTCGATCGATCCCGTGGGCGCCTGCGTCGGCATGCGCGGCTCGCGCGTTCAGGCGGTCGTCGCCGAACTGCAGGGCGAGAAGATCGACATCATCCAGTGGAACCCGGACGAGCCGACCTTCATCGTCAACGCCCTGGCCCCGGCCGAGGTCTCCAAGGTGGTGCTGGACGAAGAAGCCGGACGCGTGGAAGTCGTCGTGCCGGACGAGCAACTGTCGCTGGCCATCGGCCGTCGCGGCCAGAACGTCCGTCTCGCCTCGCAATTGACCGGCTGGCAGATCGACATCATCACCGAAGCCCAGGATTCCGAGCGCCGTCAGCGCGAGTTCAGCGAACGCACCGGCCTGTTCCAGGAAGCCCTGGACGTCGACGAGGTCATCGCCCAGCTGCTGGTCACTGAAGGCTTCGCCACCGTCGAAGACCTGGCCTATGTCGACGCCTATGAAGTCGCCGAGATCGAAGGCTTCGACGAAGAAACCGCCGAGGAGCTGCAGGCCCGCGCCCGCGACTTCCTGGACCGCAAGACCGCCGAGCTGGACGCCAAGCGCGTCGAACTGGGCGTCGAGGACGGCGTGCTTCAGGTGCCGGGCGTGACCCTGGCCATGGCCGTCGCCCTGGGCGAAGGCGGCGTGAAGACGGTTGAGGATCTGGCTGATCTGGCCACTGACGAAATCCGCGGCGGCTATGAGGTGAAGAACGGCGAGCGGGTGAAGGTCCCCGGCGTGCTGGAAAGCTTCAACCTGGCCCAGGAAGACGCCGAGCTGCTGATCCTGCAGGCGCGTGTCGCCGCCGGCTGGATCGATGCTTCGGAACTGCCGCAGCCCGAGCCCGAAGAGATCGACGAAGACGGCGAATACGCCGAGGGCGAGTACGACCCCGATCAGGTGTTCGGCGAAGCCTCGGCCGACGACGCGGAGGTCCTCGAAGAGGACGCCTCCGAACCGTCGAACGCGTGATGGGGGACCTGGCTGAACATGAGCTTGCGCGACGCAACGATCGATAGAGAACGCCGGGACCTCGTTTCGCACGAGGTCATGGATGAAGCTCGTCTGATCCGTTTCGTCGCCGGGCCTGACGGCCAGGTGGTTCCCGACCTGGGCAGGAAACTGCCCGGACGCGGCCTGTGGGTCGAAGCCAGCCGCGCCTCGGTCGAGGCGGCGGTCAAGAAGAACGGCTTCACCCGCTCGGCCAAGACGAAACTGACCGCCCCGGCCGACCTGGCCGATGTCGTCGAACGGCTGCTGGCTAAGCGGTGTCTCGACCAGCTGGGCCTTGCCCGGCGCGAAGGCGTGCTTATATCCGGGTTCGAAAAGTCCGCCGCGAGCATCCGTTCCGGCAAGGCCGCCTGGGTGCTGGAAGCCGCCGACGGCTCCGCCGACGGGCGTGGCAAAATCCTCGCATTGGCCCGCCATCAGTCCTCCAGGATCTGCGGCGCATTCACGGCGGACGATTTGAGTTTGGCCCTTGGGCTGGAAAATGCGATACACGCCGTCCTGCTTGCGGGCGGAAGGGCCGATCGGTGGACCATTGAGGTCGAACGACTGGCCGGATTTCGGCCGCTTCGCCCCCCTCACTGGGATGTTCCCGGTGGCGAGGACGGATCGGCGGGAGCAACCCCGATAGGGGCGAGCTGAGGATTTTGACGGCCGACGGCCTGTCTCCAAGGGCGGAGACGGGCTCACGGTCGTTCATGGGTATTGAGACGACGGCGGGCTTTTCCGCCCCAAGTAAAGCGACCGGATGAGCGACGAAAACGACAAGACCAACCAAGGCCCAGGCGCCGGACAAGGCAATCAGGGCGGCACGCCGTCCCAGTCGGGGCCGCGCGCTCCGCTGAGCCTTAAGCCGCGCGCTGCGGGCTCGGTTTCGACCGGCACCGTGAAGCAGAGCTTCAGCCATGGCCGATCCAAGACGGTGGTGGTCGAAACCAAGCGCCGTCCTGGCGCTGGCGGACCACAACGTCCCCAGGGCTTCGATGTCGCGCGTCCGCAGCAGTCTCAGTCGCGCCCGCAGGGTCAGCGTTCGCCGCAACCCGCTGGCGGCGCACTGTCGCCTGAGGAGCAGGAAGCCCGTCGCCGCGCCATCGCCCTGGCGACGCAGGCAAACGCCGCCAAGGCCGACGCCGCCGCAGCCGCAAAGCTTGCTGCTGAAGCCGCCGCCCGCGAACAGGCCGCCGCCACGGAGCGCGCCGCTCAGGCCGCACGCGAAGAAGCCGCCGCCGCCAAGGCCGCCGCTGAAGCCGCTCGGGCCGAAGCCGCCAAACTGGCC
>CAUQZC010000001.1:0-427285 GCA_963522565.1 uncultured Brevundimonas sp. | reverse complement strand
CAGAGCGACCGAAGCCGTCGATCCGTCGATCCGTCGATCCGTCGATCCGTCGATCTTACAGCGATTCGCGCAGGCCGGAATGGCCGGATGCAGAATTTATCGTTGGAAATCCGCCATTTATAGGCGCAAAATACCTGCGCTCGCGCCTGACCCCAGGCTATGCCGAGGCCCTCTGGCGCGCCTATCCGTGCATGAACGAGAGCGCCGACTTCGTCATGTATTGGTGGGACCGCGCGGCTGAGTTGCTGACGCGCAAGCAAACACCGCTCCGCCGCTTCGGTTTCGTCACCACCAACTCGATCAGCCAGGTGTTCCAGCGCCGGGTGATGGAGCGACACATGAATGCCAAGGCGCCGGTCTCGCTGATCTTTGCGATCCCGGACCATCCGTGGACGAAGGCGACGAAGGACAGCGCGGCGGTGCGGATCGCAATGACGGTCGTGCGAGCCGGCGCGCACGAGGGCGAGTTGCATGAGGTAGCGTCGGAGGCAGGACTGGATACCGACGATCCAAGGCTAACCTTCAGCATCCGCGAGGGACTAATCAACTCGGACCTGACATTGGGCGTGGACGTCACTCGGGCCAAGCCGCTGCTGGCCAACGCCGGCGTCTGCTCGCCGGGAGTGAAGCTACATGGCTCAGGCTTCATCGTTACGCCGGCGGAAGCCGAACAACTGGGGTTGGGCCGACGGCCGGGACTGGAGCGCCACATCCGTCAATACCGTAACGGCCGCGATCTGACGGCCCTTCCTCGCGGCGTGATGGTCATCGACCTCTTCGGCCTGACGGCCGAGCAGGTTCGGCAAGAGTATCCCGAAATCTACCAGTACTTGCTGATTAAGGTGAAGCCAGAACGAGACGTTAACAATCGAGCTACCTACAGGGAGAACTGGTGGCTCTTCGGTGAGCCTCGAGCGGAAATGCGCCCTGCCGCTGTTGCTCTATCCCGCTACTTGGCCACCCCTGTCACCCAAAAGAACAGGGCGTTTGTATTGCTTGACGTGAGCATTCTACCCGACGATGCACTGATGAACTTCTTTGTGGATGATGCTGGCATGGTGTCGGTGCTTTCGTCATCCGTCTATGCAGCTTGGTTCGCTGCGGGGGCGTCGTCCTTGGAAGATAGACCCCGGTTCATCAAGCATAGCTGCTTCGACCCCTTCCCCTTCCCCGACCCGTCCGACGCCCTCCGCGCCCGCCTCCGCGATCTCGGCGAGGAACTCGACGCCACGCGCAAGACGGTCCAGGCCGAACATCCCGACCTGACCCTGACCGGCCTCTACAATGTGCTGGAGAAGGTCCGCGCCGGAACGCCGCTCGACGCGAAGGACGAAGACGTCAAGGATCGCGGCCGGGTGTTGATCCTCAAGGACCTGCACGACCAGATCGACCGGGCCGTCGCCGACGCCTACGGCTGGCCCCACGACCTGACCGACGAGCAGATTCTGGAACGCCTCGTCGCCCTGAACGCCGAGCGCGCGGCCGAGGAAGCCGCCGGCCACGTCCGCTGGCTGCGCCCCGACTACCAGATCCCCCGCTTCGCCAAGGGCGCCGCCGCCGCCACATCGGGCCAACTGGACCTGGGCGAAACGGTCGTCGCCATCGACAAGAGCCTGCCGGCCTTTCCCAAGGACAAGGGAGAACAGGCCATGGCCATCCACGCCGTCCTCCAGGCGGCGAACCGGCCCATGGACGCCGCCGTCGTATCGCGCGCCTTCAAAGGGGGCGGCAAACGGATCGAGCAGCGAGTGGTCCAGGCCCTGTCCACCCTGGTCCGCTACGGCTGGATCACCGCCCTGCCGGGCGGCGCCTACGCCGCGCGCCGCGCGGCCTGAGCAACCCTCCGCTTACAGGCGCGCTATGGCGAGATCCGCCCTCACGCACTAAGTTCTGTTCATGAACCGTTCTTCGACGCCGAAGCCCGCCGCCGCCAAGCCGGCCAAGCCCGTTCACGTGCCCAATCCGGGGGTGCAGGAGGCCTCGGCCGCCTTCATCCGAGAGACGGGCCAGAACGTGGGCAAGATGCCGATGTTCGCCCCGGTCGCCGGCCCGCGCCTGACGCCGGAAGAGCCGGTCGCCGCCCCCGCCGACTGGGTGCCGCACCGCCCCTCGCACGAGGGCAAGAAGAAGGGCGGCCGCTTCCGGCTGGAGACAAAATACACCCCCGCCGGGGACCAGCCCGCCGCCATCGCCGAACTGGTGGCCCAGGCCCAGGCGGGCGACCGCGACCAGGTGCTGCTGGGCGTCACCGGCTCGGGCAAGACCTTCACCATGGCCAAGGTGATCGAGGAAACCCAGCGCCCGGCCCTGATCCTGGCCCCCAACAAGACCCTGGCGGCCCAGCTCTATTCCGAGTTCAAAAGCTTCTTCCCCGATAACGCCGTCGAATACTTTGTCAGCTACTACGACTACTATCAGCCTGAAGCTTATGTTCCTCGCACCGATACATACATTGAGAAAGATTCGTCGATCAACGAGCAGATCGACCGGATGCGGCACTCTGCTACTCGAGCTATACTAGAACGAGAAGACGTCATTGTTGTGGCGTCGGTCAGCTGCATCTACGGCATCGGGTCGGTCGAGACCTATACGGCGATGACCTTCACCCTGAAGGTCGGGGACCAGATCGATGAGGCGAAGCTGCGGGCGGATCTGATCGCGCTGCAGTACAAGCGCAACGACCTGAACTTCGACCGGGGGATGTTCAGGAAGCGGGGGGACGTGATCGAAATCTTCCCGGTCCACCTGGAAGATCGGGCGTGGCGCATCAGCCTGTTCGGGGACGAGCTGGAGGCGATCCAGGAGTTCGATCCGCTGACGGGCAAGAAGACGGCCGATCTGAACGAGATCACCGTCTACGCCGCCAGCCACTATGTGACCCCCCGCCCGACGCTGAACCAGGCCGCCGCCGGGATCAAGGCGGAGCTGAAGGAGACGCTGGACTGGATGGTCGAGAACGGCAAGCTGCTGGAGGCCCAGCGGCTGGAGCAACGCACCCGGTTCGACCTGGAGATGATGGAGGCCACCGGCAGTTGCGCCGGCATCGAGAACTACAGCCGCTGGCTGACCGGCCGCGCGCCGGGCGAGCCGCCGCCCACCTTCTTCGAATACATCCCCGACAACGCCCTGCTGTTCGTGGACGAGAGCCACGTCACCATCGGCCAGATCAACGGCATGTTCCGGGGCGACTACCGCCGCAAGTCGACCCTGGCGGAATACGGCTTCCGCCTGCCCTCCTGCATCGACAACCGGCCCCTCAAGTTCGAGGAATGGGACGCCATGCGCCCCCAGACGGTGCATGTCAGCGCCACCCCCGGCCCGTGGGAGATGGAGCGGGCCGGCGGCGTCTTCGTGGAGCAGGTCATCCGCCCCACCGGCCTGATCGATCCGCCGGTCGAGATCCGCCCCGTCTCGGGCAAGACCCGCAATCAGGTCGACGACGTCATCGACGAGGTCAAGGCGACGACGGCCCGTGGCTATCGCAGCCTGGTCACCACCCTGACCAAGAAGATGGCCGAGGACCTGACCGAATATATGCATGAGCAGGGCATCCGCGTCCGCTACATGCACTCCGACGTGGACACGCTGGAGCGGATCGAGATTCTGCGCGACCTGCGGCTGGGGACCTTCGACTGTCTGATCGGCATCAACCTGCTGCGCGAGGGCCTAGACATCCCCGAGTGCGGCTTGGTCGCCATCCTGGACGCGGACAAGGAGGGCTTCCTGCGCTCGGAGACCTCATTGATCCAGACCATCGGCCGCGCCGCGCGCAACGTCGACGGCCGCGTCATCCTGTACGCCGACCGCATGACCGGAAGCATGGAGCGCGCCATCGCCGAGACGGACCGCCGTCGCGAACGGCAGATGGCTTACAACACCGAACACGGCATCACGCCCGAAACGGTCAAGCGCGACATCAAGGAGATCATGGACAGCCCCTATGAGTCGCGCGAGATGGATCGCCTGACCAAACCGGGCGTGGCCGAAGCCTCCAAACCCTTCGTCGGCTCCAACTTCCAGGCCGCCCTGCGCGACCTGGAAGGCCGCATGCGCGAGGCCGCCTCCAACCTGGAGTTCGAGGAAGCCGGCCGCCTGCGCGACGAGATCAAGCGCATGAAGCTGATGGACCTGGAGTTCGCCAACGAAGCCCTGACGGGGGCGGGCGAGGAGGTGGACAAATCGGCGCCGAAGCGATGGCGCGCAGAGGCGGCGACGGAGGCGCAGGAGCGGTTCAGGAAGGGGCGGCTGTAGGGGCGTTCAACTAACGCTATGCAAGACCGACAACTCTTAATATCCTCGAAACAGAGTCGTGAGGTAGGGGATAAGTGTTGTCGGAAGCTAATTCTGCGGTGATCCCAAAAGATGGATTGACCGAATCGAAGGCGGCGCGGATCGCCGAATATAAGAAGCGCCGCCAACCGTATTTCACTAAGCGGATCAGTCAGGCAGAACTTCAAGCTCATTTAGACGACGGCTGGGAACTTGACCGCGAGATGCAGCGCGGGGTTCGGGTGCGTCGGACAAAGCGTCTAGATGAACAGCTAGAAAATCAGCTTTGGGTGATGCTTTACCTTCTAGGATACGAGAAACTGAATTCTGGTCGTCATTTCAAAGTGACGGTTGACGTAGAAGGTAAGAAAATATCCAAGCAGATCGACGTTCTCGCGTTGGACGCTGAAACAGCCGTCGTCGCGGAATGCAAATCCGCTGAGACCATGAAGTCGAAAAGTCTTCAGGCAGAGATCTCTGAGTTTGACTCTATCAAGAAGCAGGTAGCGAACGCGATCCGCTCACATGGCGGGCCCGGCTATAAGCCAAAGATCATCTGGATGATGGTTACAGCCCGTATTCGTTGGAAGGAGAACGACCTCGCTCGCGCAAAAGATCGACAAATCCACGTCGTCCGTGAGCACGAACTGCGATATTTTATGGAGATCGCAAAAACGCTCGGCCGCGCGGCGAAGTATCAATTTCACGCCGAATTTTTGAAGGGCCAGTCCGTTCCTGCACTGTCGCAGACGTTCGTGATGGCGTCACGCTTCAAACTCGGCGGGCGGCATGCTTACGCCTTTACAATTTCCGCGGCTGACCTTCTTAAACGAGCTTTCGTAAATCACCGAGATCTCCGAGATCCTTCGGGAGCGCCTACTTACCAGCGTTTGATCAATCCAGGGCGACTGAAGAAAATTGCGGTTTTTTTGGAGGGAGGTGGCTACTTCGCCAACTCTATACTCGTAAATTTCCATCACGATTTGCGGTTCGACATCGGTCAAAAGGATCCGACCGGTGACACGCATTTCGGGCAGTTATACCTTCCAGATACCTACAAAAGTTGCTGGATAATCGATGGACAACATCGGCTTTACGGAGCTGCCGTAGTCAGTGACCCGCATCACGCACCTGCGATTCCTGTTGTCGCATTTGAAAGGCTGCCCCCAGAAGAGGAGGCCAACCTATTTGCGACAATCAATCGAGAACAGAAACAGGTTCAGAAAAAACTTCTAGATGAGCTGGACGGTGAGCTTAAGTGGGGTTCTGAAGATCATCGCGAAGCATTGAATGCGATCGCCGTCAGAGCGCTCGACATGCTTCGTGGAGAGGTTCTCGGTCCATTTGAGGATCGAATTGCTCTGCCCGGAATGCGCGGGCGACAGCAACCCTTGACCGTTCCGCAGCTAAAGCCAGCGATTCTCCAGAGCGGACTGATCGGTCGCATTTCCGGTCGTGACGGTGGGTTCGTCGCTGGCCCACTAACAGGCTCATCTCACGAGAATACGCTGGCCAATCTGACCACCTTCATGAGCGACTTTTTCGAAGGCATCAGGAACGTCAATCCTGACAGATGGGCAGGCTCTGAAGTCCCCCTTTGTCACAATGTCGCGGTTGCGGCGATCATTCGGCTGGCTGGAGACTTGGTCAGACACCTCGAACGAACGGAGAGGATCGACGTCCACGAACTTCAGCCTGGCGAGTTGGCGGACCAAGCGAAACTTCTCGCCCAACCCTTTGTTGCGTTTTGCCAGAACGCCACGGACGAGGATTTCAAAGCTCGTTTTCCGATAACGTTCGGCACTGGCGGCCCCCGACGCTACTTCCTTCAAGCCGCCCATCTGATTTCTGAGCAGATACCGTCGTTCTCAGTGGACGGGCTCGACGAATTCCGCGTCAACACATCCAAAGGGCGTACAGATCACGGAGATCAGGCCGTGCGATGGATTAGCGACACCCTACACAGCTTTGTAGTAGGTAAGCTTCGCGAAATTTACGGAGCTGATTTCTTTGAAAAAGGCATAAAAAATAAGGACATAAAGATCAAGGCATACAGCAAAAGGGCCGACACAGACCCGGACGGCAATACCCCGCTTGAGACTTATCTAGACATCATCGAGCTAAAGAAAATCATTGAGACAAATGAAAATTGGCCTCATTTCAAAGAAATATTGAACATTCCCTTGCCTGGACAGCAAAAGGGTTTAGCTAAATATGTGAAATGGATCGATGATTTTAATGATGTTAGAAAAATCTACGCCCATCCATTTAACAGATCTTACTCTGACGAGAATGTTGAACTTCTAGATCTAGTTCAAGGAAAACTAAAGAGCAGCCTCAATGGCTGAACTTTTTCCTCAGATTACGCCTCCACTTAAATGGGCAGGTGGGAAGCGATGGTTTATTCGCAATCACCTAGATCTTTTTCCTGAGAGCTATAACACGTATTTCGAGCCATTCTTCGGTGGCGGAGCTGTTTTATTTTCACTACGTCCCGAAAAAGCGATAGTTTCAGACGTTAATCGCGACCTCATACGGACCTACAAAGCGATCCAGTTCGATTTTGAAGGCGTTAAATCTGCGTTGCAGCGTCATGCTCGAAATCATAGCGATGCATATTTTTATAAAATCAGACCCAATCGGCCAGATGATCCAGTAGAGCTGGCAGCCTGGTTTCTGTATCTAAATCGGACCTGCTACAATGGGCTCTATCGCGTCAACAAAAAGGGGCAATTTAACGTTCCTAGGGGCACAAAGGACACTGTTCTTTTGCCATCAGACGATTTTGATTCAGTTTCGAAAGCACTGACTGGATGCGAAATTATCTACTCAGACTTTGAACCTATTGTAAACCAGAGCAGAGAGGGAGATTTCGTATTTCTGGATCCGCCCTATACAGTAAAACATAACAACAATGGATTTATAAAGTACAACGAGAATCTTTTCTCATGGGAAGATCAAGTACGATTATCCAAGGCTGTAGCAAGAGCAGAACGTCGAGGTGTGAAGATTTTGATTAGTAACGCAGATCATCACTCTGTTCGAGCACTTTATGAAGGCGTAGGGGAAATTTTTACGCTCAATCGATACTCAGTTATCGGTGGCGGCGCGGGTTATCGCTCCAACACTTCAGAAATTGTAGTGAAGGTCGGCTATTGAGCGTGAGTCTGCCACTTGCGTCAGGCGCTAGAGCTCATCCAGCGTCTTCTCCCACTCCTCCATCGTCACGATCCCCCACATTGGGCCGAGGAAGAGGTCAATGCCCTGGGAGATGCGGCGGTCCTGTTCGCGTTCGATGGCGGGGTCGAGGCCGGCGGCGCGGAGTTGGTCCTCAAGGGCGGCGATGCGGCGCTCAAGCTGGACGCGGCGGACCAGTTGGGCGTGGCTCCATTCGGTGTTGGCGCTCTCCAGCTTCTGCTTCGCCTGCCAGTATTGGCCGCGCAGTTCCCACTCGCTCTTGTCGCTGGTGTTCATGGCGAAGCGGCGCTCGGCCTCGGCGTGGTTGGTCAGGATGTCGAAGACCCGTCGCAGGGGCGCGGTCTTCGGCGTCAGGCGGGCGGCGCGGCTTCGCCTGAGCATGCGGCGTCCGATCCTGACGTTTGACGCTGCTACAGCGCGCCCACGACCTTTGCCCCGATACGGAAATCCGATTCGAGGACACCTGGTGGGAGATCAGGCGGGCGTGGGAGCGGGGCGAGACGTGGGCGGGCGCGCGAGACGGGCCAGCCGTGAGCCGAGGGCTTCTGGGACGACGCCGGGCGGCTGAAACCGCTGGAGATGCTGGACGCGGAAATGGCGCGGCTGCACCCGCAGGACCTACGTGACGAACTGAGCGTGCCGAAGGGCGTGGAGGTGTGACAACGGCGCGCGGGTCGCCCCCTCCACCATGCTTTGTGCGGTCCCCCTCCCCCGGCGGGGGAGGATTTAGTCGTCGTCCATTTTTAAGGCGGCGATGAAGGCTTCCTGCGGGATCTCGACCTTGCCGAACTGGCGCATCTTCTTCTTGCCGGCCTTCTGCTTCTCCAGCAGCTTCTTCTTGCGGGTGGCGTCGCCGCCGTAGCATTTGGAGGTCACGTCCTTCCTCAGCGCCCGCACGGTCTCGCGGGCGATGATCTTGCCGCCGATGGCCGCCTGGATCGGGATGACGAACAGGTGGGGCGGGATCAGCTCCTTCATCTTCTCGACCATGCCCCGGCCGCGCGTCTCGGCGCGGGCGCGGTGGACCAGCATGGACAGGGCGTCGACCGGCTCGGCGTTGACCAGGATGGACATCTTCACCAGGTCGCCGACCTTGTATTCGGTGATCTCGTAATCGAACGAGGCATAGCCCTTCGAGATCGACTTCAGCCGGTCGTAGAAGTCGAAGACGACCTCGTTCAGCGGCAGCTCATAGACCACCATGGCCCGGGCGCCGACGTAGGACAGTTCGACCTGCGAGCCGCGACGATCCTGGCACAGCTTGATCACGCTGCCGAGGTATTCGTCGGGGGTCAGGATGGTGGCCTTGATCCAGGGCTCGGAAATGGTCTCGATCTGCATCACGTCGGGCAGGTCGGCCGGATTGTGCAGATCGATCTCGGAGCCGTCTCGCAGGCCGATCTTGTAGACCACCGAAGGGGCGGTCGCGATCAGGTCGAGATTGAACTCGCGGCTCAGACGCTCCTGAATGATCTCCAGGTGCAGCAGACCCAGGAAGCCGCAGCGGAAGCCGAAGCCCAGGGCCGCGCTGGATTCCATCTCATAGGTGAAGCTGGCGTCGTTCAGGCGCAGCTTGCCGATGGCGGCGCGCAGGTCCTCGAAATCGGCGGCGTCTACCGGGAACAGGCCGCAGAAGACCACCGACTGGACTTCCTTGAACCCCTTCAGCGGTTCGGCGGTCGGCTTCTTCTCGTCGGTGATGGTGTCGCCGACGGCGGCGTGGGCCACTTCCTTGATCTGGGCGGTGATGAAGCCGACCTCGCCGGGGCCGAGCTGATCGACGGGTGTGTTCTTGGGCAGGAAGACGCCGACGCGGTCGATCAGGTGGGTCGAGCCGTTGCGCATCATCTTGACCCGCATGCCGGTCTTCAGCACGCCGTCGAACACCCGCACCAGCACGACGACGCCCAGGTAAGGATCGTACCAGGCGTCGACCAGCATGGCCTTCAGCGGGGCATTCGCATCACCCTTGGGCGCCGGCAGCCTGGTGACGATGGCCTCCAGCACCTCCTCGATGCCGATGCCGGACTTGGCGCTGGCCAGGACGGCCTCGGAGGCGTCGATGCCGATCACGTCCTCGATCTGGGCGCGCACGCGGTCCGGCTCGGCGGCGGGCAGATCGACCTTGTTCAGGACGGGGACGATCTCGTGGTTGTTGTCGATGGCCTGATAGACGTTGGCCAGGGTCTGGGCCTCGACGCCTTGCGAGGCGTCGACCACCAGCAGCGAGCCTTCGCAGGCGGCCAGGCTGCGCGACACCTCATAGGCGAAGTCCACGTGGCCGGGCGTGTCCATCAGGTTCAGGACGTAATCCTGGCCGTCGCGCGCCTTGTAGTTCAGGCGCACGGTCTGGGCCTTGATGGTGATGCCCCGTTCCTTCTCGATGTCCATGTTGTCGAGCACCTGCTCGGACATCTCGCGCGACGTCAGGCCGCCGGTGTGCTGGATCAGTCGGTCGGACAGGGTCGACTTGCCATGGTCGATGTGCGCGACCACGCTGAAGTTGCGAATGTTCGAAATCGGGGGAGTCGTCATCCGCGCGCCCCTATCACGCGGACGTGCCGGGGGCCAGAGCGCGCGCCGATCTGCGCCTTTATCAGTACCAGATTAAGGCTTTGCAACAATCGCTTTCGGCGTTTGAGAGGAAGAGGAACACGCTGTAAACAGCTATGCCCCTAGGCTCGGCGCAAGCCGACCCGCCGCTTCGCCTGCAACCGAGGACTTTCCCCGTGTCAAAGATGACCCGAACCGCTCTGGGCCTTAGCGCCGTTGCGCTGTCCGCGCTGTTGCTGGCGAGCTGCGGCGGGCATGGGGGCGATGAAAACAAGGACGAAAAAGCGGGCAGTTCGCGCCAGACCGTCACGGCGGCGACCGTCGCCGAAACCAGCCTGAACCGCGTCATCACCGCATCCGGCACCGTATCCGCCTGGCAGGAGGTGCCCGTCGGCGCCGAGACCGGCGGCCTGACGGCCGTGGCCCTCTACGTGGACGAGGGCGCCTATGTCCGCGAAGGACAGCCGCTGGTGCAGATGAACGACGTGCTGCTGCGCGCCCAGGTCCAGCAGCAGCAGGCCGCCGTCCAGACCGCCCAGGCCAACAACGCCCGTGACGACGCCGCCCTGGCCCGCGCCCAAGAGTTGAAGGAACGCGGCTTCCTCAGCCAGGCGGCGCTGGACACGGCCCTGGCCAATCAGCGCGCCTCCGCCGCCAATCTGGCCGCGGCCCGCGCCTCGCTGGCGGAAACGCAAACACGCCTGTCGCAGGCGACCATTCGTGCGCCAGTGTCCGGTCTGATCATCAGCCGCAGCGTGACCAAGGGCCAGATCATCTCGGCCGGGACCGAACTGTTCCGCATGGTTCGTGACGGCCGCCTGGAACTGAATGCACAGGTGCCGGAAACCCAGTTGGGCCTTATCCGCGCAGGCCAGTCGGCGACCATCTCCTCCAGCGAGGGCGGCGATACGACCGGCACGGTGCGGATCGTGACACCTGCGGTCAATGCCGAAACCCGCCTGGGTCTGGCCCGCATCACCCTGGCGGCCGGAAGCCATCTGCGTCCCGGCATGTTCGCCCGCGCCGACATTGCGGCGGGCGATCAACCCGCGACCACGGTGCCGACGGCGGCGGTGCTGTATCGCAACAACAAGCCCGGCGTCTTCGTCCTGAACACCGATAGTTCGGTCCATTTCCAGCCGATCACCGTCCTGTCGCGCAGCGACGCCCAGTCTGCGGTCGAGGGCGTCGCCATCGGCGTGCGCGTGATCGTGGACGGCGCAGGCTTCCTGAATGAGGGCGACCGGGTCACCGTGGCCCAGGCCCCTGCCCCGACACCCGCCGCCCGACCGGCCGCTGCACCCGCGGCAAAATAGGACACGATCATGAACCAGATCTCGTCCTGGGCGATCAAGAACCCGATCCCGATCATCCTGTTGTTCGTCCTGCTGACGTTGGGCGGGGTGGTCGGCTTCTCGGGCATGCGGATCAACTCCAATCCCGACATCGACTTCCCGCTGGTTTCGGTCACGGCTGCGCGCCCCGGCGCCGCGCCCGCCGAAATGGAGGTGCAGGTCACGCGGCTGATCGAGGACTCGCTGGCGGGCCTGTCGGGCGTGCGCCACATAACCTCCAACATCAGCGACGGCGTTTCCTTGACCGTCATTGAGTTCGAGCTGGGCACGGACACCGACCGGGCCACCAATGACGTGCGCAACGCCATGACCGGCCTGCGCGCCTCCCTGCCCCAGGACATGCAGGAACCGGCGGTTCAACGCATCGACATCACCGGCGACGCCCTGATCACCTATGTGGTCCGTTCGCCGACCATGACGCCGGAACAGATCAGCTGGTTCATCGACAATGAGATGAGCCGCGCCCTGCTGGCCCTGGGCGGGGTGGGTCAGGTCAACCGCTCAGGCGGCGTGGACCGCGAAATCCGGGTTGAGCTGGATCCGCAACGCCTGGACGCCTACGGCGTCACGGCCGCCCAGGTCAGCCAGGCCCTGATCAACGTCAACAACAATCTGCCTGGCGGCCGCGTCACCATCTCCGGTTCGGAACGCGCCGTTCGCACCCTGGGCGCCGCAACCTCGGTCGAACAGCTTCGCGGCACGCTGATCCCTCTGGGAAATGGCCGGACCGTGCGCCTGGATAGTCTGGGCGCCGTCGAGGATAAATGGACCGAACCGCGCCGTCTGGCCCGTTACAACGGCCAGGAAGCCGTCACCTTCAACTTCCTGCGCTCGCGAACCGCGTCCGAGGTCAAGGTCGCCGACAAGGTGCGCGAGGAGGTCAAACGCATCGACGAGGCCCACCCCGAGCTGACGATCCAGCAGGTCACGGCCAGCGTCGAGGAGATCGAGGAAAGCTATTTCGCCTCTCTTGAGGCTCTGGTTGTCGGCGCCGTCCTGGCGGTCATCGTCGTCTTCATCTTCCTGAGAGACTGGCGGGCGACCTTCATCGCGGCGACGGCCATGCCGATGTCGCTGATCCCGACATTCGCCATCCTGGGTCCTCTGGACCAGTCGCTGAACGTGGTCACCCTGCTGGCCCTGTCGCTGACCATCGGCATCCTGGTCGATGACGCCATCGTCGAGATCGAGAACATCGTCCGGCACATGCGGGACGGCAAACCACCCTATGACGCCTCGATCGAAGCGGCGGACGAAATCGGTCTGGCGGTCGTGGCGACAACCGGGACCATCGTGGCGGTGTTCGCCCCCGTGGGCTTCATGCCCGGCATCATCGGCCAGTTCTTCAAGGCCTTCGCCCTGGCGGCCTGCATCTCCGTCATCTTCTCGCTGGTGGTGGCGCGCACGCTGACGCCGCTGATGGCCGCCTACATCCTCAAGCACACCCATCATGAGGACAAGGACCCGTTCTGGATGAGCGGTTATCTGCGGGCCCTGCGCTGGTCGCTGGGCAATCGCTGGAAGGTCTTCGTCCTGGGCATAGCGTTCCTTGTCGCTGCGGTTGGAGCCTCCATAGCGGCCAGGATGTCGTTCGAGTTCATGTCGCCCGGCGACACCGCCCGCGCCGCCTTCCAGGTTGAAACCGCGCCGGGCGCGACCTTGCGCGAAACCGATGCGATCGTGCAGCAGATCACTCGCAAGCTGGAGGCCCGGCCGGAGGTTACGTCGGTCTATGCCGCCATCGGCGGTCAGGAAGTCAACCAGGCCAACATCTACGCCGACCTGGTGCCCAAGGGGAAACGCAAGCTGAGCCAGCAGGCCTTCGCCCGCGCCATGGTCGATGAAATGAAACAGATTCCCGGCGCCCGCATCCGCGCCGGCGTCACGCAGCAGGGCGGCGGTCCCGGCGACGGCACGACCTACACCTTCTCGATTCTGGGCGATAATCCAGAGTCGCTGAATGCTGCGGCACGCAAGGTCGAAGAGGAGATGCGCGGCGTCAAGGGTCTGGCGAACGTGGTCAACTCGGCGGCCATCGCCCGCCCGGAAATCCTGGTCACGCCCCGCGCGGACGAGGCGGCTATGGCGGGTGTGTCCGCGGGCGCCATCTCGCAGGCCGTGCGGGTGGCCACCATCGGCGACGTCGATCAGAACCTGCCCAAATACAATCTGGGCGACCGCCAGATTCCGATCCGGCTGCAACTGACCGAGGCCGCGCGCGAGGACATCACCGTCCTGCAGAACCTGCGGATTCCCGCCAATAATGGGACGACTGTGCCGCTGAGCGCCGTCGCGGATATTCAGTTCGGCGCAGGACCCGCCGCCGTGACGCGGCAGGACCGTTCGCGGATCGCCTCGATCAGCGCGGAACTGGACGGCATGGCCACCGGCGCCGCCAGCGCCGCGGTGCAGAAACTGCCTTCAGTGAAGAACCTGCCGCCGGATGTGCGTCAGGTTGCGGCGGGCGACACCGAGTTCATTCAGGAAATGCTGACCGGCTTCGCCATAGCCTTCGCTTCAGGCATCTTGCTGATGTACGCGGTGCTGACGCTGCTGTTCAAAAGCTTCGCCTATCCGATCACCATCATGGCGGCCCTGCCGCTGGCCATCGGCGGCGCCTTCATCGCCCTGGCCGTCGGGGGGGCCAACTTCTCCATGTCCGCCCTGATCGGGGTGCTGATGCTGATGGGGATCGCGGCCAAGAACTCCATCCTGCTGGTCGACTATGTCATCATGGCCGAACAGGGTGGCATGTCGCGTCATGAAGCCATCATGGACGCCGCGCACAAGCGCGCCCGTCCGATCCTGATGACCACCTTCGCCATGGGGGCGGGCATGGTGCCGATCGCCCTGGGCGTCGGGGCGGACGTGCAGTTCCGCGCCCCCATGGCCATCGCCGTGCTGGGCGGGTTGATCTCCTCGACCTTCCTGTCCCTGCTCTACATCCCGGCGATCTTCACCATCGTGGATGACTTCGCCCAGTGGATTCGCGGCATCCTTCGCCGCAAGACGGCAGGTCAACGCCAACTGGCCAAGCCGAAGCCGGGGACGGCGGTCGAGTAAGGACGATGACCCTTTGCGGACCCTCAGCGGGTCCGCAAAGGGTGGTGAGCGGCCATTCAGCTGTTGGTCTATAGGCCTAGTTTTGGGGAACTTGGGCTGCTAACCGATAAGGCGTGCTGCCTGCACCTAACAAATCTATATGCTCGCTCATCACGTTCGGTGGAGCAAACACCAGATTGCCGTCACTACTCAAGATGAATGCTCCCAAGTAATCCCAGTCCCGGCCATCCTCCTTCGGCGGCCATACTTCTTCAATGACCTTGGGAACTTCGCCGTCATGCATCTCGAACATGGACACGAAGCCCCCACTACCGATAACGACAACGCGATCATCAGGGGTCATGTAAACATTTCCCCTGTTAGCGGGTCCCCAATCCTCCCAAAGCTTTTGATGAGCACGCCCATAGGCATTGATCGCTGAAGCTTCGAAGCTCGGCATCGACACTCTAACGCGATAGCTGACCAGCAGCTTTGCATCATTGGGCAGCGGCACAATGACCTCATCCACCAATCTTCCGCCAGGCAAAGCCTCAAGGCATCCCGCAAGGCTTGCGATGCAAGTCAGCAGGACGAACCATTTTCCAAGCCGTGATGTCGAAATCGTCATGCGGCCACAGCTACAACTCCGCTAGGGAGCTGCAAAGTCTGGAACGCGGCGACTTGCGAAGCAGGCGTCTTGCGCCGCTTACGCAATGTCCGAAACGGGTCGAAAACCGAATTTGGGACCACATCTGAACACGGACGCCGCCGCCATCCCCTGTTCGCACCCCAAGAAAAAGGGCCGCCCGGTTTCCCGGACGGCCCTTCGTCATTCAGCCCTGCGGCTGACGGATCAGTATTTGACCCGCAGCGTCACGCCCCAGGTGCGGGGTGCGCCGAGGTAGGCGTTGTAGGTCGCCGTGTCTCCGGCTCCGGTGGCCGCATTGTAGGGGATATAATAGCTGCCGTCAGGCTGTACGACGTTGTTTGGATTGTTGAACGCCGTGCCTTGCAGGGGGGCAGAGAAGCCGACCTGGGTGTACTTCTCCTCGAACAGGTTCTGACCCCAGACATCCACGGTCCAGCGTTCGTCCTCGGCGCCGATCGACACGCGGCCGTTGACGACCGTGAAGGCCTCCTGGTGCTTGTAGGGCAACAGGTCGGAGCCGGTGTTGTATTCGGTCGAATATTTGGCCGACAGGTTGAACCCGCCGCGCAGGCCCCCGCCCAGCGAACGGTCGAACGACAGGGCGCCGGTCAGCGACCATTCCGGGGCGAACGAAGCGCGCGCACCCGGCAGCAGCGAGAGCTGCGGGAAACGGCCCGGGCTGGACATGTCGGCGGCGGTGAAGCGGCCGTACTTGGCGTCGGTGTAGGTCACGCCGCCCTGGAACATCAGGCCTTCGATCGGTGTGAACCACACGATGTCGGCGTCGACGCCCTTGGAACGCAGCTCGGGGATGGATTCCACCACGAAGGCGGTGCCCAGGAAGGTGTTGAGCTGGAAGTTCTCGAACTTCTGATCGAAGTACGAAATGTTCAGCAGCATGGTGCGGTTGAACAGGGTCGTCTTCAGACCGGCCTCATAGCTGTCGACGGTTTCAGCCTTGAACAGCAGCGACGGATCAGGCGTCACGCCCGTCTGGACCCGGTCCATGTTGTAGCCCGCGCCCTTATAGCCGCGCGCATAGGACAGATAAGCCATGACCGACGGGCTGAAGCGGTAGGACGCCTTGAAGGTGCCGCTCAGGTCCGTATCGCTAAATTTCTCCGAGATGGCGCGATTGTCGTACAGCGGGTTCGACCAGGGCAGGCAGAGCAGGCCCAGCGCCGCCGCAGGCGTGGCCACATTGGCGGTGCCGGGGATGGGCGACGGCGTGCGGTTCGCCGGGTTCTGGTTCGCCAGAGCGGCGCCGCAGGCCAGGCCGTTGGAGCCCAGATTGTCCTGAACGCCCAACAGGCGTTTGCTGTCATAGGTGTAGCGCAGGCCCAGGTTCAGTTCGAAGGCCTCGGTGACCCGCAGGGTGTTGTTCGTGAACACGGCCACTGATTCCGACTTCTGGGAATAATGGTCCTGATACGCTTTGCCCGTACCGAAAGTCGGGGCGGTGGCGCTGGGAGGAACGAGACCCAGGGCGCACAGCGGTTGACCCGCCGTCGCCCCCGCTGTGCCCACCAGGAAGCCGTTGGGGTTGGTGAAGCAGCCAATGCGGGACGGGCTGGGGCCGCCGAACGCCGCCGGAATCGAGGCCGTCAGCAGCAAGGAGGCGAAGGCGTTGTAATCCGAGCCATAAACGTAGCTGTCGTCGCGATAGATGTCTTCCTTGGTCGCGAACAGGCCGACCAGCCAGTCGAACCTGTCCGAGGTGCCGGCCAGACGCAGTTCCTGGGTCAGATTGCCGACGCCATAGCCGTTCGAGCCGTCATTCTCCCGGTGCAGGATGTCGGCGCCGGTGTAGTCCAGGTCCATGCCCTGCTGGAACGACCAGTCGCGCCACGAGGTCTGCGACGTCAGTGTGGCGTTGATGCTGGGGAAGTCGATGGTGGCTTCCGCCGACAGACCCATGTCTTCCATCTGCTGCGGGGTCTCGCGGTTGGAATAGGCCAGACGCGAGAAGGGCACGACGCCGAACCCGGCGACAGGCGGCGTCTGACCGGGGCCCTTGGCGCCGGTCAGGGCGGCGATGAAGGCCTGCGACGGGCCCACGCGCGTCTGGACGGCGGCGCAGCAGTATTCATCCCGCTTGCTGTAGTCGGCGATCAGGCGGATCGAGACGTCGTCATTAGGCAGGATCAGCAGTTGGCCGCGGCTGGTCCAGTAGTTCTGGGTGCCGTCGTCGGAGCGGGTGTTCGGCCCCTTGCCGTTGTTGACCTCGTAGAAGCCGTCACGCTCGCGGTGGGCGACGAACAGACGGCCGGCGATCTTGTCGGTCAGGGGGCCGGTGGCCGAAACCGAACCGCCGATGGCGCCATAGTTGCCGCCGGTCAGCTCACCCTCGATCGACG
Organism: uncultured Brevundimonas sp.; assembly: GCA_963522565.1. Lineage (GTDB taxonomy): Bacteria > Pseudomonadota > Alphaproteobacteria > Caulobacterales > Caulobacteraceae > Brevundimonas. The sequence goes on along the minus strand of CAUQZC010000001.1, from coordinate 409,862 downwards.
GGGTGAACGACGGACGCTCGGTGATGATGTTGATGACGCCGGCCGAGGTGTTCTTGCCGAACAGGGTGCCCTGGGGCCCCTTCAGCACTTCGATGCGGCTGAGTTCGCCCAGGTCGCCGAAGCCGACGGCGTTGCGCGAACGATAGACGCCGTCGATCACCACGCCGACCGAGCTTTCCAGACCGGGGTTGTCGCCCACGGTGCCGGCGCCGCGGATGCGCACGGTGGTCGAGGCTTCCGACTGGGTCGAGGTGACCGTCATGCCGGGGGTCAGGATCTGCAGGTCCTTGATGTCCTGCACGCCTGCGCCGGTCAGCAGTTCCTGCGACAGGGTGGTGACCACGATCGGCACGTCCTGCAGGCTCTGCTCGCGCTTCTGGGCGGTGACGATGATGTCGTCGACGCTCGACGGCGTCGACTGCTGCGCCGAGGCGACGCCCGCGAAGCCAAAGGCTGCCGCGCCGACCACAACGGCGGAAACAGTGGTCTTAAGGTGTTGAATATGGCGCATGAAGCGACCTCCCGGCTGTGAAGCTCGATCGCTGGCGCGACCGCAGCATTCCCTGTTCCCAATCGACCCGTCTCTACGTGGAGACGTGTTCAGTAAAACAGAGGCTAAGCGCGCTTCGGCCAACCTCACAAGCGAGCGTTGTTCCCTGCGTCGATTTTTCGCCGCAGTTGCGGCCTGCTGTGACACGGAAGCGACAGAAAAGGCTTCCGCAAGGTCAGTATTTGCGCGGAATTTCCGTAATTTTGCAACGCACAACAGCTCTTAGGTTGCATTGCAGCATCAGCGTGCGTCAACGCCTTCGCTGCGCCAGACCCAAAACGACGGCGGCCGCCGCCGCCGACAGGATCGATCCGCCGATGACGCCCAGCTTGACCTCCACCTGTTCGGGAGAATCGACCGCGCCCGGGAAGGCCAGAACCCCGATGAACAGGCTCATGGTGAAGCCGACGCCGCACAGCAGGGAGACGCCGTAGACCTGCAGCCAACTGGCGTCCGTAGGTCTTGCGCCGATCTTCAGCGCCGAGGCGATCCAGGCCGCGCCGAACACGCCGACCTGCTTGCCGAAGAACAGGCCCAGGGCGATGGCGACGACCAGAGGCGCGAACGCCTGCGCCAATGACAGGCCCGCGAACGACACCCCCGCCTTGGCGAAGGCGAACAGGGGCAGAACCAGAAAGGCGTTCCACGGATGCAGGTCGTGGATCGCCTCTTTCAGCGGGCTCTGGCCGTCTTCCCGTCGCGGTTTGATCGGCACGATCATGGCGAAGGCCACGGCGGTCAGGGAGGTGCTCAGCCCCGACTGGACCGTCAGCCACCAGACCTCTGCAAAACCCAGCGCCCAGAAAGGCGTGGGGACGCGGATGCGATGGGCGACGACGCCGCCAATGACCAGAAAACCCAAGGCCCACAGCAGCGGCGTCCAGTTCGCCCCTTGGCTGAACAGCACGGCGATCAGGGCGATGGCCCCAAGGTCGTCGACAATGGCCAGGGTCAGCAGGAACACCCGAAGCGACGAAGGCAGGCCGCGCCCGACGAAGCCGAAGACGGCCAGGGCGAAGGCGATGTCGGTTGCGAGCGGAATGGGCCATCCCTGATGCGGCGCCCCGATAAGGCCCGACAGCAGCAGATAGACCGCCGCGGGTCCCGCCATCCCCCCCAGCGCCCCCAGAACCGGCGTCGCCAGCCTCCTCGGATCGCTCAGTTCGCCGCGCACGATCTCGTATTTGATCTCCAGCCCCACGACGAGGAAGAAGATCGCCATCAGACCTTCCTTGATCCAGTCGGAGATCGTCTCCTCCAGCCGGATCGGGCCGATCTGGACGATGTGCCAGGACTTCAGCCAGGCGAAATAGTCGGCCGACCAAGGGGAGTTGGCCACGATCAGGGCCGCGACGGCGGCCAGCGCCAGAGCCGCGCCGGATGCGGCCTCGGTCTTGAGGAAATCGAGAGTCAGTCTGCGCGCCACGGCGGCCCCCAAACGAAAGGAAGAAACGTCGTGACGCCAGGTTATCGACGGGCGTCGGACCGGATTCACCGCCCGCAGGCGACGCCAGCCTGACCGTGTTGAACGGCCTGATGTCTGCAGTCAGGATAGAGGATGCGGCCCGGCCTCGCCACCCCTGCGCTCGTCCTTCCGGGGCGTCCGCAGGACGAACCCGGAATCCAGGAGGGCGTCTGTGACGCTTGATGCGTCTGGCGTTCGCCTTGTCCTCCTGGGTTCCGGGTTCTTCGCGACGCTCAGCCCCGGAATGACGCGGTAGAGGTTGCGCTCGCCTCTTCGGACACGCACCTAACGGCCATGCCCGTCTCCCCCGCCTACCGCCCCGAACCGCGCTTCTTCGACCTGGGCGCCGACTTCGCCGATGCGGTTCAGGCCGCCGCGTTTCCGCAGACGATCCTGCGGTTCCGCAACGACCGCGCCGCCGCCGAGGTGGGGCTGGAGGATTTGAGCGAGGCCGAATGGATTGCGGCGTTCGGCCGGTTTGAGCCCCTGCCCGGCCAGCCCGGCCCGGTCGCCATGCGATACCACGGCCATCAGTTCCGCCACTATAATCCTGACCTGGGCGACGGACGCGGCTTCCTGGCGGCGCAGATGCGGGAGACGCCGCGCGCTCAAGCAGCGAGCGATAGCGCCCCAAGTCGGTTGATGGATCTGGGGACCAAGGGTTCGGGCCAGACCCCATGGTCGCGCGGCGGCGACGGCCGGCTGACGTTGAAGGGCGGAGTGCGCGAGGTGCTGGCCGCCACGATGCTGGAGGCTCTGGGCGTGCCGACCAGCCGCGCCCTGTCCCTGATCGAGACGGGCGAGGCGCTGGAGCGCGGAGACGAGCCGTCGCCGACGCGCTCGGCCGTGCTGGTGCGGCTGTCGCACAGCCATGTCCGGTTCGGGACCTTTCAGCGCGCCGCCTATCTCGGCCGCAACAACCAGGTCGAAGCCCTGATCGAACACGTCCGCAGCCTGTATCACCCCGACGTCGCGCCGGGAGACGCGCCCGGCCTGCTGCGCGCCGTGGTCGAGGCCTCAGCCAGGCTGACGGCCCGCTGGATCGCTGCGGGCTTTGTCCACGGCGTGCTGAACACCGACAATCTGAATGTGACGGGCGAGAGCTTTGACTATGGGCCATGGCGGTTCCTGCCGCACTATGACCCGGCCTTCACCGCCGCCTATTTCGACCAGACAGGCCTCTACGCCTTCGCGCGCCAGCCCGAGGCCGTGTTCTGGAACCTGACCCAGTTGGCGGGCGCGCTGAAGCCGGTCGCGGACGGCGTGGAAGGCCTGACCGAGGCGCTGAACAGTTTCGGCCCCGCCTATATCCGCGAACTGCGGGCCGCCTTTCTGATGCGGCTGGGCGTCAACAGCCTGGGCGAGGCCGCCGACCAGCGCCTGCTGGATTCGACCCTGGCCCTGTTGCGTGAAAGCGGCGAGGCGATGCGGTGGGAGCCGCTGTTCTTCGATTGGTTCGGCGGCTTCGCCTCCTCGGCCCGCGCCCTGTCGGGCCCCCGCGCGAAACTGTATCAGGGGGAGACCTTCGACGCCTTCCGCTTCGCCCTGATGGAGCATGAGCCCGACCGCATCGAGCGGCTGGAACACCCGATGTTCGCCGCCCGCGAGCCCGAGGAGATGCTGATCGAAGAGGTCGAGACGATCTGGTCCGCCATCGCATCGGACGACGACTGGTCGCCCCTGAACGCCAAGCTGGCCCGGCTGGAGGCGGCCCGGACGGCCTGGCGCTTCGACGAGTGACGCAGGCTTCGCCAGGGAAACGCGCCATTATGGAAAGTATGTTCGTCTTTATGTAAAATACGCTTGACTACGAAGCGGGCGGATACGTAAAACTTCCTTGTCACAACGACAGGGGAGCTTGTCATGAACGAACAGAACACCACCAAGCCCGCATCGGCCCGCGACAATGTCACGCCCGGCCTGGCCGCCGTCATCGTGCTCGGCGCGACCGTCACAGCCGCCACGCCCTTCTGGCCGCAAGCATTGGGCGCGCCGCCGCCTCTTGGATCCCTGCTGGTGGGCGCATGCCTGGTCCTGGGCATCCTCTGGCACTCGAGCGTCTGGTGGCGCGACCTGACCGAGGACCAGCGCCAGATCCACCGCAAGGCCTGGTGGCACGGCGGCAACTTCGGCATCCTTCTGGGCGCGGCCGCCCTGCTGGTCGTGCTGGCCACGGGCCTGCCGATCGCCCCCCAGTCCTTGTCCGACCGCCCCGCTGTCTGGGCCCTGTTCGGCTTCCTGTGCCTGCTGGGCGCACAGGCCGTCGGATACGGCGTCGCCTGGCTGGTTCACCGGGTGCGGGCATGAAGCCGCTCAACAACCGGGTGCGTGATCTGCGAAGCCGCCAGAGTCTTTCGGTCGCGCAGCTGGCGGGTCAGATCGGCGTCTCGCGCCTGACCCTGCACGCCCTTGAATCCGGCCTCTACACCCCGTCCCTGCCTCTCGCGGTCCGTCTGGCCCGCGCCCTGAACCATCCGGTCGAAGAGCTCTTCGCCGTCTGACCCGGCGGCGTCCGCCGCCACTCACACGCCCTCAATATCAAGGAACAAGACCATGAATCTCCAGATCGCTCTGGGGCGCGCCGCCTCGCGCCTGCAATCCATCGGCTTCGGCGTCGCCGTGGGCCTGGCCGCCAGCGTCGCCTTCCTGGCCGTGGACGCCCATGCCGCCGAAGCGCCCGCAGCTCCCGCCCCCATCGCCCGCGCCGCCGGAGACGGCCCGGCCCTGTGGGCCATCCGCGACGCGGATTCGACCATCTATCTGTACGGCACAGTCCATATGCTGAAGGACGGCACGGCCTGGGGGTCGGACAAGGTGGACGCCGCCTTCAACTCAGCGTCTCAGGTCTGGTTCGAGGTCACCGATCCTGACGATCAGTCCGCGCTTGCCCCCCTGTTCCAGCAATACGGCCTGTCGCCGGACAAGCCCCTGTCCAGCTGGCTGACGCCGCAGGAAAAGGCCACCTTCGACACAGCGGTCCGCACCGTGGGCATGAGCCCCGAACAGATCGACCCCGCCCGCCCCTGGTTCGCCGCCCTGATGATCGCCACCGGCCCGCTGAAGGCCACGGGCTACGTCCCCGAAAACTCCGTCGAGCTGAATCTGCGCGCCAGGGCGCTGGCGGCGGGCAAGTCCATCCACGGACTTGAGACGCTGGACCAGCAGGTCGGCGGCTTGGCGCGGATGAGCGATGAGGGCCAGATGACCTATCTGCGCAGCTATCTGGCGACCTATGCGACCGCCGCCGACCAGATGGATCGGGTTGTGGCGGGCTGGACCACGGGCGACGCAACCGCGATGGACCGGTTCGCCTTTGAAAACGGCCGCGCCATATCGGAAGAGGTCCATCAGATCTTCCTGGCCAGACGCAACGCCGACTGGGCGGAGCAGATCGAGACCCTGCTGAAGGGTTCGGGCGTCAGCTTCATCGCCGTCGGCGCCGCACACCTGGCGGGCGACGACAGCCTGCAGCAGTTGCTGGCGGCCAAGGGCGTCGCCGTCACCCGCGAGTAACCCTCCGAACCCGTTGCTTTTACGGGTCGAATCGGACGAACCGCCTGCCCCGTAACAATTCGTCATCGCCCGAAGTCATCAGTTGATGTCATCGGGTGATGACTATTTTTGAAAGCGCGGCTATAGACCCTCTTGCGAAGCGGTGACGACGAACCGATATCGTCACTGTTACGGATTAGGCAGTTCCTCCCCATGACCACCACCACCCTGACTTCGGGCCGCTCCCGGACCCGTTCGACCTACAAGAATGTCGCGCTCTGGACCTTCCAGGGATGGATCGCGATGTTCTTCATCGCCGCCGGCTACGCCAAGCTGACCGAACCGATGACCAATCTGATCAACCTGATGGGTTGGCCCGCGGTCGCGCCCGACAACATGGTGCGGGGCGTGGGCGTGGTCGAGCTGATCCTGGGCCTGGCCGTGCTGGCGCCGCTCATCTCCTGGCGCATCGGCCGTCCGATCCTGCTGACCGCCGCCGTCGGCCTGATCGCGATGGAGGCGACCATGTTGATGGTTCACGCCCTCAGCCACGACATCGGCCTGGCCGTCGTCAACCTGCTGCTTCTGGCCATCACCGTTCCGGTGCTGCTGGGTCGCCGCAAGGCCTGATCTCCCCCCTCTCAGGCCCTGTGCGCCGAGGCCCGGAACCCGCAAGGGCTCCGGGCCTTTCTCTTGCCTGCGACAGTTGGCGCGAAAAGCTTACCCTTACGTGCGCGTAAACCCCTTCCCTTTACGTACGCGTAAAGTTATGAAGACGGCATGGCCACAGCCGACGATCATCGCACCTATTCCATCCGCCAGTTGTGTCGCGAATTCGGCGCCACGGCGCGTGCGCTTCGTTTCTATGAAGACAAGGGTCTTCTGACCCCAGCCCGCAAGGGCCAGACGCGGGTCTATGATTCCCGCGACCGCGCCCGGCTGAAACTGATCCTGAGGGGCCGCCGCATCGGCTTCACCCTGCAGGAGATCCAGGACATGATGGATCTCTATGATCAGAAGGACCACAACGTCCATCAGATGGCCGTCGCCCTGGTCCGCCACCGCGCCCAGATCGCGGCGCTGAAACAGCAGCTCGAAGACATCGAGGGCGCCATCGAGACGGCGGAAACCGCCTGCGCCTGGATGGAATCCAAGCTTTCAGAACACCGCCCGGACCTGCTGCCGGGCGCCGAGGACTATGAGAAGCTTCTCCAGTCCCGCCTCAACCACGACCATCACCCCTTCAAAGCAAGAGCGTAACCCATGGCCTACAAGGCGCCCGTCCGCGACTTCACCTTCATCCTGAACGAAGTGCTGGAGATCGACCGCTACACCAACCAGCCGGGCTTCCAGGACGTGTCTTCGGATCTGGTCGACCAGATTCTGGAAGAAGGCGCCAGGTTCGCCGACGAGGTCATCGCCCCGATCAACAATCCGGGCGACAAGGAAGGCTGTCACTGGGCCGAGGGCGGCGTGGTGACGGGACCCAAGGGCTGGAAGGAAGCCTACAAGGCCATGTCCGAAGCCGGCTGGATGGCGCTGGCCGCCGACCCGGCCTATGGCGGCCAGGGCATGCCCAGCGTGGTGGCCTCGGCCTTCGGTCAGATGACGGCCGGCGCCTCGGCGGCGTTTTCGATGTATCCGGGCCTGACGGCCGGCGCCTATGCCGGCATCCACGCCAATGCCTCCGAGGAACTGAAGCAGAAATACCTGCCCAAGATGGCGACCGGCGAATGGTCGGGCACGATGAACCTGACCGAGCCGCAGTGCGGCACCGACCTGGGACTGGTCCGCACCAAGGCCGTGCCGAACGGCGACGGCTCCTATTCGATCACCGGCCAGAAGATCTGGATTTCGGCCGGCGAGCACGACTTCGCCGACAACATCATCCACACGGTGCTGGCCCGCGTCGAAGGCGCGGTTCCGGGCATCAAGGGCCTGTCGCTGTTCGTCGTGCCCAAGTTCCTGGTCAATGAGGACGGGTCGCTGGGCGAGCGCAACAGCCTGGAATGCGCCGGGCTCGAGCACAAGATGGGCATCCACGGCAACGCCACCGCCGTCATGCAGTACGACGGCGCCAAGGGCTGGCTGATCGGCGAAGAAGGCCGCGGCATGAACAATATGTTCGTGGTGATGAACGAGGCGCGCCTGGGCACCGGCCTGCAGGGCCTGGCCATCGGCACCGCCGCCTATCAGGCCGCCGTCGAGTTCGCCAAAGACCGCCTGCAGGGCCGCAGCCTTACCGGACCGAAGAACCCGGACGGCCCCGCCGACAGCATCATGGTCCACCCCGACGTGCGCCGGATGCTGCTGGAATCCAAGGCCTTCGTCGAAGGCGGCCAGGCCTTCATCCTGTGGACCGCGCTGCACGCCGACCTGGAAAAGTCCGAGGACTCGGCCGTGGCCCAGAAGGCCAAGGATTACATGGGCCTGCTGACGCCCGTGTTGAAGGCCTATCTGACCGACAAGGGCTTCCATGTCGCGTCTCTGGGCATGCAGGTCCACGGCGGTTCGGGCTACACCGAACATTTCACCGCCTCGCAGTATCTGCGCGATGCGCGCATCACCATGATCTATGAGGGCACCAACGGCATCCAGGCGCTGGACCTGGTCGGCCGCAAACTGCCCGCCAACGGCGGCCGCGCCATCATGACCTGGTTCGGCGAGATCGACGCCTTTGTCGCCGAGAACGGCGGCAATGAGGCCATCAAACCCTTCGTCGACGGCCTGGCCGACGTGAAGGCCAAGCTGCAGGACGGCACCATGTGGCTGATGCAGAACGGCATGGCCAACCCGGACAACGCCGGCGCCGCCTCGACCGACTATCTGAACGTCTTCGGCCTGACGGCGCTGGCCTATATGTGGGCGCAGATGGCCAAGGTGGCTCAAGCCCAGGTCGAGGCCGGTTCGACCGATCCCTACTACGCCACCAAGCTGCAGACCGGCCGCTACTTCGTCGAGCGCATCCTGCCCGACGCGGAAGCCCATCTGAAGAAGATGAAGACCGGCGCCGACGTGCTGATGGCCATGCCGGCCGAGGCGTTCTGATCAACCGACTGGCCTTGCCTTCGGCAAGGCCAGTCGTGACTCTTCACGTTCGAATTCTTGAAGGGACAAGGGGCCTTTAACCGACACCGAAGGATCAACCAAAGGGCCATCGAGAGGTCGTGCAATATAGTAATAGCTCAGATGACTGCCGTCGTTGTCTTCATCAACACTGGCGACGATGTAGCGATTATCGTAGCCGATCTCGAAGACCGTAGCAGGAACTCGCTCGACGCAGTTTCCGTCTGAGAGCGAATAGCAGAGCATCTGCTCCGCTGGCGTATCAGTGGCGACCAGCCGATAGGGGCCCACGACATCCTGATCTATCACTGGCGCGTTGCAGCCTGCCAAGGCCAACGTCGCCGGCAGTAAAAAGCGCCGCATAGCTTAACATCCATCTCCAAGGCCCGGCGACAATGACCGGAGCCACACATTTCGGGAAGACGCCATGAACGTGCTCAACAGCCCAGACCCCGATTTCATGCGTGAAGAAGAGATCACCCTCTTCTCCGACAGCGTCGGCAAATGGATCGACGAACACGCGCCGCTGGACAAGGTGCAGCAGTGGATCGCCGACTCCTCGGTGCCGCGCCAGCTGTGGAACGACGCGGGCGAGGCCGGTCTCTTGGGCCTGTCGCTGCCGGAAGAGGACGGCGGTTTCGGCGGCGACTATCGGCACGAGGTCGTGCTGATGCGTCAGCTGGGCTGGAAGGGCGCGGACCACTTCGGCATTTCGCTGCACAATGCGATCGTCATGCCCTACATCTGGCATTACGGCACCGAAGAGCAGAAGCAGCGCTGGCTGCCGCGCCTGCAATCGGGCGAACTGGTCGGCGCCATCGCCATGACCGAGCCGGGCGCCGGCTCGGACCTGCAAGGCGTCAAGACCACGGCAGTCAAGTCGGGCAACGGCTATGTCGTCAACGGCTCCAAGACCTTCATCACCAACGGCCAACTGGCCAACTTCCTGATCGTGGTCGCCAAGACCGATCCAGCCGAGGGCGCCAAGGGCACCTCGCTGATCGTGGTCGAGACGGACGGCGCGGAAGGCTTCGAGCGCGGGCGAAACCTACACAAGATCGGCATGGAGGCCAACGACACCTCCGAACTGTTCTTCAACGACGTCAAGGTCCCGGGCGACAACATCATCGGCGGGACCGAAGGCCAGGGCTTCGTCCAGCTCATGCAGCAACTGCCCCAGGAGCGGCTGAACATCGCCGTCCAGGGCGTCGCCGCGGCCGAGCGCGGGCTTGAGGCGACGCTGGCCTACGTCAAGGAGCGCAAGGCCTTCGGCAAGCGGATCATCGACTTCCAGAACACCCAGTTCAAACTGGCCGAGGTCAAGACCAAGCTGACCGTCGCCAAGGTCTTCGTCGACCACTGCATCGGCCTGCATCTGCAGGGCAAGCTGGACGCGGCCACCGCCTCCATGGCCAAATACTGGGTCACCGACATCCAAGGCGAGACCATCGACGAGATGCTGCAACTGCACGGCGGCTATGGCTACATGAACGAATACGCCATCGCCCAGCTGTACAAGGACGCCCGCGTCCAACGCATCTACGGCGGCACCAACGAGATCATGAAGCTGTTGATCGCGCGGACGCTGTAAGTCCCTTGGCGCGGAGGAGGCGGCGGGCATAAGGCCTGCTGAATGATCGGCCGTCTCACCGGTTCAGCCAGGCCGCCAGGCTCATCGCGAGCGCGATCATTCCCCCGGCGCCCAGAATCGAAAAACCGATCCAGCGGCCCGCCTGAAGGACAGCCCGCGCCGTCCGGCGGTCAGAGCGCGCTGCCTGGTCCTGCGGCTCTCTCAAAAGGCGCCGCGACACGGTGCGGATGATGCGCGGCAGGTCGCCGCCTGACGCCGACAAGTCCAAAAGGGCGCCGATCACCTGGTTCTGAACCGTGCCCAGACTGCGTGGCGAAAAGACCACCCGCTTCCAGGCGCCGCTCATGGCCTGGACCAGATCGAATTCGGGATCGACGCGCGACAGCACGCCCTCAATGGTGACCAGGGCCTTGAGGATCAGCATCAGGTCGGGCGGCGCCGACACCCGCTCCTGACGCATCAGGGCCATCAGGTCGGCGACGATGGCCGGCAAGTCCAACTGCCCCTGGCCGTGACGCGCGATCAGCCGTTCCGCCCCCGCCGTAAGGCTGTGGGAGGGGACGTCCGATCCCTCGGTCCAGTCGGCCAGAACCTCGGCCATCCGTTGGGCGTCGCCGCCCGCCAGCGCCTGCACAAAACCGATCAGTTCGGCCCGACGGCGCGGCGTGACCGTCCCCACCATGCCGAAATCCAGCAGGCCCACCCGGTCGCCCGCCATGCCCCTGAGGTTGCCGGGATGCGGGTCGGCGTGGAACCGGCCATTGACCAGAACCATGTCCAGCACGGCGTCCGCCCCGATGCGGGCCAGTTGGTGCGGGTCGACGCCCCCCGCCCTCAGGCGCTCGGCGTCGATCGGCGCCACCCCGTCCAGATAGTCCTGAACCAGAACCCGGTCGGTGGTGTAATCCCAGTGGATGGTCGGAATGACCACGTGGCGATTGCGCGCAAAGTCGGCGGCGAAACGGTCGGTGTTGCGGCCCTCGGTGGTGAAATCCAGCTCGTCCAGCATGGCCTCGGACAGTTGGGCGACCAGGGCGCGAGGTCGATAGCGGGCGATCTCGGCGCTGGCCTGTTCGGCCTTTCGCGCCAGTTCGGCGATCAGACGCAGGTCGGCCTCGACACGGGGCCTGACGCCCGGGCGGCGGATCTTCAGCACCACCTCGGTTCCATCCAGAAGGGCGGCGCGGTGGACCTGGGCGATGGAGGCTGCGGCCAGGGGCCTCACGTCAAAACGGCCGAAGACCTGTTCCGGCGGCCCGCCCAGGGCGGCCTCGACGTCAGGGCGGAAAACCTCAAAGTCCAGGGTGGCGCCGCCGCTCTGCAGCCTTTCGAACTCCTCGATCCAGTCCGGCGGCAACAGATCCGACCGCGTCGAGAGAATCTGGCCCAGCTTGACGAAGGTCGGGCCCAGCGCCTCCAGCGCCAGCCGCGTGCGGCGCGACAGAGGCTCGCGCCCCGCCTCCTCGTCGGCGGCCGCACCCAGCCCCAGCCGCGCCAGAACAGCGCCCAGCCCGAAACGGGCCGCGACGCCCGATATCTCCGCCAGACGTTTTCGGTCGCGCGCGGCAACAGCCAAGGTTGTGAACATGGACAGTCAAACGTCGCGCGACAGGCGACGTTCCCTATCGGCGCGGAGTGTGGCCAGGGATTGGTTCGGGCGCCGAAACCGCGATATGCACGGCCCATGATCCGTCTGCATGTTCAGGGCGACCTCGCCCCCGCCGCCGCTGTCGCACCCACGCTGGACCAGTCGCGTTATCTGACCCAGGTGATGCGGCTGAAGACGGGCGACGACCTTTTGGTGTTCAACGGCCGCCACGGCGAATGGCGGGCCTCCGTCGCCGAGGTGCTGAAGAAGGGCGTGATCCTGCGGGCCGAGGAACAGGTCCGGCCCCAGACCTTCGGTCCCGATCTGGAGCTGATCGTCGCGGTGGTGAAGAAGGCCCGCGTCGAGACCATCGTGGAGAAGGCCGCCGAACTGGGCGCGCGCCGGGTGCGGCTGGTTCTGACGAAACGCACCAACGCCGACCGCATCCGCCTGGACCGTCTGGACGCCATCGCCGAAGAGGCCGCCGAACAGACCGGGCGTCTGGACGTGCCCGCCGTCGATGATCCAATCAAACTGGACACCCTGCTGGACAACTGGCAAGACGGCCGCCGCCTGATGTTCTGCGACGAAACCGGCGGCGCGCCGGCGATATCGGCGCTCGTTCCTTTCCTTTCGGGGGAGGGATTTTCGGGTCAGCCCTGGTCTATCCTGATCGGGCCGGAGGGCGGCTTTTCGCCGGAAGAGGGCCAGCGTCTACGGTCCCTGCCCTTCACCACCGCCGTTTCCCTGGGCCCCCGCATCCTGCGCGCCGACACCGCAGCCATCGCCGCCATGACCCTTTGGCAGGCGGCTATTGGCGATTGGGACCGTTAAATACTCCCCGCGTCCTCTTGAGAAACGCCGAATTAGCCGCCATCTAGCCGCGACAGCAGGGGTTACAGATGGCCGAAAACGCGCCGCTTTCCAGAGACGCTCTGATCGAGGCCATGTCCAGGGGCGCCAAGCCCAAGGATCAATGGCGCATCGGCGCCGAGCACGAGAAGTTCGGCTTCGACAAGGCCACACTGGCGCGCCCCGCCTATGAGGGCGAGGGCGGCATCAAGGCCATGCTGGAGGGTCTGCAGCGCTTCGGCTGGTCGCGGGTCGAGGAAAACGGCGTCCTGATCGGGCTGGAACGCAAGAACGCCGAGGGTTTCATCGCCTCGGTAAGCCTGGAGCCGGGCGGTCAGCTGGAGCTGTCGGGCGCGCCGCTTCTGACCATCCACGACATCTGCAACGAGACCGGCCAGCACCTGATGGAGGTCAAGCAGGTCGCCGACCAGATCGGCGTCGGCTTCCTGGGCGCCGGGTTCGACCCGCTGTGGCGTCGCGAGGACGTGCCGGTCATGCCCAAGGGCCGCTACGACATCATGCGCGCCTATATGCCCAAGGTCGGGTCGCTGGGTCTGGACATGATGCTGCGCACCTGCACCATCCAGGCGAACCTCGACTTCGATTCAGAAGCCGACATGGTCGCCAAGTTCCGCACCTCGCTGGCGCTGCAGCCGATCGCCACCGCCCTGTTCGCCTGTTCGCCCTTCACCGAGGGGCGGCCCAACGGCTTCCTGTCGGCCCGCGCCAACGTCTGGACCGACACCGACGCCGACCGCACCGGGATGCTGGGCTTCGTGTACGAGGACGGGTTCGGCTTCGAGCGCTATGCCGACTACGCCTTGGACACCCCGATGTATTTCGCCAAGCGCGACGGCAGATATGTGGACGCCTCGGGCCAGTCGTTCCGCGATTTCCAGGCCGGAAAACTGCCCGCCCTGCCCGGCCAATATCCGACGATCAAGGACTGGAACGACCATCTGACGACCCTGTTTCCCGAGGTGCGGCTGAAGGCCTATCTGGAGATGCGCGGCGCCGACGGCGGGCCGTGGAGCCGCATCTGCGCCCTGCCCGCCCTGTGGGCCGGGGTCCTGTACGACGCCCCGTCACTGGCCGCCGCCTGGGATCTGGTCAAGGACTGGGACATCGCAGACCACGAACGCCTGCGCCGCGACGTGACCCGCCTGGGCCTGAAGGCCGAGGTGGCCGGACGGTCGGTGCGCGACATCGCCGTCGATCTGGTCGCCATCGCCAAACAGGGGCTGAAGAACCGCGCCAAATTCTCGGGCGGCATGGTCGACGAGCGCGGCTATCTGTCGGAACTGGAAGACATCGCCGACAGCGGCGTCACCCCCGCCGAACGCCTGCTGGACCTGTATCACGGCCCCTGGCAGGGCGATGTGAAACGCATCTACGCCGACTTCGCCTACTGAACCTCACGGGACCGTATAGTCCGAGCAGTCCGGCAAGGGACGATCAGGCTGATAGACGCCGGTCGCCGTATCGAAGATGAAGCGCCGCTCGAAACTGCAGGTCGGATCACGCGCGGCGACCAGATCCTCTGGCTTCAGCGGCGGGTTCTCCAACGAATCCTTGGACCGCGACACGCCGCGTGGATAGGCGGTCGCCGTCGTCGCATAGATCAGGGTCGGCATGACGCCGGACCCGGCGTTCGGGGCCGCCGTCAGCTTGCCCTCGAAACTATATTCGTCGTGACAGGCCCCGGCGCGCTGCACCATGTCCTTTTCGCCGAAACAGGCGCGGATCAGCAGGGAGGACAGAACCGGAACGGTCAGGACCGGCCCGCCTGTCGCGTCGCCCGCCGCATCCAGACGATACAACTCAACCGTCGACGCCTGTCCCCCGCCGCCGGAATACATGGCGCTGACGCCCACATCGACGCCGGCCAGAAACCCGCCGTCCGCCAAAAGCATCAAGCCGCGCCAGGGCTGATAGCTTTCCTGCCCAGAGCTGACGCCGCGCGTCACGTCCGTTCGGTCGGAGCCCCCGGCGCGAACCGCGGGCCGCACGGTGGTCTCGTCTCCCTGCCTGCCCTCCACCAGCCCCACGCACCAGCGGCCATCGGCGGTGCAGGCGTCGTCATCGCCAAGTTTCAAAGGCTCAAACTGAGCGCCGCCCGACGGCGCGGTGACGGCTTGCAGCAGGGCGGACAAGAGGACGGGCAGGATCATCACAACAACCTAACGGATTTCTGGTGACGAAACGCCGCAACGATGGATAAGGCTGCGGTTCGTCATGGGGGTGAGCGATAGTGACTGCATTCGAGTTCTTTTTCAGTTTCTACGGTCTGATCCTGGGTCTGTCGGTCGCCGTGATCGCCACCGGCGCCGCCCGCGCCTTCAAGCACCGCAAGACTGTTGCTGTCGGCTGGAAGACGCCGCTTCTGGCCGTGTTCGCGGCGCTGGACATCGTGACCTTCTGGGACTCGGCCTGGGTCAGTTTCCACGACGCCCCGTACAGCTACGGCCTGCTGGTCGCAGGCATGGTGGTGGCGCTGATCTATTTCGTTGCGGCCAGCCTGATCTTCCCAGACGCCGAAGACCACGTCGCCAGCCTGGACCAGCATTTCTGGGCTAACAAGCGGGCGGTGCTGTTGCTGCTGATCCTGACCAATCTGCTGATGACCGGCGCCACCCTCTGGATGAAATGGGGGCAGGCCGACGCCGGGCGGCTGCTCTACGCCTATGGTCAGAACCAGCTGCTTTATCTGGCCCTGATCGTGCCTGCGGCCATGACGCGGCGTGCATGGCTGTTCGCCACGACCGTAGGCCTGCATGTGGTCATCTATATCGGCTTCGCCGCGGTCAGCATCGCGACGCCGGAACGAATGATCGCCAACAGCCTGAATCAGAAGCCGCCCGCCGCCGAAGCCTCCGCCCCCGCTGCAACCGCCGCACCGTGAGGTCGAGCAGGACCCCAAAACAGCCAATCATTCCCTCGCCTCGCGCATTGCAGTATCGACTGAGCGACCATTTCAGCGGCGATCAGAGAGGTTCGGCCATGTCAGGTTCCATCCTTGTCGGCATCGGCGGCTGGACGTTCGAGCCGTGGCGCGGCGTCTTCTATCCCGAGGGTCTTGTCCAGAAACGCGAGCTGGAATACGCCGCGTCAAAGCTGACGAGCATCGAGATCAACGGCACCTATTATTCGACCTTCAAGCCCGACAGCTGGCGCAAGTGGCGCGACGAGACGCCGGACGGTTTCGTATTCTCGGTCAAGGCCAGCCGCTACTGCACCAATCGCAAAGTCCTGGCCGAGGGCGGCGAGAGCTTCGACAAATTCCTGTCCCAGGGCCTGACCGAACTGGGCGACAAGCTGGGGCCGATAAACTGGCAGTTCATGGGCACGAAAAAGTTCGATCCCGTGGATTTTGAAGGCTTCCTGAAACTGCTGCCCAAGGAGAAGGACGGGGTCCGCCTGCGTCACGCGCTGGAGGTTCGCAACCCGACCTTCGCCACCGAGCAGTTCTATGACCTGGCCCGGAAATACGGCGCGGCCATCGTCTATGCCGTCGACGACGAGGAGCCGACCTGGCCCCAGATCGACGAGGCGACCGCCGACTTCGCTTACGCCCGCCTGATGTCCAGCCGCGAGGACGAACCCACCGGCATGACCGGCGCAGAACTGGACGCCGTGGCGAAACAGGCCAAGACCTGGGCGGCGCGCGGCGACGTCTTCGCCTATTTCATCTCGGGCGCAAAGGTGCGGAACCCGGCGGCGGCGCAGGCGCTGATCGCCAAGCTGAAATAGACCATGCTTCGTCTTGCGGTCGCTCGGTGCGGGCCGCATCTTTCCCCCGCCTCCTGCACCGTCTGAAAGACGCCCCATGCCGATCGCCGCCCGCGCCTTCGCCGCAACCGCTTCCGACCAGCCGTTGACGCCCTACAGCTTCGACCGGCGCGATCCGGGGCCGGACGATGTGGTCATCGCCATCAAATATTCGGGCGTCTGTCACTCCGACCTGCACATGGCCAAGAATGATCTGGGCGGCGCGCGCTATCCCGTCGTGCCGGGCCACGAGATCGCGGGCGTGGTCACGGCGGTCGGCGCCGATGTCGTCCGCTTCAAGCAAGGCGACCGCGTCGGCGTGGGCTGCATGGTCGACAGCTGCCGCACCTGCCCGTCCTGCATCGAGGGCGAGGAGCAGTATTGCACGCCCGGCATGACCCAGACCTATGGCTCGCCGGATCCCAAGGGCGCGGCCGTCGACCAGACCATCACCCAGGGCGGCTATTCCGACGTCATCGTGGTCGATCAGAACTATGTGCTGCGCATTCCCGACAGCCTGCCGCTGGACGTGGCGGCGCCGCTGCTGTGCGCGGGCATCACCACCTATTCGCCGCTGAAGGAGTGGAAGATCGGGCTGGGATCGAAGGTCGCGGTGATCGGACTTGGCGGCCTGGGCCACATGGCCGTCAAACTGGCCGCCGCCATGGGCGCCGAGGTGACGGTTCTGTCGACCTCGAACCGCAAGAAGGCCGATGCGGAGCGGATGGGCGCCCGACACTTCCTGATCAACTCCGACAAGGATGCGATGCAGGCGGCGGTCGAGACGTTCGACCTGATCATCAACACGGTGTCCGCCACCCATGAGATCGCCAGCCACGTCCGGCTGCTGGCGCGCGACGGCACCATGGTCATGCTGGGCCTGACGAACGAAGGCCTGCCGATCCCGGCCCTGCCCCTTCTGCGTCGCCGCCGCCGCATCGCCGGATCACTGATCGGCGGCATCCGCCAGACGCAGGAGATGCTGGACTTCTGCGCCCAACACGGCATCGCCTGCGACATAGAACTGATCGCGCCCGACCGGATCAACGAGGCCTATGAGCGGATGGAGAAGTCGGACGTCCGATATCGCTTCGTGCTGGACATGGAAAAACTGGCCGCCTGAGCCTGCGGCAACCGCCCGCAAGCCGCCCAAGCCGTGCTGTCGCCGGTTTCCGTAACGGAAATCGGTTCTTGCGCGCAACCTGTGCGTCGTTACACCTTTAAGCCTGTGATCCCGCACAGACGGGCAACCAGGGAGAAGGAACAGACATGGCGCGCGTAGCTTTCGTGACCGGCGGCACCCGAGGCATCGGCAAGGCCATTGTCCAGAGACTGAGCGAGGACGGCATCAGTGTCGCCGCCGGTTATTCCGGCAATGACGAGGCCGCGCAGGCGACCGCAACGGCGCTGGGCGTCACGGTCATCAAGGGCAATGTCGGCAGTTTCGACGACTGCGCCCGCGCGGTGAAGGCGGTCGAAGACCAGCTCGGCCCCATCGACATCCTGGTCAACAACGCCGGCATCACCCGCGACGGCTTCTTCCACAAGATGAGCCACGACCAGTGGTCCGACGTGATCCGCGTCAATATGGACAGCGTCTTCAACATGACGCGCCAGGTCATCAACGGCATGCGCGACCGGGGCCACGGGCGCATCGTCAACATCTCCTCGATCAACGGCCAGAAGGGCCAGATCGGCCAGACCAACTATTCCGCCGCCAAGGCCGGGATGATCGGCTTCACCAAGGCGCTGGCGCTGGAGAACGCGCGTAAGGGCGTCACCGTCAACTGCATCGCGCCGGGCTATATCGATACGGAAATGGTCGGCGCCATGGACGCCAAGGTGCTGGACGCCATCATCAGCCAGATTCCCGTAGGCCGCCTGGGCAAGGGCGAGGAAATCGCCGACATGGTCTCCTGGCTGGTCGGAGAGCGTGCCGGATATGTCACAGGCTGCACACTCTCGTTGAACGGCGGTCAGTATCTGGTCGGATGAATCACGCCTTCGCCTAAAATCCGCCTCGCACGGGTTTCATCCAAAGTCTCATGAAGTTGACGGCGAATGTCAGGGCGAAAAAATCGCCAGACCTGACGACGATGGCGGCCACCGCCATCGTCGCCCTGCTGACACTCGTTCTGACAATCTATGCGTGCGAGGCGGCGGCGCAGACACGTCGCAGCACGCCGGAAACCGGACGCTATGTCTCCGGCGCCGGCCAGGCCTTTGTTCTGGACAGCTCCGGCCCCCGGCCGCTGCTGCGTTTCGAACGGTCCGCGGAGGTCTGGGTGCTGCGTCCGACAGCCGCCCCGCGCGGCGACATCATCTATCGCAACGATAACGGCGACCAGATTCTGCGCGTCACATCCGACGGCGGCATCACGCTTTATTCGACACGCACGCCTCAGGGCTCGCCGGTCTCCATGGTGGGCGAGGCGACACGTCTGGAGACGCCCGAACTGGGTCCGATCCAGTTGTTCAACCTGATGGCCCGCCGCAGCGGACTGGTCAGCGAGGCGCTGGGTCGTCTGATCCAGATCGATCTGGCCGGCAGCCAGTCCGAGGCCCTGTGCGTCGAGGCCCTGATCGTCACCACCGACGCCGTGATCCGCGTGGCCCGCAGCCCCTCCACCCGCGAACAGGTCAGCCGCCTGCGCAAGATCACCATCGCCGAGGGGGAGCGCGCCTCCGTCACCTATATGCGCGGCGAACTGCGGGTGATCGTCGATCCAGCGCGCGGGGTCAGCGGACGTCCGTCGTCGGCCCTGGTGATCCGCGCCCTGATGCCCAGCTGATCCGGCTCAGAAACTGTCCTTTGCCGCCCGTCGCGCGGCGAAGTCGGCGGCGTCCCTGGCCCGCAGGAACGGATTGAACTTCAGCTCCGTCGCAATCGTGGTCGGCACGGTCGCCTCGCCCCGCTCACGCGCGGTGAAGATCGCATCGGCGTAAGCCTGCATCTCGGGCCGATCATCCAGCGTCAGGGTGAAGCGGGCGTTGGCCTGCGTATATTCATGGGCGCACCAGATCACCGTCTCGGGCGGCCATGCGGCCAGGGTCTGCAGGCTGGACCACATCTGCTCGGGCGAGCCTTCGAACAGACGTCCGCAGCCCAGCGCGAACAGAGTGTCGCCGACGAAGGCCGCGCCATCCTCCACGGAACGGAAGACCACATGACCCAGGGTATGGCCGGGGGTGTCCGTCACCTCAAACCGCGTCTCGCCCAGTTCGACCACATCCCCGCCCGCGACCACGCGGTCCAGCGGGGCGACGCGTCGCACCTCTTGCGGTCCCACGATCTCGCAGCCGGTCTCCGCCTTCAACCGTTCATTGCCCTCGGTGTGGTCCGGGTGCCAGTGGGTGTTCAGGATCAGGTCCAGCCGTCCCCAGCCCAGCTTATCCAGTTCCTCCAGAATACGCGCGGCGTCCGGCGTGTCGACCGTGGCGACCTGGCCGGTGGCCTTGTCGCGGATCAGAAAGCCGTAGTTGTCGCTTCGGCAGGCAAACAGGTGAACATCAAGGGTCATGCGCGCATTCTAGCAGTCCCGTCGACACACGGACTATAGTGATCCCATGCGACGCAGCATCGACGAGCTTCGAACCTTCTACGGCGAGCCGACCGGCGCTCTGGTCCGGCGGCTGCTGGCGCGGCGGCTGAACGACGCCTGGGGCGAGGCCGCCGACTGCGATGTGCTGGGCCTGGGCTATCCGACCCCTTGGCTTGACGCCTTCATCGGCGCACGACGTGTCGTCGCCGCCATGCCGGGCGGCCAGGGGGTCGAGCAATGGCCCACGGTGGGGCGCAACCGCACCCTGCTGGTCGACGACCGGCGCCTGCCCTTCGCCGCCGGGTCCTTCGACCGCATCCTGCTGATCCACGCGCTGGAGGAGGCCGAGGATCCCGCCGCCCTGCTGACCGAGGTTGTGCGGGCGCTGGCGCCGGCCGGACGCATCATTCTGGTGGCGGCGGCGCGCGGCGGTCTGTGGGCGCGGGCCGAGAACACCCCGTTCGGCCACGGCCGCCCCTTCACCCGCCGCCAGTTGGAGCGGCTGGTGCGCGAGGCGGGGCTGGAGCCGTCCGCCTGGTCCCAGACCCTGTATGTCCCGCCGTGGACGCCGCTGCTGCCGCTGGCCGACGGGCTGGAGCAGATCGGGCGTCATGTCGCGCCCGGAACGGCGGGCCTGATCCTGCTGGAGGCCTCGCGCCAGACCTATGCCCGCATCCGGCCCAGCGGCCATGCCCAGCGCGTTCGCAATCCGACCCTGACGCCCCAGCCCATCGCCCGCGCGCCCGCCCCGGACGCCTGAAACCGCACGGGCTGACGCGGAGTTGACCACGTCCAATCGACATTCAGCGCCTGACCCCTTGAGCGAAGCGATTGCAACCCCTGGGCTGGCTGCTACGCGCCGCGCCCTTCGGGCCCGGGCCTCGCTCCGCTCAGCTCCGGAATGACGCGCCGAGACCTTGATCAACCGAATGTCAAATGGACCCGGGGTTCAGTCTGGCGAGCGGGCGCAAACGGCCTTATGGCAAGGCCATGCATCGTTTGATCCTCATGCGGCACGCTCAGGCCCAGCCTTCCGCCCCTGGCGGCGGTGATGAAGCCCGTCCTCTGGCCCCCATCGGACGCAGCGAAGCCGCCCTGATGGGCCGCGCCCTGGCCGAACGTGGTCTGAAACCGGACCTGGCCCTGATCTCATCCGCCGTCCGCACGCGCGAAACCTGGGAGCAGATGCACGACAGTTTCGGCGATGTCGAAATCCGCCACGAACCGGCCCTGTACAACGCCCCGTCCGACGTGATCCGCCGCTTCGTCGAGAACAGCGAGGAAGAGGCAGGCTGCCTGCTGGTGCTGGCGCACAATCCGGGCGTCCATGTGCTGGCCGTCGAATATCTGACGGAAAGCGCGGCCTCGCCCGCCGTTCTGGATCGGATGGCGGGCGGCTTCCCGCCGGGCGCCGCCGCCCTGTTCACCGTCGATGTGGCCGGTCGCTGCACCTATGAGGGCTTCCTGACCCCGCGCTCGCTGGGCGCCCAGTGACCAATATCGCCTACAAGGTGGTCGCCGCTGACGCATGGCGCGCGGCGGTGGCCGAGGGCCGCTATGAGGGCTCCGCCGTCGATCTGGCCGACGGCTATATCCATATGTCGACCGAGGATCAGTTGGCCGAAACGCTGCGCAAACATTACGCGGGTCAGACCGACCTGTTGATGCTGAGCGTGGACCTGTCGCGGTTCAACGACGATCTGGTGTGGGAGCCGTCACGCGGCGGCGCCCTGTTTCCGCATCTGTACGCGCCCCTGCCCGTCGCGGCGGTCACCGCCGCGCGCGCCCTGTCGGTGACGGCCGAGGGCGAAATCATCTTCAAGGACGCGCAATGAGCGTGATCGACCTGGGGGGCGCCATCCTGCGCAATCTCGACCCCGAGACCGCGCATCGGTTGGCGATAAAGGGGCTGGCCTTCGCCCCCCTGCCCTCGCCGCCCGCTGACGATCCGATCCTGCACACCCGGATCGCGGGGCTCATCCTGCCCAATCCGGTGGGTCTGGCCGCCGGTCTGGACAAGAACGGCGAGGCCCTGCACGGCCTGTCGCGTCTGGGCTTCGGTTTTGTCGAATGCGGCTCGGTCACCCCGCGCGCCCAGCCGGGCAATCCCAAGCCGCGCCTGTTCCGCCTGCCCGAGGACCGGGCCATCATCAACCGGATGGGGTTCAACAACGCGGGCCTCGAAGCCTTCGCCGCGCGTCTGGACCAGCGCCCCGCCGGCGTGGTGGTCGGCGCCAATCTGGGCGCCAACAAGGATACCGAGGACAAGGCGGCGGACTATGTGGCGGGGCTTCAGCGTCTGGCGGGCCGCGCCTCCTATTTCACGGTCAACATCTCCTCGCCCAATACGCCCGGCCTGCGCGCCCTGCAGGGCCGTGAGCAGTTGGACGATCTGCTGGGCCGGATCGACGCCGCGCGGCCGATCGACGCAGCCGCGCGCGTCCCCGTCTTCCTGAAGATCGCCCCGGACCTGGTCCCAGACGAGGTGGCCATGATCGTGGAGGCCTCCATCGCCCACCGCATCGACGGCCTGATCGTGTCCAACACCACGCTGGAACGGCCCCAGACCCTGCGCTCGACCCACGCGGCCGAAACCGGAGGCCTGTCAGGCGCGCCGATCCGTCCCTTCGCTGAAAAAGCCCTGCGCGCAGCGGCCGAGGCCGCCCAAGGCCGCCTGCCCCTGATCGCCGTCGGCGGCGTCGACAGCGGGGCCGAGGCCTATGCCCGCATCCGTCTGGGCGCCTCGGCGGTGCAGGTCTATTCCGCCCTGATCTACGAAGGACCTGGTCTGGTGGGGCGGATCAAACAGGATCTGGCCGCCCGCCTGCGCGCAGAGGGCTTTTCCACCCTGTCCGAGGCTGTCGGCGCCCGTTGACGGTGCGTTAGTGTCGGTATGAGACCCTGCGGATAAGCGGACGAGAATGCGCCGCGCCCTTGGGGACTTGAATGCCGAAGCTGATCGCCGACGAGCCGGTCGCCAGCGGTTGGACGACCGCCGTGCGTCACCGACAAACGACACTGGCCCAACGCCTGGGTCTGGGTTGCGGCGTGGCTCTGGTCGTCTCGCCCATGATCGGCTGGCCTCTGAGCCTGTCGTGGATCGCGCTCTATGTGCTGGCGCAGATCGTAGAATTGGCGATCTTCGCGCCTCTCAACCGCGCCGAACCGCAGGCGCTGTGCGCGCCACGCAAGATTGTCGGCTGCATCGTCCTGTTCCTCAACACCGCCCTGTTCGGTTCTCTGGCTGTCCCGCTTTGGTTGATCGGAGGCCCGCTGGGGGGCGTGTGCGCCTCGGTCCTTCTTCCCGCGGCGATGCTCTTTGCAATGATGAATGCGCCGCGTTCGCCGGTCATTCTGATTTCGACCCTCACGCCGTACTTCATCTATCTGGGCGCCACGCCGTTCTTTGCCGCGGCCTTTGGCGCGTCGACGGCCTTGATCACCACCCTGACTGCCGCCGTCGTGCTCTACACCCTGTATATCCTCATCAGCTGGCAGCGGATGAGCGAGATGACCGAAGCGCAGTTGCGCGGCCACGCCGAGGCTGACCACCTGCGTCGCAAGGCTGAGAAGGCCCTTGCCGACCATGCCGCCTTCTTGGCCGCCATAGGCCACGATCTGCGCACCCCCATCGGCGCCATCCTGACCGGCGCGTCCGAACTGAAGGCCGGCGACGCCCATTCACGCGCCAACGCCAGCCTGATCACCGACGCCGGCCTGATGATGAAGGCCCTTCTGGACGATCTGCTGGACCATTCCAAGATCGGCGCGGGCCGCATGACGGTCGAGACCGTTGACTTCAACCTGCGCACCCTGCTGGCCCAGACCCTGCGTCTGTGGCGCGGCGCGGCGGACGCCAAGGGGCTGAGGCTGCGGGTGGAGGGCGCCAACATGATGCCCGACGCCGTGCGCGGCGATCCGATGCGGCTGCGACAGGTGCTGAACAACCTGATGTCGAACGCCATGAAGTTCACGGCGTCGGGGGCCATCACCCTGCGTCTGGACGCCTGGGCCGACGAGCCCTCTGGATATTCGATCCTGATCGAGGTCGCCGACACAGGTTCCGGCATGACCGCGGACCAGTTGGAGCGCCTGTTCACCCCGTTCGACCAGACCGCGGACGGCGTCAGCGCCCGCCACGGCGGCAGCGGTCTGGGACTGGCCATCAGCCGCGATCTCATCGAGTTGATGGGCGGCCGCCTGACCGCACGGAGCGCCCCCGGCGAAGGCGCCAAGTTCACGATCTCCCTGTTCCTGCCTAAGGGCGAGACCGCCGCCGCGACTGCCGCGACGCCCATTGATGACGGACGTCTGGCCATCGCCCGCGCCCTTTCGACCTCCAAATTCGCCCCCCCGGCGCAGACCTTGCCTGCGGAGCCGAAGGCGATCACGCCTGTCGCCTCCCCTGCTGCGCCCGTAAAGGACCGGCCTGAACCGCCCGTCGGTGAGGCTGCGGCTGACGCCTTCGAACCCGCTGAAGACGATGATGAGCGACCATTGCGTCTGCTGGTCGTCGACGACCACGACATCAACCGTCGCGCCGTTCAGTTGATCCTTCAGCCGCTGGGCTGCGAAATCACCACCGCCGCCGACGGCCTGATCGCCCTGGATCGTTGCGCCGAGACCACCTTCGATGTGATCTTCATGGACGTGCGAATGCCTGAACTGGACGGTCGCGAGACCACGCGTCGCCTGCGCGCCGGCAACGGTCCCAACGCCCGCACGCCGGTCATCGCGGTCACCGCCGACACCGCGCCCGAGGACATCGCCGCCTGTCAGGCCGCGGGCATGGCCTATTTCGTGCCAAAGCCCCTGACGCCTCCGGCTCTGATCGGGGCGCTGCAGCATGTTCTCAGCGATGCAGAAAACAGTCAGTCGGACGCGGTCACCGCCGCCTGATCAAAAACGGCGCGGATCAGGCGGTCGGCGAAATCCGTCGCCTTCATCTCGCATTCCCAAACCGTCAGAACACGCCAGGACTGCCCCTCCAGCGCCGCCTTCGCCGTCGCATCCCGCGCACGATTTCGGGCGATCTTGGCGGCCCAGTAGTCCGCATTGGCCTTGGGCTGGCGCGAACCGCGCGCGCAGCCGTGTCCGTGCCAGAAGCAGCCGTGGACGAAGATCACCAGACGTCGCCCCTTCATCACCACATCCGGCCTGCCCGGCAGACCACAGCCTCCCAGCCGGTAGCCTATGCCCGCCGCCCTCAGACTACGGCGCACGGCCAGTTCGGGCGCGGTGTCCCGCCCCTTGATCCGGCGCATGACGGCGCTGCGCTTTTCGACTGAGAAGACGTCGGTCATCACCCTTCAACGCAAAAGGCCGCCGCTCCAGGCAAAGAGCGACGGCCAAGTTGGGGATTGCGTCAACCTAACACAATCCTTGCGCGATTAGAACTCGCGCGCAATGCTTACAGCTGAGCGATCAGGTGCTCGGCCGACGACACCTTGAACTCGCCGCCCTGTTCGATGTTGAGCTGGGAAACCGTGCCGTCCTTGACCAGCATGGAATAGCGCTGCGAACGCTCGCCCAGGCCAAAGCCCGTGCCGTCCAGCACCAGACCCAGCGCGCGGGTCAGTTCGCCATTGCCATCGGCCAGCATGACGATGGAGCCGTCGTCGATGCCCTGGCTTTCGGCCCAGGCCTTCATGACGAAGGCGTCGTTCACCGAAATGCAGGCGACCGTGTCGACGCCCTTGGCCTGGATGTCGGCCAGATGGTCCTTGAAGCCCGGAAGATGGCGCGCCGAGCAAGTCGGGGTGAAGGCACCGGGAACGGCGAACAGGGCGACGGTCTTGCCGTTGAAGATTTCTGCCGTCGAGACGGGCTTGGGGCCTTCCGACGTGGCCTGGGCCAGGGTCGCGTTCGGGATGCGGTCGCCGATCTGGATGGTCATGAAGTCTCTCCGGGAAGGTCTGGGTGAAATGAAACCGTGTGCGCGACACATAGGCCCCTGCCGCGCGTCCGCAAGCATCAAGCATCTTGCGCGCCGCCGTTAACCAACAGATTATGCCGCCATGACCGACGCCTCCTCCCTGACAGGCCGTCTGCTTGTCGCCATGCCCGGCATCAGCGATCCGCGTTTCGAACACGCCGTCATACTGATCTGCGCCCACGGGACGGATCATGCGATGGGGCTTCGCATCGACCGCCCGGTTGAAGGCGTCGACCTGAAGGCCGTGCTGGACAAGCTGGATGCTCCCGCCCCGGCCGAGGCGGCGGGCCGCACCGTCATGATCGGCGGCCCGGTCCAGCGCGAGCGCGGTTTCGTGCTGCACACCGATGACTGGATGGTCGGCGAGGACAGCCTGTCGTTCGGCGCGGGGCTGGCCATGACCGGCACGCGTGAGGCCCTGGCCGCCATGACCGACCACGTCTCCGGCCCGGCCCGTTCGACCCTGCTGCTGGGTTACGCGGGTTGGGGCGAAGGTCAGTTGGAGGACGAACTGGCCGAAAACGTCTGGCTGACCGCCGAGGCTGATCTCGACATCATTTTCGACACCGATCACGACACCAAATGGACCCGCGCCCTGGCCCAGATGGGCGTTCGGGCCTCGCAGTTGTCCAGTCAGGGCGGCAGGGCCTAAAGCCTGATCAGTTGAGATGGGATCGCTACGCGATTTCATCGAGGCGGTGAATCAGGCTCCAGCTATTGGCGAGAGCCTGATGGTTTTAGGTTCAATCGACATTCAGTCGATACTCAATCTCAAGTCGTCATTCCGGGGCGTCCGCAGGACGAACCCGGAACCCAGAAGGCTCGCAATCCGGCGCCGAATACGCCCAGCAACGGCGCCGCAGCCCTGGGTTCCGGGTTCTTCGCTTTGCTCAGCCCCGGAATGACGATCTGAGATTTCTACGGGTTGAATGTCGATTGCCCCCAACCCTGGTTTGGCAGCGAGCCGAGGCCCGCCGCCGTTCGCTGATCAGAAGCGATAGTTCATGCCCACGCGGAACATATGCGCGCCGAAACGGCCGTTGCCGCGTGTCATGTCCGTGCCCGTGGTGTTGGGCGCCAGGATGAACGGATTGGTGGCGGGCGCCGTGCCTTGACCGACGCGGATCACCGGGCTGTCGACGTCCAGCGAAGTGTAGAGATATTCGCCGCTGACGGTCAGGCCGCGTCCCAGCGCATATTCCACGCCGCCGCCCGCCTGCCAGCCGTCGCCGTCATCCCCCTCGGTCGTTTCGGTGAAGCTGTTGGCCGTGTTGGAGGTGCGGAACTTGTTCTCGAACTTGCCATAGGCATAGCCGCCCGTGCCATAGACCAGCGCAGGCCCCATGGCGTAGCCCAGCTTCAGGCGGGCCGCCGCGGTGCTCTGAAGCTCGCGGGTGAAGGTGTAATAGGCCGGGGTGGTGCTGAAGCCCGTCACCGAATCCTGGACATTGTTGACGCTGTATTCCGCCAGGGCGCCGACCACGAAGTTGCCGAACTGCCAGTCATAGCCGGCGCGCACGCCCGCCTCGGCGCCGTCATTGTCCTTCTTGCAGCCCGTTCCCGGCGTCGTGCTGGCGGTCGTGCCTCCGCAGAAGCCGGGACTGAAGGCGTCGGCGCCGCCCGCGGTGGAGACCTGGTCGCCATAGACGCCGTCCAGATTGCGGTCGAAACGCAGGATTTCATCACCGTCGCTGTTTGACTTGTTGTAGCCGCCGAAGATGCCGACGTAGGGGCCGGACCAATTCGGCGTGGCGGTCTGCGCCAGGGCGGGCGTCGAAATCATGGCCAGCGCAATGGCGCTGGTCGCGAAAGTCTTGATCATGGGGATGGCCTTCATGTCTCGTGGGGGAGGCCCAACAACCCCAAGCCTCAAGGCCCGTTCCACGGTCGAAAGGCGCCTTGTGTCGCACCTTCCAACAGCTCCGCTTCAGCCGGAAAGCTTAGCGGGTCGCAATGGAAATGGCCAAAAGCACCACCAGCAACAGGCTGACGCCCTGCCAGAACCGCACCGGATCGCGTTCGATCAATGACAGGGTCCGGGGCGGCGGGGCGGCGGCGGCGCTGCCGGTCTCCAGCACGCGGATCAGCTCCTCCACGTCCTCGAACCGATCCTCCGGGTCGGGCGAGACGGCCCTCAGTATGGCGGCGTCCAGCCAGGCGGGCATGTCCGGGCGATGGCGGCTGGGCGGTGTCGGCGCCTTGTCGAAACGGGGCGCATCCGCCGGATCGACCTCGCCCCACGGATAGGTCTTGGTGAACAACCGATACAGGGTCACCCCTAGGGCGAACTGGTCTGTGCGGGCGTTTCCGCTCTCGCCGTCATACATCTCCGGCGCCTTGAAGCCGGGGGTGCCGGGCGCCTCGGCCTCGGCGAATTCTTCGGCCCGACGCAGGCGCGCGACACCCAGATCGACCAGTTTCAGCCCGCCGTCCGTCTCCAGGATCACATTGTCCGGCTTGATGTCGCGGTGGGTCACCCCCGCCCGGTGAAGCGCCGCCACCCCCCGCGCCAGCTTCAGGGCGATGTCGATGCCTGGCGCGATTTCGGGCGGGCCGTCCTCGGCCAGCCGACGATGCAGGGTGGTCCCGCTGTAGAAGGGCTGGACGATGTAGAGCCGCCCCTGCCGCCCCGTCTCCAGCGTCAGGACCCGCCCGACATTGGGGCTGTCGATGCGGCGGCCGATGAAGGCCTCACGCAGGAAGGCGATCCGCGCCCCGCGCTCGGACACCACCGCGGTCTTTGGAAACTTCAGGACCACCGTCCCGACTTCGCCCGCCCCCTCCTTGGCCAGGGTGTCCCTGGCCAGGAACAGCCGCGTATAGCGCCCGTCCGCCACCAGCCGCATCAGGTGAAAACCGTCGACATTGTCGCCTGTCTCCGGCGGCGGCTGGATGACCAGCCCCTCGGCCTCCGCCGTGATCGCCTCCCAGTCGGGCGCGCCGGTCTGGACCACGTCGATGACGATGGCGGTGGCGTTGTCGCGGGTTCCGGCCTCGGTCGCCGCCGCCAGGATCGCCTTGGCGTCGGCGTCGGGCGACCCCCGACGGCCCATCAGCCGCGCCAGAGCCTCTTCCGTCAACACGCCATGCGCCCCGTCCGTGGTCAGCAGCAGACGGTCGTGCGGCTGCAAGCCGACATGGCGCACGTCCAGCTTCACATCCGCCTCGATCCCCACGGCGCGATACAGCACATGGCTCAGCCCAGCCTGGGCGCGGGTGTGGTCCTCGGTCAGACGGGTCAGGACGCCGTCGCGGAAATGCCAGGCGCGGCTGTCGCCGACATGCAGGGCCACCGCTTCGCGCCCGCGCAGGATCAGGGCGGTGAAGGTGGTCGCCGCCGCCTCCATCGCCGGATCAATCTTGCCGCGCGAATGGAGCCAGCGGTTGAAGCCGCGCAGAGCCTTGATCCCATTGGCCGCGATGCCGTTCAGCGGGTTCTGGTCCAGATAGCCGTCAATGAAGCTGCGTGTCGTCAGCTCCGCCGCCGCCCGCCCCGCCTTTGATCCCGACACGCCGTCGGCAATTACGGCGACGACGCCATGTTCGCGCTGTTCCGCCGCAGAGCCCAGATGCACCCCGCCGAAGTCCTGATTGTCAGGCTTGGGGCCCCGAGCGGTTGCGAAGCCTGCGGCGATTTCCAGTCTGGCGTCGGTCATGGCCGACACTTTGTGCGATGCACACGGATCTGGCTAGATGGTGGACAAGCTTGGCCCTGCCGGGCACATGTCTCAACGACAGCCTTCGCGGCTGACAATGTGATCGCCGATTTTCAACGGGGTGCGCCATGCGTCGAATTCTGCTTCTTGCCGGGCTGGGTCTGCTGGCGGGCTGCGCGGGCGCCCCCACGGCCCACACCCCTTTCGTCTTCCCCGAAGGCCTTCGGATCATGGAGAAGGGCTATCCCTATCCTGACGGTCCCTGCCGCCTGCTGGGCGAGACCTTCGCCACCTCGGAGCTTCTGGACGACAGCGCCGATCTTCTGGGCTGCCCCGCTGACGCCATGCAGGACCCGCGCGTCGTAAACGCCGGCCGTGTCGTGGGTCAGTTCGAAGGCGTCACCCTGGTGTCCGTTCCCAAGTCGAAGACTCGCTGATCGGGCGCCGAAGGGACGAGGTCTCAAGCTGAGCGTTGCTTGATCGGCGCCGATCCATCGGCCAGGCTTTCGGCCAGATAGACCTCGGCCTCCTGGGCCGGCAGAGCCGGGGCATAGCCGAACCCCTGGCCGTAGTGGCACTGGGCGGCCAGCAGCAGACCGGCCAGTTCGGCGTTCTCGACGCCCTCCGCGACCACTTCCAGCGACAGGTCGCGGCCCAGGTTGACCACCGACTTGACGATCTTGGCCGAGCCCTCGTCCTTCTTCATGGTCAGGACGAAATATCGGTCGATCTTCAGCGTATCGAACGGCAGGCGCGCCAGATAGGACAGGGACGAGAAGCCGGTGCCGAAATCATCCAGCGCCAGCGACGCCCCGACATCCTTCAGCGACTGCAGCACCTCGGCGGCGCGCGCGGTGTCGCGCATGATGTCGCCCTCGGTGACCTCAAGCTTCAGCGCGCCGCGCGGCAGGCCGGTTTCCTTGATGATCCGCTCGACATCCTCGCAAAGGTGCGGGCGCTCGATCTCGCCGACCGACAGATTGACGCTGCAGAACAGCTTGCCCGACGTGGGGTGCCGCGCGATCCAGTCCGCCAGCTGACGCGCCGACTGGGTCATCATCAACAGGCCCAGTTCGTTCATCATCCCCAGCTCGTCGGTCAGGGTCAGGAACTCGTCGGGCGGCACCAGGCCGCGACGGGGGTGGCGCCAGCGGGCCAGGGCCTCGAATCCCGCCACCGCGCCGGTGTTCAGGTTCACGATCGGCTGGAAGAAGGGCACGATCTCGCCCCGCACGAAGGCGTTGCGCAGATCCGCCTCCAGCGCCAGACGGCTCAAGGAATCGCTTTCCAGTGCGCGGCCATAGGCGGCCGATCCGCCGCGCCCCGCGCTCTTGGCCGATTCCACGGCCAGTTCGACCCGGCGCAGCAGTTCGGCGGCGTCGGGCGCGTCCGGCCCTCCCTCGACGACCACCGCGCCGATGGAGACGGTGGGATAGATGTCGAAACCGGCGACCCGCAACGGTTGCTCCAGCGCATCACGCATCCGATGGCTGGTGGGCGAACCGGCCTTGGGCACGATGATGGCGAACTCGTCCTCGCCGATCCGGGCGGCCGAAGAGTCCTGAGAGAAGGCCGCAGCCAGACGTGAACCCAGCGCCGACAGCACCAGATCCGTCCGCTCATGGCCCAGAGCCTCGTTCAGGCGGCGCAGCCGGTCGACGTCGCCGACCACCACCTCATATTCGCCCGGCACGACCAGAACCTGGGTCACACGGGCCAGAAAGGCGCGACGGTCCAGCAGGCCGGTCAGCGTGTCCAGATCGGAGCCCGCGAACTTGTTCTCCAGCGCCACCACGCCCGCCGCCCGCAGTCCGTCCTCCAGCCAGACCCCGCGCCATAGACAGGTCTCGGCGCCGCGCATCCGCAGGCGGACCGAGATCTCGGTCCCCTCCTGGGACGGTTTCAACATTTTCTCGGCCAGCGACCGATCCTGCGGCAGGGCCGAGGCGACAAAGCCCGCCGCCGAACACTCCGGCGCCAATGGCCCCAGGCCCAGGGATCGCGTCGCACCCGTAAACCGGATCTGATTCTCCGCCGGGGTCCAAACCCACAGAGCCGTATCGGCCGCCGCCAACGCCTCGATGGCGGTGGTGGCGTCCCAGGCCAGTGATCTGGATCGGGGGTTCAAGGCTTAGGGACCCTTTTCACAGCGACGGACGACCGTCGCGATCGAATTCGTCCTCAAGCAGGCCGAACAGAAGATGATCTGCCCACTCGCCGTTAATTTTCAAATAAGCCCGGGCCAGGCCCTCGTGTCTAAAACCGGATTTCTCCAGCACCCGCCGTGATCCGAAATTCGTCGGCAGGCAGGCCGCTTCCAGTCGATGCAGCTTCAGCTTGTTAAAGGCGTATCCGACAACCGCCCGCACGCCTGCGGTGGCCAATCCCTGGCCCGCATAGGGCTGGCCGATCCAGTAACCCAGGGTGCCCATCTCGGCGACGCCGCGGCGCACGTTCGACAGTGTCACCGCCCCGTACAGGGTCTTGCCGTCCGGGCTCAGCACAAAGAACGGCCAGGCGTTGCCCAGCTCCATCTCGCGTCCATAGACCGAGAGCCGACGTCGGAACGCGGTCTTGGTCAGGTCGTCGTCGGCCCACGCGGGCTCCCACGGCTGCAGATAGTCGCGCGACGCCTCACGTAGCGCTGACCATGCCGGATAGTCGGACACGCGCGGCGGCCTCAGCAGCACGCCGTCGCCCCGGACGACTGGCCCGGACACATCGCTCATCCAATCCAGAAGCGCCATTGGATCAGATTAACCCGGTCGACGGCGCTTGGCGACGCCCCCAACACGATCTTGATCTTTGTTACAGCGCCGGTCTTCAGGCCGCGTCAGAGGCGGCACTTTCCTTCGGCAGCTTGGAAATTCGGTTCAGGTCGGCCCGAATTGAGCTGCCTTGAAAATGAGAGATTTCGGCGCCGGAGTAGCCTTCGGCCGACAAGGCTTTGACAACGTCGCCGGTATTCAAGCATTCGGGGGTGCGCGCCAGCTGATACGCGCGTTCGACCACATGGGTACGGTTCATATTTTGAGCCTTTCCTAGAAATACTTAACGCCCCAGAAGCTGTACTGTTCCCTAACCTTCACAATATGAGTCTTTCCGGCGCCGCTTGCATTTGTCGCAAAGACCTGTGCAAATGTCGTTCGTCGATCTCTCTGCGTAACGCCCACTCTCTCTGCGAACGCACGAGTCAAGGCCGCTCCATTCAGACCCGACAGGCCGCAGGGACGTTCCCTCGGTCAACTTCTAACGGAGGTCTACAAATGGCTACCGGCACTGTTAAATGGTTCAACCCGACCAAGGGCTACGGCTTCATCCAACCCGACGACGGCGGCAAGGACGTCTTCGTCCACATCTCGGCTGTTGAAGCCGCCGGCCTGCGCGGCCTGGACGAAAACCAGAAGGTTTCCTACGAGCTGGAACGCGACAAGCGTTCGGGCAAGGAATCGGCTGGCCAGCTCCAGACCCAGGGCTAAGTTCAGCTTCACAGCTGATCGGCCAACGGCGGCTCCTGATGGAGCCGCCGTTTTCAATTGCAGACCTTCGTCCGTATCCTGCTTGCCAGCGGATGCGGATGATCGCGGCCTCCTCAGAGTCGGCCCTGGCGCCTATGGGCATTCCGCTCGTGCAGAGGCTAAACTGGCGCGGGCAAAAGCCTTGGCGTCATGATCGACACATGGGGCGCGCGTAACAACAGGTTTGGGGGAGACGCCTGATTAACACCATGATTGCGCCGGTGATGGCGCTTGTGGCCTGGTCGCTGGTGATCTGGCTGCTGATGTATGTCCGACGCCTGCCCGCCATGCACAGGGCGGGCCTCAAGCCCCAGGACGCGGCGGTTCCGGGCGCGCTCAACGTGCTGCCTGCGCCGGTCAGGCAGGCCGCTGACAACTACAACCACCTGATGGAGCAGCCGACCATCTTCTATGCCGCAGCCCTGGCCATACAGGTTGCGGGCCACGGAGATCATTTCGCCGTGGCCGTGGCCTGGACCTATGTGGTCCTGCGCGTGCTGCACAGCCTGGTGCAGGTCACGATCAATCTGGTGATCGCTCGTTTCCTGCTGTTCGCGCTCGGCTCCATCGCGCTTTTGATCATGGTCGGGCGCGAGTGTCTGATCCTTCTGCAGAACTGACCCGACGCGGCGGACGCCTTGTCGACCGATCAGGCCTTGGTCTTCTCGATCCACGCCGCGAACGCCTCCGCAAAGCCCTTGAGGAAATCACGTGTGCTGTCATTGGTCAGCCTGCCCTGATCGTCGAGCAGGCTGGCCACATTGCCGATATAGGCCTCAGGCTGGGCCAGCGTCGGCATGTTCAGAAACACCAGAGGCTGGCGCAGATGGTGGTTGGCGCCGAAGCCGCTGATGGCGCCGGGCGAGACGCTGACGATGGCGGCGGGCTTGGCCTGCCAGACGCTGTGGCCATAGGGACGCGATCCGACGTCCAGAGCATTCTTCAAGCCGCCGGGGATGGAGCGGTTGTATTCCGGCGTCACGAACAGCACGGCCTGGGTCCCCGCCACCTCCTGGCGGAACCGCGTCCAGGCGGCGGGCGGCGCATCCGTGTCCAGATCGGGATTATACAACGGCAGATCGCCAAACTCGACCGGAACCAGATCCAGCGCGGGCTGGGCCAGTTCCTTGATCGCCTGGCCGACATGACGTGAATAAGAGCCTTCGCGCAGGCTGCCGACGATCAGGGCGACGCGGACGGACATGGGGTTCTCCAGAACTGAGCCACGGCCGCTTGCCGAAGCTTAAGCTTAACCGCCGCCGCCCGCCTGTGGTTCCCCTAAAGACCGAACAGGGCCGTGGCGAAGGCTTCGCCCGCCGCCGACGCCGACTTCGGCCCCAGCACCGCGCTGGCCGCCCTGCCGCTGGACAACAGCTGCTCACCCACAGCCCGCACATCCGCGATGCTCTGGGCCTCCAGTCTCTCGGTCATCGACAGGCTGGACGTCGGCGCCCCGAAGATCAGGGTCTGGGCGGCGTTGCGTCCGGCGCGGCTCATCGGGTTTTCGTCCGACATCCACAACCCGGCCTTCATCACCGCCTTGGCCCGCGACAGTTCCTTGTCGGTCGGCCCCTGCTCGGCCAGGGCCCGCACCTCGGCCGCCGAAACCTGAGCCAACTCCCTGGCCCGGTCCGCCGCTGCACCCGCGTAGACGCCCAGCACGCCCGTATCCTCATAAGGCTCCTGATAGGCGTCGATGGCGTAGGCCAGGCCCCGGTCCTCGCGCGCGCTCTGGAACAGGCGCGACGCCATGCCCCCGCCCAGGATCTCGCTGAACAGCCGCATCGACGGCAGGGCCGGATCGGTCGCCGACAGGCCTGGCAGTTGGAACACCAGATTGGCCTGTTCGATCTTGCGCGTCAGTTTCGCATGGCCGCCGATGAACAGGGCGGGCGCAGGCGCATCGACCGGCGTGGCGACAGCATCGCCGAACCAGCGCTCGGCCAGGGCCAGCAGTTCGGCTTCGTCCACCGCGCCAGACACCGCCACCACCATCCGATCAGGTGAGTAAAGACGCGCCCGCCACGCCTCGACCGTCGCCTTGTCCGCTGGCTTCAGGCTGGCGACGGAGCCCAGGATCGGGCGGCCCATCGGCTGGCCGGTGAAGGCGCGGGTCTGGACCATTTCGAACACATGGTCGTCGGGCGTGTCGAAGGCCTCGGCGATCTCCTGGGCGACCACATCCTTTTCCCGCTCGATCTCGGCGGGGTCCAGCGTGGGGCGAAACACCAGGTCCGACAGAACCTGCATGGCCAGCGGCAGGGAACCGTCCAGCCCGCGCACCTCGAAACTGGTCCGCTCATAGCCCGTCGCGGCGTTGATGGTGCCGCCCTCGGCCTCGATCCGTTCGACGATCTCGCGCGCCGCCATGTCGCCCGCGCCCTTGAACACCAGATGCTCCAGCAGGTGCGACCAGCCGGAGCGATCCTCGGCCTCCCACCGCGCGCCGCCCTTGACGGTGACGACCACGGCCAGGGTCTTCAGGCCGGGCATGGGATCGCAGACGACGCGGACGCCGTTGGACAGGGTGTGCAGAGAGGCGGTCAGGACTTTTATTCTTTCCTATCGCTGCGCACGCGGTGCGCAGCGGCTTGAGGATCGTCTTTCTTCAAGCGACGACGAAGCAGGGCCACATAGAAGCCCGCCAGCACAATCGCCAGCCCGAACCACGTCAAGGCATAGCCGAAATGGTTGTTGGAGAAGGCGGCGGGCGGCGCGGACGGCGTCAGCGCCTCGATCTCGGGATTGGTCTGGGTGATGGCGTAAACCGCCTCTGGACGCACGGGGCCCGTCACCTTCAGCGCCTTGGCCATCGCCTCGGTGTCGCGGCCGTAGAAGCGGTCGTTTCTGGGGGCGGGCGTCATGGCGTTGGGTTTGGAGAAGCTGCGGAACTCTCCCACCAGCACCAGCGGCAGCGTGCTTTCCACCACAGGCGGACGGGCCGAGACCTCCTCGGCGATGAACCCGCGGTCGATCAGCAGGCTGACGCCCTGCCCCTCCGGCTTGCAGGCCGAGATCAGCCGCACGCCGGGCCTGCCGTCATGGATGGTCTGAAGCTCGACATAGGGCGCGGTCGCCAGACCCCGGCACACGATCAGCGCCTTGCGGAACTCCAGATCGCCCTGGCCCATAACCTCGGCCAGCGGCGCGGGCGGTTTCGCCGCGGCGGCGTCGGCTGCTTCGATCAGCCCCATCTTCCATTGCAGCCGCTCGACCTGCCAGACGCCCAGGCCGATCAGCAGGCCCAAGGCAAGGACCGCCAGCACGCTCAGAATCCAGGGGAAACGCCTCATCTTTGGTTCCGGTATTGCAGGCCGATCATCAGCCCTCGCCCCGGCCGCATCAACGCCAGCGACAGGGCGACGACAAGAGGCAGCCACACGATCAGATGCACCCACATGGGCGGATGAAACCTGATCTCGACGAACAGGGCCGAGAAGCCGACGATGAAACCCGCGATCTGCATGATGAAGCTGGCGGGGCCGTCGCCCGTGTGGATCCGGGAAAAATCCAGCCCGCAGGCCTCGCAGGCCGGCCGCACCTTCAGGAAACCCTGAAACAGCGCGCCCTGGCCACAGCACGGGCATCGGCCGCGAATCGCAGCCTTGAGGGGTTCGGCGATCGGTTCGGCGGAAACGGCGACGGCGCGGGACGACCCCACGTCCCGCGCCGCCTCCAGATCTTCGGTCTTGTCTTCGATCAACCGAAGACGACGTAGACGAACGCGAACAGGAACAGCCAGACCACGTCCACGAAGTGCCAGTACCAGGCGGCCGCTTCAAAGCCGAAATGCTTCTGCGGCGTGAAATCGCCCTTCAGCAGACGGATCAGGCAGACCGCCAGGAAGATGGTGCCGATCAGGACGTGGAAGCCGTGGAAGCCCGTGGCCATGAAGAAGATCGAACCATACAGGCCCGAGTTCACAGCCTCTTCGTTGAAGAACAGGTGCTCGTGCAGGATGTGGTGATATTCGTAGGCCTGAACGCAGGTGAACAGCACGCCCAGGGCGACCGTGATGGCCAGGGCGATCTTGGCGCCCTTGCGGTCGCCAGTCTGGATCGCATGGTGCGCCCAGGTGACGGTGCAGCCCGACAGCAGCAGGGTCACGGTGTTCAACAGCGGCAACTGCCACGGCGACAGCAGCTCGACCCCCTTCGGCGGCCAAGTCGACCAGGACTTGGCGGTGTCCGCCCAGGTGCCGACTTCCGGCGTCAGCGCCCGCGATTCATGGAACAGGGCCATGTCGAAGAACATCCAGAAGAAGGCGACGAAGAACATCACCTCCGACGCGATGAACAGGATCATGCCGTAACGCAGACCGATGGAGACGACCGGCGTGTGGTCGCCTGCCTTGGATTCCTTGATGACGTCCGACCACCAGCCGAAGGCCGAAACCAGCACCCCGGCCAGACCGGCGAAGAAGATGGCCGACTTGCCCTTGACCAGGAAGGTCTCGGCGATGACGCCCGCATCGGCCGTAGCCAGGCCCTTCATCCAGATGACGGCGCCGATGAACATGATCGTTGCAGCGGCGGAAGAGAGCAGCGGCCAGGGGCTGGGTGGCACCAGGTGGTAGTCGTGCTGCGGAAGAGCGTGGGCGTCGGCCATGAATCGCGTCTCTTTGGTCGGCGAAAATTCGATTACGCCAAGGCTATAGCGCCCCCTTTTCAACGACGCCAGAGGCGTGCCGCCTTTCCGCCTTTATCCGAGCCCGGATTGGCCCCGACTGCACGAAAAGGCGAGCCTTTGATCTGGCGGCGTCGCCTGCCGGCGTCCGCTCAGCCGACGGCAGGGCTTCGCGCCTTCAGAGCCGCGAACGCCTTGATCGAGAAGGCCGACAAGGGTTGAGGCAGTTGATCCAGATCGAACCAGCCGATGTCCGACAGCTTGTCCGGTTCGGTCAACGACGGCTCACCGGTGAAGTCGCGTGTCAGATACATCAGCGACACCCAGTGCTGGGCGTCGGCGGGAATGATTTCTTCGGACAGGCAAAGGAATTCGACCGCGCCGATCTTCAGGCCGGATTCCTCCTCGGCCTCGCGCCGGGCGGCGTCGGCGGAATGCTCCATCAGGTCGACCTTGCCGCCGACAATGTTCCAGAAACCCGCCTCGGGCGCCTTCAGACGCTTGCACAGCAACACCCGCCCATCGGCGCGCTGGATCACCAGCCCGCAGCCGACGCCGGGGAAATCAACACCAGGCCTGGCCACCTGGAGCCTGATCGGTTGAGAGGGAATCGCTTCGCGATTTCGTCGATGCCGTGAATCAGGCTCCAGACTCATGCGCTAGGCGGTCGGGGCGTCGACGGATGGATAGAAGGTGTAGCTGAGGGTGATGTCGCGCGCGCCCTTGGCCTCGCGGTCCGTCGCCAGTTCCGGGGCGATGAAATACTGCATCGGGAACTTGCGCGTCTCACCGGCGGCCAGCGTCTGGTCGGTGAAGCAGAAGCATTGCAGCTTCTGGAAATAGGGGCCGGTGTATTCCGGCGACACATTATAGCTGGCTCGAACCATGATCGGCTTGTCCGAGGTGTTGGTCACGTCGAAATAGGCCAGACCCGTCTCGCCGATCCGCACGCGCTGGGTCGATTGTTCCGCCTTGAACCTCATGGGCAGGCCGCGGACATTGGTGTCGAAACGCACCAGAACCGACTGATCCAGCACCGTGTCGGGCGCCACATCGGCCTTCATCGTCGTGCCGCCGAACCCGGTCACCTGGCAGAACATCTTGTAAAGAGGCACCGCCGCGAACGCCGCGCCGGTCATCCCCATCACGGTGAAGACGCAGATGACGGCGATCAGGTTCTTGCGGCCGGGGTTCATTTCACGACCCTCGCCGCTCCGGTCGCCTGACTTTCCAACAGGGCGCGTTCATCGGCCTGGTTTTGCTGCAGGCGCAGAACCGTGGTGGCGAAGACCAGCACGATGAAGGCGACCAGACCCAGCGCGATCCACAGATTGCGGCGCTTGCGGGCGCGCACTTCTTCAGGGGACAGAATGATCATTTACACTCCCAGGCCCGACAGGGCCTCGACCAGAAGCGCGGAGAACAGCGCCATCAGATAGAGGATGGAAAAGGCGAACAGGTCGCGCGCCGGTTTGGCCTGGGCGCGCACGTCATACAATGCGGCTTCGCGTCCCACGGCCTCGGCCTTGTCGGGTTCATCGCCTGCGCGCGAACGGTACAGCCGCAGCGCCAGCCCCAGAAAGCCCAGGCCGCCGACAACCGACACCACGGCGTAGATCAGCCCGCCCAGGCCTGTGAAGGCAGGCGCGATCGCCACCGGCACGAAGATCAGGGTGTAGATCAGTATCTGCAGGCGCGTGAACTTGGCGCCCCGCGCCACCGGCATCATCGGAATGCCCGCCTTGGCGTAGTCCCCTGCCGAATACAGCGCCAGCGCCCAGCTGTGCGGCGGGGTCCACAGGAAGATGATCAGGAACAGCAGCCACGCCTGCCATGGCGCCTGCCCGGTCGCCGCCGCCCAGCCGATCACCGGCGGAAAGGCGCCCGCCGCCCCGCCGATGACGATGTTCTGGGGCGTCCGACGCTTCAGCAACAGGGTGTAGAACCCAGCGTAATAGACGATGGTCAGGGCCAGCAGACCCGCCGCCAGCCAGTTGGTGTTCATGCCCAGCAGCATGACCGAGAACAGGCTCAGCACCACGCCGAAGGCCGTCGCATCATTTTTACGGATACGGCCCGCCGCGACGGGGCGCCCGCGCGTGCGGCGCATCAAGGCGTCGGTCTCGCCTTCCACCGCCATGTTCAGGGCGCCCGCCGCCCCTGCGCCCACGGCGATGCACAGGATGGCGATGGCGGCGACGAAGGGGTTCATCGACCCCGGCGCCACGGCCAGGCCCGTCGCGGCGGTGAAGACCACCAGCGACATGACCCGCGGCTTCAGCAACTGGAAGAAATCCTCCGGCTGGGAGGTCGATAGAGCGGGGGCTGTCTGAACTTCGGTCATCTGTGCGCGCCGCATAGCATATCCAGAAGCAAAAGGCCGCCCCTTCCGATGGAAAGAGCGGCCCGCTGTTTCAGCCTTGCCTGGGATCAGTGTTCGTCGTCGGCCTTGACCACGGGCAGCTCGTTGAACTGGTGGGTCGGAGGCGGCGAGGACAGGGTCCACTCCAGGGTCGTGGCGCCTTCGCCCCACGGATTGGCTTCCGCCGGACGACGACGGATGGCGGCTTCCAGCAGCATGATCAGGAAGACGGCGACGCCGACGATGGTGATCACATAGCCGACCGACGAGACGTGGTTCCACAGAGTGAAGGCGTCCGAATAGTCGATATAGCGGCGCGGCATCCCCTGCAGACCCAGGAAGTGCTGCGGGAAGAACACCAGGTTCACGCCCACGAACATGATCCAGAAGTGCAGCGCGCCCAGGAACTCGTTGTACTTCACCCCGAACATCTTCTCGAACCAGTAGTAGAAGCCCGCGAAGATGGCGAAGACGGCGCCCAGGGACAGCACATAGTGGAAGTGGGCCACGACGTAATAGGTGTCGTGCAGGCTGTAATCGATGCCGGCGTTCGACAGGACCACGCCGGTCACGCCGCCGACGGTGAACAGGAAGATGAAGCCGATGGCCCACAGCATGGGCGTCTTGAAGGTGATCGAACCACCCCACATGGTGGCGATCCAGCTGAAGATCTTAACGCCCGTCGGCACCGCGATGATCATGGTCGCGGCGATGAAATAGGCGCGCAGGTTCACGCTCATGCCGACCGTGTACATGTGGTGCGCCCACACGACGAAGCCGACGAAGCCGATGGCGACCATCGCATAGGCCATCGCCAGGTAACCGAAGATCGGCTTCTTGGAGAAGGTCGAGACGATGTGGCTGATGATGCCGAAGCCCGGCAGGATCAGGATGTACACTTCCGGGTGACCGAAGAACCAGAACAGGTGCTGGTACATGATCGGATCGCCGCCGCCGGCGGGATCGAAGAAGTGGGTGCCGAAGTTGCGGTCCGTCAGCAGCATGGTGATGGCGCCGGCGAGAACGGGCAGCGACAGCAACAGCAGGAAGGCGGTGATCAGCACCGACCAGGCGAACAGCGGCATCCGGTGCAGGGTCATGCCCGGCGCGCGCATGTTCAGGATGGTGGTGATGAAGTTGATGGCCCCCAGGATAGAGCTGGCGCCCGCGACGTGCAGGGCGAAGATGGCCAGGTCGAACGACGGACCGACGTGGCCCACGGTCGACAGGGGCGGATAGGCCGTCCAGCCGCCGCCGAAGCCCTTGCCCGGCCCCCCGTCGACGAACATCGACAGGATCAGCAGGCACCATGCGGCGACCAGCAGCCAGAACGAGATGTTGTTCATGCGCGGGAAGGCCATGTCCGGCGCGCCGATCATGATCGGAACGAACCAGTTGCCGAAGCCGCCGATCATGGCGGGCATGACCATGAAGAAGATCATGATCAGGGCGTGGGCCGTGACCGTGGCGTTATAGCCGTGCTTGGACGCCTCGACGATCCCCAGATACTGGATGATCGAGCCTTCCTTGAAGATCTGGATGCCCGGCTCGGCCAGCTCCCAGCGGATCAGGCCCGACAGGGCGCCGCCGACGATGCCCGCCATGATGGCGAACATCAGGTACAGGGTGCCGATGTCCTTGTGGTTCGTGGACAGGAACCAGCGGGTGAAGAAGCCCACCTTGGGGTGGTCGTGATGGTCGTTGTGCGCGGCCCCGGTCTGGGTCGCGTCACGGGTAGCGATAGCGTCAGCCATAATCTGTTCGCCTCTTAGTGGGCGGCCGCAGCGGCGGGAGCCGCGGCGGGAACGGGTTGGTCGGTCGGCGCGGCGGCGGCCGCTTCCGGGGTCGAAGCTTCTGCGGCCGGTGCAGCCTCCACCGCCGGAGCGGCGGCCGGAGCCGCAGGCGCCTCAGCAACCTTTGGCGTCATGGAGCCGCCCTTGGAGGCGATCCACTGTTCGAACTCGGCCTGGGTCACGACGTGGATTTCGATCGGCATGAAGGCGTGATCGACGCCGCACAGCTCCGAGCACTGGCCATAGAAGACGCCGGTGCGTTCAGCCTTGAACCAGGTGGTGTTGATGCGGCCCGGAACGGCGTCGATCTTCAGACCGAAGGCCGGCAGGGCGAAGGCGTGAATGACGTCCGAAGCGGTGATGACCAGTTGAACCGTCTTGCCGACCGGCACGACCATCGGCTCGGTCGCGGCCAGGCGATAGACGGAATGCGGCAGGCCGCGTTCGGCCAGCTGGTCTTCCGGCAACATGTTGGAGATATATTCCGACACGCCCTGGTCCGGGTATTCGTAACCCCAGTTCCACTGGTTGGCCGTGACCTTCACCGTCAGGTCCGGCGTCGGCATGTCGTGATAGGCGAACAGCAGACGGAACGAGAACAGCGAGATGAAGACCAGGATCACGACGGGCAGAACCGTCCAGATCACTTCGACCAGCGTGTTGTGGCTCCAGCGCGCGGCCACCGGGTTGGCCCGGCGGTTGTAGCGGAAGACGATCCAGGCCAGCAGACCCAGCACCAGCAAGGTGATGGCCGTGATGACCGGCATCAGAATGATGTTGTGGAACCAGATGGCGTCATGCTTCAGCGGCGCGGCCGCTGGCTGAAGACCGATGCCCCCCGGCGTCGGCTGTCCCATCAGATCCTGCGCCCAGGTCGGCGCAGCGGCGAAGATCGCCAGGCCGGCGCCCAGGACCGTCGAGGCGACGGCGCCCTTGAGCGTTCCTCGGGCTCGTGTGCCCATCCCCATACGAGATTTCCCCATAAAACCGTTCTGCAGCAGACACTTGCGAATAGTTCGCAAGTAATCACACTGGCGCATTTTCCACGCCTGTCGATCAGGGTCACCTATCGGATCGGTTTCGGCTTGCCAAGCGATCAACGCACCTGCGCCGAGAAGTCGCCACGCATTAGCCCAGATTAAATCGGTGTCATGTTTGGAAAGCTACCTTGTACGACAAGGTAGCTTGCGGTACTCAATGTCCATCACTGGAGGACGCCGAGGTGCCTGAAACCATCGACATACAGCTGAAGAAGGGGGCGCTGGGACTGTGTGTCCTGGCCCTGCTGAACCAGGCGGACAGCTACGCCTACGAGATCGCAAGCCGGCTGTCGGACGCCATCGGCATGGGGGAAGGCACGATCTATCCCCTGATGCGCCGGATGCAGTCTGACGGCCTGGTCGAGACCTATCTGGTCGAATCATCGGCCGGACCGTCACGCAAATACTATCGTCTGACCGACGCGGGCCGGGGGGCCCTGGCCGCCCAATCCGCCGAGTGGACCACATTCACACAGGCCGTCGACGCCATTCTGGCCAGGGACGCCGCAAAGGAGGGAGCCGCTCAATGACGCGCGCAGAATTCATCGCCCGTCTCAAGGACGGCCTGGTCGGCCTGCCGACCACCACCGCCAACGACATCATCGCCGACTATGAGACCCATTTCGACGACGGTCTGGCCGCCGGCCGCACCGAAGCCGAGGTCGCCGCCGCTCTGGGCGATCCGGTCCGGCTGGCCCGCGAACTGAAGGCCGAAGCCGGCATCCAGCGCTGGCATCAGGAAAAGAACCCGTCCGCCGCCGCCGGCGCCGTCTTCGCGGTTCTGGGCCTCGGCGCCCTGGACATCCTGATCCTGCTGCCGATCGCCATGGGCGTTGTCGGGACCATCTTCGGCTTCTTCATCGCCGCCATAGCCCTGTTCATCGGCGGCGGGGCGGTGATGGTCGCCGGACCCTTCGCGGGCTTCCCCGGCGGACCTTTCGCCGCGATCCTGATGGGGCTGGGCCTGATGGCCGGCGCCGTCTTCATCGGCGCCCTTCTGACCATCGTCACCATCTGGCTGGTCAACGCCACCGTCTGGTACGCTCGCCTGCACTATCGCCTGCTGAAGCCCGCGCTTGAGCCGCAGGCGGCGGCCCCATCCTCCACCCCTGCGCCAGGAGCCTCGGCATGATCCGCACCCTGTTCATCATCGCCGGCGCCGCCCTGGTGCTGTGCCTAGTCACCCTTGGCGGCGCCGTCGCCATCGGCGGCCACGACCTGCAGCGCCACGGCTGGGCCTGGACGTTCCGGGACGACAACGGCGAAAGCGTCCGCTTCGAGCGCGTCAAGGGCGGCGGGACCGAGGATCTCGGCCCCTTCACCACCCGCTCCCTGCCCTGGAGCGGCGGCGAGACCCTGAAGATCGATTCGGCGATCAAGGTCGAATATGTCCAGGGACCGGAAAACACCGTGGTCGTCACCGGCCCCAAGGGTCTGGCCGACCGGGTCCGTCTGGAAGCGGGCCGTCTCTCTCTGGCTGACGGCGACGAGCGTGTCGTCTTCGGCTGGAACGACGGCAATCTGTCCGCCCGGTCCGAGCGCGACGAACTGAAGGTCGTCGTCACCGCGCCGTCGGTGCGCCGTTTCGAGGTGTCGGGATCGTCCGACCTGTCGGTCAGCAACTTCGACCAGCCGTCGCTGGCGGTGGACATCTCCGGCTCGGCCGACGTCACCGTCACCGGCCGCACCGATGCGCTGGCCCTCAGCATCTCCGGTTCGGGCGACGCCTATCTGGACGACCTCAAGACCACCGACGCCACCGTGAATGTCGCCGGTTCCGGCACGGCCAGGATCGCCCCCACGGGCAAGGCCGACATCACCATCTCAGGCTCTGGCGACGTCGACCTGTCGACCCGCCCTGCCCGGTTGAGCACCAATGTCTCGGGTTCAGGCTCGATCTCGCAGGACTG
The DNA here is from genome assembly GCA_963522565.1 of uncultured Brevundimonas sp. Classification (GTDB taxonomy): domain Bacteria; phylum Pseudomonadota; class Alphaproteobacteria; order Caulobacterales; family Caulobacteraceae; genus Brevundimonas. Next base: position 365,108 of record CAUQZC010000001.1, on the reverse strand, counting down.
AGACCAGCCGCAGGAAGGCAAGAGGCGGGACCGCAAGGCTCCCGCCTCTTTTTCTTCGCCCTTCACCCCTTGCGCCATACCCGTTAAGTCACCGGCATGACCTCCGCGCCCCTTCCCGATGCAGGCTCCAACTGGGTGGACCGCCACGCGCCGGAGGGGCTGAAGCCCTGGTTGAAGCTGGGGCGGCTGGATCGGCCCATCGGCACATGGCTGCTGCTTCTGCCCGGCTGGCAGGGGATCGCCCTGGCCCTGGCCCAGTATCGTCACGCGCCGGGCCTGTATGATCTGTGGCTGTTCGTCGGCTTCGCCATTGGTGCCCTGCTGATGCGCTCGGCCGGTTGCGCCTTCAACGACATCGTCGACCGCAAGATCGACGCCCAGGTCGCCCGCACGGCCCTGCGCCCCATTCCCGCCGGTCTGATCAGCGTCAGACAGGCCCTGGCCTTCGTCATCGGCTGCAGTCTGATCAGCCTTCTGATCCTGCTGACCCTGCCGGTCGTCGCCATTCTGATGGGTGTCGGTTCCCTGGCCCTGGTCGCGGCCTATCCCTTCATGAAGCGGATCACCTGGTGGCCCCAGGCCTGGCTGGGCCTGACCTTCAACTGGGGCGCCCTGATGGGGTTCGCCGCCGCCCTGCCCCTGGCCGCCGCCTCGATCCTGCCCGCCGACATGGCGCAGGAGCTGCGGCCCTTCCTGTGGCAGGTGTTCGATCAGGGCGGGGGCGACGGATATGCGCTTCGTCTGCACGCCGCCGCCTATCTGCCCGCCCTGCTGCTGTACGTCGGCGGCGTCTTCTGGACCCTGGGGTACGACACCATCTACGCGCTTCAGGACATTGAGGATGACGCCATGGTCGGGGTCAAATCCTCGGCCCGCCGTCTGGCCTCGGCGGTCAAGCCCGGCGTCGCGGTCTTCTATGGGCTGGCCGTCGCCTTTGCCGGCGCGGCCGGCCTGGCCGCCAACCTCGGTCCCTTGTTCTTCTTGGGCCTGATCCTCTACGCCGCGCACCTGACGCGACAAATCGTTCGCATCGACCGCAACGATCCTGCCCGCGCGCTCGTTCTTTTCCGATCCAACCGCGAAGCTGGGTTCATCCTGCTCGCCGCCATAATCCTCGGCTCAATCGGCCTGTCGTCATGAAGGAGCATCCCATGTCTCTGTCCACCCGCACCCTGTTGGTCGCCGCAGCCGTCACCGTCACCCTGGCCGCGTGCCAGCGTCGCGATGAAAAGCCGGCCGCCCCGCCCGCAACCCCGGACAAGGCTCCCGCCACCGCCGCCGCCAACACGACGCCGACCGCCTATGACAGCAAGAACCAGTATGCGAAGGTCAAGCTGGCCCTGCCCGCAGGCGTGACCGACAAGCCCGAGCTTCAGGGTCCGCTGTACGCCGACGCGGTGCGCGAACTGAACCAGTTCTCCGAAGGCGCCCAGGCCGATCTGAGCGAGGCGGGCGCAGGCCCCAATCCTTATGAGAAGTCGATCACCTATTCGCAGGGCGGCGAAAGCGCCAAGCTGTTCAGCCTGGCGCGCACCAATTTCGAATACACCGGCGGCGCCCACCCCAATCAGACCTACGCCTCGGTCATCTGGGACAAGGGTCTGAAGAAGCGGATCGGCGTCAACGACCTGTTCCGCCCCGGCGCCGACCTTTCGATTCTTGACAAGGCCCTGTGCGACGCCGCCAACGCCGCCAAACAGGCCCGCTCGCCGGGGTCCGAGCGCGTCAGTGTCGGCGGCAAGGGCATGTGGTCCTGCCCCAAGGCCAGCGCGACCCCGTTCGTCCTGACGCCGGGTTCGACGCCGGGCAAGATCGGCGGGATCACCTTCCTGTTCGATTCCTACCAGATCGGCCCCCACTCTGACGGCGACTACTGGCTGGCCGTGCCGCAGGCCGCCTTCCGCAGCCTGCTGGCCCCCGCCTACGCCGACGAGTTCGCGGGCGCCCCGGTCAAGGCCGGGGACGTGACGCCCCGGAACTGATCACTCGGCCAGAAACGCATCGACCAGCTCAGCGAACCTCTGCGGCTGGTCGGCCATGATGAAGTGACGGCTGGCGTCGACGCGCGTCAGCCGCACCCTTGGCAGGGCCGCGTATTCACGGCTCCACATCGCCTCGGCCATGGCGGGCGGCGGCCCGCCGTCGGCGTCGGCGGCGTACAGCGCGGTCACCGGCGTGGTCATGGCGGCAAGGCCCGGCCGCGCGTCGGTCGTCATCACATCCTTCATGGCCGAGGCCAGGGCGTGGCGGTCGCTGGCCATCGACCAGTCGACGATGCGGGCCTGTTCGCCAGGCATCCTGGACAGGGACTGCGCCGTCGCCGTCTGCATGGCGCGGAACCCGTCATCATCCGCGCCAAGGATCATGGCCGCCGCCTGATCGGCGAAAGGCCGCGCGCTGTCCGCCGTGGCGCTCGGCCCGAACAGGACGCTGTAGAAGGGCAGGCTGTCCACCGTCATCAGCCGCCCGACCAGATCGGGATGTTGCTGGGCCAGCAGCAGACCGCTCAGGCCGCCCAGCGAATGGCCGATCACCGCAGGCCGCTGCAAACCCTCAGCGCGGATATAGCGGTCCAGTTCATCGACTTCGGGCTGGACGAAGGCGCCGTCGCCGTGCGTCCACGGCTCGCCCGCGAACCCGGCCAACTGCACCAGATGGACCCGGTGGGTGGTCTTCAGCCGATCCGCCGTCGCCCGCCAGACCTCGCGCGACGATCCCAGGCCGGGGATCAGGATCACATCCGGCCCCGCCCCCGCCACCTCGACCGACAAACGGTCGGAGACGAAGGGCGCGGCCATCGAGGATTCAGCGCCCGCAGGCGCGGCGTGAACCGGCGCAACGACGGCGCAGGCCAGAAACAGGGCGCAGAACATTGGGCGCGCGCGCGAATGGACGAGCGTCATAGCAGTCTCCTGATGTAAGGTTATTCTGACTTTTAAGGATGGATCGACACTCAACCCGGAACCGTCATTCCGGGGCGCCCAGAGGACGAATCCCCGTGCGGGTTCTCGAAGATATCCTCGACCGGACGTTCGAAGGTCGCGGCGATGCGGTAGGCCAGGTCCAGCGACGGATCATGCCGTTCCGTCTCCAGCGCGATGATCGCCTGCCTCGACACCCCCAGCGCCTGACCCAGCTGCTCCTGTGTCCAGCCCCGCTCGACCCGCAGCAGTTTCAGCCGGTTCTTCATTTGCTGGACTTGATGAACAGAGCGCTGGCGCCGAAGAAGAACCACATCACCGCATAGGCCAGCCAGCCCGGCAGGTGAGTGACGCCCGCGAAGGTTTCAAGAAACCCCCAGACCGACCAGATGGCGAAGGTCAGGCAGGAGGCGACAATGAAACGCTTGGCCATCAGCGCGCGCAGAAACTCATCCGTCCTGCGGAACAAATCCAGCGTGAAGACCAGTTGCGCCGTAATCGCCACACCGGGCAGGATCGACGCCGCATAAAGCGGCCAGCCCTTCAGCCAGCCCTGATTGACCCCGACGCTGACCCCCGCGACGGCCAGACCATAGAAGGCCATCGACAACCCCGTGCCCCAACCATACCGCGCGTCACGCGGCCCACATTCCAGGTTCACCACAATCTGCGCCTTTTCCACTCCATGTAAGGTCAACATGACTTGAAGCCAATGTAATGTCAACCTGACTTTATGTCAGACTTACCGAACATTTCGCCGTGATCTTTCCGGCCCGCTGCGACGGGGCTATTCAGGCCTATGTCCATCGCCGACCCCGCCGCCTTCATCCGTGAGAACACCCGGCTTCAGCCCGTGCCGCACGCGCCGGAGATTTCGCTATGGCTGGCCGACGAGATCACGCCGATCTGGCGCCTGACCGAGGAGGAGCTGGGCGAAATGGGTCTGCCGCCGCCCTTCTGGGCCTTCGCCTGGGCAGGCGGTCAGGCGCTGAGCCGCTATGTCATTGATCATCCGCATGAGGTCGCGGGAAAGCGGGTGCTGGATTTCGCGGCGGGATCAGGTCTGGTCGGGGTGGCGGCGATGAAGGCGGGCGCGATTTCGGTCCTGTGCGCCGACATCGACCCGTTCTGTGAAGCGGCGGTCGCGGCAAACGCCGCCGCCAACGGCGTGCCCCTAAGCTTCACCGGGCAGAACCTGCTGGACGCCCCGCCGCCCGATGTCGATGTCATCTGCGCCGGCGACATCTGCTATGAGAAGCCGATGACCGAGGCGGTGCTGGCCTGGCTGGCCCAGGCCCGCGCGAAGGGAGCCCGCGTCCTGATCGGCGATCCCGGCCGGACCTATTTCCCGCGCGAGGGGCTGGAATTCCTGGCCGAATACCGCGTGCCGACGACGCGGGAGCTGGAGGATCAGGAGATCAAACGTTCATCCGTCTGGTCCATGCCCTGCCCCCAAGATGATTTTCACCCGTCCTGATGGCGGCCTTCGGCGAATTCCTCGATCATCTTGGCGTTGAAGGCGGGGATGTCGTCGGGATTGCGGCTGGTCACCAAACCGTTGTCCACCACCACCGCCTGATCAACCACCTCGGCGCCGGCGTTTCTCAGGTCTGTGCGCAGACTGGGAAAGCTGGTCAGGGTTCGTCCCTTCACCACCCCGGCCTCGATCAGCACCCAGGGCGCATGACAAATGGCGGCGACCGGTTTTCCAGCGTCGAAGAAGGCCCTGACGAATCGCACGGCGTCTGCATCGGCCCTGAGCTGGTCGGGATTGGCGACCCCGCCCGGCAGCAGCAGGGCCGCATAGTCCGCTGCCTGCACATCCGCCACAGCCTTGTCAGCCGTCACCTTGTCGCCCGGCGTCAAATGGTCGAACCCCTGGAACGGGCCCGCCTTCAGCGAGACGATCTCGACATCGGCGCCCGCCGCCTTCAGCGCCTTGACCGGCTCGGTCAGTTCAATCAGCTCCACGCCGTCGGTCGCCAGGACAGCGACGGTCTTGCCCGACAGGGACTGGGTCATCGGATATCTCCATTTCGATTGGGGTCATCCGAAGCAACCCACGCCGATCATGATGGGTTGCGGCGCCGCTTGGAGGAATTGTTCGACGGCCCATATGATCCGTCATGGCGCGTCATCCTCATCCGATCCTCTTCGCCCCCGTCGTCTTCGCCGTCCTGTCGGGTCAGGCGGGCGCGCAATCCTATCCGCCCCCCAGGCCCGCCTATGACGCCTATCCCGGCGGCGCCCCTGCGGCCATCGCCGACCAGCATCGTTATGAGAACGACCGCCTGCGCCATCAGGCCGAGGCCAACGCCGCCTTCGCCCGCCAGCTTCAGACCGAAACCGCCTTGCGCCGCCTGGAGATCGAGGCCGCGCGTCAGCCGACGCTTGCGCCCGCCCCGCAGCCCCGGCCGCTGTATTCGCTGGAGCAGGAACAAGGCCTGCGCGAAGGCGCCGCGGCCCGTCTGGCCCAGACCCAATCGGGCATGAAACAGATCGACGACTGGCTGGATCGTCCCCGCTGACGCATCCCTTCCCTTTCACCCGCGTTCGGGCCTAGCTTAGGCGATCAGAGGATTGGGGAACGCGGATGCGTTGGCAAGGCGGACGGACGGGCGGCGGCGGCGTCGAGGATCGGCGCGGCATGGGCGGCGGGGCGATTGCGGGCGGCGGCATCGGCGTCGGGGTGCTGGCGCTCATCGGCTATTTCTTCTTCGGCATTGATCCCTCGACCACGACCCAGCTGGCCAGCCAGCTGGGCGGCGTCGGCGCCTCGGAGCAGCAGGGCCAGGTCGGCACGCCCGAGGATCAGGCCGGCCGGTTCGTCGATGTGATCGGCGGAAACATCAACGACGTCTGGGCCCAGAAGCTGAAGGGCTACACCCCGCCCAAGGTCGTCATCTACACCCAGGGCACCCCGACCGGCTGCGGCATGGGTCAGGCGGCGATGGGGCCCTTCTATTGCCCGACGGATCAGACGGTCTATCTGGACCTGGGCTTCTGGCAGGAGATGGAGACCAGGCTGGGCGCGTCCGGCGCCGACTTCGCCCGCGCCTATGTCATCGCCCACGAGTTCGGCCACCACGTCCAGACCTTGACCGGCACCTCGGATCAGGTGCGCCGCGCCCAGCAGCGCGCGCGCGGTCAGGGCGAGGCCAACCAGTATTCCGTCGCGCTGGAGCTTCAGGCCGACTGCTATGCGGGCGTCTGGGCCAGGAACGCCTCCGCCGTCTCCAACGGCCAGGTCGCGCTTGAACCCGGCGACATCGAGGAAGGCATGAAGACCGCCCAGGCTATCGGCGACGACACCCTGCAGCGCCGCGCGGGCGGTCGCGTCTCGCCCGAAAGCTTCACCCACGGCTCTTCGGCTCAGCGGGTCGAGTGGCTCCAGCGCGGTTATCAGTCCGGCGATCCAGCGACCTGCGACACTTTCAGCGGCGCCTGACCGGCCTTAATCCCACGGTTGAAAAACTTGGCCATAAGGCGGATGTCAGCCGGGCGTCCGTCCTTCCGCTCATGCGTTGAACCCGACGCCCAGACCTATGGACTGCCCCCATGCATGACCGCGCCGGCCAGTTGGCCCGACCCGAAGACCTTGTCGACCTGGACGCCCTGCTGGGCGCCTATCAGACGATCCAGCCCGATATGAGAGACCCGGCCCAGCGGGTCGTCTTCGGCACCTCGGGCCATCGCGGCTCCAGCCTGGACGGCGCCTTCAACGAGACGCACATCCTGGCCATCGCCCAGTCGATCGCCGAATATCGTGCGGCCCAAGGCGTCACCGGCCCCCTGTTCCTTGGGCGCGATCCGCATGGCCTGTCCCATCCCGCCTGGCGCACGACGCTGGAGGTGCTGATCGCCAATGGGGTCGAGGTTCTGATCGACGCCCGCGACGGCTTCACCCCCACCCCCGCCGTGTCCCACGCCATCCTGACGCATAACCGCGCCAATACGCGCCAGGCGGACGGCATCCTGATCACCCCGTCGCACAATCCGCCCCGCGACGGCGGCATCAAATACAATCCCCCTTCCGGCGGTCCGGCCGACAGCGACGCCACCGGCGCCATCGCCGCCCGCGCCAACCAGTTGATCGAGACCGGCCTGACCGACGTGCGCCGCGTTCCGTTCGCCAAGGCCCAGGCCGAGGCGGGCCGCTTCGATTTTCTGGCGACCTATATCGACGATCTGCCCAGCGTGCTGGATCTGGATGTCATCCGAAACGCCGGCGTCCGCATCGGCGCCGATCCGCTGGGCGGCGCCGCCGTCGCTTATTGGGGCGAGATCGCAGAGCGTCACCGGCTGGACCTGAGCGTCGTCAATGACGCCGTCGATCCGCGCTGGTCCTTCATGCCGCTGGATGCGGACGGCAAAATCCGCATGGACTGTTCGTCGCCCTCCGCCATGGCCAATCTGATCGGGATCATGCAGGGCGGCGCGGCCTATGACGTCGCCTTCGGCAATGACGCGGACGCCGACCGCCACGGCATCGTCACGCCCGACGGCGGACTGATGAACCCCAACCATTTCCTGGCCGCCGCCATCGCCTATCTGTTCGCCAACCGGCCCGGCTGGGGCGCGGAGGTGGCGGTGGGCAAGACCCTGGTGTCATCATCCATGATCGACCGGGTCGTCGCCGGGCTCGGTCGCCGCCTACTGGAGACGCCGGTCGGTTTCAAATATTTCGTGCCGGGCCTGCTGGACGGCGGCGTCGGCTTTGGCGGCGAGGAATCCGCGGGCGCATCCTTCCTGAGGCGCGACGGCGCGGTCTGGTCCACCGACAAGGACGGCATCCTGCTGTGCCTGCTGGCCGCCGAGATTCAGGGCCGCACGGGCCGCAGCGCCAGCCAGCTCTACACGGGCCTGACCGACCGTTACGGCGCCCCCGCCTACGCCCGCGTCGATGCGCCTGCGAACCGCGAGCAGAAGGCCCGCCTCGGCGCCCTCAGCCCTTCCGACGTGACGGCCAAGACCCTGGGCGGCGAACCGATCACCGCCATCCTGACCAAGGCTCCCGGCAACGACGCCCCCATCGGCGGCCTGAAGGTCGCCGCCGCCAACGCCTGGTTCGCCGCCCGCCCGTCCGGCACCGAGGATGTCTACAAGATCTACGCCGAATCCTTCCACGGCCCCGACCACCTGGCCCAGATTCAGGCCGAGGCGCGCGACGTGGTGGCGACGGCGTTGAAGGGCTGATCGCCCTCCCCCTTTTCGTCATTCCGGGGCTGAGCGGAGCGAAGAACCCGGAACCCAGGAGGCGCGCATCCGGCGTCGAATGCATCCAGCGGTGCGATTGTGGCCCTGGGTTCCGGGTTCGTCCTTCGGACGCCCCGGAATGACGATTCCTGGGCGAATGTCGATTGAACCTAACGCCCCACCGTGATCTCCAGCGGGCGCGTCATGAACAGCCTCGGCCCGCCCAGATCCAGCACCACGCGCCGATCCTCGAACGCTCCCATCCCGATCAGGGCCTTGGGAAAGCCCGGCACGGCGACATCGTCATAGATGGCCACCGACGCCTGACGATGCAGTTCTGCTCCGATCGTCAGCGTGCGGACGGCGACCGTCTCCGCCCCCACGACCCCGCCCAGCACGATGCTCTGCCCCGGCGTCCGCTCGCGTCCGTCCAGCAGCCCGGCGGCCTGCGCCGTCTCGCGCGTCACGGCCAGCAGGGCCGACGCCCCGGTGTCCACCACCGCCTCGACCTCGGCCCCCTCGACGGTGATTGAGGCCTGCAGCGCCTTGCCCGCGCGGGTCACCTCGACGGCGGCCAGATCGCGCGACGGCGTCCACCCGTCGCGCTGCAGGAACCGCACCCGCTTCTGCGTCGTGTCCAGTTCCAGCACCAGACCACGCAGCACATCCTGACCCAGGATCAAGGGCGCCGCCAGACCTTCGGCGCTGGCCAGCGGCCCCAGGCCCAGGATCGCCGCACGCAGGCCCTCCAGCCGCATCCCGCCCACGGCGACATCCAGCGTCGTGCCGCGCCCCACCTGCGCCTCGCCGCCGACGCCATAGGCCACCATCGGGATGTTGAACCTGTGCGTCAGGCCCAGAGCCGCAACCAGCGAACGGTCGATCACCGAATACTGCGCGCCCGAATCGACCAGCGCCCGCACCCGTTGGCCGCCGATCGTCACCTCCACGGTCGGCGTCGCGGCGCGCGGCTCGGCATAGGCCATCCAGCCGGATGATCCATCCGCAGGAAAGACGATCTTCGGTTCGCGCCACAGCACATGGTCGCGCAGCCACCAGGCCCCGCCCACGCCCCCGGCGACCAGCCCCAGCCGGATCAGAAGATCGCGTCGTCTCATGACCAATCCCATGGACTGTCACGGCCGATGACGCCAGCGGTGGAATGGTCGCGCGCACCGGACCGTGGCGCCTGCAACGCCGTTTTCAGGCAGGAACTTGCATCCCCAGCCCCCAACGCCCCCGGCTGTGCGGAACGAAAAACGCAAACCCGCAAAAACCAGACAAAATCGCCCAAAAACCGGATGACGCCGCCGCCCCGTCTGGCTACGACCTCTAGCATCATGAGCACCTCCAGCGCCCGTTACATCTCGACCCGCACCCCCGCCTCGGATCTGGCGGCCGAGACCGACTTCGCCGACGCCCTGCTGCGCGGCATCGCCCCCGACGGCGGCCTCTACATGCCGACCGCCTGGCCCCAGCTTTCGCCCGACGCCTGGACCAAGGGCGCCGACTACAAGACCATCGCGCTGCAGGCGATTTCCCCCTTCATCGGCGACGCCCTGCCTCAAGGCGCGCTGGAGCGGGCGCTGGACCGCCTGACCGCCGGGTTCGACCATCCGCTGACGACGCCTCTGGTCGAACTGGAGCCCGGCCTGTTCGTGCTGGAGCTGTTCCACGGCCCGACCGCCGCCTTCAAGGATCTGGCGATGCAGTTGGTCGCCGCCCTGACCGACGAGGCCCTGACCGCCTCGGGCGAACGCCTGACCATCCTGACCGCCACCTCGGGCGACACCGGCGCCGCCGCCGTGCGCGCCTTTGCGGGCGCCAGGTCGGTCAATCTGGTCGTGCTGCACCCGCTGGACCGCGTCTCTCCGGTTCAGCGCAGGCAGATGACGACGGTCGAGGCCGACAATGTCCTGAACCTGGCCGTGCGCGGCGATTTCGACGACTGTCAACGTCTGGTGAAGGGCCTGCTGGCCGAGGACTCCCTGCGTCAGGCAGGGCGTCTGTCCTCGGTCAATTCGATCAACTGGGCGCGTCTGGCGGGCCAGATTCCCTATTATGTCTCGGCGACCGCCCAACTGGGCGAGGCCGCGACCTTTGTGGTGCCGACCGGCAATTTCGGCGACGCCTTCGCCGGCATCGCCGCCGCCAGGATGGGCCTGCCCGCCAAGGGGTTCGTCGCCGCCGTCAATCAGAACGACGCCCTGGCCCGCGCCATCAACGACGGCGTCTATGCCCGCAAGACCGCCGTCGAGAGCGGCAGCGTCTCGATGGATGTTCAGGCGCCGTCCAACTTCGAACGTCTGGTGTTCGAGGCGACAGGCCGTGACGCCGCCGCCACCCGCACCCTGTTCGAGACCTTCGCCCGCGAGGGGACGGTGACCTTCGACCCCGACCTGCTGGCCGCCCTGCGCGCCGAGGTTTCCGCCGTCTCCATCAACGAGGACGAAACGCGCGCCGAGATCGAGCACGCCCACAAGACCTGGGGCCGGGTCATCTGCCCGCATACGGCTGTCGCCATCGCCGCCGCACGCCGTCAGGACCGCGCGAACGGTCCCATCGTCGCCCTGTCGACGGCCCATCCATCCAAATTTGGCGCCTTCGTCTCGGATGTTCTGGGCTTGGAGCCTGAACCCGCAAACGTCATCGCCGCCCTGGGCGACAAGCCCGAGCGGTTGACGGTCATCGACGGAACGATGGAGGCGGCGCTGGACGCCGTGGCGGCCTTCTCAGGCCGCTAACCTCCTGATTCGTCATTCCGGGGCTGAGCAGAGCGAAGAACCCGGACCCAAAGGGCGGCGCGTAGCAGCCAACCCAGGTCTGCGCATTCCGCTGCTGAATGCGTCTGGCCTTGGATGCCAAACGCCTGGCTTCCGGGTTCGTCCTTCGGACGCCCCGGAATGACGGTTCAAGGCTGAAGGTCGACTGGACCTGGGCCCAGGTCAGTTGCGACGCAGGCCGCGCGACACCAGACCGGCCAGAAGCAGGCCGACGCCCGCCACCGACAGCGTCGTCAAGAGCGGCTTTTCACGGGCGGCGGCGGCGACTTCACGCGCCTTGGGACGATAGTTTTCAGGCGCCTTCTCGACCAACCGATCGACGGCGTCCATCGCCTTGCCGAACTGTTCCAGCGACTTGCCCTTGGCGTCGTTATAGGCGCCTTCGACTTCCAGCTTCTGATCACCGACCAGTTTGCCGAAGGCCTTCTGGGCCTTGCCCTGCACCTGTGCGGCGCCGCCGTTGATCTGTTCGTCCGTCATGATTGAACCTCATCTTCGCGATGCATTTCGGGGAGAGCGGCTATTTTACCGCCTGGCTTGTTGAAGCCTCGGAACGTCATTCGGTTCCAGTCCTCAACCCTGCGCGCACAATAGCCGCAAGCTTGTTGCAGGGTTTCAACACCTTGCCCCGGCGCAACCGCAAACTGCCCGGCGCCGATCCAGACCGTGCTATATTGGGTGCCTGATCTTTGACAACCTATCGGATGGATAGCAGCGCCCATTGCACCTTTTTGCACATTGCACTGTTTTCGACAGTGCAGTGCAATTACGCCGCCTCGACCGCCCGCCAATGCTCCAGCCGCCGCAGGAAGACCGCCGGGTCCTTTGGCGTCACCAGCTTGGACGGGTCATGGAAGATGCGGTCGTGCAGCCGCGTCAGGGTGAAGCGCAGCGCCGCCGCCTCGCCCAGTTTCGGCAGGGCCGCACGCTCGGCCGGGGTCAGAGGCCGCACCGATTCATAACCCCGCTGGAAGGCGGCGATGGAGCCCGGCTGCGCCCGGCCCTCGGCGTCAAAGCCCCAGGCCGACAGCGCAATCGCCAGATCATAGGCGAAGGCCCCGTTGCAGCCGAAATAGAAGTCGATGACCGCCGACACCTGCCCGCCTTCGAACAGGATGTTGTCGGGGAAATAGTCGGCATGGATCGGCCCCCCCGGCAGGTCGCCGGCGAACACATCGCCCAGACGCGCCAGGGCCGCCTCGACCTGATCCAGCAGCACACGGTCCTCGCCCGACGCCCCCGCCGCGCAACGGTCCGCCAGACGCCGCCACATGACCGGCCCGACCGGGTTCTCTCGCTGGATTTCGAACCCGGCCGCCGTCTGGTGCAGCCGCGCCAGCACCGCGCCCGCCGCCGCCTGTTCGGCCTCGGACGGGTGGCGCAGCCAGGCGCCGGTCTTCCATTCAATCACCGCCGCCGCGCGCCCGTTCAACCGCCCCAGCCAGACGCCCGACCGATCCTCGATCGGCGTCGGACAGGCAAAGCCGCGCGCCGCCAGATGGGCCGTCAGCCCCAGGCAGAAGGGCAGAGACGCCTCGTCCGTGCGCCCTTCGAACAGGGTCAGGACGAAACGGCCCCGCGTGGTCTCCAGCCGATAGTTGGTGTTCTCCACCCCCTCGGCGATCGGCGTCAGTTCGACCACCTCGCCCAGGTCGTACCCGGCGAGAAAGGCCGTGGCCTCGTCAATCGAGACAGGGGTGAAGACGGCCATGATCTAGTTCAGGCCCGCGTCCGCACGACGCAGGCGCACGATTTCCGCCAGATCCGCCATGATGCTCTCGGTCGTGGCCCAACGGCCTGCGCCCCGTCCCCGGCAACGCCACACCCGGCCGTCCGCGCCATAGACCTTCAGCGCATTGCCTTCGCCGCTCAGGTTGGAGAACAGCGGATCGCCGTGATCCGCGCTCAGCGACACCGAAGGCGTGATGGCCCCGTCCTTCAGATAGGCGGCGCCCAGTTGGCGCACGCCGACACTGGCGTCGGTGGACGCCGTCAGATGGTCGCGCGGCACGTCCTCGACCGCAGGCGAAACGCCGAAGGCCTCGAACGCCAGCAGCCGCACCTTGGCCGCCGCATCCAGACCTTCCAGATCCGAAGACGGGTCCTCTTCGGCAAAGCCCGCCGCCCGCGCATCGGCCAGCGCCTCGGAAAAGGCGGCGCCGTCGCCCAGACGCTCCAGCATGAAGTTGACCGTGCCGTTCAGCACCGCCTCGAAACCGACGACCTCGCCTGCCGCGCGGGCGGCGCGGACCGTTTCGACCATCGGCGCGCCGCCGCCGACCGAGGCGGACCAGAAGACCCGCTTGCCGTGGGCCCTGGCCAGCTCCTGCAGGCCGCCGGGATCGCGGCTGACCGCCTGTTTGTTGGCGCTGGCCACATCGCAACCGGCTTCCAGGGCGGCGCGGATCACGGCATGACCGGCCTCGCCTTCCGACAGCGCCTCCAGCACGATGTCCGGTTTGCGCGACAGCAACTCGTCCGCATCGGCGGTGAACAGCGACTGGGGACAGGCCACGTCGCGCACCTTGCCCGGATTGCGCACCAGCACCCCGACCACGTCATAGCGCGGGTCCGTCAACAGCCGTCCCAGCACGCCGCCGCCGACCACGCCGCATCCCGCTACCGCCACCTTCAGCGGCGGCAGGGCGGGCGCCGGGCCAGGCGGCGCCGAGCGTTCGCCGATGACCGTGCCGTCGGCCCGGTCCAGCGCCGCCACCTCGATCTCCACGCCCCGGCTTTCGCCCAGGTCGATGGCGTCATGCTGAACCAGAGCGCCGCCCAGCTTGCGCGCCACATCCCACGAGGCGCGGCGGTAACGCAGGGCCGGGGCCGCGTGATCGTTGGGATCATGGTCGTAGAGACCGTCCACATCCTTGACCAGGCGCACCTTTTTTAGGCCCAGTTCGGCCGCCAGGAACACCGCCGTCAGGTCTGACCCGCCCCGCCCCAGCAGGGCCACCTTGCCGTCCGGCCTGATCGCGCCGAAGCCGGGGACCACCACCACCTCATGCCGGTCCAGCGCCTGTTTCAGATGGTCGGCGCGCAGGCCGCTGGGGCGCGAATGCTCCGGCTCGCCCTGCGCCACAATGCCCAGCTCCCTGACCGACAGGGCGCAGGCGTCCAGACCGATCCGGTCGCAGGCGATGGCGACCAGAGCGGCCGACTTCTCCTCGCCCAGCGCCACATAGCCGGGCAGAAGGTCATTGGAATGCGGCAACCCAAGCGCGCGCGCTTCGGCCAGCAGACGATCCGTCGCTCCGCTGAAGGCCGAGACCACCGCCACCACCTTCCGCCCGGCCCGCACATGGCCATAGACGGCCGAGGCCACCAGCGGCGCCTCGGCCGGGCTGCGCAGGATGGACGATCCGAACTTCAGCACCACCACCTCGGCGGGCTGCGGCGCCAAGGCGGGCTGGGCCGGTTTCTCAGGGTTCTCTACGACAGCGAGTGAGACGGACATCGGGTTTCTCGGTTTTCGGTGGGGTGCGTGGGGTCAAATCAAAAACCCCGCCTGGCGGACCGGGCGGGGTTCGGGTTCTGCGGTCGCCTGTGTTCGGCGCGCTAAACTCGTCCCGCCCGTCTGGGCATGGTGGTGGTGCCGGTCGTGCCGCCGATAATGGTTCCGCCGAGGATCGCGCCCATGCCGACGACCGTCGCGGTCAGACCGGCGACGGTGGAAACTTCGGCGATGAACGAGCGCTGCGGCACGGGACAGTCCAGTTGAAATCTGCCCCTAGGGTGATTGGCGCACCCCCGGTCTGTCAAGTCGGCGTGGATGAATTTTTCTCGATAGAGACATGTTTGATCAATTTGCACCAATCAAGGCCGAGCGCCCACGCCTCAAAGGTCGAATTTTCCGCTTGACCGGAGCCGTCCGTTTGATCAACGTAAAGTCACTCATCAAGACCAGCCGAGGGATTAGGCCCTTTGACGCTGGGGCAACCATCGGACTTAACCATCCGAAACGGTGCCAACTCCTGCGGGGTTCTTCGGGACCGCGAGAGATGAGTGGAGCATCGACGAGGCGAGGCTCCACGATCTGTCACCGCATCGAGAACTTGCTGAGGCGAGACGATGCGGAAGACGATAATGACCCTTGCTGAAACATCCCTGCTGGAAGACCCCGACTGTCGGCTTTCGCCTGCCAGCGCGCCCGTTCGTGAACGCGGCGGCGCCCGCGACATCATCGTCTCCATCCCCGCCGACTTCCGCCTGACGTCGGGCGAAAAGCTGAGCCAACCCAATATCGTCGGCCGCCTGCACGGTCGGGCCGGCGCGCCGGTCGTCGTCGTCGCGGGCGGCATCTCGGCCGGCCGTTTCGTCCACCGCACCGAGACCAACGGCCTTGGCTGGTGGTCCGGCGCCGTATCGGTGCGCGGCCCCATCGACCTGAGCCGTTTCCAGGTTCTGGCCGTGGATTTCGCCCCCGGCGCCGAGTTCTCGGACACGCCCGTCACCATCACCACCCACGACCAGGCGCGCCTGTTGGCCCTGGTGCTGAACCATCTGAAGGTCGAGCGGATCGCCGCCTTCGTCGGCTGTTCCTACGGCGGGATGATCGGCCTGGCCTTCGCCGAGCTCTACCCCGACTGGGCCGATCAGTTGATCGTCGTCTCCGCCGCCCACCGCGCCCACCCGCAGGCCACCGCCTGGCGCGGCATCCAGCGCCGCATCCTGCAGTTCGCCGTCGCCGCCGGCCGCCCCGAGGGGGGCGTCGCCCTGGCCCGCGAACTGGCCATGACCACCTACCGCACGGCCGAAGAATTCCACGACCGGTTCGACACTACCGCGCCCGCGGCGGTCGGCGGCGCCTATCCCGTCTGCGACTATCTGACGGCGCGGGGCCAGGCCTACCGGACCCACACCACCCCGGCCCGCTGGCTGTCGATGTCCGATTCCCTGGACCGCCACAGCGTGACCCCGGAGAAGGTCAGAACCCCCGTCACCCTGATCGGCTTCACCTCCGACCGGCTGGTGCCGATCGACGACATCCGCGAGCTGGCCGCGCGGCTGCCGACCCTGTGGCGCTTCGTCGAGGCGCCCTCCCTCTATGGCCACGACGCCTTTCTGAAGGAGGACGCCTTCGTCGGCGACATCCTCCGCGCCGCCTTCAAGGACATAAAAGCATGACGACCCGTCCCGCCAATCCGCACACCATCGCCGCCCGCACGGGCGTGGATTCGGACACGGCCCACGGCGCGGTCATGCCGCCGCTCTATCTGTCGTCGAACTACTCCTTCGCCGGTTTCGACCAGAAGCGGAAATACGACTACAGCCGCTCGGGCAATCCGACCCGCGACGTCCTGGCCGAGACCCTTGCCGAACTGGAAGGCGGCGCGGGCTGCGTCGTCACCGCCACCGGCATGGCCGCCGTCGACCTGCCCCTGAACCTGCTTCAGCCGGGCGATCTGTTGATCGCGCCGCACGACTGCTATGGCGGCACGTGCCGCCTGCTGACCGCCCGCGCGCGTCAGGGTCATTTCGAACTGCTGCTGGTCGATCAGGGCGATCCAGAGGCGCTTGAAAAAGCGCTGGCGCTGAAGCCCAAGCTGGTGCTGGTCGAGACGCCGTCCAACCCCCTGCTGCGCCTGGTGGACGTGGCCGACATCTGCACCCGCGCCCATGCGGCGGGGGCCAAGGTCGTCTGCGACAACACCTTCCTGTCGCCCGCGCTCCAGAACCCGATCAAGCTGGGCGCTGACTTCGTCATTCACTCGACGACCAAGTTCATCAACGGCCATTCCGACGTCGTCGGCGGCGCGGTCGTCTCGGCCGACGCCGAGGATCATCAGACCCTGGCGTGGTGGGCCAACTGCACCGGCGTCACCGGCTCGCCCTTCGACGCCTATCTGACGCTGCGTGGCGTGCGGACCCTCTTCGCGCGGATCGAACGCCAGCAGGCCGCCGCCGGCCGCATCGCCGAGCTTCTGGACACCCATCCGGCGGTCAAGGTCGTCCACTATCCCGGTCTGAAGTCCCACCCCAGCCACGACCTGGTCGCCGCCCAGCAGGCCGGTCCCGGCGCCATGCTCAGCTTCGAGCTGAACGGCGGCACGGACGCCGTGCGCGACCTGGTCGATACGCTGGAGATCTTCACCCTGGCGGAATCCCTGGGCGGCGTCGAAAGCCTGATCGCCCACCCCGCCACCATGACCCACGCCGCCATGACGCCGGAGCAGCGCGCAACCGCTGGAATCGGCGACGGCCTGGTGCGCCTTTCGGTCGGTCTTGAGCACATCGAGGACCTGATCGCCGACCTGATCCCGGCTTTGAACGCCCTGGCGCCGCAAAAGGCGGAAGCGGCGTAATTTTTCGCTTGCAGAAGGGGCCGATCCGGGGCAAATGCGCCGCCCCAGCCGGTCCCTTCGTCTATCGGTTAGGACGTCAGGTTTTCAACCTGAAAAGAGGGGTTCGACTCCCCTAGGGACTGCCACTGGCCTGACCGGCTGTCTGGGAACAATCGGGTCGTCGAGCCTCTGCTCCGACCACGGATTAACCAATCAGCAATCAGTATGTCCGCTTCGAGGCGATAAGCCTTTTGATTCATGGACTTTTTTCGAACGCAGTCAGGAACTACCCACAGACGCTGTGGTTAATTCCGCATCTCCCCCGCGCAGAAGCGCACCCTCCCCCTGCATTCGAGACACTGATGTTCATCGCCATCGCCCGTCCGGCGGTGGAGCCTGAAGGCCCCGACGCCGTCGCCGTCCCCGGCTCTCCCGCCATCCTGGAACTGTCACCTCGCGCCCTGCATGCGCGACTTCTGGAAAACGCCGCACAACGGCGTCTTCGCGGCATGGAGCGACGTCGTGAGCAAAGGCTGGAAGACGCGGACTACTGGCTGCACGCCGCGCCGGTCGCGGTGTCCAAGGCCAGCGCCCTGCGCAGCCACACCGGCTTCTTCGCCCTGCCTTAACCGCCGACTTTAGCGGAATTCCAGCAGATAGCGCGACAGGGTCGCCTTCAGCTTGGCCCGAGCGCGTGAGAAGCCCTGCGGGCCGGTTCGGACCCGGTCACGGGCCTCCGCGCTCCATAGACCGCGCACCAACGCCATCAGTTCAGGATGGCGGTCATACTGGTGCACGACCGGGCTGACCGAGCCGTCCGGGTTGATGATGCGTTCCTGATCGACCGCAACCCCCGCGATGCTCTGCCCCAGCGTCGCCACGCGCGCGTAGTTGGGTCGGATGCAGGCGGCGATCAACCCCTGGTGGACAGCCAGTTCCAGCGACGCCTGATCAATGCCAAAGCCGCCGCCGACGCTGGAACGCGGAATGGCCCCCAGCGTCAGGATCAGACGGCATAGTCTGACGATATCCGACGCCGGCCCGATCAGGGTTCCCGCACAAAGACAGGGCCGGTCGGCGATCGTCGCCGCGATCTCGTCACCGACCAGGGCGCGCAGATATTTGAAGTGGAAGGCGTTCTGGCCCAGGACGTGATCCTCGTCCTCGACAAAGACTTCCAGCCCCGAGATCGGTTGGGCGAAGGGCGAGGCCTGAAACACCACATCGCGCACATCGGTCAACATGACGTTGCGCAGGGTCGGGCGGCTCTCGATCAGACGGGCATAGTCGCCGAACCTCGCCACCACCGGCAGGGGCGCCCAGCGGCCGGGCGACGCGGCGTCAAGCGCCTCGACGCCCTGAGACGCCAGCCAGTCACGGAACGCGGGATCACGCTCGACGAACAGGGCGACAGGCCCGTCATGCACGGCCCGCAGCGAGCGCACAAAGGCCTCCACGTCGCTGCGGCCATAGCCGGTGGCGTAACCCAGAACCAGGTCGTCGGGACCGTCCGTGGAGGACGTCGCATCCACGGGGGCCAGCGCACGGGCCAGCCAGCTCAGATAGGTTGAGCGGGCGGCCCCTCGGCTCACGCGCGTTCGATCAGGTCTGCAAACCGGTCGAACAGATACAGGCTGTCCGTCGGTCCCGGAGAGGCTTCCGGGTGGTGCTGCACGCTGAAGATCGGCTTGCCCTCAACCGCGATGCCGCAGTTGGTGCCGTCGAACAGGCTGACGTGGGTTTCGGTCACGGCGTCGGGCAGGCTGTCACGATCCACGGTGAAGCCGTGGTTCATCGACACGATCTCGACCTTGCCCGTGGTCAGGTCCTTGACCGGATGGTTGGCGCCGTGGTGCCCCTGCTCCATCTTCACGGTCTTGGCGCCCAGGGCGATGGCCAGCATCTGGTGGCCCAGGCAGATGCCCATCAGGGGCTTGCCGCTGGCGACCAGCTTCTGGATTTCCGGCACGGCGTATTCGCCGGTCGCTGCCGGATCGCCCGGTCCGTTCGACAGGACCACGCCGTCGGGATTGCGGGCCAGAACCTCTTCCGCCGTCGTCGTCGCGGGAACCACGGTGATCTTGGCGCCGGTCGAGGCCAGGGCGCGCAGGATGTTGCGCTTCACCCCATAGTCGATGACGACCACGTCCTTGCGGCCCTCAGTCTTGGGATGACCCTCAGGCCATTCCCACAGACCTTCGTTCCATTCGAACGCCTGAAGCGTCGAGGCGGGCTTGGCCAGATCCAGACCGACCAGGCCGGTCCAGGCTTTGGCCTGGGCGACCAGGGCGTCCAGATCGAAGTTTCCATCCGGGTCGTGGGCGATGACCGCATGGGGCGCGCCCTTGTCGCGGATGATCTTGGTCAGGGCGCGGGTATCCACGCCCGCCAGACCGACGACGCCGCGCCGCTTCATCCAGTCGTCGAAGCTGGCGTCCGAGCGATAGTTGGCCGGGTCGGTCGGCGCGTCGCGGAAAATTGCCCCCCGCGCCGAAGTGTCCGAACCGCCGCCGATCTGCTCGATGTCTTCCAGATTGGTCCCCACATTGCCGACGTGCGGGAAGGTGAAGGCCAGGATCTGGCTCATGTAGGACGGGTCGGTCAGGATTTCCTGATAGCCGGTCATGGCGGTGTTGAAGACCACCTCGCCCAGAGCCGAGCCCGTCGCCCCGACGCCGATTCCCTGCAGGATGGTGCCGTCGGCCAGTGCCAGGACGCCTGTCGCGCCGGGAAGAATCTTCGTCGTCATGGGCGCACTCCTACACGCAAATCCAGCCGGAACCGAGGCCGTTCGCCGCAGAGCGTGTTCGTCTCTGCACAGAGACCGCGCGACGGCCCCCGCGAGATGAGATCATGATCCGGGCAAACGGCGGCGTCGTTAAGCCCTGCGGCCCCTCGGGTCAACGACCATCGGCGACCGGAGGCGGCGCAATCAGCTGGAAAGTCGAGGCGACGCCGCCCTGCGCGTGCGGCGCGATCCAGACGTCGAACAGGCCCGGCTCGATCCGGTAGGCTTCGTCCGCCCCGATGAAGCCCAATTGACGCGGATTCAGGGTGAAGCTGACCTTCTCCTGCTGGCCGGGGCGCAGGCGGATGCGCTTGAAATCCTTCAACAGGCGACCGGGCTGGGTCAGGCTGGCGACGCGGTCGTGGACATAGAGCTGAACCAGCTCCTCCGCCTCACGCCGTCCACGGTTGGTTATGACGGCGCTGATCTGGATCGTCCCCGTCCATTGCAACTGATCCGACGCCATCTCGATCGGGCCATAGGCGATGTCGCCATAGGTCAGGCCGAAGCCGAACGGATAGAGGGCGGTGTTGGGCGTCTCGCGGTAACGGGACTTGTATTCCTCCTCGGCCAGGTCGGGATTGGCGGGGCGGCCCGTGATCTTGCGGTCATAGGAATAGGGCTGCTGGCCCGAGCGGTGCGGGAAGCTGACGGGCAGGCGGGCCGACGGCCCATGATCGCCAAACACCACATCGGCGACCGAATGGCCCATCTGTTCGCCAAGGAACCAGGTGACGAGGATGGCCTGGGCGTTCCTGACCGCCCCCTCCAGCGCCAGCGCCCGCCCATTGCGCAGCAGGATGACCATGGGTTTGCCGGTCGCCGCGACCGCCTCGACCAGGGCCTGCTGAGGCGCGGGGACGACGATCTCGGTGCGCGACTGGGCCTCGCCCGACATCCGCTGTCCCTCGCCGATGGCCAGGACCACCACATCGGCGGCGCGGGCGGCGGCGACCGCCTGTTCGATCCCGCCGCTCAACGGCGCCTCGATGCCCGATCCGCGCGCGATGGTCAGCAGCGACGGATCATCCATCGCCGCGCGGAATCCGGCCTCCAGCGACACGCGCCGCTCGGGCAGACCCCAGATGGACCACGGCCCCCAGACGTTGTCGACATCATCGGCGAACGGACCGATCAGGGCGATCTTCTGACGCTTGTTCAGCGGCAGCAGACTGTTGTCGTTCTTCAGCAGGACCACCGACTTGCGGCCCGCCTCGCGCGCCAGTTCGACGTGCTGGCGGGCGCCGACGACGGCCCGCTCACGCTCCGGGTCCGTGCCGCGATAAGGGTCGTCGAACAGACCCAGCGCCGCCTTGGTCGTCAGGAGGCGGCGCACCGCCTCATCCATCCGCGCCATCGACACCTCGCCGGACCGCACCAGCCCCGGCAGATGCTCCAGATAGAGCCCCGACACCATCGACACATCGACACCGGCGTTGAAGGCCAGACGGGCGGCGTCGCGGCCGTCCTCGGCGAAGCCGTGGGCCACAAGCTCCTGCTCGGACGTGTAATCGGACAGGACAAAGCCCTCGAAGCCCCATTCGCCGCGCAGGATGTCGGTCAGAAGCTTGCGGTTGGCCGAGGCCGGAACGCCGTTGACATCGTTAAAGGCGCTCATGATCGCCAGCGCGCCGGCATCGACCGAGGCCCGGAATGGCGGCAGGAAGACGCCGCGCAGCGTCTGCTCGCTCATGTCCGTCGTATTGTATTCGACCCCGCCGATGGCGGCGGAATAGGCGGCCATATGTTTGGCGGTCGCCAGAACGGCCTCGGGGTCGTCCAGCCCCTTGTCCCCCTGGAAGCCCTGAACGCGGGCGGCGGCCAGGATGTTGTTCAGCAGAACGTCCTCGCCCGCCCCTTCGACATTGCGGCCCCAGCGCTGGTCGCGCGCCACGTCCACCATCGGCGCATAGGTCTGGTGCACCGCCGAGGCCGCCAGTTCGCGCGCGGCGGCGCGCGCCGTGCGGCGGCACAGGTCGGGATCGAACGACGCCGCCTCGCCCAGCGGCGCCGGGAAGATGGTGGTCATGCCGTGGATCACGTCGGCGGCGAAAAGCAGCGGAATCTTCAGGCGGCTTTCCTCCACCGCCACCTGCTGGATGCGCCGCCCGGCCTCGGCGCCGACGCCGTTGAACAGAGACCCGACCTTGCCCTCGCGGATCAGGGCGGTGACGCGGGCGGGGTCGCCCTGCCCGTCCAGCGGATTCACCGCCTTGGGAATCCAGCGGAAGGGATCGGCCAGCAGATTCAGCTGCCCCGCCTTCTCCTCCAGCGTCATGGCCGCGATCAGGTCTTCGATGCGCTGACGATGACGCTGTGCGGCGCGCGTGGACTGGGCGTTTGCGGGCATGGGCGGGATTCCGAGGTTCATCAGGCCCAACAGACCCAGACCGTACAGAACATGTCGACGCGAAGCCGCAGTCTTGGATAGTCGCGTCACCGTCATGTCGTTCCACAGGTCTCAGGCAGGCCAGGCGCAGGCCTAGCGCTCCCTTCCGTCTGGCTGCAAGCCCCGACTTTCAGCCCCGACGTTCAGCCCCGACTTTCAACCAAGTGCGATATCCAGGAACATCATGCCGACCAGCCCGATCATCAGGCCGATCATGGAGCCGTCGCCCTTGGACTGATGGCGGGTTTCGGGGATGATCTCGGCGGTCACGACATAGATCATGGCCCCCGCCGCCAGACCCAGCCCCCACGGCAGGGCGCCCGGCATGGCGCCGACCACGCCGGCCCCGATCAGCCCGCCGATCGGCTCGACCAGTCCCGACGCCGCCGCCGCCAGGAACGCGGCCCAGCGGCCATAGCCCAGGGTCGCCATCGCCGCCGAGACGGCCAGCCCCTCGGGCATGTTCTGGATGCCGATGCCCACGGCGGTCGACAGGCCCTGCTGCATGTCGCCGCCGCCGAAGCTCACGCCGACGGCGGCGCCCTCCGGGAAGTTGTGCAGGGTGATGGCGATGATGAACAGCCAGATGCGGCGCGACAGATGCCGCGAACCCGCAGGCCCGATAGCCAGCATGTCGACCGGCGCGAACCGGTTCATCAGGCCGATCACCGTCGCCCCGATCAGAACCGCCGCCGCCATGATCCCCGCCGCCCGCGCCTGGGTGGCGCCGTCCGCCTGCAGCACATCCACGCCGGGAATGATCAATGAGAAAAACGAGGCCGCCAGCATGACCCCCGCGGCAAAGCCCAACAGCACGCTCTGGGTCTGCACGCCGGGTTTCCTGAAGAACAGCAGCGGCACGGCGCCGACGGCGGTCATCATGCCCGCCGCCAAGCTGCCCAGCGCGCCCGCGGCGACAGGGGAAAGGGATTCCATCATTTCACTGCTCTGAGCGGCGACGCGGCAAGAGACAAGCCCGAATGAGGGCGTTAGAGAAACCGTCATGTCGAATACGCCCCCCACCCTGTCGAAACTGGATGCGTCTTCCGCGCTGAACGGCGCACGCCGCGTCGTGGTCAAGATCGGATCGTCCCTGCTGATCGACGCCCAGACGCGCCAGCCGACGCGCGACTGGCTGGCCGCCATCGCCTGCGACCTGGCGGCGCTGAAAAACGAGGGGCGCGACGTGATCGTGGTGTCGTCCGGCTCCATCGCCCTAGGTCGCGGGCGGTTGCCGGGTCTGGGCGTGCGGTTGGAGGATAAACAGGCGGCGGCTTCGGTCGGCCAGTCCCTGCTGATGGCGGCCTGGTCGGCGGCGCTGGACCCGCATGGGCTGGTCGTCGGTCAGGTTCTGCTGACGCGCGACGACACCGAGCGGCGCCGACGCTGGCTGAACGGCCGCGCCACCATCGACGCGCTTCTGGCCCACGGCGTCATCCCCATCGTCAACGAGAACGACACGGTGGCGACCGAGGAGATCCGTTACGGCGACAACGACCGTCTGGCGGCGCGGGCGGCCCAGCTGGCGCGGGCGGACCTGCTGGTCCTGCTGTCGGACGTGGACGGCCTCTACACCGCCGATCCGCGCCGCGACCCGAACGCCGCCCATCTGCCGCTGATCGAGACCCTGTCGCCCGAGATCATGGCCATGGGCGGCGGGGCCAATGCGGATGCGGGCGTCGGCACGGGCGGCATGGCCACCAAGCTGGCGGCGGCCCAGATCGCCCGGTCGGCGGGCTGCGCCACCATCATCGCTTCGGGCCAGAGCCTGTCGCCGTTGACCGCCATCCGCGAGGGCGCACGGGCCACGCTGATCTCCGCGCCCGACGGCCCGATGGCCGCCTACAAGCAGTGGATCGCGGGCAGCCTGTCGCCCGCGGGCGAACTGCGTCTGGACGCGGGGGCCGTCACCGCCTTGAAGGCCGGCAAGAGCCTGCTGCCCGCAGGCGTCACCGCCGTATCCGGCGACTTCGAGAAGGGCGACTGCGTGCGCCTGACCGATCCGTCGGGCCTGCCGGTCGGGGTGGGTCTGGCCGCCTACGCCGCCGAGGACGCCGCCCGTATTCGCGGACGCCGCAGCGATGAGATCGAGGCCATCCTCGGCTATCGCGGGGCCTCCGTCCTGATCCACCGAGACGACATGGCGCTGAGCGACCGATGACCGACCTGACCGCACATATGCTTGATCTGGGCCGCCGCGCCCGCGCCGCCGCCCAGGGCCTGCGCGATGCGCCAGCCGCCGCCCGCACCCGCGCGCTGGAGCTGCTGTCCGAAAAGCTGAAAGCCGCAGAGGCGCCGATCCTGGCCGCCAATGCAAAAGACGTCGAGGCCGCCCGCGCGAACGGCATGACCGAGGCCATGATCGACCGTCTGTCGCTGAACCCCGCCCGGATCGCGGGCATGGCCCAGGCGGTGGCGACCATCGCCGCCGTGCCGGATCCTCTGGGCGTGGAGACCGAACGCTGGACCCCCGCCAATGGTCTGGACATCGCCCGCGTCCGCACCCCCATCGGCGTGCTGGGCGTCATCTATGAAAGCCGCCCCAATGTGACGGCGGACGCCGCCGCCCTGTGCATCCGCTCGGGCAATGCCGCCATCCTGCGCTGCGGATCAGACTGTCTTCAGTCGTCGCTGGCCATCGCCGTGCTGATCACAGAAGCCCTGTCCGAAGCGGGCCTGCCCGCCGATGCCGTGCAACTGGTCGATACGCCCGATCGCGACGCGGTGGGCCTGATGCTGGCGGGGCTGGACGGGGCCATCGACCTGTTGATCCCGCGCGGCGGCAAGAGCCTGGTCGCGCGCGTTCAGGCCGACGCCAAGACGGCGGTGCTCAGCCATCTGGAAGGGCTGAACCACACCTATCTGCATGAGGCCGCCGACTTGGACGTGGCCCGCGCTGTCGTCGTCAACGCCAAGATGCGGCGCGTGTCCGTCTGCGGCGCGACCGAGACCCTGCTGGTGGATCGGGCGGGGGCCGCGCGCCTGCTGCCCGCCGTCGCCGCCGATCTGAGGGCCGCCGGATGCGAGCTGCGCGGCGACGATGAGGCGCGCGCCCTTATCCCCGAAGCCAGGCCTGCGACCGAGGCCGACTGGACCACCGAATATCTGGCGCCCATCCTGTCGGTCCGGGTTGTCGATGATCTGGACGCCGCCGCCGCACACATCGCCCGCTACGGGTCGGGCCATACCGAGGCGATCATCACCACCGACGCCGGGGCCGCCGAACGGTTTGCGTCGAAGGTCGACAGCGCCATCGTCCTGATCAACGCCTCGACCCAGTTCGCCGACGGCGGCGAGTTTGGTTTCGGCGGCGAAATCGGCATCTCCACCGCCCGGCTGCACGCCCGCGGCCCGGTCGGCGCCGAACAGCTGACCACCTACAAATATGTGGTGCGGGGTCAGGGCCAGGTCAGGCCCTGAAAGAAAAGGCCGGGAGCGTTTCCGCTCCCGGCCCCTTCCGCTTCAGTCGCTCGCCTCAGGATTTCTGAGGCAGGGCGTAGGCGATCACATAGTCGCCTTCCGGCGTCTCCATGAAGTGGTGGCCCGCCGCCACGATCACCAGATACTGGCGGCCGTTCTGCTCATAGATCATCGGGTTGGCCTGGCCGCCGGCGGGCAGGACGTCGGACCAGACGGTCTTGCCGGTCTCGATGTCGATGGCGCGGATCAGGTCGTCGGTGGCGGCGGCGATGAAGATCAGACCGCCCGCCGTGACCACCGAGCCGCCGTTGTTCGGCGTGCCGATTTCAAGCGGCAGCATCGACGGGATGCCGAACGGGCCGTTCTTGCGCGCCGTGCCGAACGGACGGTCCCACAGGGTCTTGCCGCTTTGCACGTCGATAGCGCGGATGCCGCCGTAAGGAGGCTCCTTGCACAGCAGGCCGGTGAAGGGCAGCCGCCAGCCGGCGTTGACGTCGATCGCATAGGGCACGCCCATCTGCGGGTCGCCTGCGCCCTCGGCCTTGGACAGGCTGCCGCCCCGGTTGGCCAGCTCCTTCTCGCGGGCGATGTAGCGGGGGTCGTCGCGCGGGAACCAGCCCAGCCTGTCGGCCTCGGCGCGCGGCACCAGCCGGTTGTAGTTGGGCATGTCGTTATAATTGGCGACGATCACGCCGCGACGCGGGTCCAGCGCCACGCTGCCCCAGTCCGAACCACCGTTGTAGCCAGGATATTCGATGAAGCGGCGGTCGGCCGTCGGGGCGGTGAACTGGCCTTGATACGACGCCTTCCTGAACTGGATGCGGCAGATCATCTGGTCGATCGGCGACATCCCCCACATATCGGCCTCGCGCAGATCGGGCTTGGCCAATGTATTGAACAGCGAATAGGGCTGGGTGGCCGCACGCTGGGCTGGTTCGACGCCGCCGCGTGGTGCGGGACGATCCTCGACGCCGTGCAGCGGCTGGCCCGTGCGACGGTCCAGCACGAAGATCTCGCCACGCTTGGACGGCAGGATCACGGCGGGCACGACGCCCGAGGACGTAGGCATGTCGACCAGCGTCACCTGCGAACCCAGGTCATAGTCCCAGACGTCCATGCGCACAGTCTGATAACGCCAGCGCGGCTTGCCTGTGGCGACATCCAGCGCGACCAGCGAACTGGCGTACTTGTTCTCCTCGGGGCGGCGCAGGCTGGAGTAATAGTCCGCCGCCGAGTTGCCCATCGGCAGATACACCAGGCCCAGACCTTCGTCCGCTGTCGCCGTGGTCCACATATTGGGCGTGCCGGGGGTATAGGTCTCTCCTTGCGGCGGGGTCGTGCTCGTCTCGGGACGCATCATGTCCCAGGCGAAGCGAAGCTGGCCGGTGACGGCGTCATAACCCTGGATCACGCCCGAGGCGTTCCAGCGCTTCTGTCCATCCAGAACCTGATGGCCGGTCACGATCACGCCCCGCACAATGACAGGCGGCGAGGTGATCGACACCATGCCGGGATAGGGGTCGCCCATGCCGACCTTGATGCTGACTTCGCCGTTCACGCCAAAGGCGGGGCAAGGCAAGCCCGTCCTGGCGTCCAGCGAAATAATGCGGCCATCCAGCGTGCCTTCGATAACGCGCGTGGCGCAGGGTTGGGCCTGATCCGCGTTCGGCACGGCGTAATAGGTCACGCCCCGGCAGGCCGCCGTATAGGGAATCTGATCGTCCGGCACCTTGGGGTCATAGGCCCATTTTTGCTGGCCGGTGTTGGCGTCCAGCGCGAACATCCTGTTGCGGGCCGAGCAGAGATAGACGGTGTCGCCGATCTTCAGCGGCGTGGTCTCGGCGCCGAAACGCTCGCCCGGCAGGTCGCCGGTGCGGAAAGTCCAGGCGCGCTCCAGCTTGCCGACATTGTCCCGATTGATCTGGGTCAGCGGCGAATAGCGTTGGGCTGCGTCCGACCCGCCATAGGCGGGCCAGTCGACGCCCGCCCTGATCAGCGCGGGATCACCGAAAGGACCGCGCGCGCCCGGTACAGGACTTTCGACCCGAGCCTGATTGGCCTGCCCCACGACCAGGCCGAAGATGACGGAAAGCACAGCCAGGGCGATGATCCCGACGCCCGCCTGTTTGCCGCCGCCGCGCGCCCTCACCACCGGCAGGGTGGCGATCACCAGGAACAGCAGCACCAGCGGCCCGACAAGACGCGGCACCAGGCCCCAGCCGTTCAACCCCTTCTCCCACAAGGCCCAGACCAGGGTCAGCAGGAAGGTCGCCCCGTAAATCCAGACGCCCTTGATGTCGCGAAACACAAGGAAAAAGCCCGACACGATCAGCGCCAGGCCCGCAATCAGATAATACCAGGAGCCGCCCAAGGCGGCGAGTTGCACGCCGCCGATCGTCAAGACCAGTCCGATCAAGGCAAGCAGCAGGCCGAGAAGCAGCGTCAGCCAGCCTCCCAACCCGGTTGGCGAAGTCCATCGTGGCACGGCAGCCCCCTAATCTAAAGGATCATCGTCCTGCAACGCCGGGGGGCAGGGACAGTTCCATATTGTCGCACCCCGGAACCTCCGCAGACCTTTGCATCGAGCCGCACCTCGATCACATTTTTCACGCAGACAAACGCATATACGGGATCGTTTTTTGCTATTTTCGCAACTGAGAACCGCTCACAGCAATAATATTTGCCGGTATGGGTCGATTGCTGCATATGCGAGATATGCATAAGACCCTGAAGCAAGGCGGGACATTCGTCGTCGAACCCCGCCGCCTGTCCAAGGCCTCGGCCGAGCTGCGCGCGCGCGGTTTCGGAGAGATCACGATTCCGCCTTCGACCGAGACGGCCGAGAAACAGGCGTCGCGCTGCACCGACTGCGGCGTGCCGTTCTGCCAGAACGCCTGCCCGCTTCAGAACAACATCCCCGACTGGCTGCGCCTGTCGGCCGAGAACGAGGCGCGCGAGGCCTGGCGCGTGTCGTCCCTGACCTCGACCATGCCTGAAATCTGCGGCCGCATCTGCCCGCAGGACCGGCTGTGCGAGGGCGGCTGCACCCTGAACCAGTCCGGCTGGGACGCCGTCACCATCGGTTCGGTCGAGGCCTGGCTGGGCGATCAGGCGTGGGAAAAGGGCTGGGTCGAACCGATCCGTCCCCGCGCCGAACGCGGCGAGACCGTGGGGATCGTCGGCGCGGGGCCGGCCGGCCTGGCCGCCGCCGACCGTCTGCGTTCCGAGGGCTATCAGGTCACGATCTATGACCGCCACGACCGGGCCGGCGGCCTGCTGATCTACGGCATCCCCGGCTTCAAGCTGGAAAAGCACGTCGTGCAGCGTCGGGTGGATCGTTTAGCCCAGGGCGGCGTCCGGTTCGTGCTGGGCTGCGAAGTGGGCAAGGACGTGACCCTGACCGAGTTGCGCGACCGTCACGACGCCGTGCTTCTGGCCATGGGCGTCTATCAGCCGCGCACCCTGTCGGCGCCGGGACGCGGGCCGGATTCGACCGTGGCCGCCCTGTCCTATCTGACCCATCAGAACCGTCGCGACCTGGGCGACGCCGAACAGGACGGATGGCACGAGGCGCGAGGCAAGCGGGTGGTCGTGATCGGCGGCGGCGACACGGCCATGGACTGCGTCCGCACCGCGATCCGCCAAGGCGCGGCCTCCGTGACCTGCCTGTATCGCCGCGACCGCGAGAACATGCCCGGCTCGGCCCGCGAGGTCGTCAACGCCGAGGAGGAAGGCGTCGTCTTCGAATGGCTGGCCGCGCCCAAGGCCCTGCTGTCTCAAGGCGATGTGGTCACCGGCGTTCGCGCCGCGCGGATGCAGTTGACCGAGGCCGCACCGGGAGAACGGCGCGACATCGTGCCCGTGCCCGGCGCCGACTTCGACGTGCCGGCCGACATCGTCATCGAGGCCTTGGGCTTCTCGCCCGAGCCGTTCGCCGCCCACGAACCCGATCTGCGCCTGCGCGACGACGGCACCATCAAGGTGGGTTCGGTCAGCTTCGCCACCAGCCTGCCCGGCGTCTTCGCCGCCGGCGACGCCGTGCGCGGCGCCTCCCTGGTCGTCTGGGCCGTCCGCGAAGGCCAGGACGCCGCCGCCGAGATCGACCGTTACTTCAAGACCCGCACCGAGGAGGTCGCGGCATGACCTGGTTAGACACCTACAACGAAACCCGCGACCGGCTGGAAGCCGGAAACGCCTATGACCGCTCCTCGGAACGCGACGCCTGCGGCGTGGGCCTGGTCTGCTCGATCGACGGCACGCCCCGCCGCGACGTAGTCGAATATGCGATCCGCAGCCTGAAGGCCGTGGCCCACCGGGGCGCGGTCGATCCCGACGGCCTGTCCGGCGACGGCGCGGGCGTCATGGCCGAACTGCCGCAAGGCTTCTTCGCCGACCAGGTGGCCTCCATCGGCCAGTCCCTGCGTCCCGGCCCGATCTGCGTTGGCCAGGTCTTCCTGCCGCGCACCGACCTGGGCGCCCAGGATCGCGCCCGCGCCATCGTCGAGACCGAGGCCCTGCGCGCCGGTTTCTGGATCTACGGCTGGCGCCAGACGCCCATCGACCTGTCGGTCGTGGGGACAAAGGCGGGCGCGACCCGGCCCGAGATCGAACAGATCATGCTGGCCCCGCCGCTGGACGACGCAGGCCAGCCGCTGGACGGCGAGGCGCTGGAGCGCGAACTGTATCTGTGCCGCCGCCGCATCGAAAAGACGGTCAAGACCGAGAACCTGGCCGGCGTCTATATCTGCACCCTGTCCGCCCGCTCCATCGCCTACAAGGGCATGGTCCGGGCCGAACTGCTGGGCGACCTCTATCCCGATCTGGAAGACCCCCGCTTCGTCTCGGCCTACGCCGTCTTCCACCAGCGCTATTCGACCAACACCTTCCCCGAATGGCGGCTGGCCCAGCCCTTCCGCATGATGGCCCACAACGGCGAGATCAACACGCTGAAGGGCAATCTGAACTGGATGAAGTCGCACGAGATCCGCATGGCCGCCCAGGCATTCGGCGACCGCGACCGCGAGGTGAAGCCTGTTGTCCAGCCGGGCGGATCGGATAGCGCCGCGCTGGACAACGTCATGGAGGTGCTGGTCCACGCCGGTCGCCCCGCGCCCATGGCCAAGGCCCTGCTGATCCCCGAGGCCTGGTCCAAGGACGACGTGGTCATGCCGCCCGAACACCGGGCCTTCTACGCCTATTGCAATGCGGTGATGGAGCCGTGGGACGGCCCGGCCGCCATCTGCGCCGCCGACGGCCGCTGGATCGTGGCGGGCAAGGACCGCAACGGCCTGCGCCCCCTGCGCGCCGTGGAAACCGTCGACGGCCTGCTGATGGCCGGCTCCGAAGCCGGGCTGGTGCCGATCCCCGAGAGCCGGGTGAAGCGTCGCCTGCATATCGGCCCCGGCAAGCTGATCGCCGTCGATCTGAAGCACGGCCGCGTCTATGACGAGCATGAGGCCATCGACGCCCTGTCCGCCGCCCACCCCTATGAGGCGTGGCTGGACAACATGATCGATCTGGAGCCGATCATCGGCCCCGGACCCGAGCCGCGTTCGGTTTCCGGCGAGGCCTTGACGCGCCGTCAGATCGCCGCCGGATACAGCCGCGAAGACCTGGACCTGCTGCTGGACGCCCTGGTGCGCGACGGCAAGGAGGCGGTCGGTTCGATGGGCGACGACGCCCCGCCCGCCGTCCTGTCGGCCCTGCCGCGTCCGCTCAGCCATTATTTCCGTCAGAACTTCTCCCAGGTCACCAATCCGCCCATCGACCCGCTGCGGGAAGCGGGCGCCATGAGCCTGAAGACCCGGTTCAAGAACCTGGGCAATATCCTGGCCGAGGAAGAGGCCCAGACCGACGTCTTCGTGCTGGACAGCCCGGTCCTGACCAACGGCATGTACGAGCGGATGATCGAGACGGTCGGCGCCGGTTCGACCGTGGTCATCGATTGCAGTTATGACGTGCCGTCGGACGAGGCCAGACCTGGCGCTGGCCTGCGCGCGGCGCTCGACCGGATCATGGACGAGGCCGAGGCCGCCGCCCGCGACGGCGCCGCCCTGATCGTCCTGACCGACCAGCACGGATCGGCGGATCGTCTGGCCGCGCCGATGATCCTGGCCACGGCCGGGGTCCACGGCCGCCTGACCAAGGCGGGCCTGCGCTCCTACTGCTCGATCGTCGTCCGCACCGCCGAGACGCTGGACCCGCACGGGTTCGCCGTCCTGGTCGGGGTGGGCGCCACGACCGTCAACGCCTGGCTGGCCCAGGACCTGTTCCAGGAGCGTCTGGACCGGGGCCTGTATCCCGGCCTGACGCTGCGCGACGCCTGTCTGAACTACAAGGCCGGGATCGAGGCGGGCCTGTTGAAGACCCTGGCCCGCAAGGGGATCAGCGTCATCTCCGCCTATCGCGGCGGCTGCGAGTTCGAGGTGCTGGGCCTGTCGCGGGCGCTTACGGCCGAGTTCTTCCCCGGCGCCCCGTCGCGCATCTCCGGCATCGGTCTGGCCGGTCTGGAGCAGGCGGCGCTGAAGCGTCACCGCATCGCCTGGGGCGAGGCCGTCCCCTCCCCGGCCATCGGCGGCTTCTTCAAGATCCGTTCGGGCGGCGAGGCCCATGCCCACGAGGCCAAGACCATCCACCTGCTGCAGGACGCCTGCAACCGAGGCGACTACCGCCGCTTCAAGCAGTTCTCCGAGGTGGTTCGCGCCCAGGCTGACCTGTCCCTGCGCGACCTGCTGGACTTCCGCGAAGGCACGCCCATCCCGCTGGACCAGGTCGAGAGCGTGTCGGACATCCGCCGTCGCTTCCTGACCCAGGCCATGTCGCTGGGCGCGCTTGGCCCCGAGGCGCACGAGACGCTGAACATCGCCATGAACCGCATCGGCGCCCGTTCAGTGTCCGGCGAGGGCGGCGAGGACCCCGAACGCTATCACCCGCGTCCGAACGGCGACGACGCCAACTCGGCGGTGAAGCAGGTGGCGTCGGGCCGGTTCGGCGTCACCGCCGAATATCTGAACCAGTGCCGCGAGATCGAGATCAAGGTCGCCCAAGGCGCCAAGCCCGGCGAGGGCGGCCAACTGCCCGGCTTCAAGGTGACCGAGTTCATCGCCCGGATGCGCCACGCCGTGCCCGGCACGACCCTGATTTCG
This sequence comes from uncultured Brevundimonas sp., assembly GCA_963522565.1. Lineage (GTDB taxonomy): Bacteria > Pseudomonadota > Alphaproteobacteria > Caulobacterales > Caulobacteraceae > Brevundimonas. The sequence goes on along the minus strand of CAUQZC010000001.1, from coordinate 332,179 downwards.
CCGCCGCCGCACCACGACATCTATTCGATCGAGGACCTGGCCCAGCTCATCTACGACCTGAAGGCCATCAATCCCGATGCGCGGGTGACGGTGAAACTGGTGTCCGCCTCGGGCATCGGCGCCATCGCCTCGGGCGTGGCCAAGGCCAATGCCGACGCCATCCTGATCGCCGGCCACAACGGCGGCACCGGCGCCTCGCCCCAGACCTCGATCAAGCACGCCGGCCTGCCGTGGGAGATCGGCCTGGCCGAGGCCCATCAGGTGCTGACGCTGAACAATCTGCGCGGTTCGGTCACGCTGAGGACCGACGGGGGCGTCCGCACCGGCCGCGACGTGGTCATCGCCGCCATGCTGGGGGCCGAGGAATACGGCGTCGGCACCGCCGCCCTGATCGCCATGGGCTGTCTGATGGTGCGCCAGTGCCATTCCAACACCTGCCCCGTCGGCGTCTGCTCCCAGGACGAGCGCCTGCGCGAGAAGTTCACCGGCACCCCCGACAAGGTGGTGAACCTGTTCACCTTCATCGCCGAGGAGACGCGCGAAATCCTGGCCTCCATCGGCGCCCGGACGATGGACGAGATCATCGGCCGCACCGACCTGCTGCGTCAGGTCCGTCGCGGCGGCTCGCACCTGGACGACCTCGACCTGAACCCCCTGCTGGTTCAGGTTGACGAGGGCGCGGCCGGCAAATGGGCTGACAAGACCGCCCGCAAGCCCATCGCCGAAAGCCTGGACGCCCATGTGCTGAAGGACGCGGTCCGCTTCCTGGATCGCGGCCAGACGCTGGAGCTGTCCTATCCGCTGAACAACACCCAGCGCACGGTGGGCGCCGCCGTCTCCTCCGCCATCGTGCGCCGCTTCGGAGCGCAAGGCCCGGCGGGTCGTCTAAAGCTGCGTCTGGAAGGCATCGCGGGCCAGAGCTTCGGCGCCTTCGCCGCCAAGGGTCTGGAGCTGCACCTGACGGGCGAGGCCAACGACTATGTCGGCAAGGGTCTGTCAGGCGGCGAAATCTCGATCCGCACCCCCGAATGGCGCGAGGATCAGCTGATCTGCGGCAACACCACCCTGTATGGCGCGACCTCGGGCCGACTGTTCGTCGCCGGCGCCGCGGGCGAGCGGTTCGCGGTCAGGAACTCGGGCGCCGAGGCGGTGGTCGAGGGGCTGGGCGCCCACGGCTGCGAATATATGACCGGCGGACTAGTCGTCGTTCTGGGATCGGTCGGCTGGAACCTGGCGGCGGGCATGAGCGGCGGCGAGCTGTTCGTGCTGGACCAGCCGGGCCATGCCGAGCGCGCCCTGAACGGCGACCTGGCGGGCGTGACCGACATCGACGCGGCGGCGGCCGAACGGCTGCGTGGCTTGGTCGAGGCCCATTTGGCGGCGACAGCTTCACCGCTGGCGCGACGCCTGCTGGGCGACTGGGCCAACACCCTGAGCCGGTTCGTCCGCATCGTTCCCCTGACCAACATCGTCGCCAAGACGGAACGGCTGAAGACCAGCGCCTGATCCATTACTTCCCCGCCGCAGCCTCGGCGGCGGGGATTTCATGCCCAGGGCTGCAAAGCCATCCCCGCTGCCCACAGGCCGGGCGGTTGATCAATGCGTGGCCTGCCCCCATCTTCATCTGTGACCGGAGGTCTTGCCGATTGAGGGAGACAGGCCGGTCGGTCGCTTTTTCCGAGGACCCAGATGACGACCCGCACCATCCTGTTCGACAGTCCTTTCCTGTTGGGCTTCGATCACACCCGCGCCCTGATCGACCGCGCCGCCAAGGCCGCGGCTGAATCCTATCCGCCCTATAATGTGGAGCAGATCGGCGACGCGGGGGTCCGCATCAGCCTGGCCGTGGCCGGATTCTCACCCGACGAACTGGCCGTCACGCTGGAAGGCCGTCAGTTGACCATCGCCGGAAAGCGCGACGACGCGGGCAAGGGCGAACAGGCCTTCCTGCACCGGGGCATTGCGGCGCGCGGCTTTGTGCGCAGTTTTGTTCTGGCCGACGGGCTGGAGGTGCAGGGCGCGCGGGCCGAGCACGGTCTGCTGCATGTGGACCTGATCCGTCCCGAGGCCGAGCGCGCCGTGCGGCGCATCCTGATTACGGCAGGCTGAAGAATATCGACGCTCGAACCGCTCGGGGTTCTGAGCGTTCATCAGTAGTGAAGGAGGCGGTCCTATGACGCCGTTGATGATGACCAAGGAAGATTTTGCAGGCCTGGGGGCACCAGACCTCGTCTATGTGCGCGAGGTTAAGGCCTCGGACCTGATGGAAGACGCCGTCGAGATCAGAGACATGAGCTTTGATCCGGGCCAATCCCTCTATGCCGTGCACAGCGCCGACGGTGAACGCCTTGCCGTGATGCTGGACCGCGACACCGCCTTCGCCGCCGCCGTGGCCCACGAACTGGAGCCGGTTTCTGTTCATTGAGACAGACGGGAGGGCGGTCCCGCAAGGAATGGGCCGCCTCCCCGAAGCCGTGATCAGGCCGCTGTCGCCGGGGCGTCGTCCTTGACGAACAGAGCCTTGATCGCATCGACCGTGCGCGCCTGACGCAGTTGTTCGCGCAATTCCGACGACCGCAAAGCGCGCGACACCGCAGCCAGAGCCCGCAAGTGTTCGGCGCCGTCCTTGGGCGGGGCGAACAGGGCCAGCAGCAGATCGACCGGACGGTCATCCACCGACTCATAGGCCACCGGCGTATCCAGACGCACGAAGACCGCTGTCACGCGGTCGATTTCCTTCAGACGGGCATGGGGGACCGCGACGCCCGAACCCAGGCCGGTGGAGCCAAGAGCTTCACGTTCGAGCAGGGCTTCCAGCACGCGGCCTTCATCGACGCCCAGCGCGTGAGCGGCGGCTTCAGCCACCGCATTCAGCGCCTGACGCTTTGATGAGGCGCCGCCGCGCAGCACCACGCCGTTAGGCGCGAGCAAATCTGCGATATCCATTGGAAACCCGGTTCTCAAAAATAGACTTGCGGTTGCGGGCGCCCGTTTAGAGGCTCCCGCAACAAAGTCAAACTAGGCCGTGCCTTTTACATGGCCATTGATCTTGCCGGTCCGCTCGGGATCGATCCAACCAACATTGCCGTCGGGACGTCGATAGACGACCGACAGACCGCCGTGCGCCGCGTTGCGGAACAGAACGACGGGATAGCCCGTCATATCCAGTTCCAGAACCGCACGCCCCACCGTAATGGTGCGGATTTCGTGTTCGGTCTCGGCGATCACCATGCCCACCGGGGGCGGACCGTCGTTCTCGGTGGCGTCGCCGAAGACGTCGTCGTCCACACTGTCGGGATCGCGCAGCACGATGCTGCGTGCGACTTCGCGGGCGGCGTTTTCAGTCTTCTCGGGCGACAGGCCCTTGGGTCCGATATGGTGGTCCTTGAGCCGGCGCTTGTAGCGGCGCACCCGCGTCTCAAGCCGATCCAGAGCCTCGGTGAAGGCCGAGTGGGCGTCGCCGCCGAACCCGGTCGTCACCAGCGTCTGGCCGGACGCGAGACGGACCCAACAGTCCACCTTGAAGTTGTGGCCGTCCTTGGACACCACGACTTCGGCGCCATCGCCGCCGCGGGCGAAGTATTTTCCAACCCCGTCTTCGAGTTCCTGGGAGATGCGCGAGCCTAACGCTTCGCCGACATCCACTTGCTTGCCGCTGACTTGGACTTGCATGTCGATAGAACGCGCCCGAGTGGATTTGGTGTCAATCCAGATCACCATTTTGTGGTCACGCTTGTCAGGCGGAACGCAGCATCCGGCGTCGCTCGACCGATGACGGAATCCTCAAGGCTTCCCGATACTTGGCTACGGTTCGACGGGCGATGTCCACGCCCGTCTCCTTCAGGATTTCGACGATCCGGTCGTCGGACAAAACGTCGCCATCCAGCCCCTCGCCATCAATCATTGTCTTGATCCGATGGCGGACCGCTTCGGCCGAGTGAGTCGAGGCGCCGTCCACCGATTGAATGGCCGCGGTGAAGAAGAATTTCAGCTCGAAAACGCCGCGGGGAGTGGCGACATATTTGTTCGAGGTGACACGGCTGACGGTCGACTCGTGCATGCCGATCGCATCGGCGACGGTCTTCAGATTAAGGGGACGCAGGAACTCGACGCCGAATGCCAGGAAGGCGTCCTGCTGGCGCACGATCTCGGAGGCGACCTTAAGGATGGTCTTGGCGCGCTGATCCAAGGACTTGACCAGCCAGTTGGCCTGGGCGGCGCAGTCGGCGACGAAGGTTTTCTCGGTGTCGGAGCGCGCCCCCGCCTGAACCAGACCGTGATAGCGTTTGTCCACCAGCAGGCGCGGCAGGGTGTCGGCGTTCAGTTCGACCCGCCATCCGCCCGCCGGGTCAGGGCGGACATGGACGTCGGGCACGACGGTCTGGGCCGGTTCGCCGCCGAAGCCCGCGCCGGGACGCGGCGTCAAGGCTTTCAGTTCAGCGATCATCTCCGACAGGTCGTCGGCGTCGACGCCGCAGACCCGGCGCAGGCCCGCCAGGTCGCGCCGCGCCAGAAGGTCCAGATTGTCCAGCAGGGCCGCCATGGCCGGGTCGAACCGATTGCGGTCGATCAGCTGCAGCTTCAGGCATTCCGGCACCGAACGGGCCATGATTCCTGTCGGCTCGAACCCGTGGCAGACGCCCAGCACCGCCTCGATCCGCGCCAGCGACACGCCCAGCCGGTCGGCGAACTCGGTCAGTTCGCCGCGCAGATAGCCGCCCTCGTCGGTGGCGTCGATCAGGGTCAGGGCGATGCCGTGGTCGGCCGGGGTGAAGCCGGCGGATGAGGCCTGGGCCTGCAGATGCTCCCACAGGGACAGCTCATGGGTGTCAGGGCGTTCAAGATCGCCGCCCTCGAACGTCTGACCGCCCTTGCCCGCGCTGGACCAGTCGGACAGGCCGGGCTGGGCCTCATCGGTCATGCGGTCGCTGGTGCGTTCGCCGGGGGCCGCATCGCCGTAGACATCGTCCGATCCGGCGTCCATCGAAGCCACGGATTCATGGCCCACGCCGTCGCCGAAGGACATTTCGCCGTCGGCGGTGTCAGGTTCGGCCTGTTGCGGAGGTTCGGGGCTGTCGCCTTCGGGCTCGTCGCGTTGCAGCAGCGGGTTGCGTTCCAGCTCGGCCTCGACGAATTCCTCCAGCTCGAGGTTGGACAGTTGCAGCAGCTTGATCGCCTGCTGCAGCTGGGGCGTGATGACCAGCCCCTGCCCTTGCCTGACCTCTAACCTTTGACCGATCACTTCTTTTTCCCGCCGAACGCTGAGATGGCCCGGAACTTGCTGGGCGAGAATGTCGCCAAACCGGTTAACGGGACGCCAACAGCAACGCCTCCCCGTCAGAAACGGTGAGTTTGGGGGCTGGGGCCGGATCTTCGCCCTGTAATGGGCAGCCTCTCTCTTTCGTCATCCTTGGGCTTGTCCCAAGGATGACGGGTCCGGGTCTGCGCTCCGCCCGGATGACGAAAACCCGCGAAGCCTCAGGCGTACATTTCGCCCAGATAGACCCGGCGGACCTCGGGGTCGTGAATGGCTTCGTCGGCGGTGCCTTCGAACAGCAGCGAACCGCCGGAGATGATGGAGACGCGGTCGGTGATCTCCAGCGTCTCGCGCACATTGTGGTCCGTGATCAGCACGCCGATGCCCTGGCTGGCCAGATAGCGGATGACCGAACGGATGTCGGCGATGGCCAGGGGGTCGATGCCCGCGAAGGGTTCGTCCAGCAGGATGAAGGACGGTCGGCCCGCCAGCGCCCGCGCGATCTCGACCCGGCGACGCTCGCCGCCGGACAGGGCGGTGGCAGGGGCGTGGCGGAGGTGGTCGATGTGCAGTTCGTTCAGCAGCCGGTCGGTCTCGGCCGCGATCTGTCCGCGATCATAATTCAGCTCGACCACCGCCTTGACGTTTTGTTCGACCGTCATGCCGCGGAAGATGGAGGCTTCCTGGGCCAGATAGCCCAGGCCCATGCGGCTGCGCTGGTACATGGGCTGGCCGGTGATGTCCTCGCCGTCCAGCCAGATCGAACCGGCGTCCGGCGGGATCAGGCCGGTGATCATGTAGAAACAGGTGGTCTTGCCCGCGCCGTTGGGACCGAGCAGACCTGCGACCTCGCCCCGCTGGACGGTCAGGGAGACGTCGCGCACCACCTGGCGCTGGCCGAAGCTGCGCGCGATGTTGCGCACGCGCAGTCCCTTTTCCGCCCTGGAGGGGGCGGGGATCGGCGCCACGACCGGGTCGTCGCGGTTCAGTGCGGAGAGTTCCTTGCGCGCCAAGCTGCGAACGCCCTTAGTTGTTGCCGGGGTAGAAGACACCCTGAATGCGGCTTCCCGCGCTGCCGCGCGGCGCCCCGGCCATGGTCGCGGAATCGGTGTTGACGTTATAGTTCAGCCGCCCGCCCGTCAGGACGTTCTGGCCCTGGGTCAGGATGACATTGCCGGTCACGACGACTTCGCCGTTCGCGATCGTATAGACGGCGCGGTCGCCGCGCATCGATTGGGTCGGGGTGACGAAATAGACTGTGCCGGTGGCCTCGACCCGGTCGGGATCGCCAGAGGCGTTACGGAACATGGTGATGGCGTCGGCGCGCAGGCGGTTGCCGCCCTGGGTCACCTCTGCGCGGCCGCGCAGGGCGATGCTGGCGGGGGTCTGTTCGCCCGAGTCGGCGCCGAAGGCGATCGGCTGGTTGGAGGTCTGTCTATTGGCCTGGGCGTCGCCGACCGCCGGAAGGGCCAGGACAGCCAGGGCGCAGACCGCCGCCAGTGATTTGAACTTCATCGCCATCATCCGCCTGATCCCGAGGGATTGATCGTACCGCTTATCTTGTTGTCGCCCTGCCCGTCGAACACCACGCGCTGGCCCTGATCATAGATCGCATAGGACGAAGCGTTGATGGTTCCAAGAGGCCCCACGCCCTGAACACCCTTGGAGCCGGTGACGACGCCGGTGTTCGTATTGACCACCGCCTCTGGCGTCGTCAGCACAAAGCCGGTGCCGCCGTCAGAGATCTTCACATCAGGACCGAGCGTTACAGTGCGGCCCTGTTCATTATAGGTCCCGCCGCCCGCGGTCAGCTCCGTGACCTTGCGCCCGCCCAGGTTCAGTTTCAGCGCGGGGCCGATCAGGCGAAACTGGCCGGTCGCCGCGTCGCGGATCGCGCCCTGGGCGCCCACGGTGAAGGCGCGGCCCTGCGAATCCTGACCGTGGAACAGGGGCTTGTCGAGGCGGACCTCGTCGCTCTGGCTGGCCTTGCGCTCCACGCCCGACATGACGGTGCGGAACACGGTCCAGGTCAGGGCGCCGCCCGCCAGCACCAGAATGATGACAGGCAGGACCCGCCGATAAAGCTTCACCCGTCGCGAACGCGCGCGCCACCTTTCACCCGCCAGGGCGACGCGGGCCTCATCGGCCTCGATCCGGGAGTGATCGGCGGGGTCGGTCAAGCGCGCCTCAACTGTGGGCGAAGATGTCGATCTCGTCCCAGCCGGCGAGATCGAGCGCCGAACGGGTCGGCAGGAAGTCGAAGCATTTGGCCGCCAGATCGGCGCGCCCCTCGCGCGCCAGCATCTGATCCAGACGGGCCTTGGCGGCGTGCAGATAGAGAACGTCCGAGGCGGCGTAGTCCAGCTGGGCCTGGGTCAGGGTGTCGGCGCCCCAGTCGGACGACTGCTGGGCCTTGGACAGGTCCACGCCCACCATCTCTCGCACCACGTCCTTCAGACCATGCCGGTCGGTATAGGTGCGGGCCAGTTTGGAGGCGATCTTGGTGCAATAGACCGGCCGCGTCTCGACGCCCAGGTGCAGCTGGAACATGCCGATGTCGAACCGACCGAAGTGGAAGATCTTCAGCACTTTCGGGTCAGCCAGCAACCGCTTCAGGTTTGGGCAGTCATAGGCCGGCCGGCTCAGGCGCACGACATGGGCGTTCCCGTCGCCGGACGACAGTTGGACCACGCACAACGGGTCACGCCCGAAACGCAGCCCCATGGTCTCGGAATCAACGGCGACCGACGGGCCCAGATCCAGATCGTCGGGCAGGTCGCCCTCATGCAGGTATACAGTCATGCGAGGCTTCTTACACGCGGCGACGGCCGGGCGAAACGGCCTGTCGTCAAAGCGGTCGCGCGCGGTGCGGGAGATCGGAAATGAAAACGGCGCCGTGTCCGAAAGCACGACGCCGTTTATAATATGGTGCCCAGAAGAGGACTCGAACCTCCACGGCCGTTAAGCCACTGGCACCTGAAGCCAGCGCGTCTACCAATTCCGCCATCTGGGCCCCGTCGGCAGCGCCTTGCGGCGTTTCCATCGGGAAGGCGCGGACATCTACGGGAGGGTTCTGATCCGGTCAACAAGGTTTTTCCAGTTTGCGTGATTTCTTTCGCAAGCCGAGCAAAAAGCCCGTCCGGGTGGCGTTCGGACGTTGTTCCAGTTAGGTTTTTGACGATTTCAACGCCCTCCTCCCCAATCCAAGGCGTCGCCAAATGATGTTCGCACTGCGTTGCGCGGCCGGTCTCGCACTGGCCGGGCTGTTCGTGGCCATGCTCGGCCCTTTTCAGGGGGCGGAGGAGTCTCTGGGTCTGGACGACAAGTCGGCCCATATGATCGGCTTCTTCGTCGTCACCGCCTGTCTGGCGCTGCTGTTTCCGAAACTGGGTCTGTGGCGCACGGCCTTCATCGCGATCGCCCTGGGTGCGGGCGTGGAGGTGATCCAAGGTCTGACGGGACGGTCGGCCAATCTGTTCGACCTGCTGGCCGATAGCCTGGGGGTGACGCTGGCCTCGCTGATGCGCTTCGTCCTCGACAAGGTCCGGCCCGGATTGGTTGACGCGGGTTAAGCCTGTTTTCTAACTCGCCCTTGAAGCCTGTCGCTGCACGCTGTGGTCATGGTGGATTCGCCCTTCATCTCCCCGACGCACGAGCGTCGATCCACGCCGCGGCCCGAGTTCCGCAAGCGTCGGCGCAGGCGTGAGCGCGTGCATATGCTGGGGCAGCTGGTCGATCTGGTGAAGCCCGAGGAAGTGCTGCACCACGTCCAGACTGCGGTGGCCGAGGGGCGCAAGACCATCGTCGCCAACCACAATCTGCACAGCCTGTATCTGATCCAGAAGAACCCCGAGATGCGCGCCTTCTATGCGCAGGCCGAGATGGTCGAGGTCGATTCGACGCCGATGATCTGGTTCTCGCGGACACTGGGCCTGCACAGCCGGGGCTTCCACCGCTGCACCTATCTGGACTGGCGCGCCCATTTCTGGAGCGTGGCCAACCGCAGGAAATGGCGCATCGCCTATGTCGGCGGCGAGCCGGGCGTCAGCGAGACAGCGACGGAACGGCTGAACGCCGTCTATCCCGACGCCCAGATTCTTCCGCGCCACGGCTTTTTCGACGCCAGCGCGGGTTCGGCGGACAATGCGGCCCTGATTGCGGACATCATCGCCTTCCAGCCGCAGATCCTGTTCGTGGGCATGGGAATGCCGCGTCAGGAGGCCTGGATCCTGCGCAATCTGGAGCTTTTGCCCCACTGCGTGATCTTTTCCGTCGGGGCGGCCTTCGACTATGAGGCCGGGACGCAGAAGCCCGCGCCGCGCTGGATGGGCCGGGCGGGTGTCGAATGGGCCTATCGTCTGGTGCAGGACCCGAAACGTCTGTTCCGCCGCTATTGCATCGAGCCCTGGACGCTGATCCCGTTGGCGATCGCCGACGTCCGGGCCGCACGCCGCCGCAAGGCGGGCCTGGCCCCCAAACGCGAAAGCGAATTCGGCGCCCCGCCGGTCGGCGAATACCGACACTGACAATCGGCGATAGAATTTCCTACTTGCTCGCTAGGTGTTTCTGACCAAGATCGAAAACCGAACCGCGCTGGATTGCGTTAGTCAGTGCAGGAACAGTGATCGAGTTGGGAGCGCCCATGCACACCGCAATGCCGGATCGTCGCCAGCACGTCGCCGTGGTCGGGGCGGGATTCAGCGGTCTGCTGACGGCGATCCATCTGTTGCGGCTGGCCCCTGATCTTCGGGTCACCCTGATCGAGCGGCGCAAGGTTTTTGGTCCCGGCACCGCCTATGACACCGGCAACCCTCAACATCTGCTGAACGTGCGGCTGGACAATATGGGCGCCTTTCCCGACCAGCCTGGGCATCTGGCGGACTGGTTGGCGGAACAGCCGTCGTGGCGGGCGCAGGACGGCTTCATCACCCGCGGCGTTTACGGCGACTATCTGCAGCACCTTCTGGATCAGGCGCTGGACGGGGCGCCCGAGCGGCTGAGGCTGGTGGCGTCCGAGGCCAGGGCGCTGGATCGCGACGGCGCTCGCTGGACCCTGGCGCTGGACAACGGCGAGACGGTGCAGGCCGACGCCGTCGTTCTGGCCCTGGGCAATCTTGAACCCGCCTCCCCGCCCGGCGTCGACGAGGCGCTGCGCAACTCGCCCCTCTATGTCGAGAACCCTTGGCGGATGGAGGCCAAGGCGGCGGAGGGCGCACGCGACATCCTGCTGATCGGGGCGGGCCTGACCATGGTGGATGCGGCTCTGTCGTTGCGGCGGCCCGGACGGCGCTTCACCGCCCTGTCCCGGCACGGCCTTTTGCCGCGCGCCCACGCCACCGTACCGCCATCCCCCTATAGCGAGGCCTTCGCGGGCGGTCCGTCCGACGTGCTGAAACAGGTGCGGGCGGCGACCGAAACCCACGACTGGCGCGCCGTGTTCGACCATCTGCGCCATTCGGCCCGCCCGCTTTGGCGGTCATGGACGCCTCAGCAGCGCAAACGGTTCCTGCGGCATCTGCGGCCCCTGTGGGACGTGCATCGCCACCGCCTTTCACCCGGATCGGCGCGTGACGTTCATTCGATGCTGGCGTCCGGCGAGTTGACCGTGCTGGCGGGCAAGCTGTCGGAGACAGGGCTTGATGGAACCTCGGTCGAGGCGGCGTGGCGTCCGCGCGGACGTCGCCGCGCCATCCGGGGACGCTTCGATCTGGTGGTCAACTGCACCGGGCCCCTGGGCGTGATCCAGCAGAGCCGCGAACCGCTGATCGCCGACATCCTGAAAAAGGGGTACGGCCGTCCCGACCCTCTGGGCCTGGGGCTGCAGGTCGATACGGACGGACGCCTGATCGGTGAAGACCCCCAGACCGAAGGCCTTTACGCTATCGGCCCCCTGACGCGCGGCGCCTTTTGGGAGATCACCGCCGTGCCCGATCTGCGTGGCCAGGCCCTGGATCTGGCCCGACAGATAACGGCGGCGACGAGGCTGGCCTGAAATAGAGCCTGTAACCGGGGTGTCGGAACACCCCGGCCAGACGCAACAGAAGGACCGCTTCTCAGCGCGTGGGGCAGGAAGCCGCTGCGTCGTGCGGCACCAGGCCGATGTCGCCCAGCGAAACACGCAGGCCGGTCTTGGAGGCCAGGATGAAAGGCGTCTCAACGGCGGTCACCCCGATGGCCGCCGCGTCGAAACAGGCCAGCCGCACGCGGATCGTGCGCCATTCGCCGACCTTGGCGCCCTGCATCAAAGGCAGGATGTCGAGACGGTCCTTGCCGAAGCCCAGCTCGATCGGGCCCGACGCCGGGGCGTCAAGACGGACCGCCGTGGTCAGCACCATGTCGCCGTTGCGTTGGCGCGACAGATCGACCGCCGGGCCGAAGATGACCGCTTCGGCCTCGCCCGTGAAGTTCAGGGCCATGGCGCTTTCCTGGGCCGTGCCGTCAGCGGCGCTGACCGAGACGTTCGCCCTGGGGCTGGCGGCCGCCAGGCGCTGGCCGACGCGGGTGTCGCCGCCTTCATCGCGCAGGATCAAAGACCAGGGCGACTGGACGCGACCATCGCGGAAATAGCGGTCCAGATTGCTCTTGGAGACGCTGGCGGCGCCCGCTTCCGACAAGGCGGGCACAGCCTGGGGATGGGCGTAGCTCAGGCCATAGCCGTAGGCGAACTGGGGATCATAGTTCGCATCACCCACGTTCAGCACGTCCTGATCCGACGAACGCGGCCACGAGAAGGACAGTTTGCCGGTGAAGTCATACGATGTTTGAGCGGCCGGATGGGCCACCAGAACGTCGGCGACGCCCGCGCCTTCCGCGCCTGGCAGCCATGCGGCGACGAAGGCGTCGGATGCGTTGATCTCTGGATTGACCCAGAGCGGGCGACCGCTGAGGAAGACCGACACCGTCGGGATGCCCGCCGCCTTGTAACGGCGCAGCAGGGCCAGCGGCTCTTCGGGCAGGAAGTCCAGGGTTTCGATGTCGCCCTGGAACTCGGCGTAGGGGGTTTCGCCAAAGACCACGACGGCGACGTCGGGCTTCTGGGCGTACTCTCCGTCGGCGCTCAGTTCCGCCACGCCGCCCGCCTCGGTCACGGCGTCCTTCAGTCCGGCCCAGATTGAAGTCCCGCCGGGGAAGTCGGCGTTGGTGGTGTCCGCGCCCTGCCAGGTCACGGTCCAGCCGCCAGAGGCCTGGCCGATGGAGTCCGCAGCGGTTCCGGCGACCAGCACGCGCGCGCCGGCGCGGATCGGCAGCACGCCGTCGTTCTTCAGCAGCACAAGGGATTTACGAACGGCCTCGCGCGCCAGGGCGCGGTGCGCGGGCGATCCAAGCACGTCGGTGCGGCCTTCGATCGAGCGGTCGCGGTCATTGCCTAATACGCCCAGCTTGGCCTTGACCCGCAGAATGCGTCGCACGGCGTCATCCAGACGTGCGGCCGGAATTTCGCCCGAACGCGCCTGGGCCAGGGTGTTGACGTAGAGGCCGCGCCAGCTGTCGGGCGCCATGAACATGTCCAGCCCGGCGTTGATCGCCTGAGGGCAGCTTTCGTTGTTGCAGCCCTCGACCTGGCCGTGGGCGTTCCAGTCGCCGACGACAAAGCCGTTGAAGCCCATCCGGCCCTTCAGAACGTCGGTCAGCAGCGAGCGGTTGCCGGTGATCTTTTCGCCGTTCCAGCTGGAGAATGAGGCCATGACCGTCAGCACGCCATCGTCGATGGCGGGGACATAGCCCTGGGCGTGAATGGCGATCAGCTCGGCTTCCGAGATCACGGCGTCGCCCTGATCCACACCGTCATGGGTGCCGCCGTCGGCGATGAAATGCTTGGCCGATCCGGCGATCCGGTCCGCCGCCAGCGGACGGCCCGCAACCAGTTCACCCTGCAGGCCAAGGGTCATGGGTCCGGCATAGGCGGCGCCCACCTCTGGATGCTCGCTATAGCCCTCATAGGCCCGGCCCCAGCGGTCGTTGCGGGGCACGGCCAGGGTGGGGCCGAAAGTCCAGTCAGCGCCGGAGGCGGCGACTTCCTGGGCGGTGGCCTCGCCGATGCGGCGGATCAGGTCAGGGTCGCGCGCGGCGCCCAGACCGATGTTGTGCGGAAACAGCGTCGCGCCGACGATGTTGTTATGGCCATGAACCGCGTCGATGCCGAACATCAGCGGGATGGCGGCGCCCGGGCGGGCGGCCGCAGCCGCCCTGAACGCGCGCGACAAGGCGACCCAGTCCTCAAGCGGCGCGCGCTCATTCCCGTCCGGGGATGAGTTGCCGCCCGCCAGAATGGACCCGATCGGATACCGCGCCAGGTCTTCAGGCGTGATCGAGGCGATGTCGGCCTGAATGATCTGACCGACCTTCTCCTCAAGCGTCATGCGCGCCAGCAGGTTGTCGATCATGGCTTCGGTGCGCGCGTCGGTCATGGCGCGGGGACTGGCCGCCAGGGGCCAGACGGACGGATCGGCCTGAGCGCTCGCGGGAGTCTGCGCCATCGAGGAAGGGGCGGCGGCGAAACCGACCAGGCCAGCCGCGAGGGCGATGGCGGACACGAGCGTTCGACGGGACGCAGACATGCGGGACCTCGTACAAAGAATACAAAAATGGCGACGCCGACCCTTGGATCGACGCCGCCCCAGTTGAAGGAGACTAGAAGTTCGCGCGCAGTCGGATGCCGGCTGTGCGCGGCTGGTTCAGGAAGAGCACATTGACCACTTCATCCGAAACCAGCTGCTTCTCGACGACCGTCTCGTCGAAAGCATTGTTCACATAGGCTTCGACACGATAGCGGCCGCTGGCCGGCTCCCAACCCGCGCCCAGGTTGACCGTCACATAGCCCTGCTGACGCGCCCAGAAGCCGCCGTCGCGGGCCGGGGTGCTGCGCAGGAAGGGACTGGACAGGGCTGCATTCGGATTGACCGTGGTCCCCGCCATCGAAGCCTTGAAGGCGTCATAGGCGGCCTGTCCCGCCGGATCCGACGGACGGGCGACATACTGGATGACCGGCATCTCGTTGTAGATGTTCAGGTAGAAGGACGAACGGTAGTTGGCCAACAGATGGAAGTCAGCGCGACCGCCGAACAGGTCCATCGTCTTCTGGAAGTGAGCGTTGAGGTTCACCTTGGAGACGTTGGGCAGTTCGTTCTTGGCGATGTTGACGTTGAAGTTGGGCGTGCCGTCGCCGTAGTCCGTGCCGCGCGTATCCGTCAGGGCGCCGTTGTCGGCCTTGGCGTCGATATAGGCGGCGATGATGTCCAGACGCGAGCGGAACGGCAGGTCGAACCGGGTCTCCAGCTCGAAGCCCTTGATGGTCGATTGGGCGACGTTGATGTTCTGTTGCGAGAAGCCGGCGCTGGCGCCGCCCGGTCCGGTGCCCAGCGACACCAGGGTCTGGAAGACCTGATCGGCATAGTCATAATAGAAGACGTTGGCGTTCAGATCGATGCGGCCGCTGGCCGGGCGGAAGGTGTTTTTCGTGCCCAGTTCGTACAGGGTGACCGATTCCGGCGCGAACATCGGCGCCGTCTGCACGCCATTGATCGTGATCGTATCGTTGAAGCCGCCCGACTTGTGACCCGTCGAGATCGCGCCGTAGAACAGGTTCTTGTCCGTCAGATCATATTCGAAGCCGACGCGGTAGTCGTTGAAGCTGTCTTCATATGAGCCGATCTGAGCGCCGGGCGCCGAGATCTGGAAGAAGCTGTGCTGGCCGTTCGCCGGGCACACCTGACCGCCGCCGCCGGGTTGGATGTCGGGACGGTTGATGCAGGTGCCGTTCGGGCGCGAGCCATCGGCGACGCCGGCGATCTGATCCAGGAAGGTGTCGCGTGCGCCGGGACGGAAGGCGCCCATGAAATACTTGGCCGCTTCCTGATTATTGCCCGGCGTCGGCGCGACATAGCTTTCACGGCCAGTGAAGATCGGACGGAAGCCTTCGGTGCCCAGACGGGAGTTGAAGCAGCAGTTGTAGTCCAGCGAACCCAGGCCCAGCGCCCAGTTGCCGCCGACGCCGTTACGCGACTTGTTCTCTTCGGTGTAGCGGAAGCCGCCCTTCAGGCGCAGCTGATCCGTGACCGGATAGGTGATGTCGAAATAGGCGGCGAAGGAGTCAGACTTCACGTCCGGGAAGGTGAACTCGGTGCCCGAGTAGAACTGGCCCTTGTCCACGACGGACAGGAAGCCGACCTGCTGATCTTCCTTGAAATAGAACAGGCCGGTCGACCAGACCGCCTTGGAATCCGCAGGCGACGACAGGCGAAGCTCGTGGATGTCCGACGTGGATTTCGTCAGCCAGTACTGGGTGCCGAAGTTGTCGTAATCGACATTGGAAGCGCCAAAACCGGGACGCACGACGCCCTCATTGGCGGCGTTGACCTGGTAATAGTCGACATCGCGGCGGCTGGCCGAATATTCCAGCACGGCCGGACCGAAATCATACGACGCGTTGAGCGCCAGACCCCAGTTGTCGTTCTCGACCAGACCCTGCGGTCCGCGGAACAGAACCTCGCGCAACTCCAGATTTTCCGGCTTGCCGCCGTTGACCAGTCCATTGCGGATATTGGTGGCGGGATAGCCGGTGCCGCGCTCGGACTCATAGTCGCCCATCAAGGTCAGCTTGAAGCGGTCGTTGGGCTGGTACAGATAGGTGGCGCGCGCCGAGAACAGTTCCTGAATGCCGGTGGGCTTCAGGGCGCTGTCGTTGCCGACGTTCTTGTAGGCCGTGCCGCGATCCATGCCATAGAGGGCGACGCGCAGCGCCTGATCCTCGCCGATGGGCAGGTTGAGAGCCGCCTCATAGCCGGAGGTGTCCAGATTGCCGACTTCAGCCTGGGCGTAACCGCTGCGGTCGCCCAGACGCGGCATGTTCGGGATGATGTTCAGCGTGCCGGCCACGGCGTTGCGGCCGCGCAGGGTGCCTTGCGGGCCCTTGGCGATTTCAACGCGCGCGATGTCGAAGAACATGCCGCCCAGGCCGCGCGGACGCGGCAGATAGATGCCGTTCAGGTGGGTGGCGGCCGAAGGGTCGCCCAGTTCGGTGTTGTTGGCCGTGCCCACGCCGCGGATGTAGATCTGGACGTTGCCTTCTTGGTTGGAGATCGACAGGCCCGGAACCGCCGATTGCAGATCCTCGATCTGATCGATGCCCACGGCCCGCAGGTCCTGACCCGAGATCGCCTGTGCGACGCCGGCGTATTTCTGAAGCGACTGTTCACGGCGCTCCGCCGTGACGACGATGTCGCCGACATCCGTCGCCTGTTCCTGCGGCTCGGCGGAGGCCGGCGCAGTCTGCGCCCACACCTGTCCCGGACCAGCGGCGATCGCCAGTGTGGCGCAGCCAAGCAGAAGCGATTGTTTGAAGCAGATCATGTCTTCCCTCCCCGTGGGCCCTGTTTCGCAGAGCTCCAGCTGATGACGCACCCGACGACACGCCATTTCCAATTTCAGCCTGCCGTTGTTTGACAGCGCTGTCAACGGTCGCCTCAATTTAGCCGGTAGGCTGGGTCGAAGCTCGCGCCACCAGGGTGTAGGCGATTTTCTCGACCGCAGGGCCGGGATCGCGGGCGGCCCCCAACAGCATCCGCGTCGCCGCCGCCGCCATTTCCGCGACAGGTTGCCGCACCGTGGTCAGGGGCGGCGTGCTGAACATGGCGCTGGGCGTATCGTCGAAACCGCAGACCGAAACCCCGCCCGGCGCAGGCACGCCCAGCGCGGCCGCCGCGTTCAGCACCCCCAGGGCCATGTCGTCGTTGCTGGCGAAAATGGCGCTTGGGCGGCGGCCAAGCTGCAACAGCGCCTCGCCCGCCCTGCGGCCCGACGCGAAGGCGAAGTCGCCTTCGACGATCAGTTCAGGCTCGACGCTCAGGCCGTGGGCTGAAAGCGCCTGCTCATAACCCAAACGTCGCGCCTGACTGGCGGGATAGGCGCCGGGGCCGGAGACGAAGCCGATCCGGCGATGACCCAGACGGATCAAATGGGCGGTCATGTCCTGCGCCGCCTGTCGGTCATCCATGAAGACGCGCATCCCACGCCCCAGATCGCGGTCGGCGCCCAGCCGCACGAAGGGCGTGCCGTTGCGCTCCAGAATATCCAGCACGGTCGGATCATCCGCGTTCGGCGGCGTCAGCAGCACGCCGTCGGGCCTGAGCGACCGCAACAGGGCCGACAGCCGCGCCTCGAGACTGGGCGCGCCGTAATCGACCAACTCCACCAGCAGATGGTATCCGGCCTTGCGGCACTCAACCAAGGCCCCGAATTGAAGTCGACTGAGATAGTCGTTGCCGCGCCCGCTGCGCCAATGCTCCAGCGTCAGATCCGCGTCGACAAAGGCGGCGATCAGATAGGAAGAAGAACCGGCGAGCGTTCGGGCCGACAGGCTGGGCCGGTAATCCAGGCTTTCGACCGCCTGCTGAACCTTGGCCTGCAGAGCCGCGCTGACATTGGGCTCGCGGTTGAGCACGCGCGAGACCGATTTGATGGAAACGCCCGCGAGGGCGGCCACATCATAGATTGTCGCCGGCATTATGGACAGCGCCCCTGCTGACGACCGCACCCCGTCGCCGCTTCGAACCTATCCTATGCCGCGTTTGCGGACGGCCCCGCAAGATTTCGCTCGCGCAGCCTTGCGACAATCGTCACAGCATCACCTCATGCAGCCTGTTGACGATGTTGAGCAGACGCCCGCCACGCGCGTCGCCCCCGGTTTCATCGCCGTTCTGACCCTGGCCTATATCGGGGCCTTCATCGCCTTTGTTCCGCTTCTCAGCCTGCTGACGCCCATGCAGGCCGAAGCCATCGCGCCTGCGGACAAGATCGGGCTTCTCAGTCTGGTCTCCCTGTGGGGCGCGGTGACGGCCAGCGTCGCCAACTTGGCCATCGGCTGGGCCAGCGACCGCACAGGCAGCCGATTCGGCAAACGCCGCCCGTGGATTCTGTGCGGCCTGATCGGGGTCGTCTGCGCCTATTATCTGATCGCCAGGGCGTCCACGCCCGTCGGTCTTTTGCTTGGCGTCATGGCCTTCCAGCTCGCCTTCAACCTGCTATTCGCGCCCCTCCACGCGATCTTCGCCGACATGGTGCCTGATGACCAAAAGGGTCAGGTGGCGGCCTTCATCGGCATCGCCGCGCCCATCGGCGCCGCAAGCGGGGTTCTGATCGCCGCGCCCGTCCTGTCCGACATGCCCGCCAGGCTGAGCGTGCTCGGCGTGCTGGTGGCTGCCTGCATTCTGCCGCTGCTTTTCATCTGGAAGGAGGCCCCATCGGCGCCGCTTCGACCACAGGACAGAACAGCCGCGACCGTTCCCGCCCCCCGCCCGGGACTGGATCTCGACTTCGGATTTGTCTGGGCGTCGCGGTTCTGTTTCCAGATCTCGGTCAGCGTCATCAGCGCCTATATGCTGTTCTACTTGGCCGACCATGCCCGGTACGAAAGCCGGTTCCCCGGATCAACCGTCGAGAGCGGCCTGGCGCGATTGATCGCCTTCTCCACCCTGCTGACCCTGGCGGCGGGTTTTGTCGGAGGATTGGCGTCGGACCGTTTCGGCCGCCGCAAGCCCTTCATCCTGCTGTCGTCCGCCCTGATCGCGGGGGGGCTTCTGATCTTCGCCTTCTATCCCGAATGGCCGGGGCCGTTGCTCGGCTATGCCCTCTATGGGCTGGGTTTCGGGCTTTACACGACGGTGGACACCGCCCTGGTCGCGCAGATACTCCCCTCTCGACGTCACACCGCCAGAGATCTGGGTGTGATGAACCTGACCAACACCCTGCCCGCCGTCCTGGCGCCCGTGCTGGCCATAGCCGCCCTGGGGACCAGCCGCGCCGACTGGCCGATGCTGATGATGACCTGTGCAGGCATAGCCTTGCTGGGCGGCCTGGCCATAAAGGGTGTCAGACGCGCGCGCTAAGTTCAGCCACGACAGCGCTGTCAAATTTGAAATCAAGATCCTAAAACCATTAGCGGAGGGTCCATTCAGATGAGCAAGACTTGGTTCCGCGCCGCCGCCTTCGCCGCCGCCGCGCTTCTCGCTTCGACAGGCGTTTCGACCGCATCGGCGCAGACAGAACGCCCCGTCGCCCAGACCCTGCCCACCCAGAGCCCGGCCGCCCCGACGGCGCATGAAGCCGCCGCGCAGATGGGCAAGGGCTTCAATCTGGGTCAGATGTTCGACAACAGCCAGCACCCGGCCACGCTCGAGGCCGCGCGACCCAAGATCGACGCCTATTACGCGCGCGGATTCCGCACCCTGAGAATTCCCGTCACCTGGACGGAAGAGGTCGGGGGAACCACGCTTGCCGACCCCGCGACGGGCCGGATTGACCGTTCCGCCCCACGCCTGGCCGCCCTGACCCAGGTGATCGACTACGCCCTGTCCAGGCCCGGTCTCTATGTGGTGCTCAACGCCCACCATGAGAAACGCCTGAAGGAAGACGGCAAGGCCGAGGTGCTGGAGCAATTGTGGTCAGAGATCAGCGACCTGTATGGCGACCGCGACCATCGGCTGATGTTCGAAATCCTGAACGAGCCGCACCTGGCCAATCACGACCCGATGGCGCCCGCCACCCTGCGGCGCATGACAGGGCTGGCCTATGACAAGATCAGAGCCAGGGACGCAAAACGCATCGTCATCATCGGCGGCAATCAGTGGTTCGGCGCGGCTGAAATGGCCCAGGCCTGGCCGGACCTCTCCAAGGTCGGCGGCGGGCGCGACGCCTATGTGATGGCGACCTTCCATCACTATAATCCCTGGGCTTTCGCGGGCGACAATCAGGGCGACTACGCTGACGCCTGGACCGACGCCGACATTCGCGGCCCCATGGAGATCATGGCGCAGTGGGCCGCCACCACCGGCAAGGGGATGCCGGTCTTCATCGGCGAATGGGGCGTCGGCTGGCACAGCCGCCTGCCGACCATGAATTGCAACAATGTGCGTCTGTTCTACAGCCGATTTCAGGCCAAGCACGCCTCTGAGATGCACATGCCGACGGCCGTGTGGGACGACGGCGGCTGGTTCCAGGTCTTTGACCACGCCACCAACAGCTTCCCCAGCAACCTGATCGACTGCATCGACGGGCATTGCGTGTGGGCCGGTCGGGAGCGGTTCAACCCGGACTGCGTCTAGAAGACGTCAGGCCAAAAGCGGGCCGAGGCGCGTCGAAACAGATAGGGATGGCGACCCCGGCAGGACTCCAACCTGCGACCTCGGCTTTAGGAAAGCCTTGCTCTATGCAGCTGAGCTACGGGGCCATCCGGATTGCACTAGCGGTTCAGGGCGCCGGGGGGAAGATGTCGGCGGGCAGTTCCTGCAAATCCGTGAACGCGCAAGGGAGACAGCGCCGCCTTAGGCGGCCTCTTGTGGTTAATCAGCGTTAAGATACAATATCTTGCAGTGAACAAATCACGAATTGAGCGATGTAAGCGATTCGGTCCTGATTCGTTTCACCCCTGTTCCGTGCGAACGGCTAAGCTGTTAACCGATGACGTATGGCCTGAACTGCCGAGCCCGGCGATCAGCTGACTTCAACAGGAATGTGTCAGAACAGTTCGATCTCGTTGGTGTCGGATGTGTGATCGCGGCTCAGGCCGACAACGGCGCCGAGCCGGGCGGACAGGTCGGAAAGGGGCGTCGCATCCACGGCAAGATCCGGCGCATCGCCCTGGCCAAGGCGATGCAGGACGCCGGAAAGGGCCTCGATCTCCTGGCCCAGAACATCCAGGGCCTGAGCCTGGACCAAGGCGGGCGCACGATTTTCCGGCGCCGTCTGGCCGATCAGATCGCTGACCATGGCCTCGACTCCGTCGATGCGCCCCCGCGCCTGCATCAGAGCCTCGGCGACCGCTCGCAACAGGGCGGCGTGATCAGCAGACAGCCCCATCAGAACAGCTCCAGCGCGCCCGCATCGACGACGGGGCGTGGACGGACCACCGTGTTCAGCGCCTGGGTGTCGGTCACCGCGCGCTGGCGGGCGCGTCCGGTGACGGGCCAGTAGTGCACCCGACGCCCGCCCTCGCCGCGCAGGCTGCCGCCGACCACCTGAATGGCCTCGTCGCGCAGGAAGCGTTCGGCGAAATCGGCGTTGGCCCGGCCCAGGTCGCGCAAGCCGTCGAACATGCGCCCGCCGCCGAACAGCTTGGCCTCCAGACGTTCGCGCCGCCCGCCCGCCTTGAGCACGTCGTTGATCAGAAGCTCCATCGCATAGGCGCCGTAGCGGCGCCCCGCGTCCGTGCCCGCGCCTTCGCCCTCAGGCAGCAGGAAATGGTTCATGCCGCCGACGCCGATCACCGGGTCGCGCAGACACATGGCCACGCACGAGCCCAGTATGGTGCTGAGCACGACCGTGGGGTCAGACGTGACGAAATGCTCGCCCTGACCGACGTGAACGCGCCTTTCCGCGGCGTCATTCCGGGCGACGTCCATCATGTCAGGGGACCGAACACCGCTTCCAGCTTGGCCTTCAGTTGATCCACGGTGAAGGGTTTCACCAGATAGTTGTTCACGCCGTACTTCATCGCCTGCTGCACCAGTTCGCGGTCAGCACGGCCCGTCAGCATGATGAAGGCGGTCTTGGCGATGGGCGGGTGGACACGCACCGCGCGCAGCAGGCCCAGACCATCCAGGTTGGGCATATTATAGTCTGAGATGATCAGGTGGGCCGGCCGGGTGATTATCTCGCGAAGGGCGATCTCGCCGTCCGAGGCCTCACGGATTTCACGCACGCCGATCTGCTGCAGGCTGTTGCGGACCAGCGAGCGCATCGTCATCTGATCATCAACGACGAGACAATGGATATTGGCGGCGGCGGGCATGGATACGCTCCCGGGAATCAGACAGGGGATCGCGCGGCGGAGGCGGCGCAAAGATCGAGAATGGCGGGGGACAGGCGGTGCAGCGGCAATTGCCGCTCGACAGCGCCCAGCTCGAAGGCGGCGCGCGGCATCCCATAGACGACGCAGGTCGCCTCGTCCTGGCCCAGGGTGCGGGCCCCGGCCTGGCGCATGGCCAGCAGGCCGCGCGCCCCGTCCTTGCCCATGCCGGTCAGGATCACGCCGGTCATCGGCCGCTTCAGCCGGGCGACGGATTCGAACATGACATCGACCGAGGGGCGGTGGCCGTTGACAGGGTCGCTGTCCACCAGACGGCAGCGCGGCGTCGGTCCTGACGACACCTCCAGATGCGCCACGCCGCCGGGCGCCAGATAGACGTGACCGGGCTTCAACAGGTCACCGTCCCGCGCCTCGGTGACAGTGGGCGCGCAGATGCGGTCCAGACGGGCGGCGAAACTGGCGGTGAAACTGGCGGGCATATGCTGGGTGACGACGGTCGCCGGACAGTCAGCGGGAAAGCCAGACAGGATCGTGACCAGGGCCTCGACCCCGCCGGTCGAGGCGCCGATGGCCAGGACATGCGACGGATCGACGACATAGCCGCAAGGCGCGACCGCGGCCGAGGGCGTGTCGCCCCGCGCCCGGACGCGTGACCGGGCGGCGGCCTTCACCTTCAGGATCAGTTCGCCAAAGGCGTCGGCGCGGGCCACGGCGGGCTTGGCCACGGCATCCACGGCCCCGATCTCCAAGGCCGCCAGGGTCACGTCCGTGCCCGCCGCCGTCAGGGTCGAAACCATGACCACCGGCATGGGCCGCAGCCGCATGATCTTATCCAGGAATTCCAGCCCGTTCATATTGGGCATCTCGACATCCAGGGTGAGGACGTCGGGGTTCAGGGCCTTGATGGCCGCACGCGCCTCGATCGGATCAGCGGCCGTGCCCACGACCTCGATGTCGGGGTCCTGACGCAAGGCCGCCGAAATCAGGTTGCGCATCGTCAGACTGTCATCGACGACCAGGACGCGCGCCGCGCTCATGCCCCGCCCTCCAGACGATAGGTGGTCAGGCCCGAGGTCCGAAGCTGACTGGCGGCTGGGCCGCTGACCCGCTCGGAATGGCCGATATAGAGAGTGGCGCCGGGCGTCATGACGGGGATGAAGCGCGTCCACACCCGCTCCTGCGTCCGCTCGTCGAAATAGATGACCACGTTGCGGCAAAAGATGACGTCGAACCGTCCCCGCATCGGCCAGTCGCCGATCAGGTTCAGTTCGCGAAAGGCGACCAGGCGTTTCAGCTGGGCGCCCGCGCGCCAGCGTCCGCCCTCGGCCCGGTCAAAGTAGCGACGCCACAGAACGGGCGGCGCGGGCTCAAGCGCCTCTTGGGCATAGGCGCCGTCCGCGCCCTGGGCGACCATGTTGGGGTCGATGTCGGTCGCCAGGATCCGCACGTCCAGTTCCGCCGCCTCGGGCAGGACCGACAGCACGGTCAAGGCCATCGAATAGGGCTCCTGTCCGTTCGAGCAGGCGGCCGACCACAGACGCACCCGCCCCCCTGCCCGCGCGCGCTCGGCCAGCGCAGGCATGACCCGGTCGCGCAGGTCGTCGAAATGGTGAGGCTCGCGGTAGAAACGGGTGACATTGGTGGTCAGGGCCGCCGTCATCTTCTGGCGCTCGTCCACCCCGTCCACGCCTTCGATCAGGGCGCAGTAGTCACGAAAGCTGCGCAGGCCCAGCACCCGCAGCCGCTTGGCCAGCCGGGAATAGACCAGGGCGGCCTTGCCCTCGCTGAGGGCGATGCCCGCGTGGGCATGCAGCATCTGGGCGATCTGGCTGAAATCCTCGGCGGTGAAGACGAACTCGCCTTCGACCAGGGAACCTCGGCCGGCGGCGGTGGTCATGCGGCTTGGGCCTCGCGTTCCGGCAGAACATGGTTCAGGTCGATCAGACTGATCATCCGGCCTTCGATGGAGAAGATGCCCTTCACGAAGGACTTCACGTGCTCGCTGGCGACGTCGGGCGTCGGCTGCACAGAGGCCTCGGCCATCTGCAGGATGTCGGACACGGCGTCGACCAGCAGCCCCACGGTGCGCCCGCCGATATTGGCCACCATGATGACATGGCGAGCCGTCGGCTCGGACGTTTCAAGACCAAAACGCGCGCCCAGGTCGATGATCGGCAGGACCGTGCCGCGCAGATTGATGACGCCCTTCATATAGCCTGGCGACCGCGGCAGGGGCGTCGCTGGGGTCCATCCCCGGATTTCCCGCACCGACATGATGTCGACGCAGAATTCCTGACCGCCGATGCGGAAGGCGATCAGTTCACGATTGGCGGTGTCGTTGGCTTCGGTCATGGTTCAGCTCGCCAGTTTGAAGTCGGAACGGACGCCGGAACGGCGGATGGCGACCAGACTGTCGACATCCAGGATCAGGGCGACCCGGCCGTCGCCCAGAATGGTGGCGGCGGCGACGCCCTCCACCTGTTGGTAGTTGGTCTCAAGGCTCTTGATGACGACCTGGCGCTGGCCCTGGATCGCATCCAGCAGCAGGGCGGCGCGCTGGCCGGATTCGGTCTCGACGATGACGGCGAGGCCCTGTGTCGGGTCCATAGGCGTCTCGCGGAAGCCCATGATCAGGGCCACGTCCACGATCGGCACATAGGCGTCGCGGAAGCGTATCACCGGGTCCAGACCTCCGACGTGATGAAGGTCGGCGGCCTGCGGCGTCAGGCTTTCGACGATGGCCGGAAGCGGGGCGATCAGGGTCTGTCCGCCAGCGGTCGTGACCATGCCGTCCAGCACCGCCAGCGTCAGCGGCAGGCTGAGGGTGAAGGTCGAGCCCTTGCCCGGAACCGAGCTGATGGAGATGCGGCCGCCCAGCGCGTGGACAGAGCGTTTGACCACGTCCATGCCGACGCCCCGGCCTGAAATGTCGGACACTGCATCGGCGGTCGAGAAGCCGGGCAGGAAGATCAGATTGTCAACCTGGTCGTCGCTTAACACGGCGTCGGCGGCGATCAGGTCCTTGTCCACCGCGATCCGGCGGACCCGTTCGCGGTTGATGCCGCGACCGTCGTCGGTGATCTCAATGACGATGCGGCCCGAACGGTGCAGAGCCGCAAGACGCACCATGCCCTCGGCCGGCTTGCCCGCCGCGATCCGCTCCTCGGGCGTCTCAAGTCCGTGGTCGATGGCGTTGCGCAGCATATGGGTGATGGGTTCGGCCAGGCGTTCGACCACGGTCTTGTCGACCTCTGTGTCCTCGCCCGCCGTGACCAGACGCACCTGTTTGCCCGTCATGTCGGCGACCTCGCGCACCAGACGCGGCATCCGCTGGAACACGGACTTCACCGGCTGGGCGCGGATGGCCATGACGCTGTCCTGAATCTCGCGCGTCAGCAGCTCCAGATCCTCCAGACCCAGCGCAACGCCGGACGAGCGGGCCAGACCGCTTTCCAGAACCCGTTGCGACAGCATGGCCTGCTGAATGACCAGTTCGCCCACGGCGTTGATCAGCCGGTCGACGCGGTCCAGATCGACACGGATGGTGACCGGCGCAGGCGCGACCGGCGCGCCGGAGGCGGGGGACGCGACCGGCGCGGGGGCAAGGGCTGCGGCGACAGGCGTTGGTTCGAGCGGCGACAACGGCGCGAGCGCTTCAACATGCGCCTCGCCCTGCACACGGGCCAGCAAGGCCGCGATGTCCAGTTCGTCGCTCGCGGGCAGGACCGCAGGCGCCTCGTCCTCGAACACGAAATCCGTTTCGGCAGGCGCGCTCAGCGGCGTGATGGTCAGATCGCAGTCGGCCTCGACGAAGTCGAATACCTCGCGCACCGCCGCCTCATCGACCGCCGCGTGCAGGTCTACCGTCCAGCCCAGCCAAGCTTCCTCGACCGCCAGTTCGTCCAGCGCGGGCAGTCGGCTGTCGTCCAGAACCACGGTGGTGGGACCCAGCCGGCCCAGTTCACGCAGCAGCAGTCCCGTCTCATTGGCGCTGGCGTACATGCGGCCATGCGGCCTCAGTCGGATGCGCCAGCCTGCGGCGGGTTCGGCGACCGGCGCCGGTTCGGGGATGGACGCAAGCGGTTCGTCCAGCGCCATGTCGAAGACCATCGGCGTGAAGCCGAAATCGTCTTCATCGTCCAGTTCGGCCACGGGCGCGGGCGCCGCGCCGCCGTGGGTCAGCAGCTCCATCTCGGCGACCAGACCCGCGGACCGGGCCTGGTCCACCTCCGGCGCCAGCCCCTGGGCGGCCTGGACATGGTCCGCCAACACGTCGGAGGCGCGCAGCAGGGTCTTGATGGTCACCGGGTCACAGGGTTTTCGCCCCGCGCGCAGCTCGTCCATCAGCGTCTCGAAGACATGGGCGAAACGGACCAGGGCCTCCAGACCGAACGCGCCCGCCCCGCCCTTCACCGAGTGGACGGCGCGGAAGACCGCGTTGATCGTCTCAAGATCCATCTGCCCCTGTTCGAGCAGGATCAGCTTGGATTCCAGCTCCGCGAGCAGTTCGTCGCATTCCTGGAAGAAGGTGACCTTGATGGCTTCAAAAGCGTCCATGGCGCTGTGTCAGACCTTTTTCGATCTAGGCCGCGACGCGGCGCACGGCCTCGACCAGCTTGACCGGGTCGAACGGCTTGACGATCCAGCCGGTCGCGCCGACGGCGCGGGCGCGTGACTTCTTCTCGGCGTCGTTTTCGGTCGTCAGGACCAGGACCGGCGTGGTGCGGTGGTTCGGATCGGCCCGCATCCCCTCGATGAAGCCGAAGCCGTCCATGCGCGGCATGTTGATGTCGGTGATGACCACGTCCGCCCCCTTCGACGCCAGCGTCTCCAGCCCGTCGACGCCGTCCACGGCCTGAATGACGGTGTAGCCCGCCTCCTCCAGCGCCAGCAGCAGCATGTCGCGCATGGTGCGGGAATCATCGACGGTCAGAACGGTCTTGCTCATGCGAGCGCCCCTTCGGAATCGAACGCGGGCGCGCCGAAAGCGGCCCACTGACTGGAGAAACTATCGGATGGATATGCTAACCTTAGGTTGATTTGATCATCTCGCCACAAACGTAGCGCGGACAGCAGCACCTGAAGACACAGGCCGCCCAGTCGTTCGACGCCCGAGGCGTCCAGCACCAGCACGCGCCCGCGATGGGACAGAAGCGCGGTTTTCAGGGACTCGGCCGCCTTCAAATCCAGCACGGGCGGCAAGGTCAGAACAACGGGGGCAGCATCGCTCATCAGAACTCTTCCCATCCATCTTCAATAACTTGAGGTTGCAGAACCGCACCGCCGCGACCGATGGTCCGCATGGCCTGCACGGTGCGCTCCGAAGGGCGCGGCGCATAGGCGGGCGTGGGCGTACGGGCGCGGCTGGGGGCGACGGCGGGCAGGCGCGGGGCCGTCTCGCCCACCTGGAACTGCGCCACCGAGGCCTGCAGGGTTTCGGCCTCCTGTTCCAGCGAATGGCTGGCGGCGGTCGATTGTTCGACCATGGCGGCGTTCTGCTGGGTCACCTGATCCATCTGGTTCACGGCCGTATTGACCTGGGCCAGACCGACGGCCTGCTCCTGGGCCGAGGCTGCGATTTCGGTGACCAGGCTGTCGATCTCGGCGACGCGGTCCACGATGCGGTGAAGGGCCTCGCCCGTTTCTCCGACCAGTTTGACGCCCGCGCCGACCTGGCCGGTCGAGGCCGAAATCAGGACCTTGATCTCCTTGGCGGCTTCGGCCGAGCGCTGGGCCAGGGCGCGAACCTCGGAGGCCACGACGGCGAAACCGCGTCCCGCATCGCCCGCACGCGCGGCCTCGACGCCTGCATTCAAGGCCAGAAGATTGGTCTGGAAGGCGATCTCGTCGATCACGCCGATGATCTGGCTGATCTGGCCCGAGGACTTTTCGATGGCGGTCATGGCCGAGACGGCGTCACGCACCACCACGCCGCTCTTTTCCGCATCGCCGCGCGCGGCCTGAACGACGCCAGAGGCCTGTTTGGCGCCCGAGGCGGTCTTGTTGACCGTGGCGGTGATCTGATCCAGCGCCGCGGCGGTCTCTTCCAGAGACGCGGCCTGCTGCTCGGTGCGATGCGACAGGTCGTCGGCGGCCTGAGAGATTTCGCCCGCGCCCGACCGAATGGCCGACACATTGGACGCCACGACCGACACAGCCTGCTCCAGCTGGGCGATGGCCGCGTTGAAATCGTTCTTCAGCCGTTCGGCGCGGGGGGCGACCTCGGCGGTGAAACGGTGCGTCAGATCGCCCTCGGCCAAAGCCGTCAGACCCGCAGCCAAGGCCTTCAACGCCACGGCGTCCTCGGCGGCAAGGCGGGTTTTTTCAGCCTCGTTGGCGGCGCGTTCCTGTTCAGCGGCGGCGCGTTGAGACACGGCCTCGGCTTCCAGCCGGGTCTTTTCGACAGCGGCGTCACGGAAGGCGGTGACGGCCTGGGCCATCTGGCCGAACTCGTCCTTGCGACGTACGCCCGCGACCTCGATGGCCGTATTGCCCGCCATCAGGGCCTTCATATAGCCGACCATGGTCATGATCGGTCTGGCGATGGCGCGGCTGACGCCCCACCCGGCGACCAGCGCAATCATCAGCGCGGCGATCAGGCCCGCGACAACGGCGATCATGACAGTATTGGCGGCGTCGTCCTGAGCCTTGCGGACCAGATCAAGCGCGGTGGCGTTATCGGCCTTGATCTCGTCTATGGCGTTCAGCATCGGCAGGAAATAGCCGTCGGCTATGCCCCTGCGGCCGACCATCTGCTCAGCCTCGCCGCTCTTGCCGTCGCGCACCAGAACCTGCCCGACCTGGACGACGTCCTTGTACCAGGCGGCGTTGGCGCGTTCGACCACATCCACCGAATCGGCCCGTTCAGGCGGCAGACCGGCCTTCAGTTCATCCAACGCCGCGCGGAACTTGGCGCGGTGGCCGTCCAGCCGTTCGATGTAATAGGGGTCTTGCGACAGCAGGAAGCCGCGATAGGCGTTCTCCTGTTCGATCAGGGCCAGTTCGGCGACGGCCGCCGTGCGATTGATCTGGTTCTCGGCGCTGCGGGCGGCGCCCGCACGATCCGACGCCAGAATGTTGACGATGATCACCGCCCCCATGACGCCGATGGACGCAAGAACCACCGCGAAAGCGACGAACAGCTTTCTGCTGACCGACAGGTTTTCCAGGAATCTCAACTCAGGCCCCGATTGGTTGAACAGGCGTAAAAATGAACAGTTTGCGGCCGTGGCCTCGGCGACCGGATCGCGATGCGGTCATCGGCTGGATCATTGACGGCAATGCCGCTGGCGGCCCCGACGTCGATGTCGAAGCCCTGCGCCTGAAGGGCGGTGGCGGCGACCGGCGCGGCGACGGATACGCAAAGGAGACTGGAGGATTTCATGATCGGCCTTGGAAGCTCTGCATTATGCCCGGCAAGGGTGAGCCGTTGATTAATGCGGGCGCTGATCCGCAGCGGAATGCGCCGCAGCGCTTGAGCCGCAGGGGAAACATCGCCACCTTAGGCTGGTCATGAGCGATCGGTCCGCAGGCCTCGCCCCATCACGCGTCACCGCCGTGCTGGGGCCCACCAATACAGGCAAGACCCATCTGGCGGTCGAGCGGATGCTGGGTCACGCCTCGGGCATGATCGGCCTGCCGCTCAGGCTTCTGGCGCGCGAGATCTATGAGCGGATCGTCAGACAGCGCGGGGCCTCAGCGGTCGCCCTCATCACCGGCGAGGAGAAGATCGTCCCGCCGCGCCCGCACTATTTCGTCTGCACCGTCGAAGCCATGCCGCTGGAGCGGTCGGTCGAGTTCCTGGCCATCGACGAGATCCAGCTGGTCGCCGACCCCGAGCGCGGCCATGTCTTCACCCAGCGGCTGCTGCACGCGCGAGGCCGGTTCGAGACCATGTTCCTGGGCGCGGGGACCATGGAGCCGCTGATCCGCCGCCTGGTCCCCGACGTGGAGATCGTGACGCGCGACCGGCTGTCCACGCTTTCCTACGCCGGATCGAAGAAGCTGACCCGCCTGCCCCGCCGTAGCGCCATCGTCGCCTTCTCGACCGACCGGGTTTACGCCATCGCCGAGCTGATCCGGCGCCAGAGGGGCGGGGCCGCCGTGGTGATGGGCAGCCTGTCGCCCCGCACCCGCAACGCCCAGGTGGCCCTGTATCAGTCGGGCGAGGTCGATTTCCTGGTCGCCACCGACGCCATCGGCATGGGGCTGAACATGGACGTGGACCATGTGGCCTTTGCGGGCTTGCGGAAATTCGACGGTCGGCGCACGCGCTGGCTGCACGCCCACGAGATCGGCCAGATCGCCGGGCGGGCGGGCCGGCATCTGCGCGACGGCACTTTCGGCGTCACGGCCGAGGCCGAGGACCTGGACCCCGATCTGGTCGAGCAGGTGGTCGAGCATCGGTTCGATCCGGTCGAGGCGGCGGAATGGCGCAACGCCCGTCTGGACTTCGACACCCTGCCCGATCTGTTGCGCTCGCTGACGGTGACGCCCCAGCGGTCGGGCCTCAGCCTGACAGCCGAGGCGCTGGACGAGACCCTGCTGCGCCGCCTGATCAAGGACGAGGAAATCGCCCGCATCGGCCGGTCGCGCGGCGCCATCATGCGGCTGTGGGAGGCGTGCCAGCTGCCGGACTTCCAGAAGACGACGCTGGACGAACACAGCCGTCTGGCCAAGGATGTCTTCTCCGCCCTGACCGGCAAACGCGGACGGCTGACCGACGACTGGATGGCGCCGCGCTTCGCCTTCGTGGACCGGGACGACGGCCAGATCGACCAGCTGTCGGCGCGGCTGTCGGCGGTGCGCACCCTGTCCTACATCGCCAACCGGCCCGACTGGGTCCACGACGCCCAGGGCTGGCGCGACAAGACCCGCGCGCTGGAGGACCGGCTGTCCGACGTGCTGCACGAGCGGCTGACCGCGCGGTTCGTGGATCGCCGCACCACGGCCCTGATGCGGGCCCTGAACGTGCGCGACGACACGTTTGCAGGCGTCGCCGAAGACGGCGAGGTGACGGTCGAGGGTCAGGTGGTGGGCCAGCTGGAAGGCGTCCGTTTCCAGATGGAGAAGGGGTCGTCGGCGCTGGAGGACCGCACCCTGCGTCAGGCGGCGGTGCGCGCCGTGACGCCCGAGATCAACCGCCGCCTGGGCCGTCTGGCGTCAGAGCCGGACGAGGCGTTTTCCGTGACGCCCGAGGGCGCGGTGCTGTGGCGCGGCGTGCTGACGGCTCAGGTCACGGCGACGCCGCAGGGGGCCGATCCGTTTTCGCCCCAGGCGCGTCTGCTGGGCGATCTGGGCCCCACGCCGGCGCGCGAGCGGGCTCAGCGGCGGATCGAGGCATGGCTGGCGGCCGAGGCGGGTCGCGCCCTGCGCGACCTGCGCCGCCTGCGTCAGGCGGTGGAGACCGGCGCCCTGAAGGGCCTGCCGCGCGGTATCGCCTTCCGCCTGATCGAGGCCGGGGGCCTGATCGACCGGCGCGAGGTCGAGCGCGATCTGGCCGCCCTGAGCCAGGCGGAGCGGCGCACCCTGAGAAGCTTCGCCATCCGCGTCGGCGTCCATTCGATCTGGCTGCCAGGCCTGCAGAAACCGCGCGCCCGTCATTTCGCGCAGGGCTTCGTCGCCGCGCCCCTGATCCCGGCGACGCCGGACCTGATCCCCGCCCCGGTCGAGACGCCCTCGCCGCGCCTGCTGTCGGCGCACGGCCTGCGTCTGGCGGGCCGCTGGCTGGCGCAGGTCGAGACGCTGGAGAAGATGGCCGAACTGCGCGCCGCCAACCACGGGCGCCTGTCCGACCAAGCCCTGACCGATCTGGGCTGGCGCGCCGATCAGGCGAAACAGGTCATCGCCGCCCTGAAGATTGAACGCGCCCGCCAGCCGGACAAACCGGGCGCACCGCCGAAGACCGTCAAGGATTCGCCGTTCGCCGCCCTGGCTGTACTGACAGAAGCGCCCGCCCCTGCCGCAAAGCGACGGCGGCCTCGACGCAAGGCGCGCGCTTGACTGAGAACGCCTGCCGCATCGACGTCTGGTTGTGGCGCGCGCGTTTCGTGAAGACGCGCGGATTGGCAGCCGATCTGGTCGAGCGCGGGGCGGTTCGGCTGACCCACCAAGGGCGCGAGGCGCGGCTGGACAAGGTCAGTCGGCTGGTTCACGTCAATGATGTGATGACCTTCGTTCAGAACGGACGGGTCACGACCCTGCGCGTCGAGGCCTTGGGCGAAAGGCGCGGACCCGCCGAGGAGGCCCGCGCCCTCTATAAGCTTACAGCCTAAACGGCCTCATGTAGCGCGAAGCGCGGCAGGCCTACTTTTGAATCACGAACTCGCCTTCGATGTGCAGTTTCACCTCGTCGGATACGGCCGGCAGCGCGTAGTCGACGCCGAAGTCCGAGCGCTTGATCACGGCCTCGCCGTCGAACCCGGCCTTGTAGGCGCCCATGGCGGTTCCGGCCTGGTTGAAGGTGACCTCGATGGTCACGGGCTTGGTCACGCCCCTCAGGCTCAGGTCGCCGACGACGGTGGCCTTGTTGGCGGCGCCCGGATGCACCGTCACCGAACGCGAGACGAAGGTCGCCGTCGGATGGTTGGCGGTGTCGAAGAAGTCCGCTGTCTGCAGGTGGGCCTTCAGGCGGTCGTCGTTCGGCGCCACGTCGGTCAGCGGCACGGTGGCGGTCAGGGTGCTGGCCGACGGATTGCGCGGGTCCAGCTTCAGCTCGGCCTTCACGTTCACGAACTGGCCCGTATAGGTCGAGAAGCCCAGGTGGTTGACCGACCAGGTGATCTTGCCGTGAGCCGAATCCAGGTCATAATTTCCGGCCGTAACCTCGGCGGGGTTCTGGGTCAGGGCGGCCTGGGCCACCACCGCGCCGCCGGCGGCGAGGCTGAGCGTCAAAGCGCCGGCGAGGACGGACTTCATCAGATTGGAGCGCATAGGGGGGAGTTCCTGTCAGGAGATTTGATATGCAATCAACACAGTTGCGATTAAGCCCTGCCATTGTCAAGACCACCCGCAAACCTTGGGCTGGCGGATTGAGAACGGCTCTCGGCTTAAGCCGCACTGTTGACAGTTGGTTGCATGGCCGCCATGTCGCAGGCCTCCCAGCCGTAACCTCGACCTTATCAGCCGCCCAATGACCTACATCGTCACCGACGCCTGCGTGAAATGTAAGTTCATGGACTGTGTCGAGGTGTGTCCGGTCGACTGCTTCTACGAGGGTGAGAACTTCCTGGTCATCGCGCCCGACGAATGCATCGACTGCGGCGTGTGCGAACCGGAATGCCCCGTCGACGCCATCGTCCCCGACACAGAGGACGAGCCGGACGGCAAATGGCTTCAGGTCAACGCCGAATACGCCAAGACCTGGCCCAACATCACCGTCAAGGGCACGCCTCCCGCCGATCGCGAACAGTACGAACGCGAGACCGGCAAGTACGAGAAATACTTCAGCCCCAAGCCCGGCAAGGGATCCTGAACGCAGCGGCTCCAACCACCAAGCCTGGCTGCAATTCCATGACGCCCCTGTGGACGTTTTGAAATTCCGCAAATTTGTGATAGGTTCTGTTTCATTGGATCGGGCGGTCAGCGAAATTTTCGCACCGCCCGTGTTTGCGACAGAATCCCGTCTTGTGACGGGATCGGCCAGAGGTTTGGTGATCCGTTTCCGTATCTGACGTCCGACATTATCCCACCCGACGGGTCAATCCGGCGGCGGGGTTTCTGTTTGCGTTCGACGCGCCTTCGCTTCGCCTGTCCCTGACCGGGAAAGGACGAATATGACGAGCAAGACTGGTCTGGAGTTCAAGGTTGGCGACGCAGTCGTCTATCCGGCGCACGGCGTCGGCAAGGTCGCCGCGATCGAGACGCAGGAAGTCGCCGGCATGTCGCTGGAAGTCTATGTCGTGACCTTCGACCACGAGAAGATGACCCTGCGCGTCCCGACCAAGAAGGCCGTGACGGCGGGCCTGCGCTCGCTGGCCGCCGACGACGTCGTGACCAAGGCCCTGACCACCCTGAAGGGCCGCGCGCGCATCAAGCGCACCATGTGGTCGCGTCGCGCCCAGGAATATGAAGCCAAGATCAACTCGGGCGACCTGATCTCCATCGCCGAAGTGGTCCGCGACCTGCACCGCGCCGACACCCAGCCGGAACAGTCCTATTCGGAGCGCCAGCTCTATGAATCGGCCCTGGACCGCATGGCCCGTGAGGTCGCCGCCGCCAACAAGATCGACAAGGACGCCGCCGTCGAACTGCTGGCCAAGTCCCTCAGCGCCAAGAAGCCGGTCCCGACCGCCGAAGCGGCCTAAGGTTCGACTTCAGACAAACGAAAAGGCCCCGGAGCGATCCGGGGCCTTTTTGTTGTCGCACGAGGCTCATCACTCAAATCGTCATCCTCGCCACAAGGGCGAGGATGACGATCTGACGAAGGATGCGTTTAGACTCAGAAATACTCGGCGTTGGCCGGGCACTGGGCGCTGATGCGGCGGGCGGTGATGCTGGCGGGGATATAGGGGGTGCCGCGCACGACCTGGGCGCCGCCCCTGAAGCTGAAGCTGGTTTCCGTATAGGTCCCGCTCAGGCGCACATTGATGCGGCGGTTCTTGTGGTCCGAGCATGAGCCCTCAAACCGCGCATTCCCGTCGCCGACCACGCGGGTCGGATAGGTGCAGCGCCATTTTTTGGTCGAGATGCCGCCGAAGAATCGGTTGATCTCGCTGGCGCGCACGCATTTCTGCAGCGTCTCGCGCTGACCCACGGCGTTGGTCGTGTATTCCCAGAAACCGGGCAACACTTCGCTCTGGGCGGCGGTCTGTGCAGGCGCCATCGCAGGCGAGGCCAGCATGAAGCCGCCCGCCGCCACGGGGGCCAGAACGGCCAGGGCCTTACGGGACACAACCTTACGGAACGGGATCAGACGGGACATGGCGGTCTTCTGTTCAGCTTTCATCTTCATGATATGATCCATGCAGCACGTCATTTGAATGGCGGCTGAACGTCAGGGTTCCGCGCCGTCCAGACTCGCCGGAGTCGCATCCCGTATCGCAAACCGCCAAGACTCGGCTTGACGCCGAACGGACTGATCCCTTATACGGCCCCCTCTCGCGCGGGCTATCTCCCGCGCGTACTTGTTTCACGCGTCTGTTCCCCGCTTTGGGACCGGCCGCCGCACCTTAAGGATCTGACGATGTCGCGTCGTTGCGAACTCACCGGTATCGGCCCGATGGTCGGCCATAACGTGAGCCACTCGAACATCAAGACCAAGCGCCGCTTTCTGCCGTCGCTGAAGACGGTCAAGCTCACCTCGGACTCGCTGGGCCAGAGCTTCAGCCTGCGCATCTCGAACGCTGCGCTGCGCACCTTGGACTACAAGGGCGGCCTGGACATCTTCATCGTCAAGGCCCGCGACGAGCAGCTCTCGGTCGCCGCCCAGCGCATCAAGCGCCAGGTCAAGGCCAAGCTGGCCGAGCAAGCCGCCGCCTGATCAGCGACTGCTGAACCTATTCTGGAAAAGGCCGACGGAAACGTCGGCCTTTTTCTTTGCCCTTTTGACCTGGCGGCCTATCCCTTGGCCCAGGATCAACGAGGGCGACAGCCGAATGCCACCCAGCATCCATCGCGCAGCAGCAGCAGCGGCATCAGTCCTGGCCCTGAGCGCGGGCGCCGCGCCGGCCCAAGGCCAAACACCGCGCGAATCGACCGCCTTCACCCTGGCCACGGACCAGCCCCGCACGGCGGAGCAGTTGGCCATGCGGTTCGACAAGGCCGATCTGTCAATCAAGGTCATCCCCGACGACAGGGCCATCGACGCCGTCGCCGTGCTGGACTTCACCGCCCTGGCGCCGCTGGACCGGCTGGTGGTCGAACTGGACACCCTGCTGACCATCTCCTCCGTTCAGGTGGACGGGGTCGAGGTCGCCACGGGTCGATGGCGCAACCCGCAAGGCCGCCTGACGGTCGACCTGCCCCGCACGCTGCAGACCGGCGACAAGACCGCCCTGCGCATCGCCTATGCGGGCCAGCCGCGCGTGGCGCCCCACGCCCCCTGGGATGGCGGTTTCATCTGGTCCAGCGCCCCATCTGGCGAGCCGTGGATCGCCACGGCCGTCCAGGGCGAGGGCTGCGATCTGTTCTGGCCCTGCATCGACAGCCCGCACGGAGAGCCGGGCCGCGTCGATCTGCACATCACCGCGCCGTCCGGCCTGTCGGCGCCATCCAACGGGCGGTTCCTGGGCAAACAGGATCACGGCGACGGCTGGACCACCTGGAACTGGACCGCGCGCCAGCCCAACACCTACGCCGTGGCCCTGAACATCGGCCCCTACGAGGCGGTCAGCGCCGACTACGCCAGCCGGTTCGGCAATACGATCCCGATGACCTACTGGCATCTGAAAACCGACGATCCGGCCAAGGTTCAGGCCCTGTTCGCCCAGTTCCCCCTGATGCTGGACTTCTTCGAGGCGACGGTCGGCCCCTACCCTTTCGGCGACGAGAAGATGGGCGTGGTCGAGACCCCGCACCTTGGCATGGAGCACCAGACCATCAACGCCTACGGCAACGGCTACAAGTTGGACGGGCGCGGCTATGACTGGCTGCTGCAGCACGAGTTCGCCCACGAATGGTTCGGCAACCAGCTGACCAACCAGAACGCCGACGACATGTGGCTGCACGAAGGTCTGGGCAGCTATATGCAGCCGCTCTATGGCCGCTGGCTGCACGGCGAGCGCTATATGCAGACCGAACTGGCCGAGCAGAGACGCGGCCTGATCAACAAACATCCAATCGTGTCCGGCACGCCCAAGACCGAGGATGAGGTCTATAATTCAGAGACCGGCCCCGGCGCCGACATCTATGCCAAGGGCTCGCTGATCAGCCACTCCCTGCGAATGCTGATCGGCGACGCCGCCTTCCATCAGGCGGTGACGCGGCTGGTCTATGGGCGGGCCGACCCGAGACCGGGCAATTTCGCGCCGCTCTATCGCTCGACCCAGGACTTCCTCGACATCGTCAACGCGGTGACAGGCAAGGACTATGGCTGGTTCTTCCGCGGCTATCTTTACAACGCCGCCCTGCCGGTGCTGAGCGAGACGCGCGAGAACGGGCGGCTGAAGCTGGCCTGGACCACCGGCGACGGCGGGGCCTTCCCCATGCCTGTGGAGGTCGAGATCGACGGGCGGGTCCGCACGGTCGCCATGACGGGCGGGCAGGGCGAGATCGCGGTCCCGAGCGGCGCCCGGGTGCTGATCGACCCGAACAACAAGCTGTTGCGCCAGTTGGACTTTATCGACGCCTATCAGGCCTATCGGACCGAGCAGGCGGCGGCGAGATAGGTTCAATCGACATTCAGTCGGTCAAAATCTGGGATCGTCATTCCGGGGCTGAGCGAAGCGAAGAACCCGGAACCCAGGACTGCGGCGCCGTTGCTGGGCGTAGTCGGCGCCGGATTGCGAGCGTCCTGGGTTCCGGGGCCTACGGACGCCCCGGAATGGCGGTTTGGGCTCGATTGCCCAGAGGCCTTACGCCGCCTCCACCGTCACCGACTGGCGCACGAAGGCGCAGCGTTCCTGTGTCGTCAGGAAGGCGATGTCGGCGGCGTCGCGCCCGCAGGCGATCCGCACCAGACCCTCAACCGGCGCCAACCCGGTCGCGTCGACCAGCCACCAGCCATTGTCCAGCCAGACCTCGAAAATGGCGTGGAAATCAGGCGGGCTCAGTTGATACGCATAGGCGCTGACCGCGCGCGCCGGAATGCCCGAGGCCCTGCACAGGGTCATGCCCAGATGGGTGAAGTCGCGACACACGCCCGCCCGGTCGATGAAGGTCCGCGCCGCCGTGGTTTCGGTGTCCGACACACCGCGCTCATAGTCGATATTGGCGCTGATCCAGTTCAGGATCGCCAGCACCCGCGCCCCGCCCGAGGTGTCGCCGAACTCCCGTGTCACGAACCGGCCGAACTGGTCCGAGGGACAATAGCGGCTGGGCTGAAGATAAGGCAGGACCTCGGCGGGCAGATCGCCCCAGTCGTGTTGCGACACGTCGGGCGGCAGGCCCTTCAGCACGCCGTTCTCGACCACCGCCTCATAGGTCACCCTGACCTCGCCCGAGACATGGCAACGCAGGGTTCGGGCGCCGAAATCGACGTCTTCGTCCTCATGCGCCTCGACCGGCGGGTCGAAGATCAGGCTTTCGTGCAGGATGTCCTGACCGGGCCAGTGGGCGACCTGAATCTTATAGATGGCGTCGGTCGGCGGATCGAAACGATAAACAAGCTCGGCGCGGACGCGCAGTTTCATGGAGTCACCGGGGCGGAGGAAAGGGCGAGGGGTCGCCGCCTCAACGCCGTGCGACTGAGGCCGTTCAATGTCTGAACGTCTGAACTCGATGGCACAGCCGCCCTGCGGCGTCCAGCCGAAGGTATGGCTAAGCCCCGCCAGCCGTCGGCGGAGCGCTGGTTCTGGACGTCGTCGTCCTGGCTCAACGCAGCACGACGCCGAAAACCGCGTCGCCGTCTAGGTTGAATCGATATTCAGCTTCATGACGTCATTCCGGAACCCATTCTGACGAAGGGCGATCGAACTTGGACGCCAATGCAAAACAGGCGCGGAAGCCGCAGCCCCCGCGCCTGCCTCTGAAACTATGTGCTCAGCAACGCTTAGAGGACCTTGAGGTCGATCGCCGAGGTCTTGCCGCGCTGATTTTCCAGCTCGTATTCGACCTTTGCGTTCTCATCGAGCCCCTGAAGGCCCGCCTTCTGAACGGCGGTGACGTGCACGAACACGTCGGAGCCGCCGCTATCGGGCTGGATGAAGCCGTAGCCCTTGGTGGGGTTGAACCACTTGACCGTACCGGTCGCCATGTCTGCGTCTCCGTCAACGCGCTTTTCCAGGCAGACCTCCCTGCGGGAGGCCCGTCAGCCCATCTGGACAGCTCGTTCACGCGAAGGAGCATGCAAAATCCGGACTGCAATCATGTTGTCACCCGGCTTTTCGAGACGGTCAACTGCTAAAACGACGGCCGATTTGCAGGATTTCTGGTCGATTGAACCTTAACGACAAATGCCCCGCTTTGCGCCGTCAAGGTGCAGATGGTCGGCGTGGGCGGCGTTGTAGTCCGGCGAGAGGGTCGTGGAGAAAACCCGGCACGCCCCGTCGCGCATCGCGTGAAGCAGGCGCGATCCGGCCATCCCGGTTGCGCCCTGACCGTTCCAGTCAGCCAACACGCTGATGCGGCGTCCGTCCGCCAGGGTCACGCCCGCCACATCCAGCGCGTTCGCCCGCGCATGTTCGCTGGGCCGCGCCCCTTCGTCCTGCGAACCATAGATGCGGCGGCAGGCGTAGGAGCCATAGTTCTGCACCCGCGCCGGGGCGACGCCCATCTCGTCGCGGGTCGCCGGTTGCAGCACCTGCCGGTCCCAAAGCACATAGCGGAGGGCCAGGGGGCACTGCATGACGACATTGGCGGGCGCCAGCGGCGTGACGGCCCCGCCCGTGATCCGCACCGCTCCGCGCACAATGCAGAAACCGCCGTCATCACGGTCCTGCGCCCGCTCGACCCGCACCCCGGCATCTCTCAGCAGGCGAAGGCAGGCGTCGGTCTTCTGCTCCACCCATTCAGGCGAGGCGTCAGGCGCGATGTCGAACCGGGCCGCCTTGGCCGCCGTCGCCTGTCCGAGCGGCTGGTCCAGATCCAGCGGCTTCCAGGGCAGATCCTGGGGCGGCGCAAAGACGTGCAGCAGGCCGAAAGCCGCGCAGGCCAGGATGACGACCTGCCACAACAGATCCCATAAATCAGCCAGCCCCCGCTTCATGCCGTCTCCTTGCGAGCCGACAGCGGCCCCGCTGGCAAACGCCGCAGGACCGCGATGCGTTCATCGCCCTGCCGATCCTGCGCGATCAGCAGGCCATTTCACGCTGCAGCGCCGCCATCAACTGCGCAACCGGTAGCGAGCGCGTCAGCGCCGCGCCCTGTCCGGCCCATTGAGCGCCGAATCCAGCCTCGCCCCTGGCCCTGGCGGCGGCGTTCAGGGCCTTTCCGGCCTGATAGGCAATCGGATAGGCGGGCACATGAGGAACGCCCCCCTGCCCCCAGCGGGTGAAGCGGTTCGCCAGACCGCGGGCGGGGCGGCCGGATATGGCGCGCGTCATGATCGTGTGGGCGGCGCCCTCGCCCATCAGCGCTGTGCGATAGGTTTCGTCGGCCGCACTTTCAGGGCAGGAGATGAAGGCGGTGCCGAGCTGGGCCGCGACAGCGCCCAGGTCCAGCGCCGCGCGCACGCCCTGCCCGTCCATGATCCCGCCCGCCGCGATGACGGGCAGCCCCGACTTCTGCACCAGCAAGCGCGTCAGGGGGAGGACGCCCAGCTGATCGTCCGGCGCGTCGGGATCGAACATCCCGCGATGCCCGCCCGCCTCATAGCCTTGCGCCACAACCGCATCGACGCCCGACGCCCTGGCCACCAAGGCTTCGTCCAGATTGGTGGCGGTGGACAGGAGGATGATCCCCGCCTGTTTCAGCGCCGCTATCCGCGCGGCATCGGGCAGCCCGAAGTGGAAGCTGACCACCGCAGGCGCCGTCTCGATCAGCAGGGCCAGCATGTCGTCGTCGTTGGCGAAGCTTTGGTAGAGGGCGTGCAGGCGTTCAGGCGGCTGTGCGTCGAACTGTGCGAACAGGGGACGCAGCGCCTCCAGCCAGTCAGCCTCGCGCCCTGCATCCGGCGTCGGGTCTGGATGGACGAACAGATTGACGTTGAAGGCGCGCTCGGTGCGGATCTGGACATTGTCGATCATCGCCCGCGCTTGCGCCGCATCGGTCGCCCCCACGGCGATGGAGCCCAGACCGCCTGCATTGGACACCGCCGCGGCCATTTCAGGCGTCGACACCCCGGCCATCGGCGCCTGGATGATGGGGATTGTCAGCGACAGGCGTTCAAGCAGGTCCATAGGGTGCAGTTAGGGGGCAGCCGCCGCCATCGCCACAGTTCGCCGCCCATTTCACGCCTGAGGTCTGTCCAGCACGCGCACCAGTTCCCGCATCAGACCGGTCGCCGCCGCCGCAGCCGGTCCCTGGTTGCTAAGGCCGATCAGAGCCACGCCTCGCCTGGGCGCCACCGCCGCAACGGCGTGCCACAGGGTGTTGGAGCCTTCATGCGCGAGGACAGGGCCTGACGCCCAGGCCGCGTGAGGCTGCACGATCCAGCCACCGCCGTAGGGAGGGTCGCCGCCTGCGGCAGGGGTGCTGAGCGCGGCGATGCTTTCGGGCTTCAACCAGCCGTCCCCCTCCGTCAGGAAGACCTTCAGCCATGTCGCATAGTCCGCCAGCGACATATGGGCCGTCCCCGCCGGCCCCAGGGCCAGCGGATTGTCCGACCCCGGATCAGCGGGGTTCATGGCGACACGCGCGGCGCCCTCGCCCTGATGCCCCCAGGCGTTGGCCCCGCCCTGCACATTGTGGGCAGGCGCGCCGAACCCGGACGAGGCCAGGCCCAGCGGTGTGAAAAGCTCGGCCCTCATGGCGTCTTCCCACGATCCGCCGGTGATCTGCTCGATGGCGGCGCCGACCAGGATGTAATTGACGTTGGCGTATTCGAACGCCCCCCTCGCGCCCGTCGGCGGCTTGGCCAGGGCGTCCTCGGCGATGGCGCGGCGCTGAAGGGGCCAGGGGCGGGGGTCGCCGCGCGAGGTCATGAAGAACACCCTGCCCAGTGCGTCCGCATCCTTCAGCCCCGCGCGGTGGTGAATAAAGTCGGTGATGGTCACGCCGCTCCATGCCGGATCAATGGCCGCGCCGGGAAACAGGGCGCCGAGCGGGGCATCCCACGCGGCCCGCCACTGTTCGACCAGCCGGGCGTAAAGGGCAGCCGTCATCGCCTTGGTGTTGGAGCCCAGGTGCCAGCGGTCATCCAGCGTCGCCGGATCATTCCCGCCCACCTGACGCACACCCCGCACACCCGACCAGACAAGGCCGTCGCGCGTGACCACCCCGCCCGCCAGAGCGACCGGCGCCTTTTCAGCAAAGACCTTGTCCAGCACGGCGTCATAGGCCGGGACTTCCCCGGCAGACACCGCTCCGACCGGCAGGACGCTGACCAATCCGGAAACCAGCACCGCACGACGATCCATGATCATGCACTTCTCCTTTTCAGCCGAGCGACAGACTAACGCTCGCGGCGCAACCGAACAGCTTAGAAATCCGTCATTCTTCAGCGCCGCTTGCCCTGACCGCTTCATCGGGCCAGTCTGAGCCCATGGCAAAGAAATCTGACGACTACGCAAGCGAACTTGAGCAACTGCAACTCGCTATCGTTGAAACACAGTCCTGGACCATCAAGAACAATCTGCGCGTGGTCATCGTGCTGGAAGGGCGCGACACGGCGGGC
Organism: uncultured Brevundimonas sp.; assembly: GCA_963522565.1. GTDB lineage: Bacteria > Pseudomonadota > Alphaproteobacteria > Caulobacterales > Caulobacteraceae > Brevundimonas. Next base: position 289,750 of record CAUQZC010000001.1, on the reverse strand, counting down.
AAGGACGGGGCAATCAAACGGCTGACGGAATACATGTCGCCGCGCCAGACGCGCGTCGTCGCCCTGCCCAAGCCCAGCGACCGCGAAACCAGCCAATGGTACTTCCAGCGCTATGTCCCACACCTGCCCGCGGCGGGCGAGACCGTCATATTCAACCGCTCCTGGTACAACCGCGCCGGGGTGGAGCCGGTGATGGGATACTGCACCCCCGAACAATACGCCCAGTTCATGACCGACGCCCCGCGTTTCGAGCGGATGCTGACCGACGACGGGATCATCCTGATCAAGATCTGGCTGGACATCTCGCGCAAGGAACAGGCGAAGCGGCTGAAGGAACGGCGCATCGATCCGCTGAAACAGTTCAAGCTGTCGTCGCTGGACGCCGAGGCCGAGGCCCGGTTCGACGCCTATTCCGACGCCCGCGACCGGATGCTGGACGAAACCGACCGGTCCTTCGCGCCCTGGACCGTCATCGCCACCGACGACAAGAAGACAGCGCGCCTCAACCTGGTCCGCCATATCCTTTCGGTGCTGGATCATGTGACACAGGATGTGAAGAAGCCGGACCCCGACGTTGTCCTGACGGCTGACAAGGCCAAGGGCAAACTGGCGCGTTGATCTCACTCAGCAGGTGACGAACGGCGCGGCAGTCCCTACCTAGCGTCCATGACTGTTCCCGCCTCCCCGCCGCCCATCCTCGACGCCGCCGGCGTCGATGCCGACGAAGCCCTGTCCATCCTGAAGACCGCGCTGGCCGGGGCTGACGACGGCGAACTGTTTCTGGAGCGCGCCGAGAGCGAGAGCCTGGTGTTCGACGACGGGCGGCTGAAGTCCGCCGCCTATGACGCGACCGAAGGCTTCGGCCTGCGGGTCGTGGCGGGCGAGACCGCCGGATACGCCCACGCCAACGAAATCTCCGCCGCCGCCCTGCGCCGCGCCGCCGACAGCGCCGCCCTGGCCAAACAGGGCCACGAGGCCCGCGTGGCCGAGGCTCCGCGCGCGACCAATCAGAAACTGTATGGCGAGGTCGATCCCCTCGCCTCGCCCGCCTTCTCGGACAAGATCGCGCTGCTGGCCGAGATCGACGCCTGGGCGCGGGCGCGCGATCCGCGCGTGGTCCAGGTGTCCGCCTCGCTGGTCGGGGAACGCCGCGCCATCGAGATCCTGCGCGCCGATGACCGGGCCGTGCGCGACATCCGCCCGCTGGTGCGGCTGAACGTCTCCGTCACCGTCGAGCAGAACGGCAAGCGCGAGAGCGCCTCATCCGGCGCAGGCGGTCGTGCGGGCTTTGAGGAATGGATCGCCCCCGCGCGCTGGCAGGCTCAGGTGGACGAGGCCCTGCGTCAGGCCCTGGTCAATCTGGACGCCATCGACTGTCCGGCGGGAGAGATGGACGTGGTGCTGGGCGCAGGCTGGCCCGGCGTCCTGCTGCACGAGGCCATCGGCCACGGCTTCGAGGGCGATTTCCACAGGAAGGGCTCGTCCGTCTTCAACGGCATGATGGGCCAGCGCGTCGCCGCTCCCGGCGTGACCGTGGTGGACGACGGCTCCATCGCCGGGCGTCGCGGCTCATTGTCCGTGGATGACGAAGGCACCCCGACCCAGCGCAACGTCCTGATCGAGGATGGCGTCATGGTCGGCCTGATGCACGACCGGCTGTCGGCGCGTCAGATGGGCGTCGCAGCCACCGGAAACGGCCGCCGCCAGTCCTTCGCCCATATGCCCCTGCCGCGCATGACCAACACCTTCATGGAGGGTGGTCGGGATTCCAAGACCGACATGATCGCCAATACGAAGCGCGGCCTCTACGCGGCCAACTTCTCGGGCGGCCAGGTGGACATCACCAACGGCAAGTTCGTCTTCCAGTGCAACGAGGCCTATCTGATCGAGGACGGGGTCATCACCGCCCCGGTGCGCGGCGCCACCCTGATCGGCGACGGGGCCACGGCCCTGACCAGGATCCAGATGATCGGCGACGACTTCGCCTTCGACCCCGGCGTCGGCGTTTGCGGCAAGTCGGGTCAGGGCGTGCCGGTCGGCATCGGCCAGCCTTCCCTCAAAATCGGCGGCCTGACGGTCGGCGGCACGGCGGTCTGACCGCCGCACCGTTTTCAGCCTCAGTCGCCCCTGGCGCGCCACTCCGGCCCGCGCGGCTCAAGACCGGCGGCCTCCAGCCGGTCCAGCACGCCGCCTGGCTCGGCCAGAATACGCAAGGGCGCCACCGCCAGAGTGACGCCGGGCTGGTTCAACGCTTGGTCCGTCGCCTCCATCCACCGCTGGCGCAGCATGGGGGCGATCTCCGGGTCACCGGAGGGCCAGCACAGATTCAGGGCCTGATCCAGCGGATTGGCCAGCACCGCCGCCACCCGCAGATGGCTCCAGTCGTCCAGCCTCTTGGCCGCGCCCTCAGGCCCGATCTCGGCTGCACGCGTCGTGGCCTCCAGGCAGGGCAGATAGGTTTCCGGCGGCGCGGTGATCAGACCGTCGATCAGTTCGTCACCGCGCACAACGCCAACCGCCTCGCCGGATATGCGCGACTTGCGGGCCGTATCCTTGACCACGGTCGTCACGGCGCGATCACGCCGCTCCAGACCGGTCTTGTCCATCAGGTCCAGGCTCTGGATGAGGGGCGGCTGTGTCCGCCACGCTTGCGAACGCTCGCCCGCATGAACCGCCTCCAGACGCCCCATCAGTTCGGGCGAGGCGTAGTCGGCGATGGTGCGTCCCTGCGGAAGGCGCGTGATGGTGCGGATGCGCCAGATCAGACGCAGCACGTCGGCAGGCGAGGCGCGACCCTCCATCGGATACAGAATGCGCTGCGAGCGCGCCGTCGCCGCCTCCAGCGCCTCGGGCCGCCATTGATAGTCACGCGGCACGCCGCTGATGGACCCGACCAGGATCACCGTGCTGTCGCCCCGATCAACCGTCCAGATCGGCAGACCCGCTCGACGCGCCACCACCACGATGTCATCGACCGAGGCCGCCGCCTCAACACCGGGCCCGGCCGCAGGCGTTGTCTGGGCGACGGCGGCGCCGGACAGGGCCGCACTGAACACCAACGCCATGAGTAGGAATTTCATTCTGCCCTCAAACATTACAGAGCCGTATAGTTTCACACTCACAAGTATAGGCACGTGAATTACCTGTAATGATGTCGCATATTTAATCCACCTTTCTGCCTTGTAACTGGAGATCAACAACGGCATTCGGCACACCCTGCGCCAACAGATGAGGGGAAACCGATGACCAAGACCATTCTGCTGGCCACAACAGCTCTGCTCTTCGCAGGCGCCGCCCATGCCGAAACCAAGCCGCAGGTTGCGGAAGCGCCCATCCCCACCAGCCCCAACGGCCAGGCGCCCTTGATCGACGCCGCCCAGCGCGGCGTCCTGGTGTTCACGCCCGACTTCTTCGCCGCCCAGCGTCCCAATACGGCGTTGGAGATGGTCAACCGCATCCCCGGCTTCTCGGTCGACGACGGTTCCGGCTCGCGCGGTTTTGAAGGCGCGGTCGGCAATGTTTTGATCAACAACGCCCGCCCGGCGTCCAAGAACGACACCGGCTCCAATGTGTTGGGGCGCACCCTGGCCAGCCAGGTCGAGCGGATCGAACTGATCCGCGGGGGGGCCGCCGGCATCGACATGCAGGGCTATGCGGTCATCGCCAATGTGATCCTGAAATCCACCAGCAGCCGCCAGTCGATCCTGACCTGGAACGCCATGCTGTTCGAAGGCGGCCACGACAACTATGGCGGCTCGTATCAGTTCACCGCCCGCGACGGCGACCGCAGTTGGGGGGTGATCCTGTCCGACGGCATGAGCACCAGCGATTCGAACGGCGCAGGCCGCGCGACCCGCACCGACGCCAACGGCGTGGTCTTCCGCGACGAAAGCTACAAGAACGACGCCTGGGGCGGCAGCCACTCCATTCGCGGCAACTATTCCGGCCCGCTGTTCGGCGGCAAGCTGGAAAGCACGGCGCGTTACGGCGAAAGCGACTGGAATGAATGGTCCTTGCTGGACTCGCCCACCTCGCTACGCCGCAACGACTATCAGAACGAAGAGACGTTCGGCGAACTGGGCCTGACCTGGACGCGCAAGCTGAATCCGCGTTGGGAGGTCGAGACGCGCCTGATCCACGAGTTCGGAAGCTTCGACAATATCTCGGCCAGCAACCAGACCCTGAACAGCGCCCCCTCGCCCGAAGAGCGGTTCGCCTCCAATGGCGATACGTCCGAAAGCATTCTGCGCCTTCAGGTCCGCCACGAGCGCTCCCCCGCCCTGACGCTGGAGGCTGGCGGAGAGGTCGCCTACAATATGCTGGACGTGCAGCAGAACTTCGCTGTCGGCGGGGTCGACGTCCCACTGCCCAGCGGCTCGGTCAAGGTCGAGGAGACCCGCGGCGAGGCCTTTTCCAAGGCGACCTGGCGCATGAACCCCAGACTGATGCTGGAAGGCGGCGTCCGGCTGGAGGCCTCGACCATCAAACAGTCCGGCGACGCCAATCAGGAAAAGAGCTTCTTCTTCGCCAAGCCGCGCTTCCTGGTCACCTGGACCCCCAGAGAGAACAATCAGGTCCGTCTGCGTTTCGAGCGTGAACTGGGCCAGTTGAACTTCAACGATTTCGCCGCCTCGGCCCAGTTGTCCGACGGCAACGTCTTTGGCGGCAACGTCGATCTTGAGCCCGAGCAACGCTGGATTTCCGAGGTCAGCTACGAACGTCGCTTCTGGGGCAACGGCATCGTCGCCATCGGCTATCGTCATGATGAAATCATTGACGTCATCGACTGGCTGCCTCTGCCGGACGGTCTGTCGGCGGTGGGCAACATCGGCGACGGCACGCTGGACCGGCTGTCGCTGAACGTCATCGTGCCGCTGGACAAGTTCGGCGTTTCGGGCGGGCGCTTCACCTTCAAGAACGACTGGAACAGGACCAGCGTCACCGACCCGACCACGGGTCAGGACCGCCCCATCTCGGGCGTGCGCGGCAGCCAGGCCAATGTCGGCTTCCAGCAGGACATCACCAGTTGGAAGACCCAGTGGGGCGTGAACTGGATTCCCCGCCTGCACCAGCCGACCTACAGCCCGGACCAGACCAGCGGCTGGCGCGGCTCGGACTATGTTGAGGTTTACGGCGAGTACAAGCCGACCCCGACCCTGGCGATCCGCGCCCAGTTGAACCTGTGGGACGACTTCACCTGGCGGCGCACCATCTATGACAACCGCGACCTGCGCACCGTCAGGTTCGTCGAAGACCGCACCATCGATCCACGCACCTTCGTTTCGATCCGCGTGCGCAAGACTTTCTGAGGCCAGGTCCCCATCCCAGCCGAAGAAAAAGGGCGGCGTCCGAAAGGACGCCGCCCTGATCTTTCGCCTGATCCCTGAGGATCAGCCCGAGGTCGAAGTCCGGGGCGCGGCGATGTTGCCGTCCTCGTGTCCGCCTTCGGTCAGGACGGGACCGGGATGGTTGTCGCCGTTCGCGCCGTTCGCCCAGCCCTTGATGAAGAAGCTGACGATGATGAACAGCACGCCTGCGGCCAGACCGGCCCAGCCCAGCTTCTCAAACACCTCAAGCGAGGTCTGCAGCGCCAGTTGCGGGTTCAGCACCTGACCACCGACCGTCTCGGTGCCCGCCAGACCGGCGATCCAGCCGCCGACATACTGGGCGATGGACGAGGCCAGGAACCAGACCGCCATCATGAAGCTGACCACTTGGGCCATCGACAGTTTGGTGATCTGCGACAGGCCCACCGGCGACAGGAACAGCTCGCCCGTCGTGTGGAACATGTACAGCAGCGCCAGAAGCACGATCGGCATCTGGAACGCCGAGTTGGTCAGGCCGGCGCCCCACACCACGACCATGAAGCCCAGACCGACCTGCAGCAGGCCCAGACCGAACTTGAACGTCGGGTCCGGGTCACGCTTGGCGCGCCCCAGCTTGACCCACAGGGCCGCGAAGATCGGCGCGAAGATCAGGATGAAGCCGGCGTTGAACGACTGGGTCTGGGACGCGGTCATCGTGGTGTCGATGAACATGCCCTGCCCCGCCAGACCGGCGGCGGCGATCTGCGCCGGGGTGCCGAAGGTGAAGGGTCCGAACTGCACCGCTGCGGACAGCAGGTTCAGATCGACGTTGCGGTCCGCAAACAGGTTCAGCGAAGTGCCGGCCTGTTCGAACAGGGTGAAGAAGATGACCGACCCGAAGATCAGCACCACGGCCAGCATCATGCGCTGACGCTCCGCCCAGGTCTTGCAGACCCTCATCATCACATAGCCGATGAAGGCCAGCGACAGGAGGGTCGCAATGCCCAGAACCGTGCCGACCAGGGCGTTGCGCTGAACCATGAACCAGACCGGCGCCACGCCCAGCAGGCCCAGCAGATAGATCGACCATTCACGGTTGATCGGGCCCAAAAGCTTGGCCTTGAGCTTGCCCTCGACCGGCGGTTCACCCTTGCCTTGCAGCAAGGGCTTGCCCAGCACGAAGACGATCAGGCCCGCCAGCATGCCCAGGCCGGCCAGGCCGAAGCCCGCCCACCAGCCGACCGTCTGCCCAAGAAGACCGCACAGCACCGCCGCCCAGAACGAGCCCAGGTTGATGCCGTAATAATACAGGGTGAAGCCCGCATCGCGGCGCGGGTCGCCCTGGGGATACAACTGGCCGACCAGGGTGGAGATATTCGGCTTCAGGAAGCCGACGCCCATGATGATCAGGGAGATGGCCAGGAAGAAGACGTTCTCGCCGATCGGATCTCGGTTGGCTTCCAGCGTGTAGGAATCCTTGGTCAGTTCGGCGGGCAGCGGCGAGGCTGCGGGCAGACCCTCGATGGCCAGGCCGCCGTTTTCACCGGCATTGAAGTGATAGGATTTGCCGTCGACGATGATGCCGCGCGTGCCCGTGTCTCCACGCCCCTCGGTCACGACCTGATAGGTCTGCCCCGCATAGGCCAGGCTTTGGGTCGTGTTCTTGCCTTCAAAGGCCATCATGCCGTGGCCCGCGACCAGCAGAACGGCGCCGAAGGCGATGGCCTTGCGCGTGCCGATGAAGCGGTCGGCCAGGATGCCGCCCAGCAAGGGCACCAGATAGACCAGAGAGGTGTAGGAACCGTAGATCGAACCCGCTTCGCCGTCTCCGAACAGGAAGTGTTGGGTCAGGTAAAAAATCAGCAGACCACGCATGCCGTAGTAGGAGAAACGCTCCCACATTTCAGCGAAGAAGCAGATAATCAGCCCGCGCGGGTGGTTCCTGAGAATCTGCAGAAGCACGGGGATCCCCGTGGCCAGGGTGATGACAACCCCCAAAAGAACAACGATGTTCATGCCTACCCTTTGTAATCGGAGCCTTTTCGGCTCTCGGTCGCATTGAGAGAAGACGGATTGGTCCGTCTTCCCGCCCCCGTGGCGAAACGTGGAAAAAACCACCGCGCCCATGCGTTTACAAGCGCTAACCCTGCGTGACCGGTGGTCGCGGGTTTGCAGAGCGGCGATGCAACCTATAGGTGCCGACGTGGCCCGATGCCTGCAATGAAGAGAAGGAGAGCCAGAACGGGTTTCAAAATGGGAGACCGCCATGCCAATCCGACCCATTCGTTCATCGGATTTCGAAGCGCTGAACCGTCTTCACCGCCAGGTGGGGTGGCCAGAGCGCTCGCAGGCCGGTTGGCGCTGGCTGGATGAAAACCCCGCGCGTCTGATGAGCGGCGCGCCCTCCGGCTGGGTTCTGGCCGATGAAGCCGATACGCCGGTCGCCATGTTGGGCAACTTCATCCAGCGCTTTCATCACGGCCCGCGCATCCTGCACGGCGCGACGGGGTTCTCGATCATCGTTCCGCCAGAACACAAGGGCGCCAGCCGGGGCCTGATCAAAATCTTCCTGAAACAGCAGGGGATGTTCGCCCGCTACACCCTGAACGCCAACGCCCGCTCGGCGCCCCTGTATTCCAAGTTCGGCATGAAGCCATTCCCGGCGGACACCTCGGCGCTGAAACTGTCCTGGATCGTCGACAGGCTGGCCTGCGCCCAGGGCCGGGTGCTGCGTAAGCTGTTCGGCGGCATCTCGGCCGCTGCAGCGACGCACCTGGGCGAACGGTTGATGAATCCTCGGCTGTTTCGGCCTGAAACCCTGAAGCTTCCCGCCGATGTCGTCCCGCTGCGTGACCTGTCGGACCATTCCGAGTACGCCGATTTCTGGCGCGCTCTGGTCGAGGAGGGCCGCCTGTTGGCTGACCGCAGCCCGTCCATGATGCGCTGGCGCATGAGCGACCCGGACCAGACGATCAAGCCCGTGCTGCTGGGCCTGCGTCGCGGCGGGCGCATCGTCGGCGTCGCCTGGGCCTCTATGTGCAAGGGCGGCCTGATCGAGCCGCCGTGCCTGGACATTCTGGACCTGTCGGCCTTGGAAACGGCGCCGGACGCCATCGAAACCCTGGCCGCCGCGCTGGTCGCCAATGCGCGCGGCATGGGCGCCGCCAAGGTGCGGTTGCAGGTGGTGACGCCTGAGCTTCTGGAAGACCTGGGGGATCTGGCGGCGAGGGCCCGCCGGGAAGGCGGCTGGGGTCACTGCCATGCCACGATCGATGACCCGGCGCTGGCGCAAGCCTGGTCGCCCACGCCCTTTGACGGCGACTACGCCATCTGCAACCGCCCAACGCCCCTGGCGGCGCGTAGACGCAAGACCCTGGCCCAGGGCGCGCCGCAAGGGCGGCTGTCCAAGGCCTGAGCACACGCCCAGGCCTTGCGGTCTCAGTAGGCGGTCAGGCCTTGCGCTTCAGTTCGTCGCGGATTTCGACCAGCAGCTGTTCTGTCGCGGTCGGGGCGGCGGGCTCTGCCGGTGCTTCGGCCGTCTGGCGGCGCAGCTTGTTGATCAGCTTGACCATCATGAAGATGACGAAAGCGACAATTACGAACTGAATCAGCACGTTGATAAAGGCGCCGTATTCGATCACGGCGGGCGCGCCTTCAGGATTGGTCGGATTGACCGGCAGGGTGATCTTCAGATCCGAGAAGTTGATCCCGCCGATCAGCCAGCCAATGGGCGGCATCACGACCTGATCGACCAGGCTGGTGACGATCTTGCCGAACGCTCCGCCAATGATGACGCCGACCGCCAGATCGACCACATTGCCCTTGACCGCGAACTCGCGGAATTCAGACGCCAGACTCATATCTTCCCCTTGGGTCAGTCGTATTCATGCGGAAACGGCCTGAGTTCAGCTCAAGCGTCCCCGGAAGCGTTCAGCCGCTCGCGCAGTTCCTTGCCGCTCTTGAAGAAAGGCACGGCCTTGGCCGGCACCTCTACGGTTTCTCCGGTGCGCGGATTGCGCCCCGAACGCGCCGGACGCGACCGGACGGAAAAGGCGCCGAAACCACGCAGTTCGACGCGACCGCCATCAGACAGCGCCTCGGTCATCTTTCCCAGAATGACATTCACCAGCCGCTCCACCTCCGCATGGGTCAGGTGGGTGTTTTCAGCCGCCAGCTTCTCGATCAGTTCAGACTTGATCATCAAGGCCCCCTGCCAAGTCGCATCTGACGGACAACCGTCGGACAACGATCCAGAAGTTGCACCCTAACCTCGCTCCGCAGCGCGAAAAAGCCCCTAACCGCCGATGACGCAAAGAAAAGGGCGGCGGGATTCCTCCCGCCGCCCCAGCCTGTCCCTTGTGGGAAAGCTTAGTCCTTGGCGCTGGCGCTCTTCAGAGCGGCGCCCAGGATGTCGCCCAGCGAAGCGCCCGAGTCGGACGAGCCGAACTGTTCGATGGCTTCCTGTTCGTCCTTCATTTCCAGCGCCTTGATCGACACCGAGATGCGGCGCGAGGCCTTGTCCACGGCGGTGATCATGGCGTCGACGCGGTCGCCGACCGAGAAACGCTCGGGGCGCTGCTCGTTGCGGTCGCGCGACAGGTCCGACTTGCGCACGAACGAGGTGACCGGCGCATCGTCTTCACCGAACTTGACTTCGATGCCGCCCGACTCGATCGACGAGACGGTGACGGTGATCTGCTGGCCGCGGCGATAGGTGTCGCCCTCGCCGATCGGATCGCCGCCCAGCTGCTTGATGCCCAGCGAGACGCGTTCCTTCTCGACGTCGACGTCCAGGACCTTGGCCTTGACCATCTCGCCCTTGCGGTAACGCTGGATGGCTTCTTCACCCGACACCGACCAGTCGAGGTCGGACAGGTGCACCATGCCGTCGATGTCGTTGTCCAGGCCGATGAACAGGCCGAACTCGGTGGCGTTCTTGACTTCGCCCTCGACGGTCGAGCCGATCGGGTGGTTGGCGACGAAGGCGTCCCACGGATTGTCCTGAGCCTGCTTCAGGCCCAGCGAGATGCGGCGCTTGGAGGCGTCGACATCCAGAACCACGACGTCGACTTCCTGCGAGGTCGAGACGATCTTGCCGGGGTGGACGTTCTTCTTGGTCCAGGACATTTCCGAGACGTGCACCAGGCCCTCGACACCGGCTTCCAGCTCCACGAAGGCGCCGTAGTCGGTGATGTTGGTGATGCGGCCCGTGTACTTGGCGCCGACCGGGTACTTGGCTTCCACGCCGTCCCAGGGGTCCGACTGCAGTTGCTTCATGCCCAGCGAGATGCGTTGGGTGTCCGGGTTGATCTTGACGATCTGGACCTTGACGGTGTCGCCGACGGCCAGAACCTGCGACGGGTGCGAGACGCGCTTCCACGACATGTCGGTGACGTGCAGCAGGCCGTCGATGCCGCCCAGGTCGACGAACGCACCGTAATCGGTGATGTTCTTGACGACGCCTTCGCGGATTTCACCCTCTTGCAGCTGGCCCACCAGCTCGGTGCGCTGTTCGGCGCGGGCTTCTTCCAGGATGGCGCGGCGCGAGACGACGATGTTGCCGCGCGGACGGTCCATCTTCAGGATGGCGAAGGGCTGTTCCTTACCCATCAGCGGACCGACATCGCGGACCGGACGGATGTCGACTTGGCTGCCGGGCAGGAAGGCCGAGGCGCCGCCCAGATCGACGGTGAAGCCGCCCTTGACGCGGCCGACGATGGCGCCGTTGACCGGCTGGCCTTCGGCGAACACGACTTCCAGACGGGTCCAGGCTTCTTCGCGGCGCGCCTTGTCGCGGCTGATGACGGCTTCGCCCAGGGCGTTCTCGACGCGCTCCAGGTAAACCTCGACGTTGTCGCCGACCTTGGGCAGGGCGCCGTCTTCGCCTTGACCGAATTCGCGCATGGCGATGCGGCCTTCGGTCTTCAGACCGACGTCGATGATGACGATGTCTTTTTCGATGCCGACGACGCGGCCGTGAACGACCTGGCCTTCGCCGAAGTCGCGGCCCGAGAGTTGTTCATCGAGCAGCGCGGCGAAATCGTCGCGCGAGGGATTTAGGGTGTCAGTCATGGAGCTGAAAAGCATCCTGGGGGCTAAAGGCGCACGACCCGAAGGCCTCACGCAGGTGAACGCTTCTCGACACGGCGAAACGCCGCCCGTGAAACGCTGGGAAAAGAATTTAGTCAGGTCGTCAGGATGCGAGGCCGTTCAGAAACGATCAGGACGCCCGCGGAAGCCGAGGATGGAGCGTTGGATTTGCGAGACCAGTCCTAAAGACCATGCTTCGCGCGCGCCGCCTCGACGATACGGCGGGCCGCATCGAAGGCGGCCTCTATACCCATGTCAGTCGTATCCAGCAAGACCGCGTCGTCGGCCTGCACCATCGGCGCTGCGCCGCGTCCGGCGTCGCGTTCGTCGCGGCGCTGAATATCGGCCAGCATCGCCTCGAAACTGATGTTCGATCCGCGCGCGGCCAGCTGTTTCCAGCGGCGGGTGGCGCGGACCTCGGGCGTGGCGGTGACGAACAGCTTGGCCACAGCATCAGGGGCGATCACCGTGCCGATGTCGCGCCCGTCCAGCACCGCCCCGCCCGCCTGAGCCGCGAACGCCTGTTGCAGCTCCAGAAGGGCCGCGCGCACGCCGGTGAAGCTGGCGACGCGGCTGGCCGCCTCGCCCGCCTCGCCCGTCGTCAGAGCGGGATCATCGGACAGGCCGGACGCATCCAGATCACGCGCCGCCTCGGTCGCCGCCGCCTCGTCGTCCAGCGACAGCCCTTGCGCCAACAGACGCGCGCCCACGGCGCGGTACAGCAGTCCGGTGTCCAGATGCGGCAGGCCATAGGTCCGGGCCAGGCGGGCGGCGATTGTGCCCTTGCCCGAGGCGGCCGGGCCGTCGACGGCGATGATCAGGGTCACACAGGTCTCCGCAGCGCGTGGCGCAGTCAAACTTCATCCCGAACGCACGAGAGAGCGAACCAGATAGCGAGGATTGCGGCCGCAATCCAGCGGCCCGCCCTGAACCCGCGTCAGGCGCGCCGCCCGAACAGGCTGCGCACGGCGATGGCCGCCAGCAGAACCGCCATGCCCGCACTGACCACGACGGCCGTCGTGTAGAAAACGATCAGGGCCCAGAAGATCACGGGACGTTCGACCAGATAGACGTCAGGCCCCCTACGGTTGTTCAGCATGCCGACGTCCAGACCCTGCAGAACCTCGCGCGCGCCGATCACGCAGCCCCAGCCGATCAGCACCGCAATCGCCAGGGTCACCAGCGGGCTGAGCCAGGCGAAGCGCCTGCGCCCGCTCATGATGCGGTCCGGCATCAGTCGATCCGGCCGCCCAGCCCGTTCATCATCGCGACGAAGCCGGGGAAGCTCGTGGCGATCATTTCGGGGTCCAGCACCGACACCGGCTGTTCAGCGGCCAGACCCAGGATCAGGTGGCTCATGGCGATGCGGTGATCGTGGGCGGTGGCCACAGTCGCCCCGCCGCGCACATCTCCCCCCGTCACCAGGAAGCCTTCCGGCTCTTCCTCGACCTGAACGCCGCAGGCGCGCAGCCCTTCGACCATCAGCGATATCCGGTCGCTTTCCTTGACGCGCATCTCGCCCACGCCGCGCATGACGGTGACGCCGTCCGCAAAGGCCGCCGTCGCCGCCAGGATGGGATATTCATCAATCATCGACGCGGCGCGATCCTCCGGGACCACGACGCCCTTCAATCGGGAATAGCGGGCGGTGATTTCGCCGACGTCCTCGCCGCCAGCCTGACGGCGGTTCGCGATGGTCAGGTCGGCGCCCATTTCGATCCAGGTGTCGAACAGGCCGGTGCGCAGGCTGTTCAGCATCACACCCTCGACCGTCACTTCCGAACCTGGAACGATCAGACCCGCCGCCAGAGGGAAGGCGGCCGACGACGGATCGCCCGGCACCGCGACATGGGCCGCCCTCAACGGCTGCCCGCCCTTGAGCGTGATCTTCCAGCCGTCGCCCTGCGCCTCGACCACGACTTCGGCGCCGAAGGCCCGCAGCATCCGCTCGGTGTGATCGCGGCTCTTTTCCGGCTCGGTGACCGTGGTGACACCTTCGGCGTTCAGCCCGGCCAGCAGGATGGCCGACTTGATCTGGGCCGAGGGCACCGTCTGCACATAGTCGATCCCCTTGAGCGTCCCGCCGGTCAGGGCCACCGGCACCCGGTCTTCGGCCGCCAGCCAGCCGAAACGCGCACCCATGTCGGCCAGGGGCCCGGTCACCCGCTTCATCGGCCGTTTGCGCAAGGAGGCGTCGCCATCGAAGGTCGCCGTCAGCGGATAGCCCGCCGCCGCCCCCATCAGCAGCCGCACGCCGGTTCCGGCGTTGCCGCAGTCGATCACGGACAGGGGCGTCTTGAAGCCGCCCGCCCCCTCGATCCGCCATTCGCCGTCGCCTGTGCGCTCGACCTTGGCCCCGAAGGCTTCGACGGCGCGGCCGGTCGCCAAAACGTCATCGCCTTCCAGCAACCCCTCGACCGTGGTGACGCCAGCGGCCATCCCGCCCAAGATCATCGAACGGTGCGACATGGACTTATCGCCGGGCGCACGGACCTTTCCGGCCAGTGCGGACGAACGGTGGGCGGTCAGTTGGGAAGGCATATTCACCCGCTTTCGGCTGCGATGTCGGAAGGGCCGCGCGGGCGGCGCGAAAGATGGCTTTTGACAGCGGGTCCGTGGAGTGGCAAGGGACCGCCCCGAATTCAACCCGTTGAAAGTGTCCGCACGTGGCCAATCCCGAACTGGGCGCCAAGCAGGTCTGCCCCAACTGTCAGGCGAAGTTTTACGACCTGAACCGCCGTCCCGCCCACTGCCCCAAGTGCGGCACGGACTTTGACCCCGAAGAAGCGCTGAAACTGCGCAGCCGTCGCGTTCGTCCGGGCTACCCCGCCGACGACGAAGAGACGGAGGATCAGGTCAAGGACAAGGCCGCCGAATCCGATGAGGACGAGGAAGAAGAAGTCCGGGCGCCGGAAATCGACGAGGAAGGCCACGAACCCATCCTGACGCCGGACGACGACGATGATTCCCCCGCTGACGCTTCGGAAGAAGCCGGCATGGGCGCCACCGACGGCGACGACGACGATCTGCTGGCCGACGACGATGACGACTCCGTCCCCTTCATCGAGGACGAAGACGACGACTCGCTGGAAGACGAGATCACCAAGCCGACCCGCGACGACGACTGATCCTGGATTTGGGCCTGGCGTGCTTCGCGCTCGATGAAGCCGGTTTCCAGCGGCTTTTGAGAACGGCCCGGATTTCTTGTTGCACCCGCCGCGTTTTTCGCTAGAGAAACGCGGCGGGACAGCAGGCGTTTTGAACCTTTCGGTTTGAAAAACCTGCGTATTTTCACCTCTGGAAGCGATGTGAAAATAAATCTCGAAACAGGCTTGATCCTAGAAAAAGCCTGACATAGTTTCCGCCGCCTCGCCGGGGGCCATCGCAAGATGAACCGGGCGATCCAGACCGCAAGGTCCGGGGCTTTAGCTCAGTTGGTAGAGCGCTTGCATGGCATGCAAGAGGTCAGCGGTTCGACTCCGCTAAGCTCCACCATCGTCACCTCCAAGCACCGCAAGGTGTTTGGAGGGGCGGCCATCCCTCCTTCCATCATTGATCCAGCGCAGCCGTCACTCGCAGGGCGCACTGACATCGAAATGGCCTGTATCCGCAGGCGTGGGAACCGCGGGCAATGCCAGATACGACGCAGGGGATTTGAAGCCCGCTCCAAGACATTCGATCTGCGAAAAGACACTGAACGGCGGGGTTCCTTCAAGAGCGTGACTTGGACGAGCCAGAGAGCCGGGGCGAAAGCGCCCGCGCCTTTCAATGCGATTTGGACCTTTCTGCTGCTCTGAATAAGCCACGCAGCGCTGGTGAAAGCGAAGTCGGGCGATCACTACCTGCTCACTACGATGGAAGCGCGTCCTATAGCGAAGCGTCGACTCGATGGGCTAAGCCGCTCCCCACTTCATTCGGTATCGAGACGACCGGCTGATCGGCGTCCTATCCTAACCTGCACTCTGCCTGGGATTTCAAACCATCCACCATGGCCAATGGGGATCAGTCGTTTTGGTGTATATTGGGAACCTGGCTAATCGGCTCGCTTGCGGTGCTACGCCACAAAGGCGTCGGGCCGGTCTGGCCCTGACGACGCCACATGGGTGATGAAACGCATACAGAAGGCTGCGACCATGTTGGACCAGGCGCTCGTGCATGACGCTCAGGGTCGGCCAATTCTAAACGGAAGGCTGAACGGATCCCGCGACTGGGCCGCAGTCAACGCCTTCTGCAATCGTGTTTACATGCCGCTGACGTCGCGCCCCCTGGTCAAGGGCACGGACCCTGACGCGACGTTACGGTCACTCCAAATCGGTCGAATTGTCGCCAGCCGTTTCTGTTTCGGCGTCCCGACTCGCGCGGACGAGTTTGATCCGTCCTCGGGAAACATCATCGTGGTGAACACTCTCAAGGGCAGCGTCCGCCATCCTCTCGGCGACAGGAACAGCGTCGATACCCAGCCGGGCGACAGCTATGTCGTCGACTGCAGCCGGACAGACTATTGGAATATCGCCGACGGTCATGACCTTCAGTTCAACCTGACCATTCCCCACCACCTGATGGAGGAGGTCGCGCAGCGCTGGTATGGGTTCGTGCCTGATGACGCCCTGTGGAAACAGCGGCTGGTGTTCGGCAGCGGGCGTTCGGCCTGGCTTTCGCTGGTGGACTACGCCGCGCGCTCCATCAGCGCCCAAGGCGACCGGATTCCCAATCCGATCATGGAAAAACACATTGAGGAGCTTCTGTGCCTCGAACTGCTGCGTAACTGGACAGAGAACGCAGGACTGAATCTGGAGGCCGGAGCGCGTCACGCCGCCCCTCGCTATGTGCGCGACGCCGAGCAGATGATGATGGAGCGGGCGGCCCAGGCGCCGTCGATCACCGACATCGCCGCCGCCCTTGGCGTATCGACACGAAGCCTGTCGGAAGGGTTTCGGCGTTTCCGGGGCATCACGCCGCATCAGTTCCTGACGGCGCATCGCCTGGATGGACTGCGACAGGCGCTGGAACAGGCGGAGCCCGGCGAAACCGTCACCTCTGTCGCTGCGGCGCGGGGCTATACGAACCTCAGCGCCCTGAACACCAGCTACCGGGCGCGCTTTGGCGAAAGCGCAGGCCAAACCCTGCGGAATCGGCGCCTTCGCCGCTGAGGCCGTTCGGGCGTCGCCGCAAACCTATTCGGCTTCCGTTATCGAGCCCAGACTTCCGATCCAGAGCCCTCGACGGCCAGACCTCAACTGCGAGGCCGAACACCGGACGATATAGTCGTCGCGGCTGGCCTGACCCTGAGACCGAAGGTCAGCCTGTTCGACAAAGTCACCAATATCGAGGGGGCGCCGCCCCCCGCAGGGAGGAAGCCATGAAAGCTCTCGTCTATAACGGTCCCGGCCGCAAAGACTGGATCGAAAAGGAAAAGCCCGTCATCCAGGAGCCCACGGACGTCATCGTACGGATCACCAGGACCACCATCTGCGGCAGCGACCTGCACATCCTGAAAGGCGATGTCCCCAGCGTGTCGGAGGGCCGCACCCTGGGCCACGAAGGCGTGGGCGTCATCGACGAAGTCGGCAGCGCGGTTCGCAACTTCAACACCGGCGACCCCGTGCTGATCTCCTGCATCCCCTCATGCGGCGCCTGCGCCAACTGCAAGCGCCAGCTCTATTCACACTGTGACGACGGCGGCTGGCAGCTTGGCAACAGCGTGGACGGCACCCAGGCGGAATATGTCCGCATCCGTCACGCCGACAACTCGCTGTATCACATCCCCGAAGGCGCCGACGAAGAGGCGCTGGTCATGCTGTCCGACATCCTGCCGACGGGCCTGGAAATCGGCGTTCAGGCCGGCGGCGTCAAACCCGGCGACACCATCGCCATCGTCGGCGCGGGTCCGGTCGGCATGTCGGCCCTGCTGACGGCGCAGTTCTACTCCCCCGGTCGGATCATCATGATCGACATGGACCCCGCCCGTCTGGGCCTGGCGCGCCAGTTCGGCGCCACCGATACCGTACAGGTCGGCAGCGAGGATGCAGCGGCCCGAGTGATGGAACTGACCAACGGCAGGGGCGTCGATGTCGCGATCGAGGCTGTCGGCGTGCCGGCGACCTTCGACATCTGCCAGCAGGTCGTCGCGGCTGGCGGCGCCATCGCCAATGTCGGCGTCCACGGAAAGCCGGTCGATCTTCATATCGAGGATCTCTGGATCAAGAACATCAGCATTTCGATGGGTCTGGTGAACACCAACACCACGCCGATGCTGCTGAAGACGGTCCAGGCCGGAAAGTTCGATCCGAAAAAGCTGATCACCCACCGCTTCAGGTTGGACGAAATTCTGGACGCCTATGATGTGTTCGGGAACGCCGCCCGCGAAAAGGCGATGAAGGTCATCCTCGCCGCCTGATCCCGCGATTGCATCCGCCCCCTTTCCGAAAGCCGGATTGGGGGCGGGCTGTTCACTCGAGATGTGAAACCAGAAGACGCCGCGATCAGACTGCGTCGCCTGGGCGATCATGGGCGTCGGGCCGCTCGACGCCAGGCTCGTCATGAACTTCGCATAGTGGCCAGCGGTCGCGTGCAGGGACGCCGCCGCATTGGCGCCAGTGAAACGAAAACGCCTGGCTCCCCCCATCCGCCGCAGGACGACTTGCGACCCCATGACACCGGCAAGCCGTCTTCGAAAGCGGGCGGACATCGCGCGCCACCCTAATGCCGATTTGATATCAAGCCTGAACAAATCAGCATTTTAGATCATGACATACACCTCCTAGGCTTTGTTTGAAGAACGAACACGGAGGCGACGGGTGCAGGGATCAGCGATTGAGATCGTGGAGACGATCATCCTCGACGTGCCCACGATCCGACCCCACGTCCTGTCGGTCGCGACCATGCAGTCGCAGACGGTCGTGCTGGTGCGCCTGCGCTGTGCGGACGGAATCGAGGGCGTCGGCGAAGGCA
Organism: uncultured Brevundimonas sp.; assembly: GCA_963522565.1. Classification (GTDB taxonomy): domain Bacteria; phylum Pseudomonadota; class Alphaproteobacteria; order Caulobacterales; family Caulobacteraceae; genus Brevundimonas. Next base: position 271,403 of record CAUQZC010000001.1, on the reverse strand, counting down.
CCACCATCGGCGGTTTGAACTATGGCGGCGAAAGCCCCGAGGGCGTCAAACTGGCGATCGACACCTATTTCGCCCCGCTGCTGGCCGGCGCAGACTCCACTCGTCCCGCCGTCATCATGGATCGTCTGCGCCGCGCCGTCGTCGACAACCGCTTCGCCAAGAACGCCATCGAGACCGCGCTGCTGGACATTCAGGGCAAGCGGCTGGGCGTGCCGGTCAGCGAGCTTCTGGGGGGGCGCATCCACGATCGCCTGCCGGTGCTGTGGACCCTGGCCAGCGGCGACACCGCCCGTGACATCGCCGAGGCCGAGGCCATGCTGGCGTCGGGCCGCCACAACGCTTTCAAGCTGAAGATCGGCAAGCGGTCGGTGCGGGAAGACGTCGCCCACGTCGCGGCGATCAAACGCGCCCTGGGCGACCGGGCCAGCGTCCGCGTCGACGTCAATCAGGCCTGGAGCGAGGCCGCCGCCAAGCGCGCCCTGCCCCTGTTGGCTGCGGCGGGCGTCGATCTGGTCGAACAACCCATTCGCGCCCATGCGACGGCGGGCATGGCGCGTCTGACCGCGATGGGCCTGGTCCCCATCATGGCCGACGAGGCCCTGCATGGCCCGGAAAGCGGTTACGCTTTGGCTTGCGGTCAGGCGGCGGACATCTTCGCCCTGAAAATCGCCCAGTCCGGCGGCCTGACGCAGGCCCTCCGACTGGCCGGGATCGCCCAGTCGGCGGGCGTCGCCCTCTATGGCGGCACAATGCTGGAAGCCGGGGTCGGCACGATCGCCTCGGCCCAGTTGTTCGCCACCCTGCCCGAGATCGAGTTCGGCACCGAACTGTTCGGCCCCCTGCTGCTGACCCAGGAGCTTCTGGCGGAACCGTTGCACTACGCCGATGGCTGTCTGACGGTGCCGAATGGGCCGGGCCTGGGCGTCCAGCTGAACGAGGATGCGATCACGGCGCTGCGGCGCGATCGGGCCATGCGCCCCTCGATCAACACGCCCAAACTGGCCGCGGAGTAAGCCGATGCTGTTCCATGTGACCATGGATGTGCGCATTCCGCTCGACGCCGATCCGGCGAGGATCGACCGCCTGAAGGCCGAGGAAAAGGCGCGCGCCCACGACCTGCAACATCAGGGCGTCTGGCGTCACCTGTGGCGCGTCGCCGGGCGATACAGCAACGTCAGCATCTTTGATGTCGCCGACGCCCAGACGCTGCATGACCTGCTCAGCACCCTGCCGCTGTTTCCCTACATGGACGTGCAGGTCACCGCCCTGTGCCGCCATCCGTCATCGATCCACCAGGACGATCGCTAAGAGCCCTGCAAGGGCCAATCACAAGAGGAGAGGAAGACAATGACCGAAGATTTCGTCGCCACACCCGAGGTCCAGAGCCTGCTGGACCGCGCCAGCGGCCTGACGGTCGATGGCGGAGATCCGCGTCTGAAGGCCATCACGCGCGATATGGTCGAGGCGATCATGCGCATCATTGTCAAGCACGACGTCAGCGAGAACGAGTTCTGGGGCGCGATCAAATTCTTCCAGGACGGCGCTCAGGAATTCGGCCTGATCGTGCCGGGCTCGGGCCTGGAGCATTTCATGGACCTGTTCCTGGACGCCAAGGACGCGGAGGCCGGACGCACCGGCGGCACGCCGCGCACCATCGAAGGTCCGCTCTATGTCGAGGGCGCGCCCCTGGTCGAGGGCGATGATGTCAACCTGACCGATGACGCCGACGACACCGGCACCCTGTATATGACGGGCCGCATCGTCGGGCCGGACGGCGAACCGCCCGTCGACGCCATCCTGCATGTGTGGCACGCCAATTCGAAGGGCTTCTATTCCCACTTCGATCCCACCGGCGAACAGACCCCATTCAACAATCGCCGCAGGATCAAGATCGGCGCCGACGGCCGCTACTACTTCAACTCCAAGATGCCGAACGGCTATTCGGTGCCGCCGAACGGCGCGACGGACCGTATGCTGAAGGCCATCGGCCGCCACGGCAATCGTCCCGCTCACGTCCACTTCTTCGTCGAGGCGCCGGGCTATCGCTCGCTGACGACCCAGATCAACTTCGGCGATGATCCGTTCGCCGCCGACGACTTCGCCTTCGCCACCCGTGAGGGCCTGCTGCCGGTGCCGCAGCGTCAGGGCGACAGCGCCTATGTGGCGTTCGATTTCACGCTGCAACGCGCAGAGAACAAGACCGACGAAAACCTGTCCGGCCGCGCCCGCGCGGCGGCCTGATCAAAAGGACCAGGCGTTCGTGTCCAAGGTTTTCGCTTCTCCCCGCGCCGCGCTCGACGGCCTGTTGTTCGACGGCATGACCCTCATGTCGGGCGGCTTCGGGCTGTCGGGCAATCCCGAGAGCCTGATCCCCGAGATCAGGGCTTCGGGCGTCGGCGGCCTGACCGTCATCTCCAACAACGCGGGCGCCGACGGGTTTGGCCTGTGGATGCTGCTGGAGAGCCGTCAGATCAGGAAGATGATCTCCAGCTATGTCGGCGAGAACAAGCTGTTCGAGCAGCAGTATCTCTCGGGCGAGCTGGAGCTGGAGCTGAATCCTCAAGGCACCCTGGCCGAACGCATCCGGGCGGGGGGCGCAGGCATCCCCGCCTTCTACACCAAGACCGGCGTCGGCACCGTCGTCGCCGAGGGCAAGCCCGTCGAATCCTTCGAAGGTCAGGACTATGTGCGCGAAACCTGGCTGCGCGCCGATCTGTCGATCATCAAGGCCTGGCGGGCCGACCCTGCCGGCAACCTGATGTTCCGCAAGACGGCGCGCAACTTCAATCCGAACATGGCGACCGCCGGCAAGATCACCGTGGTCGAAGTCGAGGAGATCGTCCCCGAAGGCGCCCTGGACCCCGACGCCATCCACACCCCCGGCATCTATGTCGACCGGATCGTCCTTTCGACCATCAACGAAAAACGCATCGAAAAGCTGACGACCCGCCCGCGCGAGGAGGCGCCGTCATGAGCTGGACCCGCGACGACATGGCCGCCCGCGCCGGTCAGGAACTGCGCGACGGCTATTATGTGAACCTGGGCATCGGCATACCGACGCTGGTGGCCAATCATGTGCCCCAGGGCGTCAACGTCACGCTGCAAAGCGAGAACGGCCTGCTGGGCATCGGCCCGTTTCCCTTCGACGGAGAGGCGGACCCGGACCTGATCAACGCGGGCAAGCAGACGGTGACGGTGCTGCCCACATCCAGCTTCTTCTCTTCCGCCGACAGCTTCGCCATGATCCGCGGCGGCCATATCGACATGGCCGTTCTGGGGGCCATGGAGGTCGCCGCCAACGGCGATCTGGCCAACTGGACCATTCCCGGAAAAATGGTGAAGGGCATGGGGGGGGCGATGGACCTGGTCGCCGGGGTCAAGCGCATCGTCGTGGTGATGGATCACGTCGCCAAGGACGGTTCGCCCAAGATCTTGGAGCAATGCGCCCTGCCTTTGACCGGCCGGAAGGTCGTTGATCTGATCATTACGGACCTGGGCGTCATCGCCGTCGACCGCAAACGGGGAGGCCTGACGCTCATCGAGACCGCCCCCGGCGTCACGGTCGAGGAGATCGTCGCCAAGACCGGAGCACCGCTCTCCATCCAGACGGCCGCCGCATGAACCACGCCTTCATCTGCGACGCTGTTCGCACCCCTGTCGGCAGGCTGAACGGCGCGCTGTCGGCTGTACGCGCCGACGATCTGGCGGCGGTCCCGCTGAGAGCCCTGGCCGAACGGCGCCCTTCGCTGGACTGGGGCGCCGTCGACGACGTCCTGCTGGGCTGCGCCAATCAGTCGGGCGAGGATAACCGCAATGTCGCCCGCATGGCCGTGCTGTTGGCGGGTTTGCCCGAAACCCTGCCCGGCGTGACCGTGAACCGTCTGTGCGGATCGGGTCTCAACGCCGTGGGTCTGGCGGCGCAGGCCATCCGCGCGGGCGAGGCCGAACTGATGATCGCCGGCGGCGTCGAGAGCATGACCCGCGCCCCCTATGTGATGGGCAAGGCGGCGGCCGCCTTCGACCGCGCCCAGACCATCGAAGACACCACTATGGGCTGGCGCTTCATCAACCCGGCCCTGCGCGCCGCCTATGGCGTGGACACCATGCCCCAGACGGCTGAAAACGTCGCAGAGCAATGGGGCGTCACCCGTGAAGCTCAGGACGTTTTCGCCCTGGACAGCCAGGCCAAGGCCGCCGCCGCCCAGACATCTGGCCGGTTTGACGCCGAGATCGTGCCCGTATCCGTGTCGCAACGGCGCGGCGATCCGGTCCTTTTCGCCGTGGACGAACATCCACGCGCCACGACCCTTGAAGCCCTCGCCAAACTGAAGCCGGTCGTGCGGCCTGACGGCACGGTGACGGCGGGCAACGCCTCGGGCCTCAATGACGGAGCGGCGGCGATGATCATCGCCTCGGAAGCCGCCGCCCGCGCCCACGGACTGACGCCCCGCGCCCGCGTCGTCGCCATGTCGGCCTCGGGCGTGGCGCCGCGCATCATGGGCGTCGGCCCGGTCGAGACGGCGCGCAAGCTGTTCGCCCGCACCGGCCTGACCATGGCCGACATGGACGTGATCGAGTTGAACGAAGCCTTCGCTGCTCAGGCCCTGGCCGTGCTTGCGGAACTTGAAGTCGATCCGCGCGATCCGCGCCTGAACCCCAATGGCGGCGCCATCGCCCTGGGCCATCCCCTGGGCATGTCCGGCGCGCGCATCGTCATGACGGCGGTGGAGCAACTGCATCGCACCCGCGGTCGATATGCGCTGGCGACCATGTGCATCGGCGTGGGTCAAGGCATCGGCATGATAGTGGAGCGGGTATGAGCGATCATGCCATAATGGGTGACGGCTGTCGTCTGGCCTACCGTTTCGACGGACCTGAAGACGCCCCGATCCTGCTGCTGTCCAACTCGCTCGGCACGCGCATGGAGATGTGGGACGCGCAGATGGGCGCCTTCTCCGCGCGTTTCCGGGTGCTGCGTTACGACAGCCGGGGTCACGGCGCCTCCGACGCACCGGCGGGCGCCTACAGCCTGGACCGTCTGGGCCGCGATGTGGTCGAGTTGCTGGATGCGTTGGGGCTTGATCGCGTCGCCTTCTGCGGCCTGTCGCTGGGCGGCATGGTCGGTCAGTGGATGGGAGTGCGCGCGCCCGAACGCTTGGCGCGGCTGGTGCTGGCCAACACCTCGGCCTTTATGGGACCGCCCTCGTCCTGGGATGCGCGCATCGCCGCCGCCCTGTCACAGGGCATGGCGCCCTTGGCGACGGCCTCGGCCGCACGGTGGTTCACGCCGGATTTCGCCGCGCGCGCGCCTGAACCGATCGCCGTCATCGAGGCGGGTCTTCTGGCGACCCCGCCGCAAGGCTACGCGGGATGCTGCGCCGCAATCCGCGACATGGACCTGCGCCGCCTGGGCGGGCTGATCACGACGCCGACGCTGGTCATTGCGGGCGCATCCGATCCCGCCACCCCGCTGGACCACGCCGAAGCCCTGATCAGCACCATTGCGGACGCGCGACTGACAGTGCTGGACGCCGCCCACCTGTCAAACGTGGAGCAGCCGGACGCCTTCAGCCAGGCCGTGCTCAGCTTCCTCTCGGCCTGATCTGGCTGCGGGTGCGGTCGCGCACCAGGGCGCAGAAGCCCCCCAGCACCGACGACCGGTTGTCGCGCAAATAGGCCAGGCTCAGCTGTGTTTCCGGCTCCGCCCCCAGCAGGCGGCGGTAGGCGACCCCGTGCAACTGGGCGTCAGAGGTCGATTCCGGCACGATCGACACCCCCGCGCCCACCGACACCAGCGACAGGGCCGTCTGGATCTCCAGGGTCTCCTGAGCGATTTCGGGCGTGAAGCCCTCGGCGCGGCACAGCTCCAGCACATAGTCGGCGAAGCTGGGCCGAGGCTGGCGCGGATAGAGGATGAAGGGCCGCACCGCCAGATCCGCCAGGGCGATATGGCTCTGCTCGGCCAGGATGTCCGTGTCCGGCAGGGCCACGATCAGCGGTTCGCGCTGCACCACCTCGCTGACGATGTCGGGGTCCTGAATGCCGGGTCGGGCGAAGGCCACGTCAATGGACCGATCACGCAGGGCGCCCCGCAACTCGGCCGTATTCATCGCGTGCAGCACCAGTTCGACCTCGGGATACTGTTTGCGATAGGCGTTGAAGACACCCGGCAGGATGGAAAAGGTCGCCGACCCGACGAAGCCCACCTGGATCACCCCCACCAGACCCTCGGCCGCGCGACGCGCCACGCGCACGGCGTCGGCGACCCGCGCCTGAATGTCACGGGCGCGCGGCAGCAAGGCCTCGCCTGCGGGCGTCAGGTGGATGACGCTGCGGCTGCGGTCGAACAGCTGGGCGCCGATGGCGTTCTCCAGACTGGCGATCTGCCGGCTGAGCGCGGGCTGGGCGATATAGAGCCGCTCGGCCGCCCGCCCGAAATGCAGCTCCTCGGCCACCGCCATGAAGTAGCGCAGTCGGCGCACGTCGACGCCGGACAACACGGCGCGCGGCAGCACTTCGGGCGGGGGCGAGCGTTTCATTCCCGCATTAGGGCCCGACGCCGGCGGCCAGGACAATAGCGAAAAGGCATCAGACTCTGCCCTTTTTGTATTGGCTCATTATCAGACGCTCCGACAATCTTCATTTCAGGGAACGGAACAACGAGCCGCGAAAAGCGGCCCAATCCAGGAAACGAACATGACAGCGGCGCCCAGTCCGATCACGCCACCCTGCCCGGTTTCAGGCAGTCGCCCCAAGCTTCAGACCGTGGTTCGTCAGGTGACGGCAGGCGGCGTCGTGGAGTTCGACTTCATCTACGGCGACCCTGACCTCAGCGTCGAACTGGTGCTGCCCGTCGCCGCCTTTCGGGAGTTCTGCCTGGAGAACGGCTGTCTGGTGACCGCCGCCGATCGCACCGCCAGCCACGCCGTGCTGCGCCTGGTCAAGGACGGTCCCGCCCCCTCACTCGACCTTGTTGGAGCGTCTCAATGAACATCGACATCCAGGCCGAAGCGATCACGCCGCGTCGCCAGACCTTTTCGCACATCGCCCGACGCTTCGGCGTCGACAAGCCCGCCTCCCGCTATGAGGAGGCCACCTATGACGTGCAGCCGACGGCCAACTTCCACTATCGCCCGACCTACGCGCCCGAGTTCGAACTGTACGATCCGCGCCGCACCCGCATCGTGATGAAGGACTGGTACGTCTTTCGCGATCCGCGCCAGTTCTACTACGCCGCCTACAACATCAACCGCGCGGCCATGCAGCAGTCGTTCGACGACGCCGTGAACTTCGTCGAGAAGCGTGACCTGATCGCCGGCGTCGACCCGGCCTGGCGCGAGATTTTCACCGCCTATCTGCTGCCGCTGCGGCATGTCGAATGGGCGGCGAACATGAACTGCCAGCTGATCGCCGACTGGGGCTACGGCAGTCAGATCACATCGGCTGCGGCCTTCTGCGGGGCCGATCGGCTGGGCCTCGCCCAGATCATTTCGCGCATCGGCCTGCTGCTGGGCCAGGGCTCCGAAAGCGCCCTGGCCGAGGCCAAGACCCAATGGCTCGACGCCGACGTCTGGCAGCCCCTGCGTCGCCTGGTCGAGGATCAGCTGGTCGTGCGTGACTGGTTCGAACTGTATGTCGCCCAGTTGATCGTGCTGGACGGCTATATCTATCCGCTGGCGACCGGGGACTTTGATCGGGCGGGCGCCGCGCACAACGGCTCGGCCCTGTCGATGATGACCGGCTTCCTGGGGGACTGGTTCGCCGACAACAGCCGCTGGACCGACGCGGTCGTCAAGGCGGCCGCCGCTGAATCCGAGGCCAACCGCATCACCCTCGGCGAATGGTTCGAACGCTGGTCCGCTCGGGCGCAAGAGGCTGTCCGCCCCATCGCCACGATGGTTCTGGGCGCCGATGGCGACGCCGCCGTCAATGCCGCGGGCGCCCGCCTGCGCGAACGTATGGTCGGCCTGAACGCCCTGGAAGCGCAGGAGATGGCGGCATGATCAAGCCCGTCTCCATCAGCATCCAGAACACCCAGGACGGTTTCGCCATCATCGAATCCATCCTGGCCGACAATCCCGAGGCCCGCAGCAACCCCTTCCCGGCCATGACCAAGATCGACTGCCCCGGTCGGCTTGAGATTCGCGCCGACAGCGTTTCCCAACGCCTGGGCCGCGACTGGGACCCGCAGGAAATCCACCTCAGCGTCATCTCTCTGTCCGGCTCCGTGGACGAGGACGACGGCTCTCTGATCATCTTCTGGAGATAGTCATGACCACGCGCAAAATGAGCCTGAAGCAGAAATACGGCGCCTATACGCGAGGCCTGGACTGGAAGCCGACCTACCAGCGCGAGGACGACATCTTCCCCTTCGCCAAATACGAGGGGATCAAGGTCCATGACTGGGACGCCTGGGAAGACCCCTTCAAACTGACCATGGACGCCTATTGGAAATTCCAGGCGGAGAAGGAGCGCAAGCTCTATGCCGTCATCGACTCCATGGCCCAGAACAACGGCCAGCTGGGCATCACCGACGCCCGCTACCTGAACGCGGTCAAACTGTTCATTCAGGGCGTGACGCCGCTGGAGTATCAGGCCCACCGCCACTTCGCCCACCTGGCGCGTCACCTGCCGGGCGCGGGCCTGCGCGTGGCGGCGCAGATGCAGTCGATCGACGAACTGCGTCACTGCCAGACGCAGATCCACACCATCAGCCACTACAACAAGTATTTCGACGGCATCCACGACTTCGCCCATATGCACGACCGGCTGTGGTATCTGTCGGTGCCCAAGTCCTTCTTCGACGATGCGACCAGCGCCGGGCCGTTCGAGTTCCTGACCTCCATCAGCTTCGCCTTCGAATATGTCCTGACCAACCTGCTGTTCGTGCCCTTCATGTCGGGCGCGGCCTACAACGGCGACATGGCGACGGTGACGTTCGGCTTCTCGGCCCAGTCCGACGAAAGCCGCCACATGACCCTGGGCCTGGAGGCCGTGCGCTTCCTGCTGGAGCAGGACGAGGCCAATGTGCCGATCGTCCAGGGCTGGATCGACAAGTGGTTCTGGCGCGGTTACCGCCTGCTGACCCTGGTCGGCATGATGATGGACTATATGCTGCCCAAGAAGGTCATGTCCTGGAGCGAGGCCTGGGAGACCTATTACGAGCAGGCGGGCGGCGCCCTGTTCGCCGACCTGGCGCGCTACGGCATCCGCGAACCGAAATACGCCGATGTCGCCAAGGCCGAAAAGGATCATCTGACCCATCAGGCCTGGGGCATCTTCTACAACTACACCCATGCGGCGGCGGTCCACACCTGGGACATCGACGACGCCCACATGGCCTGGCTTCGCGAGAAATATCCGAACAGCTTCGCTGAGCATTACGAGCCGCGCTATCGCAAGTGGCGCGAACAGGCCGACGACGGAAAGCGGTTTTACAACAACGGCCTGCCGCAACTGTGCCAGGTCTGCCAGATTCCGATGGCCTTCACCGAGGTCGGCGACCCCACGACCATCAGCTTCCGTGTCTCCGAACACGGCGGCGACAAGTTCCACACCTGTTCGGACGGCTGCAAGGACATCTTCGACCACGAGCCGGAGAAGTACGCCCAGGCTTGGCTGCCGGTGCATCAGATATTCCAGGGCGCCTGCGGCGGGGCGACCCTGCCCGAGGTGCTGGACTGGTATCACATCAACCAGGGGGCCGATAACATGGACTACGCCGGTTCTCCCGAAGAAGCGCAGTGGAACCGCTGGATGGAGGGGCGCCGCCCTGCCTTCCCGGTCGCCGCGGAATAGGAGGACAGCCCTATGGCGACCGCAAGTCTGAATCCCGGTTACACCGGCCCCGTCCGTGACCGCGTCGAGAATTTCCACGGCGCCCAGCTGGTCTATGTCCACTGGGAGGAGCATCTGAACTTCTGCGCGGCGATCACCCTGCCCCTGCCGCCGCAGACGCCCTTCGCCGCCCTGACCGGCGAGATCCTGCCGTCCCTCTATGCGGTGGACCCGGAATGGGCGGGCGTCGACCTGTCCCAGGCCCGCTGGATGCTGGACGGCGCCGACTGGACGCCCGACCCGGCCCGGTCCCTGGGCGAGCAGGGCGTCGGCCACAAGTCGCTGATCCGTTTCTGGACCAGCCCCGCGCCTTCGGTCTGAGGCCGCGCCCATGCCGACCCTGACCATCGAACCGATCGGCGAGACCGTTGAGATCGCGCCCGGTCAGACCCTGCTGGACGCCTGCCTTCGGGCCGGCGTCTGGCTGCCCCACGCCTGCGGCCACGGCCTGTGCGGCACCTGCAAGGTCGAGGTGCTGGAGGGTGAAGTCGACCACGGAAACGCCTCATCCTTCGCCCTGATGGATTTCGAGCGGGACGAGGGCAAGACCCTGGCCTGCAGCGCCATGCCGCTGGGCGACGTCGTGATCGAAGCCGATGTCGATGAGGACGAAGACGCCCGCCGCATCGCCATCAAGGACTACGTCGGCCTGGTCGAGCGCCGCGAGATGATCACCCCCGACATCCTGGCCCTGTGGCTGCGGCTGGAGGGCGAAGGGCTGGATTTTCAGGCGGGGCAGTACGTCAACCTGCACCTGCCGGGCATCGACGGCACGCGCGCCTTCTCCATCGCCAGCAGCCCGGCCCAGCCCAATCTGATCGAACTGCACATACGCCGCGTGCCAGGCGGCGTCGGCACCGCCTGGCTGCACGACGGGTTGAAGGCGGGCGACAGCCTGAACTTCACCGGCCCGCTGGGGCGTTTCTATGTGCGACGTTCGGCCGAGAAGCCTTTGATCTTCCTGGCGGGCGGCTCGGGCCTGTCCAGCCCCAAGGGCATGATCCTGGACCTGTTGGAGCAGGGCTATTCCGCGCCGATCACCCTGGTGCATGGCGGGCGGCGCCCCTGCGACCTGCATTTCGGCGACCTGTTCCGCCAGCTGGAGGCCGCCCATGAGAACTTCCGCTATGTCCCCGCCGTCTCCCAGCCCGAGGCGGACGACGTCTGGGACGGCGAAACCGGCTATGTCCACGAGGCGGCCGAACGTCTGTTCGAGGGACGGTTCAGCGGCTGTCAGGCCTATCTGTGCGGACCGCCGCCGATGATCGAGGCGGGCGTCACCGCCCTGATGAAGGGGCGTCTGTTCGAGCGGGACATCTTCATGGAGCGGTTCCTGACAGCCGGCGACGCCGAGGCCACGGCCCGTTCGCCGTTGTTCCGCAAGATCTGACCCCGCGACCACAAACCAAGGCTCAACAAGAAGGGACGTGCTGGCGACCGGCTTTTCACGCCGGACGGACAGGTGCGCCCAAAACAAAGGGAGGGACTAAAAATGAAGACACCCGGAATCGCCGCCGCCTTGCTGGCCGCAAGCCTGGCCGCTGGCTTCGCCAGCACCGCTCAGGCCGGAGAGGGTCGCGGCACGGCCTATGCCGACGGCGCGGAATCCATCGGCGTGGCGCAACTGCCGCCGCCCGGAACCTATCTGCTGACCTACACCAACTATTACACCGCCGACCGGCTGAATGACGCAAACGGCGACAATCTGGTCCCGGACTTCTCGCTCAGCGCCTTCGCCAACATCGGCCGCATCGTCTATGTCAGCGACAAGACCTTTCTGGGCGCCACCGTCGCCGCCCACGCCCTGATCCCCGTCGTCAATTTGGACGTGAAGGCTGGCGGCCAGAGCCAGAGCAAGTTCGGCCTGGGCGACATCATCGTCAGCCCGCTCGTCCTGGGCTGGAAAAAGGGCGACTGGAACCTGGTCGCCACGGTCGACACCTTCATCCCCACCGGCGATTACAAGTCGAGTGATCTGGCCAATATCGGGCGCAACTACTGGACGTTCGAGCCTGTGTTCGCCGCCACCTACGCCCAGCCCGGCGGCGGATGGGAGGCTTCCGCCAAGGTGATGTACGACTTCAACACCACCAATGACGACACCGACTACAAGTCGGGCCAGAGCATCCACACCGACGCGGCGCTCGCCTACACCACCGGAAAACTGACGCTGGGCCTGACCGGCTATTATTATCGCCAGACCACGGACGACAGGATCGGCGGCGTGCGTGCGGGACCGGACGGCGTGCGCGGCGAGGCCTTCGCTCTGGGCCCCCTGGTCCGCTACGTCGTCGGAAACGTCCCCGTCACCGCCCAGTGGCAGCATGAACTCCACGCCGAAAACCGGCCCCAGGGCGACAAGCTATGGGTCAAGGCGGCCTTCCGCTTCTGAACTGATCCCGATCAGCGACGCTGATCGGCGATAAGCCTCTTTAAGAACTTCGACGTCGCGGCCAACGCCCGGAACCTTAGCCGTTGGCCGCGCGCTTCGACCGTATGGCCAATCCAAGCGACAAGCTGAACCTTCTGACGTTGGACCAGTCGAAACTGCTGGGGTTCAGCGGCTTTCACCTGACGCTGGGCGGCCTGATCAGCGCCGCCGTCATTCTGCTGCTGACCTTCGCCGCAAGCTGGCTGGTGACGCGCGCCCTGCGCCGGGTGCGCGAGCGGGCGGAACGAAGCCGTCAGGCCGTCTATCTGCTGGAGCGGCTGGCGGTCTATGGCATCATCGTCGTGGGCCTCATGTCGGCCCTGTCGGCGGCGGGCGTCAACCTGTCGTCTCTGGCGGTGTTTGCGGGTGCGCTCGGCATCGGCGTGGGCCTGGGACTTCAGGGCGTGGTCAAGGAGTTCGTGTCCGGCCTGTTCCTGATCTTCGACCGGATGGTGTCGGTTGGCGACTATATCGAGATCGAGGACATCGGCATTCGCGGCGCCATCATGGAGATCGGCCCCCGCGCCACCCGCGTACGCACCAATGACAACGTAAACGTGCTGGTGCCCAACTCACGCTTCATCGAACAACCGGTGACCAACTGGACGCTGAAGGGCGATACGCGCCGCATCCACGTGCCCTTCACCGTCGCCTATGGGTCGGATCGGGGTCTGGTGCGCGACGCCGTGCTGAAGGCGGCCAAGGCCAGCCCCTTCACCCTGCCCGAGACCGAGGCGCGCAAGAGCCAGGTCTGGCTGGTCGCGTTCGGGGATCGGGGGCTGGCGTTTGAATTGGTCGTCTGGCCCACGCGTGACGCGGTGAAACGCCCCGCCGCCATGCACGCCGCCTATACCTGGCTGATCGCCGATGCGCTGGATTCGGCGGGCGTCGAGGTGCCGGTGCCCCAGACAGACGTGCGTCTGCGCCGCGCCTTTGGACTGGAGGGCGACGAGGCGTTGAAACGCCTGGGGCACGGCGAAGGTCCCGCGACCCAGCCCGGCGGTCCCCTGCGCGGCAGGCACAGCGCCAACGACGCCGCCGCCGACGTCATGGCCGATGAGGAAGAGGAAGCGGCGGACACACACGACAGGCCAGCAGGCTGAACGCCCGCGCAGGCAGGCAACAAGGCTCTCTCACCCTCGGGCTGGACCCGAGGGCCGGATGCGCCGCCCCATTGCGCCCAAAGGCCAGGCGCAGACCGATCCGCGCCCGCCTCTCGGGTCAAGCCCCGGGGTGACGGAGTTCAGTCAAGCGGCCGCCGCCTTCGCCTTCAGCCGGTAAGCGTGCAGCAGCGGCTCGGTGTATCCGTTCGGCTGTTCGACCCCTTCGAACACCAGCGCCCGCGCAGCCTGATAGGCCAGGCTGGCGTCCGGGTTCGGGGCCATAGGCTGATACAACGGATCGCCCGCGTTCTGGCCATCCACCTTGGCCGCCATGCGCAGGAAGGCGGCGTCCACCTGCTCCGCCGTGCAGACCCCGTGCAGCAGCCAGTTGGCGATATGCTGCGAGCTGATCCGCAGTGTGGCGCGGTCCTCCATCAGGCCGATGTCGTGGATGTCCGGCACCTTGGAGCAGCCGACGCCCTGGTCGATCCAGCGCACCACATAGCCCAGAATGCCCTGGGCGTTGTTGTCCAGTTCGGCCGCCACCTCGGCCTCCGACCAGTTGACGCCGCTGGCCAGGGGCGGGGTCAGCAGGGCCTCCAGACCAGGCGTAGGCTGGTCCGCGACCGTCTTCTGGACCGCGAAGACATCGATCGCATGATAGTGCAGCGCGTGCAGGGTCGCCGCCGTGGGCGACGGGGTCCAGGCGGTGTTGGCGCCCGTCTTCGGGTGGCCGATCTTCTGCTCCAGCATGTCGGCCATCCGATCCGGCGCGGCCCACATCCCCTTGCCGATCTGGGCCTTGCCGGACAGGCCGCATTTCAGGCCGATGGCGACGTTCCTCGCCTCATAGGCCGCGATCCAGGCGCTGGACTTTATGTCGGCCTTTCGCACCACAGGCCCGGCCTGCATGGCGGTGTGAATCTCGTCGCCGGTGCGGTCCAGAAAGCCGGTGTTGATGAAGACGATCCGGTCCTTCACCGCATGGATGCAGGCCGCCAGATTGGCGCTGGTACGGCGTTCCTCATCCATCACCCCGACCTTGATCGTGTGGCGCGGAACAGCCAGCAGATCCTCGACCGCGTCGAACAGCCGGTTGGTGAAGGCGGCCTCTTCCGGTCCGTGCATCTTGGGCTTGACGATATAGACCGAGGCCTCGGCGCTGTTCTGGAACTGTCCCAGGTTCTTGATGTCGTACAGGGCGATCAGGCTGGTGATGATGGCGTCCATGACACCCTCGGGCGCGTCCGATCCGTCCGCCAGACGAATGGCGGGCGTGGTCATCAGATGGCCGACGTTGCGCACGAACAGCAGGGATCGTCCCTTCAGCGTCAGGGTCGAACCGTCCGGCGCCGTGAAGACGCGATCCGCCTCCAGCGCGCGGGTCAGGTTCGCGCCGCCCTTCCTGAAGGTCGCCGACAGGTCGCCCTTCATCAGGCCCAGCCAGTTGCGATAGGCCTCGGCCTTGTCGGCGGCGTCGACGGCGGCGACGGAATCCTCCAGATCGACGATGGTGGACAGGGCCGATTCCAGCACCACATCCGCCTGACCCGACGGATCACCCCGCCCGACCGGATGGGTGCGGTCGATGACCAGTTCGATATGCAGGCCGTTGTGCTTCAGCAGGATCGACGACGGCGCCGCGGCCGGACCCGCAAAGCCGACGAACTGACCCGCATCCCTCAACGCGGGCGACAGTGCGCCGTCCGCCACCGACCATCCGGCGACATCGGCGTGCGAGCCTGACGCCAGCGGCGCCGCCTGGTCCAGAAACGCCTTGGCGCGGGCCACGACGCGGGCGCCGCGCTCGACATCATAGCCGCCGCCCGCTGGCGGATCGCCCAGCGCATCCGTGCCGTACAGGGCGTCATACAGGCTGCCCCAGCGGGCGTTGGCGGCGTTCAGCAGAAAGCGGGCGTTCAGCACAGGCACCACCAGCTGCGGCCCGGCCATCGTCGCAATCTCGGGATCGGCCGCCCTGGTTCCGATGGTGAAGGGCGCAGGCTCCTCGACCAGATAACCGATCTCGCGCAGGAAGGCCTCCGAGGCGCCCACATCATAGGGCTGACCCTTGCGGGCGCGGTTCCAGTCATCGATCCGGGCCTGCAGCGCATCGCGCTTGGCCAGCAGGGCGCGGTTCTCCGGCGCGAACCGCTCCAAGATCGCCGCCGTCCCGGTCCAGAACGCCGCCGCATCAAGACCCAGGCCGGGAAGCACATCCTGTTCGATCAGGGCGATGATTTCGCCCGCAATCTTCAGTCCGGCGCGATCTTCATGGGTGGTCATGGCGGCCTCTCTTAGCGGCCCGGAGATCGAGCCTGTAACAATGCGTGATCAGGTAAGCCAAGGCCGATCCGCTCTGCAAGGGTCACGTCGCGTCATCCGCTTCGCTTTTGGTCGAATAGGCGGCCTGTGCGGCAAACGGGCTGCTATCCAAGACTTGCGGGCGGGCGCGGCCGCGTCATGATCGGGGCATGGCCATCATGCGTTCAATCACCCTGCACGGAATCCTGCTGGCCTGCATGGGTCTGACAGCGGGGGTCGCGTTGCTGGCGCCGATCCAGGCCCACGGGCTGACCCGCGTCGCCATCGGCTGGGATGTCGGCGCCGCCGCCTTCATCGCCGCCACCCTCTGGCGCATGTCCCGGGCCGAGGGCGTGGACGCCATACGCAGGCGCGCCGCCGCTCTGGACCAGACCGGCCAGTGGGTCCTCCCGCTCAGCCTGCTTGCGGCCGTCGCCAGCATCGTCATCGTCATTGGCGAGGCGACGCGCGGCGGCGATCCCCTGACCAGCGGCCTTCTGTCCCTGACCACCGTGGCCCTGTCGTGGACCTTCATCCACCTGATCTTCGCCCTGCATTACGCCCACGCCTTCTATCAGCAGACGAGGGCAAAGGATCGCGGCGGCCTGATCTTCCCCGGCGAGGACGAGCCGGACTACTGGGACTTCCTGCATTTCTCGCTGATCATCGGGGTGGCGTCCCAGACGGCGGACATCCAGATTTCGGACCGGGGCATGCGCCGCCTGTCCAGCATCCACAGCCTGATGGCTTTCACCTTCAATACGGTGATCCTGGCCCTGACGATCAATCTCATGGTCGGACTGCTGGGCCAATAGGCCGCGCCATCAAGGTAGGCAGGGTGTGAACGCCCATCCCCGTCGGTGATGAATGCTTAACCGCGTCCGTGAACGGGACCGCAAGCGGCGGCGGCTAATGTGGGGATGCGGACGAACTTCGTCCGGCTGTTCGAGCGTATCGCCACATGCTGTTTCTTTTGAACGACGTCGTGTTCGACCTGGACGAGGCCTGCCCGGTCACGCCCGCTGACGCGCGCCGGTTCGAAAAGCTGGATTTCGACTATGTGCTGCAACTGGGCTGCGAACTGTTCGCCGAGGACCCTCTGCTGCACCGCCGCGATCCATCGCGCGCGCGACGCCTGGCCTGGCTGATCGCGGAGCGCAGCCCCGATGTGAACGCCGCCCTGTTCGCGGCCCCCGCCGTCGCCTGCAATCCCGACCTGGTCGAGCCGCGTTTCTGCGCTCTGCCCCCTGTCGTCATGCATCAGTTGCAGGCCAAGGGCCGTCGCCTCAACGCGGTCGCCGCCGACCGCGCCGTCTGGAACCGCCTCGCCGCCTGAACCTGTCAGGATCAGAACGGCCAAGGCGCGTCCGGTTCGCTACATCACCACGTTGAAGACGACGTGGACCAGGGTGGCGATCGCGAAGATGAAGCCGAACCCGACCAGAAGGCCGAAGGCGGGGTGCAAGGGTCTGCCTTCACGGCGTGGGCGGGCGAAGCGGTCTTGAGGATGGATTACGGCCATCGTTCTTTCCTTTCCCTATGTCCAGATCACCGGGTCGGCGTCTGGGCGGGCGTCCGGCTCTGACGGCTGGATCGTCCCTGCGACAAGGAGGATGACTCCAAAAGCCCTTTAAGGCGAGGGGTTATTTTGAAGCGGGAAATCAAGTTTTCGCCAGGATTCGGCCTTATTTGAACAACACCTCTTTACGCCCCGGCGCAACCTCTGCGATCAGACCCTTATTCTGAGGGATAGGGAATGACGATGAAGATTGCGCGCACCTGCGTCCTGGGCGCCTTGGCGGCCCTGACCCTGGCCGCCTCGCCGAAATCGGCCCGTGCCGACTGGCTGCGCGCCGAAAGCGAACGCTTCATCGTCTATAGCGAAGGCAGCGAACGATCGCTGCGCGACTATGTCCAGAAGTTGGAGATGCTGGATCGCGTGATGCAGTACCGATCCGGCATCCCGATCAACACAACGCCGCCCAGGAAACTGCCGATTTACCTGGTCTCAGGCCGGCCCGGCTTGTTGAGGATCAACCCCGACAGCGGCGCGAACACGATGGGCACCTATTTCCCGACGTCAGAGGACATTTTCGCCGCTGCTGTCCGTACAAATGATGGCCAGGGCGTATCGGGTGAAGACATCCTGATGCACGAATACGCCCACCATTTCATGTTGGGAAATGCGCCAGGGGCCTATCCGGCATGGTTCGTCGAAGGGTTCGCCGAGTATTACATGACGGCCGACATCAACATCGGCAAGAGCGAGGTCCTTCTGGGCAATTACAACAGTAATCGCGCCTACTGGATCATGTCCGAGAGCTGGATTCCGCTGGATGTTCTGCTGACTTCCCGGCCCGATGAAGTGCGTACAGAAAGCCAGCGCACGACCTATTATCCGATCGCCTGGCTGCTGACGCACTGGTTCTTCAGCGACCCCGCCCGTATGCAGCAGTTTCAGGCCTATCTGGCTGATATCAGCCAGGGAGGCGATTCCGTCGAAGCCATGCAGCGCGCGACGGGCATGAGCCTGGATCAACTCCGCACCGCCTTGCGGCGCTATACGCGGGCCAACCTGCGCGGCAACCGCATCAGCGGACAGTTCCCAACCGCAGAAGTTGCGGTCACGCGCCTTCCCAGATCCGCCAACGACCTGCTGCTCATCAATCAGCGCATGAAGCTGGGCGTGCCGGAAAAAGACCGCACCGCCCTGGGCCAGGAGGTCGCACGGCTGGCCGCACGCCATGGCGACGACCCATTAGCGTTGCTGGCCGCCGGTCACGCCGGACTGCATTTCGGAGACCGCCCCGCAGGCGAACGCGCACTTCAGCGCCTGATCGAGATCGAACCCGACAATGTGGAAGCGCTGCAGCTTCTGGCGGAAGACCGGCTGAAACAGGCGCATGAGGCCGACACCGAAGAAGAGGAAATGACGCTCAAGCGTCAGGCGCGGGAATATGTTGCGCGCGCCTACGCCGCCTCAAACAACGACTATCGCACCCTGATGCTGATGACGGAGCTGCGCCATGGCCAGCCCAACTATCCGAACGACAACGACATGCTGGCCCTGGGGCTGACGTTGGATCGTGCGCCGCAACTGGCCACGGTTCGCTTCAACTACGCCGCCGCACTGACGCACAGGGGCGAAACGGACGAAGCCATCGCCGTGCTGCGTCCCCTTGCCAACAATCCTCACGGAGGCGGCGCTTCAAGGGCGGCCGAGCGGATGATCGCATCCCTGAAAGCGGGCGAGGCGCTGCCCGACCTGTCAGACGACGATATCGAACCCCAGATCAGCGAAGGCGAGCCAGAGGCGCCTGCGCCCGGCGACGCCCCGCCACCGCAACCCGACTGAGATCAGCCCAGCCGTCGATGAAAGAAGCCCGTCACATCATCCAGAACCGGCGCCTTCCTGCGGAACAGGGGCGAGAAGGTCGCGATCATGTCGGCATGGTCCAGACCGGGATAGAGTTTCGCCTCCGACCGGCCGCCCGCGGCGCGCATCCGTTCGTCCAGGATCACCGTATCCTCGTCATGCACGACGGTGTCGGCGGTTCCGTGACCCAGCCAGATCGGCGGGGCGTCGGCGCGCACGAAGGTGACCGGCTGGGTCAGGGTCGGGTCGGGCGCGCGGCCAAAGGCGTTCTTTGAGGCGTCCACGTCGAACGGCAGGAAGTCATAGGGGCCTGCCAGACCCGCCGCCGCCTTGATCAGCCCCGGCCGCCCCACGGCGGCCATATAACGTCGGTCCAGGGTGATCATCATCGCCAGATGGGCGCCGGCGGAATGGCCCAGAACCCCCAATCGCTCCGCATCGCCGCCATATTGACCCACGACTTGCGCGGCGTGCGCGACCGCCGCCGCCGAGTCTTCGATGAAGGCGGGAAAACGCACCTGCGGAACAAGCCGGTAATCCGGCAGGGCCACGACGAACCCCCGCGCCGCCAGGGCCTGCGCCGCCCAGCCGTAAAGATCGCGCGAACCCGAATCCCACCCGCCGCCATAAAAGAACGCCAGCACCGGGTACGGTCCCGCCCCCTTTGGAGCATAGATGTCCATGCGCTGGCGCGGATCGTCGCCATAGGCCAGATCGCGGGCCACACGTCGGGCGCCCGTGTCGCGCGGCCCCAGACTGTTCAAAAGGCCCAGCGGCGAACAGGCGGCGGCCAGCAGGCCCAGGGCCGGTGCGAACAGGCCGCGGCGGGTCATGTCGAATGCTCCATCCGCCGCACTACGCAGGCGTCGTCGATTCGGCTCAACCCCACGCCCATCATCGGGCGTTCGCGATCAATCGACCGCAGTCCGCATCCTCGGCCAGACCCGGATCGACGAAGGCGAACAGGGCCGTGACCGGCGCGACCACCGTCGCCAACAGCCCCGCCAGACCGCCCTGAGACAGAACTTCGCCAGTGTCCACCCCGACCTTGGGCGCCGTCAGAGGGCCGTCGACCTTGATCGGCGCCCAGACCCGCAGCAGGCGCGGCTTCTTGGACTCGCCGTCGATCCGCAGGTTCAGCGTCTCGGCGCCCAGGTCAATGGCGCCCTTGCCCTGGGCCAGCACCACATCGGTGTCGATGACAAAGGTGCGGGCGGTCGCCGTGCCGCCGCTGACGTTGAAATCGGCGACCGCGCATCGGATGGTGCTGGTCGATTGATCGCCGCTAAGCAGTTTCAGCAGGCCCGCGCTGGCGTTGATGCCCAGCAGTTCGGCGAAGGCGGCGCGCATCTGTCCATTCGGCACGACCAGACTGAGCGAGCCTTTGGAGGCCGCCGCGAAATCATGGATCGAGGCGCCCGGCCCCTCCAGTTTCGCCCGCCCCAGCGCCCGCCCTGTGATCGGCGCCGACCCGCCGCGCGCCGGGATGATCGATTCCAGCGGATAGCCCGCCAGCCGAAAATCAACGGTGCTGTAGGGGGTGTCCCTGGTGGCGTCGATCCGCGCCACGCCGTTCAGCTCGCCCCGATTGAAGTTGAAGCTGACCGGATCGAGGTTCAGCACCCCGTCCTTCAGTTCGGCGCCCAGATTGACCGTTCGCACATCCAGATTGTTCGCCTTCACCGCCGCCGCCCGATAGGTCAGGCTGCCATCCATCGCCCGCAACCGTTCGGTCTGCAGCGGCGCATTCGGCAGCAGCCGCCCCCCGGCAACCACAGGGGCCTCCGTGTCGGTCCCCGCCGCATTGGTGCGCGTCTTGGCGCCCAGCACGGCGGCCAGGTCGTCGATGTCCAGGCGCTGTGACGCCAGTTGCGCGTCAACCCGAAGACGCTGTGTCGCATTCACCTTCACCGTTCCACGCAGGTCCGACGCCCCGACCCGTCCGCTGAAATCCCTGAAGGTCCAGACCCGCTGATCCCGGTTCAAAGCCCCCGACAGGCGATAGGGCGGCGTGTTGGGCAGGGTCACACCCGTCAGCAGATACAGGTCCGACAGGTCCTGTCCCTGCAGGGTCAGGGCTGCGTCGAACCGGCCCAGATCGAAAGGACGCGTGATCGCGCCCTTGGCGTTCAGCGTCGAGCCCGCGCCGCTGACGTCCGCTTCGAACGGATAGGGCCGATTGCGGCGGATCTTGATGAACGGCCCGCCGCGCACCCGCAGCGTCAGCGGCGATCCATTGACCGCGCCGCGTCCGTCCAGGACAAATCCAGTGTCGCCGCCCGCCGCCTCTCGCGCATCAACAGCCGCGTCCAACGTCAGCCCGCGCCTGCGTTCCTCAAAGATCAGCCGCCCATCGGTGATGACCAACTGCTGGATGACGGGCAACTTCAGCCCTTGGCCCGCGTCGGGCCGACTGGCGTTCAAATCCCAGCTTTTGCGCCCATCCTGAGCGACGATCAGCACCGTCTTTGGGCGAGTGAAACTGAGCAGCGGCATTTCGATCTGGCCCGCCAGCAGTTTGCGCAGCCGCACAGAGGCCTGAACCTCCTCCACTTCCGCCGTATCCCGGTCACGCGCCCAGTCCGGCCCGCCGATCTTCAGCCCGCGCACCACCACCGACGGCGTCCAGCTGAAAAGATGGACATCCAGATCACCCCGCAAGGCGATCTCGCGGTCGTATCGGGTCGAGGCCCAGCGTCCGATCGGCCCCCTCAACATGTTCCAGTCGAACAGGATCAGCGCCAGGACCACGGCCCCGACCAGCATCAGGGTGATCGCCCCCGCCCACGCCTCGACCGGTCCGGGACGACGCGCAGCCGCCCAGACCGGGTCGTTGTCACCCACCCATTCACGCCAGCCACGCACGCGCGCACCTGCCGGAACCAGCGCCCTGTCGCGGACGCCGGACCAGATGTCATTCCATTTCAGCGATCCGGCCAAGCCAAAGCCTCCGTAGGGGCAGACAACGCACCAGCCGCCGATTGGCGCCGCCAGACGAAAAAGGGGGCGCAGCCTTTCGACCGCGCCCCCGCCATTCTCGACCTTCCGTTCTCGACCAGACGGTCCGACCTATTTGGCCGGGGCCAGGTATTTGTTCAGCCAGCCGAACACCTCGTTATGCCATTGCAGGCTGTTGGCCGGCTTCAGCACCCAGTGGTTCTCATTGGGGAAGACGATCAGCCGGCTGTCGATGCCGCGCCGTTGCAGCGCGGTGAAGGTCGACAAGCCTTGGGCGGTCGGAATGCGGAAGTCGCGGTCGCCCTGCACCACCAGCATCGGCGTCTTCCAGTTCTGGACGTGGTTGGCCGGGTTGAACTTCTGATAGCCCTCGGCGTGATCCCACGGCGTGCCGCCGTATTCCCACTCGGTGAACCATAGTTCTTCGGTCGAATAGCCCATGCCGAAGGTGTCGAAGACGCCGTCGTGGTTGACCAGGCACTTGAAGCCGTCGGGCCAGTTGCCCGCGATCCAGTTGATCATATAGCCGCCGTAGGAAGCGCCCAGCGCACAGGCGTTCTGACCGTCCAGGAAGCTGTATTTGGCCTGGGCCGCCGCCCAGCCCTTCTGCAGGTCTTCCAGCGGCCGGTCGCCCCAGTGCTGGCTGATCGCGTCGGTGAAGGCCTGGCCATAGCCTGTCGAGCCGTGGAAATCGATCATCACCACCGCATAGCCCGCGCCCGCATAGGTCTCGGGGTTCCAGCGATAGGACCAGCCGTCGCCGAACGAGCCCTGCGGCCCCCCGTGGATCAGGAAGGCGACCGGATATTTCTGCCCTTCGACATAACCGACCGGCTTGATGACATAGCCGTGGACCGTCTCGTTGTTCCAGCCGGGGAAGCTGAACTGCTCGTATTCGCCGAACGCCTTCTGGGCGAAGGCCGGGTTGGCGTTGGTCAGGCGGCGCGGCATTTCGCGACCCCGGAAGGTCTTGAAATAGAGGTCGCCCGGCTCGCGCAACGTATCCTGGGCGAAGACGAAGCCCGACGGCGTCTGCTGGAAGGCCGAGACGTGGCCGGCTCCCGTCAGGGGAACCACCGTGCCGTTGCCGACATCGACCGAGAACAGCTTGGTCGAACCGACATCGCCGGCGGTCGTATACAGGGTGCGCCCGTCACGCGACCATTGCAGGCTGTCGGCCGAGCGATCCCAGTTGGCGGCGATCTGGCGCTTCTGGCCCGTGGCGACGTCCATCAGCACGATCTGGTAACGGTCGGCCTCGAAACCGGGGCGGGCCATGGCGCGATAGGCCAGGGTCTTGCCGTCAGGCGAGAAGACCGGGCCGGTGTCCCAGGCGGGATTGTCCTCGGTCAGGTTGGTGAACTGGCCGTCGCCGGTCAGGCCGTTGGTCTTGAACAGGTCGAAGTTGGTGCTCCAGGGCTCGCTCTGGCCAGCGACGCGAGCCGAAAAGACGATGGAATCGCCAGCGGGGGTGAAGACGAACTCGCTCTCGTCGCCGAACGGCTTGGAAGGGGTGTCGCCGTCAAAACCCTTGGTGACCCAGACCGGCGCGCCCGTCGCATGGCCGTCGCGGCCGATCGACTGGACGAACAGGTGGTTCTGGGTGTGGTCGTTCCACGTGTCCCAGTGACGCACGAACATGCGGTCATAGACCTGGCCGGTGGTCTTCTGCTCGGCGACGGCCTTGCCGTGCGCGACCGAGGCGTTCAGGTCGGCCGCATTGGGATAGACGGCCAGGGACACCGCCACCTTGTCGCCCGTCGGGCTGACGCGATAGGCGTTCACATCGGTCGGCAGGTCGGTCACCTGAACCGCCGCCGCCGTCGGCGAGGCCACGCGCCACACCTGGCTGGAGCCCGACTTGTCCGACAGGAAATACAGGTTGCCGTCGCCGCCCCAGCGGGCGGTGTTGGCCTTCTGGTCCGAGATGGCCAGACGGCGCGGCGCCTGATCCGGCGCGTTCAGGTCCAGAATCCACAGGCTGCCCGAGCGGCTGTTGGCCGCCACGTCCGTGGTGGTCACCGAATAGACGACATAGCGGCCATCCGGCGACACCTGCGGATCGCCCAGCCGGTTGGCCGAGATCATGTCCCGATAGGTGAAGGCGTCGGGCGTCGCGGGCGCGGCGGGAACCGGCGCCGGCGGAACCTGGGCCAGGGCAGGCGCGGCGCTCATCAGCGCGACAGCCGCACAGGCGGCGGACAGAAGGGAACAGTGACGCATGGGGGCCTTCCTCGCAAAACAGTTGCCGCGAGGCCTAGCACCACAGTTCGTGGGGCGAAAGCGGTCGGCGCTTGCCCGCTTCCCGCGAACCGGCGACAAGCAGTCCTCCATGGTTTCCGCTTCGCCCCCCGCCAGACGCCCGCCGCACATCGTCGATGTGCTGATCGCCGAGCGCGCGCCGCGCCTGACCGCCTCGCCCCTGTGGCCCGTCGTGCGGCCGGCGCTTTACGGCGTGCTGGGCTATGGGGCGGCGGTGCGGATGGCCGACGCCATCCGCGACCTGTCGGGGACCGAGACCTTCGACTACGTCTCGAACCTGCTGCGGCTGAAGGTGACGACGACGAATCTGGACCGCCTGCCTGCGACCGGCCGCTGCGTCGTCGTGTGCAATCACCCCACCGGCATCGCCGACGGGGTCGCCGTCTTCGATGCGATCAAGCAACGGCGCAGCGACATGATCTTCTTCGCCAACGCCGACGCCATCCGCGTCTCGCCCCGGCTGGACGAGACCATCATCCCCGTCGAATGGGTCCACGACAAACGCACGCGGGAAAAGACCCGCGCCACCCTGAGCGCGGCGAAACAGGCTTTCGAGGCCGAACGCTGTGTCGTCATGTTCCCCGCCGGTCGTCTGGCGCGCGAGAAGAACGGCGTCCTGACCGATCCCGAGTGGGCGCCGACCGCCGCCTCCCTGGCGCGCAGATACGAGGCGCCCGTCATCCCCATGCACGTCACCGGCCCCTACAGCCGTCTGTTCCACCTGTTCGACAAGGTCTCGCAGGAGCTGCGCGACGTGACCCTGTTCCACGAACTGCTGAACAAGGAAGGCAAGGACTTCAGCGTCGCCGTCGGCCGACCCATCCCCGCCGACCGGCTGGACGCGGACGCCGCAAGAGCCACCGAGGCGCTGAAACGGTTCACCGAACGGACCCTGGCCGCCGATCCCGACGCGGTGTTCGCATGAAGATCGAACTGCCCGACGCCGAGGCCACCACCCGCCTGGGCCAGGTCATCGCCCCCCTGCTGGCGCCGGGCGACAGCGTTCTGCTTTACGGCCCGCTGGGCATGGGCAAGTCGACCCTGGCGCGCGGCCTGATCCGCGCCCTGACCATGCCGGACGAGGATGTGCCCAGTCCCACCTTCACCCTGGTCCAGTTCTACGAAAGCGACCCGCCCGTCGCCCATTTCGACCTCTACCGCCTGACCCGACCCGAAGAGGCCTTCGAGATCGGACTGGACGAGGCGCTGGACGAGGGCTGCGCCGTCATCGAGTGGCCCGAACGGCTGGGTGAAACGCCCGAACGTTTCCTCGGCCCCGACCGTCTGACCCTCATCATCGCGGAGGACGGCGACGGCCGCCTTGCGACCGTTTCCGGCGCAGGCCGGTGGGAAACCCTGATCGACCATGTCCGTCTCTGACCGCGAAACCCTCCGTCTCGACTTCCTGAAGGCCGCCGGCCTGTCCGAGGCCGTGCGCGCGCCCCTGCCCGGCGACGCCTCGACGCGCCGCTACGAGCGGCTGAGGTCCGCGACCGGCCCGACCCTGATGCTGATGGACCAGCCGCCCGCCGCCGAAAGCCCGCCCTGCGATCCGTCGTGGACGCCGGACCAACGCCGCGCGGCGGGCTGGAACGCCGTGGCCCGCCTGTCGGCCGGACGGATCGAGGCCTTCGCCGCCGTCGCCGCCCATCTGAAAGCTCTGGGTCTGTCCGCCCCCGAAATCCCGGCGCTGGATGCGCCGAACGGCCTGGCGGTGCTGGAGGATTTCGGCGACGCCCTGTTCGCCCGCGTGATCGCGGATGGCGCGGACGAGACGCCGCTTTATCTGGCCGCCATCGAGGCCCTGGCGACCTTGCACGATGCCGGGAACCCGCCCGAGACCCTGCACGGCCCCGGCGGCGACTGGCCGCTTCTGACCTATGACGAGACGGCGCTTCAGGGCGGGGCCGATCTCTTCGTCGACTGGCTGCCCCGGCTCGACGACCGGGTCCGCTTCGACGCCGCCGCCGTCGCCGACTGGCGCGCGGCCTGGGCGCCCCTCGTCGCCTCGGGAGCGGCGGGCGCCTCGGTCATGGCCCACCGCGACTATCACGCCGAGAACCTGATCTGGCTGCCCCAGCGTGACGGCGCCGCCCGCGTCGGCATGATCGACTTCCAGGACGCGGTGCGCGCCCACCCGTCCTGGGATCTGCACTCCCTGCTTCAGGACGCCCGCCGCGACGTCTCGCCCGCGCTGGAGGCCGAGGCGCTGGACCGCTACTTCGCCCTGCGCCCAGGCGTGGACCGCGCCGCCTTCATGGCCGACTACTCAGGGCTCGCCGCCCTGAACCAGGCGCGCATCATCGGCATCTTCGCCCGGCTGATCGCCCGCGACGGCAAGCCCCGCTATCGCCAGTTCCTGCCGCGGATGTGGCGGCATCTGAACGCCAATCTGGACCAGCCGTCGTTGGCGCCCATCGCCCGCTGGTTCGACCGTCACGTGCCTGCAGAGGTTCGCGCATGACCGCTGTTACAAAGACCGCGCCCAAGACGGCGATGGTCCTCGCCGCCGGCCTGGGCACCCGGATGCGTCCCCTGACCGACGACCGGCCCAAGGCCCTGGTCGAGGTGGGCGGTCGCGCCCTGATCGACCATGTGCTGGATCGGCTGGCCGAGGCCGGGGTCGAACAGGCGGTGGTCAACGTCCACTGGTTCGCCGACCGGCTGGAGGCGCATCTGGCGGCGCGCGGTCGCGGGCCCAAAATCCTCATCTCCGACGAGCGCGCCGAACTGCTGGAGACCGGCGGCGGTCTGAAGAAGGCCCGCCCCCTGCTGGGCGACGATCCCGTCTTCGTCGCCAATATCGACAGCGTCTGGGTCGACCGGGGCGACGCACTCGCCGACCTGGTCCGCCTGTGGAACCCCGAGACCATGGACGCCGCCCTGCTGCTGGCCCGCCGCGAAGGCTCCATCGGCTTCGAGGGCGACGGCGATTTCTTCCTGGGCGACGACGGGAAACTGACCTTCCGCGGCGAGGCCCCGTCCGCCCCCTATGCCTATATGGGGGTCCACATCACCCGCCCCGGCTACGCCAACCACGGCCCCGACGGCCCCTTCTCCCTCAGCCCCCTGTGGCGCAGGTCGGCCGCCGAGGGCCGCCTGTTCGGCTGCGTCCTGGACGGCGACTGGATGCACGTCGGCGACCCCCAGGCGCGCGATGAGGCCGAGGCGAAACTGGCGTGGAAAGGGTGACGACGTCTCTATTTTCCTCGTCATCCTCGGGCTTGTCCCGAGGATCCATACGCCCGATCTCAGAAGGTGCGCACCGGCTAAGGCCGAGTCTATGGATCCTAGGCACAAGGCCTAGGATGACGGGTCGTGAGGGAAGGGCATGACGGTGGACGCCACACCCCACTTCAACCCCTTCACCGCGTCCAGCCCCCGCTGGCACGCCATCCCCGCCCACCGGCCGTTCCTTGAGGACCTGGCGGCGGGGGTTCTGGCGTGGCTGGGCGACCTGCCGCCCGAGACCCTGTCGGACGCGACGATCCTGCTGCCCAACCGCCGGGCCGCCCGCGCCTTCACCGGCGCCCTGTCGAAACTCTCGGGCGACCGGCCCGTCCTGCTGCCCCAGGTCCGTCCGCTGGGGGATCTGGAGGAGGACGAGCCGCCCTTCACTCGCGGCGCCCTCGGTCTGGACCTGCCGCCCGCCATCCCCGCCCTGACGCGCCGGTTCGAGATGGCGCGGATGATCGTCGAACGGTTCGATCCCGCGCTGACGCCGCTGCGCGCGCTGGACATGGCCGACGCCCTGGGCGGCTTCCTCGATTCCTGCCAGCTGGAGGAGATCGAGAACCCCGAACGGATCGCCACCCTGGTCGACGGCGAAATGGCCGAACACTGGGAGCGGTCGGCGAAGTTCCTGGGTCTGGCGGTCGAGGCCTGGCCCAAACGCCTGGCCGAACTGGGTCTGGTCGATCCGGCCTGGCGCCGCGCCACCCTGCTGAAGCGCCTCGCCGAACTGTGGGACCGCACGCCCCCGACCCAGGCCGTCATCGCCGCAGGTTCGACCGGCACCGTCCCCGCCGCCGCCGATGTGCTGGGCGCCGTCGCCCGCGCCCCCTTGGGCTGCGTCGTCCTGCCGGGCCTCGATCTCGATCTGGACGACCGCGTCTGGGAACAGATCGACGAGGAGAACGAACAACACCCCCAGCGCGCGCTGAAACGCCTGCTGGAGCGTCACGACATCGACCGCCGCGCCGTGCGCCCGTGGTTCCAGCCTCCGGTCTCGCCCCTGGCTGAACAGCGCGGTCTGGCCCGCCAGCGCCTGCTGAACGAGGGCCTGCGCCCCGCCGATGCGACGGGCGACTGGCGCGCGGCCATCCGCGACATCCGCGCCCGCGCCGTCGAGGCGGGCCGCGCCGCCGACCCGATCGCCGAGGGGCTTCAGGGCCTGTCGGTCCTGAACCTGCGCCATGACGAAGAGACCGCCGCCGCCATCGCCCTGATGATGCGCGAGACGCTGGAGACACCCGGCAGGACCTGCGCCCTGGTCACGCCGGATCAGGGTCTGGGCCGCCGCGTCGCCGCGCGTCTGGAACGCTGGGGAGTCGTGCCGGACGCCTCGGCCGGTCAGCCGCTGAACCGGATGCCGGCGGGCGTTCTGGTCGAACTGTGCGCCCGCTGGATCGCCGCCCCGACCGATCCGCAGGTGCTGCTGGGCCTGTTGAAACACCCGCTGGTCAGGCTGGATCTTGGCGACGAGGTCGACGCCGACCGCGCCGTTTCGACCTTCGAGCTTTTTGCCCTGCGCGGCCCGCGCCAGACCCGTTTTGACCGCATTCGCCGCAAACTGGACAAGGCCGCAGGCCCGGACCGCGACGGCCAGCCGCCGTCCGACAGCAGGCTGCAACGTCTGGCCCAGGCTCGCGCCCTGTCGGACCATCTGGAGGCTCTGGTCACGACCGCCTGCGCCGCCTTCGTCCCCGCCGCGCCGCTGGACGCCGCCGCCCGCGCCCTGACCGGGTTGATCGAGGCGCTGGCGGGCCAGCAGGCCTGGGCCGGGCCCGACGGTGAATGCGCCGCCGGTCTGCTGTCGAACCTGATCACGGGCGGCGCGGCGCTGGGGGCTGTCACGGCTGATGATCTGGTCGAACTGGTCAAGGGGCTGCTGGCCGACGCCGTGGTGCGCACCGGCGGGGCCACCCATCCGTCGCTGCGGATTCTGGGGACCATCGAGGCGCGGCTGGTGCGGGCCGACCGGATGATCCTGGCCGGGCTGGAGGAAGGCGTCTGGCCCCAGGGCGCGCCGGTCGATCCCTTCCTGTCGCGGCCCATGCGAAAGGCGCTGGGCCTGCCGCCGCCTGAACGCCGCATCGGCCAGAGCGCGCAGGACTTCGTCCAGGCCGCCTGTGCGGACGAGGCCATATTGATCCACACCGAACGACGGGGCGGCCAGCCCGCCGTGCGGTCCCGCTGGCTGTGGCGGCTGGACATGCTGACGCGCGGCGCGAATACCGACGAGACGCCGGTCGCCGTGTCCGCCCCCGCCCATGTCGCCGACTGGACCCGCGCGCTGGACGCCCCGCTGCGCGACACGCCCGACTATGCGCGCCGCCCGGCCCCGACCCCGCCGGTGGACCGCCGCCCCCGCGTCCTGCCCGTCACCGGGGTCGAGCGCTGGGTCCGTGACCCCTACGCCGTCTATGCCCAGCGCATCCTGGGGCTGAAGGTGCTGGACCGACCCGGCGCCTCGGCCGAGGCGATGGCGCGCGGCAATGCGGTCCACGAGGCTATCGAACAGATGGTCCGCCTCTGGCCCGAAACCCTGCCCGAAGACTGCGCCGACCAGATCGTCGATTTCATCATGACCGCCATGACCGAGGCGGGTTTCGAGGATGCGGCCCTTGCCCGCGAGCGCCCGCTGGCCAGGAACGCCGCCCTGTGGCTGGAAAGGTTCGAGCGTGAACGGCGCGCACGCGGCGCGACCCTGCTGATCGAACAGTCGGGCGCCATCGCCTTCGACGCGCCCGGCGGCCCCTTCACCGTCACCGCGCGCGCCGACCGGATCGAGCTGGACGCAACGGGTGCGGCCGTGCTGGACTTCAAGACCGGCCAGACGCCCAGCCAGAAACAGGTGGTCCAGGGCTTCGCGCCGCAACTGACCCTGACCGCCGCCATCCTGGCCGAAGGCGGGTTCGACGCGCCCCCGACCGAGGCGACCGAGTTGCTGTACGTCAAGGTCACCGGCCGACGCGATCCGGGCAAGGTGGACGACGTCTCGCGTCAGGGCCGCAGCAACAGCCTGACCGCCGCCCAGCTGGCGACGCGCGAACTGGACCGGCTGAAGCTGGGGGTCGCCGCCTTTGACGACCCGGCGACCCCCTACACGTCCTGGGTCGCGCCGCAGTTCATGGGCAATTTCGGCGGCAATTACGACCATCTGGCGCGCGTCTGGGAATGGCACGTCGTCGGCGGCGAGGACGAGGCGCCCGAATGACCGACCTTTCTCCCGTAGACCCCAATCCCCTGGATATGGCCCGCGCCCATCAGTCGACCGCCGCCGACCCGGCCCTGTCGGTCTTCGTCACCGCCAACGCCGGTTCGGGCAAGACCACCACCCTGGTCAGCCGCGTGGCCCGCCTGTTGCTGAAACGGGTGCGGCCTGGCGAGATCCTGTGCGTCACCTACACCAAGGCCGCCGCCGCCGAGATGCAGGCCCGCCTGTTCGAACGGCTGGGCGAATGGGCGGTCGCCGACGACCGGGCCCTGGCCGCCGATCTGGCGGGGCTGGACGGGCGCGATCCCGTCAGCCTGACCGACGCCGAACTGTCCGAGGCCCGCGTCCTGTTCGCCCGCGCCCTGGAGACGCCGGGCGGGCTGAAGATCCAGACCATCCACGCCTTCTGCGAGAAACTGCTGCGGCGTTTCCCGCTGGAGGCCGGGGTCGCGCCGGGGTTCGAGGTGCTGGATGATCAGGCGGCGCTGGCCCTTTCGCACGCCGCGCGTGAGGATCTGGCGCGTTATGCGCTGACGGACGGCGACGGTCCGGTGGGCCGCGCCTATGCTCATTTCGCCGTCGAACTGGCTTGGGACAGCTTCCATGCCCTGCTCGATATGATCGAGGCGAAGCGCGAGCCGCTGCTCGACTATCTGGCCCGCATCGACGCGGGCGAGGCGCCCGGCCCGCATGAACTGGTCGGCGTCACGCGCGATGAGACCCCCGCCCAGATCGAGGCCGGGTTCATGGACTGGCTGAATCCCGCCGACTGGCTGGCCGCCGCAGACGGGTTCGCCACGGGCGGCGCCAACGACAAGAAACTGGCCGGTCAGATGCGCGATGCGGTTCCACCCGCCACGACGCTTCAGGCCATGACGCCCGTCTTCATCGATTCCAAGGGCGTGGCGCGCGACAGGTTCGGCACGTCAAAGGCCCCGCCCGGCGCGGCCTCCTATCTGGCGGACGTGTCGCTGAAATACGTCTCGACCCTGGACCGGGTGCGCGCCGCCCGCGTTGCGGACGAGACGGAAAAGGTCCTGACCCTGGCCCGCGTCCACGCCGCCCTCTATGAAACCGCCAAGCGGGCGCAAGGGTCGCTGGACTTCACCGATCTGGTGGGGCGCACGGTTGAACTGCTGACCAAGCGCGCCACCGCCGCCTGGGTGCTGTACAAACTGGACGGCGGGATCGAGCACGTCCTGATCGACGAAGCGCAGGACACCGCGCCCGACCAATGGGATATCGTCCGCGCACTGACTGAACCCTTCTTTTCGGGTTCCGGCGCAGAGCGTAAGGATGCAGCCGTCCCCCGCACAATCTTCGCCGTGGGCGATGAGAAACAGTCCATCTATTCCTTCCAGGGCGCCCGGCCCGAGCGGCTGCGTCAGGAGGCGCGGGTCTATGACACCCTGGTGCGCGCGGCGGGCGCCGACTTCCGCGAAGTGCCGCTGGACACCTCCTTCCGCTCGACGGTCGAGGTGCTGGACTTCGTCGATGCGGCCTTCGACAGCCCGATGCGCACCCGCGCCCTGGTGGGCGAGAGCGGCGAGATCGCCGTCCACCGCCCCGCCCGTCTGGGGCAATACGGGTCCGTCGACCTGTGGCCCCTGTTCGAAGACCCCGCCGCCGCCGAGCGTGAGGCCTGGAACGCCCCCGTCGACAAGGAAGACAGCCGCAGCGCCCGCAAACAGCTGGCCCAGGCCCTGTCCCGCCACATCCGCGAACAGGTCCAGACGGGCGCCGCCATCCATGACCCGAAACAGCGCGGCGCCCAGCGGCCCGTCCGATACGGCGACTTTCTGGTGCTGGTGCGCCGTCGCGACGCCACCTTCGAAGAGATCATCCGCGCCCTGAAGACCGAAGGCGTGCCGGTCGCGGGCGCCGACCGGCTGAAGCTGTCGAACCATATCGTCTTCGATGATCTGATCGCCCTCGCCCGGTTCGCCCTGTTCCCCGACGACGACCTGTCGCTGGCGGAAATCCTGCGCAGTCCCTTCTGCGATGTGTCCGATTTCGGTCCCGCCGACGCCCTTTATCCGTTGGCGGACAAAGTGGGCCGCAAGGGCCGCAGCCTGTGGCGCGAACTGCAGCGCCGCGCCCACGAACACCCGGCCTGGACCGCCGCGCGCGACCTGATGGCCGCCCTGATCGCCGCGCGCGACCGCGATCCCTTCGCCTTCTTCTCGACCGCCCTGAACCGCGTCGGGCCCGATGGGCGATCCGGCCGCGCGCGCATTCTGGACCGGCTGGGCCGCGAGGCGGAAGAAGCCATCGACGAAACCCTGGCCCAGGTCCTGGCGGCCGAGGAGCGCGGGGGCCGCGATCTGGAGACCTGCCTCGCCTTGCTGGAACAGGCCGATGTCGAGGTGAAGCGTGAGATGGAGGGCGCGCGCGACGAGGTCCGGGTCATGACCGTGCACGGCTCCAAGGGGCTGGAGGCGCCCATCGTCATCCTGCCTGACACCACCGGCAAGGCCAAGCCGCAGGGACCGACCCTGATGCCGGCCGCATTGCCAGACGGAACCGAGGCCTGGCTGATGTGTCCGTCCAGCGCCAAGTCCGACTGCGCCTTCTCCGCCGAGGTGCGTCAGGCGCGCCTGGACCGCACCGACGCGGAATCCCTGCGCCTGCTCTATGTCGCCCTGACCCGCGCCCGCGACCGCCTGATCGTCATGGGCCGCAGGATGAGCCGGCCCAAGGAAACCGGCTATGAGGAAGGCAGTTGGTGGGACGTCATCGCCGGAACCTTCGACCGGCTGGCGCAGGACCGTCCCGATGCGGTGCAGTTGCTGGACGGCGGGATTCTGAGATTTGGCGTCGATCCCGAGACCGCGCCTCGGCTGGCCCAGACCAAGACGGGCGCCGTCGCCCTGCCCGCCTGGGCCGCCGCGCCCCCGCCCGCCGACGCCGCCGCCCGCTTCGCTTCGCCGTCGCGGATGGAAGGATCAATCCGCATCCCCGCCCCCTCGCCTCTGGCCCAGAACGAATCCGGCGGCGCGGCGCTGGGTCGTTTCCGGCGCGGCGACCTGATCCACCGGCTGCTGGAGCGCCTGCCCGACATCGCCTCCGCCGACCGGGCGGACGCGGCCGTTCGCCTGTTGTCGCGCGAGACCGATCTGGACGCGGCCCAGCGCGCCGAGATGATCGCCGCCGCCTTCTCGGTGCTGGACGACGCCCGGTTCGCGCCCGTCTTCGGCCCCGGCTCGCGCGCCGAGGTCGCCCTGACCGGATCGGCGCCCGGCCTGCCTTCCGGCGTATCGATCAACGGACGCATCGACCGGCTGGTGGTCACGCCGGAACGGGTTCTGGTCGTCGACTACAAGACCAACCGCCCCGCCCCCGCCCTCCTCGCCTCCGTCGATCCGGCCTATGTGCTTCAGGCGGCGGTCTATGTCGCCGTCCTGAAACGCCTCTATCCCGACCGCCCGGTCGAGGCCGCCCTGGTCTGGACCGACGGCCCGAAACTGATGCCCATCCCCCAAGCCATGCTGGACGCCGCGCTGGCTTCCTAACCCCCGTCATCTTCGCCCCCCTCCCCCGTCATCCTCGGGCTTGACCCGAGGATCGGGCGCGCCGCCGCTCATGCGAACGGGCCACGCACCGCCCGATCGACGCCCGGCCCTCGGGTCAAGCCCGAGGGTGACGGCGGATGAAGGGAAGAGTTGAATTGCCCGCGATTCGCTCCCACATCTGCGACTGAACGTCAGACAGCCGTCCGGCGCGCCACAATTCGGCGCTCAAGCAGCGAGGCCCCGCGGGCCGAACGTTAGCGCCACAAAGGGAGACCATTCATGGCGACTGTAAAAGTCACCGACGAAAGCTTTGACGCCGACGTCCTGAAAGCCTCGACCCCCGTGCTGGTCGATTTCTGGGCCGAATGGTGCGGTCCCTGCAAACAGATCGGCCCGGCGCTGGAGCAGATCGCCGACGAACTGGGCGGTCAGGTCACGGTGGCAAAGATCAACATCGACGACAGCCCCATGACCCCGTCCAAGCTGGGCGTGAAGGGCATCCCGACCCTGATGCTGTTCAAGGACGGCCAGATGACCTCGATGAAGGTCGGCGCCATGCCCAAGGGCAAGATCGTCGAATGGCTGGCCGAGGCCGGCGTCAAGGCTTGAGCCTTTTCGACCCTGTCGGATCGAACGCCCGCCGGCCCGACCGGCGGGCGTTTTTTCGTGCTAGGATGGCGCCATGAGCGACCAAGACACCCCGAACCCGGCTGGCGACATCCCCGGCGAAACCCCGGTCCAGAAGGCCCTGCGCCTGAAAAACGCCAAGCTGGACGCGCGCGCCAAGCCGCCGCGCGGCGGTCGTTTCCAGCGCGAACAGGCCGCCCGCATCGCCGCCGGCAAGTCCAAGCCCTGGATGACACGCTAGCAAGATACCTCTGGTCGCCCATCTATCGACGTCATTCCGGGGCTGAGCGCAGCGAAGAACCCGGAAGCCAGGGCCGCAATCGCCATTCTGGATGCGGCGAACGCCGGATGCGCGCCTCCTGGGTTCCGGGTTCGTCCTTCGGACGCCCCGGAATGACGACGATCGATAAACTAGTCCGGCCACGTCTCTTCGCTGGCGCCCAGGACCTCGCCGGCCAGATACAGCGAGCCGCAGATGGCCACCCGGCCCGCGCCTAGCCGCAGCGCCAGCCTCAAGGCCTCATCCACCGATCCCGCCGGCGTCGCCGCCAGGCCGTGACCGCGCGCGACCGCGGCCAGGGCCGCCGGGTCGGCTGCGGCCCCGTCGAAGCCGACGGTGAAGACCGTGGCCTGGCTGTCTTTCAGGGCGGCGAAGAAGCCGCCCGCGTCCTTGTTCGACAGCATCCCGCAGATCAGGCCCAGGGGACGCGGCGCGCGCGCCTGGCGCGCCGCCAGAAACGCCGCCAGCGCCTGGGCCGCATGGGGGTTGTGCCCCCCGTCCAGCCACAGTTCGGCCTCCGCCGCCCGGGCCGCCTCGCCGTAAGGACCGGCCGAGATCCGTTGCAGCCGCGCCGGCCAGCGCACGGCCTTCAACCCCTCGGCGATCGCAGCCTCGGGCAGGTCCAGCTCGACCGCCGCCGCCACGGCCAAGGCCGCATTGTCGATCTGGTGCGCCCCCGCCAGCGCCGGCGCGGGCAGGTCCATGAACAGGTCCGTCGTCTGGAACGCCATGCCGCCCCGCTCGGCCCAGGCGTCGAAATCCACCCCCAGCACGGTCAGGCGCGCATGGACGTCGGCTGCGCGGCGTTCGATGGCGGCCATTGCCGCTTCCCGCTGGCGCGCGATCACGGCCGGCGCCCCGGCCTTCAGCACCCCGGCCTTTTCCGCCGCGATGCCCGCCAGGTCCGTGCCCAGAAACTCGGCATGGTCATAATCCACCGGCGCGATCACGCTCAGCAGCGGGCGTTCGATCACATTGGTCGCGTCCAGCACCCCGCCAAGCCCGACCTCGACGATGGCCAGGTCGGCCGGCGTCTCGCTCATGGCGACAAAGGCGGCGGCGGTGGTGCTTTCGAACACCGTGGCCTCGCTGCCGGTCCCGGCCATCGCCGTCTCGATCCGGTCCAGTATGGCGTTCAGCGCTGCGTCCTCGATCAGTTTTCCGGCCAGCCTGATCCGCTCGTTGAACCGCACCAGATGGGGCGAGGTGTAGGCATGGACCCGCAGGCCCGCCGCCTCGGCGATGGCGCGGATCATCGCCACGGTCGATCCCTTGCCATTGGTGCCCGCCACATGGATCACCGGCGGCAGTCGATGCTGCGGATCGCCCAGGGCCGCGCACAGCACGCGCATTCTTTCCAGCGACAGGTCGATCCGCTGGGGGTGGCGCGCACGTAGTCGTTCGGAGACGGGATCCATCCGCCTCCTTTACCCCCTGATTCCGAGAACCGCGACATGACTTCCAGGCCGCAGATCAGAACGGCGGCGCGCACCGTCCTCGCGGCCGTCTTCCTGGGGGCGGGGGTTTTGCATCTAATGATTCCCGGCCCCTTCGTGCGGATCACGCCGGCGTGGGTTCCACAGCCGGCCCTGGTCGTGGCCCTGACCGGGATCGCCGAACTGCTGGGCGCGGCGGGGCTCATGATCCCGCGCCTGCGCGTCGTCGCGGGGTGGGCCCTGGCCGCCTATGCCGTCTGCGTCTATCCGGCCAACGTCCAGCACGCCGTCAACTTCATGGCGTCAGGCGCGGGCCTGGGCTGGGCCTATCACGGGCCGCGCCTGCTGTTGCAGCCGGTCATCGTCTGGTGGTGCCTGTGGGCCTCGACCGCCATCGACTGGCCGTTCGGCCGTCAGGCGGCGACGCGCGTGCCGCCCATCAGCATGGACAGGATCTGACCCAGAACGCGCGGCAGATCGGCGCGCGCGACGACCTGATCGACCATCCCCTTCTCCTGCAGATACTCGGCGCGCTGGAACCCCGGCGGCAGTTTCTCGCGGATGGTGGCCTCGATCACGCGCGGGCCGGCGAAACCGATCAGGGCGCCGGGTTCCGCCAGATGCACGTCGCCCAGCATGGCGTAGGAGGCCGTCACCCCGCCCGTGGTCGGGTCGGTCAGCACCACCGCATAGGGCAGTTTCGCCTGTTTCAGCTCTTCGATGGCCAGGGTGGTGCGCGCCATCTGCATCAGGGACAGCGCCCCTTCCTGCATCCGCGCCCCGCCGGCGGCGGTGAAACAGACCAGCGGGATGTTGCGCGTCACCGCCGTGCGCGCGGCCTTGATGAAGGCCTCGCCCGCCGCCATGCCCAGCGACCCGCCCATGAAGGTGAAGTCCTGAACGATCACCACCGCCATCTGACCGCCCACGGGGCCGACGCCGATGGCCATCGTATCCTTGCGGCCCGCCGCCTTGCGCGCCGCGTTCAGACGATCCTTGTAGGGTTTGCCGTCCGAGAATTTCAGCGGGTCCTCGGGCACGTCCGGCGTCTCGATCGCCTCATAGGCGCTGCCGTCGAAAGTGGCCTTCAGCCGCGTCGGCGCGTCGATCCGCATATGGCGGCCCGATGGCGTCACCCACAGCGACGTCTCCAGATCCGAGCGATACAGCATCTCGCCCGTGTCGGGGTCCTTGACCCAAAGATTGTCCGGCGTGTCGCGGCGCGACACGATCTTGCGGACGCCGGGGGCAAAACGGCTCAGCCAGCCGACGCGCTTTTCCTGGGGTTTGGTCTTGTCGTTCATCCGCGCGCTCTTAGACGGTTTCCGCCACGGAAGCACTAGCGACGGATCGAACCGCGTCGCCCAGCCGCTTCACCTGGGCCAGAACGCGCGGCGCGGCCGGCTCGTTCGCGGCGACGGCGGCGGCGACCTCTTCCACCAGCGCCGAGCCAACGACCACGGCGTCCGCCACCCTGGCGATGGCGGCGGCGCGCTCGGGCGTCTTGATGCCGAACCCGACCGCGACCGGCAGGCCCGAGGCCGCGCGCACCCGCGCCACGGCCGGCGCCACCACCTCGGCGTCCGCCTCCTTCACCCCCGTCACGCCCGCCACGGCGACATAATAGACAAAGCCCGAGGTCCCCTGGACCACGACCTTGAGCCGGTCGTCGTCCGAGGTCGGCGTGGCCAGGCGGATCAGCGAGATCGATGCCTTGTCCAGCGCCTGAACCAGCGGCCCAGCCTCTTCCGGCGGGCAGTCCACCACGATCAGCCCGTCGATGCCGCAGTCGGCCGCATAGGCGGCGAAGGCGTCATAGCCCAGGCTCTCGATCGGGTTCAGATAGCCCATCAGCACGATGGGCGTGGCGTCGTCCCCTTTGCGGAACTCGCGCGCCAGATCCATCGTCGACCGCAGGCCGAAACCGGCCGCCAGACCCCGGATCGCCGCCTTCTGGATCGGCGGCCCCTCGGCCATCGGATCGCTGAAGGGGAAGCCCAGTTCGATGATGTCCGCGCCCGCCGCAGGCAGGCCCTTCAGGATCGCCAGCGCCTCTTCGCGCGACGGATCGCCCCCCATCACATAGGGAATGAAGGCCGCACGGTTCTGGGCTTTCAGCGCCTGGAAACGCGCATCGATACGGGCGGTGGTCATTGGGTCGCACTTCCGCTAGCCGGGGCGGCGGGCTGGGCCGCGCAGACATTGCCGGGAATGGTGGCGAAGGCAAGGTAACCCGGATCGGTCGCCGTCACCTCGGCCTTGGACGTGTCATAGAAGGCCTGCATCTGCAGACCGTCACAGCCGCCGCCATCCCGACGTTTGACGAAGACCACGCGGTTTTCGTCTCCATCCGCCGCCAGCCACTGGCGGCTGGCCAGATCGGCGATATAGGCGTCAGCCAGGGCGCCGATTTCACCCAGCGGCGCCGTCACGCAGAACGCGCTTCCAGCCCGGTGCAAAAGGCCCCCGCAATCCGCCGCCGCCTGCGCGCCCGGCAATAGGGGAATGTCCGTCGCAGGGGCGCCCTGTGGCCGCGCAGGCGCCGGCGCCGCCTCCTGAGCCTGGGCCGCCGTGGAAATCATCAGAACGGCGGTCGCCGCCAGCAGGTTACGGATCACAGTTCCACTCCCAGATGTTTGGCGACCTGGAAGATGTCCTTGTCGCCGCGTCCCGACATCAGCAGGACCACGTCCCCGCCCTTGCCGACTTCCCTTGCGATCTCGCCCGTCCGCGCCAGGGCGTGGGCCGGTTCCAGCGCCGGAATGATGCCTTCCAGTTTCGAACACAGCTGAAACGCCTCCAGCGCCTCATTGTCCGTCGCCGAACGATACTCGGCCCGGCCGATGTCGTGCAGCCAGGCGTGTTCCGGCCCGATGCCCGGATAGTCCAGCCCGGCCGAGATCGAATGCCCCTCGACGATGTTGCCGTCCTCGTCCTGAAGCAGATAGGTCCGGTTGCCGTGCAGCACGCCCGAGCGGCCGCCCTTCAGCGACGCCGCATGATCGGGCGTATCCAGCCCATGGCCCGCCGCCTCGACCCCGATCAGGCGCACGCCCTCGTCCTCTATGAAGGGATGGAAGGCGCCGATGGCGTTCGATCCGCCGCCGATGCAGGCGACCACCGCTTCCGGCAGCTTGCCCATCTGGTCGCGCGACTGGGCCTTGATCTCCTTGCCGATCACCGACTGGAAGTCGCGCACCATGGCCGGATAGGGGTGCGGACCCGCCGCCGTGCCGATGATGTAATAGGTGTCCGCGACGTTCGTGACCCAGTCGCGCATCGCCTCGTTCATCGCGTCCTTCAGGGTCGCCGCGCCCGCCGTGACCGGGAAGACCTCGGCGCCCAACAGACGCATGCGGAAGACGTTGGGCTGCTGCCGCTCCACGTCCACCGCCCCCATATAGACGGTGCAGGGCAGGCCGAACCGCGCCGCCACGGTGGCCGAGGCCACGCCGTGCTGGCCCGCGCCGGTCTCGGCGATGATGCGTGTCTTGCCCATGCGGCGGGCCAGGAGGATCTGGCCCATGCAGTTGTTGATCTTGTGCGCGCCCGTGTGGTTCAGGTCCTCGCGCTTCAGCCAGATATTGGCCCCGCCGAAATGGTCGGTCAGCCGCTCGGCGAAATACAACGGGCTCTCGCGACCGACATAGTGGGTCAGAAACCCGTCCAGCTCGGCCTGGAAGCTGGGGTCCGCCTTGGCCGCCGTATAGGCCGCGTCCAGTTCGTGGATCAGCGGCATCAGGGTCTCGGCCACGAATTGCCCGCCATAGGGGCCGAACCGTCCCTTCGCGTCGGGCCAGGCATAGGTGTTGGGCAAGGGTGCGGTCACGAGGTCAGCTTTCACGCAAGGCGGCGTCGGAATTACGACCGGCGCACAGCCTCGATGAAGGCCGCGATCCGGCCCGCGTCCTTAACACCCGGCGCGCTTTCGACGCCAGAGGAGACGTCCACCATCGGCGCGCCAGTTATCCGCAGGGCCTCGGCCACATTGTCCGGGTTCAGACCGCCGGCCAGGAACCAGGGATGGCGAAACGCCCGATCCGCCAGCAGGGTCCAGTCGAAACTGTGCCCCACCCCGCCCGGCAGAACCGACCCCTCCGGCGGCCTGGCGTCGAACATCAGGTGGTCGGCGTGATAATCCCACTCGTCCGCCGCCGCGAAGTCATCCGACTGCCGGATCGGCAGGGCCTTGATGACCCCCGCCCCCGTCAGCGTCCGCACCGCTTCCGCCCGCCCGGCCGTCTCCATCCCATGCAGCTGGATGAAGTCGGGCCTCAGCGTCCGCGCGATCTGTTCCAGCAGCGCATCGTCCGGATCGACCGTCACCGCCACGATCCCCGCCCGCCCCCGCGCCCGTTCGAACAGCGTCGCCGCCGCCTCGGGCGCGATGTGACGCGGGCTTTTCGGAAACACCACCGCCCCCACGAAATCCGCCCCGCCGTCCAGCGCGGCGTCCAGCGTCTCCGGCGAGGTCAGGCCGCAGATCTTGATTTTGGCGGTCATAGGGAAACGACTTCAACACCCTGCAGACGCGCCGCTGCAGCCAGATCCTTGTCAAGCGTCGCCATATCGTAGCCATGCCGCAAGACCACGGCGAGGTGCAGGGCGTCCGGCGTCCTCAGGCGAACCCCTTGGCGCAACAGCAGGCGACAACGCGAAAAATCCTGATCGTCCATGCGGCATTCCCCGCGACCTCTGCGCCATCCATCGAACGTGTCTTCGATCTGATCGCGCGTGTCGGCCTT
Organism: uncultured Brevundimonas sp.; assembly: GCA_963522565.1. GTDB lineage: Bacteria > Pseudomonadota > Alphaproteobacteria > Caulobacterales > Caulobacteraceae > Brevundimonas. The sequence goes on along the minus strand of CAUQZC010000001.1, from coordinate 230,093 downwards.
CAAGGCGCCGGACCTGACCCCCAATCCCAGAGCCGAGCTGAACTCGGTTTCGGCCCAACGGCTGACCACGACATCCGTTCGACGGATCAGCAACGCCGCCGCCCACTCGGAATGATCATCCTGCACAAAGGCGGAAACCAGAACGCTTGTATCCAGATAGAGGGCCAAGATCAGTCTTCGTCGCGCATCTGACGAACCAGATCGACAGCATTCACGCCGTCCGTGGGCTTGGCGCGCACACGTCTGAACCAGTCCATGTCGACGGCTTTAGGCGTTGGAAGGCTCTCCTGCGCCGGCTCCAGCCGCGCCACAGGCACGCCGCGCCGGGTGATGGTCACGGCCTCGCCCGCCAGCATGCGGTCCAGCAGCTTGGGCAGGTTGTTCTTGGCCTCGGCGACGGAATAGCTCGACATGGCCATCAAGATAGCCATTTCGGCCGAAAAAGTCCATCAAGCCCGATAGAGGTCCGCGTCGGGATCGACCTGCCCCCGGATCGTGCGGCCCATGATCTGCGAGGCGATGACCGAATAGGTGATGCCGTTGCCGCCTAAGCCCATGACGGCGTGGACATGGTCCTGTCCCTCGACCGGACCGATCTGCGGCAGGCCGGTGGCGCTTTCACCAAAGGCGCCCGCCCAGGTGTAGTCGACCTCGAACTCCAGATCGGGCAGCAGGCGACGCAGTTTCCTGGCGATCGTCTCGCATTTCCGCTTCAGCTTGAGCTTGTCCTCATGCGCCGTGGCGGACGCTTCGTCTTCACCGCCGACGATCAGACGCCCGTCGCCGCCCATGCGGAAATAGAGGTAGGGGTCCGATCCCTCCCACACCAGGGTGTCGCGCAGCCAGGGCGGACATTGCACCCGCGGTCTGGACGCCAGCGCCCAGGACGAAATCACCTTCGCCCCCGGCGTCGGCACGCCTTTTGGAAACTCATAGCCGCAGCAGAAGACCACCTTTCCCGCCCGCACCGCATGGCCCGCATCGGTCAGAAGGGTCACGCCGTCGGGATCGCTGGCCGCCTCCAGCACCTCGACCTTGGAATAGATTCTGGCGCCTTTTTCGGTCGCCCGGCGCAGCAGGCCCGCCGCCAGACGGGCGGGGTCGGCGCTGGCCGAACCGTCCGAGACAATGGCCCCGGTCCGTTCGATGCCGAACCGTTCGCGCAGTTCCGCCGGACCGATGTAGCGGCTTTCCAGCCCCATCGCCGCCCGCGCCTCGGCCTCCGCCTCCAGCGCCCTATGGCCGTATTCGTCACCCGCCAGATACAGGCTGCCCTTGGGTTTCAGTCCGCAACGGATGCCTTCATCCGCGACGATCTTCTGCAGGGCGTCCACCGCCGACTGCGACCGGCGGTAGGCGCGTCTGGCGTTCGCCTCGCCGATCCGCGCGCCCAGCGTTCTCAGCGGCAGGTCGATCTCCCACTGCAGCATGGCGGTCGAGGCCAGGGTTGATCCCATCAGAGGCGGGCGTCGGTCCAGCACCGCAATCCTGTGATCGCGCGCCAGCTCATGGGCGACGAAGGCGCCGCTGATCCCCGCGCCCACGATGGCGACATCGACCGAGATCGCCTTGGTCAACGGTCGTGTCTTCACGCCCAGACCGGGACTGTCCGCCCACAGCGAACGTCCGGTCCGCAAATCCCGCTTGATCGTCGCGCCGTCCATGATCCACTCCCGCCTAGCCAAAGCGATAGGACGCAGGCACGCTTCAGGTTCCGCTGGCAGGTCCGTCGAACAGACTGTCGATCTCGCTCTGGCTCAACAGCCGCCATTCGCCGGGCGCCAGATCATCGGGCAGGACCAGCCCGCCCATCCGTTCACGGTGCAAAGCCTCGACGTGGTTTCCGGCGGCGGCGAACATCCGCCGCACCTGATGATAGCGGCCTTCAGTCACCGTCAGCAGGGCCTCGGTCGGCGTCACCACCTCCAGCACGGCGGACGCCAGCGGCTTGTCCTCGCCCTCCAGCACCAGTTGGCCGGAGGCGAACAGATCGCCTTCCGTCCCGACCATCGGCCGCGCCAGGGTCGCGCGATAGACCTTGGCCACATGGCGTTTGGGCGAAATCACCCGGTGCAGCAGATCGCCGTCGTCGGTCAGCAGCAGCAGGCCCGTCGTCTGCTTGTCCAACCGCCCGATGGTCGAGATGGCCGGATCACGCTCGCGCCAGCGGCCGGGCAGGATGTCATAGACCAGCGCGCCCTCTTCCTTGTGCGAACAGGTCATGCCCAGCGGCTTGTTCAGCATCACGACCAGCCCCTGCACGGGGTCCAGCGGCTCTCCGTCGATCTCCATCCGGGTCGGCAGGTCGGGCGTCACCGGAATGCGTTTGGACACATCCGTCAGGTCCACGCCGTCCAGCACGATCCCCCCCGCCCTGGCCATCCGCGCCATCTCGGCCCGCGAGCCATAGCCCATCGATCCCAGCAGACGGTCGACGCGGGAGGTTGGGGTCTTGGCCATTATTTCACAGCCTCGAACAGCTTGTAGCCGCCCGCGTCCGCCACCATCCGCACACGGTTGAAGGCCGCGTTCAACTCCGCCTCATAGGGCAGGTGCCGATTGGCGACGATCCAGGCGACGCCGCCCTTCTTCAGCAGGTCGGCGGCCTTGCGGATGAAGGCCTGTCCCAGTCGACGATCCTCGGCGCCGCCGTCGTGGAAGGGCGGGTTGGAGATGACGAAATTCAGTTCGCCCTCCGCTGTCATCGTTCGCACATCGGCCCATTCGACGGCGACGCGCGGGTCCTGGATATTCTTCCTGGCCGCCTCGACAGCACGGCGGTCCAGATCGATCAGACGCAGCGAGGTCACCGCCGGCGACCGCAGCGCCACCGTGGCCAGCGCGCCGTAACCGCAGCCCAGGTCCGCGCCCGCGCCCTTCAGCGTCGGCAGGTGTTCGGCCAGCAGGGCCGAGCCTGCGTCGACCCGGTCCCAGGCGAAGACGCCCGGCTGTGACCAGGCGTCCAGTCCCGGCACGATCCGGGGGCCGCCGTCAGCAATGGCGGCGTCGATCCCGCTCAGGGTTTCGGGCTTCACCACGATGCAGCGGCGATGGTGGGCCTTGGCCGTCTCGCCCACCTCGACGCCAAAGGCCAGCAGCTCCTTCTTCAGGCGCGATCCGCCCTTGTCCTTGAAGGCCATGACGTCCAGACGCCCGCCGACCTTCAACGCCCGCAATGCGAGCGCCAGCACATAGCGCCGCTCCAGCACGCCGGGCGGGGCGTAGATCATCACCGCATCGACCGAACCTTCCGGCACGGTCTCGATCGGCGTTGAGCCGGGGATCAGGGGCGAGGTCTGGGTCGCGGCGCCCTGCCCGGTCTGGGGAGGATCAAAGACAACCGGCGGACGGCCATAGAGAAGCGTGGTCATTCCCGCCCCTTAACGTCCCATGAGAGCGTGCGCCAGCGACGAGCCTCCCACACATCGTCATCCTAGGCCTTGTGCCTAGGATCCATAGACCCGGTGCGTCTTTCATCACACGACTTCCGGGGCGAACTCCACGATCAATGCTCGTGTTTATGGATCCTAGGCACAAGGCCTAGGATGACGGCTTGAAGGTCTTTCAGAATCCCATCTGCAGCAGGACCAGACCAACAACCCCGACCACGATGCGCCACCAGGCGAAGACGCCGAAGCCGCGCTTGGATACGAAGTCCAGCAGGAACCGCACCACCGCCAGGGCCGAGAGGAAGGCCACGACAAAGCCGATGACGATCAGGCCGATGTCGCTGAAATCCAGCGTCTTGTGATTCTTCAGCAGATCGTAGGCGACCGCCGCCCCCATGGTCGGAAGCGCCAGGAAGAAGCTGAACTCGGCCGCCGACCGCTTGTCCGTCTTCAGCAGCAGGCCGCCCGCGATGGTGGCGCCGGATCGCGACACGCCGGGGATCATGGCCAGGCACTGGAACAGGCCGATCAGGAAATAGACCCGCATCGGATAGGTCTCGGCGTTCAGCCACCGGGGCCGCTTGTCCATCCGGTCCAGCGCCAGCAGAATCACGCCCCCGACGATCAGGGCGATGCAGATGACGATCGGCGTCTCGAACAGCACGGTCTTGATGAAGTCATAGGCCAGGAAGCCGATCACCACGGCGGGGGCGAAGGCGACCAGAAGCCCGATCAGGAACCGCCGCGCCTCGGGATCGAAGGGCCAGCGCGTCGCCAGCGCCCACAGGCGTTTGAAATAGACGCTGACGATGGCCAGCAGGGCGCCCAGCTGGATCACGATCTCGAACGTCTTGCCCGCGCTTTCGAAGCCCATGAAATGGCCCAGCAGCAGCATATGGCCGGTGGACGACACGGGGATGAACTCGGTCAGTCCCTCGACCAGACCCAGAATGATCGCTGCAAGCCAGTCAGCCATGAAATCCCCGCGCAGGTCCGGGGTCAGTTCGCGCCCGGCTCGGGCCCCACATAGCGCAACCGCGACCGGATAGGCGAGCCGTCAATCACCTGATCCACCGCATGGGCCAGAAGTCCGTTCAGACGGCCCAGCAGCAGCAGGTCGCCCGCCCCCGTCGGCCCCAGGTCCAGCCTGCGCGACAACAGGGCCAGGGCCAGCTCGAAACCGGCGCCCTGTCCGCCCGCCGCCTCGCCCTCTGTGCGGATCGCCGTCAGATCGGACGCCAGATGCGCATGGCTCAGCAGGGCCTCCACGCGCGGGTCCGCGCGGGCGAAATCACAGGCGCCGAAACCCGGCGCCGCCCCGCGCAGGCCGATCCAGCGCTTGGCCGCGCCCGTCGGATCGCGCCGGGCCTCGCTGACATAGGCGATCACATCGGCCATCGTCGTCAGCGCTCCGGCCAGGGTGGACAGCCCCGCCAGCGCCGCCCCGGCCAGGGACGCGCCGCCGTCGGCCGCCGCCCGCGTCGCCAGAACCGCCGCATCCAGCCCCCGGTCAGCCCCCAGCACCAGGGCGCGGCGCAGCAGATGGCTGTCACGCTCCATCACCTTGAACCCGCGCGCCAGGCGCTGGTGAAAATACAGACGCGGCCCCGGCCCGGACACGCTGTCCATCACCTCATTGAGCAGTGAAGCGGCCTCGCGCTTCAGCGCCGCCGGTTCATGCGACCGCGCCGAACGATCCTCCGTCACACGCCGGCCCAGCACCGCCAGCAGCCGTCTCTGTGTCGATCCGCCCACGATGGGGTCGATCCGCGGCTTCAACCCCGCGAACGGGTCCTCGGCCCGGGCATCCCACAGCACCCGCGACGCCGCCTCGATGGACACGCCATCCGCCAGCTGCACCACATCCCGGCCGCGATAGAACAGCCGCCCGTCGGCCGTCATCGACACCGAAGAATGGACATCCGCCTCCCCCCGAGCGGCGGCGCCCAGGCCCCGCACACGCGCGGCGCCTGCCTCTCCGCCCGCGACATCGCCCCCGCAAAGACGGGCCACGTCGGCTGAGGCGTACAGGCTTTTACGAGGATCGGTCGGGTCGGGCCGGGCGGCGATCCGTCCCCGACTGACATAGGCGTACAGGGTCTGCGCCTTGACGCCCAGGCGGGTCAGGGCCTCGCTTCTGGCGATCCAGCGTTCGTCAGCGCCCATATCGTCCCCTCACGACAGTTCCGCATTCGAAATGAACAATAGGCCGCACGCGTGGCGACGCGTTGTCCTAAACTGAAACGGCCACGCTCGTCCATTGCGCTGCAACGGTTGGCTTTCCGCCATGATTGGGAGACAAGGAAGCCAGAATGTCGACCTCGCCTTCCCTTTCTCCCGCGCCGCCTGAAGACGCCCATCAGGCGACCCGCAGGATCACGCGCCTGTCAGTGGGCGTCGCCGTTCTTTTGATCGTGCTGAAGACCTTCGCCCTGGGGGCGTCGGGATCGGTGTCCATTCTGGCCAGCCTGACGGACTCGGCGCTGGACCTGGCCGGGTCGCTGACCGCCTTCTTCGCCGTGCGCTGGGCCGCCGCCCCGCCGGATCAGGATCACCGCTATGGCCACGGCAAGGGCGAGGCGCTGTCGGCCCTGGTCCAGGCGGGCCTTGTCTTCGCCTCGGCCGTCTTCATCGGGTGGGAGGCGGTCCAGCGTATTTTCGACCCCCGCCCCGTCACCTCGGGCGGCTGGGCCGTCGGCGTCGTCGTGATCGGCATCGCCGTCACCACATGGCTGGTGTGGATGCAGACCCGCGCCCTCAAGAAGACCGGCTCGCTGGCCGTCGCCGGGGACCGGGCCCACTACGCCGCCGACCTGGCGGCCAATGTCGTGGTGCTGATCGGGGTTGTCTCCGGCGCCTTCCTAAGCGCGCCCGGTCTGGATGCGGCCGCAGGTCTGGTCGTGGCCATCTGGCTGGCCTGGGGCGCCAGCGGCATGTTGCGCACCGCCGCCGACCATCTGCTGGACCGCGCCGTCCCGGATGACGACCTGGCCGCCATCAGTCAGGCCGTGCTGTCTGACCCGCGCATCTCGGGCGTCCACCGCCTGCGCGCCCATATGGCGGGGTCGGTCATGGTGGTGCAGATGCACGTCGACCTGGATGCGGACCTGACGCTGGACGCCGCCCATGCCATCGTGGTGGGGGCTGAAACCCGCCTCCTGGCCCTGTTCCCCGGCGCCGACATCCTGATCCACGCCGACCCGCGCGGCTCGAAGCTGAAACATCCCGGCGACCTCGCCCCGGACCTGACCCCGTCGCCCGCAGACCCAACACCCGCAAACACCCAGCCCGCCGTCACGCCTGCCTCTGGTCCCAAGCCCAAGGGCCCCTGGTCCTAAGGCGGTAAACGGGGACTTAAGATGTCGTCCGCTACCCTGCGGTGATGTCCCAGTGCGTACTCTATCATTTCGCCTTTCATCCCGCCTCGCGCGCCGCGCGGCTGGCGCTGGGCGAGGCGAAGATCGACTACGACGACGCGCCCGTCCGCCCGTGGGAGCCTGACTGCCCGCTTGGCGAGTTCAATCCCTCGGGGATGCCGCCCGTCATCCAGACGTCCGAGCGCGGCCGCCCGCTGAACCTGTGCGAACTGCCCGCCATCCTGGGCTGGATCGAGGACCAGCAGCGCGGCCCCCTTCTGCTGCCGGCCGAAGCCGCCGAGCGCGCCGAGGCGCGCCGCCTGACCGGCTGGTTCGAGCGCCGCTTCAGCGACGACGTGGACGCCATCCTGCTGCACGAACGGCTTGAGAAGCCGCTGCTCAAACTGGGGCCGCCCGAGGCCCGCGCCCTGCGTGAAGGCCGCGAGGCGCTGAAATATCATCTGGTCATGCTGGAGGAGCTGGCGGGCGCCCGCGACTGGCTGGCCGGACGCCGCCTCAGCCAGGCCGACCTGATCGCCGCCGCCCACCTGTCGATCCTGGACTATTTCGGCGAGATCACCTGGACCCACTGGCCCGCGCTGAAGACCTGGTACTCCAAGCTGAAATCCCGCCCCTGCTTCCGCCCCCTGCTGGCCGACCGCTTCATAGGCGTGCCGCCGTCGAGCTGGTACGCCGATCTGGATTTCTGAGCGGTGGACGCAGATAAGCTCGTGAAGTGCATTTCGCTCAGATCGTAAGATGTCTTGTTGTTCGACATGCGCGTACAACAAGAGCGCGTTGCGGGCTTTTGACATCGCGGAGCATCCATCCTTTCTTTTGAAAGGAACCCGACGGATGCTCGATATCCAAACGCTAAACAAAGTCCTCGAACTCACCATCCGCCTCCTTGAATTTGCACTCGTGATCGAGGCCTTAAAACGCAGCTCAAAGCGATGATCGGCATTCATCCAAAGCCTGTGCTATCCCCCGCCCCGTGTCCGAACGCCTGAAAACCTTCATCCGCCAGCGGGCGACCGAACTCGGCTTCGACATCTGCCGCTTCGCCTCGGCGGCCGACGCCTGGCCTGCGGGTCAGCGGCTGCGGCATTTCGTCGACGAAGGCCGTCACGGCGAGATGGAGTGGATGCAGACTACGCTGGACCGGCGCCAGCACCCCACCGCCATGTGGAGCGAGGCGAAAACCGCCATCGTCCTGGGCATGAACTACGGACCGCAGGATGATCCCCTGCCGCAGCTGGCCGACCGGTCGTCAGGCTACATCTCGGTCTATGCGCGCGGCGACGACTATCACGAGGTCATCAAGGGGCGGCTGAAACAGCTGGCGGGCCAGATCGCGGCCCGCAACGGCGCCGACATCAAGGTCTTCGTCGACACCGCCCCCCTGATGGAGAAGCCGCTGGCCCAGCGCGCCGGCCTGGGCTGGCAGGGCAAACACACCAATCTGCTCAGCCGCACCCACGGCAACTGGCTGTTCCTGGGCACCATCCTGACCGTCGCCGACATCGAGCCGGACGAGCCGGAAACCGAACACTGCGGCCGCTGCACCGCCTGTCTGGACGCCTGTCCGACCAACGCCTTCCCCGCCCCGTTCCAGTTGGATGCGCGGCGCTGCCTGTCATATCTGACCATCGAGTTCGGCGATCCCTGGCCGGTCGAGTTCCGGCGCGCCGCCGGATCGCGCATCTATGGCTGCGACGACTGTCTGGGCGTCTGTCCGTGGAACAAGTTCGCGCAGGAAGCCCGCGAAATCCGGCTCCTGCCGCGCGACGCCTTCGAAAGCCCCCGACTGGCCGATCTGCTGGCGCTGGACGACGCCGCCTTCCGCGCCCTGTTCACCAAGAGCCCGGTCAAGCGGATCGGCCGGGATCGGTTTCTGAGGAATGTCCTCTATTCAGTCGGCAATTCGGGCGATGCGGGCCTGATCGCCCCGACGAAAGCCCTGCTGGACGACGCCTCGGCCCTGGTGCGCGGCGCGGCTGTCTGGGCCCTGTCCCAGCTCTTGCCGCCCGCCGACTTCGCCGCCCTGCGCGACGCAGCGGTCGAGGCGGACGCCTCTGTCCAGGCCGAATGGGCGCGTCGCCCCAGCGTCTAATCCCGCACTCAACACCGTCATCCTCGCCCTTTTGGCGAGGATCCATAGACTCAGGCCGTGGTCATCAAGCCACCCGATCGACCCGCGCCGTTCGCGTCAAATCGTCCGCACCGGGAGTCTGGATACTCCCCACAAGGGCGAGGATGACGGCGCCTGAATGGCGCTGGTCTTCCCTACGCGCGGATGTCGCGATCAAAAACCGCGTAAAATCAGCCGCCTGACCAAGGCCACAGCCAATCGACGCAACACCCGCTGAAACCGGCGTAGAATGGGCGATGCAGGGTCGGTTCGCCCCTTCCCCGCACCCCATTGCACAGTGCAATTTCAGTCGGAGAATTCATCCAGCAATATCAATGACTAACTGCGCCATTGCACTTTATTGCACCATTTTCAGCGGTGCAATTCAGCCCATCGCCGTCCCACTGTCGCCGCCCGGCACGCGCGCCACGTCCAGCAGCTTGATGCGGAAGATCAGCACCGAATTGGCCGGGATCGCCCGTCCCTGGCCGCGCGCGCCATAGCCCAGTTCAGGCGGCACATAGAGAAGCCATTCATCGCCGACGCGCATCTTCTGCAAGGCTTCGGTCCATCCCGGCACGACCGTCTCTGGCGTGAAGATGGCCGGCGCGCCGCGCGCGAACGAACTGTCGAAGACGGTGTTGTCGATCAGCTTGCCTTCGTAATCGACCTTGACCAGGTCGTTGCGGTCGGGGCTTTCGCCGCCCGCCGGTCCCGACTGGACGACCCTGTACTGCAGGCCGCTGGGCAGGGTCTGGACGCCGTCCTCCTTGGCGTTCTTGGCCATGAAGGCGGCGGCTTCGGCCTTTCCGGCTTCGGTGTCCGCCGGCGCGGCCTCGCGACCGCAACCCGCCAGCAGCAGCGCGCTCAACAGCGCCGCCTTACCCCATCCGAAGTTCATAGCCGCGTTCCTTCAAGGCCTCGCCGATTTCGTCGGCGTGGGCGCTATCGCGCGTTTCGACCATGATGTCGAACTCGGCGCCCTTGGCCGGAACATCCAGGGCCAGACGGTTGTGGACCACGTCGATGATGTTGCCGCCAAGCCCTCCGATCACCGCCGCCATGGCCGACAGCATCCCCGGCCGGTCGTCGCCCAGGATGCGGTAAACCAGCAATCTGCGTTCACGGACCATCTCGCGGTTAAGCACCACGGCCAGCATCCGCGCGTCGATGTTGCCGCCCGTCAGCTCGATGCCGACCTTCATGCCCTTGAAGGCCTCGGGGTTGGCCAGCATGGCGGCCAGACCGCCCGCGCCCGCCCCCTCGCAGACCGTCTTCTCCATCGTCGCCATATAGGAGACGCCGCGTTCGAAATCGGCCTCCTCGCAGACGAAGACCTCGTCGATCAGATCATTGGCCAGACCAAAGGGGATATCGCCCACCGCCTTGATGGCGATGCCCTCGGCGATGGTCTGGCCGGTGCAGACCGGCGGCAGCCCCGCCCGCTTGGCGGTGAAGGACGGATAGCGGGCCGCCTCGACCCCGAACACCTTGATCCCCGGCTTCATCGCCTTGGCCGCGATGGCCGTGCCCGCGATCAGGCCGCCGCCGCCGATCGGGACGATCAGGGCGTCCACCTCGGGCGCGTCTTCCAGAAATTCGATGCCGCAGACGCCCTGGCCCGCCACGATCCCCTCGTCGTCGAAGGCCGAGACGAAGACATAGCCCTTCTCGGCCTCCAGCCGCTTGGCCTCTTCGGTCGAGCCTGTGAAGTCCAGGCCGTGGATCACCACCGTCGCGCCGTGCGACCGCGTGCCGTTGATCTTGGCGAAGGGCGTGCCCTCCGGCATCACGATGGTGACCGGCACCCCCAGCCGTCCGCCGTGATAGGCCAGGGCCTGGGCGTGGTTTCCGGCGCTGGCGGCGACCACGCCGCGCCTGCGCTCGTCCGGGGTCAGCAGCAGCAGCCGGTTCAGGGCGCCGCGCTCCTTGAAGCTGCCGGTGAAGTGCAGATTGTCGAACTTGACCCAGACCTCGGCCCCGGTCAGCTGCGACAGTCGGCGGGAATAGCGGGTTGGCGTGTGGTCGACCTGACCCTTGATTCGGGCGCGCGCGGCCTGGACATCTTCGAAACTGACACTCATGGGGGCGTTTCCATCGCACGATCGGCCCAGAGGCCGATGATTTTATTCACACTGTTTCGCGCTTTGGCGGCGTCGGGTCCAGAGCTTCCGCATATGACGATGGAACTGCGGCCTCGCCTCATGCGATAGTGAAGTCCGCCGCCCCCAACGGCCAAGTTTCCAAAGGGGAACAACCCCTCGTCTCTTAGTCTCTGGAGGAGAGCCTATGTCGATCCGTCCCCTCGTCGCGCTGGCCGCGGTCGCCGCCGCCCTCGCCGCCTGCGCGCCAACACCCGCCCCCGTCGGCGCCGTGCCCGGCGCCTTCCAGCCGGACGCCTTCGCCTGGTCCCAGCGTGGCGGTCAGGCCGCCATCGAGGGCCGCGTCACCTATGCCCAGGACGGCAAGGCCTACGCCTGCGTCGCATCGGCGGGGCTGACGCCCGACACCCCCTACACCCGCGCCCGCTTCCGCACCCTGTATGGCTCGACCGAGCGTGCGGCCATTCCCGCCGCCGTGGTCCGCGCGCGTGACGCAGGCGAGGCCGGGGCCGATTACCGCGCCTATGTGCGGTCTGAACGGTGCGAGAACGGAAGGTTCCGTTTCTCCGGTCTGCCGGACGGCAGCTGGTTCCTGATCGTGCCGGTGACGGCGGGCGAGGCGCCGGTCGTGCTGATGCGCCGGGTCGACACGCGCGGGGGCCGCGTCGTAAACCTGACCCTCTAATTCGCTGTGGGCGGACAAAAGCGTGGCCTTGCGGCCACGCCCGCTCTGCCCGCGAACTCTCAATAACAGCGATCGCCATTATGTTGCCGCGTGCGGCGGCTGATTGCGGCGCTTCTGCAACAGTCAGGGGAGGCGTTCTTGTCCCGACACAACATCACTGGTTCCGAAGCCTTCAAACGCGGTCCGTCGATCGCAGTCCATCGGTATCGTCCGGGCGGAATGCGCCGCAAGCGCGCCCGGACCACAATGACCTTGATCATCCTGGCCGTTCTGGCCGTTCTGGCCCTGCTGGTCGCCGCCATCGCCACCCTGACGCCTGCCGCGGCCTGATCCCGCAGAGGGGGTCTGCAGGATCCTGGCTGCCCCCCGCCTTCAGGCGATCCAGACCATCATACGGGTGTCCGCCTCAGCGCGGCGGGCCTGGCTCCAGGCCTTGCGGGTTTCGCCGGTGTACAGAAAGCCCGCCTTCTCCAGCACGCGTCCCGACGCCGGGTTGTCAGCGAAATGGCCCGCCACCATCGCCCGCCGCTTCCACCGGCGGCTGGCCCAGACCAGGGCGCCGTCCAGGGCCTCGGTCGCGAAACCCCGGCCCCAGTATTCCCGCCCGATCCAGTAGCCCGTCTCCGGCACCCGGTCCTCGCCGTCGAACATGCCGATGACGCCCACGGGCCCCAGATCCTCGTGCTCGATGATGAAGGTGTGGGCCAGCGCCGGATCCTGAGACGCGACCTGCAGCACGAAGTCGTCGGCGTCATGCACATCGAACGGATGCGGCATTCGCTTGGTCATGCGGGCGATGTCGAGATCATTGGCCAGGGCCGCGATGCGGGGGGCGTCCTGCGGTGCAGGCGCACGCAGGATCAGACGCCGCGTCTCCACGACGGGAGAGGTTTCGATAACGCACATGGGCTCCGCCTCACTGTCGGTGTCCGTCTCCTTGGAGGGCTCGGGCGGACTTCGAGGCGGGGAAACGCAAACGGGGAGCCTGGTGATCCAGACTCCCCGCGGAATATTTTCCCTGGTCCGGATCGGCTGCTTGGAGAGCAACGCGATCCGGTGAATTCCAGACTGCGTTACTCGGCGGCGAGCGCCTGTGCGGCGTCGTCATTCGCCGCGAGAATCGATACGTAACAACGACCGCCGGCTTTCTTGGTGAATTTCACCGCGCCCTGGGTCAGAGCGAACAGGGTGTGGTCACGGCCCATGCCGATGTTCTCACCGGGATGGAAGGTGGTGCCGCGTTGACGCACGATGATGTTGCCGGCCAGCACGCGCTCGCCGCCGAACTTCTTTACGCCCAGGCGTTTCGACTCGGAGTCGCGACCGTTACGCGATGAACCACCGGATTTCTTGTGAGCCATTTGATCGCTCCATTCCTATGGCCGGGCCCCAAAGGGCTCAGCGCAGTTCTTGTTCTAACACCTGGGCGCCGCGTCGGGCGCCGCAGAAATTCTTAAGCTTCGTCGCCTGCGGCTTCAGCCTTGGGCGCAGCCTTCTTCTTGGCCGGCGCCTTCTTGGCGGGAGCGGCTTCGACTTCGGCTTCAGCAGCGACCGGCTCGGCGGCGCCGCGGGCGGCCAGGTTGCGGGCGCGCAGGTTGATCTCGGCCTTGGTGGTCAGCTCGACCTTGCCGTCCCACTTGGCGGTCTCGCCGGCGCCTTCGATGCCGGTGATGCGCAGGACCGATTCCAGCTGGCGGTGGCCGTTCGTGCGGCGATAGCCCTGGCGACGGGTCTTCTTGAAGATCTTGATCTTCTCACCCTTGCGGGTCTCGATCAGGGTCGCGCCGACGAGGGCGCCGTCGATCAGCGGGGCGCCCAGGGTCACGCCCTTTTCGCCGCCCAGCATCAGGACGTTGTCGAACTGCAGCTCAGCGCCGGCTTCGCCGTCGAGCTTTTCGACGACAATGGTGTCGCCCGGTTGGACCCGGTACTGCTTGCCGCCGGTCTTGATCACCGCGTACATGTTGAAGCCTCAGCGCAAACGCAAAAAAGAATGCGCCCGCTGGGAGACCCCGGCGGGCGAAGAGCGGCGACATATACGGATGGGCGCTTGAGAGTCAACGCCGATCCCGGCCAAAAATCAGCCCACGCCGCAATTCGTCGCCCCGGCGCATCACCCTGGCAGGCCCGCCGCACCTGTATGCAGGCCGGTCGCAGAAATTCACGCACGACCCGCTCGACCGTTACACAGTAACAAGTTATAGAACCGCCATGTCTTCGGCCTCACCCGACTCCGTGCTTCTCTCCCTGCTGGGCGGCGGATTCGTTGCGGCCTTTCTGCACGCGGCCCTCCCCACGCACTGGCTGCCTTTCGTCCTGGTCGGGCGGGCCCAGCGCTGGGGCGCCAGTCGTACGCTGAGCGCGGTGGCCGCGGCAGGCCTGGCCCACATCGTCACCACCGCCATCGTCGGCGGGCTGATCGTGGCCGCGGGCCTGGCGCTGGACCAGTGGATCGGCGGCCTGTTGCCCCACCTGTCGGCGGCGCTGCTGTTCCTGTTCGGCGCCTTCTATCTGGCGCGCGCCATGCTGAAGCGGCCCGTGACGGCGGGCGGGCCTTCTCTGGACAGTCCCGAACCTGCGGTGTCAGACCGCGCCGCCTTTCTGGGACTGGTCATGCTGATGGCCGTGTCGCCCGGCGAGGTGCTGCTGCCCATCTATCTGTCGTCGGCGGCAGAGGGGATTGCAGCGCTCAGCCTGCTGACCGTCGTGTTCGCCGTGGGCACGGTGGCGGGCATGGCGGTCTTCACCTCCCTGGCCAACGCCGGCGCCTCCATCCTGCGGCTGGAGCGGTGGGCGCGGTACGAAGGGGCGGTCCTGGGCCTGGCCCTGATCAGCCTGGGCCTGATCGTGGCCGCCCACCAGCACTGACGGCGAACATTATATGATAACAATCAACCCGTTATCATATAGCCTATTGGCCTTTCCATGGATGGGCGTATAGGCGATTTCATGAGCGCCGCGCCCCCCCACGATCACGCTGACCACGATCACGATCATGTCGATCACGGTCATGGCCACAGCCACGGGCCAGGCGGACACAACCACGGCCCGGTGGACACCGGCGACTGGCGCTACGCCGTTGCTCTGGTCATCAACCTGGTCTTCGTCGTGTGCGAGTTCGGGGCGGGGTTCGCCGTCAACTCCACCGCCCTTCTGGCCGACGCCGGGCATAATCTGACCGATGTGCTGGGCCTGGCCATGGCGGGCGGCGCGGCCCTTCTGGCGCGGATGGGCGGACACGGGATCGCGGGCGGTCGGCGCACCTATGGTCTGGGCAAGGCCACGGTGCTGGCGGCGCTGGGCAATGCGCTGCTGCTGATCTTCGCCTGCGGGGCCATCGTGTTCGAGGCCGTTCGACGCTTCAATGATCCGGCGCCGGTCCATTCGGCCACCATCATGGTGGTGGCGGGCATAGGCTTCCTCATCAACCTCGGCACCGCCCTGCTGTTCATCAAGTCACAGCACGACCTGAATGCGCGCGGCGCCTATCTGCACATGATGGCCGACGCCGGGGTGTCGCTGGGCGTGGTGCTGGCGGGCGGGCTGATGATGCTGACCGGCTGGTCGATCGTCGATCCCATCGTCAGCCTGATCATCGTGGCGGCGATCATGTGGTCGACCTGGGGTCTGCTGAAGGATTCCGTCAATCTGGCGGTTGACGGCGCCCCGGCCCAGGTCGATGTCGCCAAGCTGGAGACGGCGTTGAAGGCCCTGCCCGGCGTGACGGCCGTCCACGATCTGCACGTCTGGGCGCTGTCGACCACCGAGACGGCCCTGACCGCCCATCTGGCGCACGAGCGGGAGGATGCGTCGGCCCTGCTCAGAGAGGCTCAGGCCCTGGCCAGAACGCGCTTCTCCATCGGCCACACCACGCTTCAGCTGGAAACCGAACCCCTGCCGGATTGCCCGAACTGCTGAAACTGGATTCAAATCAACATCCAGCCGCAATCCGTCATTCCGGGGCGCCCGAAGGGCGAACCCGGAACCCGGGAGGCTCATATCCCTCGGGTCAGGCCCGAGGGTGACGGTGTTTTAGAGTCACGCCTGTTCGAACGTCACCGGCGCGCCCCAGAACTGGGCGACCAGCTCGGATTGCGGGCCGGCCTGCCCCGTCGTCAGGAAATCGCGACGGCCGCTGTCGCCCAGGTCATATTCGGGATGGTGTTTGAAATACCGCTCAAGCGCATCAGCCACCGCCGTCGGCTGTTCGATCAGCACAGTCCCCGCAGGCAGGGCCTGGGCGAACAGGTCGGCGATGATCTCATAATGGGTGCAGCCCAGGATCGCCTTGTCCGGGTGGCGGCCGATGCGGCGGCGCAGGGCGTCGACGTGGTCGTTGACCACCACCTTCAACTCCTCGGGCGGCGCGCCCAGTTCGATCAGGCCCGCCAGACCGGGGCAGGGCTCCGAAAAGACCGCGATGTCCTCGCGGCGCTTGTCGATCTCGATCTCATAGACGCGGCTGATGGCGGTGGCGGCGGTGGAGAAGACGCCGGTGATGTCGATCGAGGCGACCTTCTCGCCTTCCTGCGGGCGCTCGGCCTCGAAGCTCCAGGGCTTGCCGGTCGCCGCCTCGATGGTCGGGACGATGATGCCCAGGATGTTGACCGGGCGGCCCAGCCGTTCACGCAGACCCGGCAGCCAGGTCTGTTGCAGGCGGCGCAGGGCGATGGCGCTGGCGGTGTTGCAGGCCAGAACGACGACCGAGGCCCCGGCTTCGAACAGGCGCTCGCAGCCGGCCTTGGTCAGTTCGACGATGTCCTCGCCGCCGCGACCGCCATAGGGGGCGTGGGCCTGGTCGGCCAGATAGACGAAGTCCCGCTGGGGGAAGCGTCGGGTCAGTTCGCGGTGAACGGTCAGGCCGCCCACGCCGGAGTCGAAAACGCCAATAGCCATGCGCGCGCTTTAGAACAGTGCGACGACGTATCCAACCGGATTGGCGAGAAGATTACGTATGCATCAGGTGACGGGGGCGTTTGGTGCGCCTTGAGCCTGATCGGCCGAAGGGAATCGCTTCGCGATTCCGCTGATGCCGTGAATCAGGCTCAAAATTGAAGCGAGAGCATGATTCACGCTTCAGCCGGAGCCGCGAAGCGGTTCCGTCCGAAACGATCATGCTCTAAGTGTGTCGCAATCATGATCTTGTTTCGGAGCATTCCATGCATAGACGCCAGCTTCTCATCGCGGGCGGCAGCCTGATGGCCCTGTCGGCCTGCGCCGCCACGACGACAGGCGCCCCCGGCGCGCCAGGCGCCGCTGGAAGCGTCGGTCTGGCCGAGGAGGCCCGTGCGGCCCGGGCCGTCCTGCCGGCCCAGACCCTGCGCGCAGAGCTGCTCCAGCCCTGGACCGGGGCGTATGACGGCACGCCGCCCTTCGACAAGGTGACCCCGGCCAAGCTGCGCGAAGCCATGCTGGAAGGCATCGAACTGCAACGCGCCGACATCGCCGCCATTGCGAACAACCCCGAGGCCCCGACCTTCGCCAACACCATCGCCGCCATGGAGCTGGCGGGCGAACCTCTGGACCGCGCCAGCAACATCTATGGCGTCATGACCTCCAACATCGGCGGCGAAGCCTATGATGCGGTGGACACCGAACTGTCGCCCCTGCTCTCGGCCGCTTCGGACGAGATCACCTTCAACGAAAAACTGTTCCAACGCATCAAGACCGTCGCTGACAACGCCGACGCCGCAGGTCTGAACGCTCAGCAGAAGCGCCTGGCCGAGCGCAAGCGCGACGCTTTCGTCCGCTCGGGCGCCAATCTGGACGCCGCGGGCAAGGCTGAACTGGGCCGCATCAACACCGCTCTGTCCAACGCCTTCACCCGCTTCGGCCAGAAGGTCGTCGCCGACGAGAACGCCTGGACCGTCATCACCAGCGAAGCCGGTCTGCGAGGCCTGCCGGACTCCAACAAGGCCGCCGCCGCATCGGCCGCGCGCAGCCGCAACATCCAGGGCTGGGCCATCCTGAACACCCGTTCGGCGGTCGATCCCTTCCTGACCTTCGCCGACGACCGCGCCCTGCGCGAGCAGGTCTGGAAGAAGTTCGTCAATCGCGGCGACAACGGCGACGCCAACGACACCAAGTCGACCATCGCCGAGATCGTGAAGCTGCGTGATCAGCGCGCCAAGCTCCTGGGCTATCGCAACCACGCCGAACTGCGGATGCAGGACACGATGGCCAAGACGCCGGCGGCGGCTGAGGCCCTGATGAACCGCGTCTGGGCGCCGGCCAAGGCGCGCGTCGCCGAGGAAGTCGCCGACATGAAGGCGATCGCCGGCTTCGACATCGAACCGTGGGACTATCTCTACTTCGCCGAGAAGGTCCGCAAGGCCAAGTACGACCTGGACCAGAACCAGCTGAAGCCCTATTTCGAACTGAACGCGGTGCGCGCCGGCTCCTTCGCCATGGCCGAACGCCTGTACGGCTTCGAGTTCAAGAAACTGCCCAAGGGCGCGGTCTCGATCTTCGAGCCGGACGTCGAGGTCTATGAGGTCCACGACAAGACGCGCGGCGGCCGCCTGATCGGTCTGTACTACACCGACGACTACGCCCGCGCGGGCAAGCGCTCGGGCGCCTGGATGACCACCTATCGGTCCTTCTCGCAGCTGGACGGCTCCAAGATCATCCTGGGCTCGAACAACAACAACTTCACCAAGCCGGAGCCGGGCCAGCCCGTCCTGATCTCGCTGGACGACGCCGAGACCCTGTTCCACGAGTTCGGCCACACCCTGCACTATTTCTCGTCGGTGGTGACCTATCCGTCGTTCGGCAATACGCCGCGCGACTTCGTGGAATATCCGTCGCAGGTGCACGAGCACTGGGTGCTGAGCCGACCGATCCTCGACGGCTATCTGAAGCACTACCAGACCGGCCAGGCCATGCCGCAGGCCCTGGTGGACAAGATCGAAGCCGCCGCCACCTTCAACCAGGGCTACGCCACGGTCAGCTACCTGTCTTCGGCCATCGTCGACATGGACCTGCACACCCAGGCCACTCCGCCGACCGACATCGCCGCCTTCGAGAAGGAAAGCCTGGCGCGGATCGGCATGCCCAAGGAGATCGTGATGCGGCACCGCCTGCCGCAGTTCAATCACCTGTTCACGTCGGACGCCTATTCGGCGGGCTACTACAGCTATCTGTGGTCCGAAACGATGGACGCCGACACCTGGGCCTATTTCGAAGAGTCGGGCGACGTGTTCAACCCGGACATCGCCGGCCGCTTCAAGTCGATCATGCTGGCGCCGGGCAACACCACCGATCGCGCCGAGGCTTACCGCGCCTTCCGCGGCCGCGACCCGGACGTGGCGGCCCTGCTGAAGGTCCGGGGCTTCCCGGTCTCCTAGGCAGCGGTCAAATGAGACGCCGCCGGATGATCCATCCGGCGGCGTCTTTTGAATTCAGGCCTCGAAAGCGACGCGGCTCCTGGCGTAGTCGGTGCGGGCGGGGTCGGGCAGAAGAGACAGGGCCTCCTCCTGCACGCTGTTGCGGCAGGCCGAACGCTCGATGGCGCGGACGTTGCGGCAGAGGCGGTTGGCGGCCTTTCGAACACGGGCGTCGAACGCTGTCGCCCCGGCGCGGCTAGACAGGTCGAGGTCGCCATAGGCCACGCGGACTTCCAAGGGCGTGGCGGCGGCGGCAGAGCCTGCCGCCAGCAAGGCGGCGGCTGTCAGAGAGGCGATCCTGAACATGATCCTGTTTCCATTTTTCCGCCCCTTGTTGGCCGGGGGCAGGGAACGGTGACGCTGGATCGGATCGAAATGGCGAAGCTTCCGAGGCCGAAAGACGGCGCATTCATAATTCGACGTCATGACATTTCGGTCAGGTTGGGAACCGCAAGCGGTTCCACCTGAAACCATCAGGTTCTAAGTCTGAGGCGGATCACACACGGAGCGTCCATGCCGGTCGTCGCCTCTTATGTTTATCGTGACGGCCAGCGCGTGCGCGAGGCGGCGCTGACGGATGAGGGGCTGAGGCTGAAGCCGGGCGAGTTCGTCTGGATCGGTCTGGTCGACCCCACGGATGAAGAGTTCGACGTCCTGGTCACGCGCTACCGCCTGCACCCGCTGGCGGTCGAGGACGCCCTGGCCGCGCACCAGATGCCCAAGGTCGAGGTCTATGGCCGCGAATTGTTCGTGGTCGCCCGGACGGCGGCGCGGATCGACGAACGGATCAGCTATGGCGAGACCCATATCTTCGTCGGCGACGACCACGTCATCAGCATCCGCCATGACTCATCACGCGCACACAAGGTGCTGCGCGCCCAGCTGGAGGCCTCGCCTGACGAGTTGAAGCGCGGGCCGGATTTCGTCCTGCACGGCATTCTGGACTTCATCGTCGACGCCTACGCCCCCATCGTCGACGAGTCCGAGGATGCGGTTCTGGAGATGGAGCAGAAGACGCTGGACGCCTTCCTGTCTCGTGTCGAGATCCGGCGTCTGTTCACCCTGCGCCGCGAACTGCTGAAGTTCCGCCGGATCATGGGGCCGATGGAGGAGGTGACGCGGCGGCTGCAGTCGCTGGACCTGCCCTGCATAGACCCGGACGTCCGCCCCTATTTCCGCGATGTCAGCGACCATGTTCAACGCGTGAACAGCCGCCTGGGCGGGCTGAACGACATTCTGTCCTCGGTGTTCGAAGTCGCCAATCTGCTGGAGCAGCAGCGTCAGGGCGGCATCACCCGCAAACTGGCCTCCTGGGCCGCCCTGCTGGCCGTGCCGACGGCCATCGCAGGCATCTACGGCATGAATTTCGAGTTCATGCCCGAGTTGCACTGGCGCTATGGCTACCTCGGCGCCCTGGCCCTGATGGCCGCGATCTGCACGGGTCTGTTCATCACCTTCAAGAAGACGAAGTGGCTTTAACTACAATCGGCCGCTCGTCATTCCGGGGCCGAGCGTAGCGAGGAACCCGGAACCCAGGACCGTGATCACAGCGCGTGAAGCATTCGCCGCCTGACGCAAGCCTCCTGGGTTCCGGGTTCGTCCTTCGGACGCCCCGGAATGACGGCGTTGGGACTGTTGATCGAAAGCCCTCAGCCGCTGTTCCTCAGCCCCGCCGCCACGCCGTTGATGGCCAGCAGTATGCCTTCTCGGACGCGCGGGTCTTCGTCCCCCGCCCGGCGACGGCGGATCAGTTCAATCTGCACGTGGTTCAGCGGCTCCACATAGGGCATCCGCAGGCGGATCAGGCGGTCCAGCTCCGGCTGGCCGCCCAACAGGGTGTCATGGCCGTTGATGGCCAGGATGGCGTCATGGGTCCGCTGCCACTCGTCGCGGATTTCGCCATAGATGCGCGCCGCCAGGGAGGCGTCGCCGACCAGGGTCGAATAGCGCCGGGCGATCGTCATGTCGGACTTGGCCATGACCATCTCCATGTTCTGGATAACGGTCTTGAAGAAGGGCCAGGCCTCGGCCATCGCCTTCAGCTCGGCCATGTCGTGGCCCTGAACCGCCGATCCGAAGCCGTACCAGCCGGGCAGCATGACCCGGCTCTGCGACCAGCTGAACACCCAGGGAATGGCGCGCAGGTCCTCGATCCGTGTCGAGGCCGTCCGCGACGACGGACGCGAGCCGATCTTCAGGTCGGCGATCTCGGCGATGGGGGTGGCGGCGCGGTAATAGTCGACGAAGCCGTCTGTCTCATAGACCAGCTTGCGATAGGCGGCCATCGACCGGGCCGACAGGTCCGACAGGGTCGCGCCATGGTCGGCGGTGAAGACGTGATCCTGCCCCTTGCCCAGCGACGCCAGCACGGCGCCGCAGGTCAGGGCGTCCAGATTACGCAGGGCGATTTCCGGTTCGCCGTACTTGTTGGCGATGACCTCGCCCTGTTCGGTGGTGCGGATGCGGCCCTGGACCGTGCCTTCCGGCTGGGCCAGCACGCCGGCGAAGGCCGAACCGCCCCCGCGACCGACCGTGCCGCCACGACCGTGGAACAGCTGCAGCTTCAGGTCATGTCCTTGCGTGACCTCGACCAGAGCACGCGACGCCTCGTGCAGCTCCCAGCCCGAGGTCAGGTAGGAGCCGTCCTTGTTGGAGTCGGAATAGCCGATCATCACCTCCTGCACGCCGCGCGCCTTGGCGACGGCGAGGGCCGACGGCTCCTGCAGCAGACGCTCCAAAGTGGGGCGCGAAGCGCGAAGGTCTTCGATGGTCTCAAACAGGGGCGCGGCCTGGATCGGACAGGCGCCGGGATTTTCGACCCGGTACAACCCGACTTCCTTCAGCAGCAGATAGACCTCCAGAAGGTCCGACGCGGCGTCGGTCTTGGACACGATATGGGTGCGGATCGCCTGCGGCCCGAAGGCGGCCAGGGCGCTGGCCGAGGCCTGAAGGATGGCGCGTTCCTTCAGCGTCTCGGGCTGGTATTCCGCATATTCGCTGAACAGCTGACGCGGCGAGGCCAGTTCGGCGGCCAGCACCTTCAATCGGCTTTCCTCGTCCAGGGCAGCGTAGTCGTCGCAGACGCCCGCCACTTTCAGCAGGTCGCCCACGACCCGCTCATGCACGTCAGAGTTCTGGCGCAGGTCCAGCGTGGCCATGTGGAAGCCGAACACCTCCACCGCCGTCATCAGGTCCGTCAGCCGGTCGTCGGCGAAGACGCCGCCATGCTGGGCGATCAGGCTGTCATGCAGCACCTTCAAATCCGCCTCGAAAGCGTCCGGCCCGGAATAGGGCTCGGCGACGACCAGCGGGCGACGCGGGGGCGGCGATCCGCCCAGCTTCTCATAGGTCGCGGCCAGGCGCGCATAGACCCCGGTCAGGGCGCGTCGATAGGGTTCATCGGCCCGGTGCGGCGATGGATCTTGCGCTGCGTCGGCCAGGGCCTGAAGCGCAGGCGAGACCTCGGCCAGTTCTGCGGCCAGGCTCAGTTCGGCGCCCAGCGCATGCACCTCGTCCAGGTAGAAGTTGAGGACAGCGCGCGACTGGGTGCGGAAGGCGTCGCCCTGCACCACCGCGTCCACATTGGGATTGCCGTCGCGGTCGCCGCCGACCCAGCTGCCCACGCGCATGAAGGGCTTCAGGTCCGGCGCATCCAGCAGACGCCGCCACGCCGACAACTGCTTGGGCGCGACATGCAGGAAGATGCGGTCCATGAAGGAGACGACTGTCTCGATCTCATCCTGCACCACCAAGCCTTGAGTCCGCACCAGGCGGGTGGCCCACAAGATGACGATCTGGCGGCGCAGCGGCTCGGTGATCGAGCCGGGCGTGCAGGCCGCACCCGCCTTGTCGCAGGCGTCCAGCAGGTCGCTGATGGCGGCGATGCGGTCGATCACGCTCTTGCGGCGCACCTCGGACGGGTGGGCGGTCAGCACCGGCGAGACCAGGGCGTCGCGCAGCAGGTCGGTCACCGCCGCCTTGTCCACGCCCTGATCGGCCAGACGCTTCAAGGCCCCCTCGGGCGTATCGGCGCGTGCGCCCGCCTCGCTCTGGTCGCGGGCACGTCTGCGGGTGGCGCGGTCCTCGGCGATATTGGCCAGCAGCGAGAACAGGGCGAAGCTGTGCGCGAGACCCGCCGCCTGGTCCACCGACATGGCCGTCAACAGCTTCTCCAAACGCTTGGCCGGATGGGACGCCGGGTCGCGATGATAGGCGATGGAGGCCTGACGCACGGCCTCGACGTGCTCATACAGGGCCTCTCCGCCCTCTTTTCGGATCACTTCGCCCAGAATGCCGCCCAACAGACGGACTTCGTCGCGCAGGGCGTCGTCGGCGGCGGGGCTCATCATTGCTTTAATCCAGGACTTTAGCGGGGAGATGCGCATGTGAAGTATGCAAAACCGCCGCGTCAACGCACGAACCATGTCAGAGGCCAAAACTTCCCGTCATGGTGAATCGCACGTTAGGGTTTGTTAACTGCGCGGGGGCGATCATGAGCGTGAAGGATTTCGTCTTCGGTTCCGGCCAGATTCAATGTTCGCCAAACGCCAGTCCGTTCTCGCAGCCGCCGCCGGCGCCCCGCCGCGCGCCAAGGCGAAGCTGAACCTGAAGCCTGTCGCCGCTGCGTTGAGGAAGCCGCCGGTGATCGCAGGCCTGGCAGGCGTCTTCCTGCTGTCCACCAGCGCCCTGTTCCTGACCGTGCTGGGCGATCCCCGCGCGGGAACCCCCTCGGCCCGGATCGCCCTGCAACGCGACGCCGCGCCCGACATGCCCGCGCCCACGGGCTTCGAAGCCTTCTCCATGGGGGCGATGGCCCTCTATCAGGATCTGGGCGATGCCGGCGATCCGTCCGGCGCAGCGGGCGGCGACGCGGTCATCACCCTGCCTGACGGCGCCACCGTAGCGGGCGGCGCCAGCTATTCCGCCCCGGTTCATGCCGCATCGCCCCTGATCAAGGCGCCCATCGCCGGGTTGTCGCAGCAGGGGCCGAACGGCGCCCTGCCCGTCATCGCCCCGGACGGCCGCGTCCCGGCCCAGGCCTACGCCCGCCCGTTCCGCCCGAACGGCAAGCCGCGCGTGGCCCTGATCGTCGGCGGCCTGGGCCTGAACGCCGTCACCACCCGCGCCGCCATCGAGCGCCTGCCCGCCGAGGTGACGCTGAGCTTCGTCCCCTATGCCGAGAACCTGCAGTCCTGGATCGACCAGGCGCGGGCCCAGGGTCACGAGGTGATGCTGGAGATGCCGATGGAGCCGAGCGGCTATCCCAACAATGATCCCGGCCCCTACACACTTCTGGCCAACAGCACGCCCGACGATGTTCAGGCCAAGATGGACTGGCTGCTGGGCCGGGCCGTCGGCTATTTCGGCGTGACCAACTATCTGGGCGACCAGTTCGTGGGATCGGACACGGCGACCAGCGCCTATCTGGCCTATCTGCGCCAGCGCGGCGTGGCCTTCGTCGACGACGGCAGCTTCCAGCGCCGCCCCGGCGCCTGGGCCCGCGCCAGCGCCGACCGCATCATCGACCAGACCCAGTCGCCCGCCGCCATCATCGCCGCCCTGAACAGTCTGGAGGCCCAGGCCAAGGTGCGCGGCTCGGCCCTGGGGACCGGCTTCTCCTATCCGGTGACGGTCGAGGCCGCCGCCCGCTGGACCGCCGGGTTGGAGCAGCGCGGCCTGCAGCTGGCCCCCGCATCCGCCATGACGCTGCGCCCCGGCCGCTGACCCTGATGCCGGACCTCAGCCTCTATCGCCCCAATGTCGGGGTCGTCCTGTTCAACGGCGACGGTCTGGTCTGGTACGGCCAGCGCCACGCCACGCCCGGCCCGCATAACCAGCAGTTCCCGCAGGGCGGCGTGGACGAGGGCGAAGACCTGCTGGCGGCGGCGCTGCGCGAACTGCGCGAAGAGACCGGCGTCACCTCGGTCGAGTTCCTGGCCCGCACCGACGACTGGGTGCTGTACGACTTCCCGCCCGAGGCCATGAACAACGCCAAGGCCTGGCGCGGCTTCAAGGGCCAGAAACAGCAGTGGTTCGCCTTCCGCTTCACAGGCCAGGACAGCGAGATCGACCTGACGCTGGACAAGGACATCGAGTTCGACGCCTGGCGCTGGGGGCGTCTGTCCGAAGCCTGCGACCTGATCGTGCCGTTCAAACGCCCGGCCTATGAACAGGTGGTCGCCGCCTTCAGCCGGTTCGCGGCATAGAAAAAGGGCGACGCGAACGCCGCCCTTTCATAGTCTTGGCCTGAAAACCGCTTAAGCGGCCTTGGGCTCGATCTTGCCTTCAATAACTGAAGACCCCGTGCTGATCTCGACACGGCGGGGCTTCAGCGCCTCGGGCAGTTCGCGCTTCAACGAGATGGACAGAAGGCCGTTCACCAGATCGGCGTCCTGCACGATCACATAGTCGGCCAGCTGGAAGCGGCGCTCGAAATCACGCTCGGCCAGGCCGCGATGCAGATAGGTTCGCTGCGGCGCCGCATCGTCGTTGGCGGTCTTGCGGCCGGTGACGGTCAGCAGGTTTTCCTTCACCTCGATGTTCAGCTCGTCAGGCGTGAAGCCCGCGACGGCGATCTCGATGCGATAGGCGTTCTCGCCCGTGGTCTCGATATTATAGGGGGGATAGCCGCTGTCCGACTGGGTCGCCGCAGTCTTCAACTGGTTGGCCAGACGGTCGAAACCGACGGCGGTGCGGTACAGCGGGGTGAAATCATAGGTACGCATCAGCATCCTCCTGAGGATCAGCAAGGTTGATCCGCCCGGCGGTTTGGCCCGGACGGCTGGGGTTTCAGCCCGACAGCCCGAAATCGGCGCCGTCAGTCTGGAGAGCCCGGAATCGGCGCTCTCAGGACTTCAGATGGGAAGGCGGGCCGGGGCGTCAAGGGGCCGCCGCAAACGGATGTGAGACTGCGTCAAAGCGCCCGGCGTCGTGCGATCTTCGTTTGCGCGGACGCCTGGTCCGCCTAAGAAGGCCCACCGTCCTACGGAGACACTGCTGATGCGCGCCGCCCTACCTCTGTCCATTCTGGCGCTGGCTCTGACGGCCGCTCCGGCCCTGGCCCAGACCCCGACCCAGCAGACCGACGCCCCGTGGGCGCCGCCACGTTCCGCCCTGTCGTCGACCATCCCGACCTTCGAGGAAGACGCCGCCCTGCAGGCCGCCATCGCGTCGGATAGCCGTCCCGCCGCCGATCGCGCCCGCGACGCCTATCGCCACCCGTATGAATCCCTGACCTTCTGGGGCCTGACCCCGCGCATGACGGTGGTGGAGATCGAACCCGGCGGCGCCAGCTGGTGGCGGCACATTCTTGAGCCCTATGCGGCGGCGACCGGGGGCCGCTACGTCGGCGTGGACAAGCCCCTGGAGAGCATGGGCGTCGCCGACGGTTCGGCGGACTTCATCCTGGTGGCCCGCGCCTTCCACAACTGGGCCCGCAGCGACCGGACCCAGCCCTATCTGCAGGCCTTCTTCAAGGCCCTGAAACCGGGCGGCGTTCTGGCCATCGAACAGCACCGCAGCGCCGAGGGCCTGAACGTCGCCGACGTCGCCTCCACCGGCTATGTGCCCGAAAGCTATGTCATCCACGAAGCCCGCGACGCCGGTTTCGTGCTGGAGGCCCGCAGCGAGCTGAACGCCAATCCCAGGGATGACCACAATCACCCGTTCGGCGTCTGGACCCTGCCGCCCGTGCGCCAGTCGGCCGCCCGCAACAACCCCGACGGCCGCACTCTGACGGCCGAGGAGCGCGCCGCCTATGACGCCATCGGCGAGAGCGACCGGATGACCCTGCGGTTGCGCAAACCCGAATGAGGGGCTGCGGGGCCATGCAGGTTTTGACGCTGGCGGCGAACCTGACTAAGCCGTTCGGACCGAAGTGTCTGTCGGGCCTGGGGGGCCGACGCTCTGCGCGGATGTCTGATGCATGATTTTCCTGGAGCCCTCGCGGGTCCATCCCGCCGCTTCCTGCTGACCGGGGCCGCCGCCCTGGGTCTGGCCGGCGCATCGGCCTGTGGTCGCCGCAAGGAGACCAAGACCGAGACGCCCAGCGCTCCGGCGGCGCCGTCTGGCCCGCCTGAAGGCTCGCTGGAGTGGGCCGTCGCCGGTTCCTGGCGTCAGGCGGCGGACAAGACGCGCGATCAGTACCGGCATCCGATGGAGACCCTGCGTTTCTTCGGCCTGCAGCCTCGCATGACGGTGGTGGAGTTCTGGCCCGGCAGCGGCTGGTACACCGACATCATCGCCCCCTATCTGGCCAAGGGCGGCGGAACCTATGTGGCGGCCCTGTTCCCCGAAGGCCCCACGGCCGATCCGGCGCAGACCACGTTGAACGCCGCCTTCCAGGCCCGGTTTTCCGCCGACAAGAAGCTTTACGGAGAGCCCCGGTTCGCCACCTTCGGCGCCGCATCCGG
This sequence comes from uncultured Brevundimonas sp., assembly GCA_963522565.1. Taxonomy (GTDB): domain Bacteria; phylum Pseudomonadota; class Alphaproteobacteria; order Caulobacterales; family Caulobacteraceae; genus Brevundimonas. Next base: position 202,634 of record CAUQZC010000001.1, on the reverse strand, counting down.
CCCGGTCGTTCCAGCGGGCACAGCGGACCTGTGCCTGTTCCTGCGCACCATCCATGGCTGGATGGCGGCCGGGGTGGCGGAAAAGGCCTTCTCGGACGCCTTCGCCGCGCTTCGGCCCGGCGGCGTTCTGGGCATCGAACAACATCGTCTGTCCCCTGAAGGCGATCAGGATCCCGTCGCGGCCAACGGCTATGTGCAGGAGGCCTTCGTGCGGCAACTGGCGGCCGAGGCCGGTTTCGTCTTCGTCGAAGGCTCTGAAATCAACGCCAATGAAGCCGACACCAAGGACCATCCGTTTGGGGTCGACACCCTGCCGCCGACACGCCTGACGGCGCCGCGCGGTCAACCCGCAAATCCCGATTTCGACCGATCCAAATACGAAACGATCGGCGAAAGCGACCGCATGACACTGAAGTTCAGGAAGCCCGAGTGAACCGCGCCCAAGCCTTCGCCGCCAATGCGCCCCTGATGGGCGTGCCCGGCGCGTCCTCTCCGCCTGGCGGCAAGGGTGACTGGTTCCGCGGCGCCGGAGGCATGCGGCTGCGCGCCGCCCTGTGGCGCCCGACCCCGTCCAAGGGCGAGCAGCCGCGCGGCACGGTCGTGCTCAGCCCCGGCCGCACCGAGCCGATCGAAAAATATTTCGAGATCATCGGCAATCTGCAGGCGCGCGGCTGGTGCGTCCTGACGCACGACTGGCGCGGCCAGGGCCTGTCGGCCCGCCTGCTGCCAGACCGGCTGAAAGGTCATGCCCGTGCGGTCGAGGAGTTCCTGGACGACTACAACCGCCTGCTGAACGCCTTCGAGGACCAGTGCCCCAAGCCCTGGATCATGGTCGGCCATTCAATGGGCGCCTGCCTCAACCTGCTGACGCTGGAAAGCGGCGAGCAGCGTTTCGCGGGGGCGGTTCTCTCCAGCCCCATGCTGCGCATCAAGACGGGCAAACGGTCGATGTGGTCAGTGAAGCTGGCGGTGCGCTGGGCCATCCGCAACGGCAATGCGGGCGACTATCTGCTGGGCGACCCGGATGATCCGTTCGACCACACCTTCGCGGAAGACGCCCTGACCTCGGATGAGCGCCGCTATGAGATGTGGCGCCAGCAACTCTACGCCTGCCCGCACCTGGGCATCGGCGGCCCGACCTATGGCTGGCTGGCCTTCGCCATCGATGCGGGCGAGCGCGCACTCAAGCCCAAGGCGCTGAAAGCGGTCACGATCCCCGTGGCCATCGTCCAGGCCGACGCCGACGACGTGGTCTGGAAACAGACGGCCCGATGGGCCGCGCGCCGCCTGGGACGCGGCCGCTATGTCGAGGTCCAGGGCGCCAAGCACGAGGTGATCATGGAGGTCGACGAGATGCGCAACCTCTTCCTGAAAGAGTTCGACGCCATGGCCGACATGGTCGCCCCGGCGGTCGATCCCGACGTGATCACCGACCCGTCCGCCCGCACCGAGGACGTGACCGAACTGACCGCGCCCGTCACCTGAACGTCAGGCCGCCCCGGCGATCAGATTCGCCAGGGTTCGCTGGCCCGCCGCCAGAATATCCTGCCCGTCCGGCACGAGGACGTCGGGCTGCATCAGCCAGCGCGGCTGGCGGTTCACATCATAGACGGGCTCGGCTGAATACTGCCCCCGGATGCCCGTACGGTCGAGCGTGATCGGAAAGACCGCAGCGCCAAGCCCCATCATCGGGGTTCCCACGACCGTCGCGCGCCCAAGGCCGCGCATGCCCATGGGGAAGCCCTCGGCCATGCTGCCGCTCCAGTGATCGGTCAGGACCACGACAGGCCGCGTATAGGTGAACGGCCCCTGGGGATCGACGGTCTCGGTCCAGAAACCGCCCAGACCGGCGCCTTCGCGACGACGCATCAGGGCGTAGGGTTTTGTCTCGCTGATGAAACGGCCCATGATGGGGCGCGCCACCGCCGTGTCGCCGCCGCCATTGTTGCGGACATCCAGGATCAGACCGGACGCATCGCGCATCTCGGCCAGCGCCTGATCGACGCTTTCGGCGACCGCATCATCGGCGAAACTGCGGATGACGATATAGCCCGCGCCATCGGCAAGCCGTCGCCATTCGACATTGGGTTTCGGCGTCGCCGGCCGGATGGGAATGACGATCTCACGCGCCGCCTCGCCGCCCCGCGAAACTAGATAACGTCTGGCCTGCCCCCTTACCCCCGCGACCGCACGGCCCAAGGCGAAGGCCGTCGCCGCCGGGTCAGGCGCGGTCAGGCATTTCGGCGTCCATGTCTGGATCAGTTGCGCCAGCGGCAGGCCGTCCACGGCAAGGATCACGTCGCCAGAGCGCAGATCCGCTTCCGCCGCCGCCGTATCCTCAAGGATGGCCTTGACCCGCGCTATGCCTCCGACCTGCTCCACGACAATATCGGAGATCGCCCCGCGCTGCGTGCCGACCGGCGCATCGGCCGGCGATGTATGCGGATCATAAAGCTCCGCCATCACGCTTGCGACGACAGCTGCAAAAGCGTCCCGCGACTCCGCCCCCACCGCCATTGGGCGATACAGGGTGCGCGCAAGATCCCAATCCGTTCGCTTCTCGGAAAAGAAACAGTAGCGATCACGCAGGGTGGTCCAAAGCTCGTCAAAATCGCTGGCGAAGGTGACATCGTGATCCGGTTCGCCCGCCCACGCCGCTCCGCCCCACGCCGACCCGCCAATGGCGGAACCGACCACCGCCGCCAGGCTTGTTCTCAACAACCGACGCCGGTCCATGCCCTGCTCCCTGGTCAAATGACTGTCTGAGCGTTGTGAACGCCGGGTCGTGACCTGGGCCAGTTAAACTCCTGTAAGATCGGCTTCTCGTGCGGCCAGATCAGCAACCGCCCGCCCGAAACCGGCGCCGTTTTCGGGGTCGTAGTCCAGATAGAAGTCCGGCTCGATCAGTTCGGCCTCCATCAGCACCCAGCGGCCTGCGTCGTCACGCGCCATGTCGATGCGGGCGTACAGCAGCGGCTGGTCGATGGCGGCCAGCACCTGTTCGGCCAGCACCATGGCCCCGGCGTCGGGCGTGACGGCGGTGTAAAGGCCGCCGAACTGCATCTGGATGCGGAAGTCACCCGGCACGGGGCGCTTGTTCACCGCATGGCTGAACTGGCCGCCGAAGAACAGCAGCGATGTCTCGCCCTCGGTTTCGATGGATTTCAGATAGGGCTGGATCATCGCCGAGCCTTCCGGCGCATCGGTCAAAGCTTCACCCGGCGTCAGGCGCAGGGTGCGGAAGGCGCCCGCCGACACCGTCGGCTTGACGATCAGAACCGGCGCCCCGGTTTCGGCGAAGGCGGCGTCGACCTGGGCCTGCGTCACGGCGTCGGTCCAGCGCGTCGGCGGAATCGGCACGCCCCTGTCCGCCAAGCGCGCCAGATAGGACTTGTCGGAGTTCCAGCGCAGGACCTCCGCCAGATTGGCGACGGGCAGACCCGTCTTTGTCCAGGTCTCACAGGCCTGAATCCACCGGCCGTGGTCCCGGTGATAGCCCCAGACGATGACCGGCAGGATCAGGTCATATCCGGCCAGACCCGAGGCGTCCTCGACATGGTCGGTCCAGGGGGTTGCGGTCACGGTCGCCCCTGCGCCTTCCAGCGTCGCCTTCAGCCGCTCCAGCACCTCGGGCCAGCGGCCGATGTAGGAACGGTCGGCGGGATCGGGGGTCAGGACGGCGATCTGGGTCATGCGGATCGTCCTATCGCAGCCCCGCCCCATTTCAACCGGACAAACGCATAAGGGCTTCCTTATGGGATTTCGGATGACGCCGCCCGCCCCCTGAGCTAAGGGCCGTTCATGATCCAGAACACCGCCCAGTACGACATCGCCGCCGTCGGCAACGCCATCGTCGACGTCCTCAGCCCCTGCGACGCCGCCTTCCTGACGGCCCAGGACCTGGCCCCGAACTCCATGCAGTTGGTCGACGCCGAACGCAGCGCCGCCCTGTATGACGCCATGGCGCCCGGCGTTGAGGCGTCCGGCGGATCAGCGGGCAACACCGTGGCGGGCGTCGGCTCGTTCGGTGGGCGGGCGGCCTATATCGGCAAGGTCGCCGACGACGTCCTGGGCCAGGTCTTCACCCATGACATCCGCGCGGCGGGCGTCCATTTCGACACCCCGGCCCTGACCGGCGGCGCGGCCAAGGGCTTCGGCACCGGCCGCTGCCTGATCAACGTCCTGCCCGACGGCGCGCGGACCATGGCCACCTTCCTGGGCGCCGCAAACCAGCTGTTCGCCGACGACATCGACGAGGCCCTGATCGCCGCCAGCCAGATCGTCTATCTGGAAGGCTATCTGTTCGACCCGGCCCCGGCCCGCGCCGCCTTCGAGCGCGCCGCCGCCGCCGCGCATAAGGCGGGCCGCAAGGTCGCCATCACCCTGTCCGACACCTTCGTCGTCGCCCGCTGGCGGACCGAGCTGCTGGAATTCATCACCCAGTCCGCCGACATCGTCCTGGCCAACGAGGCCGAACTGGGCGCCCTGTTCGAGACCGAAGACTTTGACGCCGCCGCCACACAGATGGCCGCAATCGTCGAGATCGCCGCCGTCACGCGCGGCGAACATGGCTCGGTCGTGATCAAGGGCGAAGACCGCATCACCGTCGCCGCCTATCCGGTCGCAAAGGTGGTCGACACCACCGGCGCCGGCGACCAGTACGCGGCGGGCTTCCTGCTGGGTCTGGCGCGCGGTCTGTCGCTGGAGGAATCCGGCAAGCTGGGCTCGCTGGCCGCCTCTGAAGTCATCGCCCACTGGGGTCCGCGCCCCATGGTCAAGCTGGACCAGCTGGCCAAGGAAAACGGCCTGAAACTCTGAGAATCCTGCGACTTCCCTGCCCCGGCGGGGAAGGCCTCAAGCCCTGCGCCGCAAGGTGACGTAGAAGGCCCCGTCGCCGCCGTGACGCTGGTGCGCGGCGGTGTAGCCCGACACCACCGCTCGCAAACCGGGCGAATGCATCCAGTCGGCGAAGGAGGCGCGGATCACGCCGCCGCCCAGCCGCCCCTGCCCCGTGATGACCAGCACCGCCCGCATCCCCCGCGCCTGACACGAGGTCAGAAAGCCGCGAAGCTGATCCTCCGCCTCGAAACGCCCGAAGCCGTGCAGGTCGATGCGCGCCTCGATGGGGTCGCGTTCGCGGGTCAGGCGGCGCTTGCGGTTGGGCTCCACATCCTCGGGCGCGGACTTGCCGCGTGTCGGCGCCCGCGTGTCGACCAGAACCGGCGTCGGGGTGCGTTTGACGCCAGGATGCGGCGGCGTTCGCGGCGGAGCGGGCTGAATAGCCTCTGGCTTATGCGCCGGGCCTTCGATGGCGACCCGCGCGGCCTTGCGCACACGCGGCGGCGTGACCGAACCCGAGACGCGCCCCCAGATGCGCCGGTCGTCAGGCGTCAGGCCGTTCGCATCGACATCCTTGGGCGCGCGCGGCCGTTTCATGCTTCGCCGTCGTCCTCAAAATCGCCGGGGCCGGGCTCATAGGCCAGCAGGTCGCCCGGCTGGCATTCCAGTTCGCGGCACAGGGCGTCCAGGGTCGAGAACCGCACGGCCCGCGCCTTGCCGGTCTTCAGGATCGACAGATTGGCCACCGTCACCCCCACCCGATCTGCGAGTTCGGTCAGCGACATGCGGCGTTCGACGAGAATGCGATCGAGCTGGACGCGGATGGCCATGAGAGATTTCCTACTCGAAACGGCTCAGATCGTCAGTTCGGATTCGCGGCGCAGGCGCGCGCCCTCGCGGAAAACCTCCGCCAGGACAAAGACGATCAGCACGGAAAAGATCGGGGTCAGCAGGTCGCCGACGCCCTGTTTGTCCATCACCCCCGGCGCCAGACGCGCGGCGACGAAACCCTGGGCCGCCCAGACCCCGCCGGTCACGATCGCCAGGGTCAGGCCGATATGGCGCAGACGGCGCACATTGTCGGGATGGAAAGGGTCACCCATGGTCAGGGTGCGGAAGATGCGGCGCAGGCTGCGCAGGATCAGCATGAAGCCGCCGAAATAGGCGGTCATCGCGCCCAGACCGAACACCAGAAGCATGCGCGTCAGCGGCAACTGCCGCCCGCCGTCCTCGCTGGTGACGGTGATGTTCAGATTGTCGATGGGAATGAAGATGGCCGTGACCAGCAGGATCATCAGCAGGCCGGTCAGCAGACCCAGCAGCACATAGGCCACATCCAGGGCGATCTTCAGCAGGGTCGAGACAGACCCCGGCCCCATGGCGCGAAACTGTCGACGAGCGTCGGCCAACCGAGCGACCGCCCGTCCGCCTGGCTTCGTCGTCAATCGTGGCGGCGTCGGCAGGCGCATGGCGTGGGTATGACTTTCAGACCGGGGTGGAGAGCGCGGCGGCCGCGCGGGGTCCGGCGAACCCGCACGCGGCTCTATACATCGCGGTCTTCATCAAGATCGTCAAAGCCCTCTTGATCACTACGGGGTTTGATCCGAAGGGATCGGTCAGAAGGCTTGGATCAGGATGGCGACCAGGGCGGTCGGCAGGGCGGCGATCAGAACCGTGTTGACGAAAAGAGCGCCAAGCTTGTCCATCAGCAGCGAGGTGTTCATGGTGTGCATCGTATTTCTCCGTTGACCTGAAAGGGCGTTATCGCCCCGTTGATTTGATTTTCCGCAAAATCGTTTCTCCGGGTGGAGAAGTCAGGAACGAAGCGGCCTCGTTCTCGATGATCAATAGATAGGCCGTGCGAAGCTGAAAAGCACGTTACATATCGTTTAACGATATTAAACTTTGGCAATAGACTGTTCCAGGGATGTGATCGCCGATGAATCTCAAGCTTATCAAAGGCATGCGCCTGGTTGCGGCGACGCATAACCCTGGCAAGGCGCGCGAGATCGAGGCTCTGCTGGACGGAAATTACGAGATCGTCACGGCAGGCAGTCTGAACCTGCCCGAACCGGACGAAACCGAGAGCACCTTCACCGGAAACGCCATGTTGAAGGCGCGCCACGCCGCCGCCCTGTCCGGCGAAGTCTGCCTGGCGGACGATTCCGGCCTGTCGGTTGCGGCGCTGGACGGGGCGCCGGGCATTTTCTCCGCGCGCTGGGCGGGGCCGACCAAGGACTTCACCCTGGCGATGCAGAAGGTGGAGCAGCGCCTGGAGGAAATCGGGGCCACGGATCGGCGCGCCTGGTTCACCTCGGCCCTGGCCGTGGCCTGGCCCGATGGTCCGTGCGTGGTGGTCGAGGGCGTGGTGCACGGCGAACTGACCTTCCCGCCGCGCGGCGACCGGGGCTTTGGCTATGACCCGATCTTCATCCCTGAGGGGGGCGAGCAAACCTATGGCGAACTGGACCCCGCCGTGAAGGAGGCCGACAGCCACCGCACGCGCGCCTTCCGCCTGCTCAAGGCCGCGCTGATTGACTGATCCCTTAGGCCCCATTCCCGATCCCGGCAGCGACGTCGGCCTCTATGTCCACTGGCCCTATTGTTCGCGCATCTGCCCCTATTGCGACTTCAACGTCGTGCGCGACCGGGGCCGGTTGGAGGAACAAAAGCGGCTTCTGAACGCCATTCTGGCGGACATGCGGGCACAGGCGGCGATGCTGGGGCCGCGTCGGCTGGCGTCGATATTTCTGGGCGGCGGCACGCCGTCGCTGATGTCGCCGGACGCCGTGTCCGCCGTCATCGACCAGGCGAAGGCCATGTTCCCGCCTGCCGGCGAGATCGAGATCACGCTTGAGGCCAATCCGACGGACGCCGAAGCGGGCCGGTTCGCCGCCCTGGCCGAGGCGGGCGTCAACCGCCTGTCGATGGGGGTGCAGGCGCTGGACGACCCCTCGCTGAAGTTCCTGGGCCGCGACCATTCGGCGGCCGAGGCCTTACGCGCCGTGGACCTGGCGGGGCGCGCCTTCAGCCGCCTGTCCATCGACCTGATCTACGCCCGCCCGGGCCAGACGGTCACGGATTGGACGGCGGAGATGAAATCGGCCCTGGCGATGGGGTTCGAACACGTCTCGCCCTATCAGTTGACCATAGAGCCCGAGACGGCCTTCGGCCGCGCCCTGCGCCGTGGAACTCTGATCCCGCCCGACGAGGATCAGGCCGCCGCCCTCTATGAGACGACCCAGGAGGTGCTTCAAGCGGCGGGTTTTGACGCCTATGAGGTGTCAAATCATGCGCGCGGCGTGACGGCCCGGTCGACGCACAATCTGCACGTCTGGCGCGGCGGCGACTATCTGGGGCTGGGCCCAGGCGCGCATGGGCGGTTGACGCTGGACGGCGTACGGACCGCCACCGTCGCCCACCGCCGGATCGACGCCTATGTGGCGGGCGTGGGCGATCAGACGCCTTGGACCGACCGCGAGGCCCAATCCCCAGCGGACGCAGCCGAGGAGCGTTTCCTGCTGGCCCTGCGAACGGTGGAGGGCGCGCCGCTCAGTCTCCTGACCGACCTGAAACTGTCGCCGGGTGCCGCCCCGGTCGCGGACCTGATCGCGGAGGGCTTCCTGACGGCTGCGGCGGGCCGCCTGTCCGCTACGGCCAAGGGTCGCCCCGTGCTGGACGGGGTGCTCAAGGCGCTGCTGACCTGAGCTATTTCTTCAGGCCCAACATCCCCAGCCAGCCGCCGCTGGTCAGCAGGGCCACATCCAGCAAAGCCAGCGGCAGGGGTGTGGTCGCGGGCGCCGCGATGAAGCGCGGGCGCCAGTCAGGGGCGAATTTGGCCTTGTAGCTGCGCAGGCCCTGGAAGCCGTACAGCGCGCCCCCTTCGTCAAAGACCAGGGCGCCGACACGGGCGAACACCGGCGCCATCCGCCGATCCTCCAGCCCCGAAAGCGGCGCCATGCCCAGATCGAACCGGGCCATCCCCTGATCCCTGGCCCACTGGGTGCAGCGGGTGAACAGATAGTCCATCACCCCGTGCGGCGCGTCGGGCGCATGGCGCATCAGGTCGACCGCCGCCTCGTCCGGGGCGGTCAGCAGATTGGCGAAGGCCACGATCCGCCCCTCGGCCCGCACCACGGCCAAAGGCGTCAAATCCAGATAGGCCGGATCGAACCGTCCCAGGGAAAAGGCCTTCTCGGCGCCCTCGTGCATCGTCAACCAGGCGTCGGACACGGCCCGCAGTTCATCGACAATGGGGCCGACCGATCCTGGAGGCAGGACCTCGAACGATCCGCCTTCGCGCTCGGCCCGGTTCACCGCCGTGCGAAGGTTCTGCTTTGACTTGCCCTCCATGGAGAAGCCCGCGACCTCGATCACCGCCGCCTCTCCGACCTTGCGCACCGCCAGGCCCATGGTCGCCAGGTCGCCCAGCACCGCCTCGCTGACCGAATAGAAGACCGCCGCCCCGCCATAGCTGTCGGCCATCTCCGCAAAGCTCCATAGCAGTTCGCGGCGCTCCTCCTTCAGACCCGCCGGTTCGCCCATGACGATCCAGCGCCGTCCGCGCACGCGATAGGTCAGGAAGCTGCGGCCGGACGGACTGAACAACAGGGCCTTGTCGCCCAGCATGGCCAGCCACGCCTCAGGCGTCGCCTCTTGCGCCGAATCCAGCACAGCGCGCGCCCTGGCCATTTCTTCGGGAGAAGCTGGGCCGTGGTTGTGCGAACCGGGCGAACTGAGCAGCGAGCGGCCCGCCACCACCAAGGTCAGAATCGCCAGCACCAGACCGGCCCGCAGGAAACCCGACGCCTGTTTATCCGTCAGGAAACGCCACCAAAGCTCGTCATTATAGGTGACGTCGCGGTAGGCGAAGAAGCCCAGCCAAAGCATGGCCCCGACGCCCGCGATCAACAGCAGAAGCCAGCCGGGCCTCAAGGGCTCGCTGAGGCGCGAACGGCGGTTGAAGGCGTCGCGACAGGGCGCCAGCAGGGCGGCGACGATCAGCAGGTCGAACGCCTCCTCCCAGTCCAGCCCTTTCAACACCGTCAGGCCCGCGCCGATGATCAAGGTCAGAAGCGCCGCCCAATAGGCGCCGCGCCGACGTCGCCACAGCCCCGCCGAAAGCAGCATCAACAGAAAACCCGCGATGCTAGCCACGAAATGAGACAGGTCGATCAGGATCGGAGAAACTACGCCGGTCAACTGGCGCAGGCGGCCGTCGAACTCAGGCGTCATGGCCGAGGCCAGCATCACCCCGCCCGCGACAAAGGCCGCCACCGCAAAGAACTGCGGCGTCAGCTCATAGGCCAAACCCAAGAGCCGCCGGATCAATCGCTGTGCGGGAGTAGTGCGGGACGGCAAGCAGCGGCTCCGATTCGGCTATGCCCGACCATAGACCAGGAATCGGTCAACTGGGGCGGTGGAGAGGTCATTTCGGGGCGCCTGCAACAATCCGAAACATTGCGGATTAGATCATTGCGGGCGTCGGGCCCGTGTTACCGGATTATGTCCCATGACGATCAAGAACATTCTTCTGGCCAGCTCGGCCGTCGCCTTCATGACCGCCGCGCCCGCCATGGCGCAAGACACGCCCCCGCCCGCACCGGCTCCGGCCGCAGCTCAAGCCCCCAGCCTGACCCTGACGCCTGGCGCGACCGTTCGCGGCGCTGATGGCGAACTCGGCAAGCTTGAAGGTGTTCAGACCAACGCCGAGGGCAAGCAGGAACTTACGGTGCGCGGCGCCGACGGCCAGGTGCGCGGCGTGCCGCTGGCCGGCATCCGCCAGGACGGCGCCGATGTCGTCGTCGGATTCACCAAGGCGGAATATGACGCAGCCGCGCCTGTGGCCGGCGCTCCCGCCGCCAACCCGCCGGCCGCCGAGCCTGCCGCCCCGCCTGCAGGCGAGACGACGGAGCCGACGCCGCCCCCGGCCCCGTCTGAACCTCAGTCCTGATCTGAACGGCTGACGTCCGGGCCGGACGGTCCGCCTGAAAAGCCCGGACGCCTTCGTGTCGACCGTAAGCGCGGACAACAAAAAAGGGCGGCTCCGGCGGAGCCGCCCTTCTTCCTACTCAGCACATCCCGATCAGGCGCGTCGCTTGATCAGTCCCAACAGGAACAGCAGGATGATCGCGCCGATGGTGGCGACGATGGTCGAGCCGATCCACCCGCCCCAGGCGAAGCCCAGCGCATTGGCGATGAAACCGCCGATCACGGCGCCGATGATGCCGACGATGAGATTGGTGAGCAGGCCGTGATTACGACCCATGATCTGTTCAGCCAGCCAACCGGCGATGATGCCGATGATGATCCAAGCGATAATACCCATGCCTCAGTCCTTCCTGTTCAAAGCCAAGCTGGTTGCTTAATGCGCGCAAGGGAAAGCGGTTGCGTCGCCCGATCCGACATTGATGCGCGGCGCTCGCGTCTGACGCGATCCCGGCACGCCTTTTGCCGCGCAAGAGGCGAACCGTCCCGCATCGGGACATCGTCTGATGAGGAATTGGCGGCCATGGCCACCGACATCGACCTGCATCTTGGACGCCGCCTGCGCCGTCGCCGCCGCCTGCTGGGCCTGACCCAGCAGCAGTTGGCGATCCAGATCGGCATACGCTTTCAGCAGATCCAGAAATACGAATGCGGGGCGAACCGCATTTCGGCGGCTCGACTGTGGCAGTTGGCCGAAGCGTTGGAATCGCCCGTCAGCTATTTCTACGACGGCCTGGCCGAGGCGATGGAGCGCAAGGATACCGCCGTCGCCGGGCGCGAGGCGTTTTCGCGCAAGGAAACCCTCGATCTGATCCAGGCCTATCACCAGTTGGGCGAACGGCCGCGACGGCGCCTGCTGGACCTGGCGAAATCGCTGCACGCCGAGGGTGAGCCGGTTTCCTGAAGTCTTTGGCTGGGCTAGACCCTGCCCATGACCGAATTCGAAGCCTTCGCCGTCGAACTGGCGCAAGAAGCCGCGCGCGTGACCCTGCCCTTCTTCCGCTCTGACATCGGGCATGTGGACAAGGGGGGCGTCGCCGGTTTCGACCCCGTGACCGAGGCGGACAAACAGGCCGAGGCGGCCATCCGCAGACTGATCGCCGCCCGCTATCCCGAGCACGGGATCATCGGCGAGGAATATGGCGAGGACCGCCCTGACGCCGAACATGTCTGGGTGCTGGACCCCATCGACGGCACCCGCGCCTTCATTTCCGGCCTGCCGCTGTGGACCACGCTGATCGCTCTGCGCGTCGCGGGAAAGCCGACCGTCGGCGTCATCGCCCAGCCCTATCTGGATGAAATCTACATCGGCGGCCCGTCCGGCGCGCGGCTGCTGCGCGGCGGGACCGAGACCCCGCTGGCCGTCAGGGCGTGCGAGAAACTGACCGACGCGGTCATCAGCACCACCGATCCCGACATCTTCACCGGCTCGGAACTGGGGGCCTGGACCCAGGTGCGGGCGGCGGCGCGTCTGGCCCGCCTGGGCTGCGACGCCTACGCCTATGCGATGGTGGCCGCTGGAACGATGGATCTGGTCGCCGAAGCCAGCCTGAAGCCCTGGGACTGGTCCGCCCTTGCGCCGGTGATCGAGGCGGCGGGCGGCAAGGTCGTCAATTGGCGCGGCGACGCACCCGACGACAACGGACAGGTTCTAGCCGTGGGCGACGCCCGCCTGATCGACCAGGCCCTGGTCACCCTGAGACGCGCAGCCATCTAGGCCTTCAGGTCCGGGCCTCACCCAGCGCCAGCAGGCCCGCCCGCGACGGGCAAAGATCAGAGATGATGCAGCCCAGGCAGGCCGGCTTCCGCGCCGTGCAGGTGTAGCGCCCATGCAGGATCAGCCAATGGTGCGCCTTGGGCAGCCATTCCTCCGGCACCACCTTGAACAACTGCGCCTCGACCTTGTCCGGCGTTGAGGCGTTGGCCAGACCCAGCCGGCGCGAGACCCGGAAGACATGGGTGTCGACAGCGATCGCCGCCTCTATCCCCAGTTCGTTCAGCACCACCGAAGCCGTCTTGCGCCCCACGCCGGGCAGGGCCTGCAGATCGGCACGGTTCAGGGGAACCTCGCCGCCATGTTGCTCCAGCACCATGCGGCTCAGCGCAATCACGTTCTTCGCCTTGCCGCGGTACAGGCCGATGGAGGCGATGTAGGGGATCAGCCCCTCCTCGCCCAGCGCCAGCATCTTCTGCGGCGTGTCGGCGACGGCGAACAGCCTGTCCGTCGCCTTGTTCACCGACACATCCGTCGCCTGGGCCGACAGGGCGACAGCGACGACCAGAGTATAGGGGTTGGAGAAATTCAGCTCGGTCCTGGGGTCGGGCATGACGCCGGACAGGCGCTGGAAGATTTCCTCCACCCGGTCCTCGTCCGGCGGCCAGCGCAGCACCGGGATCGACGCGCCGGTCATGATCGACGGGCGTTTGACGGCAGGGGTGGCGGGTTTTCGGGCCTTGGTCGGCTTCATGCCTCGCTGTCGCCGGGGCGGGTGCGTGGGTCAAGCCCCAGGGCGGCGGGGTCTGTCCAGCGTCAGGCCTTCGTCTTCGACCAGACCCGCCAGCAGATTGTCATCGAGCGCATCCGCTCACGCGCCTCCAGAACCAGACCGTCAGGCCGGGCCGCATCAGGCGGCGGGCTGCGGCGACGGGTGCGGTCATGAGGCGACGGATGCACAAGAAAACGGATCGTGTTCATTGCATCGCACAAACGCCCATTGATTTTTGGACGCACGGGTCCATTTTAGCGCCGCTTCAAAACGCCGCACCCTCCCCGGACCGTTCCCATGTCGCCTGAACTCAAGAAACGCCTGCCCCTTATCGCCGTTGGCGTGCTCGGCGTGCTGCTGATCATCGGCGGCGCGATCTGGTGGATCAACGGCCAGCGCTGGGAGGCGACCGACAACGCCTTTGTTCAGGCCGACACCACCAATGTGGCCCCGCAGCTGTCGGGACGGGTGACCGAGGTTCTGGTCACCGACAACCAGCAGGTCCAGGCCGGCGACATCCTGGTCAAGCTGGACGATGCGGATCAGCGCGCCGACCTGGCCCAGGCCGAAGCCAATCTGCAGGCCGCCATCGCCGCCGTCGGCAATGTCGACGCCCAGTCGCAGCAGGAAAAGGCCAACGTCGTCGCCCGCGCCGCCGCCGTCGCCCAGGCCAACGCCCAGGCCAATCTGGCCCATGCCGAGGTCGAACGTTACGGCAAGCTGGCTCAACAGGGCTGGGTTTCGCAGCAACGCATCCAGACCCAGCAGGCCCAGGCCCAGACCTCTGTCGCCGCCGTCCAGCAGGCCCAGGCCGCCCTGGTCGCCGAGCAGCGCTCGGCCGGGGTCCTCAGCTCCAGCCGTGAGCAGAGCGTCGCCGCCGTCGAACAGGCCCGCGCCCGTCTGGATGTGGCCCGCATCGCGCTGGAACGCACGGTGATCCGCGCGCCTGTCGCCGGTGTCGTCGGCGCCCGCAGCGTGCGCGTGGGCCAGTTCGTCAACGCCGGCGCGCAGCTGCTGTCCATCGTGCCGCTGGGCGACACCTATGTGGTCGCCAACTTCAAAGAGACGCAACTGGCCAGGATGCGCATCGGCCAGGACGTCGAAATCACCGCCGACGCCTTCCCTGGCCGCAAGATCCACGGCCGCGTCGACAGCTTCGCCCCGGCGACCGGCTCCCAGTTCGCCCTGATCCCGGTCGAGAACGCCACCGGCAACTTCACCAAGATCACCCAGCGCGTGCCGGTGCGCATCGCCGTATCCCGCAACGATGGCGGCCTGGCCCTGCGTCCCGGCCTGTCGCTGGATATCAAGGTGGACCTGAAGAGCCAGGGCGGCCAGTTGTTCGCCGACTCAGCCGGCGCCCCGCAAGCCGCCGCAAGACAGACGCCGTCGGAGCCTGTCGCCCAGTGACAACCGCCAGCCCCGCAGACGGGGCTTCGGTCCCGTCCTCAGCGTCCGGCGGCGGCGAGCCCGTCGCTGGTCATCCCGAAATCAACTGGACCATGCTGCTGCTCGGCTTTGCGGGCATGGTGGTGGGCCAGTTCATGGCCATCCTGGACATCCAGATCGTCGCTGCATCCCTGCCGCAGATCCAGGCTGGGGTCGGCGCCTCGGCCGACGAAATCAGCTGGATCCAGACCGCCTATCTGATCCCTGAAGTCGTCATGATCCCCCTATCGGGCTTCCTGTCGCGGCTGTGGGGCACGCAGCGGCTGTTCATGGCCTCCTGCGCGGGCTTCGTGATGATGAGCGTGGCCACGGGCCTGTCGAACTCGATCGACGCCATGATCCTGTTCCGGGCCATTCAGGGCTTTGTCGGGGGCGCCATGATCCCGACAGTGTTCGCCGTGGCCTTCACCGCCTTCCCGCCTGAGCGGCGGGTGACGGCCAGCGTGGTCATGGGCCTGATCGTGACCCTGGCGCCGACCGTCGGCCCCACGCTGGGCGGGCACCTGACCGAGTGGCTGAGCTGGCGCTGGCTGTTCTTCATCAATGTCGGGCCAGGCCTGCTGGTCCTGTTCCTTGTCGGCCGCTATGGCGCCTTCGACAAGGGCGATCCGTCCCTGGCCAAGGGCTTTGACTGGTGGGGCCTGGGCCTGATGGCGGCCTTCCTGATGTCGATGCAGTTCGTATTGGAGGAAGGCGCCAAGAACGACTGGCTCCAGGACAACCACATCCTGCTGCTGACCGTGGTCGCAGTTGTCGCGGGGCCGATCTTCATCTGGCGGTCCCTGAGCTATCGCCAGCCGATCGTGGAACTTCGGGCCTTTGGGAACCGCAACTTCCTGGTCGGATTCATCATGACCTTCATCGTCGGTTTCGCCCTGTTCGGCGGCACCTTCCTGTTGCCGCTGTTTCTGGGTCGGGTGCTGTCCTATTCCTCGTCCGAGGTGGGCACCACCATGGTCGTGTCGGGCCTGGCGATGTTCGCCACGGCTCCGTTCGCCGGGCGACTGGTGCGCAAGATGGATGCGCGCATCCTGATGTTCGGCGGCTTCATGATGTGCGCCTGGGGCATGTGGGAGGCGCGTCTTGTCACCGAAAACTGGGGCTTCTGGGAGTTCGCCTCCGTCCAGGCCTTCCGGGGCATCGGCGTGATGCTGGCCATGATCGCCTCGCAGCAGGTGACCATGGCCACCCTGCCGCCGCACATGGTCAAGAACGCATCGGGGTTGGTGAACCTGTCGCGCAACGTCGGCGGCGCCTTCGGCCTGGCGATCTTGAACACCAGCCTGACCACCAACACCGCCGTCCACATGGGTGAACTGACAAGCCGGATCACCCAGGGCGATCAGGCCGTGCGCGCCCTGATCGCGGGCATGACGCAGAGGTTCGCCGACACCATCGATCCCGCGGCTTCGGCGATGAAGGCCGTCTACGGCATCCTGTTGAAACAGGCGACGACCATGGCCTTCGGCGACGCCTTCGCCCTGCTCGGCGTCATGTGCGCCGGGGCCGCCTTCGTGACCCTGCTGGCCCGGCCCGTCAAGGCCCAGGCGGGCGCGCCGCCGTCGGACGCCCACTGATGGCCCGGCGTCGCGGTCAGGTCGACGAAAGAAAGAGCGAAGCGATCCTGGACGCCGCGACGACCCTGTTCGCCGACCGGGGGCTGCAGGCCAAGATGGAGGACATCGCCAAGCTGGCGGGGGTGTCGAAACAGACCCTCTACAACCGCTTCGCCTCCAAGCTGGAGATCGCCCAGGCCCTGGCCAATCAGCGCTCGGACCTTGTGGTCGCACCCCTGAAGGCCGGGGGCGAGCCGGCCGTGGTGCTGGAGGCGTTCGGGCGGGCGCTGCTGGAACGCATCTGCCACCCGGACAAGGTCGGTTCAATCCGGGGCGTATCGCTGATGTCGGTGGAGGCGCCCGAAATCGCCCAGGCCATCTATGAAGCAGGCCCAAAGCGCAGCCTGAACCTGCTGGCCGGCTGGATGGCCGAACAGACGCGACAGGGCCGGCTCGATGTGCCGAACCCGAACGAGGCGGCCGAGATGTTCTCGGGCCTGGTCATGGGGCACGCACACCTGAAGGCCATGCTGGGCATTGATCAGATCGACGCTGACACATTCGCGATGCGCGCCCATGAGGCGGCGCGGATATTCACCACCGCCTACGCCCCTAGGGATTAGCCGGGCCTGTCCGCCCCTGCGGGATCGCGCTATCAGTATGCAGCCCAAGTCTGCTGCGTCGCCCCCGGACGCAGAATATCGTTGTGAGAGCGCCATTCATGCTGATCCACCTGTCGTCCTGGCCCGAAATCGATGCGGCGCTGAACGCTGGAAAGCCGCTGTCGAAGACGGTGATCGTGCCCATCGGCTCCAACGAACAGCACGGGCCTACGGGTCTGCTGGGCACCGACTGGCTGTGCCCCGAGATCATCGCCCATGCGGCGGAGAAGACTGACCAGAGCCTGATCATCGCCCCGACCTTCAACATCGGCATGGCCCAGCACCATCTGGCGTTTGCAGGCACCATCTCCCTGCGCCCCTCGACCTTCATGGCCGCGATCACCGACTGGGTGTCGTCGCTGAGCCGCCACGGGTTCGAGCGGATTTATTTCCTGAACGGCCACGGCGGCAATGTCGCCACCATCGAGGCGACCTTCTCCGAAATCTACGCCGAATGGAGCTATGTCGAGGAGCAGCCGCCATTCGTGCTGAAGCTGAAGAACTGGTGGGACCTGCCGGGCGTGAACAGCCTGTGCAACCAGCTGTTCCCCACGGGCCACGGCATGCACGCCACCCCGTCCGAGATCGCCGTGACCCAGGCCGCCTACCCCGAGCGGATCAAGACGGCCGAATATTCGCCCAGGATCGCGCCGAACGGTCCGATCCGTGATGCGCTGGACTATCGCGCCCGCTTCCCCGACGGCCGCATCGGGTCGGACCCGGCGCAGGCCAGCCCGGAAAAGGGCCAGAAGATCATTGATGCGGCCATACCCGGCCTGCTGAGCGATGTTGCGGCCTTCGCCGCCGAGGAACGCCCCTGACCCGCAAAAACCCCTCGCCGGCAGACGCCGCCATCACCGGCGCCGAGCTGCTGGCCGCATCGGCTGAAGTCATCGCCGCACGCACGACACGAATGGCGCAGGACCTGACCAATCCCAAGGGTCAGGACCTGAACGAGCTGTCCTTGATGAGCTCGGAAAAGGCCGCCGCCATGACGGCTTCGGCCAGCGCGGTGGCGGCCAGCGCGGGCGCCATCGGCCAGCGTCTGGGCCGCACGGCTATGGACGAGGGCGCCATCGCCATGCGCGCCGCCGCGTCCGTGGTCGAGGCCCGCACGCCGGTCGAAGCCGCCACGGCCCAGTTCCGCTACGCCCTGGGCTGGTGGAGCCGCGCCGCGACACAGGCGATGACGCTGAACGCCGAACTGATGCGGGCGCAGGCCGAGGCCATCGCCCCAATCCACAAGACCGCGACCGCCAACGCCAGGCGGCTGCGCAAGAAGATTTAAGCCGCTTCGACGACTTTCGGCTTCTTGACCTTGGCGGGCTTGGCCGGACGGTCGGCCTTGCGGGCGGCCTTCTCGGCCTTTCTGGCGTCCTTGTCCGCCTGTTTCAGCGCCTTCTTGGCCGCCTTGGCCTCGGCCTTGGCGACGTCAGGAGCAGCGTCGGCGGCGGCGGCCAACTCGGCCAGCTGCGCCAGGAAGGTGTCGCGCTGCCCCTTGGGCAACAGGGCCATGATCCGCTTGTCCGCCGCCTCGACCAGAGGCCGCGCCGCTTCAAGGCGCGCAGCACCCTCCGTGGACAGACGAACCGCCTTGGCCCGCGCATCAAGCGTCGAACGTTCCCGCTCCAGCAGCCCCTTGGCCGTCATGCGCGTGACCAGATCGGCCAGGGTGGAGCGGTCGATGCCGGTCATTCGGACCAGTTCGGTCTGCGTCAGGCCGGTCTTGATCGAGGTCGCCTCCAGCACGGCGAACTGCCGTTGGGTCAGGCCGTCCGGGCCCGTCTCTTCGGAATAGATGTCGAGCGTTAACTGAAGGGCGCGATGCATCAGATGGCTGGGCGAAGTGCCCAACGGCCCCACACGTTTCGCCAGCTTACCCGCCTTGACCATGAGAACGTCCCCGAATGTTTCGTCCGAACCCGTATCAGCAGCGCTTTACGTTTTGACGGGAGAAGTATGTCGGTTACGCGACAATTTGTCTGTAGGCGCGGCGCAGCCCTCCTGTCCCTGGTCAGACGGCAAACCTGTCCATCAGCATATAGGTTCCGGGCTTCGACTGATGGGCGTCGATCATCGAAACCAGCCGCGTGAAATGCTCGGTCCGGCAATGGGCGTCCAGGGCGGCGCGATCCGGCCATTCTTCAATGAAGACAAAATGGCCGGGGCTTTTCTGATCCACGAACAGGTCGTAGGCGATACAGGCTGGCTCCTGACGTGCGCGTTCGACCAGTTCACGATAGAGCGGCAGGACCGTGTCGACATGCTCGGGCTTGATGAAGTCCTCGGCGATGACCTTCAGCACGCGAGCCCTACAGACCTGTGTCAGGTGAAATCGGACCGGGCTCTTCGTCCTTGAGCATGTTCTTCATGATCAGCGGCACCTGCGACAGACCGAAGACCGAAGCCGAAATCCACAGCACGCCGCGGAAGCTGGCCCAGACGTCGTTCGGGTTCGGCGTCTCCCGCCCCAGGGCGTTCCAGAGTGCGGTCACGGCCGTAGGGCTGCGGAAGATTTCGTTCAGAATGGCGACGGTCAGGAAATACAGCCCATAGCGCAGGGTCAGCTTACGCCACGCTGCGTCATTGACCTTGATCGCCGACCCAAGCAGCGCCTTGAACGGATACTTCTTCAACGGGATCGACCCCAGCAGGATCACCGCCAGAAGCCCGTTCTGGGCCGTCAGCTTCAGCTTCACATACAGATCGTCATGGGTGAAGACGGTCAGCAGGCCGAACACTAGGGCGAACAGGCCGGTGATCAGCGGCAGGGGCGCAAACCGACGCTCGATGGCGAACCCGACGCCCAGCGCGATGGCCGAAGCCCCCACCAGCACCCAGGTCGCCAGAATCATGTCCTTGGTGGTGAAATAGGTGACCATGAAGGCCGCCAGGGCGCCGAAATCCACGGCCTGCCTGATCCACTGGCGATTTTTCTTTTCAGGGGCTGCTGTCTTGGGGGCGTCGGTCATACTCAGTCTTCCAGTCCCACCAGAGAGCGGGAGAATGCGCGGGCGTCGAACGATTGCAGGTCTTCGACGCCTTCGCCCACGCCGATCAGCATCAGGGGCGCGTCAGAGGCCTGGGCCACGGGCACCAGAACCCCGCCCCGCGCCGTGCCGTCCAGCTTGGTCATGACGATGCCGGTGACGAAGGCGGTGCGGCCGAAAATCTGTTCCTGCGCCAGAGCGTTGCGGCCAACCGTGGCGTCCAGAACCAACAGGGTGTCATGGGGCGCCTCGGGATCGACCTTCTTCAGCACCCGCACGATCTTGAGCAATTCGTCCATCAGGGCGGACTTGTTCTGCAGACGTCCGGCGGTGTCGATCAGGACGACGTCGTAACCTTCCTTTCGCGCCTTGGCATAGGCGTCAAAGGCCAGACCTGCGGCGTCGGCGCCGTCGCGACGGCTTTCGAAATCCGCGCCCGCCCGTTCGGCCCAGACCTTCAGCTGTTCGCGCGCGGCGGCGCGGAAGGTGTCGCCCGCGACGATCATGACCTTGGCGCCCTTGGCCGTCAGGTCAGCGGCGATCTTGCCCAGGGTCGTGGTCTTGCCCGAACCGTTCACGCCCACGAACAGCACGACATAGGGTTTGGGACCGTTCAGCGGATCGAAGCTCGCCTGACGCGGCGACAGTTCGGCGGCGACCGCCTCGGCCAGCGCCTCCTTGACCTCGCGTTCCGGTGCGTCCTTGCCGAACTTCAGCGAACGGAAGCGTTCCACAATCCGGGCGGAGGCTGCGGGACCGAGATCGCTTTCCAGAAGATGTTCTTCCAGCTGCTCCAGAGAGGCCTCGGACAGGGGTTCCTTGACGAAGGTCGCGACGACCTGATCGGTCATCTGCTTGGAGGAACGAGAAAGTCCCGCGGACAGGCGCTGGAACCAGCCTTTTTTCGGCGTGTCGGTCATGGGATGGCTTTAGCGATGACGGAGCCGCGCGTCATCCGCATTCGCAGGAAGACGGGACGGACATATTGCACCGAGGACATTTCGCCGCGCCATGAAGGGATCAGAATTGGCTTCGCAAGCGCACGACGGCTGGCTGACGCTGGCATCAATCGTGCGGATCGGCGGACCGTAAGGGACGAGCTTCACTGTATCTAAACGCCTATAAGCTTGACCGTTCATCTGCAGTTCACCGAACACGACTCTTATTGAAAGCCGCCTCGATACATAGGCTTGGAAATCAGGAAGCATCCATGAAACATCATATCGTCCGTTTGGCGTCATGCCTCGCCATCGCCAGCCTGGGTCTTTCGACGCCCGTTCTGGCGCAGGAAATCGGCGCCCAGCCGACCTTTGCCGACATCAGCCTGGAAGCAGGCTTCATGCCCGATCCGACCCGTATTCAGGTGACGGCGGGCGGTTCGATCGACGCCGCCCGTTCGCGCGGGGGTTCGTGCGTCGGCAAGATCGCGCGTGCGCCAGATGTACGCCTCACCTATGAGGCCGGTTCCTCGCCCCTGATCATTAAGGTCGGCTCCAGCGAAGACACCACCCTGGTCATCAATGGCGCCAACGGCCGCTGGTACTGCGACGACGACAGCGGCGGCGGCGTGAACCCGGCTGTCCGCCTGAACAACCCCGACAGCGGCGTTTATGAAATCTGGGTCGGGACCTATGCCGACGAACCCGTCTCGGCCACCGTCTTCATCACCGAACTGAC
Organism: uncultured Brevundimonas sp.; assembly: GCA_963522565.1. GTDB lineage: Bacteria > Pseudomonadota > Alphaproteobacteria > Caulobacterales > Caulobacteraceae > Brevundimonas. The sequence goes on along the minus strand of CAUQZC010000001.1, from coordinate 180,987 downwards.
GAACTGATCGCCCAGGCCCCCGGCTTCGGCCGGGGGCTTTCAGCATCGGCGACCTCTCGCCCATAGACGCGTTTCTCGCCTATATGAGGCCTGACGACCGGCGCGCGCCGGGATCAGCGGAAAAGCCCGATGTCCGAACCCCACGTTTTCCATTCGCCCAAGACCCACGGCTTCGTGCGCGTGGCGGCGGCGACGCCAATCAGCCATGTCGGGGATCCCAGGGCCAATGCGGACGAACACGTCGCCCTGATCCGGCAGGCGGCCGAACAGGGGGTGGACCTGATGGTGTTCCCCGAACTGTCGCTATCGGCCTATGCGATCGACGACCTGCATATGCAGGCGGCCTTGCTGGATGAGGTGCAGCGCCAGATCGCGGTCATCGCCAGGGCCACGGACGAGCATGATCTGATCGCGGTGATCGGGGCGCCGATCCGCAACGGCGACGCCCTGTATAACTGCGCCGTGGTGATTGGAGCGGGCGAGGTTCTGGGCGTCGTGCCCAAGACCTATCTGCCCAACTACCGCGAATATTACGAGAAACGCTGGTTCGCCCCGGCGACGGCGCGGACCGAGGACGTGATCCGGCTGAACGGCGAGACGGTCGATTTCGCGCCGGGCCTGATCTTCGAGGCGGCGAACCGGCCGGGCTTCGTCTTCGCGGTCGAGATCTGCGAGGACTATTGGGCGCCGCTGCCGCCCTCGACGCGGGCGGCGCTGGCGGGGGCGCGGATTCTGCTGAACCTGTCGGCGTCCAACATCGTCATCGGCAAGGCGGACGAGCGGGCGATGCTGAGCGCCAGCCATTCGGCACGCACCCTGTCGGCCTATGTCTTCGCCGCCTCGGGCTGGGGCGAAAGCACCACCGACCTAGCCTGGGACGGACAGGCGACGATCCACGAACTGGGGTCCAGGCTCGCCGAGGGCGAGCGGTTCGCCTTGGATAGCCATCTGACGATCGCCGACGTGGACGTGGACCGGATCGGGCTGGATCGCCTGCGCAACGGCACCTTCGCCGAATGCGCGAGAAACGAAGGCGAGCCGGCCACGGTCATGCCCTTCATGGCGCGAGAGGATGCGGTCGAAAGCGAACTGATCCGGCCGCTGGACCGATTCCCCTTCGTGCCGGACGACGCCGGACGGCTGGACCAGGACTGCTACGAGGCGTTCAACATCCAGGTGCAGGGGCTGATGCGCCGGATGACGGCGACGGGGGCGCAGTCGCTGGTGATCGGCGTGTCGGGCGGGCTGGATTCGACCCAGGCCCTGCTGGTGGCGTGCCGCGCCTTCGATCGGCTGGGGCTGCCGCGCACCCATATCCTGGGCTTCACCATGCCGGGGTTTGCGACCTCGGACGGCACCAAGTCCAACGCCTGGGCGCTGATGAATGCGTTGGGCGTCACGGGCGCCGAGATCGACATTCGTCCCGCCGCCGAACAGATGTTCCGGGACATCGGCCACCCCTATGCCGAGGGTCAGCCGGTGCACGACATCACCTTCGAGAACGTGCAGGCGGGCCTGCGGACCGACTATCTGTTCCGGCTGGCCAACCAGAACAAGGCGTTCGTCCTGGGGACCGGCGACCTGTCGGAACTGGCGCTGGGCTGGGCCACCTACGGCGTAGGCGACCATATGAGCCATTACAACGTCAACGGCGGGGTGGCGAAGACGTTGATCCGGCACCTGATCCGCTGGGTCGCCGCGCGCGAACTGGTGGGGGCCGAGGCGACGCCGACCCTGCACGCCATTCTGGACACCGAGATTTCGCCCGAACTGGTCCCGGCCAGGGACGGGGTGATCCAGTCGACGGAGGGGACCGTCGGCCCCTATGCCCTGAACGACTTCTTCCTGTTCTACATCAGCCGGTTCGGCATGGCGCCGTCCAAGGTCGCCTTCCTGGCGCACCAGGCCTGGGGCGACCGAACGGCGGGCGAGTGGCCGGCGAATACGCCCGAGGACGAGAAGGTCGAATACGATCTGGCGACCATCAAGGGCTGGTTGAGGAAGTTCCTGATCCGCTTCTTCCAGACGGCCCAGTTCAAGCGATCGGCCCTGCCCAACGGTCCCAAGGTGGTGACCGGCGGATCGCTGTCGCCGCGCGGCGACTGGCGGGCGCCGTCGGACGGCAATGCGCGGGTGTGGCTGGACGAACTGGAGGCGAACGCGCCCGACGCCTGAGGGCAAAATCCCTCACTTGGCGTATGGATATTCGAACCGCCGGGCGCTAGAAGCTTGGCCATGACCGAAGACCTGACCAAAGACTCCAACGGCAACATCCTGGCCGACGGCGACAGCGTGACCCTGATCAAGGACCTGAAGGTCAAGGGATCGGGCGGCGTGACGCTGAAGCGCGGCACGATGGTCAAGAACATCCGCCTGACCGGCGACCCCGACGAGATCGAGGCCAATGTCGAGAAGGTGCGCGGACTGGTGCTGCGAACCGAGTTCGTCAAGAAGGCTTGAAGCCCCCCTTTTCAAGCGGGGACGAAGCCGCCATCTAGCGGCCTATGACCGACACCCTCGCCGCCCCCGCCTCGACCGCTGCGACCAGCGGAAAAATCCCCGTCACCGTCCTGACCGGCTATCTCGGCGCGGGCAAGACGACGCTGCTGAACCGCATCCTGACCGAGGATCACGGCAAGCGTTATGCGGTGATCGTCAACGAGTTCGGCGAGATCGGCATCGACAACGACCTTGTGGTCGGCGCGGACGAGGACGTGTTCGAGATGAACAACGGCTGCGTCTGCTGCACGGTGCGCGGCGATCTGATCCGCGTCGTCGCCGGCCTGATGAAGCGCCAGCGCCCCGGAAAGCCCGCCTTCGACGCCATCATCGTGGAGACGACGGGCCTGGCAGACCCCGGCCCGGTGGCCCAGACCTTCTTCGTGGACGAGGACGTCAAGGCCAAGACCCAGCTGGACAGCGTCACCGCCCTGGTCGACGCCAAACATGTGATGGCGCGGCTGGACGATTCGAAGGAGGCGCGCGAACAGGTGGCCTTCGCCGACCGGATCATCCTGAACAAGGTCGATCTGGCGACGGCGGACGAACTGGACGCGGTCGAGGCGCGTCTGCGCGCCCTGAACCCGCTGGCGCCCATCGTGCGGGCCGAGCGATCCAACGTGCCGCTGGATCAGGTGCTGGGTCTGGGCGCCTTCGATCTGGACCGGATTTTGGAGGTCAAGCCGGACTGGGTGAACCCGCCGCACGGCGCGGACGGCCATGTCCATGACGAACACTGCGGCCACGATCATCACGATCATGACCACGGGCACGACCACCATCACCACGACCATGCCCACGATCACAGCCATGGGGCGCGCGGTCACGCCCACCAGGACGACATCAAGGGCATATCCCTGTCGCTGGACCGCCCGCTGGACGGCGGCAAGTTCACTGCCTGGCTGGATCGGTTGCTGGGCGAGCAGGGCCAGAACATCCTGCGCGCCAAGGGCATCATCGACGTGAAGGGCGAGGACCGTCGTCTGGTCTTCCAGGCCGTGCACATGATCCTGGAGGGCGATCTGCAACGCGAATGGGGCGCGGCCGAACGCCGCTGGAGCCGCGCGGTGTTTATCGGCCGCGATCTGGACGAGGCCGCGCTGAAGGCCGGCTTCGAGGCCTGCGCGGCCTGACCTTAACTGATCGCTGAAAAAAGACCGGTGGAGCGATCCACCGGCCTTTTGTTTGGCTCACGCCTTGCCGAACAGCTTGTTCCAACGGCGCTTGTCGCGCCTTCCAAGCGCCGCGGTGTCGGGACCTTGCCCCATGACGCGGCCTCTTTCAGCGTGGACGACGAGCAGGCGCCGTCGCGGACGCCTACTTCCGGCGCGACTTGCGCTGGCCAGCCTTGCCCTTGGGGCGCGACAGGCGGACGACCTTGCGCGCGTTCTCTTCCGCCGTGGTGCGCACGGTGGGGATGGAGCGCGGCGCCAGGCCGTAGAGCGAGGCCATCGGGGCGTCCTCGACCACGGCGATGTCGTGTTCGCCATAGCCGTTGAAGCCGGTCGACATGGCCACGCCGTAGGCGCCCAGCATGCCGATCTCGATGAAGTCGCCTTCGCGCACATCGGCCGGCAGCCAGAAGGGTCCCGGCATATGGTCGATGGAATCGCAGGTCGGGCCGTAGAACTGGAACGCCTTCAGATCGCCCGAGCTGTCACCGTCCCGGACCAGCTTGGTCGGGAAGGGCCAGCGCGAGTGGGTCGCGTCGAACAGCGAACCATAGGAGCCGTCGTTCAGATAAAGGGCGTCGCCCTTGCGCAGGTCCACGCGGGCCAGGATCGACGAGGATTCGGCGACCAGCGACCGGCCGGGCTCGCACCACAGTTCGGTCGTTTCCGAAACCGGCATCTCATTGAAGCCGCGATGGATGGCGTCGGCGTATTCGCTCATGTCCGGCGGGACCATGCCCGGATAGACGGACGGGAAGCCGCCGCCGACATCGACGATATCGACGATCACGCCCGCACGGCTGATCGACCGGCCGACCTGGGCCATCGCCGCCTGATAGGCGGTGGGGCGCATGCACTGGGAGCCGACATGGAAGCTGACGCCCATCAGGCCTTCCTTGACCGCCTGGCGCGTGGCCAGCAGCAGGGCGGGGGCCTGATCCGAGGACACGCCGAACTTGCCCGACAGGGTGTAGGCGGCGCCGTCCGCCGACACAGCCATGCGCACGACCAGGTTCAGGTCGTCCGCACCGCCGGTGGCGTCGAGGATCTTGGTCAGCTCATCCGCGCAGTCGAGCGCAAAGGTGCGCACGCCGTAGTCGAAGTAAGCCTTGGTGATCGCAGACCGGCTCTTGACCGGGTGCATGAAGGCCAGACGCACGTCGTCGCTGACCGAACGGACCAGTTCGATCTCAGCGATGGACGCCACGTCAAAACCGCGAACGCCAGCCTCGACCAGGGTCTCGATGACCCAACGCGAGGAATTGGCCTTCACCGCATAGAAGACGTCGGCTTTTAAATTATCCTGGAACCAGCGCGCCGCTACGGAAACCGAACGCGGCCGCACGAGTGCGACGGGACGTTCAGGAGGCCGCTCACGGACCAGGTCCAGGGGAAGCTGGTACGTGCGCAATTCACGTAACCCCCTGATGATTGTTAACCCAGACCGGCGTTAGCAGCGCGTAACGGTTAGACCTACGGGGTCCGCCGGAAGACGCGATATGGGGTCTGTGGACCGTCATGTAAAGCGGCAATTTCATGGCAGCCCGCACCGCAAACCTGGAACAGGCGTGCGAAAGCCCTCCGCTGCTTTCGCGGCGAAGTTCGGGAAGGCCCGATGGGAGGGCTTGGCGGGGCGCCGGGCCTTCGCCCGGAGTGTGGTTTTAGAAATACCGTTTCGACGAAGGTTTGACGCCCCGCGCGAAGGGTTGGCCTGCAAGCTCGGGGCGCTGAATGGTGGCGGTCTTATCGCCTAACCCCGAAGCCTGCGCCCCCGGGTCAAGCCCGAGGGTGACGTGGGCTGGCGGCTCCTGCGAGAGCCGTCCAGGTGCAGCCGAGTATCCCCCTCGACCCTCCGACGACGCTTCAGACGCTGAGCCATGCCCAGCCGATAAGACGCCTTCGGCATGGTGGGATTTCACCACCACTCCCGCTCCATCCGCTCCCGCCGCCGCAAGGTCGCAGGCCTTACGAGCCCTCCGGGCGACGGGACGGTGTCAGCATAGGGGATGGCGGCGGTCAGGCGCGTTGATTGGGTTTGGCGCAGGTCAGAGCGTTGGAAAGGCTGGGATTGAGCAGCGTCATTGTGCGGGTTGGAGGCGAAAACCCGTCAATCGCATCGCCACTTTCGTCATTCCTAGCGCAGGGCCGCTTGGCCCGAAGACCCGGAACCCAGCGGTGCCGCTAGGCGAAATGCGCCCGCTGCTCATATTTCAAAGAGCAGAAACCGTGACAGGTTCGCGCTCTCGCGCGCCGCTGGGTTCAGGATCTCCGCTACGCTGCGCCCGGAATGACGAATAGAGAGAGAGAGAGAGAGACAGGACATACCCTGCCCCTGCCCCTGCCCCTGCCCCTGCCTGCGCGTCTGACGCTGCGACACGAATGTGCGCCATTCGTCCGAACGCCCAAAAAAAGCGTCGCGGGGTCGCGGAGCTTCGTCACACTCTGGCGAAATCGCCCGGTCCATGCGATTAAGACTTGCCCTGACGCCGTTGGCGCGTCATGCGGCGCCCCTTCGCCATAGCCTCTCAGCGAGTTCATGAGTTCATCCGCAGCCGCCATCGCCCCCGGGCTCGTCCTGGCGCGTGACGTGTCGAAGACCTTCGGATCGCGAAAGGCGCTGAACGGCGTCTCGATCGAGGTCGCATCGGGCGAAATGGTCGCCCTGATCGGTCCTTCGGGATCGGGCAAGTCCACGCTCCTGCGCTCCATCACGGGCCTGCAGTCGATCGACGCGGGCAAGGGAACCATCGCCGTCTTCGGCGAGACAGTTCAAAAGGACGGTCGCGTCACCGGCGCCGTGCGCAAGGCGCGCGGCAAGCTGGGCATGATCTTCCAGCAGTTCAACCTGGTCGGCCGTCTGAGCCTGTTCTCCAACGTCATGCTGGGTTCGCTGGGCCGGCTGCCCGCCTGGCAGGGCCTCCTGGGCGCCTGGCCCCAGGCCGACAAGGACAAGGCCATGGCCGCCCTGCACCGGGTGGGCGTGTCCGACTACGCCGCGCAGCGCGCCAATACGCTTTCAGGCGGCCAGCAGCAGCGCGGCGCCATCGCCCGCGCCATCCTTCAGGGCGCCAAGGCCATCCTGGCCGACGAACCTGTCGCCTCGCTGGACCCGGTGTCCGCCCGCAAGGTGATGGAGTTGCTGGTCGAGCTGAACAAGCGCGACGGCATGGGCGTGATCGTCACCCTGCACCAGGTCGACTACGCCATCCGCTACTGCGACCGGGTCATCGCCCTGCAGGCGGGCAAGATCGTCTATGACGGTCCCTCCACGGGCCTGGATCAACAGCGCCTGATCGAAATCTACGGTCCCGAATTCGAGGACGCGTTCTGGGAGACCAAGGCATGAGCCCGTCCCATTTCTCCATGACCCGCCGCCTGATCGCCAGGACGGGCGCGGCCGCCGTCGGCGCCGCCCTGATCATGGGACTGGCCTCATGCGGCGGCGGCGAAGAGAAGAAGGGCGGAACCCCGTCCGAGATCACCTTCTCGATCCTGTCCGCCGAAGGCCAGGCGTCGGCGGGCCCGCTGTGGCAGCCGCTGCTGGACGACATGTCCAAGGCCATCGGCGTGCCGGTAAAACCCTATTTCGGCTCGAACTACACAGTCCTGGTCGAAGCCATGCGCGGCAATCACACCCAGGTCGGCTGGTTCTCGGCCAAGCCTGAGGTCGAGGCCATCGACCGCGCCAGCGCCGAGGTGATCGCCCGCACCGTCAACCGCGAAGGCCTGGACAGCTATCAGTCGACCCTGATCGTCAAGAAGGGCTCGGGCATCACGCTGGACAAGGTCGTGGCCTGCGGCAAGCAGTTCAACTTCGGCATCGGCGACGCCCAGTCGACGTCGGGCACCCTGGCGCCGCTGACCTATTTCTTCAATCCGCGCGGCATCACGCCGTCCCAGTGCTTCAAGACCGTGCGCTCGGCCAACCATCAGGCCAACGCCTTCGGCGTGGCGACCGGCGTGATCGACGTGGCGACCTCCAACAGCGTCAACACCCTCTTCATGCGCAAGGAGAACCCGCGCCTGGCCGATCAGATCGAGGAGATCTGGTCCTCGCCCCCCATCCCCGAGAGCGGCATCGTGCTGCGCAAGGATCTGGACCCGGTGCTGAAGGAGAAGATCCGCAGCTTCTTCCTGACCTACGGCCAGGGCCAGGGCGCCGAGGCCGAGCGTCAGCGTCAGGTTCTGTCGGCGCTGGAATATTCGCGCTTCGCCGCCGCCGACGACGACTATCTGGACCCGATCCGCGAGATGATCGCCGACCAGAAGCTGAGCGAAGCCCGCGCCAAGGGCGACACCGCCGGCGCCGCTGCGGCCGAGCATGAACTGCAACGCCTGCGCGCCAAGGGCGAGGTTCAACCTTGAGCGCAGCGCCTTCCCTGACGCCCGCGGTCATTCCCGCCGCGCCGCGCAAATCGGCCCTGGCCTGGGCCGCCGACGTCCTGGTCTGGGGCGGCGTCGCCGTCGTGCTGCTGTACAGCATCAAGGCCGTCGATCTGGGCAACCTGTCGCGCCTGTTCTCGGGCAACGAGAGCACGCAGCTTTTCGTGCATGACCTGCTGCGGCCGGACTTCTCCGACTGGAAGATGTTCGTGGCCAAGATGTGGGAGACGGTCCAGATCGCCCTGTGGGGCACCTTCCTGGCCGTGCTGTTCGGCATTCCGCTGGGTCTGGCCGCCGCCCGCAACATCGCCCCGCAGTGGGTGGTGACGCCGGTGCGCTGGGTGATGAATCTGCTGCGCTCGGTGCCGGACCTGGTGATCGGCCTGCTGTTCGTGACCGCCGTGGGCCTGGGCCCTCTGGCCGGTGTTCTGGCCATCACCCTGAACACCGCGGGCGTTCTGGCCAAGCTGTTCTCCGAAGCCGTCGAGTCGATCGACAAGGGTCCGGTCGAGGGCGTGCGCGCCACCGGCGCGTCCAAGCTGCACGAGATCGTCTGGGGCGTGATCCCCCAGGTGGCGCCGCTGTGGACCTCGTTCGCCCTGTACCGCTTCGAATCCAACAGCCGCTCGGCGACCGTGCTGGGCCTGATCGGCGCCGGCGGCATCGGTCAGGTGCTGTTCGACAGCATGAACGCCTTCAACTTCAAGGCCGTCTCGGCCATCGTCATCATCGTGGTCATCGCCGTGACCCTGATCGACAGCCTGTCGCAGGTCATGCGCCGCCGCCTGCTGTAGTCGTGCGGCCGGGCTTTGGGTCATGCACCTGAAGCCCGGCCCATTCAGGGGCTTCATTCAGCGGCCTCATTCAGCGGCCCATTCAGCGGAATGTCACAATCCTCTGCTCTAAGCGTGGCGCAATAGGCCGCTCAGGGAGAGCCAGGATGATCCGCGCACTGAAATACGCCGCAACGGCGACCGCACTTCTGGCTCTCGCCGCCTGTGGCGACAATGGCTCCGACGGCGCTTCCTCATCGCGCGCCCGCGCCGGCATATGGGCCGCAGGCTCCTCGACCGTCTTCCCCTTCTCGACCCGCGTGGCCGAAAACTTCGCCCGCACCTCGGGCGGCGCAGCCCCCCGCGTCGAGGCCCTGGGCACCGGCGGCGGCATCCAGGCCTTCTGCCAGGGCGTCGGCCCCAACAGCCCCGACATCGCCAACGCCTCGCGCCAGATGAAACAGTCCGAGTTCGATCTGTGCGCCAGGAACGGCGTCACCGAAATCGTCGAGCTGAAGATCGGCTATGACGGCATCGTCATCGCCACGGCCCGCAATGGCAACGGCTTCAACTTCGAACTGAACGACCTGTACGAAGGCCTGGCCAAGGAAGTCCCTGACGCCAGCGGCGCCTTCATCGCCAACCCGGCCAAGAGCTGGAACGACGTGAACAAGGCCCTGCCGGTCCAGCGCATCCAGGTCTATGGCCCGCCGCCCACCTCGGGCACGCGCGACGCCTTCCTGGAGCTGGGCATGGCGCCGGGCGCCAAGCTGGTTCCCGCCGCCGCCGCCGTCGAGAAATCGGACAAGAGCCGCTTCGAGGCCCTGGCCCACACCCTGCGCGAGGACGGCGCCTGGATCGATTCCGGCGAGAATGACAACGCCATCGTCCAGACCCTGACCCGCACTCCGGGTTCGTTGGGCGTGTTCGGCTATTCCTTCCTTGAACAGAACCTGGATACGGTGAAGGCCGAGACCATCGACGGCGTCGCCCCGACCGCCGACACCATCGCCGACGGCAGCTATCCGCTGTCGCGCAGCCTCTACATCTATGTGAAGAAGGCCAATATCGGCGTCATCCCCGGCCTGCAGCAGTTCGTGCAGGAGTTCCTGTCGGACGGTTCGGCCGGTCGCGGCGGCTATCTGCAGGACCGCGGTCTGATCCCGCTGCAGGCTGCTGATCTGCAGGCCCAGCGCACCGCCGCCGCGGCCATGACCCCGATGGCCCGCCCGGCCAAGTAACCCGGTTCTCCCCTAAGGCGTCCCGCCCCTTTTCCTCGCCGCCCAGTCGGCTATGATGGGGCGGGACAGCTTTTCAGGACATCGAATGACTTCCAAGCCCGCGCGACTGCGCAAGGCCGTACTTCCCGTCGCCGGTCTCGGCACGCGGGTTCTTCCCGGCACCAAGACGACCCCCAAGGAACTGCTGAACGTCGTTGACCGGCCGATCCTTTCCTACATCGTCGAGGAGGCGCGCGAGGCCGGGATCGAGCACATCGTCTTCGTCACGGGGCGCTCCAAGGGCGCCATCGAAGACTATTTCGACCACCAGATCGAGCTTGAGGCCCAGCTTCTGGCCAAAGGCAAGACGGCGATTCTGGAGATGATGAACGCCGAACTGGCCCGGGCCGGCGAAATGAGCTTCACCCGCCAGATGCAGCCCAAGGGCCTGGGTCACGCCGTCTGGTGCGCGCGCGACATCATCGGCCGTGAGCCGTTCGCCGTCATCCTGCCCGACGTCATCGTCGATGGTCAGCCGGGCGCCCTGAAGCAACTGGTCGACGTCTATGCCGAAACCGGCGGCAATCTGGTCGGCGTCGAATCCGTCGACATCGCCGACGCCCACAAATACGGCATCGTCGACCCGGAGAGCCGCGAGGGCAACCGCATCACCATGAAGGGCATGGTCGAAAAACCCGCCCCCGGCACGGCGCCGTCCAACCTGTCGATCGCGGGCCGTTACATCCTGCAGCCGGAAATCTTCGACCTGTTGGCGACGCAGGAACGGGGCGCAGGCGGCGAGATCCAGCTGACCGACGCCATGGACCGTCTGATGCACCAGCAGAGCTTCACCGCCGTCGAGTATGAAGGCGTGACCCACGACTGCGGCGACAAGATCGGCCTGCTGCGCGCCAATGTCGCCCTGGCCCTGAAACGCCCCGACCTGGGCGAAGCCGCGCGCAAGGCGGTGACGGCCCTGCTGTAGCCCCACACGCCCCGCCTTCTCCCTGCCCGCAAAGCGCAGGGAGAAGGCGTTGAGCCTGCTGCTCCGCCCTGCTAACCCTCCGTCAAATCATCAGGAGACACACAATGGCGACGAGCGAAGGCTGGGACATGCCCACCGGAGACCTCATGAAGGGCAAGAAGGGCCTGATCATGGGGGTCGCGAACTCCAGCTCCATCGCCTGGGGCATCGCATCGCAACTGGCCGCCCAGGGCGCCGAACTGGCCTTCACCTATCTGGGTGAAAGCCTGGAGCGCCGCGTGCGCCCCCTGGCCGAAAGCGTCGGCGCCAAACTGCTGATCCAGGCCGACGTCACCGACGACGCCTCGATGGATGCGGCCTTCGCCGAGCTGGAAAAGACCTTCGGCACGATCGACTTCGTCGTCCATTCGGTGGCCTTCGCCAACAAGGACGAGTTGAAGGGGTCGTTCGTCGACAACACCACGCGCGACAGCTTCCTGTTGGCCATGAACATCTCGGCCTTCAGCTTCGTGGACGTGGCCAAGCGGTCGGCCCGGCTGATGCCCAACGGCGGCTCGATGATCACCCTGACCTATCTGGGGTCGGAACGGGTCATTCCGAACTACAACACCATGGGCGTGGCCAAGGCCGCGCTGGAGGCCGCGACCCGCTATATCGCGCGCGACCTGGGACCGAAGAACATCCGCGTCAACGCCATCTCGGCGGGCGCCATGCGCACCCTGTCGCTGGCGGGGATTTCCGGCGGGCGGGGCCTGCACTCCAAGTCGGCGCAGTTCTCGCTGATCAAGGAAGAGACCTCGATGGAGGGCGTCGCGGGCGCGGCCCTGTGGCTGTGTTCGGACCTGGGCCGTTCGACCACGGGCGAAGTCGTCCACGTCGATGCGGGCTTCCATGCGGTCGGCCTGCCGGAAGACATCGAAGCCTGATCCCGACGGATCGGCGAACAATGAGGGGCCGCCGGTGATCCGACGGCCCTTTTTGCTTTCAGGGCGCAACGGCCCCGCTTATCCGTAGAGCCATGAGCGCGTCCGACCTCCCGCCCCCCGCCAGCTTCTCCGCCGCCGCCGTGGCCACCGTTGTCGGCTTCGGCGGCACGGTCGCCCTGGTCGTTCAGGCGGGCCAGGTTCTGGGGGCCGACCCCGCCCAGATCATTTCGATGGTGACAGCCCTGTGCCTGGGGATCGGCCTGCCGGGGATGCTGCTGAGCTGGCGGTTCAGGATGCCGGTGGTCCTGGCCTGGTCCACGCCAGGCGCGGCCCTGCTGGCGGCCTCGACGCTGGGCCTGGGTTGGGCCAACGCCGTCGGGGCGTTCGTGTCTGCGACGGTGTTGATGGTGCTGACGGGCCTTTTGCCCGCACTGGGGCGGCTGGCGCAGAAGATACCGGCGTCCGTCGCCTCGGCCATGCTGGCGGGCGTGCTGCTGCCTTTCGTGCTCAGGCTGTTCAAGGTCGTGCCGGAAGAGATGGGGCTGGCGGTCGGACTGCTGGCCGTCTTCATCGTCACGCGGCGGATGTGGCCCGCCTGGAGCCTGCCCGCGGTGCTGATCGCCGCCTTTGCGGTGCTGGGCTTCAGGGGGCAGATCGACCTGCCGCCGGGGACGGGCCTGTTCGGCGGTCTGTCGCCGGTCATGCCCGTCTTCGACTGGAAGGTCGCAGTCAGCCTCGGTTTTCCATTGTTTCTGGTCACCCTGGCCTCGCAGAACCTGCCGGGACTGGTGGTGCTGAGGGCCGCCGGGTATGAGCCGCCCGCCAACCGCCTGATCTTCGCCACCGGCCTGACCAGCCTGATCGCGGCTCCGTTCGGGGCCCACGGCGTCAATCTGGCCGCCATCACCGCCGCCATATGCACCGGCCCGGACGCCCATCCCGATCCGGCGAAACGATGGATGGTCGGCGCCATCTATGGCGGGTTTTATGTCGTTGTGGCGCTGTTTGCGGCGCCCTTGGCCGGACTGTTCATCGCCATGCCGCCTGCGGTGCTGGCCATCATAACAGGCCTGGCCCTGATCGCCGCCCTGACCGGAGCGCTGGGGGCCATGCTGGCCAAGCCGGAGGAGCGGGAGGCCGCTGTCCTGACCTTCGCCGCCACGGGCTCTGGCGTCGCCCTGCTCGGGATCGGCGCCGCCTTCTGGGGTCTGGTCGTGGGGTTTGCCGCTCTGGCGGCGATGCGCTGGATCAGACCGAGGGCCTGATCCAGCGTCGCTTCTTTCTTGGCCTGCCGCGCTTCGCGCTGCTTGAGGCCATCTATTTGCCCTACCGCGCTTCGCGCTGCTTGAGGCCATCTATTTGCCCTACCGCGCTGCGCGCTGCTTGAGGCCGGCTATTTGGCCTGCCGCGCTACGCGCTGCTTGAGGCCGGCTTAGTCCCGCAGCGAGGCCGGGACCTGGCCGCCGTTTTCGGCCAGCTTCTGCCAGACCGCCTTGGACAGGGCGATGTTCTGTTCGGCCGAGCCGTGTTCACCGGCGTGGACGTTAAGCTCCTCGGCCAGTTCCTTGCGCGCCGAGAGGCTGGAATCGAGGTCGAGCAGCTTCAGCAGATCGACGATCGAGGTGCGCCAGTTGCCGCCGCCGCCCTTGCTGGCCGCCAGACCGCTCAGAACGGCTTCGACGTCGACGGGCGGCAGGGCCGCAGGCGCAGCGGTCGGCGCAGCGCCTGCTGGCGCGGCGGTCGGTGCAGGGGCCGGAGCCGCCGCAGGCTTGTGGTTGGTGATCTTGTTCCAGATCGAAGAGAAGATGCCCATTGGGGAGTGGCTCCTGTTGAGGTTGCGGACTAACGCAACCGGAACAGTATGGTTCATGTTCGTGACGGAATCTCAAGCCCGCGTTTCACAGCCGGTCGGGCCAGCCCGCGCTCCAGCCAGGCCGCGACATGGGGGAAATCCTTGAACCCCACGATATCGCCCGCCTCATAGAAGCCGATCAGGTTGCGGACCCAGCCCAGGGTGGCGATGTCGGCGATGGAATAGTCGCCGACGATCCAGTCGCGCGGCTGGCCCTCCGCATTGTCCAGCCGCGTCTCCAGGACGCCCAGCAGGCGACGGGATTCGGCGGCGTAGCGGTCGCGCGGACGCTTGTCCTCATACTCGCGCCCCGCGAAACGGTGGAAGAAGCCCAGTTGGCCGAACATCGGGCCGATGGCCCCCATCTGGAACATGAGCCACTGGATCGTCTGATAGCGTTCAGCGGGATCCGCCGACAGGAACTGGCCGCTCTTCTCAGCCAGATAGATCAGGATGGCGCCGGATTCGAACAGGGCCAGCGGCTGGCCGCCCGGACCATCCGGGTCGATTATGGCGGGAATCTTGCCGTTGGGGTTCAGCGAAAGATATTCCGGCCCCCAGGTCTCGTTCGCCATGATGTCGATCAGGTGCGGCTCATAGGCCAGGCCGATCTCCTCCAGCATGATGGAGACCTTGACCCCGTTGGGCGTCGGCAGCGAATAGAGTTGGATGCGGTCGGGATGCTGGGCGGGCCAGCGCTGGGTGATCGGAAAAGCGGACAGATCGGTCATGGAGCAGGCCCTTGCTTGCGGATGCTCTTATGTCTGCACGACCCGGCGATTTTGCAACTGCCACAGGAGCAGTCCAATCGCGCGCTTGTGAATGGCGACGCTTCGACGTCGATGCCAGCTTGGCCGACGACCTGATCACGGGTTGAATATGGAGACGCGCGATGGCGCACAAGTTCGAAGTCTACAAGGACAAGGCAGGGGAATTCCGCGTCCGCTTCAAATACAATTCCGAGATCATCTTCTCGACCGAAGGCTATTCGGACAAGTCCGGCGCCAAGCGCGCCATCGAATCGATCAAGAAATACGTCGCCGACGCACCGACGGAAGAAATCTAAGCCTCAGTCGGGCTCGCGCTCGCCCACCTCGTTCGGCGGCACGGCCCGCAGCCAGCTGTCGGCGAGGTGGAGTTCGGGCACGGCTTCTTTTGTAAACGGCAGATACCAGGTCGGGCCGCCCGTCGCTGGCGCGATCTCCAGCATGTCGTCGGCGCCGAAATTCTGCACCGACTTGACGGTCCCCATGACCGCGCCCGTCGTGTCGCGCGCCTCGACGCCGATCAGGTCCGCCAGATAGAATTCGTCTTCGTCCGGCTCGGGGAAGCGATCGCGCGGAACGTGCAGCTTCAGGCCGCGCAGAGCGTCGGCCTCTTCCTTGGTGGCGATCTCCTTGGCCCGACCCACGACGCCGTTCTTGTCAGGCCGGACAGCGGTCAGGGTCAGGGCCACGGAACCATCGGCGCGCAGCAGCGGGCCATAGGCCGTCAGAGCCTGAGGATCGGCGGTGAAGGCGGTCACCCGGACCTCGCCCCGCACGCCGAACCCGCCGCCGATCTGGCCTACGAGGATGAGTCTGCTGTCTGTGGTCATGGCGCCTATTCTCCTGCGGCTCGCCCCATAACAGAAAAGCAGCGCCCGTGAGGACGCTGCTTTCCATGCCGGATTGGTCGAAAGCCTTAGGCTTCCGTGGTTTCTTCAGCCGGAGCTTCAGCGACCGGAGCCTCTTCAGCAGGCGCTTCTTCAGCAACCGGGGCCGGAGCGTTCTTGGCGGCTTCAGCTTCTTCCTTGGCGCGGGCAGCGGCTTCGGCGGCTTCGATCTTGGCGGCCGCTTCGGCTTCCAGGCGGTCGGCTTCGCGCTGAGCGCGTTCGGCGGCGCGCTCTTGCGCCTTCTTGCCCGGAGCGCCCTTGTTCGGGTTGTTCGACTGCGTCCACTTGACCTTCTGGCCCAGGGTCTCGTCCTGCGACAGGAAGCGGGCGACGCGATCGGTCGGCTGGGCGCCCTTGCCGAGCCACTCGGCGATGCGCTCGACCTTCAGGGCGACGCGCGGCTGGGCGCCGTCCTTGGGCAGCATGGGGTTATAGCTGCCGACCTTCTCGATGAACTTGCCGTCGCGGGGAGCGTGCGAGTCAGCCACGACGATGTGGTAGTAGGGGCGCTTCTTGGCGCCGCCACGGGCCAGACGAATCTTCAGCATTTTCAGTCTCTTTCTAGGAAGTCGTTATTTCTTTGAGGGAAAACCGGGCAGGCCCGGAAGCCCCCCCGGAAGTTGTCCGCCGCCCCCGAGGGGGTTTCCAAGGCCCGCCAAGCGGTCCTGGACGGCTTTCAGTTCGTCGGCGCTGGGCTCGGCCATCTTGCCGCCGCCCAGAGCCTTGAGACGGGCCATGTCCGGCCCGCCGCCCATTCCGGGCATGCCGCCGCCGAGGCCGCCCAGCATGGCCGCCATCTGCTGCATCTTCTTGGGTCCGCCGCGCGCCATCGACTTGACCATGTCGGCCATCTGGCGGTGCTGTTTCAGAACCCGATTCACATCCTGCACATCGACGCCTGCGCCCGCCGCGATCCGCTTCTTGCGGCTGGCGTTCAGCAGGTCCGGCTTCTTGCGCTCGGCCTTGGTCATCGAGGAGATGATGGCTTCCTGACGCAGGATCATGCGGTCGTCGATGCCGCTGTCGGCCATCTGGTTCTTCATCTTGGCCACGCCGGGCAGCATGCCCATGATGCCCTGAAGGCCGCCCATCCGCTTCATCTGCTGAAGCTGACCGGCCAGATCGTCCAGATCGAACTGACCCTTGGCCAGTTTGCGGGCCATCTTCTCGGCCTTGGCCTGGTCTAGGTCCTGCGCGGCCTTTTCGACCAGGGCGACGATATCGCCCTGCCCCAGGATGCGGCCGGCGACGCGGCGGGCGTCGAAGACGTCCAGCGCATCGACCTTTTCGCCGGCGCCCAGATATTTGATCGGCAGGCCGGTGACCGCCCGCATCGACAGCATGGCGCCGCCGCGACCGTCGCCGTCGGCGCGGGTCAGCACCAGACCCGTCAGGGGCAGACGCTCGTGGAAGGCCTTGGCCGTGCGGACCGCGTCCTGACCCGTCAGGCTGTCAGCGACCAGCAGGGTCTCGACCGGCTTGGCGATGTCGGCGACCTCGGCGACCTCGTTCATCAGCCCTTCGTCCAGGGTGATGCGGCCGGCGGTGTCGAGGATCAGGACGTCGAAGCCCTGAAGCTTGGCGGCGGTCAGGGCGCGCCGGGTGATCTGGACCGCGCTCTCGCCCGCCACGATGGGCAGGGTCGCGACCTCGATCTGCTTGCCCAGGGTGGCCAGCTGCTCCATCGCGGCCGGACGGCGCGTATCGAGGGATGCAAGCATGACCTTCTTGCGATCGAACTTGGTCAGGCGCAGCGCCAGCTTGGCGGAGGTCGTGGTCTTGCCCGAACCCTGCAGACCGGCCATCAGCACCACGGCGGGCGGGTTGGCGTTGGTGTTGAGGGGGACCGGCTCCTCGCCGCCCAGCATCTCGATCAGGCCGTCATAGACGATCTTGACCACCTGATCGGCGGGCTTGACCGAACGGATGACCTCTTCGCCGGTCGCGCGCTGGGTGGCGAAGGCGATGAATTCCTTGACGACCGGCAGGGCGACGTCGGCCTCAAGCAGGGCCACGCGCACTTCGCGCATCGCCTCGGCGACATCCTTTTCGGACAGGGCGCCGCGGCCGGTTATCCGGTCGAATACGCCTGTCAGCCGCTCGTTCAGAGCCTCGAACATTCACTACCTCGTTGGGCGCAGGTGAAACGGCTCCATACGACAACGGCCTCTGGCGACGATCACGTCGGCAGAGGGTTCTCGCCAGCCTCATCCGCTTCTTTTGGACTATCGGCCGTTCGGCCTACTTGAGCCTGTGCTCAGGTAGCGCGCGGCGCGGTAGCCCAACCGATGGGGGGTCGTGCTGGTGGAGACGCGAGGTTCACTTGCGTCGGAAGCGGCGGCTTATGAAGGAAAACAACGGAAATGTCGAATCCGATGCTTCCTTTCTTTCGTCATCCTCCGCGAGCCGCTCACGGAAGATGACGAAAGCCGATCCTACGGCTTATCGGGCGTCTCGGCAGGCGCCTCTTCCGGCTTGGCCTTGGCGCCGGGTTCGGAGACGACGACGCCTTCGGGGGGCGCCGACAGTTTGGACAGGTCGCCGCCCGCGCGCAGGACGTCCAGAGCGCGCTCCAGCTGATAGTCCTTGTCCTTGGGGAAGGTGTCGCCGGGGGCTTCGTGCGGGATATGGGCGCCCTTGCGCTCGGCGCCGATCGAGGAATCCAGCGCCGTGGCGTAGGCGGCCTCGGAATAGATGAAGCTGGAGCGCGAGACGATGCGGGCCTCGGCCTCCGAACGGGCGACCTCCAGATCCGGCTCGATGCCGATCTTCTGGATCGAGGCGCCGGAGGGGGTGTAGTAGCGCGCGGTCGTGATCGACAGGGCGCCGTCCGCCCCCTGACGCAGCGGGATCACCGTCTGGACCGAGCCCTTGCCGAAGCTGGTCAGGCCGACGACCGTGGCGCGCTGATGATCCTTCAGGGCGCCCGCGACGATTTCCGACGCCGAGGCCGAGCCGTAGTTGATCAGCACCACCACCGGCAGACCGCCGGTCAGGTCGCCGGGCTTGGCCGAATAACGTTGAATCTGATCAGGCTTGCGCCCACGCTGGCTGACGATCTCGCCCCGCTCCAGGAAGGCGTCGGACACGTCGATCGCCGCGTTCAGCAGACCGCCGCCGTTGTTGCGCAGATCAAGCACATAGCCCTTCACGCCCGGCTTCTCGGTCTTGATCTTGGCGATGGCCTCGGACAGTTCGCGACCGGTGTTCTCGTTGAAGGTCGAGACGCGCAGATAGCCGAAGTCGCCCTCGACGCGGCCGGTGACAGACTGGATCTTGATCAGCTCACGGGTCAGGACGACCTCGCGCGGCTCTTCGCCGTCACGCAGGAAGGTGACCTTGATGCTGGTGCCGACCGTGCCGCGCAGCTTGTCCGACACCTGGCTGACCGTCAGGCCGGCCGCGTTCTGCCCCTCTATGGAGGAGATGACGTCGCCCGCCTGGACCCCGGCCTTGGCGGCGGGGCTGTCGTCCATCGGCGAGATGACCTTCACCATGCCGCCCTCGGAGGTGATGGTCAGGCCGACGCCGGAATATTCGCCCGAAGTGCGTTCGCGCAGGTCGCCATAGCTGTCGGGCGGCAGATAGTTGGAGTGCGGGTCCAGCGCCGTCATCATGCCGCTGAGCGCGGCCTCGATCAGCTTCTTGTTGTCGACCGGGACGACATAGGCCTGCTCGACGATGCCGACCACGTCGCCGAACAGCTCCAGCAGGCGGAAGGTTTCGTTGCGGGGCGTCTGGCTGGACACGGCGGCGGCGGATCCGCCGAGCACCAGTGCGGCGCAGCCGACGAGGAGCAGTTTACGCATTCGGTCTCTTTCGGTGGGGCCGATCATCGATGGCGCCCGGTAAGTTAAGGCCCCGTAGACACGATGAAATCGTGGCGACGCAGCGTCCACGCGATAAAATCAGCGTCGGAGCGGAATTCAAAGCCCTATTGCGGGGCCTGCGCCGGTTTGGGCGCGATCAGCGCAGCCAGGGCGCCGGGTCGATGGGGCGTTCATCGCGGCGAAGCTCGAAATAGATGTCGCCTTCGGGACCGCTGCGCCCCAGGGCCTGACCGTCCGAGACACGCGCGTCGGGCGCCACGTCCACCTGCTCCAGTCCGGCGATGACGGCGCGCCAGCCGGGGCCGAGATCCAGAATGACCACCTGGCCCCAGCCCGTCAGAGGCCCGGCGTAGGCCACCTTGGCGTCGGCGGGGGCGGTGACGACGGTCCGATCAGCCCGCCAGCGCCAGCCGGAGGTCTTGGGCCCATAGGTCTCGCTGGGATCGCCCTTGATCGGACTGCTGAGGCGGCTGCGGTTGGCGGGCAGACGCGCGGTCTCCGGCTCGGGCGCCTCGGTCGTCGGCACGGCGCCGCCCAGTTCGCGGATGCGGGCCTCAAGCACCCGCGCGGCGCGTTCGGCGGCGCGGGCCTCGGCGCCCAGAACGGCGGTCAGGGCGGACTTGCGCGTGGTCAGGGCCTCGATCTCGCCGCGCCGGTCGCCCTGCGCGCTCTCGGTCGTCAGAAGGCGCTCGGAGGACAGGACGGCCAGGCGCCGCACGCGCATGATTTCAGCCTGCTGCTCGCCCAGCGCAATGGCGCGGCGCTCAAGCTCGGGCGTCATGGCTTTCAGCAGAATGGAGGCGCGGACGGTGTCGATGGCCTTGTCCGCCGGGACCAGCAGCGGCGGCGGCGGGCGGCGGCTCATCATCTGAAGCGCGCTGAGCAGACGCCCCTGCGCGCCGCGCTCGCGGGCCAAATCGGCGACCAGGGACGCCTCGCGGTCGCTGAGCTGGCGCAGACGGGCGCGCTGGGCCTCGATCTGCATGTCGCCGTCGTTCTCCTGCACCCGAAGCTCGGCCAGCCTGTGCTCCAGATCGCCCAGTTCACGGCGTGCGGCGTCGGCGTCGGCGCGCAGGCGGCGGGCGCGCACGGCCTCGTCGCGATATTCGGCCTGGACGCGCGACAGCTCGCTCTCCGGCGCCTGACGGCCCGTCGCCGGGGCGGCGGCCAGAAGCCCCGCCAGTAAAATCAGGATGTAGGGCGCGCGACGCATCTCAGTCGCGATGATAGGGCGATCCGGCCAGGATGGTCACGGCCCGATACAGCTGTTCGGCCAGCATGGCGCGGGCCAAGGCGTGGGGCCAGGTCTGGGGACCGAAGGCCAGGGTCGAGGACGCCGCCTGCCGCACGCTTTCGTCCAGCCCGTCCGCCCCGCCGATGGCGAAGACCAGACGCCGCTCGCCCTGATCGCGCAGGCGGGCGATATGGTCGGCGAAGGCGCGTGAGGAATAGGTCCTGCCGCGTTCGTCGCAGGCGATCAGATGCGACCCTTCCGCGGCGGCGAGGATCAACTCGGCCTCTGGCCCCTTGCCGGTTTTTTTGGCTTCAAGGTCGATCAGATCGAGGGGACCCAGGCCAAGCGCCCGACCCGACAGGGTGGCGCGCTTGGCGTAGTCGTCGGCAAGCGTCGCTTCCGGCCCGCGACCGGGCCGGCCGATGGCGACGATGCTCAGCTTCATCGTTCAGTCGCGCGCGGTGCGGTGAGCGGAATCGACCGCCCAGATCTTCTCGATGTTGTAGAAGGTGCGCACTTCGGGACGGAACAGGTGGATGATCACGTCGCCGGCGTCGATCAGAACCCAGTCGCAATGCGGCAGGCCCTCGACCTTGGCCTTGCCCAGACCCTGTTCCTTCAGAGTGCGCAGCAGGTGGTCGGCGATGGCGCCGACGTGACGGTGCGAACGCCCGGACGCCACGATCATGGTGTCCGCCATGGCGCTTTTTCCCTTGAGGTCGATCAGGACCATGTCCTGAGCCTTGTCCTCGTCCAGGCGGGTCAGCAGGGCTTCTTCAAGCGGGGTGGAGCCGACCGGGCGCGGGGCGGAATCGCCAAAAGCAGGGCCGTCTTCGGAATGGAGAGGTTCGATAGCATCCATCTCGTGCGCCGTGTTCGAAACGGCGGCGTCTTGCGCATCATACGCGGGCGAGGGGGTCAGCGGAGGGCTCCAGGAGCGTTGACTAAAGCGGCCCTATAGCACGGATGGGCCCGATCGTGAACCGGCGCCGGGATCAAACCCGAATCAACCCGGCGTCAGGACGGCTTTTCAGACCCGCGCGCAGCCCGGATGGCGCTGGATGAACGGGGATTCAGGGGCGCCGTCAGATAGGTCCAGGCGGGCGCCTGCAGCGTGGCCAGAAGCCCCGCCTGCTCGGCCGGAACCCGCGCCCCGGCGAACCGGGCGGCGGCCGGCGCCGTGCGGCTGTCCAGCAGCGAGCCGGGTCGGGCGATGACCGCAACCGGCATCAGACGCATGATGTCGGTCCAGCCGCGCCACCTGTGGAAGCTGGCCAGATTGTCGGACCCCATCAGCCAGACGAAATGCACGCCCGGATGCCGCGCGACCAGCAGACGCAGGGTGTCCACCGTCCAGGCCACGCCTGCGCGCGTCTCGAAATCCGACACGATCATCGAGGGGCCGTGGGCGTGTTCGCGGGCCGAGGCCATGCGTTCGGCCAGTGGCGCGCTGTGACGGGCGTCCTTCAGCGGGTTCTGGGGCGAGACCAGCCAGACGACGCGGTCCAGGCCTAGGCGTCGCTGGGCCGTCTCGGCGACATGGGCGTGACCGTCGTGGGCCGGATTGAACGAGCCGCCGAACAGGCCGACCTTCATCCCCGGCGACAGGATCAACCCATCGCGCAAGGCCCCAGAGCGGGGACCGGCGCCCTTGGGCGCAGAACCGGCGTGGAAAAAGGTCAAACGGGCGTCTCTGACGGGGGAGTTATGCTCAGCGGCGCGCTTAACACGGGGAAAGACGCCCTGTCTCAGATTATCGGCCCGGCTTATCGTCCGTCTTCAGACCGCCGCCTCGAACAGGGCGTCACGCGCCACATCAGGGTGGGTCATGGGGAACAGATGGCCGCCGCCAGGGACGACCTCGACCGTCAGATTGCGCGCGGCGCGGGAGCCGATGGGCACGCTGGTCAAGGCGCCGTGCTCGGCCTTCAGAATGCGGATGGGGCCAGGATAGCGACGCAGAGCCCGCCACGGATCATGGGCCTGGGCGGCGTAGTTGGCGGCCTCCCATTCCGGTTTCGCCGTCAGGGCCCAGCCTTCGGGCGTCTGGGTCAGGCCGTCGCTGAGGTAATCGGCCAGCACCATGTCGGGCCAACCCTTGAAGGCGCCCCGCCCGCGATAGGCGGCCATCGCCTGTTCGGGGCTGTCGAACACCGCACGGCGGCGGCGCGTCGACTTGGCGATGGGGATGTTGGCCATCGCCTGAGACGCGAAAGGCAGATTGAAGGCGAAAACCGCGGACCGCCTCCAGATCACCGGATCGAACAGAACCAGGCTGGACGCCCGATCAGGCTGCTCGGCCGCAGCCATCAGGGACGAGGTGGCGCCCATCGAATGCCCGGCCAACACCACAGGAGGCCCGTCGACCGCCTTCAGCAGACCCAACAGGTCGTCGCGATAATCCAGCCAGTTGGTCTTGGCGCGCGGATTGGTCGGCAGGCGCGTCAGTCCATGGCCGCGCAGGTCCGGCGCCCAGATGCGCAGCGAGGCCGACAATGGCGACAACAGGCTGCGGTAGGTCGCCGCGTTGAAGCCGTTGGCGTGGGAGAAGATCAGGTCGACCGGGCGTTTCGGGTCACCGAAATCCAGCACCGACATCTCGCCCGCGCCCCAGCGGTTGTCGATGGACACGCTGAACCGACGCGGCGGGGCCATCAGGGCCGCATCCATGATCACGCAGCCTCGCGGCAGGCCGAGCAGCGGCCGTGCGCCTCGATCGTCGTGCGGGCGATGTGGTAGCCGGCGGCCAGGGCGGCGGAGTCTATGGCGGCCTGATCCGGGCCTGCGACCTCGCGCGTCGCGCCGCAGCAGTCGCAGATCAGGAAGGCCGCGGCGTGAGACGCCGAACCCTCATGCTCGGCGCAGGCGACATAGGCGCTGATGGAGGCGATGCGATGCGCCATGCCCAGACGCTCCAGAAACTCCAGCGCGCGATAGACGGTGGGCGGCTTGGCCGCCTGACCGTCCTCGCCGAAACGAGCGATCAGGTCATAAGCCTTCACCGGCTCTCCGGCCTCAAGCAGCAGGGCCAGCACACGGCGGCGCGGCGCGGTCATCCGCTCGCCCGCCGTCGAGATGCGCGCCTCGGCCGCCTGAAGCGCGCGCGTCAGGCTGGAGCCATGCAGGCCCGAATGGTCGTGGTCATGATCGCAGGCGGAACCCATGGCTCACAGCTAATGGCTGAACGCCGGCACCGCAACATCGCGCATCGCCGCCCACCTGGCGGCATCGTCGGAAAAGCTTCAGCCGACGGGTGTTTGCCGCAGGGACGGGCATGGGCTAGAAGGCGCGCCTCATCCCATTCTAGAGCGTCCTGGCCTTTCATGACCGACACCACTCAATCGCCGCTTGAAGGCAACGTCCTGTTCTACAACAACCCAGAGCCGCTCGACGCCGCCCAGCACGCCACCCTGGGCGTCAACGCCAAGGCCCAGCCCTACGCCTTCGTCGCCCAGACGAACGTGGTGCCGCTGACGGTGACCGAATTCGCCGCCGCCGCCCTGTCCTATCCGGTGATCTTCGTCGGCGAGAACCGCCAGCCGGTCGCCGTCATGGGCCTGAACCAGAACGACAACCTGTTCGTGTCGCCCGAAGGCGTGTTCCGCCCCGACGCCTATATCCCCGCCTATGTGCGCCGCTATCCCTTCGTCTTCGCCGACGACAAGGCCAACGGCCGCCTGATCCTGTGCATCGACCGCGGCGCCGACATCGTCGCCGAGGGCGGCGAGAACCCGCTGTTCGTCAACGGCCAGCCCAGCGACTACACCAACATGGCGATGGAGTTCTGCAACAACTTCGAGCAAGAGCGCCTGCGCACCGAGTCCTTCGTCAACCTGATCAAGGAGCTGGACCTGCTGGATGTGCGCGAAGCCCTGTTCACGCCGCGTGACGAGAACGGCAACGCCGGCGAACCGCAGAAGATCGCGGAATACTACGCCGTTTCGGAAGACAAGCTGCGCGCCCTGTCGGCCGAGAAGCTGGCCGAGCTGCGCGACAACGGCGCCCTGGGCCAGATCTACGCCCACCTGGTGTCGCTGCTGGGTTGGGATCGTCTGATCGCCCTGGCCTTCGCCCGCAACCAGGCCGCCGCCGCGACCGTCAACTAAGACGCCTCAAGGCCCTGCAGGATTGCGCCCCGCTGGTTCGACCAGCGGGGCGTTTTCATTTGCACGCGACCGCGTCAGCGGCGCGAGAACAGCGCCCGGGTCAGGCAGGAGAAGACCAGCCGCCCCGCCTCGTCCAGCAGGTCATGCGAAGCGATGACAATGCCCTTCTCGTCGCCGACCGGATCCTTGCCCATGACGGTCATTCGCCCGCGCAGCAACTCGCCCGCAGGCGGATTGCGCAGATAGCGCAGGGCGTCCACGGCCAGCACCTTGGTCTGGGCCCAGTGGGCCGCCTTGTCCGCCGCCATTCGGCTCCACAGCACATAGACCATGGCGTCCGGCGCCCCATAGGCGGTGTCCCAGCCCGGCTGGAACCGTTCAGTGAACAGGTCCATCGCCTCCTGATCGACCGCACAGGCGCCCAGAGGCACGACCTGCCCTGTCTCAAGGTCTTCGAAATGGACGAACAAGGGGTCGCTCATGGCGTCTCTCAGTTTTCGCGTCAGGCCGGTTCTTCGGAAACGCGGACCAGCAGCTTGCCGTCGTGATCGCCGGTGAACAAGCGGTTCAGCGACGTGACCGCCCCCTCCAGCCCGTCATCGACATGAACCTTCCACTTCACTCGCCCATCGGCCAGCCAGGGGCCCATCTCGGCGACCATCTCCTTGGCGCGGTGAGCATAGTCCAGGACAAGGAAACCCTGCACGTTCAGACGATGGGTGATGATGCGGGCGAAGTTCGGCGACGGCGGGGCCTTGGTGGCGTTGTAGGACGAGACCAGCCCGCACACCGCCATGCGGCCATGCACCTTCAGCCGGTTGAAGACGGCAATCATGATGTCGCCGCCGACATTTTCGAAATTCAGATCGACGCCGTCCGGCGCCAGTCGGTCCAGCGCGGCGCCCACATCCTCGTTCTTATAGTCGATGGCGGCGTCGAACCCGAGCTCGTCGGTCAGCCAGGCGCATTTGGCTGCGCCGCCCGCGATGCCGATGACCCGGCAGCCGCGCTGTTTGGCGATCTGACCGGCGATCGAGCCGACCGCTCCCGCCGCCGCCGAAACCACCAGCGTCTCGCCCTCCCTGGCCTTCAACACGTCGGTGACGCCGAAATAGGCGGTCAGGCCCGTCATGCCCAGCACCGACATATTGGCCGTCAATGGCAGGCCCGGCGCACGGTGGACGGGCCGCAGCCCCTGTTCGCCGACCACCGAATAGTCGGCCCAGCCGCCAGAAAGGGGCGAGACCACGTCGCCCACGCGAAAGCGCGACGAACGCGTCTCCTCGACCACGCCCAGGGTAAGGCCGCGCATCACCTCGCCAAGGCCGACCGGAGGCAGATAACCTTCGGCGTCGTTCATCCAGGTGCGGTTGGTCGGGTCCAGCGACAGATAGACGGTGCGGACCAGCACCTCTGATTCCTTCAGATCAGGAATGGGGCTTTCGACCAGTTCCAGGTCCGCGTCCTTGATCAGGCCTTTGGGGCGCTGCCGCAGCACCCACTGTCGATTCACGCCAGCCATGACGACCTCCCAGGGTTTGTCTTTGAACCACACCTTGACCCGCCTTCGCCGAGGGGTCGAGACGCGGCGCAAAGAAAGGCCAAAGAAAAGGCGACCCTTTCGGGCCGCCCTGGAAGTGGCATCATCGAGAATGAGGTGCAGAGGCGACAGATTGGCTTTCGCCAATCAAGTCGGGGGGGCGTCGTCGCCTCCGCAGACCGATAACGGGACGCACGAACAGCGGTTCCCCACCAAGCCGTAGTTTTTCGAAGATTGCGGCGGTCAGCCGGATGAGGCGCATGAAGAAGCCCGGCGTCGCTGACGGCCGGGCCTCCCAAGGCGCTCGGGGAGTTGGAAATTTGGAGCGCGCCGCGTTCCAGATTCGGCGGCTAGGCGGCTTCGCGCTGGCGCGATGGGTGGAAGAACAAGGCCTGGCTGATCGCCGCCTTCACCGTCTCCGGCTGGAAGGGCTTGGTGATCAGGAAGGTCGGTTCAGGCCGCTCGCCGGTCAGCAGCCGCTCGGGGAAAGCGGTGATGAAGATGACCGGAACGTCGAAGTCCTTGAGGATTTCCTTGACGGCGTCGATGCCCGAGGAACCGTCGGCCAGCTGGATGTCGGCCAGGACCAGTCCCGGACGATGGCGTTTCACGGCCTCGATGGCTTCCTCATGCGTGGTCGCGGCGCCGGTCACGCGGTGACCCAGCTCGGTCACCAGACTTTGAATATCGGCCGAGATGATGGCTTCGTCCTCGATGACCAGAACATCCGTGGCCAGTTCGGCGTCGATGTCGGCCTGGGCGTCCGCGATCAGACGCTCGACATCACGCGCATCGGCGCCCAGGATCTGGGCGGCCTCGGAAGGGGTGAAACCCTCAAGCGCGGTCAAAAGGAAGGCCTGGCGCGAGCGCGGCGCGATCAGCAGCAGGCGCCGCGAGGCGTCGTCGCGGACCTCGGTCAGGCCGGTGTCCTCAAGCTGGGCGCCCGTGGTGGACCAGATGGTGTGGAAGACGTGGTAGAGCGCGACGCGCGGCGTCATGTCGGGAGAAAGCTGTTTCTCGCCGGCGGCCAGGGCCTCAAGCGCCACGCGCACATAGTTATCGCCTGTCGCCTGATCGCCGGTGAGCGCACGCGCGTAGCGGCGGACATAGGGCAGATGAGGCGCAAGTCTAGCCAGAAGGCTCATTCCGGTATTTCCCCGAACAATCGGCTCCCCCAGTGAAGCGGGAAAGCGCTACAGCGGACAGGAACGTGCGGGACGCGACGCGGTTCCACAACTCCAAAAAAGCTTGGGCGTTAAAAGCGTTTACAGCGGAACCGGCCCGGTCCGACAGCGTTAAGCCTGCTGCATTTTTGCACTGCAGTTGGGTGGGCGGTGTTCTGTCTATGATTGATTCCACAGAGACTTCGCGGCGTGACAACGTCGATGAGCACGACGAAGGGACGCTGGAAGAGGCGCGCCTTCGTCAGCAGGCGATCGGCGTCAAGCTTCGCCATATGTTCGATGAAGTCGTCAATGAGCCGGTTCCAGACGAGTTTCTGGACATATTGAGGCGGGCCGACGAACGCTCGGAGCGGGGCGCATGAGCACCTCGCGCCTGGGAGCCGCCCCCAAGCCGGCTTCGGCGGACGATGACGCCTTCAAACGCGAACTCGTCGCTCTGATCCCCCATCTGCGCGCCTTCGCCCGGACGCTGACTGGCGATCCGACCGCCGCCGACGATCTGGCGCAGGACGCCATGATGAAGGCGTGGGACGCCCGCGCCAGCTATCAGATGGGCACCAACATGAAGGCCTGGACCTTCATGATCCTGCGCAACCAGTTCTATTCCGAGAAGCGCCGGTCGTGGCGTCAGTCGCAACTGGACCAGGAAGCCGCCGAGCGCACCCTGGTCGCCGTGGATGACCCGGAAGCCCCTGTTGCGCTGGACGAACTGCGTCAGGCCTTGAAAACCCTGCCGGAGGAACAGCGCGAAGCCCTGATCCTGGTCGGCGCCGGCGGCTTTGCCTACGAAGAGGCGGCGGAAATCTGCGGATGCGCCGTCGGCACGGTCAAAAGCCGCGTCAGCCGGGCGCGCCGCGCGCTTCAGGCGACGCTGGAACGCGGCGGTTACGCCCGCGACGGCAAGGCCGCAGGCGACGCCATGCGCAGCATTCTGGGAGAAGCGGACCGCCTGAGCGGCGCGAGAGGATAGGCCCTCCTTGTCTGCTTTCAGGCCGTCGGGGCGAGGCAGGGACGATCGGCGCACGCCGAGGCTTTCGCGCGGCTGGGATTCGGAACGGTTCCAGGGCATTCGCTTCCGACTGGGCCTGGCCATGGCCGCCGCCCTGCTGCCCATCTTCATTCTCAGCCTGATTCAAACCCAGGCCGACTTCCGAAAACAGGCGCAGGATCGCCAGATCGGCCTGCAACTGGCCGCGGAACGCTCGGCGGACAACGCCAAGGCCCGGCTGGACAGCGCTCAGGTTCTGCTGCGCGCCCTGGGCCCGGATGCGATGGGCCCCTATTGCGCGCCCCGTCTGACAGCGCTGGTCGGCCAGCTTGACGGCTATGAGGGTCTGTATCGTCTCAACTCCGGCGGTCAGGCGATCTGCGCCTCCGGCCGCATGGACGGCGCGCGATCCGATGTCTCCCCCGCGAACGAGGCCCCCTGGTTCAGGCGCCTCAGAAACGGCGAAAGTCTGGTGGTCGAGCGGGCGCCCGCCAGTTCAGGCTATCAGGCGGCGTTGATCATCGCCATTCGCACCGAAAGGCCGATGGGCGCGTTCGACGGGGCCATGGCGGCGGTGATTCCGCTGTCCTCCCTGCAGCCGAACCCCCAGGACCGCGCCCTGCCCGACGGTTCGGACGCCGCAATCGTCGATGCCGCAGGCGGACTTCTTGTTGCGAGCGAGCCTGCCGCCTTCCAGCTGAATCAGGGCGGAAACCTCAGCGATTGGATCAAGCAGGCCGGGTCGGACCGCGCCTCCGTATTCGAGGCCCGGGACCACAATGGCCAGAGACGGGACTATTCCGCGGCGCCTTTGGCGGGCGGCGATCTGTACGCCGTGCTGTCGGCCCCGGCGCCGGGCCTTCTGTCCTGGGCGCGTCTGAACCCCATCGGCACCCTGTTGCTGCCGCTGGGCGCATGGCTGACTGCCTTTGCGGCGGTGATGCTGTTGTCCGAGCGGTTGTTCATACGTTGGCTGGACTATCTGGAGCGTGTCGCGGCCATCTACGCCAAGGGCCGGTTCTCGGTGCGGCCGCTGCAGGCGATGAACGCCCCATCGGAAATCCGCGTCATGGCCAAGACCCTGGACGAGATGGCCGAGGCCATCACGGTGCGCGATGTCGAGTTGAACGCCTCCCTGGCGGAAAAGGACGCGCTGATGCGCGAAATCCACCACAGGGTGAAGAACAATCTGCAGATCATCTCGTCGCTGCTGTCGATGCAGCAGCGCGCCCTGACCGACGCCCCGGCCAAGGCGGCGCTGGGCGACACGCGCCAGAGGATTTCGGCCCTGGCCCTGATCTACCGCACCCTCTACCAGAGCGAGGACATCCGGCATGCCGACGCCAAGGTCTTCCTGACCGAACTGGTGGGCCAGCTGGTCGCCAGCGAGGCGGGGCGCGGCCCCATGGTCGCAAGCTCGGTCGACGCCGACAGCCTGTTTGTCGATCCCGACAAGCTGGCGCCCCTGGCCCTGTGGCTGGTCGAGGCCGTGACCAACGCCCAAAAACACGCCTTCGCCGGGCGTGGCGGCGAGTTGAAGGTGCGCTTCAGGGTCAATGGCGAAACCAGCGTGCTGGAGGTCGAGGACGACGGACCCGGCGCGTCTGCCGTGGCGGAGGCCGGGGTGGGCCGCACACTGATGGGCGCATTCGCCAAACAACTGCGCGGGGAAGCTGAAATGATCGAAGCCCCTTCAGGCGGCGCCATCGCCCGCATGACCTTTGTCACGCCTGAAGCCCTGACGCCCAATGATCCGACCGACAAGGCCGGAACCGCCGTCAAAGCGTCGCGTTAGAGCTTCGAACCGACGCTCCCTCGACGTCGGCAATCTGGAGAGACACCCATGCGCAAGATCTTCGTTCTCGTCGCCGCCGCCGCCGCTCTGACCACCGCCGCCTGCAACACGGTTGAAGGCGTGGGTCGCGACACCGCCGCCGCAGGCCACGCCGTCACGGGCGCAGCCCAAGACGCCAAGAACTGACTTGAGGGCGGCTGACGCCGCTTCAATGATGCTTGCAAGGCCCCGCTTCGCCGGGGCCTTGTTCGTTTCAGGACCGATTCAGGAGATTCAACCGTGAACCAGACCGCTCGAAACGCCGGCCTCGCCCTGGTGAAGCAGCATGCTCTGATCGCCGGGGAGCGGATCGCCGCGAACGGCGCGGGAATCGCCGTGGACGACCCTGCGACCGGCGAAATCATCGGCCATGCGCCCGATCTGGGCGCGGCGGAAACCGAGGCCGCCGTACAGGCCGCTGCAGAGGCCTTCAGGGACTGGTCTCGATCCGACCCGCATAAGCGCGCGGCCTTTCTGCGGGCCTGGGCCGCGCTGATCGATGAGAACACCGAAGGTCTGGGCGCGTTGATGGCGCTGGAGAACGGCAAGCCGTTCGAGGAGGCCAAGGGCGAGGTCGCCTACGCCAACGGCTTTCTGAAATGGTTCGCCGGACAGGCGGAGCGGCTGATCGGCGAGACGCAGGACAGCCCGCTGGGCCATCTGATCCTGACCTATCGCGAGGCGGTGGGACCCTGCGCCCTGATCACGCCGTGGAACTTCCCCGCCGCCATGCTGACTCGCAAGCTGGGTCCGGCCTTCGCCGCAGGCTGCACCGCCGTGGTCAAGCCCGCCAGCCAGACCCCCTTCACCGCCATAGCCCTGGCCGAACTGGCCTATGAGGCGGGACTGCCCAAGGGGGCGCTGTCTATCGTCACCGGCGATGCGGCGACCATCGGCAAGGTGCTGACCGAAAGCCCCGCGATCCGCAAACTGAGCTTCACCGGCTCGACCGGCGTGGGCCGCAAGCTGGCGGAGCAGTGCGCGCCGACGCTGAAGCGGGTGTCGATGGAGCTGGGCGGCGCGGCGCCCCTGATCGTCTTCGCCGACGCCGATCTTGATCTGGCCGTGACGGAAACGATCAAGGGCAAGTTCAGGAACTCGGGCCAGACCTGCGTCTGCCCCAACCGCGTCTATGTCGAACGTGCGGTCGCCGAGACCTATGCCGAAAAACTGGCCGCCGAGGTGGCGAAGATCAAGGTGGGCGCCGCCTTCGACGACGGGGTCAAGGTCGGGCCGCTGATCGAGGACAAGGCCATCGACAAGGTCGAGAAACACGTCTCGGCGGTCAAGGCCGACGGCGGCCGCGTCCTGACCGGCGGATCGCGCCACGAGCTGGGCGGGCGCTTCTTCCAGCCGACCGTGACCCTGGGCGGAAATGACGACCTGTTCCGCGAGGAAGAGACGTTCGGCCCGATGATCCCCGTCTTCGCCTTCGACACAGAGGAGGAGGCGCTGGAGAAGGCCAACGCCAGCGACTATGGCCTGGCCTCCTATCTGTTCACCCGCGATCTGGACCGGGCCATGCGGTTCTCGCGCCGGATCGAAGCGGGGATGTGCGGGGTCAACACCGGCCTGATCTCCACCGCCGTCGCGCCGTTCGGCGGGGTCAAGCAATCCGGCTATGGCCGCGAGGGTTCGATTCACGGCATCGACGAATATGTGGACGTCAAGACGGTGACGCTGGCGCTGAAATAGGCACGCTTGACTACGCTGAAGTCGCATAACCAACCGGACCACGCTAGGAATTATGGATTAAACAGATGATCGCCCTGTCGCTCGCCCTAATCGTCCAGGCCGCTCCAGCCGGGTCCCTGCCTGCGCCGCGCTGGACGACCCCACCCCGCTTCGAATATCCGGCGCGCGCCATGGAACATGGCGTCGCTGGTCAAGTCATCGTGCGCTGCAGCTACCGGCCTGATCAACGCAACTGCGCCATTCTGAAGGAGACGCCACCCGACATGGGATTTGGCCGAGAGGCCATACGCGCCATCATGCTGGCCAGACCGCAGCCGGATCAGCAGGGCGAATTCGATATTCACGCCAACTTTAGCCTGCAGCAGACGGAAAACTCACCCAGGCCTTGATCCTAGATTGTAATCGAGATGCCTGAGGCGCCCAGATCCTTGCCCGCGTCCTCGATCTGTTTCAGCGCCTCGACGGCGGCCTTTTCGGCCTCGGCGTCATCTCGCCGTTTGACGGGATCAGCCTTTGACGCCGCCGACTTGACCATGCTTTTGATCTGGTTGGCCAGACTGCGGGCTTCAGTCAGGAAGTCGCGGTCGGCCTGGGTTGCGGCGCCGCGTCGGGCGGCCTCGGCGACCTTGACCTCGGCCTCCTGGGCCATGCGCTTGTAGGGGTTGGTTTCTTCGCGGGGGGCCGCCGGGTTTGCCGCAGCGTCCTGGCCGTCCTTGCCCGTCCGGCCATCGCCATTGGCCGCAGCATCGGCCTGCGCGGCATTCTGTTCAGCATTCTGGCCCGCGTCAGGGTAAGCGTCAGGGTCCGCGCTCGCCACGCCGTCCGCATTCACAGCCTGTGTTGAACCCGCCTCGCCGGGCGCAGCCGAAGCGGGAACCGACGCGCCGCCCAGACCGGCGGCGGAACCGCCCTCTCCGGCATAGGATTTGACCGCCGCCTTCAGTTCGCGCGCCAGTTGGGCCAACACCTTGGGATCGACCGATCCGCTCATCCTCAGCATCTGAAGTCGGCTTTTAAGCTGGTCGACGCGCTGTTTGGCGGCGGCCTTCCTTTGTTCAGAGGCCTGACTGGACGAGGCCGAGTTCATCTGTTTCAGCGTCGCCACCGCCGACCGCGCGTCGCGCAGCCTGGTCTCGGCCCGTTCCTGGGTCGCTTTTTCGCGCTGGGCGCGGCCTTCGGCCAGGAGGTTGACCATCGAACTGGCGGACGAGACGTTCATGGGCCAGGAGTCTGGCCCGCATCGCTTAATGACCTGTGAATTACGCAACGCCTCGCCCTCGCCTCGGTCTTTTGGCATAAGCCCGCGATGAAGTTCCTCGATCAGGCTAAAATCTACATCCGTTCCGGCAATGGCGGCGCGGGCTCCGTGTCGTTCCGACGCGAGAAATTCATCCCCAACGGCGGCCCCGACGGCGGCGACGGCGGCAAGGGCGGCGACGTCTGGATCGAGGCGGTCGAGGGGCTGAACACCCTGATCGACTACCGCTACCAGCAGCATTTCAAGGCCCAGACCGGCCACCACGGCCAGGGCCGCCAGATGCACGGCGGCAAGGGCGACGACATCCATCTGAAGGTGCCAGTGGGCACCCAGGTGCTGGACGAGGACAAGGAGACCGTCCTCCTGGACCTGGATAAGCCCGGCAAGATCGAGATGCTGCTGAAGGGCGGCAACGGCGGTTGGGGCAATGTGCGCTTCAAGGGGCCGATCAACCAGGCGCCGACCCACGCCAATCCGGGCCAGGAAGGCCAGGAACGCTGGATCTGGCTGCGGCTGAAGCTGATCGCCGACATCGGTCTGGCGGGCCTGCCCAATGCGGGCAAGTCGACCTTCCTGTCCGCCGCCAGCGCCGCACGGCCCAAGGTCGCGGACTATCCCTTCACCACCCTGACGCCGAACCTGGGCATGGTGGACCTGTCGCCGTCCGAGCGGTTCGTCATCGCCGACATCCCCGGCCTGATCGAGGGCGCCAGCGAAGGCGCCGGGCTGGGCACGCGCTTCCTGGGCCACGTTGAGCGGTCGGCCAGCCTGATCCACCTGATCGACGGCACCCAGGACGATGTGGTCGCCGCCTATCATGTCATTCGCGGGGAACTGGAAGCCTATGGCGAAGGTCTGGGCGACAAGGCCGAGATTCTGGCCCTCAACAAGATCGACGCCCTGACCCCGGAAATGCGCGAGGAGAAGGCCGCCGAACTGGAGGCCGTCGCCGGTCGTCGCCCCATGCTGGTGTCCGGCGTCTCTGGCGAAGGCGTGCCGGAACTTCTGCGGGCGGCCTGGGCCGAGGTGAAGAAGACACGCGGCGCCCTGGCCGAGGAAAGCGACGCCGGACAGGTCACCGGCTGGCAGCCCTGATTTCCCCGTCCCCCGAACCCTGAAACCGCCGTCCGCCCAAGCAGGCGGCGGTTTTCAATGCTATGGCTGGGCGGCACCCGAGGTGAAGCTGGAGCGTTCGGCCCTGATGCGTCGCTTTTTCATAGGATCAGCCGTCGCCGCGCTGATGGGGCTGTTGCTCGCGGGCGGCGCCTATTGGGCCTACTGGCATTTCCATGCGCGCTTTCTGCCGGTGACGATCAACCGCAATCAGACGCAGATTCAGAGGTTGCTGGACGAAGCCTCATGGGTGTCGGACGGCGGCGGCGGCCAGCCCGTCTATGTCATCAGCTATCGCGACAGCGGCGCGGCCCAAGCCTATGAGCGCCAGGAGGCCGCCAAGCTGCGCGCGGCGGGCGTAGAGGTTCGCTACATCGTCTTCGCCCGCGCCGACCGCGAAGGCTTGGCCCAGTCCACGGCGGCGGAACGGGCCACGGTCGCCGAACTGTGGTTGAGCCGCGACTGGACGTTGCATCAACGCTGGATGGCGACCCCGTCACGCAGCTGGACCGCGGCAGGCATTCCCCACGCGGACGGCAATCTGGCCCGGTCCGGTGTCGTGGACGCCGGCCGACAGTTCGATGAACAGTTGAGCCTGCTGCTGAAACGGGCCGGGGTGCGCGTGACCTATCCCCTGATTCTGTGGCGCGACAGAGAGGGCTTCCTGAAGGCCTGCGGCTGCGCCGACCGCCGAGCCTGGGCGTTTGTCCGAGACGACCTGAACGCGCCCGACCGGGCGGCCCGCACGGAGGGTGAGGACGCGATTGCGCCCTCTGACGACACAACCACGCAGATCGCGCCGACAGCGCCCGCGACGCCTTCCGACGACGGCGCCCTGCCCTATCCAAAACTGTCGCCGCCGCCGGCCGCTGTAGCGCCCTCGGAACCCGAGGCGCCCTATCCGCTGGCCCCGCCGCAACCCTTGCCCGACCCGTTCGCACAGCCCGCGCCACGCACCCCGGCGCCGCAGCCTCAACAGGCAAGGCCGCCGACGCGCCCGGCGCCTTCAGCCCAACAGGCCGCACCGTCACAGCCCCGTCCGCGCGCGCCCGCAACGCACCGCAACGCCCCGCAGGCGCGCAAGCAGGACGACGCGACCTTCTATTGAAGGGCGCGGCAGGCGGCGATCAGCCGGTCCACGTCCGCCGCGTCCTGATAGAGGCTGAAGCCGAAGCGGATCACGTCGTCGCGCACGTCAGTGACGATGTCGGCCGCAAGCAGGCGCGCCTGCCAGGTCTTGGCGTCAGCGTGGCGCAGGGCCAGGAAGCGGGCGCGCGGCGCATTCCCCTCAACCGGATTGAGGATTTCGGCCCGATCCAGAGCACCGGCCTCGCCGGACCGAATGGCGGCCTGAAACCTCTGGGCCAGGGCGCGGGCATGGGCGGCGACATCGGCGGTCGTCAGCCCCTGATCGGCCAGCATCCGGCGCACCGCGTTGAACCGATAAAGGGCCGAACAGTCGAAGGTCGCGCCCCAGAAACGACCGCCGTCGCTTCGGTACTGCACCCCGCCGGGCGGGCCGGACAGGTCGCCGAACTCTGCAAACCAGCCGGTGTTTACCGGGCGCGGCGCAAAACCGGGCGGGGCGTGCAGGAAACAGGCCCCCTCGCCCGCCATGGCGTATTTGTAGCCCCCCGCCACGTAGAAGATGCGGTCCGCGACCTGCGACAGATCAGTCGGGGTCGCCATGAAGCCGTGATAGCCGTCCATCAGAACCCACGGCCCCTCAGGCCGCGCCAGATCGGCCAGCGCCTCGATCCCATCGAACAGCCTCCCGGTGCGGAAGAAGACCTGGCTGACCACGATCCAGTCATGCCCCCCCTCGCGCGCGGCGCTCAGGAAACGCGCGGCGAAGGTGTCGAAGGGCGCCAGGGGAATGCGGGTGACCACCGCCTCGCCCGCCTCCTGCCAGCGCTCCGACTGGCGGCGGAAGGAATGGAACTCGCCGTCCGTCGCCAGAATGCGGACCGGCTTCTTCTCCAGGCCTGAGAACAGACGCAGCAGGAAGTCGTGGGTGTTGGACGAAAAGACCAGACTTTCCGGCGAGGGCAGGCCCAGTTCGGCGGCGACGTGGCCTTGCGCCTGCGGGATCACCTCGCCGAACAGCAGGCCCCATTTG
Source organism: uncultured Brevundimonas sp. (assembly GCA_963522565.1). Lineage (GTDB taxonomy): Bacteria > Pseudomonadota > Alphaproteobacteria > Caulobacterales > Caulobacteraceae > Brevundimonas. The sequence continues at coordinate 144,622 of CAUQZC010000001.1, read as the reverse complement.
TTGTCGGCATGGATGTTGGCGTCGATCCAGGCCTGCTGCTGAGCGTCGAAACTGACGTCAGGCCAGAGATGGTGGCTGTGGGCGGCGAAATGCAGCCGCTCCGGGGCCAGAGACAGGGCGCGCGAGAACAGGGACTTGCAGCTCATCCCCCGACCCTAACCGCATCGGCGTCGATCCGCGAGACTCAGCCGGCGCGGGCTGTCGTCAGGCCGTGACGCTTCATCCAGGGACGCAGGCGCTTTCGCGCATTGGCGTAGGGCGACGAGGTGTTGAACTGGATCATCCGCCCCCGTGTCCACGTTCCATACCAGGGCACGCCGTAAAGGCTGTGGTCGTCATGGGATTCGATCAGGGCCATGATCTCCCGATAGGCGTCATCCAACATCGCCAGCCGATCGGCATGGGCCACACCCGCCATATCGGCGTAGAAGCGTTGGGCCAGACGGCCCAGTTCATTGCCCTTGAAGCCCGTGTCCGGATAGTCGATCGGGCGCCCCGCCGCCTCCCGCTCATGCCATTTCAGCACTGTGCGGTTCCACCCGACCAGATAGGCGATCAAGTCGTCCACGCTGATGAGGGTGCCCGCGACATGCCCCTCAAGCTCGGGCAGCGCGGACAAGGAGGCCGGAACCTCGGAAAGGTCGGCGCGCAAGGCGGCGTAGGTGCGCCGCACGGCGTCCAGCAGAGTTTCACGATCCTGCGGGACGCCCATGCCCTCGGCCTTAGACCAGCGCCCCGTGGCAGTGCTTGAACTTGCGGCCCGAACCACAGGGGCAGGGCGCGTTGCGGCCGGTCATCTCCCAACCGGGCGGCAAGGCCTCGATCGGCAGGCGCGAACGGTCGTCGCCGATCAGCGTGCCCTCCGGGTTCTGGGCCTGCGGATTGGTCATCTCGTTCTCGCCGGTCCCGGGGTTCAGGTGGATTTCCTGGAACTCGGGCATTTCGGGCGGCGCCTGGAAGCGGAACTCGACCGTCATCAGCCAGCGGGTGACGTTGTGGCGCAGGTCGTACAACAGGCTTTCAAACAGGTTGAAGGCTTCGGTCTTGTATTCGTTCAGCGGGTCGCGCTGGCCATAGCCGCGCAGGCCGATGACGCCGCGCAGATGGTCCAGATGGACCAGGTGCTCACGCCACTGCATGTCGATCATCTGCAGCATGAACTGCTTTTCCAGACCGCGCGTCTGATCGGCGCCGATCTGTTCCAGGCGTTCGGCCGCGCGGGCGTCGGCGGCGGCCAGAAGACGCTCCTCGATCTCCTCGTTGGACACGCCCTCCTCAGCGGCCCAGTCGTGCAGCGGCAGCTCCAGACCCAGGGTCGAGCGGACGCGTTCGTCCAGGCCGTCGATGTCCCACTGCTCGGCGTAGGCCTTGGGCGGCATGTAGCGTTCGACCAGGTCGGAGACCACGTCGCGGCGGAAATCGCCGACCAGTTCCGACAGGTCCTCGGAATCCATGAACTCCTGGCGCTGCTCGAACACGGCCTTGCGCTGGTCGTTCACGACGTCGTCGTACTTCAGCAGGTTCTTGCGGATGTCGTAGTTGCGGGTCTCGACGCGCTTCTGGGCGGTCTCGATCGCCCGGTTCAGCCAAGGGTGGGTGATGGCCTCGCCCGGCGCCACGCCGAAGGTCTTCATGATCGAGTCCAGACGATCACCGGCGAAGATGCGCAGCAGGTCGTCCTCGCAGGACAGATAGAATTTCGAGGTGCCGGGGTCGCCCTGACGGCCGGTGCGGCCGCGCAGCTGGTTGTCGATGCGGCGGCTTTCGTGACGCTCTGTGCCCAGAACGAACAGGCCGCCTGCCGCCATGGCCTTTTCCTTCTGGACGGCGATCTCGGCCTTGAACTCGGCCTCCTTGGCGGCTTCCATCTCGGGGGTGACTTCGACAGCCAGATTGCGCTGCTCCAGCAGCCACTTCTGCATCTTCATCTCGAGGTTGCCCCCGAGCTGGATGTCGGTGCCGCGGCCCGCCATGTTGGTGGCGATGGTCACCGAGCCGGGCAGGCCTGCGTCGGCGACGATATAAGCTTCCTGCTCGTGCTGGCGCGCGTTCAGGACGCTGTGCGGAATGCCGCGCAGCCGGGTCTCGTAGGTGATGTCATAGGCGGCGTCGCCGATCTTCTCGGCTTCCTTGGTCTTGCCCTCGTACTGGGGCTTCAGCTTGCGCGAAACCTCGACCTTGTATTCGTAGCGGGTCAGCAGGTCCGACAGTTGTTCGGAGCGTTCGATCGACACGGTGCCGACCAGAATGGGCTGGCCCGCCAGATGGCATTCAGCGATCTGTTTGGCGATCGCCTGGTTCTTCTCGTCGTGGGTGCGATAGACTTCGTCGTCGTAGTCCTTGCGCTGGATCGGCCGGTTGGTCGGCACCTCCAGCACGTCCATCTTGTAGATGTCGCCGAATTCCTGGGCTTCCGTCGCCGCGGTGCCGGTCATGCCCGACAGCTTCTCGTACAGACGGAAATAGTTCTGGATCGTCACCGAGGCCAGGGTCTGGTTCTCGGGCTGGATCTTGACGTCTTCCTTGGCCTCGATGGCCTGGTGCAGCCCTTCGGACAGGCGGCGACCCGTCATCATGCGGCCCGTGAACTCATCGATCAGGACGATCTCGCCGTCCTTGATGATGTAGTCCTTGTCGCGCTGGTACAGGGTGTTGGCGCGCAGGGCCTGGTTGGAGTGGTGGACCAGGCTGATGTTGGCGGCGTCATACAGGCCGGTGGTGTCGGCGGCGAAATGACCGCCGCGCTCCAGCGCGTCCTCAATCCGCTCCGAACCCAGTTCGGTCAGCAGGACCTGCTTCTGCTTCTCGTCCAGCTCGTAGGTGTCCTTGTCCTTGATCAGTTCCTTGATCAGGCCGTCGAGGATTTTGTAGAGGTCCGAACGGTCCTCGGTCGGGCCCGAGATGATCAGGGGCGTGCGCGCCTCGTCGATCAGGATGGAGTCGACTTCATCGACGATGGCGAAGTTGTGCGGGCGCTGCACCATCTCGCGACGGTCATAGACCAGGTTGTCGCGCAGATAGTCGAAACCGAATTCGTTGTTGGTGCCGTAGGTGACGTCGGCGTTGTAGGCCTGCTGGCGCTGGCCCTGGCTCAGACCATTGACGATCACGCCGACTTCCAGGCCCAGGAAACGATAGACCTTGCCCATCGTCTCGGCGTCGCGGCGGGCCAGATAGTCGTTCACGGTGATGACGTGCACGCCCTTGCCCGGCAGGGCGTTCAGATAGACCGGCGCCACGGCGACCAGGGTCTTGCCTTCGCCGGTCCGCATCTCGGCGATGCCGCCTTCGTGCAGGATCATGCCGCCGGCCAGTTGCACGTCGTACTGACGTTGGCCCAGCACCCGCTTGGAGGCCTCACGCACCACGGCGAAGGCTTCCGGCAGGATCTTGTCCAGCGTCTCGCCATTGGCCAGGCGGTCGCGGAAGGCGTCCGTCATCATGCGCAGTTCGTCGTCGGAAAGGGCCGCGAACTTGGGCTCCAGCGCATTGATGCGCTGGGCATGGTCCTGGAAGGCCTTGACCTTGCGGTCGTTGGAAGAGCCGAAAAATTTCTTGGCGAAGCCGAGCATGTTGGATCCGGTAAGCGGTCGAGCGTCTGCGAGCTGGGCGGCTCTGAAATCCCGTTAGGGGCGGCGATAGGGGCGCTTCAAGAGAGGCCCGAACCGATGGCGGCCCCGGAGCGCCTATAGCTGGCGCGCGCGAAGGGCCGCGCAGACGATCAAAACCCCTCGACTTGGGCGCAGGCGGGACTTAAGCACCGCCCTAACCCCTGTCAACGCGAGGGGCTTTCGGCCGCCTTCGACGGAGCGCCCCATTGACCCCATTCCGGCGGCCTTTCAGCACCCTGACCATAGCGCTTTTGGCGACGACGCTGGCGGTTTCCGCCTGTAATCGCACGGGTGACGGGGATCGCGCGCCTGAAGCGGGCGACCGGGCGGTGGCCAAGGTCCAGTCGCAGACCATCTGGGCCTCGGACGTGAAACGCGAGGCGGTGGCGCAGGGTCTGATCGTAGAAGGTGAGCCGCTGGACGTGACATCGGACCTGTTCCGGCGCGTTCTGGACGAGGTCATCGACCAGAAACTGCTGGCCAAGGAGGCCGAACGCCGCCGTCTCGACGATTCACCACTGGCCCAGCGCCGGCTGGAGGCGACCCGCGAACGCATCCTGGGCGACATGCTGGTCGAGAGCGTGGTCAATGGCGCCATTTCCGACCAGGCGGTGCAGAACCTTTATAACGAGCAGCTTAGGCTGGCGAAAACCTCGGAGGAGATCCGCGTCCGTCTGATCCTGTCGCGCACCAAGACCGAGGCCGACGCGGTGATCGGAATTCTGGGCCAGGGCGCCAGTTTCGAGGCGGTGGCGATGGAGCGGTCGGTCGACGAGGCGACACGCTTCTCGGGCGGCGACCTGGGCTATTCGACGCTGGACGTCATGCCCCAGACCTACGCCAGCGCCCTGCGCGACAAATCCGCCGGATCGACGGTCGGTCCTTTCCAGACCGAGGGCGGCTGGGCCGTGCTGCGGGTCGAGGACCGACGCAAGGAGAACCCGCCCACGCTGGAGCAGGCGCGCCCGCAAATCGTCCGCTATCTGACCTATGAAGGCGTGCGTCAGCTGCTGGAGCAGCTTCGCAACAAGGCCAAGGTGAATGTCCTGCTGCCCGGCGACGGCGCACGACAGGATCAGTCGCCCGCCGCATCAGCCCAGACCCCCAACCCGACTCCCACCTCCGCACCGGCCGCCTGACATGAACAAGCCTCCCTCCAAGACCGGCCAAAAGATCGAACAGGCGCTGGAAAAGGCGCTGGACCCGTTCGCCACGGCGCTGAAGCGCGCGACGCGCCCCGCATCGGACACCCCCGCCGCGACGCCTGCCCCCGCTGGAAAGCCGGGACTGGCCATCTCGCCCCTGGCCGTGCCCTTCCCGACCATTCCCCCCATCGGCGGGGTCGAGATCGCCACCGCACGCGCGGGCTTCTACAAGCATGAACGCGACGATCTGGTGGTGTTCCGCTTCGCGCGCGGCACCAGCTGCGCCGGGGTCTTCACCCGCCACAAGATCGGCTCGGCGCCCGTGGACTGGTGCAAGAAGCAGTTGGGCTCGGCCGAGGGCGGCAAGGACGTGCGCGCCCTGGTGGTCAACGCCGGTTGCGCCAACGCCTTCACGGGGAAGGCAGGCGCCGATGCGGCGCGGCGCACGGCCTCCGAGGTCGCCAAACGCTTCGGCTGCCGCCAGCGCGACGTCATGCTGGCCTCGACCGGGGTGATCGGCGTGGTGCTGGACGAGAAGAAGATCGTCGCCAAACTGCCCGAGATCGAACAGGGTCTGGACTCGGACGCCTGGGCCAGGGCCGGGCGCGGCATCATGACCACCGACACCTTCCCCAAGGGCTCCTACGCCGAGGCCGAGATCGAGGGCTGCAAGGTCCGCATCGCCGGCATCGCCAAGGGGTCGGGCATGATCGCGCCGGACATGGCCACCATGCTGGCCTTCATCGTCACCGACGCCGACATCCATCCCAATGTGCTGCAGGCGCTGCTGGGCCTGCACGTCCGCACCACCTTCAACTCCGTCACGGTGGACGGCGACACCTCGACAAACGACACGGCCCTGTTGTTCGCCACCGGCGCATCGGGTGCGCCGCGCATCGGGCGCGTGGGCGACCGCCGCCTGAAGAGCTTCTCCGCCGCCCTGGACAAGGTGATGCTGGACCTGGCGCACCAGCTGGTGCGCGACGGCGAGGGCGCGACCAAGTTCGTCAAGGTGACGGTGGACGGCGCCGCCAGCCCGGCCTCGGCCCGGAAGTTGGCCAAGTCGATCGCCGACAGCCCCCTGGTCAAGACCGCCATCGCGGGGCAGGACGCCAACTGGGGCCGGGTCGTGATGGCGGTCGGCAAGACCGAGGAGCCGGTCGACCGTGACCATCTGGCGATCTGGTTCGGCCCGCACGAGGCCGCCATCGAAGGCGCTCCGTCGCCCACCTATGACGAGGCCAAGATGACCGCCTACATGAAGAACCCCGAGATCGACATCACCGTCGACGTGGGGGCGGGCCGGGCGTCGGCGACGGTTTGGACCTGCGACCTGACCAAGGGCTATATCGAAATCAACGGCGACTACCGCTCGTGACCGACGCCGCCGCCGTTCTGCCTACCGTTCTGGTTGTCGCCGTGGCCCTGGTCGATGTCGATGGCCGGGTGCTGATCGCCAAACGGCCCGAAGGCAAGAAGCTGGCCGGTCTGTGGGAGTTTCCGGGCGGCAAGGTCGAACCCGGCGAACGCCCCGAGGCCGCCCTGATCCGCGAGTTGCACGAGGAACTGGGCATCAACGTCAACGAGGCCTGTCTGGCTCCTTTCGTTTTCGCCAGCCACGCTTACGATTCATTTCACCTATTGATGCCACTCTATCTGTGTCGGCGATGGGATGGCGTGGTCACGGCGCGTGAACATGACGCCCTGGCCTGGGTGAAGCCGAACAAGCTTTCGGATTATCCCATGCCGCCGGCGGACGAACCCCTGGTCGCCTGGTTGCGCGACCTGCTCTGAAACCGCCGACCAGGGAGGCCGGCCATGAGACGTTTCATCGGCCGGTTTCTGCGCGACGACAGCGGCGCCACCGCCATCGAATACGGCCTGATCTGCGCCCTGATCTTCCTGGTCGTCATCGGCTCGGTGGTCGCCTTTGGAAACGCCGCAACGACCGTGTTCAACACCGCCCTCAACGCCGTATCCGAAGCCATCAGCAAAGGCTGAGTTCAGTGTTCGAGCCCGTTATGCTCGCGCACGCCGAGGGCGTCGGCCAGACGGGTCTTGGCTGACCCCCGCGCCAGCGGCTTCTGCTGGCTTTCGTGCGGCTTCCATCCAGCCAGATGCACGATCTCGAAGGTCGCCGGAATGCGTCCATCCGCATCGGCGTATCGTTCCGCATAGAGGGCTGCGGCCTTGGCGATGACGCCGCGGGTCAGGGGCCGGATCGGGCCGTGCAGCACATTGGTCTCGCCCATCGCGCGCAGGTCGCGGATCAGGGCGAACAGGTCCGGATAGCGAACGGTGAACCGGTCGACGTCCGACACCGGAAGCGCAAAACCGACCCGCTGCAGCAGGGCCGCACCGTCATAGCCGTCGGCGAAGGGCGAGACCCGCGCCTGCGCCCCGCCGCGCTCGGACAGTTCGGCCTCGGTCAGGACGCCGCGCAGCTCTTTCAGGGTTCCCGCCCCGAACAGGGCGCCGATGAACAGGCCGTCCGGTTTCAGCGCCCGTTTGATCTGGGCCAGTGCGCCCGGCAGGTCATTGGCCCAGTGCAGGCTGAGCAGAGACACGATCAGATCAATGGATTCATCCGCCAAAGGCAGAGCGGCCGTCCCCGGCGCCGCACGCTCCGCCTGCGTCGTCGGCGTCACAATCGGCCCCATACGCGGCGCGGCGTCGCTGAGGGCCGCCGCCTCGGCGAAGGGACCGGAATGCGCGGACAGATCGACGACGACGGGAAAGTCGCGCAAGATGGCGGCCAGGCTCTCGGCTGCGTTGTCCGCAGCACGAGCATGGAGGAAGTCCGCGCTGCTGAACCGGGAGGTTGCACGCGACAGTCGGGCCTGGCGGCGACGCGCGTCAAAGATCTGCGGCGGACCGGAAGAAGAAGACGTGGGGGAGGTCATGGACGCACAGGATGGGGTCTGGCGCGCGGCGTGGGAAGGGGTCAGGGCGCGGTTGCTGCGCTTTGGCCGCATGACCGGGCGCGGCCTGGTCGACATGATCCTGCCGCCGATGGCCCACGACAGCCGCGAAGCCACGGCGGCGGCGGGCCTGACGCCCGACGCCTGGAGCCGGATCGTTTTTCTGGAGGCGCCGGTCTGCGACGGATGCGGGGCGCCTTTCGAGCATGACGGCGGTGATTTCGGCCCGGATCGGTGCGCGGCCTGCGTCACCCTGCCCTATGGGTTCGAACGGGCGCGGGCGGCCTGTATTTATGACGACGCCTCACGCGGGCTGATCCTGCGATACAAGCACGGCGACCAGCAGCAGTTCGCGCCGCTGTTCGCACGCTGGATCGGACGGGCCGCCGCCGAACTGACCGCCGACGCCGACGCGGTGATCCCCGTGCCGCTGCACCCGATGCGGCTGCTCTCGCGCCGGTTCAATCAGGCCGCCGAGATCGCGCGGCCCTTGGCGCGGACCTGCAATCTGGACTATCTGCCCGACAGCCTGATCCGCACCAGCCACACCGACAGCCAGGGCGGGAAAAGCCGCAGAGGGCGGCGGCTGAACGTGAAAAAGGCCTTCGCCGTGACCGAGGCGGGACGCCGCAGGATCAAGGGTCGGCGCATCCTTCTGATCGACGATGTGTTGACCACCGGCGCGACAGCCGAGGCCTGCGCCCGCGCCCTGCTCGACGCCGGGGCGCGGGCCGTCGACCTGGCGGTCATCGCAAGGGTGCGAAACGCCCGCGATCTGACTATGTAGGGTCAAACACCCGTCGGCGCGCCCGCGCGTCGGCGCCGACCCGTAATCCCAAGGAGAGCCGAATTGGCCGACGTCGTCATCTACACCAAGCCCGGCTGCCCCTACTGCTTCAGCGCCATGTCGCTGCTGAAGAAGAAGGGCGTCGACTACACCGAGATCGTGGCCTCCAACGACCCCGATAAAAAGGCCGAGATGGTCCAGCGTTCTGGCGGGGCCATGACCTTCCCGCAGATCTTCATCAACGACCAGCACGTCGGCGGCTCCGACGACATCCACGCGCTGGACCGCGACGGCAAGCTCGACCCGCTGCTGGCGGCCTGAACATGAGCGATGGGCTCGACATCGCGCTGATCCAGACCCGCACGCCCACGACGGCGGCGGAAGGTCTGGCGCATGTCGAGCCGCTGATCCGCGAGGCGGCGGCGGGAGGCGCCCGGTTCATCCTGACGCCGGAAGGGACCAATGTGCTGGAGCAGCGGCGCGACCGGCGAGATGCGGCCCTGAACGAAGAAGACGCCGATGCGGCGGTGCTGGGCCTGCGTCATCTGGCGGCGGAGCTGGGCGTCTGGCTGTTGATCGGATCGGCCATCGTCCGTTCGGGCCGGACCGACGACGCGCGTGCGGCCAACCGCTCGCTGCTGGTCGATCCTGGGGGTGCGATAAGGGCGCGCTATGACAAGCTCCACGTCTTCGACGTCAATCTGCCGAACGGTGAGACCTATCGTGAAAGCGCGACGGTGCGGCCCGGCGACGGGGCGGTTGCAGCGGACACGCCGTGGGGCCGTCTGGGCCTGACCATCTGCTATGATATTCGTTTCCCCCATCTGTATCGCCAACTGGCCAGAGGCGGGGCTTCGATGATCGCCGTGCCCGCCGCATTCACCGCGCCGACCGGCGAGGCCCACTGGGAGACCCTGCTGCGCGCCCGCGCCATCGAGACCGGCGCCTTCATCCTGGCCCCTGCCCAGGGCGGGCTGCACGCGGACGGCCGCCGGACCTGGGGCCGCTCCACCGTGGTTGGTCCCTGGGGCGAGATCATCGCCAAGGCCGATCATGACGCCCCTTGCGTCGTGACGGCGAAGCTGGACATGAAGGCGGTGGCCAAGGCCCGTTCGGCCGTACCCGCCCTGACCCACGACCGTGACTTCCTGCCCGCCTCATGATCCGATACGCCCTGAAATGCGACCAGACCCACGGGTTCGAAGCCTGGTTCGGGTCGTCTTCCGATTATGACGATCAGGCCGCGCGCGGGCTGGTGGAATGCCCCTTCTGCGGCTCTCGCGCGGTCGAAAAGGCGATCATGGCCCCCTCGGTCAGCGGCACGAAAAAGGCCGCGCCCGCACCCGACGTCGCCTCCCGGGTTCAGTCCATGATGATGCAGGCCGCCCGCGAGGTGCGCGCCCATGTCGAGGCCAATTTCGACTATGTCGGCGACAGCTTCGCCCGCGAGGCCCGCGACATCCACGAAGGCCGGTCCGAGAAGCGCGAAATCTACGGCGAGGCCACGCCCGCCGAGGTCAGGAAGCTGAAAGAAGACGGGGTGCCCGTCTCCGCCCTGCCTGACGCCCCGCCGGACCCGTCCAAGGTCAACTGATCATGACCTCGGGGGAGGCGGCGGGATCAGAAGATCGCTATCAGGAGTTCGCGCCGCCCGCGGCCCTGCGTCCCTTCGTCCGGGTGATCTGGACCTACGCCGCACCAAATCCCTCGCTGACCATCCAGCGGATCGCACCGGACGGCTGTCCCGAGCTGATCTTCGATCTGGGCGCGCCCTATGCCGAACAGGATGCGGACGGGACGTTTCGGCTGCAGCCGTCCGCCCTGTTCGCCGGTCAGATGACCCGACCCCTGGTCATGCACCCGACAGGTCCGACCGAACTGGCCGCCATCCGCTTCGAGCCGGACGGGGCGCGGGGATTTCTGGGTTGCCCGCTGAGCGGTGCGACGGATCAGCGTCTGGACATGGTCGAGCGGCTGGCGGGATTCGCCCCGCCGCCGGGCGATCCCGCCGGTCAGGCCGCCGCCTTTGTTTCATGGCTGGAGGATCAGAGACGTGGGGCGGACTGGACCATCGACCCGCTGGTCCGCGCCGAAGTGCAGGCCGCAGCCGCCGAACAACCCGCCCCCGTTCGCGCGCCCAGCGAACAACGCGCCCTGCAACGCCTGTTCGCCGACAGGGTCGGCGTATCGCCGCGCCTCCTGCGTTCAGTCTTCCGGTTCCGCCGCATCTTCGACCACGCCGCCCACCCGACCGAGGGGCTGAACTGGCTGGAGGCGGGGCTGGAGGCCGGCTATTTCGACCAGCCGCAGATGGCGCGGGACTTCCGTCGTTTTCTGGGCTGCACCGCCACCGACTGGGCGCGCGAGCAGCACGAACTGGCCCGCGTCATCGCGTCGCAAACCTACAAGCCGCAGCACGGGGCCTCGCCGTAGGATCGGAGCCGGAACGAGGGAGACACGACCATGCTGACGGTTCTGATGATGAGCGCCGCCCTGCAGGCCGAGACGCGGCCCGACCTGGGCTGGATGTCCGGCTACTGGCTGGCCTGCGATCCCGGTCGCGAGGTGTCCGAGGTCTGGACCGATCCGCGTCTGTCGCTGATGACCGGCATGACCGTCACGGTGCGGGACGGCCGTGTCGGTTATGAACAGTCGCGCATCGCCCCTGTCGGGCCAGCGCCGGACGCGCCCTTCGCCTATTTCGCCCAGCCGGACGGCCAGCCCGTGACCGTCTTCCCCGTCGTCGCCTCAAGCGACCGCCGCGTCGTTTTCGAGCAGGCGGCGGACGACGACTTTCCCAAGCGGATCGTCTATGAACGCGACGGTGATGTGCTGTCCGCCCGGATCGAGGGCGAGATCGGCGGCGAGACGAGGACTGTAAGGTGGCGATTCAACAAGGCGGAGCTGAACAGCCGCTGTCCGGCCTAAACTGGCGCCCGATGCGGCCCGACGACATCGAGGCCGTGGTCAATGTGGCCCGCGTATCGTTTCCCGATCATTTCGAGGACCAGGCCTGTTTCGAAAACCGGCTGGCCCTTTATCCGCGCGGTTGTTTCGTTCTGGCCGACGACGGCCCAGACGAAAGCCCGGCCAAGGGCTATCTGATCGCCTATCCGTGGCGCGAGGCCTCGGCGCCGCCGCTGAACACCGTGATCGAGGGCCTGCCGTCCGAGCCGACCCTGATCTATCTGCACGATCTGGCCCTGCACCCCGAGGCGCGCGGCGGCGGGGTCACCGGCGTCATCGTCGAACGTCTGGCCCAACAGGCATCCGAGGACGGCTGGCCCGCCATCGCCCTGGTCGCCGTCAATGACGCGACACGTTTCTGGAGCCGCCACGGCTTTGAGCCGGTCGAGGCCGAGGGCATGGCCGAAAAGCTGGCCAGCTACGGCGACGACGCCCGTTATATGGTCAGGTCTCTGGCCTAGGTTCCGTCCGGCGTCTGGTGGATCGGGGTGACGATGAACGGCTTTTAAAAAGAGAACATCTTGTGAACAGGAACAAACCGTGCACATAGTCGACCTCACTTAACGGGGGCGGGTCCATGGCGGGTCTCTCCCAAGCTTCTGACGGGAATCATGGCAAGGGAGACGAAGGCAATGGCACAGGCGGCTTTGAAACTGGTGGGTAAAGAAGACGGCGACAAGCAACGCGCCCTGGAGGCGGCGATCGCGCAGATCGATCGCGCCTTCGGCAAGGGTTCGGTGATGAAACTCGGCAAGGCCGGCATGGTGGCCGAGATCGAAAGCGTCTCGACCGGCTCGCTGGGCCTGGACATGGCGCTGGGCATCGGCGGCCTGCCCGTCGGGCGGGTGATCGAGGTGTTCGGCCCAGAATCCTCGGGCAAGACGACCCTGGCCCTGCACACGGTGGCGGAAGTCCAGAAAAAGGGCGGCGTCGCCGCCTTCGTGGACGCCGAACACGCCCTGGACCCGGTCTATGCCCAGAAGCTCGGCGTCAATCTTGACGACCTTCTGGTGTCGCAGCCCGACACGGGCGAACAAGCGCTGGAGATCGTGGACACCCTGGTGCGTTCAGGCGCCGTGGACATCGTCGTGATCGACTCGGTCGCGGCCCTGACCCCGCGCGCTGAAATCGAAGGCGAAATGGGCGACAGTCTGCCGGGGCTGCAAGCCCGCCTGATGAGCCAGGCGCTGCGCAAGCTGACCGCCTCGATCTCCAAGTCGAAATGCATCGTCCTGTTCATCAACCAGATCCGCCACAAGATCGGCGTCATGTACGGCTCGCCCGAAACGACGACGGGCGGCAATGCGCTGAAGTTCTACGCCTCGGTGCGACTGGACATCCGCCGCACGGGCGCGATCAAGAACCGTGACGAGGTGGTCGGCAACACCACCCGCGTCAAGGTGGTCAAGAACAAGGTCGCCCCGCCTTTCCGCGAGGTCATCTTCGACATCATGTATGGCGAAGGCATCTCGAAGTTGGGCGAGATCATCGACCTGGGCGTCAAGGCTGGCGTGATCGAAAAGGCGGGCAGCTGGTTCAGCTATGACTCGACCCGCATCGGCCAGGGCCGCGAGAATGTGCGCGAATTCCTGAAACAGAACCCCGACATCGCCGCCTCCATCGAAAAGGCGGTTCGCGCCTCCACCAACAAGATCGCCGACGAGCTCCTGGGCACGCCCGAACCGGACGAAGGCCAGGACCTGGAAGGCTAAGCACTGCTCCGTCGGTCCCTGCGACCCGCCAACGACCCCGTGGGGTCGCCGGAGCCGGCCCGCCCGATCTCGCATCGGGCGGGCCTTTCTTGTTCAGCCCCCCTTGAGCCCGCGCCTCGGCGCGCCATATTCCCGCCTTACACAACCAGGGCCGCTGTCGCCGGCCCAGGAGCACTGATGCCCGCCATCGCCCCCGTCATCGCCCCCGTCATCGCGATCGAAGGTCTGACCAAGACCTACAAGTCCGGCCATCAGGCGCTGAAACGCGTCGATCTGAACATAAACAAGGGCGAGATCTTCGCCCTGCTGGGCCCGAACGGCGCGGGCAAGACCACCCTGATCTCCATCGTCTGCGGCATCGTCACCCCCACGACAGGCGTCGTCACCGCCGACGGCCATGACATTCAGAAAGATTTCCGCGCCGCCCGCACCAAGATCGGTCTGGTGCCGCAGGAACTGACCACGGACGCCTTCGAGACGGTGATGGCCACCGTCACCTTCAGCCGGGGCCTGTTCGGCAAGGCGCCGAACCCCGCCTTTATCGAGCAACTGCTGAAAGACCTGACCCTGTGGGACAAGCGCGACGCCAAGCTGCGCACCCTGTCGGGCGGGATGAAGCGCCGGGTGATGATCGCCAAGGCCCTGAGCCATGAGCCGGACATCCTGTTTCTGGACGAACCCTCCGCCGGCGTCGATGTCGAACTGCGTCGTGACATGTGGGTCATGGTGCGGCGCCTGCGCGAGCGCGGCGTCACCATCATCCTGACGACCCACTATATCGAAGAGGCCGAAGAGATGGCCGACCGGGTGGGCGTCATCCTGAAGGGCGAACTGATCCTGGTCGAGGAAAAGACCGCCCTGATGAAGAAGCTGGGCAAGAAGACCCTGACCCTGAACCTGACTGAGCCGCTGGCCGCCATCCCCGCCGAACTGGCCGATTGGGCCCTGACGCTCAAGACCGACGGCGGCGAGCTGGAATACAGTTTCGACGCCAACGCCGACGACACCGGCGTGCCGTCCCTGATCCGCCGACTGGAAGCGCTGAACATCGGCTTCAAGGATCTGAACACCCGCCAGAGCTCGCTGGAAGACATCTTCGTCAGCCTGGTCCACACAAACGGAACCGCCGCATGACCTTCAACGGATACGGCGTCTGGGCCATCTATCGTTTCGAAATGGCGCGCGCCCTGCGCACCATCTGGCAGAGCATCGTCACCCCCGTCATCACGACGGCCCTGTATTTCGTCGTCTTTGGCGGCGCCATCGGCAGCCGGATGCAGGAAGTCGGGGGCGTCCCCTACGGCGCCTTCATCGTGCCAGGCCTGATCATGCTCAGCCTGTTCACCCAGTCGATCTTCAACGCCTCGTTCGGCATCTATTTCCCCAAGTTCACCGGCACCATCTACGAGATCCTGTCGGCGCCCGTGTCGTCGCTTGAGATTGTGCTGGCCTATGTGGGGGCGGCGGCGACCAAGTCGGCGGTGCTGGGCCTGATCATCCTGGCCACGGCGTCCTTGTTCGTGCCGCTGCAGATTCTGCATCCTTTCTGGATGATGGCCTTCCTGATTTTGATTTCGGTGACGTTCAGCCTGTTCGGTTTCATCATCGGGGTGTGGGCTGACGGGTTCGAACAACTTCAGATGATCCCGATGCTGATCGTCACCCCCCTGACCTTCCTGGGCGGCGCCTTCTATTCCATCGACATGCTGCCGGAAGGCTGGCGCACGGTGACCCTGTTCAATCCGATCGTCTATCTGATCTCCGGATTCCGCTGGGCCTTCTATGGCCAGGGCGACGTCTCCATCGGCGTCAGCCTGACGGCGACCCTGGGCTTTTTCGCCGTCTGCCTTGCCATTGTGATGTGGATGTTCAAGTCCGGCTATCGGCTCAAGAACTGAACCGTCACGAAACCGGCCAGATCGCCAGCGAATAAGAAAACCATGTCCGACGATCAGAAGACCCCGTCGCCGGGACCGGCGCCCGCCCAGCCCCAGGTCCAGCCCCAGCCCTTCGAACGCAAGCCGGCGCAGTGGGGACGGATGCCCGCGACCACCTTCCACGTAGGACCGGTGCCGGTCGCGCCCAATCCGCTGGACCGTTTGCCCAATCCGCCGCCGCGCAGGCCGCCGGCTCAAGGCCAAGGCCAGGGGGCAGGCGGGGCGCAGGGATCGGTAGGGGGTTTCTCGCCCGCCGAAGGACGCTCACCGGTTCGTCCGGCTGCACCTGCCCCGGCGCAACGCCCCGGCGGCATCCTGTCCGGCTCCCTGATCCCGCAGGCGCGCCCCGCCTCGGAGCCAAAACCGGCGCCGAAAACGCAACCCGCCGCCGCCGCGCCTGACCCGACCGTGCGGCCTCTGCCGGGCGCTGAGGCCGCGCCCGCGGCGCCGTCCCGGCCCGGCCCCACGCCAGCCGCCCGGGTTCAGCCTGAACCCGCAGCTCCCGTCATGGTCGCGGAGACGCCGCCTGTGATCGAGGTCGCGCCCGTCGCGCCCAGGCTCACGTCGCCCCGCCAGTCGGCATCCCGCCAATCGACCTCGCGACTGCCCCTGCTGATCGGCGCCGGGGCCGCAGCGATTCTGATCATCGGCGGCGGCCTGTGGTTCGCCCTGCGTTCGCAACCCGCTGCCGAAACCCCGCCGGCTTCAGCGCCCGAAGCCGCCGCGCCCGTCAGCCCACCGCCCGCAGCACCGACACCGGAACCCCAACAGACTGCAACGCCTGAACCGCCCCCCGTTTCAACCGCGCCTCGCCCGCAGCAGACAACGCCGCCGCCTGCCCGCGCGACGGCGCCTGCGCCCATAACCCGGCCTGCGGCTGCACAGGCCCAGCCGCACCCGATCCCCTCGGCTGCTGCAGCCGCCTCGACGCCTGCCCCGGTTCCGTCTGCAACGGTCGAACCGCCTCCTGTCGTCGTGGTTCCTCAGGGACCGGCGCCGACGCCCGCACGTCCGGCTCAAACCGATCCGAACGCGCCCATCGTGACACGGCCCCAGCCGCTCGACTGAGCCGCAGCCCGGTCAGGCGGTGCGAATAACGCCGCCCGCCGCCGTCACCGGCCAGGGCGTCAGTCGCCCGCCTGCGCACGGTCCGCCCGTGCATTGGCCGGTCAGCGGCTCGAACACCGCGCCGTGCCAGCCGCACAAGATCAGCGAACCGTCAGGCGTCAGATAGCGGTCCAGTTCGACCGCGATGGGAAATCCGGCGTGGGGACAGCGGTCGACCCAGCCTGCGACTTCGCCGTCCTTGCGGACCACGAACCCGTGGAAGAAGGCCTCGCCGATCTGCAGCACGAATCCGCGCGATCCGGGATCGGCGATATCGGCCTCAGCGCACAGCGCCACATCCGGCGGCGTCTTCCAGACCCGCTTGCGCTCGGCCGGTTCAGGCGTCTCGCTCAAACGCGCTCGGCCTTGAGGGGGCGCGACAAGAGGGCCTCGATGGCGCCGTCCACCGTGGTTTCACCCGCCAGCAGGGCGGCGGTGACCTCGGCGATGGGCATCTCCACGCCCAGACGCGCGGCCAATTCGCGGACGGCAGGCGCGCTTTCGTAGCCTTCGGCCACCGACCGTTTTCCGGCCAGCGCCTGCTCGACCGTCTGGCCCTGCCCCAGCGCCAGACCCAGGCTCATGTTGCGCGACTGCGGGCTGGAGCAGGTCAGGACCAGATCGCCCAGACCGCACAGGCCAGCCACAGTCTCGGCCTCGCCGCCCAGCGCCACGGCCAGACGCGTCATTTCGGCGAAACCGCGCGTGATGACGGCGGCATGAGCGCTGCGGCCTAGCTGACGCCCCTCGACCACGCCGCAGGCGATGGCCAGCACGTTCTTCAGCGCCCCGCCCGCCTCGGCCCCGATCAGATCCCTGGCCAGATAGGGTCTGAACCCCGGCGCCGACAGGGTGTTCAACAGGGCCTCGCCCAGCGCGTCGTCCGCGCAGGCCAGTGTCACGGCGGACGGCAGGCCCCGCGCGACCTCGCCCGCGAAACTGGGGCCGGACAGAACGGCGGCGGGCGCATCAGGCAGGGTTTCCGCCAGCACATCCGTCATCAACTTCAGAGAGCCGCGCTCGATCCCCTTGGCGCACAGCACAATCGGCACGCCCGCGCGCACATGGGGAGCGAATGCGGTCAGGGTGGCGCGCATATGCTGGGCCGGCGGCACGGCCAGGATCACGTCGCACCCGGCCAGGTCCGTCAGGTCGCTGGTCGCGCGGATGCCGGGGTTCAGCTCCACGCCCGGCAGGAAGGCTTCGTTGACGCGCCGTGCGGCGATGCTGTCGATCACCTCGGCCTCGCGGGCCTGAAGGATCACATTCAGCCCGCCGCGCGCGCAGACCTGCGCCAGGGCCGTGCCCCATGCGCCCGCGCCGATGACCCCTGCCGTGCGAAATTCCATACGCCCTCCCAAGGCCTTGCGCCGGTTCATGCTTTTGCGCCTTTGCGTCCCGGCTTGTGGGAAGGATCGGACAGGGCGCGTGCTTCGTCCAGCGGCCATCGTGGTCTCGCGATCACATCCACGTCGTTGGTCAGCCCAAGCGCCAGTCTTTCCGCCCCCGCCAAAGCGATCATGGCTGCATTATCGGTGCAATAGGCCATGGGCGGCGCCAGGAAGTCGAAACCATGCCGGGCCGCCGTGGCCTCCAGCGTGGCGCGAATCGTCTTGTTGGCCGCCACCCCGCCCGCCACCACGAACAGGCGGTGCGGATGTTCGGCGGCATAGGCGGCCAGGGCCCGCTCTGACCGGTCGGACAGTTGGCGCGCAATCGCGTTCTGGACCGCATCGGCCAGATCGGCCTTGTCCTGCTGCGTCTCGCAGGTCTGGGCGATGCGGAAGGCCGCCGTCTTCAGGCCGGAGAAGGAAAAGTCGCAGTCCTTGCGGCCCAGCAGGGCGCGCGGCAGATCGATCTTCGACCCATCCCCCGTGGCCGCCAGACGCTCCAGCGCCGGACCACCGGGATAGCCCAGCCCCAGCGCCTTGGCGATCTTGTCGAAGGCCTCGCCCGCCGCGTCGTCGATGGTGGCGCCGATGCGGCTCATGTCGCCGATGCCGCGCACTTCCAGAAGCTGGCAATGCCCGCCCGACACCAGCAACAGCAGGAAGGGATAGGCCGCCTCGGCCCCCAGGCGCGCCGACACGGCGTGACCTTCCAGATGGTTGACCGCCACCAGCGGCAGGCCGCGCGCCAAGCTGACCGCCTTGCCATAGCTCAGGCCCACCATGACCCCGCCGACCAGCCCCGGCCCCGCCGTCGCCGCCACCCCGTCCAGCTCGGCGTAATCCAGCCCGGCTTCGACCATCGCACGCCGCGTGACGCCGTCGATCATCTCCACATGGCTGCGGGCGGCGATTTCCGGCACCACCCCGCCATAGGCCGCATGGTCGTCGATCTGGCTGTGCACGACCGAGGACAGCACCTCGGCCCGGCCGCCCAACGCCGTCGGATGCAGGCGCACGACCGAGGCCGCCGTCTCGTCGCAGCTGGTCTCCAGACCCAATACCGTCAGCACGCCTGTCGGGGGCTGGACATCGCGTCCGGTTGCCGCTTTGGCGCGGCTGCTATAGTCGGCGGACATCTCCATCGGGTCGAGGTAGCGACCCGACGACCGGTGCGCAACGCTCATGACCTTTCCCCTCCGTATCGGCACCCGTCGCTCCAAGCTGGCGCTGGCCCAGTCCGGCATGATGCAGCGCGCCATCGCGGCGGCCCTGGGCGTTCCAGACTCCGATGTCGAAACCGCCGTGCCTCTCGTCGAGATCGTCACCACCGGCGACCGGATTCAGGATCGCCGCCTGCTGGAGCTGGGCGGCAAGGCCTTGTTCACCAAGGAGATCGAGGAGGCTCTGCTGGGCGGCCGCGTCGACATCGCCATCCATTCGATGAAGGACGTGCCCGCTGAACAGCCAGACGGCCTGTGCATCGCCGCCATTCCGCCGCGCGAGGACGCCCGCGACGCCTTCATCAGCCGCGACTTCGCCAATTTCGACGACCTGCCTTTCGGCGCGCGCCTGGGCACGGCCAGCCTGCGACGGCAAGCACAGGCCCAAGCCCTGCGGCCTGACCTGAAGATCGAGATGCTGCGTGGAAACATCGACACCCGCCTGCGCCGCGCGGCGGACGGCGAGTTCGACGCCATCCTCCTGGCGGTATCCGGCATGACGCGCCTGGGCGTAACCGAGCACATCCGTGAGAAACTGTCGCTGGACGCCTTTCTGCCCGCGCCGGGTCAGGGCGCCCTGGCCATCCAGACCCGCGCCGCAGACATCGACGCCCCCTGGGCCGCCGCCCTGAACCATGCCGACACCGCTTTGGCCGTCGCGGCGGAACGCGGGGCCATGCTGGCGCTGGAAGGCTCATGCCGCACAGCCGTCGGCGCCTATGCCGTCATCGACAACGGAACGCTGCGCCTGACGACGGAAATGCTCAGCCCGGACGGCTCGGCCCGCTGGCGTCGGGTCGGCGAGCTCAGCGTCGCCACGATTGAGACCGCCCGCGCCCTGGGCCAGCATCTGGGCGGCGAGGTCCACCTCGCGGCAGGCGATCAGGAAGTCGATCCCGCGACCCTGGACGGATGACCGCCCCCCGGCCGGCACGCGTCTGGATCACCCGCACCCAGCCCGGCGCCGGGCGCACGGCGGAACGGCTGCGCGATCTGGGCCTGACACCCGTGATCGCGCCTCTGCTGACAGTGGAACCCCTGACCCCGCCCCTGCCCGACCTGGACCGGTTCGCCGCTCTGGTCTTCACCAGCCCCAACGGCGTCGACGCCTACGCCGCCCTGACCCCGCGGCGCGATCATCCGGTTCTGACCGTCGGGGACGCCACCGCAGAGGCGGCCCGCGGCGTCGGTTTCAATCGCATAGGCTCGGCATCCGGAGACCTGTCTGCATTGGCCCGCCTGATCGCGGCCGAGCCTCCGGCCGGTCCCCTTCTGGCCGCTGTCGCCGAAACCCCCGTAGGCGATCTGTCGGAGGCTGTCAGGGCCGCTGGCGGACGGGCCCTGATCGAAGCCCTGTCCGTCTACCGCACCGTGCCGACGAGGCCGCCCGCCCTTCCCCTTGTCGAGGCGATCCTGATCCATTCGCCGCGCGCCGCCCGCCTCCTGGCCCCGCTGAACCGCGCGACGCTGGCGACCAGCCTCATCGCCTGCATATCGCCGGCGGCTGCGGCCCCCCTGGCGAATCTGGGGCTCGCCGTCGCGGTCGCCGACGCCCCAAATGAGCAGAGTTTGCTGCAGACCCTGCAAGAGGCGCTTGGCAATCGCGAACAGCCCGTATAAAGACCCCCTCTCGCGCGGCTGGATCGCGCACCGGAGCCGCTTTAGCTCAGCCGGTAGAGCACATCATTCGTAATGATGGGGTCAGGTGTTCGAGTCACCTAAGCGGCACCACTCTTCTCCGACAATCAGATCCCGCCCTTGCAGGCGATCGTGCGTCGAAATAGGCGCGCCTGATTGCGCGGCTGCACAAGGCGGCCGCGCGATATGTGTCCACCTCTCCGGCGTCTAGATCAGCACCTGCAGGCGGTCCGGGCCAAGACGGATGAAGCCCTTGGGCGCGGCGGCGGTCAGGGCGGTTTCGTTCAGGGCTGCGGCGTCAATCAGGATCACGCACAGGCGCCCGGCCTTGGTCGTCGATGAACGGATGTTGGCGGCCCCGCCCAAGGCGGCTTTCAGGGCGTCGCCGAGACCGGTCTGAACAACCTGAGCCGACGCAGCAGAACCCATGTCGGCGCCGGGCGCAGATCCCCACTGGTCGCGGATGTCCTGGGCCACAGCCTCGACCGTCGGGCCGATGACGACCTGCAGGGTGTCGGGCGAGGGGGCGATGACGCCGCGTGCGCCCAGACGCTTCAGCGCCGCCTCATCGACGCGGTCGCGTGAGACGATCCGCAGGCGCAGTCGGGTTGTGCAGGAGGCGACGGCCAGCAGGTTTGCGGCGCCGCCCAGGGCCAGGATGAAGGCCTCTCCGCGTCCGCTCGAGGTGACGTGGGTGATGGTCTCGACCGGGTCGTCCTCTCGGCCCGGCGTCTTCAGGTTCAGCACACGTATAAAGATGCGAAACAGGCTGTAATAGAGACCGGCATAGATCAGTCCGACGGGCAGCAGCAGCCACGGCCGCGTCGACTTGCCGAAGTTCAGGACATAGTCGAACAGGCCCGCCGAGAAGGTGAAGCCCAGATGCACGTCCAGCAGGTTCATCACCACCATCGCCAGCCCAGTCAGGACGGCATGGATGGCGTAGAGGGCGGGCGCCAGGAACATGAAGGTGAACTCTATCGGCTCCGTCACCCCGGTCAGGAAGGCGGTCAGGGCCAGTGAGAACAACATCCCGCCGACAGCCTTGCGGCGCTCGGGGCGGGCGGCGTGATACATGGCCAGACAGGCAGCGGGCAGGCCGAACATCATCACGGGGAAGAAGCCGCTCATGAAGGCGCCCGCCGTGGGGTCGCCCGCGAAGAAGCGGTTCAGGTCGCCGGTCGCGCCGTGATAATCGCCCACGATGAACCATGCCACATTGTTCAGGATGTGGTGCAGGCCGGTGATGATCAGCAGGCGGTTCAACAGACCATAGACAAACAAGCCGATCTCGCCCGATCCGACGACCGTGCGGCTGAAGACATCAATCGCGTGGTCGATGGCGGAGAAGGACAGACCGATGATCGCGGCCACGGCCAGGGCCGCAAAGCCTGAGGCGATGGGAACGAAACGGCGTCCGCCGAAGAAGGCCAGATATTCCGGCAGCTTCAGGGTCGAGAATCGATTGTAGAAGTCGCCCGCGATCAGCCCCGAGATGATGCCGATGGGCACGCCCAGGCGGGTCAGGGCCTGATCGCGGAACGCCTTGGCCGCAACCTGGGCCGCATCGCCGGTCAGACCCGCCAGAACCTCGGGCGGGGCCTTCATCAGAACCTTGGCCGCCTCGATCGTAATCAGATAACCGACGACACCAGCCAGACCCGCCGCGCCGTTGTTGTCGCGCGCCAGACCCACCGCCACGCCGACGGCGAACAACAGGCCCAGATTGGAGAAGACCGCCTGACCCGCCGCGGAGACAAAGGCGATGTCCAGCAGGTCGGGCTGGCCCAGGCGCAGCAACAAGCCTGCAACCGGCAGGACCGCAATGGGCAGCATCAGGGCGCGGCCCAGAGGCTGAAGGCTGGAAAGACCGATCTTCATGCCACGGCTCCCATAGCGCGAGGTTGGACAAGAGAGCCAAGCCGCTCGGCCGCCAGGGCGCGCACGGCCTCGGCGCTGTCCTGCGACAAGGCTTCGGCGGCCAGATGCCTGCAATCGGCCAAGGTCACCCCCCGCACGACGGCCTTGATCTCAGCCACCATTGCCGGCGTCGCCGACAACTCACGCACGCCAAGGCCGATCAGGATAGGCGCAGCCAGAACATCAGAGGCCAACCCGCCGCAGACGCCGATCCACTTCAACTCCGCCGCGCCGCCGGACGCCTGGGCGATCAGGCGCAGGACGGCGGGATGCAGGCTGTCGAGCTGAGCGGCCAGGGCCGCATTCTGACGATCCATGGCCAGGGCGTATTGCGTCAGGTCGTTGGTGCCGATGGAAATGAAGTCGATGTCGGGCGCCAGACGGTCCACCGTCATGGCGGCTGACGGGGTTTCGATCATCACCCCCAGGACCGGCGCGCGCCCGCCGGTTTCGGCGACAGCGACATCCAGCATGGCGCGCACCTGGCGCACCTCTGCGACCGACGCGATCATGGGCAGCATGACCGCGACCGTCCCCTTGGACCGCACACGGCAGATGGCGCGCAACTGGGTCAGCAGAATGTCGGGTCGATGGAAACCCGACCGCACGCCGCGCAGCCCAAGGGCCGGGTTTTCCTCATGCGGCATGGGCAGGTAGGGCAAGGGCTTGTCGCCGCCCGCGTCCAGGGTGCGGATGATCAGCGGGCGGCCGTCCAGAGCGTCGGCTATGGCCTGATACTGGACCAACTGCTCGTCTTCCGCCGGCGCGGTTTCGCGCTCAAGGAACATGAATTCGGTGCGCAACAGGCCGCAGCCTTCTGCTCCGCCAGCCACCGCAGGCGCGGCCTCGCCGGCATCGCCCAGATTGGCGAAGACCTCGATCCGGGCGCCATCGGCGGTGCGGCAGGCGTCCAGCGCCAGGGCGCGAGCGTCTGCGCGGCGGCGATCACGCGCGGCGACCGCGCTTTGTGCGCCCGCCTGACGGGCGGCGGATGGGTTGGCGATCAACTGACGGCCATCGGCGTCCAATACAACCAGCACGCCATTCTCGACCCGGTCCAGACCCGCGCCCATGGCGACCAGAGCTGGAACGCCCATCGCGGCCGCCAGGATGGCGACGTGCGAGGTCGGGCCGCCCTGCGCGGTGCAAAGCCCTGCGACCTTGACCGCATCCAGCGCCATCAGTTGCGACGGCAGCAGGTCATCCGCGACGATGACCGATCCGGGGCCGATGGCGGCGGGGGCAGGCGCGGCCTCACCCGACAGTTCGATCAGAACCTGACGTTCAAGATCCAGCAGGTCGTCGGCGCGCTCGGCCATGCGCGGGTCACCCATGGTGCGGAACACTTCGGCGGCCGCGCGGGCGGAGCGACGCCAGGCGAAACCGGCGCTGCGCCCCTCGGACACAGCCTGTTCCGCCCCGAAGACCAGACCGGGATCATCAAGAAAGCCCAGGTGCGCGGCCAGGATGGCCCTGCGATGAGCATTGCCGCTGGCCGCCGCCCGTTCGATGCGGGCGCGCACAGCGGACAGGGCGGCGTTCAGACGGTTGGCTTCAACCCCAACCCCATCGCCATGTTCGGATACTTCGATTTCGACCTGGGTCAAACGCACGGCGCGGCCGACGACCAGACCGGGCGCAGCGGTGACGCCGCTGAAGATCAATTCACCGTCTTCGCCCACGACAGGTTCAGTCGTTGGGATCGCTGGGGCGGCGACGGGTCTGGGCGCCGGTTCGTGCGCACCTTCCTCCAGCCCGGCCGCGATCAGGGCGGTCAGGGTCGATAGCGCAGCTTGCGCCTGAGCCCCCGAGGCCTCCAGCACGAACTCGTCGCCGTCCTTGACCCCCAGCCCCATCATGGCGACCAGACTGGCGGCGTCCGCCTGCCGCGCACCGTGTTTCAGCACGACGCGCGCATCAAAGCCCCGGACACAGGCGGCGATCCGACCGGCGGGGCGGGCGTGAAGTCCGTGCGGCAGAAGCGCGGTCACGCGGGCCGTCAGCACTTCGTCCCCATCCGCTGGGGCGGCTTGCGCCGCCACGACGACTTTCAGGATCGGCTCGCCTGCGCTTACGCTGCGTCCCGGCGCGATCGCCTGCACCAAGGCCGCGCCGCCCACGACCACCACGGGCGTGACCAGACTGACCGCACCGTCAACGATAGTGTTCAGGTCCAGCGTCAGCAGCGGATCGCCCGTGCGGACAAACGCCCCTTCCGCCACATGGGCGACGAAGCCTGCGCCATTCAGCCCGACCGTATCCAGGCCGACATGAATCAGAACCTCGACCCCCTCGGCAGAGCGGACCGTCACCGCATGGCGCGACGACGGCAGGCCCACGACCACGCCGTCGAAGGGCGCGCGAACGACCGCATCCGTTGGATCAACCGCCGCTCCCTCGCCCACCATGCCGCCGGCGAAGGCCGCATCGGGAACCTCGGCCAAGGACGTCAACCAACCGGCCAGAGGCGCGTGGACAAGCACTTCGTTCAATGTTCGGCTCCGACGTGCGTCCATCGGCGTTCTGGAGCTGCATGGAAAATGCTCATTACGCCTCCCCAATTCAGATCTGCCCCCGCAAACCCGAAAGCCCAATACAGGACCAATACCTCTTAGCCCAAACCATCAGCCCCTGAACAATGGCTGTTGCATCTTGATGCTTTCATCAATCCATCATTGGACGCAAGGCCAAAATAGCAATTGGGCTTATTAACTTCATTATTGGTACTTGATTGGTTGCATGGGATCGGCTCAGATAGGCCAACACGAACCTGTGGGCGGGCAATTGGGAATCGGCGCCATGTCATTTGTCGAAGCGATCGGGCCGCTGGACGCCCAGCGTCCGGCGCCGCTGTACCAACAGTTGCAGCACGCCGTGCGTGCGGCGATCGAGACCCTCGCCCTGAAACCCGATGAGGCCCTGCCGCCTGAGCGCGATCTGGCTCACGATCTGGCCGTCTCGCGCATCACCGTCCGAAAGGCTTTCGACGGTCTGGTTGCAGAAGGGCTGCTGACCCGCCGCCAGGGTGCGGGCACCTTCGTCGCGGCCCGGGTCGAGAAAAGCTTCTCCAAACTGACCTCATTCTCCGAGGATATGGCCGCGCGGGGGCGCAAGGCGACCAGTTCCTGGCTGAACCGCAGCGAGGGGGCCGTGACGCCGGAAGAAGCCCTGACACTGGGCCTCAGCCCCGGCACGCCCGTCTATCGCTTCAGCCGGATCCGCTATGCTGACGGCCTGCCTATGGCGCTGGAATATGCGACCATTCCCGCCTCTTGCCTGTCGGGCGTAGAGGCGGTCAGCGCCTCACTCTATCTGGCTCTGGCTGACGCCGGGTTCCGACCCAATCGCGCCCTGCAAAGACTGCGCGCCATCCTGTTCAGCGCAGAACAGGCGGAACTGCTGGGCACGACGGCTGGCGCCGCCGGTCTGCTGATCGAGCGCCGCGCCTTCCACAACGGCCAGGCGGTCGAAGTGACCCAATCCTATTACCGTGGCGACGCCTATGACTTCGTCGCCGAACTGAACGACGGACCCGTCTGATGCGCGCTCAAGACACTCGAATGTTCACAGAAGCGGCCGAGGCGCCCGCCCTGGTGGCCGCTCAGTTGGCGGCCAACGCTGACATCGTGGCCCGCGCCGCCGAGCACCTGCGCCGCCATCCGCCAACCGTCGCCCTGATCTGCGGACGCGGCAGTTCGGACAACGCCGGGGTCTTCGCCCGTTATCTGATCGAGTCCCAGACCGGCGTCCTGACCAGCCCAGCCCCTCTGGCCGTCAGTTCGGTCTATGGTCAGACGCCTCGCATCCCGGGCGGCGTATGTCTGGCCATATCCCAGTCGGGAAAGAGCCCCGATCTGATCGCCGCGGCGTCGGCCGCCAAGGCAGGCGGCGCCTTTGTGATCGCATTGGTCAATGTCGAAGGCTCGCCCCTGTCCGACGTCGCCGACCTGACCATTCCGCTGCGCGCAGGCCCCGAAGTTTCAGTCGCCGCGACCAAGAGCTTCATCGCCAGCCTGACCGCCATCGCCCATCTGGTCGCTGAATGGACCCAGGACGACGCCCTGCGCGCCGGCCTCGCCGCCCTGCCCACCCAGCTTGAGGCCGCCTGGCGTCAGGACTGGACCGCCGCCCTGCCCGCTCTGAAGGCGGCCAACACCCTGTATGTCGTCGGACGCGGCGGTGGATACGGCGCCGCACGCGAGGCGGCGTTGAAGCTGAAGGAGACCTGCGGCCTGCATGCTGAGGCCTTCTCGACGGCCGAGGTGCGTCACGGCCCCATGGCGTTGATCAAGACGGACTTCCCGGTGCTGATGCTGGCCCAGACCGACGTCACGCGTGACGACGCAGAAGACCTGGCCCGCACCTTTGCGGCGCGCGGAGCGAAGGTCATGCTGTCGGGCCGGATTGACGATCTGCGCGTGCTCGGCCTGCCGACTACGGCGGGTCACCCGACGCTGGAGCCGATCCTGCTGATTCAGAGCTTCTACGGCCTGGCCGCCCGTCTGTCGGTCGCCCGCGGCTACGACCCCGACCAGCCCCCCTATCTCAACAAGGTGACCGAGACCGTCTGATGAAGCACAAGCTGATCAACGGCCGCGTGCTGACGCCGACGGGTCTTCGGGATGGCCTGGCCGTCGTGATCGAGAACGACAGAATCATCGCGGTCGGCCCCGCCGACGCGACGCCGACGGGCGACAACGTCGATCTGCAGGGCCGCATCCTGACGCCGGGCTTCATCGACACCCAGGTCAACGGCGGCGGGGGCGTCCTGTTCAACGACGAGACCAGCGTCGAAGGCATCGCGGCCATCGGCGCGGCGCACCGTCGTTTCGGCACAACCGGCTTTCTGCCTACCCTGATCAGCGACGAACTGGAGGTGATCGACCACGCCATCGACGCTGTGGAGGCCGCCATCGCGGCAGGCGTTCCGGGCGTGCTGGGCATCCATATCGAAGGCCCCTTTCTGAACGAACGCCGCAAGGGCATCCACGACGCCTCCAAGTTCCGCGTGCTGGAGGATCAGTTCATCGAACGCCTGACCCGATTGAAGGGTGGCCGCACCCTGATCACCCTGGCGCCCGAAACCACGACGGCCGACCGGATCAGCCGCCTGGCCGCAAAAGGCGCCATCATCGCCATCGGCCATACCGACGCCGACTATGCGACCGCCCGCAGCGCCTTTGACGCGGGCGCGACCGGCGCGACCCATCTGTTCAACGCCATGTCCCAACTGCAGAATCGCGCGCCCGGCGTCGTCGGCGCCGTGCTGGAGAACCAGACCGCCTGGGCCGGAATCATCGTCGACGGCTTCCACGTCGATCCTGCCGCTTTGAGGATCGCCCTGCTCTGTCGCCCGCATGACCGTTTCATGCTGGTCACCGACGCCATGCCCAGCGTCGGCGCAGATGCGGACCACTTCTTCCTGCATGGACGCCGCATCACAGTGAAGGATGGCGTCTGCCGCGATGACGCGGGCGTTCTGGCCGGCTCGGACCTCGACATGGCTGCAGCAGTTCGCAATGCGGTCGTCATGCTGGGCCTCAAGCTTGAGACGGCCGTCAGCATGGCGGCGGCAGCCCCGGCGGCCTTCCTGGACCAAGCCGACCTTCGGGGCGCTATCGCGCCCGGCTATCAGGCTGACCTTGTCCTGCTGAACGCCGATCTCTCGGTTGCCGACACCTGGATCAATGGCGCGGCCAGCCACACCAGGGCGATCTGACCCAGACACGTCAGCAATGGAACCGAAGACGGTCAAAGTTCATTGCAGGCGACTGTTTCGCCAATCCGCGATGCAGGCAAAACGCGCAGAGGGCCAAGTGCCCGCAGTAATGGGAGCGGCCGAATGAAGACGGCGCTGAAGACCCTGACCGTTGCAGCCATCATGGCCACGTCCGCTGCTGCTGGCGCCGCCAGCGCGCAATCGACACTGGGATGGAGCGGAAAGCCCGAGGTTATCGGCCAATACACCGCCTATATCAGCCAACGCGATCTGCGATCCTCTGAGGGAACACGCCTGACGCAGGCCTGGCAGGTCATCCGTCAGGACCGCGCCAACTATCACCGCTTCAACCGTCGCGACCGTGGCGATCAGGGCGACACCTTCTTCGGCTCAGCCCAGAACCGCGCCATCATGGAGCGCATGGTCCGCGACGGAGAAATGTCGCCCAGCGCCGCCCGCGCCATTGTCGGCGGTGATGTCTCGATCACTGTGCGCATCTACGGCCATGATGGCGTGGGCCAGTACGTCGTCGTGGTCGTGAACTGATCAAACGTCCAGTCGCCGATCCTCAGACAGGATCGGCGGTCCCGCAGCCCATGCAGGATCGCATCGAAAAGCTCGTAAGCCCTGCGGGTTTATTGTTTTGATGTTTTGAAAAGAAATGGTGGACGCGACAGGGATTGAACCTGTGACCCCCTCGATGTCAACGAGGTGCTCTCCCGCTGAGCTACGCATCCGCCGGGCCCGCTCAGATGTGTTCGTGAGCGGCAAGGGCGGTCGTATAGCCGCACGTTCCGGCCGTATCAAGCTGCTTTTGCGGCAAAAATACGATTTCTGAAAAACCCCTGTCCGCCCAAAGCTCAGGCGGCGACCATCCGCTCGACCTCATTGACCAGATCGCGCAGGTGGACGGGCTTGGACAGGACCTTGGCCTGAGGCGAGGCCTGAGCGGCGGTCAGGGCCACGGCGGCGAAGCCGGTGATGAACATGATGCGCAGGCCCGGCTGGCGAGCGGCGGCCACGCGCGCCACCTCTATGCCGTCCGCGCCCGGCATGACGATGTCGGTCAGCAACAGGTCATAAGGGCCATGCTCCAGGGCGTCGATGGCGTCGTCGCCGTTCTCGCAGTCGATCACCTGATGACCCGCCCGCTCCAGCGCACGCGTCAGGAAACCGCGCAGAGAACTGTCGTCTTCAGCCAGAAGGATGCGCGCCATTCGAAAACTTCCCCAGGAACCAGGCCGTCATGCTAGGTCCGGAACCGTAAACCGGCGATGAAATTCACCGGTCAGCCGACTTCCTTCCACTGCGAAACCCGCTATGCGGGGAGCATGACCGAGGGCGCGGCCAGCTTCACCATCACCCGACCGCCCGAAACGGCGCGCCCAATTCCGCTGGTGTTCGCCTCGCCCCACTCCGGCGATCGCTACCCCGCCGACATGGGCGCCGCACCCGGCCTGTCGGCCCGCAGCCTGAGAAGCGCCGAAGACGCCCTGGTCGCCAACCTGGTTTCCAGCGGTCCGTCACACGGCGCGCCCCTGATCGAAAGCCGCATCGGCCGCGCCTATGTCGACCTGAACCGCGACCCGGCTGAACTGGACCCCGCGTTGATCGACGGCGTGGAAGGCCCGGTCGGCCTGAAGACCGCCGCAGGGTTTGGCGTCATTCCCCGCCTGTGCGGCGACGGTGCGCCGCTTTACGACCGCAGGCTGCCGCGCGCCGAGGCTGAACGTCGGATCAAGACGGCGCATGCGCCCTATCACGCCGCCCTCGGCGGCCTGATGCATGCCGCACGCGCCCGCCATGGACGCGCCGTGCTGATTGACTGGCACTCGATGCCGTCACGTGCAGTCAGGGCTGAAGTGGTGCTGGGCGACCGGCACGGGTCGTCGTGCAACGTCAAACTGACGCGCAAACTGCGCAATCTGTTCGAGGAACTGGGCTGGCGGGTGGCGCTGAACCACCCCTATGCCGGGGGCTGGTCCACCCATAGCTGGGGGCGGCCGCAAGAAGGCCTTGAATCCATCCAGATCGAAATCAGCCGAGGCCTGTATCTGGACGAGGCGACCCTGACGCCCAACGCCGCCCATGACCGCACACGCAAAGCCCTGTCGCGCGTGATCGCCGCTGTGTGCGCCGAGCATCTGACGCCGCACTGATCGGCGATAAGTCAAAAAAAAGCCGCGTCCGAGGACGCGGCGTATAAAGTCTATAGGGAGGAAACGCCCAGGAAGGGCAAGACGCCCGGAGGCGTCGAAGGGCAATCTAGGTTGCGACGCACAATGGGTCAAGCCCAATCAACGGATTTCATGTCACGCTGTGTAACGGTTTTGCACTGATGTTATCGCTAACAACGTTCGGATTCGCCGAAATCCCGAGACCCATCGTTTCGCAGTTGCGAGATGGATCGCCTAATCGCCCAGCAACCGCCGCGCATTGCGGATCGCCCGGGCGGCAGGCGAAGCCTCCTGCCGATAGATCAGCAGACTGAACGATGAGGCCACGCCCAACGCCAGCCAGACCGGCCCAAACAGCCAGGCCGCAGCCGCCAAAGCGAAATAATAGCCCCGCACCCCCTGACTGAATGAACTGAGGGCCGGGTTCAACAACTGCGCCGCGGCGTCACTGAACGCCTTTCGATCCGTCTCGTGGTGGATTTCCGGCGCAGCCCCGATCATGGCCAGGGTGTAGTTCATCTGGCGCAGGGCCCAGATGAAATCCAGAAAGCCGCGCGTCAGACAGATCAGGACCAAAGCCAGCTTGGCTTCCAGCATCTGGATCGGCACCTGTTCCGCGCCAACGAAGGCGAACCCCTTCAGCGCCGCCTCGCCCCCGAACAATATGCCCCCCACGGCGGCGATCAGCAGCAGGTTGGTCGAGGCGAAGAAGGAGGCCGAGTTGATGGAATGGCCCATCAGCTGGCTGTCGATCAGCTTCAACTCGCGATGCGTCATCGACGCCATCCACGCGCGACGGACGTGAATCATGTCGTCGTTCAGCGAACCGCCATGACGGCCGATGAACTTCAGGATCGGTCCATAGCCGAGCCAGCAGATGAAAAAGAGCGCCAGAGCGGCCCAGTCGACCCAAGTCATGCCGCATGATTGGCCTCAGTCGCCGCTGTCGCGCAAGCCTGTCTTCCAAAGTCGCGCTTGCCGTGGCGGCCTTCGGGGCCTATCACCCCTCGCCTTTTGAATTTCGCAGTCGCAGCAGAAGATCGCCATGAACCTCGACGCCATTCCTGTCGGCCCCAACGCTCCCTGGGACGTCAACGTCGTCATCGAAATCCCGCAGGGCGGCCTGCCGGTGAAGTATGAGATGGACAAGGAATCGGGCGCCCTGTTCGTCGACCGCTTCCTGCACACCGCCATGTATTATCCGGGCAACTACGGCTTCATCCCGCACACCCTGTCGGATGACGGCGATCCCTGCGACGTGATCGTGCTGAACCCGACGCCGGTCGTTCCGGGCTGCGTCATCCGCTCGCGCCCCATCGGCGTCCTGCTGATGGAAGACGAAGCCGGCGGCGACGAGAAGATCCTGGCTGTGCCGGTCGACAAGCTGAACCCCTACTACACCGAGATCGCCAGCTATCGTCAGCTGCCGGCCATCCTGATCGAGCAGATCGAGCATTTCTTCACCCGCTACAAGGATCTGGAGAAGGGCAAGTCGGTCACGGTCAAGGGCTGGGGCGACGCAGGCGAAGCCGCCGCCCTGATCGAGGCCGGAATGAAGGCCCATCAGGACAAGCTGGCCAAGGGCAAGGCCGCCAACGCCGCCTGATCCGGCGACGACAGCGACAGACGCATCGAGGCGTTCTCCGGTCAGGGGGACGCCTTTTTGCTGCGCGACGCCCTGCCCCCTCCCGCTTCGCTGCCTCGCGTCCTATCTCAACGCCATGACTGATTTGTCCCCCCGCGAAATCGTTTCAGAACTCGATCGCTATATCGTCGGCCAGGACGACGCCAAGCGCGCCGTCGCCGTCGCCCTGCGGAACCGCTGGCGCAGGAAGCGCGTGCCCGAGGATCTGCGCGACGAGGTCACGCCCAAGAACATCCTGATGATCGGCCCGACCGGCGTCGGCAAGACCGAGATCGCGCGCCGCCTGGCGCGGCTGGCCGGATCGCCCTTCCTGAAGGTCGAGGCGACCAAGTTCACCGAGGTCGGCTATGTCGGCCGTGACGTGGATCAGATCATGCGCGATCTGGTCGAGAGCGCCCTGGCCATGGTGCGCGACCGCAGGCGCGGCGAGGTCCGGGCGCGGGCCGAAGGCGCGGCGGAGGACCGCATTCTGGACGCCCTGGTCGGACCGGGCGCGGGCGCTGCTACCCGTGACAGTTTCAGGAAGAAGCTGCGCGCCGGAGAACTGGACGACAAGGAGATCGAGGTGTCGCTGGCGGACACGGCCTCGCCCATTCAGGGCCTGGACATCCCCGGCGGCGGCAATGTCGGCCTGCTGAACCTCAGTGAAATGCTGGGCAAGATGGGCGGCGGCCGCACCAAGACGGTCAAGCTGACCGTGCGCGACGCCGCCACGCCCCTGATCGCCGAAGAGGGCGACAAGCTCCTGGATCAGGAAAGCCTGACCCAGGAAGCGCTGTCCCTGGCCGAGAACGAGGGCATCGTCTTCCTGGACGAGATCGACAAGGTCGCCGCCCGCCAGGGCGCATCCGGCGCCGACGTGTCGCGCGAAGGCGTCCAGCGCGACCTGCTGCCTCTGATCGAGGGCACCACCGTCTCGACCAAATACGGGCCGGTGAAGACCGACCACGTGCTGTTCATCGCCTCCGGCGCCTTCCACGTCGCCAAGCCCTCGGACCTTCTGCCCGAGCTTCAGGGGCGCCTGCCGATCCGGGTCGAGTTGAAGGCGCTGACGCGCGACGACTTCAAGCGCATCCTGACCGAGCCGGAGGCGAACCTTATCCGTCAGAACCAGGCCCTTCTGGCCACAGAGGACGTCACCCTGACCTTCACCGACGATGCGGTGGAGGCCCTGGCCGACGCCGCCGTTGCGGCCAACTCCGCCGTCGAGAACATCGGCGCGCGGCGGCTTCAGACCGTGCTGGAGCGCGTGTTGGAGGAGACCAGTTTCAAGGCTTCGGACCTGTCGGGCCAGACCGTCAGCTTCGACGGCGACGCCGTGCGCGAAAAACTGACCCTCTTGACCAAGGACGTGGACCTGAGCCGCTTCATCCTGTGATCGATCAGCCCCGCTGTCGCCGCCGCCCCCGCAGACGCTGGGCGACGGCGGCGGCCTGACGCTGGGTGTAGGCCAGGGCGGCCGGGTTCTTGCGGCGTGCGCCCACCCCGTCCGCGACCTTGGCCCCGCGTTCCCCGATCGGCTTGGCCTTGCCCGTCGTGGTGTCGACCGCAGTCTGATGCTCGATCTC
Organism: uncultured Brevundimonas sp.; assembly: GCA_963522565.1. Classification (GTDB taxonomy): domain Bacteria; phylum Pseudomonadota; class Alphaproteobacteria; order Caulobacterales; family Caulobacteraceae; genus Brevundimonas. The sequence continues at coordinate 111,157 of CAUQZC010000001.1, read as the reverse complement.
GGCATTCAGGGCGGCCCCCATCAGCACCACCTGCACCGACAGCCAGGTCCACAGCAGGAAACCCATGATGGCCGCCAGCGGACCATAGCTGTCGGTCCGCACGAAATTACTCAGATACCAACTGAACACGAACGACAGGGTCACGCTGACCACGGCGGCGAAGATCGCGCCCGGCGTCAGCCAGCGCCAGCGCGCCTTCTCCCGGCACGGCGCCAGTCGATAGATCAGGGTCAGGGCCGCGACATAGCCGACCAGCAGGACGGGCCAGCGCAGCGGGGCGAAAAGGCCCCACTCCTCCTCCAGCCCGAACAGCTTGACCACAACCGGCACGCCGACCACCAGGCCGGATGCGATCAGAACAGCCACAAGGCCGCCGAAGGTGAACCCCATGCACAGGAGATTGTAACGGACGATATTGCGTTTCTCCACCTCATGATAGGCGACGTTGATGCCGTAGAAGAGCATCTTCACCGCCCCGTTCGCCGTCCACAAGGACAGCAACAGGGTCCAGATCAGGGTGAAGGTCAGTTGCCCGTTCGAATTCTCGGCCAGCCGCTGCATCTGCGCGCCCAGAAACTCGGCGATGCTGTCCGGCAGGATAGAATAGAGGAAATGCAGCCGTCCCCAGGCGTCCGCCGGATCGGCGAACAGGCCGTATAGGGTGACGAACGAACCCATCAGCGGGAACAACGACAACAGGGTGAAGAAGGTCACGCCGCCCGCAACGAAACCGACCCTGTCGCCGAAATAGGACGAAACAGCCCGCCACAGGATATCGGTCCAGCCCTTCCGGGGAATATGCTCAGGCCGCTGCGCCATGCGGCCGCGCCCCGGTTCCTCGGCGTCGAAATCGGCCGGCGTCGGCGGCGCGGGCGGCGGTTCAGGCGGGCGCTCCAGACGCAGATCGACGCCCACCTTGTGGCCTTGGGTGTAAAGCAGATGCGCAGCCCCGGCCCCAGCGGCCAGACCGCCGGCCGCAGCGGCGATGAAGCGCCACAGACTGCCAGGCCCGCCCCGCTTTCGCCCGCCGGATCGGGGGCGGGACACCAGGCGGCGAAGAGGGGTGGAGGTGGAGGTCTTTGACTTGGCCATCAGACGGCGAACGACGAGGCCGCCGACGCGTTCCACGCCCAGCTTGAAATCACCGCCGCGAAGGGCCAATCAGCCGACATGACCACCGAACCTCTCTCTCCCAAGCCCGCGGACGGCTCCGCGACACTTCTGACCGTATGGAAGTCGGCCCAGGCCAAGCTGAAGGCCGGCCGCATCGACAGCCCCGCCATCGACGCCCGCCTGCTGCTTGAAGCCGCCGCCGACGCCAGCCGCATGGACATACTGACTGATCCCTACAGGATCGTCACGCCCCAGCAACAGGCCGCCTATGAAACCATGGTGGAACGCCGTCTGAAGCGCGAGCCGGTTTCGCGCATCATCGGCAAGAAGGGGTTCTGGAAAATCATCCTGAACGTCACGCCCGACGTGCTCAGCCCACGCCCGGACACCGAAACCCTCATGGACGTCGCCATGCTGGCCTTCACGCCGCAGGAACGGTTCACCGCCATCGACCTGGGCACGGGCTCGGGCGCCATCCTGCTGGCCCTGCTGACCGAACGGCCCGGCGCGACCGGCGTCGGCACCGACATCTCCAGCGAGGCCCTGGCCGTCGCCAAGGAGAACGCCGCCAACCTGGACCTGAACGACCGCGCCAGCTTCCTGCGCACCGAATGGGCGGCGGGCTTCGGCGACGCCAGCTTCGACCTGGTGCTGTCCAACCCGCCCTACATCCCGACCGATCACATCGCGACCCTGGACCCGGAGGTCCGCGATCACGACCCGCATCTGGCCCTGGACGGCGGACCGGACGGGCTGCAGGCCTATCGGGATCTGGCGCCAGAGATCAAACGCATCCTGAAACCGCTGGGGGTCTTCGCCGTCGAGATCGGCTTCGATCAGGGCCCGCAGGTCAAGGCGCTGTTCGAGGCCGCCGGCTTCACCGACGTCAAGATCATCAAGGACCTGGGCGAACGCGACCGCGTCGTCACCAACGGCCCGGACCCGCGCACCAACCCAATCCCGCAGGGGTGACAGACGGCCCGTGGTCAGGCCGCGTGCAGTTCCTGCTTCACGCGCTCGGCCAGGGTCTTGATGTCCAGGGGTTTGGGCAGGAAGGACACCCCGACCTCGTCCTGCAGCAGGTCCGAGAAGTCGCTCTCGGCATAGCCGGAAATGAACATCACGGGCGCGTCGCCCAGATACTGACGCGCCTTCTTCAGCAGGGACGGGCCGTCCAGACCCGGCATGATGACATCAGAGATCATCATGTCGATCTGGCCCGCGTGCTCCTCGGCCAGGATCAGGGCCTCCTCGCCGTCGCAGGCCTCGATCACCTCATAGCCGCGCTGGCGCAGCAGGCGGGCGGCGATGCCGCGCACGGCGTCCTCGTCTTCCACGAACAGGATGCGTCCGGCGCCGGACAGGTCGCGCGGCGCCTTGGCCTTGACCTCGACCGGCTGCACCTCAGCCAGTTCCGCCTCGCCCGCGGCCGGCAGGAAGATGCGGAAGGCGGCGCCGGCCCCTTCGATATTGCTGACGGTGATGTGCCCGCCCGCCTGCTGGGCGATGCCATAGACGGTGGCCAGACCCATGCCCGTGCCTTCGTTCACCGCCTTGGTGGTGAAGAAGGGTTCGAAAATCTTGTCCACCAGTTCGGGCGGCACGCCGGGGCCGGTGTCCGACACCTCGATCAGGGCCACTTCGTCGGTCGTCGCCCCCGCCCAGCCCAGGCCGCGCGCCTCGTCGCCCGTCAGGCGGCGCGTGGTGATGGTGACGACGGCGTCGCCGGGTTCGACCACGCCGCGCATGGCGTCACGCGCATTGACCGCCAGATTCATGACGGCGGTTTCGAGCTGGGACTTGTCGGCCAGCACCCCAGGCAGGTCGCGGCCGTAATCTGTCTCCAGCCGCACATCCTCGCGCAGCAGGCGGCGCAGCAGGATGGCGAACTCACCAACCAGCTCGCCCAGGTCCAGACGCTCGCGCCGCACGGTCGACTTGCGTGAGAAAGCTAGCAGCTTCCTGACCAGATCGGCGGCGCGGATGGCCGTCTGGCGGATTTCATTCAGGCCCTCATAGGAGGGATCGCCTACCGGGTGCCGCTCCAGCAGGCCCGAGAGCTGCAGTTGGATCGCCGTCAGCAGATTGTTGAAATCGTGCGCCACGCCCCCGGCCAGTTGGCCCACGGCCTGCATCTTCTGGGCCTGCGAGAGTTGCAGCTCCATCGACTTCTGCGCCGAGACGTCGAACAGCCAGATGCGGCGCTTGTCGCCTTCAGGCGCCACATACAGATGCAGCATCCTATCGGGAAATGCGCGGGCGACCAGTTCGATGGGCCCCGATGCGCCCGAGGCCAGACGCGCCCGCGCCTCTGTCACGCCCATTGGTTCGAACAGATGACCGAAGGCGGCGTCGCCTGCGGCGGCGGGGCCGGTCAGGACGGCCAGGGCCGCATTGGCCTCTTCCGGCCGCCCCGCGAACAGGTCATCACCGCCGATCACCGCAGAACCAAAGGGCGCACCCGCCGCCATGGCCCGCGCCTCGCCGGAGACCGAGGCCACGGTCTGGGCGGGCGCCGCCGCCATCGGCAGAACGGCGTCCGGCGCCGCGCGCATCAGGTAGCGGCCCTGCCCCGCCTGACCGATCACCACCTCGATCTCGCGTGCGCCGATCTGGACGATGGCGTGGCCCGGCTGGCCCTGACGGGCCTGGGCGAAGGCCATGTAAAGGGCCTGAGCCGACCGGCCGCGCGGCAGGGAGGCGGTCGCGCCGTTGGCTTCGGCCCAGGCGCCGTTGAAGGCCAGCACCTGGCCGGAATCCCACACCAGGGCCGCCGGTTCGGCCATGGCGTCCAGCAGATCTATGACGGCGTCGGTCGACCCCTTGGGCGTCTCGGCCCGGCGGAAAGCGAACAGACCGATCAGGGCGATCAGGCCCACGGTCAGGATCAGGATCAGCCCCGGCGCCGAGGTCGGGTTGGTGCGGAACGCCGGATAGGCCAGGGCGCCCACCGCCACGACGAAGCCGAGGGCCATCACGATCAGCATCGGATCGAACGGAAGGCGACGGGTGGACGTCATGCGGCCTCGCGAATCAGTGGGCTGATCATACGCTGAAATCCTGACGCCTTCTTACCGGCGCTTACGGGACTGGAAGACGAAGCCGATGATCTTGGCGGCGGCGTCGAAATGTTCGCGCGGAATGACCTCGTCCACCTCGACCGTCGCATACAGGGCGCGGGCCAGGGGCACGTTCTCGACGATCGGCACCCCGTGCTCGGTCGCCACTTCCCGGATGCGCAGGGCCAGGGCGTCGACACCCTTGGCGACGCAGATCGGGGCGCCGTCGCCCTGATCCGGCTCATAGCGAAGCGCGACCGAATAGTGGGTCGGGTTGGTCACGATGACGGTGGCCTTGGGCACGTTCGCCATCATCCGCTGGCGGCTGCGCTGCATGCGGATCTGCTTCAGCTTGGCCTTGATGTGGGGGTCGCCTTCGGACTGTTTATAGTCTTCCTTCAGCTCTTCCTTGGTCATCCGCATCCGCTTGGCGAAGCGCATCTTCTGCCAGATGAAGTCCGCGCCTGCGGTCGCCGCCAGAAGCACCAGGGCGGCAAAGAACAGCTTCATGGCCATGTCCCGCGCCAGCGGCAGCAGGTCGGCGGGGCTCATGCCCACCATGTTCTCGAACTCGCGCGCATGGGGCTTCAGCGCGAACCAGCAGACGGCGCAGACGGCCGACAGCTTCAGGAAGGTCTTGACGAACTGCATCAGCCCGTCCGGCCCATAGATGCGTTTGAACCCGCTCAACGGATTGATCGACGACCATTTGGGCTTCAGCTTCTCGGCGGTGAAGATCAGCCCCGACTGGGCGACATTGCCGCCAACCCCGCCGATGATGGTGGCCAGCATGATGGCGCCCATAAACGGACCCATGGCCCACAGGGCCTTCGCCAGAATCTGATTGCCCGCGCCCGCGTTCAGGACGCCCAGCATCTGGTGCGGAGCGGCGATGAAGGGAATCAACTGTTCCGCCATGGACGAGGCGAACCAGCCCCCTGCGCCCAGAATGACCGCGGCGGCGCCGGCCAGAGACATCACCTGAGCGACATCCGGCGACTTGGCGGCGTCACCCTTCTTGCGTGCATCGGCAAGTTTTCGCGGGGTGGCCTCTTCGGTTTTCGACTCGGGATCGGCGCCTTCAGCCACCCATGCCTCCCGAAACGAAGACGTCCGCCAGACGGCGGTAGCGGTCGATGAAGACCGTCCCCAGCGCGCCGAGGCTGAGCGCGAAGATCGACAGACCCAGAATGACGCTCAGCGGCGCGGCGGCGAAATAGACCTGGAACGACGGCATGACCCGCGCGATCAGGCCGGACGCCAGATTGAAGATCAGGGCGAACACCAGGACCGGCGCCGCAAGCTGCACCCCCAGCAGGAAGCTGTCGCCCAGGGTCCGCACGGCCATGGTGGTGAAGTCGCTCATCACCAGGGGCTGGGCCGGGGCGATCAGGCGGTAGGAGCCGACGATGCCGGCGATGAACAGGTGATGGGTGTTGGTGGCGAACAGCAACGTCACGCCCAACAGGGTCAGGAAGGCCGCAAGCGTCGTCCCCGGCTGCGCCTGCAGGGGATTGGCGGTCTGCGAGAAGCTGAGGGTCGTCTGAAGCGATATGATCTCGCCCGCCGTGGTCAGGGCGGCCATGAACATGCGCAGCAACAGGCCGATCATCAGACCTACGACCACCTCATGGATGATCCAGCCTGCCATGCCGCCCACGGTGTCCGGCAGGCCGGGCAGGGTCGTCCGCACCACCGGCCACAAAGCCAGAGACATGATCAGAGCCAGAGACAGCCGCACCCGCGGCGGCACATAGGATTCGCCGACTCCGGGGATCAGCATCAGGATCGCCCCAATGCGAGCAAAGATCAGACCGCCGGCCCAGACCTGATCGGCGGTGGCGTAGGCCTCCACTACATGCCTGCGATGCGCGCGGCGATCTGGCGCATGAAGCCGCCCAACAGCCCGCCCATCAGCGGCAGGAAAAGCAGAAGTGACACGAAGATGGCGATGATCTTGGGCGCATAGATCAGCGTCTGTTCCTGAATTTGGGTCAGGGCCTGAAACAGGCCGATGACCACCCCGACCACCAGACCGACCAGCAGAACCGGCAGGCACAGCTGAATCGTCAGCCAGATGGCGTCGCGGCCAACATCCAGAACTTCCGCGCCGTTCATCGGCCTGCGCTCCCGCAAATCACTGGGCAGAAAATGCCGGGAGGATGGTTAACGAGGCGCTAACCAACGGCGAAGTTCCGCATCCTCTCCCATTCTTGGGGCGGCGCCGCTATGTAGCGTGCATGACCGATACGCCCTCCACCCCCTCCGTCTCGCAGGCCGAAGCCGAAGCCGCCGTTCGCACCCTGATCCAGTGGGCCGGCGACAATCCCGACCGGGAAGGATTGCTGGAGACGCCGGCGCGGGTGGCGCGCAGCTATCGCGAACTGTTCGAGGGCTATGAGGTCGATCCCCTGTCCTATCTGGAGAAGACCTTCGAGGAGACGGGGGGATATGACCAACTGGTGGTGCTGAAGGACATCCGCTTCGTCAGCTTCTGTGAACACCACATGCTGCCGGTCGTGGGCAAGGCGCACGTCGCCTATCTGCCGACCGACCGGGTCGTGGGCATCTCCAAGCTGGCGCGGGTTGTGCGCGGCTTTGCGCGGCGTCTGCAGATTCAGGAAAAGATGACCTCCGAGATCGCCGAGGCCATCCAGACCGTCCTGCGCCCGCACGGCGTCGGCGTGGTCGTCGAGGCTGAGCATTCCTGCATGACGCTGCGCGGCGTCAATGCGCCGGGCGCCAGCCTGTCGACCAGCCACCTGATCGGCGTGGTGCGCGACGACCCCCGCACGCGCGAGGAATTCCTGCGTCTGGTTCGCGGTTAAGCCCTGATCGCCTTTTCGGGATTCACCATCCCGGCTGGGGATTGGTCCACCTTTTGCGTCCATAAGGGCAGAGGAGGCGGATACTATGCCCTGGACGCTGATTTCGACCCGGAATGACACAACGCCGATCGCGCGTGGCGGCTGGTTGGACGCCCTGCGGTTCATCGTGGCCTTCCTGATCATTCTGCATCATTTCCAGGCCGCTGGTCCCTATCCGCTGGCCGAACATCTGCATCCGGTGTTCGAGCGCGGCGGCTTCCTGCTGACCAACTTCTTCCTGATCGATTCCGGCTATGTGCTTATGCGCGTCTATGGCGCGGCGGTGGACAAGGGCCGGATGTCGCCGATGGATTTCTTCCTGAAGCGGTTCCTGCGCGTCACCCCCGCCCACCTGATCATGGGCCTGTCGCTGGTCGTGCTGGTTCTGCTGAGCACGGCGGCAGGCGTCGCGCCACGCAATCCCGAATGGTTCCGCTGGGACCAGCTGCCGGCGCAACTGCTGCTGCTGCAGTCCTATGGCGTCTATGGCGGCCTGGGCTGGAACGCGCCCACCTGGTCGATCTCGGCCCTGATCGGCTGCTATCTCTGCTTCCCGTGGATCATCCGAGGCCTGATGCGTCTGGGACCGTGGGCGGCGCTGGCGACGGGGATTGGCGTCTATCTGGTCGCCAACCAGCTATGCTGGAGCCTGTTGGGCTATCCCGTCTATCAGATGCCCATGGGTTACGGCTTCATCCGCGCCCTGCCTCTGTTCTTCCTGGGCATGGCCCTGGCCTGGTTCGCTCAGAAAGTCTGGATCAACCCGCGTCTGGCCGGTTGGGTCGGGATCGCCGCCGCCGTCGCTCTGGCCATAGTTCAGAACTTCGACAAGCACGCCCTGATCTCGCTGAGCCTCATCTCGCTCATCATCCTGGCGGCGGGCGCCGTGCCGGTGACCAAGCCGTCCAAGCTGGTCGAGAAGGCTGCACAGGTGTCCTTCTCCATGTTCATCTCCAATGAAGTCGTCCGCATCGCCTGGTTCGGCGTCGTCAATGTCCTGGTCGCCCGGTTCGCCCTGTCCGAACCCATTCAGTGGATGCTGTGGGCCCTGGGCGTAGTCGCCGCCATTGCCTTCGCCTTCGCCTTCCACTTCGCCATCGACAATCCGATCCAGTCGCGCATCCGCACATGGTTGAAAAAGCGTCGTGGCGGCAGCGCACTGCGGCCGGAAGCAGGGCCGGTCATTTCGATCGAAGGCTGAACCGAGGCGTATGGCCTCGTCAAACGGCCGTCATTTCGCCATTAGTGTGGTCATTGGGTAACGGAACCTCGTTCTAGGAACGCAACGCTCGATTCATCTTGCGTCGCACAACGTCGTTGCGCTTAAGTTCCACGGAAGTGCGTTTTAAGAGCTGTACGGGGGGGGACCAGCATGTTCGACAGTTGGTCGGCAACCGCAGGCGCCGACAGGCAAGCGACCGTTTCTGGTCCTGTCTGGTCGCCAGCGTTCAAGCGCGGAACGGGGTCCGCTGCGTGCAAGCGTGTGATGGACATCACCCTGGCCGCACTGGCCCTGCTGATTCTGCTGCCCGCCTATGCCGCCATCGCCTTGGCGGTGGTGATCGAGACGCGCGGCCCGGTCCTGTTCCGTCAGCGCCGCACGGGGCTGAACGGCAAGACCTTCACCATCCTGAAGTTCCGCAGCATGACGGTGACCGAAGATGGCGACAAGATCGCTCACGCCACCAAGAACGACGCCCGCGTAACCCGCGTCGGCGCCTTCATTCGCGCCACCAGCCTGGATGAACTGCCCCAGCTGGTGAATGTGATTCTGGGGGACATGTCCCTGGTCGGCCCCCGTCCGCACGCCCTGGCCCACGACATCCATTACAGCGCCTTATTGCCCTGTTATTCCAAGCGCTTCGCCGTCCGGCCCGGCCTGACGGGCCTCGCCCAGATTTCGGGTCTGCGCGGCGAGATTCACCAGCTCAGCTGCATGGCCCGCCGGGTCGAAGCCGATGTCCACTACGCCGATGGCTGGTCGTTCCGTGACGACATCCTGATCATCTGCCGCACAGTGCCGATGATCCTGAAGCGCGTGAACGCCTACTGATCCGGCCGCTGGCCGCTGCTGAAAAATCATCGATCCTCGACCAAAGTCGCTCTCTCCAGAGTCGCATGGCTGCGTCAGTCTGCCCGTCCACGCGTCCGTCAGGCCGCGCATAACGGCCGATAACGGCGACTTGGGAGGAAATGGATCAATGGCAACCGACGCGACAGCTGCGTCCGGCGAGGAAGGGCACACCGTCGATCGCAGCGATCGGCTGGTGATCCTGGCCTCCTCTGTCGGCACCGTCATCGAATGGTACGACTTTTATCTCTACGGATCGCTGGCGGCGATCATCACGGTTCAGTTCTTCTCGGGCGTGAACGAGACGACCGGCTATATTTTCGCCCTGATGGCCTTCGCCGCCGGGTTCGCGGTGCGGCCCTTCGGCGCCATTGTCTTCGGGCGCCTAGGCGACCTGTGGGGACGCAAGAACACCTTCCTGGTCACCATGCTGCTGATGGGTCTGTCGACCTTCGTCGTCGGTCTTCTGCCGCCCTATGCGGTCATCGGCATCGCGGCGCCGATCATTCTGGTGCTGATGCGCCTGATCCAGGGCCTGGCCCTGGGCGGCGAATACGGCGGAGCCGCCACCTATGTCGCCGAACATGCGCCCAAGGGCAAACGCGGCTTCTACACCTCCTTCATCCAGATCACCGCGACCGCAGGCCTGATCCTGAGCCTGGCGGTGATCCTGGGCGTGCGTTTCGCCGTCGGCGAGGAAGCCTTCGCCGAATGGGGCTGGCGGATTCCGTTCCTGGTCTCGATCCTGCTTTTGGGCGTGTCCCTGTGGATCCGTCTGAAGCTGGCCGAAAGCCCTTCGTTCAAGAAGATGAAGGCCGAAGGCAAGGGCTCCAAGACCCCGCTGAAGGACAGCTTCGGCAAATGGCCGAACCTCAAGCTGGTGCTGATCGCCCTGGTGGGTCTGACCGCCGGTCAGGCCGTCATCTGGTACACCGGCCAGTTCTACGCCCTGTTCTTCCTTGAGCGGGTGCTGCGGGTCGACGCGACCCTGGTCTATGTGCTGCTGGCCATCGCGCTTCTGGCGGCCTCGCCCTTCTTCATCTTCTGGGGCTGGCTGTCCGACAAGGTGGGCAGAAAGCCGATCATCCTGGCGGGCTGCCTGATCGCCGCCCTGACCTATATGCCGCTGTTCAACGCCCTGACCCAGGCCGCCAATCCGCGCCTGGCCGAAGCCGCCGCCTCGGCGCCGGTCGTGATCTACGCCGATCCGGCCGACTGCCATCTGCAGTTTGATCCCGTCGGCAAGACGGTGTTCAACCACTCCTGCGACGTCGCCAAATCCTATCTGGCCAAGGCGGGCGTGACCTACACCAACCTCAAGGCGCCCGCCGGGACGGTGGCCGAGGTTCGGATCGGCGACCAGTCGGTGGTCCCCAGCTTCCGCGGCGACGCCATGACCTCCGCCGACTTCGCCGCGCAAAAGAAGACCTGGGACAAGGGCCTGGGCGAGGCCCTGACCGCCGCCGGCTATCCGGCCAAGGCCGACAGCGCCCTGGTCAACAAGCCGATGGTGGTGCTGATCCTGTTCATCCTCGGCTTCTATGTGACCATGGTCTATGGGCCGATCGCGGCTGCCCTGGTCGAGATGTTCCCGACCAAGATCCGCTACACCTCCATGTCCCTGCCCTATCACATCGGCAACGGCTGGTTCGGCGGCTTCCTGCCGACCACCGCCTTCGCCATGGTGGCCGCCACCGGCAACATCTACTACGGCCTGTGGTATCCGATCGTCGTGGCGCTGGCGACGGTCGTGCTGGGCTTCCTGCTGGTCAAGGAAGGCAAGGACGTCGACCTCAACGCCTGATCCTGCTTTCAGGCGTGAATGAGGGGGCGGGCTGTCGCAAGACAGTCCGCCCTTTTACTTGTGCAACCCGCTCAGCGCGGTTCAGATGCCGCAATGTTCAGCCTGCTGATCCTTGGCCTTGTCGTGGGCTATATGGCGACCCTTTTCGCCGTCGCCTGGTATCAGGAACGCCCGGCGACGCGCGCCAGGGGCAAGGGGCTGGGCGCGTCCGTCTATGCCCTCTCGCTGGCCATATACTGCACCTCATGGACCTATTACGGCGCAGTCGGCACGGCGGCGCGCGACGGGTGGGAGTATCTGCCCATCTATATCGGCCCCATCATCGGGGTGACCGTTCTGTTCCCGCTGTGGCGCCGCATCGCCGCCGCCGCCCGGCGCGAAAATGTCGGGTCCATGGCCGACTTCGTGGCCTCTCGATATGGCAAGAGCCAGACACTGGGCGCCGCTGTCACGGTGGTCGCCATCCTGGGTTCGCTGCCCTATATCGCGCTGCAGCTGAAATCGCTGTCGATGGCCGGCGAACTGCTGACGGCGGACACGCCGGTGGCGGGGTCCGAAAGCCTGACGGTTCTGGTGCTGGCTGGTGTTCTGGCCTTCTTCGCCATTCTCTTCGGGGCGCGCCGTCCCGACCTGACCGAACACAATCGCGGCCTGATCCAGGCCATCGGACTGGAATCGGTGGTCAAGCTGGGCGCCCTGTTGTTCGTCGCCGTGTTCGCCCTCGTCCTGCTGCTGAATGAAGGCGCGCCGCCACGCATCATCGAAGGCCTGGGCGCCCTGTCGCGCCCGCCCGAGGTGACGCCCCGATTTTCGGCCATCATCCTGATTTCGACCCTGGCCATCTTCTGTCTGCCGCGTCAGTTCCATGTCGCCTTTGTCGAGGGAGCCGCACCATCGGATGTCAAACGCGCCCGCTGGATCTTCCCGGTCTATCTGCTGCTGACGAGCCTGGCGGTCCTGCCGCTGGTGGCGGCCGGCGCCCTGTTCGCCCCTGCAGTGAACCCGGATCTTCTGGTGCTGGCCTTGCCGTTCGGGCGAGGCGAGACCCTGTTGACCGCCGTCGTCTTCGTCGGCGGGTTTTCGGCCGCGACCGCCATGGTCATCGTCGAGGCCGTGGCCCTGTCGGCCATGGTCTCCAACAGCCTGATTCTGCCCTTCCTGGCGCGTGACCGATGGCGGGTGCGCGGCGACGCCTCGGACATGGCGGGCACGATCCTGCATGTTCGGCGCGCAGCCATCATCGCCGTGCTGCTGCTGGCCTGGGTCTATTATCAGGCCATGGATCAGTCGCGCGGGCTGGCGGCCATGGGACTGGTTTCGTTCGCGGCCCTGGCGCAGTTGGCGCCCGCCTTGTTCGGCGCGGTGCTGTGGCGGGGCGGTCATGCGATGGGGGCGCTGGCCGGAATGGCGGTCGGCGTCGGCGTCTGGATCATCACGCTGGCGCTGCCGCAGGTTGCGCCCGACGCCGCATGGCGTCCGCATCTGCTGATTGGCGTAGACGACCCGCTGGCCCTGGGAGTCTTCCTCAGTCTGGGGCTGAACCTGGCTGTCTATGTCGGGGTGTCGCGCATCGCCCGGCCACGCCTGATCGACCGGGTTCAGGCCCGCGCCTTCGTGGACCGGATCGGCCCGGACTGGACCGAGAACCGCCCTTCGCCGTCCGGCGCCTCTGTCGGCGATCTGCGCGCCCTGGTCGCCCGCTTCATCGGCGACGAACGGGCCGAGCGCGCCTTCACCGCCTGGGGCGATGAGACCGACACCCGCCTGCGTGACGCCGACCCGGCGGACGCCGCCCTGGCCCGCGCGGCCGAACGGATGCTTGCGGGCGCCATCGGCGCAGCTTCGGCCCGCCGGGTCATCGCCGCCGCCCTGGCCGGGGTCGGACGCGCGCCGGAGGATGTGGTGCGGATGCTGGACGAGGCGTCCCAGGCGGTTCAGTTCAACCGCGACCTGCTGCAGACCACGTTGGACAATATCGACCAGGGCGTGATCGTGGTGGACGAGGATCTGCGCGTCACCGCCTGGAACCGGCGCTATGTCGCCATGTTCGACCTGCCCGTCGGCTTCGTCCACGTCGGCCTGCCCATCGCCAACATCTATCGGCTGAACGCCGAACGCGGCGAAAGCCCCAATGACATCGAGGCCTGGGTCGAGCGGCGGCTGGAGGCGTTGGCCCGCCGCATCCCGCACGACCACGAACGCCAGCAGCCCGACGGCCGGGTGCTGCGCTCGTCCGGCGCGCCGATCCCCGGCGGCGGCTACGCCACCAGCTACACCGACATCACCGCCCTGCGCCGCGCCGCGCGTCAGTTGGAGGAAGCCAATGAACGGCTGGAGGCCCGCGTCGCCGACCGCACGGCGCGTCTGGACGAAGCCCGCCAGATGGCCGAGGACGCCACCGCCTCCAAGACCCGGTTCCTGGCCGCCGCCAGTCATGACCTGCTGCAGCCGCTGCACGCGGCGCGCCTGTTCATCGCCGCCTTAAAGGAGGAGCCCGCCGTCTCCGGCGCCGGAGCCGACCCCGCCAGCCACACTCTGGCCGTCAACGCCGACCGCGCCATCGACAGCGCCCACCGCCTGCTGACCGCCCTGTTGAACCTGTCCAAGCTGGAGGCGGGGGGCGTCAGCACGGCGGTGACGCGCCTGTCTCTGGGCGGACTTCTCGACGAACTCCGCCGCGAGTATGAGCCGGTGGCCGAGGCCAAGGGCCTGCGGCTGGTCATCATGCCCAGTCGGCTGTGGATCTCCTCCGACCGCGACCTGTTGCGGTCCATGCTGCAGAACCTGATCTCCAACGCCATCCGCTATACGGATACGGGCCGGGTGCTGGTGGGGGCGCGGCGGCATGGCGAGACGGTGCAGTTGCTGGTCAGCGACACCGGACGCGGCATTCCCGACGCCGACAGGGAAACAGTCTTCGGCGAATTCGTCCGCCTGCCCGGCGCGCCTGTGGACGAACCGGGCGCCGGGCTTGGTCTGGCCATCGTGCGGCGCCTGTCCAGCCTTCTGGACCACCCGCTGGAGCTAAGCTCGGGCGCGGGGCGCGGCACGACCTTCCGCATCACCGCCCCGCGCGTCGCCGCCGTTCCAACGATCGAGGCCATGCCGATGCGTGAGGCGCGCCTGCCTCTGGCGGGTCTTCGGGTCCTTTGCGTCGACAATGAGCCGGTCATTCTGGACGCGTTGGAGGCCCTGCTGACCCGCTGGGGCGCCAGACCGACCCTGGCGCCCAGCATCGCAGCGGCCAAGGCGGCCCAGGGGCCGTTCGACGCCGCCGTCGTCGATCTTCACCTGGGCGACGGGCCGGAAGGGTTCGCCCTCATCGACTGGCTGAGGCCGCTGGGCGTGCGCCGCATCGCCCTGGTCACCGCCGACACCCGCGACGGCCTGAACGAACAGGCCACGGCGGCGGGCGCCGTCCTGTTGCCCAAGCCGATCAAGCCGGCCGCGCTGAAGGCGTTTCTATCGAGCTAGGTCCAATCGACATTCAGCCTCGAACCTTGATTTCCGGGGCTGAGCGAAGCGAGGAACCCGGAAGCCAAGGCTACAGTCCCGGCACCGGGCGCATTCGACGCCGGATACGAGCCTCCTGGATTCCGGCTTCGTCCTACGGACGCCCCGGAATGACGGTTCGTAACTTAATGACGGCTGCCTGTGTTGAGCTAGCTGGGGTCCAGCTGCTTGGCCAGGATCACCGCCTGGGTGCGGTTATAAACCCCCAGCTTGCGGAACACACTGGTCAGATGCGCCTTGATCGTGGCCTCGGACACACCCAGGTCAAAAGCGATCTGCTTGTTCAGCCGCCCGGCCTTCAATCCCTCAAGAATACGCAGTTGAGACGGCGTCAGACTGGACACACGCGCCGCCAGATCGTCCGCCTCCTCGACTTCCGGCAGGTCCGGCGCCCAGCTGTCGCCCGCCAGGATGGCGGCGATGGCCTCGACCATCTGCGGCAGGGTCGCCGATTTGGGAATGAAGCCCGCGGCGCCCAGGCCCAGGGCGCGACGCACGACCGGCGCGTCCTCGCTGGCCGAAACCACCGCGACCGGCACAGCCGGATATTCGGCGCGGACCGCAGCGAGGCCGGCCATCCCCTCGCTGTCCGACAACTTCAGATCCAGCAGCAGCAGGTCCGCCGCAGCCGACTGCATGGCCGCCTTGGCCTCGGCCAGACTGGCGCATTCCTCGACGTTCGAGCCCGGCGCCGCCTTGTCGAGTGCGGACCGCAAGGCGGCGCGGAACAGGGGATGGTCGTCAGCGATGACGATGCGATCCATAGGCGTCCTTCCCGAGTGCGGCCTTCTGTCGTCCGCATTGGCGACATCATGGCGCGGTTCGACTTTGGTCGAAACTAGACCAATGGCCAATGGCCTCCACCACCTCAAGGGGAAAAGGTTCGAGGAACGCACGCCTGCACAAGACAGGCTCGGGAGGACGCAACGATGATCAAGACCAGCCTTATGGCGGGGTCGGCTGTCGCCGCCTTGCTTATCGCACCCGGCATCGCTTCGGCTCAGAACGCCAGCGGTCAGGCCGCGCTCGAAGCCCGCATCGCCCAGCTTGAGGCGGAGTTGAATGCGCTGAAGACCGAAGTCGTCGCCTCGCGCACCCAGCAGGCCGCGCAGCAGCAGGACATCCTGCGGTTGGAGACGCGCCCCGCCGCCTCTCCCGCGGCGCCGGTCCAGCAGACCGCCGCCCTCGCGCCGCTGAGCGAAGGCTTCCGCATCGGCGACCACACTGTCCGGTTTGGCGGCTTCATCAAGACCGACGCCTCTGTTTCGCGCTACTCTGGCGCGGGCCCGGTGAACGGCGACGCGCTGCGCGAATTCCACGTCCCCGGCGCCATTCCCATCGGCGGCCAGCGCGAGGATGCGGCGACCGACCTCAACGCCCGCCAAACCCGTTTCTGGCTGACCACCGACGGCATGGTGGGCGGTCACAAGGTCGGCACGCGGCTGGAGATGGACTTCCAGACCCTGCCCGGCGTGACGGATCTGCGCACCACCAGCCCGGCCAATCCGGCCCTGCGGCGCGCCTTCGTCACCATCGACAACTGGCTGATCGGCCAGGAATGGACCAACTTCCAGAACACCGCCGTCCTGCCCGAGTCCGCAGACTTCGTCGGCGCGGCGGAAGGCACGGTCTTCGCCCGCCAGGTCCAGGTCCGATACACGCGCGGCCCCCTGTCGGTTTCCGTCGAGAACCCGGAAACCACCGTCACCCCCTTCGGCGGAGGGACACGAATTCTCAGCAATATCAACACCATGCCGGACCTGACGGCGCGGTACGCCGTTTCGCGCCCCTGGGGCGATGTTCAGTTCGCGGGGCTGTTGCGCCAGTTGAAGATCCAGAACCCGGCCGCCGGCGTCGACGCCACGACCACCGGCTGGGGCCTGTCCGCCTCGGCCAAGATCAAGGTCGGCGACAAGGACGACATCCGCCTGATGCTGAGCGGGGGCGAAGGAATCGGCCGCTATCTGGGGCTGAACTTCTCAAACGACGCGGTGTTGAATGCATCGGGCGATCTGGACGCCATCGGCGTGGTCGCCGGGTTCGCCGCCTATCGCCACGTCTGGGCGCCGGGCGTGCGCTCCAATCTGGTCTGGTCCGCCCAGCGGGTCGACAATGACACATCGATCACGGGCCTGAACGTCAACCGGTCCGCCCAGAGCCTCCATGCGAACTTGATCTGGTCGCCGGTTACGGCGTTTGATGTGGGGGCCGAGCTGATGTTCGCGGATCGCGAAATCGAGACCGGCGCGAGCGGCGACATGACCCGTCTGATCCTGTTCGCGAAATACGGATTCTGATCTGATGTTGGAGACACCCCGCGTGCCTGATTCCGAGCTCTACCCGGTTCCCGCCGATCTGGCCGCCAAGGCGCACATGAACCGACAGGCCTATGATGCGGCGCGGATCGCGGCGCGCGAAACGCCCGACGCCTTCTGGTCGGAGCAGGCCGCGCGTCTGGACTGGATCAAGGCCCCGACCAGGATCAAGGACGTCTCCTTCAACAAGGAGGATTTCCGCATCCGCTGGTTCGAGGACGGGGTTCTGAACGTCTCGGCCAACTGCATCGACCGCCACCTGCCCCATCGCAAGGACGAGACGGCGATCATCTGGGAAGGCGACGATCCCAAGGACAGCCGCAACATCACCTATGGCGAACTTCATGACGAAGTCTGCCGCATGGCCAATGTGCTGAAGGCGCATGGCGCCAAGAAGGGCGACCGCATCACCCTTTATCTGCCCATGATCCCCGAAGCCGCCTACGCCATGCTGGCCTGCACGCGGATCGGAGCCGTCCATTCGGTCGTGTTCGGCGGCTTCTCACCCGACAGCCTCAGCGGCCGGATCGAGGACTGCGGCTCAAGCCTGATCGTCACCGCCGACGAGGGCATGCGCGGCGGCAAGTCCGTGCCGCTGAAGGCCAATGTCGACGCCGCGCTGGAGAAGGTGAAGGTCGACACCGTCCTGGTCGTGCGCCGCACCGGCGCCGACGTGCCGATGGTCCAGGGCCGCGACTTCGACTACGCCGCCGAGGCCGCCAAGGTTTCGACCGACTGTCCGCCCGAACCGATGAACGCCGAAGATCCGCTGTTCATCCTCTACACCTCGGGATCGACGGGCAAGCCGAAGGGGGTGCTGCACACCACCGGAGGCTATCTGTTCTGGGCCGCCTGGACCCATGAACTGGTGTTCGACTATCGCCCCGGCGAGGTCTTCTGGTGCACCGCCGACGTGGGCTGGGTCACCGGCCATTCCTATCTGCTGTACGGCCCGCTGGCGAACGCCGCGACGACCCTGATGTTCGAGGGCGTGCCCAACTATCCCGACGCAAGCCGCTTCTGGCAGGTGGTGGACAAGCATCAGGTCGCAATTTTCTACACCGCCCCCACGGCCCTGCGCGCACTGATGCGTGAAGGGGATGATCCGGTGAAGGCGACGTCACGCGCCTCTCTGCGCATCCTCGGCACGGTTGGAGAGCCGATCAACCCCGAGGCCTGGCGCTGGTATCACGAGATCGTCGGCGACAGCCGTTGCCCCATCGTCGATACATGGTGGCAGACCGAAACGGGCGGCCATCTGATCACGCCGCTGCCGGGCGCCACCGACCTGAAGCCGGGTTCGGCGACCCTGCCCCTGCCCGGCGTCGAACTGCAGATCGTCGATGCGGAAGGCCATGAACTGGTCGGCGCCGTGTCCGGCAATCTGTGCATCACCGACAGCTGGCCGGGTCAGATGCGCACTGTCTATGGTGACGACCAGCGCTTCTTCGACACCTATTTCTCGACCTACCCGGGCCGTTACTTCACCGGCGACGGCTGCCGCCGGGACGAGGACGGCTATTACTGGATCACCGGCCGCGTCGACGACGTCATCAACGTCTCGGGCCACCGCATGGGCACCGCCGAGGTCGAAAGCGCCCTGGTGCTGCATGACGATGTCGCAGAGGCCGCCGTCGTCGGTTATCCGCACGACATCAAGGGCCAGGGCATCTACGCCTATGTCACCCTGAACAAGGGCGTCGAGGCGACCGAGGAACTGCGCAAGGCCCTGATCGTCCATGTCCGCCGCGAGATCGGCCCCATCGCCGCGCCTGACGTGATCCAGTGGGCGCCGGGCCTGCCCAAGACGCGGTCCGGCAAGATCATGCGCCGCATCCTGCGCAAGATCGCCGAAAACGAGATCGGCGCCCTGGGCGACACATCAACCCTGGCCGATCCATCGGTCGTGGACGATCTGGTCAAGAACCGCGCCGGGGCCTGAGCGCCGAAATCAAGGCCCGGGCTTCAACCCCGGGCCATAGCGGCCTATCAGTGCGGCGACCCGCCGCAGCCTGAGCCGCCCATGCCTCGTTTCCTGTCCCGCCTGCCGATCGACGGCTATCTTCTGGCCCTGATCGGCATGGTGGTTCTGGCGGCGGTTCTGCCCGCCAGCGGCCAGGGCGCGGTCGTGATGGGCGTGGTGGTCAAGGTCGCCATCGCCCTGCTGTTCTTCCTGTATGGCGCGCGGATGTCACCCGCCGCCATCGTGGCGGGCCTGATGCACTGGCGGCTGCAGGGGACGGTCTTCCTCAGCACCTTCGTGTTGTTCCCGCTGCTGGGTCTGGGTCTGGTCTTCCTGATGCGCGGATCGCTGCAGCCTGATCTGCTGACCGGGATGATGTTCCTGTGCCTGCTGCCCTCCACGGTGCAGTCGTCGATCGCCTTCACCTCCATCGCGGGCGGCAATGTCCCCGGCGCCCTGACCAGCGCCAGCGTGTCGAACCTGATCGGCGTAGTGGTCACGCCCCTGCTGGTCGCCCTGCTGATCGGCGGCGCAGGCGGCGGCATCCATCTCCAGTCCATCATCGACATCGGCCTGCAGATTCTGGCCCCGTTCGCCATAGGCCAGTTGTGCCGTCCGCTGATGCTGGGTTGGCTGACCCGCAACGCCAGACTGACTGGGCTGGTGGATCGCGGCTCGATCCTGCTGATCGTTTACGCCGCGTTCAGCGAGGGCATGGTCGCCGGTGTCTGGTCACAGGTCGCGCCAGCCGACCTGGCCAAGGTGATCGGCCTGAACATCGTGCTTCTGGGACTGGTGCTCAGCCTGACCCTGCTGGCGGGGCGCGCGCTGAAGTTCGACCGCCCCGACCGGATCGTCATCCTGTTCTGTGGCTCCAAGAAGAGCATGGCCAGCGGAATCCCGATGGCCGGCATCCTGTTCGCCAGCGCCTCTGTGCCGCTGATCGTCCTGCCGATCATGCTGTTCCACCAGATCCAGCTGTTCGCCTGCACCGTGATCGCCCAACGCTACGCCCGCGAAAATGCGGCCCGCCTGAAAGACGAGCCGCAGATTCAAGACTGACGTTTCAACTCGTCTTTCCGGGGCTGAGCAGACCGAGGAACCCAGAACCACAGTCGCATCGCGGAAACATCTGGGCTCCGGGTCCGTCCTTCAGACGCCCCGGAATGACGGTGTCTTAGGAGCCGACGATTGCTCTTAGCTGTCCGCCAGGCTAGGCGCCTTCACCGCCGCCTGACCGCCCGCCGCATCGGCGCGGTTGGCGGCGCCCAGCAGCGCCTTCAACGAGGCGGTGGCCACGTCCGGGTCGGTCGCCACGCCGAAGATGGCGCGTCCGTCCGCCGTGCGGCACTCGACATAGGCCGCCGCCTGGGCGTCAGCGCCCTGACCGATGGCGTGCTCGTGATAGTCCTCGATGTCCAGCACCAGACCGCAGTCTTCACGCAGCGCGTCCAGCACGCTGGACAGGAAGCCGTTGCCGCGGCCTGAAATCCGGCGTTCCTCGCCGTTCAGACGGATGCGGCCTGTGAAGCGGCGCTCCTTGCCCGGCGCCGAGCGGCCTTCTTCATAATCCACCAGGGCGAACGGGCCATGGTCGCCTTCCGGCGCATAGACGGACCGGAACACGTCCCAGATGTCGGCGGCGGTCAGTTCCCGGCCCACCTGGTCAGCATAGGCCTGAACATGCTGGCTGAAATCGGCCTGCATCCGCTTGGGCAGTTTCAGGCCCTTGTCCTGTTCCAGCACCCAGGCGAAGCCGCCCTTGCCGGACTGGGAGTTGACCCGGATGACCGCCTCATACGACCGGCCCAGATCGGCCGGATCGATGGGCAGGTACGGCACGTTCCAGATATGGTCGTTTCGCCTGGCCTGGGCTGCGAACCCCTTCTTGATCGCGTCCTGGTGACTGCCCGAGAAGGCGGTGAAGACCAGTTCCCCGGCGTAAGGGTGGCGCGGATGAACCGGCAGGGCGTTGCAATGCTCGACCGTCTGGATCACCCCGTCCATGTCCGAGAAGTCCAGCTCGGGATCGACCCCTTGCGTGTACAGATTCAGCGCCAGGGTCACCAGATCGACATTGCCGGTGCGCTCGCCATTGCCGAACAGACAGCCCTCGACGCGGTCGGCGCCGGCCATGACCGACAGCTCCGCCGCCGCAACGCCCGTGCCCCGGTCGTTGTGCGGATGGACCGATACGATCACGCAGTCGCGGCGCGAAATGTTGCGGCAGAACCACTCGACCTGATCGGCATAGATGTTCGGCGTCGCCGCCTCGATGGTGGCGGGCAGATTGAAGATGATCGGCTTTTCGGGCGTCGGCTCGATCACGTCCAGAACCGCCTCGCAGACCTCCAGACTGTAATCCAGCTCGGCGGTGGAGAAGGTCTCGGGGCTGTATTCGAAACGCCAGTCGGTGTCGGGGCGGCGTTCGGCCTCCTCGCGCATCCGCGACATGCCCTCGATGGCGATCTGTTTGATGCCCGCCCGGTCCATGCCGAACACGATCTCGCGCCAGGCGGGCGACAGGGCGTTGTACATATGGACGACGGCGGTCTTGGCCCCCTCCAGGCTTTCGAACGAGCGCGCGATCAGGTCGGCCCGCGCCTGGGTCAGCACCTGCACCACCACATCGTCGGGAATGCTGTTGGCGCGCACCAGACCGCTGATGAAGTCGAACTCGGTCGCGCCTGCCGAGGGGAAGCCCACCTCGATCTCCTTGATGCCGATCTTCACCAACAGGTCGAAAAAGCGCTGCTTCTTCTCGGCGTTCATCGGGTCGATCAGGGCCTGATTGCCGTCACGCATGTCCGTCGACAGCCAGCGCGGCGCCTTGGTGATCGTGCGGCTGGGCCACTGGCGATCCGGCAGGTCGACGGTCGGGAAGGGGCGATATTTGATGGAGGGGTCGCGCAACACGGGTGCGTCTCCTGAGAACTTCGGTAGCGATAGGATGGGGGTACGACAGGCGTGATCCGCCGCCGGGCAGCCGTCAGTCCCGGCGGCAGCCCATAAGTCGCGACCCGGCGAGCAGAAGCGCAGCCGGGCGAAGATTCAGGGAAAGGGCGAAAGAATTTGCCACGCAAGACCCTATCAAGGATCGCTCAGCGAAACAATCCACCCTTTTACATGTCTATGGGATTTGGAGCGGGTGAGGGGAATCGAACCCCTGACATTCAGCTTGGGAAGCTTGTCTTCGGTCGTGTCTGGTTTGAGTTAGTCGTTTGATCCGAAACTGCTTTCTCGTCAACGAGGAGCGAGTTGGATCGTCACGGCAGCACCTACGTAGCGTCGGTGCTCTCTCTGGCCAGCAACGCAGACGCTTCGACGTCCAGGGCTGACGCCATCCTCTCAATCACATCAAGAGTAGGGTTGCGGCGGCCGTTTTCAATGCCGCTGAGGTAGGTGGTGTGCAAACGCGCAACATGCGCCAGCTCTTCCTGAGACAGGCCCGCCCGCTCCCTCAGGCTCCTTACATTCCGCGCTACCACGCCCCGCAAAATCATTTCGCGAGAGGGGAGAGACGCGCTACATCAGACCATAGATTATGAGTAAAGTTGGAGGGGCTGGTGCGGTATTGGGTGACGGTTGCAGCCGGTTGCTGGCTGATATTATCGAGTGCGGCTATCGCACAGGATTTGCCGAATGGTCAGAACTGCGCGGTGGTTCGTCAGCGGATGACGGACAGCATTCAGTTGGCCGTGCTTTGCTCACGCGCCGTGCATGAGGACGGGAATGTCGCGCAGGCTGACGCGAGTTGTCGGGCATCGGTCGAGTTACTGACGCTCGTAGGACCCGACGTTGGCGCATCTCTCGCCCAGACACGGGTGGAGCGCGATGTCTGCACGCCGCCGACCCTTGTCTCGAACTTGAGGTCAGCAAGTAGCTTCGCCATCGCATACGTCCAGTTTCGTCAGGATGGCTCAGTCCCTCTCCCAAACCGGCTGGTGCTCTAGTTTAGGCAATGCGGTTAGGCCACCTTAGCCAATTAGGCTCACCAGAAATATTTCCGGCCCACCGCCGACCAAGGGGCGCTGCGTGGCGCTAGAGACACCACGCGGCTTGGCACTATCATCGTCGTCTTGCCCTGCGTCACGGGCGGCGGCCGATTGGGATCGAAACCCGACAGATCGCGTGAGAGAAGCCAATAAAGCCCTACGGCTGCATTCTCTCTGATCCAACGGAACAAAGCCTCGTAGTAGCTTCCGTCTTGGGGCTCGGCATCGCTGTGGACGACGAAGTAGCGCCGGTCGCCGTTTTCTAGAGCCAGAGCGTCCGGGCTGTTGGACAGGAAAATGAAGTTCGCGGCGTTCTCGATCTCATATCGGCGCTGGTGTTTGACATTCACCGCGATGCGCAGCTGGGTGATCAGCGGTTTGAGCGCATTCATTATCTCACGCCGACCCAACGCCATGATCTCCTCCACAATGATCAGTTGCTTGGCCTCGACCCACTCGTTGAAGTCAGAGCGCAGTTCATT
Organism: uncultured Brevundimonas sp.; assembly: GCA_963522565.1. Classification (GTDB taxonomy): domain Bacteria; phylum Pseudomonadota; class Alphaproteobacteria; order Caulobacterales; family Caulobacteraceae; genus Brevundimonas. The sequence continues at coordinate 87,975 of CAUQZC010000001.1, read as the reverse complement.
TGAGGACACCACCGTCACATTCCGCAGACCCAAAATTTCGGTGATGAGTTGGGTCAGGCCGGTTTTGCCGGTGCCCTGACGCCCGACCAGCACGATGGCGCACATGATCTTCTCGCCCGGCCTCTGGACCAGATGGGCAAGCCAGCTCGCGAGATACTCATATTCTTCGTCGGTAGAGCAGAGATAGCGTAGATGCAGTTCAAGGAGGGAGGCATCGCCTTCCTGCGGTTCCAACGCGCCACCGCTCCAGATGTTGATCAGCGCCTGACCCTGATGGTCGTGGACGATCACGTCGCTGATGCCCGGGCGATAGGTGAAGCCTAGTCCTTTGCGGAGTTCGGAGTCGCTAAGGAGGCGGTCCGAGAACCTGGGTCCCATCGAATGACGGAAATGGCTGTCGATCTGAGTTCGATCCAACCGCAAGCCCGTGACTGGATCGAAGAACTGAAGCGTCAGGCTGTTGAATGCCAACCGACGCACGATGGCATCGAAGTCGAGTGTTTCGAGACGCCCCAAGAGTTCGCGCAATCCGACAGGCTGGGCTGCCGCCAAAACCTCCTTCAAGATAATCCCCTCAGGAGCGGGGTCCGCCACATCCCATCCCTTCGGTAGCGTCATGGGTGGCTGAACGGCGGTGAAGCTCTCGACCGCCGGGAGAGCCGCAGCCAAAACCTCCACTGACCGCGCGCCCGTCTCATCGGCATCGGGCCAGTAGATCACCTTCCGCCCGGCCAGCGGCCCCCAATCGACCTTGCCGATCCGTTGAGCGCCGCCCATCCAGCCGATGACCACATGGTCGGGAAAGAGCGATGCCCCGGCATCAGCGGCCTTCTCCCCTTCGACGATTAGCACCGTCGAGACGGGAGCCGCCCGCAGCCGCTCCAACCCATAGATCGGGTCACGGTTATGGCCGTGGCCTTTGACTTTCCACCCGGAGAGACCCTCGGCCTCAAAATAATGGACCGGGAGGATGTCCTTTGACTGTCCTGCCGTCTCGTCATCGAGATCAACCCGCACCGTGTGTGCGAGCGGGAGTCCATCGAAATCGCGGTAGGTCCAGATGGCCGTGATGATCCCTTTGCGCCGGGCTTGCCAAACATCACCAACGGAAAACGGAAGCGGAGGAGCGTCGGCTGGAACCGGCCAGCTCGCGAGCGGCTTGGCTGCTCGCCCTTGACCAAGAGCGTTGACCCGAAGGTCCGACGCGGCCCTCTGATAGTGAACACCCTGTTTGGCGGCATACAAACTAATCAAGCAGGCTCCCGTTTCGCCGGTCGCGAAGTCCGACCAAACACCGGTTTCGAGATTGATCTTGAGGCTCTCGCCGGCATCGCCGCGCAAGTTGCCGACAACCCATTCCCGCCCGACCTGCCGACCATTAGGGAACCACGTCGGAAGTAGCCGATGCGACTGCTCCAAAAGCTGAACTTTCAGCGATCTAGCCACGGCGCGAACCTCCGTGGAACGACTGAGCCCAATCCAACACCTCGCTCTCGAGATAGCGGATCGCTTTTCCAAAGCGGTGGTAAGGTGGATTGATATTACCGATACCAACGCGACCCTTCTCCAGCGCCGAGACGCTGAAGTTGAGAAGCCGGGCAACCTGTTTGGTGCTGAGAAACAATTGCATTTGCCTCACTAGAAGTCGGACGAAAGCCGACTTCGAGATAGGCGCTGCAATTACTGTCTTACGGAGCTCCCTACGCAGCCGCAGCGCTGAGGCGATCGAGCAGATCGACGAAGGAGTTCATCCCAAAATCCACCTCGTCGAAGCCGTCGTCAATCACCTCGCAGAAATATGCAAAGCTACATGGCTCGGTCATGCATGCCGTCCTTGAGCCAGGACATTGACTCACGTAGAGCATGGGTTGAGGCGCTGCGGGCATGATGTAGTGGTAGCCTGGCAGCTTCCCAAGCTGCTCGTGCGGGTTCGATTCCCGCTGCCCGCTCCAGTCCCGGCTGCTCATCGCCGTTGCTGACCGATCGTTCCGTTCGCGTAGGAATGGCTCGGGAAGTCCGGCTCAATGCCGTGCTGATGTCGGAAGTTGTGTAGTAGTTGGGCGAGCCCCACTCTCCGCTGGCGCTAGACACATTCGGCTGGACTAGCCGTGGGAGCTAGTTCACGCCCACTCGTCTCAGGCTTGCGAGCGAAATGAATGACGTTTGACGAGTACGAACGATCAGGGATCGCTCGCTACGAGGGTCTAGCAGAGGTTGTCGCGTCCATCTTACGGGCGGCGATAGTCCAGCATGGCAACTTCCACCCGCAACAGATCCAGCATCGTGCGAAGTCTCCAACTTCGCTGAAAAGGAAGCTGGAGAAGGCAGGCGCCGCTGCGAATGGACCCATCGAACCTCACGCGAAAGATTTGGCGGGTGCTCGGGTCATTTTCTACACCAACGACCATGTCGAGCGCTTCCAGCAGTCGCGGCTACTTTCCGAGAACTTCGAGATCGATTGGGATCGCACCAAGTTCCATCACCCGGCCACCGACAATCCCGAGGCGACCGAACTCTTCATGTCGTCCAATTATGTGGTGCGACTAAAGCCCGAGCGGGCGGCTCTGCCCGAGTATGCCCGGCTCGCGGACTTGTGGTGCGAAGTGCAGGTCCAGACCACACTCAACCACGCATGGGCGGAGATGGCGCACGACACCATCTACAAGAAGCCCGAACTCCAGGGATTTGGCGCACGGCTTATGGAGGGCATCGAGGCCCGCATGAAGGCCATCATGCGCGATTACCTCGCCCCCGCTGGCTATGCCTTCCAGAAGGTCGCGAGTGACTTCGACCGCCTCTCGCGTGGTCAGGCGCTGTTCGAGCGTGATCTGGCGGCGGAAATCGAAGCGGCCGAGGACAATAACCAGCTTCATGAGACGTTGCAGAAGTTCCGCACGTCCGTCTTGCCGCACTTCGACGATCACGAAGCCGCCGCTTGCGACATCGTCGCAGCGGCCGTCCGTGCGGTAGAGCGGTCCCGCACCTTGCCAGCGCGCGCCCGGCAAACCCCGTTCGGGGACCTATCGCCGCGAACCAGTGCCGATGTCGCCACCGTGGCTGCCGCGATTATGAAGGAGCTACGCTTTCTCGACATCGAAGGGACGTTCGACACGATCTGCGACCTGTTCCTCACGGCCACCGACGAGAAAGAGCGGGAATGCTGGGTGAAGCTGGCCGACGGGCTGGCCGAGCATAATCTGGAGGTCTGGAAACGGGCCGGTCCGGTGGTGCAGTGGGTATTGATGGAGCGTGTTCAGGCCCTCACGCCCCAGAAGCGGCTCGCGCTCAAGCCGGTCTTACTGACGGTCGCCCGCAAGAGCCTGTCGGCCGAACTGTCGGGGACCACCTCCAGTTTTGACACCATCACACTTCACCAGGGCGCGGTTACGCCGAGCGACGCGCTGCGCACGTTACGTCAGCAGGCGCTCGAACTTCTGTTCGCCTATGACGAGGCGGCCGAGACCGAAGAACAGCGGGCCGAAATCATCAAGGTGATGAAGGTCGGCATGTCCATGCCCTCGCCACGAAGGCAGTTCGATCCCGCGCTCGCAGCAATCTTCTACGGCAACGCCGCCACCATCATCACGCATTACATCGAACAGGTGCCGCGCTGGTCCTATGAGCAGCAGCAGACCATCGAACACCGCCTCCTTTGGAAATACCGGCACCACGGCGAACCGCTCGCCGACGACCCGGCAAATGCCGAGGCCGAAGAAGCTCGCACTAGCATGATCGCCGCCATCCTCGCGTTCCGCGACCGGGTGAACGCCGATGACGGCTTCACCACCTACAAGCTGTTGGTGGGGTTCGAGTCGGTATTCCCACCTGCATGGGAGAATCGAGAGTTTGATCATGACGAAGAAGAGGCTTACCGTCAGGAAGCGATCGGCCGCTTGGTCGAGGAGATCGACGCAACCAATGCCGATCACTGGTTGGCGATCATCAAGCGCTGCGCCGCCACCGAATCGAACGACCTCGCCACCTTCCCCACATTCGCGACGTTCCTGGAGCAGCTCAGCGCCGCCAAGCCAGAATTGATCCTTACCTATTTTCCTCAGTTCAACGACCGGATCGCTTCGTTCCTCACACCATTCTACCGGGGCCTGAGTCGTACTCCGGCATGGGACGATGCCGTTGCTGTACTGGAGGACTGGATCGCCCAAGGCAGGTTCCTCTCCAGCGTGGCTTTCGTCTGCGGAACAGTCGAGAAGTTAGACCTTCGCCTGCTGGAATCTGCGATGAACCGCGCCCTCGAGATGCAGGACGACAACGCCGTCCTTACCTGCATCCACTCTGTGGCGCTTCGTGACAGCGAGGAATCCGCCCGCCAATTGAAGCCGCTGTTCCTGCGCGCGGTCGATTACCTGATTGAGCGAAAGGAGGCGCGCTGGGTCCATTACTGGAACCACCGCCAACCCGCCGCGATGCTCGCACGGCTCACCAAGCGCGAGATCGTGAAGGTACTCGGCTCGCTTGTGGCCTACGAGCGCGTCGGTAGTCGCCTGGAATGGTTCCTGGCCGATGTCGCCAAGACCCGCCCCCAAGAGGTGATCGACTATTTTGGTCGCCGCATCGCGCTTTACTTCAAACGCGACTATGGGCGCGACTACGAGGATATTCCCTACGATCTGCACCGGCTCAATGAGCCACTCGCGAACGCCGCCAAAGCCCTAGTGACAACGGCCCGATCGTGGTTCTCGAAAGAGCCAGACCTGTTCAGCTATCATGGCGGAAAGCTGATTGAAGTCGTGTTTCCGTCCTTTTCACCGGACCTTCAACAGGCGCTTTCCGCCTATGTCGGCACCGGAGACCCACAGGATACGCGCTTCGTCATCGAGGTGATGCGGGCCTATTCCGGGGAGGCCTTCCTACAGTCCCTTGCAAAAGACATCGTCGCCACCCTTCCGCCCGATGACGACATGCTGGACCTCGTGGAAATCTCGCTCGAGCCCTCCGGCGTGACTAGCGGCGAGTTCGGGAGGGTGAACCGGCTGGTCGCGCATCGTGAGAGCATCCTCGGTTGGGCCGATGATGAGCGCGAAACAGTCAGCGCCTTCAGCGCCCGGTACTCACGGCAGCTTGAGAATAGGATTCGGACAGAACGGCAGCGCGCCGAGGAAAGTAGCGCCCTGCGCCGCCTTGAATGGGATCGACTTCGCGGACCAAACGATTCGGAATCCGACGCGACATATGACAACGATGAGCCAGATAATGGCCGGGATTGACGCACAGGGCTGACGGTTCGGCCAAGTTCTCGTGACCAGTTCTGGCAAGCCCCCGCTGCGCCGGCACTTACCTGCCGGATGGTCACCATCATTCTGGCCTCGGAATACTGACGCCAGCCGTGACAGGTCAGCCCTTGATCCGCTTGAGGGCAACGCGATCTTCGGCGAGCAGATGGAACGACCGGGTGGGGTATTCGCCACTCAGCGTCTTGCTGATCCGATGGTCATCTATCTGCGACACAACGATTGCTACCGCGGGATTAAACCTGCGACGCGGCCAGTCCAATTCGGAATGCAATTGGGCCACGTTCACCGAGTCATCTCCCGCCAACACCTTCTCCGTAATGAGGAGAGCATCGTCCATCGGTTCATGCCCCAGCGCGATGGGATCGAACGCCACATAGAGGTCATTGCCCGGTCGAAACAGCGGAAGCCGTCGCCCACTAAAGCGGCTGACACTTCCGAACCCGTCCGCCTCTAGCTCGGCCATCGCCTCCGCGAGGTCGCGATAGTCCGTCCCCTCAAAAGCCGCGATGACCTCCTCTTCATCGACGTGTTCACACATACCGTCCTGACATCGCGTCGCGACCCAAGACCCAAACTTGCGCGCCAGCGGCGAGAGATCGAGGTCAAGGGCGGCAAGTCGATCATCCATCGTCAACTCCAGCATCTGTGCAGGCGCAGAAATCTCTGGAGCCGCGCCGATGGTGGGCGATGGCGCGCCAACAAGCCAGCTATCGAGTTGATCGACCACCTCCTGACCCACAGCGGCAAACTGCCGAATATCCTCACCAACGAGATGTACCGTCTCACCAATGCGCGCGTCGGCGGCATGGGTGGCGAACCGTTCATCGACCACGCCAAGGTTATGCCCAATGATGTGGCGCTTCTGGATGTTCAGGGCGAGCACCGCGCGCTCAGGGTCGGAAAGCACGCCAAACGGATCAAAGCCCAGCTCGGCAAATCGCTTGGTCGCGTTGTCGATACTCTGGAAGTCGTTCTTCACCGGCTTGAATGGCGCGGCGTCCGGGCCGCGCTGCCCCATGCCGTAAAGATAGACGGCTTTCAGCGTCGCCTCGAAAGCGGTGAGCACATCCTCATGGGCATTCCCGAGCAGACGGTAGGCCAGTTCCTCCGCCCCCTCATCCAATGCATCGGCTAGGTCCACCTGCGCGCCGACCAATTCGACCTCCCGCGCGAAATGAAGCCGCAGGTTAGGGGCACCACAGTCGGGGCAAAACAGACCGATGGCGAAGACCCCGTAGTCACGGCTGCAATGGTCGCAGACTAACTCACGCATGAGATCCTTACGTCCGAAGCGGGGCTTGGGACGGTAGCGCCTGAGGCTCGACTTGACTTTGATCGCCCCGCGACTGCGCTGACCAATCCCCTTGAACATCTGGGACAACGCCTCCTCGATGTCGCGTTGGGCCGCGTCTTTCACCATTTCGACGGCGGCCTTTACGTCGTCGGGATGCGTGAAATCTCCGTCATCGGCGATCACACCGCTGTAGGGGCACACCGTCTGTTTCGAGCGAGGCTGCAACTTCATCCGTTCCGCCGTCCCTTCGGGAGGAACAAAGCCGTCATGCGGATTGCCGATTACGAAATGACGGGGATGTGCCTGCTCGTTTGGGGAGAAGCGATAGACCCGCTCTTTCGGCGTTTTTGGGAGCGGGACCCCAAGCTGCATCTTGCTGCCGCCACCGCCCGTCTTGAATTTCTCGAGGTTCTTGAATTTCATGATCTGCTCCCCGGCTAATCTGGGCAGCGGACGAGAATAAATCAAGAACATCGCCGAGAGCAGCGCGCGGCATGCCGCTGACTAGGGTTGGCCGGGCTCGGGGATGAGCGATCGACGAGCGGTGGTGACCCAGACGGTGTAATCGCCCGCACCCGGCACATGCTCGTCGCCCATCATCATGACCCCGCCGAACGCCTGAAACCGCCACATGGTCAGCGCGGCATCATCTACCGCCTGTGCGCCCTGATAGAGGAACGCACCTCCGCCAACCGAGCCGTTCACCCGTTGGCGGGCGCACAATAGGAACAGCCTTCGAAACTCCGGCTCGTAGACCGGGTTCAGAATCACCGACTCGACGACATGGCTGGACGGGATGACGACCTGCCAGTGGTGCATCGCCAGCCCACGAGCGATGTAGGCAAACAGTTTACGAAAGCGATCCGAGTCGAACGGCACACCGAACGTCTCCGATGTTTCCTCCCCCTCTTTCAGGAGCACCGGTACACGCCCGGCGGCAAGCTCCCGATGCAGCCGCTTGTTGCGGGCGAGCCGTCGCGGCACTTCGTTTTCCAACATGGCGGAAGAGTCCACGTGCCTGCCCCCGAATGGCAGCACGGTCGCCAGATAGTGTTCCAGTTGCGACTTAGCTTGGTTGCACGGAGCGCAAGCAGCCACGATGGGCAAGTTCCCGCGCTGCTCGACCGGGAAGAATTGACGCGCAAAGACGTGATCGGCCGTCGATGAGACCTCCTCCTTCGCGCAATAGGCGCAGGTTTTCCCCCGATACGCCTTGCTCATAGACGGCTTCCTAAGGCGTGGACCAATCTCGTCAGCCACCAACATTCCAAAGTATGAGCATGCAGACGTGTAGGGATTGGCAAGTTAGATTTATACAGCAGTCAGCGCCCCTACTGCGGAGGGCCTGGTGCGGTTGGTTTAATACGACCAATGTAAACCTTAGCGCCTCACGACCGCAGTCTAGCGGCCTAACTAAGCCTAATCTCTAGAGGCTTCGGGACAAATGACCCCTTTAATGTGGTCCGCTACCCTCTGCGCCGCCTGCTGAATATGCTGGCCCGACGGTCGAACATACCGAGCTGTAACGTCGCCTTTGTCGGGCGTATGATTGAGCAGAATCTTCACGGTGTATGGGTCGATGCCAGCCTCGATGCACGCGGTCGCGTATGTGCGCCGCAGGTCGTGCGGCGTGATCTTTGGAAACGCTTTCTCGCTCGCTTGGGCGATATGACCCGATGCGCTGTCGGCGGGAAACACCCACTCTGATCCCTGATAGAGCGCCGCAGCCGCGTCTCGCGCTTCATCCAGTATCGTCAAAAGCTGCCGCGTCATGGGCACCGTGAATGCCCGCGTCCTGCCGCCCTTCGGGTTCGGGCGATGGATGCCGTTGTCGCTGACTTCCGCCCACTTGATGCTGGCGGCGTCGGTCTTGCGGAGGCCGGAGAACAGCAGGAAGCGCCAATAGGCGGCGCGGATGGGGTTCTCCAAACTGGCTGCCTTTTCCCACCATTCGGGCAGATCCCTCGGAGCGATGACGTCGCGTTGCTCGCGCTCCGGGAACCACTCGATGGCGACGCACGGGTTGGGTGGCAGGTCGTCGAGACGCTTGGAGGCATAGTTGTAGATCGTCCGAAGAAGTCGTCCGGCGTGATTGGCGGCTGTGGGGCCGCGATCACCCCAACCGGTGTGCCAGCTACGCACCTCACGTTTGCTGAGACTGCTGAGTTCGTGTCCCGCATGTTTGGATAGCGTTCGTCTCCAAACGCCTTCGTTGTGGATGAGAGTCCGTGGCGACACCGCACGGCGTTTCAAGGCGGCGTGATACTCTTCGAAGGCCGTGCCCAAGGTGAGCGTTGCGACATGTGCCTTTCGCTGCTCCTTAATCACGTCGCGCCCCTGTCGAGCTGCGACCATGATTTCATTGGCGGCTTTTCGCGCCTCCGGAATAGTGAGTTCATTGAGGCGGCCGAGAGTCACCTTGCGCTGCCTTCCGCCGACGCGAAACTGAACGAAGAACGACCCCGATCTCTGCCGGTTGGCGTAGAAACCCAAGCCTCGCGTCTCGGTGTCCCAGACCACCTTTGAAGGTGCACCGGAAACCTCTTGGCAAGTGCGTGCTCGAGTGACGAAGCCGAGAACCGGACCTTGGACATTGTTCGCTGCCTGCTACGGCGCGGCGCAACAGATATGGAGCATCGCGCGGACGGTGACAGGAAGCATCGTATGGCGATATCAAAGCAAAGCGAATACGCTTCAACTGTTTATGCGGTGCGAAGCAACCCCTTACGGCTTAAAGAAAGCTTTATGATGTGCTTCGGAAGCTGACGTTCTACCTCTGAACTACACCCGCGCCGGGCGGTCGGCGCAGCATCTCAAGGACGGCTCGACCCCTGATCCCTTAGCGGCGCGGGCGGTTCGGCTCAAGACGATATGCGGCGGCGGACCGCCGCATTCTGATCTTACTGGACGGCTTCGACGGTGACGCCGCGTGATTTCAGAATGGCCTGTACGCTGTCCTCGCCGGCCAGATGGGCGGCGCCGACCGCGATGAAGGCTGTGCCTGAGCCTTGCAGCATCGTCTGGATCTGGTCGGCCCAGTCGGTGTTCCGCTCGACCAGCAGCACCTTGTAAAGCTCAGGCGCGTCCGCCTTCATGTCCTGAACCGCGACCCGGTCCAAAGTGGCGACATCGCCCTGAGCCCAGGCGTCGACCATGGCGTCGAGCAGGATGGCGGCCTCGTCGTAGTTTTTCAGCGTCTCGCGCAGGAAGGCCAGTTGCGTCTCGTCAGGAAGGTTGGCCAGCATCCCCACCTGCTTGTCCAGCGTCTCAAAGCCGTGGATCGGCTTGCCCGCCGCTTCGGCGCGGACCTTCAAGGCCATCTCGACGCCGGACTTGGGATCATAACCCGCCTTGACCAGGGGGGCGACCGACAGGCTGAGCGCCGCCAGCCAGGGTTTCATGGGGTTCATCTGGGCCGCGCTGGCGCCGATCGCCTTGGCCGCCTCGTCCAGTTCGGCGAACTCTTCAGGCGTCAGGCGGGTGCTGAGCGGCGTCTGCGGAGACAGGCCGTGCTGCTGGATCAGAGGCATGATGGCGGCCTGATCGTCGGGGTTGCTGATCTCGAACCAGATGTCCGAGGCGCTGTCGAAGGCCTGGGTGACGCGCGGGCTGGCCCAGCCGGTCGTCGGGCGCAGCACGTGGATCGAGCCGAACAGGTACAGGGTCGTATCCGCATCCCTGACCGCCCACAGGGCCGGGCCTTGCCCTTGAATGGCGGGGTGGGCGGCGCCGGGGGCAACGTCCTGGGCCAGGGCCTGGCCGGGCGCGCCCGAGAGGGCGAAGAACAGGGCCAGGCCACCGGCCGCGCCAACCGCGGCGCGGGCGAGATTGGCGGCGGAGGTCTTGAGGACAGCGGACAGATTCATGAAAATTCCTTGATCGCCGGGGATCAGATGAGGATTGGCGAAATCAGGCCAGGCCGCGGCGCAGGCTGACGACAAGAGAGGCGGTGAGATAGACGGCCATCAGGACGGCGTAGATGTCCCAGGCGGTGAGGGGCGTGGCGAGGCCCAGACGCTCGGCGGCGGCCCAGATGAACAGCAGCCCCTGCCCCAGGAGAAAGGCGATGGTCGCCGTCTCCAGCACCGCCTCGCCCATTGCGGCATGGGCCTGGAAGACAGGTTCGTCATGACGAAATCCTATTCCGAGAAGATGGATTCGATGGGTTGTTCGAAGATCCGGGCGATCTTGAACGCGAGCGGCAGGGACGGATCGTAACGCCCGGTCTCCAGCGCATTGACGGTCTGGCGCGACACGCCCAGCACCTCGGCCAGATGGGCCTGGGACCAGTCACGCTCGGCGCGCAGGACCTTGAGACGATTGTTCATGGCTCAACCCCGCATCCGCGCCAGCCACCACCACGACCAGACGACGATATAGCCGATCATCATCGGCGCCAGCATCAGGGCCGCGCCGGTCAGCATATAGTCGATCGGCTGACCGCCCGCGCCGATAGCCCGCGCGATCACCTCGCGCCACGGCCCCGCCGAGGCCAGGATGAAGGCGATGCCGCCGACGCACATGCCGCCGGAACCGCCCCAGTACCAGGCCGACTTGTGGGCTTCGCGCGCCGCCTCGTCGATGGAGCGCATCCACTCGACACCGATCCATAGCGCGCCCGCCATCATGCCCATGGCGTAGATGCCGAACACGGTCAGGATGGCCGCCCCGTCAGCGAACCAGCCTGCTTTCTCGCCATAACCAGCGAGGATCGCGCCCGGAACAAGGAAGGCAATGCCTGCACCGAGAGTGATGGCGGTCGCCTTGGTGACCTTCGACCATTTGCGCATTCGTCAATACCCCTTGTCCAAATGACAAGTGTATTTGTCACAACACCCCAAGGCTTGTCAAGTGAGCTTTCCACGTTTGGGCGCCGCGTTCAGCCCTCGGTCGGCGCGATCAGTTCCGGGCGACTGATGATGCGCGGGGCGGTTTCAACCGGCGGCAGCTCAGGCAGGGCCTTGCCCTCATGATCAACCTGCAGATCCTCGAAGCGGCGCGCCGAGACCATGACCTGGCTTTCCAGCGAACCGACGAACTGATTGTACTTGCCGACCGCCTGATCCAGCGCCCGTCCGACGGCGGAGGCATGGCCGCCCATGACCGACAAACGCTTGTAAAGCTCGCGCCCAAGCGCGGCGACCTTGTCGGCGTTGGCCGCCTGCTCCTCGGCGCGCCAGCCATAGGCCACGGCCTTGCACAGGGCGAACAGGGTGGAAGGGGTGGCGATGACGACGCGCGATTCCATCGCGTTCGACAACAGGTCCGGGTCGTGGTCCAGCGCCGTGGCCAGGAAGCTGTCGCCCGGCACGAACAGGACGACGAAATCCGGGCTGGGCTTGAACTGGTCCTGATAGGCCTTGGTCGACAACTGGCGGACGTGGGTCTTCAGGCTGGCGGCGGTGCGCAGACCGACCGAACGAGCGCGCGCCTCTTCGTCCCCCTCGCCTTCATCAAAGGCCAGCGGCACCTTGGCGTCGATCACGAACATCCCGCCCCCCGGCAGGCGCACGATGAAGTCGGGCCGGTTCTGACGTCCCTCGTCGTCGGCGCTGGACGTCTGTTCGGTGAAGTCGAACCGGCCGGCCATGCCGGCGGCCTCCAGCACATTGCGGCAGGTCTGCTCGCCCCAGCGGCCGCGACGGCCGGTGTTGCCGCGCAGGGCCTCAGTCAGTTTGCGGGCCTCGTCGCGCGTGGCGGACGAGGCCGTCATCAGGGCCGCCAGTTGCTCGCGCAGGCCGCCCGTCTCTTCCGCGCGAGTTTTCTCCAGCGCCGCCACATGTTCCTGAAACTTCGTCAGGGTGTCGGCGACGGGTTTCAACTGAGCCGCCATACGCTCACGCGCCAACTGGTCCTGGGCGCGAAAGGTTTCGGCGGCGCGGCTGACCATCTGGTCCGCCACCACCTGCGCCGACTGGGCCGCCTGGGCGCGCAGCAATTCGCCCATGGTGATCCGGCTCTCCTCGACCAGATCAATCCGCGCCTCGGCCGCCGCCAGATCGCCGCGCGTCCTCTGCCAGCCCATATAGGCCCACAGGAACCCGCCCCCGAGAGCGGCGGCGAGAACGGCAAGGATCAGCGAAAGCATGTTCATGCTCCGTTCCTAGCGGGAGTCGCGGCGGTTTTGAAGCGGGCAGAGGCTGTCCGGAACGCCGGTCGCTCCCTGACGTTGGTTTGGCAGCATCCCTGCATTCACAAGAGGCGCCCCATGACACCTGAAGAACCCAACCCCCACGACAAGGCCGCCGATGCGGTTCATGACGGGCGCCCGGTCGATGCGAAATATGTGCGCGGCGGACGGCGTAATCCCCGCATGCTGGTGCTGCTGCTGCTGTCCACCGGCGCGGTCGCCGTGCTTCTGCTGGGGATGTGGCTGCTGTCCAATGGCGGGTTCAGCGCACAGAATCCGACCCAGGGCGAACAGGCCGCCAACGCCCGGTCCTTCTCCGAGGACGGCGCCACGCCGACCACGACGCCCCACTGACCCTGTCAGGCGGGACGGCGCGCCCGCAGGGCCTGGACGATTGTGCCGTCATCCAGCCAGTCCAGCTCACCGCCCACCGGCACGCCCCGCGCCAGCGAGGTGACCTCAACCTCCGGACCGGAAATCCGTTCGGCGACATAGTGGGCCGTTGTCTGGCCGTCGACAGTCGCAGGCAGCGCCAGCACGACCTCGCGCACGCCCCCGCCGGATTCTCTCTGATGTCGGACCCGGCCGACCAGTTCGGTGATGCGCAGGTGCTCCGGCCCCACGCCGTCCAGGGCCGACAACAGGCCGCCCAGCACGTGATATTTGCCGCGAAACGCACCGGACCGCTCCATGGCCCACAGGGCGCCGGCCTCCTCGACCACGCAGATCAGGCCGTTGTCGCGCGCGCCGTCCGAACAGATGGCGCAAGGGTCGCGGGTGTCGGGCGCGCCGCACACCGAACAGGACACGACCTTTTCCGCCGTCTCGGCCAGCGACGCCGCCAACGGCACAAGCAACTGCTCGCGCCGTTTCAGCAGCGCCAGGGCCGCACGACGCGCGGACCGCGGGCCTAGACCCGGCAGCTTGGCCAGCAGCGAGATGAGCCGTTCGATCTCAGGCCCGGCTGAGGCGGCCATCAGAAGAGTTTCGGCATTCCGGGAATGTTCATCCCGGCCATCGGCCCGGCGGCCTCGCGCATCAAAGCGTTGTTCTGCTCATCCAGCTTGCGCTTGGCGTCGGCATGGGCGGCGACGATCAGGTCGGCCAGAATCTCGCCCTCCCCCGGCGTCAGCAGGCTGTCGTCGATCCTGATCGCCGTGATCTCTCCCGGCCCCTTCAGGGACACCGAGACGAGCCCGCCGCCGGACGAGCCCTCAGCCGTGGTGTCCGCCATCCTGGCCTGGGCGTCCTGCAGCTTTTGCTGCATCGCCTGCGCCTGCTGCATCAGTTGTGTAAGGTCTTTCATGCCCCCTAGATAGGGCGAACCGGGCGCGCCGCACAGGGGGTTCGTTTCACGGCGGGTCACGCCCTATGGAAACGCTGAATTGCCCGATTTGCACTTGAAGCCAATCTCAGAAGGCCTAATTAGCATCCGTAATCGTTGCTAATCCAGTCAGGACGCTTTCCAAATGGCTTATGACGCCATCACACAACGCGACGCCCCGCTGTCGGACGCCGCCCTGTCGCAGCTTTTCACCGAAGCGCGCACCCGCAACGCCTGGAGCGACCGCCCCGTCGCGCCGGAACTGCTGCACAAGCTGTATGACCTGACCAAGTTCGGGCCCACGGCGGTCAACGCCACCCCGGCCCGCTTCCTGTTCATCACCTCGCCCGAGGCCAAGGCCCGTCTGGCGCCGCACATGAGCGAAGGCAACCGCGCCAAGACATTGCAGGCGCCGGTGAACCTGATCATCGCTCAGGACATCGACTTCCACGAGCATCTGCACACCCTGTTCCCGCACGCGCCGGGCGCCAAGGACTGGTTCGCCGAAGAAGCCGGCCGTCGCGAAACCGCCTTCCGCAACGCTTCGCTGCAGGGCGGCTATCTGATCATCGCCGCCCGCGCCCTGGGCCTGGATGTCGGCCCGATGTCCGGTTTCGACCCTGCAGGCGTCAAGGCCGAGTTCTTCGCCGACAGCAATGTCGAGCCGAACTTCATCGTCAACCTGGGCTATGGCACGGACGAGAACCTGTTCCCGCGCTCGCCGCGCCTGTCGTTCGACCAGGCGGCGAAAATCCTCTGACGCGGACAGGTTTCTAGGATCAAAGGCCCCGGACGCTGGTCCGGGGCCTTTTTCATTCTCAGTCCTCGTCGTCGCCCGCGTCGTCGGGGATTTCCGGGATCACCACCGCAGGCGCGATGCGCTTGATCTCGCCCAGGGTCGCGCCGGGGAACGCCTTCAGCACCGCGACCACGAACGGGTCGGCCTCGACCGCCGCGCGTTCCGCCGCGCGGGCCTTTTTCTGCTGTTCGATCAGCGTCTCGCCGCCGCCTTGGCCGTTGGCGGCGATCAGCCAGGTGCGGCCGGTCCAGTCCTTCAACCGCCCGGCCAGCTTGCGCGCCAGTTCGATCGGCGCGCCTTCGACGCTTTCATAGACGATGGCGCCGGGCTTGAACGAGACGGGTTTGACGAACCGCTCTACATCCATCTGCAAGCCGACTTCGCGCTTCTCGCCGATCAGGGCCACGACCTGCTCGAAACTCTGCGGATTCGGCAGGGCGGGCTGGACCACCGGACGCGCCGCCAACTGGGCCGAGGCTCCGCCGCCCCCTCCTCCGCCGCCGCGCGGGGCCGATCCGCCGCCGATGGGCTCACCGGACTGCAGCCGCTTCAGCGCCTCTTCCGGTCCCGGCAGGTCGGCGGCGTAGGCTAGGCGCACGATGGCCATTTCCACCGCGTCGGCCGGATTGGGCGCGCGCCGAACCTCGTCCAGCGCCTTCAGCAGCATCTGCCAGGTGCGCGACAGGGTCGCCGCCGGAATGGCCGCGCCCAGGGCCGCCAGCTTCTGCGCCTGATCATTGGGCAGACGGGTCGCGTTCGGGCCCAGCATCTTGGCGACCGAGGCCGCGTGGCAATGTTCCAAGAGATCGTTCGTCACCTGCACCGGATCGGCGCCGAAGCCGTACAGGGTGCGGAAATTCTCCAGCGCCTCGGGCGTGCGGCCCGCCATGACGCTTTCGAACAGGGCGATGGTCTGGGTGCGGTCGGCCAGACCCAGCATGTCGCGCACCGTCTCGGTCTTGACCGTCTCGCCCCGCTCGGCCTGAACCAGGGCCTGGTCCAGCAACGACAGGCCGTCGCGCACCGATCCTTCGGCCGCGCGCGAGATCAGGGCCAGGGCGTCGGCCTCGATCTTCATGCCCTCGCGGTCGGCGATCCGGCCCAGATGCTCGACCAGGATTTCCGGCTCGACCCGGCGTAGGTCGAAGCGCTGGCACCGGCTCAGGATCGTCACCGGCACCTTGCGGATCTCGGTGGTGGCGAAGATGAATTTGGCGTGGGGCGGCGGCTCCTCCAGCGTCTTCAGCAGGGCGTTGAACGCCTGCGTCGACAGCATGTGCACCTCGTCCAGCACATAGACCTTGTAGCGCGCCTCGACCGGCGCATAGCGGACGCTTTCCAGGATGTCGCGGATGTCGTTGACGCCGGTGTGCGACGCCGCGTCCATCTCCATCACGTCCATGTGCTGGCCCGCCATGATGGCGGCGTCGTGCCGGCCGTGGGCGGTCAGGGTCAGCGACGGCTTGTCGATGACGTCGGTCTCGTTGTTCAGCGCCCGCGCCAACAGGCGGGCGGTGGTCGTCTTGCCGACGCCCCGCACCCCGGTCAGCATGAAGGCGTGGGCGATGCGGCCCGTGGCGAAGGCGTTGGTCAGGGTGCGGACCATCGCCTCCTGCCCGATCAGATCCTCAAAGGTGCGCGGGCGGTATTTGCGCGCCAGAACCTGATAGGCCGAGCCGTCGTCGGCATGGACCTCAACCTCGGAGGGGGCAGTTTTTGGCGCGACGGCAGGCTTGGGGACTACAGGCGCGGGCGCCGGTTCGGGCGCGGCCGCAGGTGCGCCGAACATGTCATCGGTGTTCTCGTCGCGTTCGGCGACGTCATCCTCTTCCCAGGGCGGGCCGTCGAGGCTGGGGTCATGCTCCGTCATAGACCAACTCTTACAATGGGCGACCCTCGCCGCGAAGCGATTCCCTCGCCCATCTTCGCCTGCGCATGACGACGGCTTGCCGATGGCGGGACACCTCCCCCTTCCACGATCGCCGATCGCGTTCAATAAGCTCAAGCTTGAGCCTATAAAGGCTCGCCGACAGCCCGTCGAACCTCGCAGGGTTCACAACTTGGAAGGAGAGCGCATGAACATCAGGACCTTCTATCTGGTCATGGCCATCGTCGGCACAGCGGTCCCCTGGCTGTTCTTCGGATCCTTCTTCGGGCTGCACGGCCTGGATGTTCCGCTCTTTCTCCGGTCGCTGTTCGCAAACGGCGCAGCCGGCGGCTTCTCGGCCGACGTGCTGATCACGATCATCATATTCTGGGTCTGGTCGTGGCGGGATGCGGCCAGCCGCAAGGTCAGCCGCTGGTGGCTGGTCCTGCCGGCCAGCTTCTTCGTCGGCCTGTCGCTGGCCCTGCCGCTCTATATGTACATGCGCGAGCGGACGTCCGACGTCGCATGAAACATTCGAAATGCAGGGAAGTAGAGACCGCGACCCGAAGGTGAATTCGTTGTGGCTGCTGCCTTCCGGCCCTGACCAGATTGGCGAAGCCTTCGCCCGCGATCTCCAAGGGGGGATATGGCTGCAGACGCGATCAGAATCAAGTCTTCTCGCCCACGCGCCCACGGCGCTACAAGGACGCATGGCTCATCAGAACATTTTCGCTGGCAATCCACTCGACCGCGCCGGCGACCTTCGCAACGATCCCGAATGGCTGGCCGAGCAGGCGGACAAACCCTACGCCCAGGCCATGGTGCTGTGGGAAGGTCGCCCGCTGATCGAGGACAGCGCCGAGGGTCCGCGCCTGACCTGGCTTTCGATGTCTCATGCGCGAAACCTGGTGCGCGACCGCGAACTGTTTCTGGGCCTGTGGAAGGACGAGCCGGTCTTCGCCATCGAGTTCGAAGGCTCCATCGACCCCGCCGAGGGGCCGTTGCGGGGCGTCGGCGCCTTTCATGAGATGCGGGCGGCGGCGGCCATCCTTTCGGCGGCCGAGGCCGCGATGGCGGGCGGGGCCAAGAGCCTGTTCGACTGGCGGCGCAAGCACGGCTTCTGCGCCAATTGCGGGACCCTGACCCAGACGGCCTCGGGCGGCTGGAAGCGCGTCTGCCCGGCCTGTGGAACCGAACATTTCCCGCGCGTCGACCCGGTCACCATCATGCTGCCCGTCTATAAGGGCGGGCCTGAGCCGATCTGTCTTCTGGGACGTCAGGCCGCCTGGCCGCAGGGCCGGATGTCAGCCCTGGCCGGCTTCCTGGAGCCCGGCGAATCCATCGAGGAGGCCTGCGCCCGCGAGGTGATGGAAGAGGCGGGCCTTACGGTGATCAATACGGCCTATCACTCCAGCCAGCCGTGGCCCTTCCCGTCACAGCTGATGATCGGCCTGATCGCCGAGGTGTCGGACAATCAGGCGCAACCGGACCAGACCGAACTGGAGGCCGTCGCCTGGCTGACGCGGGCCGAGGCGCGGGCCGTGTTGGCGGGCGACCACCCGACCATCCAGGCCCCGCCCCCCTTCGCCATCGCTCACAGCCTGATCAAGGCCTGGGCTGACGAGGGCTAGGCCAACCGGCGTTCAGCCAAACACCGTCATTCCGGGGCGTCCGCAGGACGAACCCGGAACCCAGGGCGCTTTCCGCCGACACTGAAGGCGTCCCAGCGACATGACGTCAGCCCTGGGTTCCGGTTCTGCGCTTCGCTCAGCGCCGGAATGACGACGGCGTCTAAACCAGCGCCCGCGCTGCTTGGAGGTCCGCAGGGTTGTCGACCGACAGGGGCGCCTCGTCGATGACGGCGGCCCAGATCTGCATCCCCATCTCCAGGGCGCGCAGTTGCTCCAGCTTCTCGCGCTTCTCCAACGGCGACTGAGGCGCGGCGCAGAAGCGGTTCAACGCCTCGCGGCGATAGCCATAGACGCCGATGTGGCGCCAGATCGGCGCGTCGCCATAAAGAGTGGAACGGGTGAAATAGAGGGCGCGGGCTTGACGTTCGCCCTCGGCCAGAGCCAGCACCGCCTTGACCACATCAGGATTGGCCCGGTCCGAGACGTCAGCCTCCGCCGCCACCAGGGTCGCAATGTCGCACGTCGGTTCGCCATGCAGTATGGCGGCGCAGGCGGTGGCCAGACCTGGGCTGGCGAACGGCATGTCGCCCTGCACATTGATGACCGCGTCGAAATCCTCTTGCGGGTCGATGGCGTCCACCGCGGCGCGGATGCGGTCGGACCCGCTGGGCAGGTCGGGGTCGGTCAGAATCGCCCGACCGCCAATGGCTTCGATGGCCTCCACGATCTCGGGATCGCCCGCGGCGACCGCGACCGGCAGGCCGGAGGCCTCGGCCTGCTGATAGGCGCGAACAATCATGGGCACGCCCCCGATATCGGCCAGCGGCTTGTTCGGCAGACGGGTCGCCGCCATGCGAGCGGGTATCATTATCAAAGGATTCATCGGCTTCCCTGACGACTGTCGAACCCGTCATGTGCCGGGCGCGGTTGCGAAGGCCGCGCTACCGTGCCAGAGACGCCAAGGCAAGAATATGTCCGGGGCGTGTTTTGCGAGGGGCCCGGAGCGGCAGAGGGAATCGACCAGGCGCATGAGCGGCGATCTGAAGTGGAACAAGATTTTCGGTGCGGCCCTGGGGACGGCTTTCGTCATCCTGGTCGTGCAACAGGCTTCTGGCCTGATCTATCATTCTGAGCCCCCCGAAAAGATGGGCTATTTCGTCGACGCCCCCGATGAGGCGGCAGGCGGCGCGGCGGAAGCGGAGCTTCCGCCCGACTGGGGCACGGTTCTGCCGACAGCGGATCTGGCCGCCGGCGAGGCGGCGTTCGCCCGCTGCCAGGCCTGTCACGACGCGCACCAGGGCGGCGCCGACAAGATCGGTCCGAACCTGTACGGCGTGGTCGGCGGCCCGGTCCTGCACCGCGCAGGCTTCGCCTATTCGGACGCCATGACCAAGCACAAGGCCGATGTTCCGACCTGGAACTATGACGCCCTGAACAGCTTCATCACGGCCCCGGCCAAATATGTGCCCGGAACCAAGATGTCGTTCGCCGGCATCCGCGACACCCAGACGCGCATCAATCTGATCGCCTGGCTGCGCACCCAGGGCTCGACCAACGACCCGATCCCGGCGCCCGATCCTTCGCGTCAACCGGGCGCAGCGGCTCCGGCCCAGGCTCCGGCTGAAGCCGCGCCCCCTGCCGAGGGCACGGCTGGCGCAGAAACTCCGGCGGCCGCTGCGGCGGCGTCGACGGAAGCTCCGGCTCCGGCCGTCGCTCACTGATCCAACGGCTGAATTTGAGAAGGGGCGGCTCGCAGGAGCCGCCCCTTTTTCATGCCGGTGTGTCTGAAAACTCAGAGACGGCGGAAGACAGCGGCGGCGAAACCGTCTGCGACGAAGCGCGCCTCAACCTCGGCCAGGGTCTCGATCACCACCCCCCCGCGCGATCCGGTCGAGTGGATCAGACGCTCGGCGTCGATCATCATGGCCGAGTGCCCGGTCCAGTCGTGATCGCCCTCGGGCCCCATCCAGACGACAATGTCGCCGCGTTGCAGTTCATTCGCTCCAACCGCGCGGCCAAGTTCCGCCTGGGCGTGTGAACGCCGCGGGCCTGCCAGACCACAGGCCAGCAGCGCCTGCTGCACCAGACCCGAGCAATCGGTTTCAATCGAGGAGCGCGCACCCAGCGCATGGGGCCGTCCGAGCAGCCGTTCGGCCACCGCGACCGGATCGCGTTCGAAATCCCCGACCGGCGCCAGATCGGCCTCGGCCAGACCTTCCGCCTCGATCACCAGGGAGTTCAACGGCAGGGCCGCGTCGACGGCGACGACGCGCCGTGTCGCCAACGGCGCGCCTTCTTTCAGACTGTCCAGCACGACCCAGCCGACCACGCCGTCACGCCGCGCGCGCCCGAAAGCCCGCCCGCCCGCCGTCTCCAGCACGTCAAAAATCTCGCCGAACAACAGCTGGTCGATCCGCTTATCGCTGGACGAGAACAGGTCCGCGACCGGCGCCCGGCAATGCATGGCGTCGGTCTTGCGGTACCGGTCGGCGCGCACCAGCCCCTCCACCGCCTGTTCGGCGAGGTCGGAACGGGCGAGCAGATCGCCGGGCGGAAGAAGGTCGAGGACGTCGGTCAACGTGGGCTCGCGTCTATGGAAGGCCCAGACTATCCACTGATGGCGAACCGCCCGTTAACAGCCGACGATTTTCTGAGGACAATCAACAGAACCGCGTTCGGCTTGTTTGACTGTCCGGCTTGCACGGGCAAGGGGCGCTCCCACATCGATTCCATAAGATGAACACATCCGGGGGCCGCACGTGCTGCTGATATCAAGCCTGCTCATCGTCTTCGGATTGACCCTATTTGACCGAGGACCAATCGGCGCGTCGTTAAGACTTTGGCTGGTGAAGACGCCCGTGCGTCACCTGTCCCGCATCTCGCGCGGGCAGGTCCTTGGCCTGCTTCTGGTCGTCGGCCTTGGCGTTCTGGCCGTCGCCCTCTTCGAGGCGGAAGGCGTGCGGATATACGCGATGGCCGCGCCCGAACTGACGGGCTGGGCGCTGATGTTCGACATGACCGTCGTGTTCGACATGATGGTTCTGGCCATCAGCCTGCGCGCTGCCGCCAGTTGGCGCGGACTGGTCCGTCAGACGCAGGCTGCCACCCGCGTCGCGACCCGACTGATGACCGCCCCCGTCAGAGGCGCACGGACGCGCGCACATCGCATCCGCACACCTCGCCCGCCGTCGGGCGGTTTCAACGACATAGAACCAGACGCCGCCTTCGCCTGACGATCAGGCGGCGTATCGCGCCCTCAGCATCGCATAACAGGCCCGCAGCGCCTGGGCCTCGGCGCCCTCTGGATATCCGGGGCGGGCGCGGGGGTTCCAGGCGAAGATGTCCATGTGCGCCCAGGCGCCGGTCACGGGTGCGAACTTCTGCAGGAACAGGGCGGCGGTGACCGATCCGGCCTGAGCCCAGGCCGAGGAATCGTTCTTCATGTCCGCGATCTCGGTGTCCAGCGCGGCGCGATACCCCGCCCACAGCGGCATCCGCCACAGGGGATCGCGCACCTCGGCCGCCGCCGCCAAAAGGCCCGCCGCCAAGGCTTCGTCATCGGTATAGAGCGGCGGCAGGTCCGGCCCCAGGGCGATCCGCGCCGCCCCGGTCAGGGTGGCGAAATCCAGCGTCAGGTCCGGCGAATGCTCTCCCGCCCGCGTCAGGGCGTCGGCCAGGATCAGTCTTCCTTCCGCGTCGGTGTTGCCGATCTCGATGGTCAGGCCTTTTCGGCTGTTCAGGATGTCGCCGGGGCGGAAGGCGTCGGCGGACACCGCGTTCTCGACCGCCGCCACGATCACCACCAGCCGCACCGGCAGATCGGCCTGCATGACCAGACGCCCCAGCGCCAGGGCGTGGGCCGATCCGCCCATGTCCTTCTTCATGTTGCGCATCCCGGCGGCGCCCTTCAGGTCCAGACCGCCGGTGTCGAACACCACCCCCTTGCCGACCAGGGCGACCAGAGGCAGGTCCGTCTGGTCCAGCTTCCAGCCGATTTCGATGACGCGCGGCGCCCGGTGCGGGGCGGCGGCGCGGCCCACGGCGTGAACGGCGGGATAGTTCTCCTCCAGCAGGGCGTCGCCCGTCGTCACCGTGATCGCAGCGCCTGCGCTTTCGGCGATCTCGCGGGCTATGGTCTCGATCTGCAACGGCCCCATGTCGGCGGCGGGGGTGTCGATCATTTCGCGCGCCAGGGCGCAGGCGGCGGCGATGCGGCTGACCTCGGCCGTGTCCAGCCCTTCCGGCGCCACCAGCCGCACAACCGCCTGGTCCGCCCGCGCCTTGTAGCGGTCGAACACATAGGTCCCCAGCAGGAAGGCCAGCGCCGCCTGTCCGGCCTGATCCGCCTCCAGCTCCAACCTGTAGAGCCCGCCCGGCAGGCGCGCCGACAGCCCCCGCGCGGACATGGGATCGAAATGCTCGCCCGCGCCGACGATCACCTGACCGACCCCGCCCTCTGGATTCGGCACGACCAGAAGCTGGCCGGGCTTGCCTTCAAAGGCGTGGACATCGGCCCAGCGTCGCGCCGCCTCGTCCAGTCCGCCGCCCGGTCCCACGAAACGCACCGGGATCGCGGATGCGGCGTCTTTTTCGGCGACCAGTCGGGGATGAAGTGCGGACATGGAGGCGAACCTTTCCGGCCATTAACCAAGATTTGACGCAGAACCCGGATTCTCGGACGCAGAACCCAGGACCGTCAGGATCCACCCCATGTCGCGCATGACCGCCCGTCTCGCAACCATCGCCCTGCTGACTTTGTCGGCGTCGCCCGCGCTGGCCGACCAGACGACCAATCTGCGCCAGCCCTCTCCGCCTGAAATCCGCGCGACCTATGACCGGATGGACGCCCTGTCGCGCTCGGTCTTCTGGGCCAGCGAACAGGAGGCGGCGCCCAATGATCCGGTCGTCGGGGTCAAGCTGGCCCAGGCCCTGCGCGAACTGGGCCGATACGATCAGGCGGTCGAGGCGGCCGAGACCACACTGGCCCTCCAACCGGCCAATCTGGACGCCATGCTGGAGCTGGGCCGCGCCCATATCGCGCGCGGCCAGGCCTTTTACGGCATCGCGCCGCTGGAGAAGGCCCGCGATCAGGCGCCGCGCGACTGGCGCGCCTGGTCCTTGCTGGGCGCAGCCTATGAGCAGGTGCGCCGTTTCGACGACGCCCGCGCCGCCTGGAACCAGGCCCTGACCCTGTCGCCGAACAATCCCGACGTCCTGGCCAACGCCGCCATGTCCGCCGCGACGCAAGGGGACGCGCCGGGCGCCGAGGCCCTGCTGCGTCGCGCCGTGGCCCAGCCGAACGCCTCGCTGAAGGTCAAGCTGAACCTGGCCATGGTTCTGGGCCTGCAGGGCAAGATGGGCGAGGCGGAACAGATTCTGCGCCGCGAAATGCCGCCCGAACAGGCCGAACGGAACCTGCGCTGGCTGCAGGATCGGGGTTCGCCGCGCACGCCCGACGGCACGCGCACCTGGACTTCACTACAGGGCGGCTGATTGAGACTTCGGCGCGATTGATCCAACCGGGTCGGACGTGCTGATAGGGGGCATGGCTTCTTCCCCCCGCGCCGCCGCCAGGATTTATCAGGCCTTCCTGTTCGACATGGACGGCACCCTGATCACCTCGACCGCCGCGGCGGAACGGGTCTGGACCCGCTGGGCCCAGCGTCACGGCCTTGATGTCGAGACCTTCCTGCCGACCATGCACGGGGTCCGCGCCGCCGACACCATCAGGAATCAAAATCTGCCGGACATCGACCTTGAGGCCGAGATCGCCTGGGTCGAGCGCGGCGAGATCGAGGATGTGGAAGGCGTCGTCGCCATTCCCGGCGCCCTGGACTTCGTCAAACGCCTGCCGCCTGACCGCTGGGCCATCGTCACCTCGGCCACCGTGCCTCTGGCGCGCGCCCGCCTGACCGCCGCCGGGGTGACACCACCCGCCGTCTTCATCACCGCCGAGGATGTCGAACACGGCAAGCCTGATCCGGCGGGCTATCTGAAGGCGGCCCAGGCGCTGGGCTTCGACATCGCCGATTGTCTGGTGTTCGAAGACGCAGAGGCGGGGATTTGTGCGGGCGAGACCGCGGGCGCCGACGTCGTCGTGATCACCGCCGCCCAGCAGCACCCGCTGGCCACCCGCTGGCCCGAACTGGCCGACTATGCGGACGCCGAGTTGGCGGTCGGGCCTTCGGGACTGGGCTTCACCCTTCCTGATGCGGCGAGATATGAAGTCCAGGCATAGGCAAGCCTGCGCAATTTCATAGATTTCGTCATCCTCGGCCTTGTGCCGAGGATCCATACTCACGGTGATTGAGTGTCATGGCCCAGCGGAAACGTCTGTGTTTATGGATCCTCGGCACAAGGCCAAGGATGACGGACAGGGAGACCGGGGGGCCCCTCCCCATCCGCGTCTTCCCCCTCGCCCGCTCACGTCCTATCTTCATCCCATGATCGACGATCTCTACAGCACGCGCATCCTGACGCTGGCGGCGAACCTGCCGCATGCGGGACGGCTGGCGGAGCCTGAAGGCACAGGCGAGCGCGTGGCCAAGCTGTGCGGATCGCGTGCGACCGTCGACGTGGCTCTGGACGACGAAGGGCGGGTCGAACGGTTCGCCCAGGACGTCAAGGCCTGCGCCCTGGGTCAGGCGGCGGCGGGCGTGCTGGGCCAGTCTGTGATCGGCGCCAGCGCATCCGAGATCGTCGACGCCCGCGACGCCATGTCGGCCATGCTGAAATCCGGCGCCGATGGTCCGACCGGCCGGTTCGAGGGTCTGCGCGTCCTGAAACAGGTCGCCGACTATCCCGCACGCCACGCCTCGTCCCTGGTCGCCATCGAGGCGACGCTGGCGGCGGTCGAACAGGCGTTGGAGAAACACCACGCCGGCACGCGAACTCGTCTCGCCGGCGCGGCTTGAAGGCCTTGCCCGGTTGATCCCCCTGCTGTGACGGGGGATAAGCGCGGTGAATACTAATCAGCCCCCGGCCCCATCAATCCCCGGAAAAGGGACGAATGTCTCTCTACGAACGCGGCGTGCGCGCGGCCCATCGGGGCTATAAGCTGACGCTGTCCCCCCTGATCGGCCAGCAGTGCCGGTTTCTGCCGACCTGTTCGGACTATGGGCGCGACGCCCTGATCCAGCATGGTCCGGTCCGGGGGGGATGGCTCACCGTGCGCAGGCTCTGTAAATGCCATCCCTTCGGAGGGGCGGGTTATGATCCCGTCCCGCCAGTCAAAGAAAAACGATGATCGAACTGAAATTCCCCGACGGCGCGGTGCGTCAGTATCCGCAAGGCTCGACGGGCCGCGACGTGGCCGCCGCCATTTCCCCGTCCTTGGCCAAGAAGGCCGCCCTGGTTGTCTGGAACGGCGAGCAGCGCGACCTTGACCGCGTCATCGACGGCGACGGCGATTTCCGCCTGTTGATGCGCGATGATCCCGAGGCGCTGGAGACCATCCGCCACGACGCCGCCCACGTGCTGGCCCAGGCGGTGCAGGAACTGTTCCCCGGAACCCAGGTCACGATCGGCCCGGCCATCGAGGACGGCTTCTATTACGACTTTGCCCGCGACGAGCCCTTTTCGACCGACGACTTCGCCAGGATCGAAAAGAAGATGGGCGAGATCATCGACCGGGGCGCCCCTCTGGAACGTCAGGTCTGGCTGCGCGACGAAGCCATCGCCCACTTCGAAAAGATCGGCGAAACCTACAAGGCCGAACTGATCCGCGACCTGCCCGAGACCGAGACGATCACCGTCTATAAGCAGGGCGAATGGGCCGACCTGTGCCGGGGGCCGCACTTCCCGACGACCAGGTTCGTCGGCAAGGCCTTCAAGCTGACCAAGCTGGCGGGCGCCTATTGGCGTGGCGACAGCAACCGCGCCCAGCTTCAGCGCATCTATGGCACCGCCTGGGCGACCAAGGAGGACCTGGACGCCTATCTGCTGCGCATCGAAGAGGCCGAAAAGCGCGACCACCGCAAGGTCGGCAAGGCGATGGAGCTCTTCCATATGCAGGAAGATGGCCGGGGCATGGTCTTCTGGCACCCCAAGGGCTGGGTGCTGTGGCGGGTGCTGGAGGCCTATATGCGCCGCCGCCTGGACGCCGCCGGCTATGTCGAGGTCAAGACGCCCCAGGTGCTGGACCGCAAATTCTGGGAACAGAGCGGCCATTGGGACAAGTACCGCCCCAATATGTTCGTCTGCGAGACGGTCGAGGGCGAGACCCTGTCGCTCAAGCCGATGAACTGTCCCGGCCACGTCCAGATTTTCGACCAGGGCCAGCGGTCGTACCGCGAACTGCCGCTGCGCATGGCCGAGTTCGGCGCCTGCCACCGCTATGAGCCGTCGGGTTCGCTGCACGGCCTGATGCGGGTGCGCGGCTTCACCCAGGACGACGCCCACATCTTCTGCCGTGAGGACCAGATCGTCGAGGAGACGGCCGAGTTCATCAAACTGGCCCGCAGCGTCCACGCCGACCTCGGCATGGAAACGGCCTACATCAGCCTGGGCACCCGCCCCGAGAACCGCGCCGGTTCGGACGAGTTCTGGGACAAGGCCGAGGCCCTGATGGCCGAGGCCGCCCGCGCCGCCGGGACCGAGCCGGTCGTGACCGAGGGCGACGGCGCCTTCTACGCGCCCAAGCTGGACTTCATCGTCAAGGACGCCATCGGCCGCGAATGGACCTGCGGCACGATCCAGTTGGACTATGTCCTGCCCGAACGTCTGGACGCGACCTATATCGCCGAGGACGGCCAGAAGCACCGGCCCGTCATGCTGCACCGCGCGATCCTGGGATCGTTCGAGCGCTTCATCGGCATCATGATCGAGAACTACGCCGGCGCCTTCCCCCTGTGGCTGGCCCCGACCCAGGCCGTGGTGGCCACCATCACCTCCGACGCCGACGGCTATGCCGAAGACGTGGCGGCCCGGTTCCGCGCGGCGGGCCTGCGGGTCGAGACCGACCTGCGCAACGAGAAGATCAACTACAAGATCCGCGAACACTCGGTCGGCAAGGTCCCCGCCATCGCCGTGGTCGGCCGCAAGGAGGCCGAGGAAGGCAAGGTCGCCATCCGCCGCCTGGGCAGCCAGGCCCAGACCATCGTCACCATCGAGGAAGCCATCGCCCTGTTGACCGAGGAAGCGACGCCGCCCGACCTGAAGCGGCTCGGCCAGTAAACCGAGACTTCACCGTCCGCAGCCGACTGATCTGCGGTCAATCGATAGTGATGAACCGAGAGGGGCGGGCCGATGGCGCGCCCCTCTTGTCGTTGATACTGAGCAGTATCTCCATCCGAACCAGACCCCCTCGGCCCATGCGACACGCGACAATGATCGCCATAGTCATGCTGGCGGGCGCCTGCTCGCTCCCGCCAACGCCTGAGAAGCCGCCTGAAAGCAGCACACCGCCTGAGCCCTGCATGGGAACATCGGAGAAAAGGTGCGTAGTCTATGACTCGGGCGTCTTTTCCACGGGCCTCGACGCGGACGGCGCCGTGCTCGTCTATCAGCTTCAAGGCACAGGCCCCGCCGATACCAACAACAGAGCGGGTTTCTGTTACGACGGCTATTGCGCCGTAGCGATCATTCGCCAGTCCAAGGACGGCAAGCGACACCTTCTGGCCCACGCCGAAAGCCAGAACGCGCAATGGTACAGCCCTCCCTATCGGACAGGAGACCTGACCGTGTTCGAGAGCAACGCCCTCGGCAGCGGCAACTACAACGACGACATCGTCTTCCGTCAGTCCAGCGAGGGTCGCTATTCACGGGTCGACGTCCAGTCCTGGAAGGGCGAGGTGACGGGTCTGACCTTGGTCCCCAACTCCTACTTCGACTGGCAGACCGATTATCGGGCTATGGTCGGCCAGACCTCGCTGATGGCCGGCTTACCGGACGAATGGCATCGTGACCCCAAAGGCGGATGCGCGCGCGTCTTTCTGAAGCTGAACGGTGACGCCTTGACCGTTGCAGCGCCCGCCGCTCAGATTCCCGACTACAGATGCTGACCTGCGGCGCCCCGCCGCCATATGTGGAAACAAGAAAGGTCGGGTGGGGCCTTGCCTTGCCGCCCCACCCGACCTCGCTTTGCTCGGCCACCCTTCCCGAACGGGGAGGGTAAAGGCTTCAGTCGATCAGTCGCGCAGCAGTTCGTTGACGCCGGTCTTGGCCCGCGTCTGGGCGTCCACCCGCTTGACGATGACGGCGCAATACAGCGATGGCCCGCCGCTCGCGTCCGGCAGCGCCCCCGGCACGACCACCGAATAGGCCGGCACCTCGCCTCGGAAGACCTCGCCGGTCGCCCGGTCCACGATCTTGGTCGAGCCCGACAGATAGACGCCCATGGCCAGGACCGCGCCCTCACGCACGATCACGCCCTCGGCGACCTCGGCGCGGGCGCCGATGAAACAGCCGTCCTCGATGATGGTCGGATTGGCCTGCAGGGGCTCCAGCACGCCGCCGATGCCCGCGCCGCCCGAAAGGTGCACGTTCTTGCCGATCTGGGCGCAGGAGCCGACCGTGGCCCAGGCGTCGACCATCGCGCCTTCATCGACATAGGCGCCGATGTTCACGAACGACGGCATCAGCACCACGTTCCTGGCGATGTAAGCTCCATGACGGACGATGCTGCCCGGCACCGATCGGAAGCCGGCCGCCTGATAATCGGCCTGCCCCCATTCGCCGAACTTGTTCGGCACCTTGTCCCAGAAGGGCCCCAGCCCCGAGGCATGGTCCGATGAAATCGGCAGGACCGGGCCGCGTGAACCGGCGCGCATGATCTGGTTGTCGTTCAGGCGGAAGGACAGCAGCACCGCCTTCTTCAGCCATTGATGCGTGGTCCAGACGCCGTCATCGCCGCGCGAGGCCACGCGCGCCTGACCGGAATCCAGCAAAGCCAGCGCGCTTTCGACGGCATGGCGCACATCGCCCTGGGTCGCGGCCGAGACATTGGCGCGGTCTTCCCAGGCGGCCTCGATGACGGATTCGAGATGCGACAGGTCGGTCATGCGGCGTCCTTGAGATTCAGGTCGGAGAGGAAGTCGAGAAGATCGGGGGCGATGATGTCGATGTGGTCGCCCAGCGGTTTGCCGTGCCCGTCGCCAATCAGGATGGTGGCCATCCCCAGCGCCTTGGCCGGCTCAAGGTTCTTGGGCGTGTCTTCAAAAAAGGCGGCGCGGTGGGACTGAATGTCGAACCGCTCCAGCATCCGCCGAAAGGTCGCCGGGTTCGGCTTGGGCGTCAGGTCGCCGTCCTCGATGGCGAAGACGCCCGCGAAACAGTCGGAAATCCCGATCCGGTCCAGCACCCGGCGGGCATAGTCGCGTGCGCCGTTGGTGAAGACGAAACACTGACCCGGCAGGGCCTTCAACCGTTCGGCCAGACGCGGGTTCGGCTCGACCGAATCCAGCGGCACATCATGCACCTCGTGCAGGAAACGGTCTGTGTCGACGGCGTAGTTGGCCATCAAGCCCGCCAGGGTCGTGCCGTGTTCGTCCAGGAACTGGCGCTGCATCACCGCCGCCTCGTCCGGCGCCAGACCCACGGCCTCGACCACGAAGGCGTTGATCCGCGCCTGGACCAGCCGCATCAGCCCCTGCTCGCGCGGATACAGGGTGTCGTCCATGTCGAACACCCAGGCGTTTACATGCGACAGGTCGATCAAGACGCCTTCACCAGCGTGCCCGCGCCGAACTCGGTGAACAACTCGACCAGCATGGCGTGCGACCGCCGACCATCCAGAATGACCACGGCCTCGACGCCTGCGCGCACCGCCGCCATCGCCGTCTCCAGCTTGGGGATCATGCCGCCGGTGGCGACACCCGTGTCGATCAGGTTCTGAGCCTCTTCCAGCGTCATCTGGCGGATGATCTGCCCGTCGGCGCCCTTGACCCCCGCCACGTCGGTCAGCAGCAGCATCCGCTTGGCGTTCAGCGATCCAGCGATGGCGCCCGCCACCGTGTCGGCGTTGACGTTGAAGGTCTGGCCGTCCTCGGCCACGCCGATCGGCGCGATGACCGGCACCCAGTCCTCAGTCTCGGACGCGATCAGACCGGCGATCAGCTTGGGGTCGACCTTGGTCGGTTCGCCGACATAGCCCAGGTCGACCTCATGCTCGATCATGCTGTCGGGATCACGTTTTGTCCGGCGCGTCTTCTCGACGGTCAGCAGACCGGCGTCCTTGCCCGACAGGCCGACGCCGCGGACGTCCGCCTCCTTGCCGGCCATGGTGATCCAGTGAGCGATCTCTTTATTCACCGCGCCCGACAGCACCATCTCGGCGACTTCCATCGTCGCCGGATCGGTCACGCGCAGGCCGTCGACAAACGCCGACTTCACCCCCGCCTTGTCCAGCATGGCGCTGATCTGCGGCCCGCCGCCGTGCACCACGACCGGGTTCACCCCCATCAGCTTCAGCAGCACGACATCGGCGGCGAATTGCCTGGCCACGGCGCTCTCGCCCATGGCGTGGCCGCCGTACTTGATGACCACGGTTTCACGGTCATAGACCTGAATATACGGCAGAGCCTCGGCGAGCGTCTTCGCCGTCTCCCAGCTGCGTTCTTCGGATTGGCGTTCTGTTTCGTTCATTGCCCGCGCGAGATAGCGGGGGATGCCGGTGCTGTCACGCGGCGAAGCCCCCCTTCCTTCATTTCACCTTTCCTCGTAACAGCACTTGGATGACATCCATCTGCATCGACGGCATGAATCTGACCCTTCCTCGCGGCACGGGCATCACGACTTACAGTCAGAATCTCATTTCAGTCGGAACCCGGGCTGGTTACGACATGCAAGTACTACTGGGCAAAGACATCCGCCATAAGGCATCGCCCGTCGAACTCGCCGTGTTGCTGGCGGACCACCAACCTGCGCCCCCAGCCCAGACGCCTGTGGATCGCATCCAGCGCAGAGCGCGCAGGATGCTGACGAGATTCGGCCGCCATGCGAATATGGTGTCCAACTCAGCGGAGGTAGTGTGGCCTTCCGGGCAACCGCCGGCGCCGACACTTTGGCATGCCGCCAATATATACTCCGACGCTGGCAGAAATTTTCGTGAAAACAAATCCTTAACAAGGATAACGTTCAGAGGCGGCACAAAGTATGAACCCAGCATAAGCCACTGGACATCCCCTATACCGATATCATCTAAAAACTGCGCCAATATATACACAATTCATGATCTAATACCTCTAAAATTTCCAAGCTCCACAAATCATAATAAGGCAGATTATTATGATATGATTAAAAAAATAATAGATAGTGCCGATTGCATCGTCTCCGTATCTGAGACAACAAAAAATGATATTATTTCATTATTTAATTCCGCCCCCCAAAAGATTGCTGTGACATATCAATCACCCAATCTCGACGACGAGATCCTTTCAAAAGGAATAGATTGCCTTGCAAACGAGTTGGATAGGCAGTTTTCCCTGAACTACAGGGGTTACTTTGTTTTCTTTGGAGCAATAGAGCCAAAGAAAAACCTTCATCGTATCCTGGAATCTTTTCTAACCTCTGCCAGTCACTTTCCCCTTGTCATAGTCGGAAAGAACGGATGGGATAATGACGCAGAAATTTTTCATTTAGATGAGATCACCACTCATGGCAGAACATCGTCTAACATCGTGCGGCACCTTGATTACCTAAGCCGCTCACAACTCCTCTCCCTCATAAAGGGCGCCCGAGCCACAATATTTCCTTCAATATACGAAGGCTTCGGACTGCCCGCACTTGAATCTATGGCGTTAGGCACACCCGTGCTCACGTCCACAGCACCCGCGCTCGTAGAGATATGCCAAGATGCAGCTTTCTACGCAGATCCGTTCGACACCACATCGATACGCCACGCGATTAATGCGCTAGTTCGCGATGAAGACCATCTTGAAGAACTACGCATCAAAGGCCTAAACAGGGCATCTTACTTTTCGCCAGATAAATACCAAGAGAAAATATCCGGTATTTATTCTCAATTCTCTTAAGAATGCCCTTTTCTTATGAAAGAATTGGACCCACGACGCAATCGTTACGCACAAGCGGCATCATTTACTACGAATCAACCTCAGCGATTCTATTTTGAGGCGGCCGTGCAACAAGGCCGAAGTGAGGCTTATCCGCAATTCGGTTGCCCGCGACGACTGTAACAGTGCTGAGAAATCCAGTCGATAACGACCGCTTCGGTCAAAGCGCGTCGGCATCGCGGCAGCATCAAACTGGTCGCCCCACTCAAAGGCAATAGATATCGGCGTATCCTCAATATCTATTGAGATATAGAGTTCAAGGTCCCATACGCCGCTGGTTAGGTGCACATAGGGGCCGCAACATAAAATCCGTGGCGGGCCGGTCAACTCTATTTCTCCCGGGATAAAGGAGACAACATTCGACTTTTGAGGATATCGAAGTATTTCTGCCGGCCATGTTAAGGTGACGTCGGATGGGGCAGGAAAAACATCAAATAGTGACAGGATAGACCCAGTAGTGGCCCGAGCCGGTACGGATAGTGAAATGCCCGGCAAGCCTGCATGCAAGCATACCGACTCTCCCGCTCGGCCCACCTGGGCGCCACGTTGCACTAAAGCTTCTGCAGCCGATAGATAATATGATGCGCGCCCATACACTTCATGGCGAGACGCATTGGCATCCATCAAGCAAAGGAGATCGACAACATCTTCCGCGATACCATGAAGCACCGTCAAATCTTTGACAGGTACGTCCGAGAAAGCAGTAGGGCTCTCGGTCACAAATATTGTAGATTTATCCTGCACCTCTAACTCTGATAGGCTCTCTCGAACCATCAGCATCTGCCACCCAGATTGCGATGCAGCTTCCTCGAGAGCTGCTCGCCAATCACCAGAGGCAACCGAGGGCACTATCAGTACATACTTTGAAGTCATAGCTATGCAGCACGCAGCCATGAATAAACATCAAGGGCCTCCTCGATGTCGTCAAACATCTTTGCCCGCCCGCTTTCGACAATAAGAGCGCGATCACACAGACGAGCAACAAGATGGGTGTCATGCGACGCCATTATGAACGCCCGCTCTTTCCGACGCTCAAACAACTCGGTCTGACATTTCTGCTGAAACCGCGCATCTCCAACTGCGACAAGTTCGTCGATCAAATAGCAATCGAACTCAATCGCAAGTGAGAGCCCGAACGCGAGACGAGCTCTCATGCCTGACGAATAGTGTTTTACCGGGTCGCGAAGTTTGCTGCCCAGTTCCGCAAACCCATCCACCCGCTCTCGGAGCGTCGTGAAATCCCTTTGATACAGCCTGGCCAAGAAGCGGATATTATCCAATCCAGAGAGGCTTCCCTGGAACCCCCCCCCGAAACCGATTGGCCAGGACGGACTCATCCGCCATTGAACTTGGCCTGACGTCGGTTGTAACGCCCCGCCCAGGATTTTTATAAGCGTCGATTTGCCCTGACCGTTCCGCCCAAGCAGCGCCAAACGTCCTGATTCCTTCAGATCAAATGAGAGGTCGTGGAAGACCTGCCTGCCGTGTCCACCCGGATAGGCTTTGGACAGCCTTCTGACCGAGAGGGCCCCAACATCATCCAGCGAAGAAGCCAAGACCATTAGACTTGTCGGTGCTCGCGCACTCCCGACCAGATCAACGCCCCAATCCCGTAGACAAGAAGAGCGGACAAAAATGTCAGGAGGATCGACAATCCACGTCGCGGCAATATAGCCATATCGGGCAAGTTCGGATCCACGACTCGATCAAGATAGAGCCGCTGCCGACGGGCATCAACTGATGCTTTTTCGTACGAAGCGCGTGCAGCAACCAAGGCTTGCTCGGACATTTCACGCTTCAATATCAGGTCCTCATAGGCGCCAACCTGAGGCGCCAACGCATCAGGGCCTGATACGGTTCTTGCTCGCTCAATATCAATCTGATTCTGATACGCTCGAATACGCGCATCAAGGGGCGCGAGTTGCGGACTGTTCGGAGCCTGGCTCGCGATCTGCTCGCGTTCCGCCCTTGCTTGTGCCGACGCCGTCATCAGCGCCCCCAGGACCTGTCCGCTTTCTGTCGCAAGACGCGCTGGATCGATAGTTCGGTTACGATTTCGGAACTGATTGACATCCGTTCGCGCAGAAAGCACTTCCGCCTCGGTCAGACGAAGCGTTTCCGCCGCCTCACTGATTGCCTGGATTGATGACCTTCGATTCAGCTCATTGACGAGATCCTCGCCCCCATCCAGCAGCGTATCCGCTACCATTTGCGAAGTATTTGCGCTTGGCGACCTCACTCGCAAGGTGCTGATTCCGTTGGTCGAATCGTACCCTATGGTTATGTTCTTTTGAAACTTCTTGAAGATGTCTTCTCGCGAGAGCCCTTCGCTATCCGGCAACAGTGCGCGCAACAATGCATGGCGCTCGACATCCCCGACCGCATCGCGCGACTTGATATAAGCATGAACCATAAACGCGTCACTGGATGAGGTGCTCAACCCTACCGTCTGGAGAGCAATGCCCAAGGCATTGGGGGAACTGCTGCTTTGAGAACGCACCACGAAACGCGCCTCAGAAACATAGACAGGGGCGGCAATAAACATGAAGTATACGGCTGCCACTGCCGTCGGAACGACGACAACCCCTATGAATCCCCAAGGCAGCTTCCGCAACCTTCCACCAAGCGAAACTCGTTCGGAGGAATCGTTGGAGCCAAGATAAGTCACTCTTGGATCAGAAGATAAAGGGCTATTCGACATCAATATGATCTCGTACGACGGAGAGAAGCAAAAGCCCTAGGAGAACAAGTCCTCCAGCCCAAGCTAAGGGATAAATCGGGCTGTAGTGAGTTTCAACAAACTCACCAAAGATCCCAGCGCGAACCATCTCGACAGTATGGGGAAGCGGGATGGATAGATATATGTCGCGGTACTTTTCTGGCACGGTGGATGCCATGAAGAACGCGCCCGACATAGGTATCAGCAAGTAAGTCAACAGCTGCGTCAAGCGTTCAAAAGTCTCATAACGCATTGCTAAGGCGCTTATCGTCAAACCCATGCCAAACGCAAGCAAACCCAGCGTGCCCCACCCCCAATACAGTAGTCCAAGATTTTGAGGCAAACCGACCTGCCCCAAACCAAGAAGTATTCCGTACACAATTGCAAACGCTAATGTACTTCCCGCGAATTCCATAAGGCCCCGCGAAAAGTAAATATGAATCGGTTTGACCTGTCGATGGTAGAGAAGACCGGTGTTTGCGCTAACCGCATTCAGACAGTAAGAAATCTGATGCCTTAACAGAAGCAGGCACATGTATCCGGTCATCACAAAGGCGCCCACCCTGATGCCATGCTCATAAGGAGGCTTGATAAGCGACCACATAGCGATAACGCCCATGCAGAACAAAAGCGGTTCGCCAACAAGCCACAGGAAGCCCAACCCCTCACGACCAAAGCGAGTCATGGTTTCTCGCATCATCAGCGCGCCGATGATGCGCAAATGTTGGATCAGGCCGCCAACAAGGGAACGCAGAAATGAACGTCGCAGCAGAGGGTCATGCGTTTGCAATGGATGCAGAAACTCACAGTGGAACCGCTCTTTTATCAACGCCCGCGCCCCATCTCAAGCGCGGCTTTTTTCTCGGCCGATCGGCTTCAAATCAAATCGACGCGCGCCCGAGTTTTCATCCAGCGGCGTCCGAAGTTCAGCGAGGCCGAGATGGCCTTGATACTGCGGCAGGCGGACGCAGTCGCCACCGTCGGCGAAGTCTGTCGCAAGGCCCAGATTTCCGAGGCGACGCTCTATGTCTATGCTCAGGACTCATAGCCAGAACAGGACGGTAGCGGCGAGGGCTATGGCGGACAGGAAGACGGTCGGGCAGCGATCGTAGCGGGTTGCGACACGCCGCCAATCGTTCAGCCTGCCAAACATGATCTCAATGCGATTGCGTCGCTTATAGCGGCGCTTGTCGTAACGGGTTCCGTTCGGGATTTGTGCCCGGGGATGCAGGGCGTGGTGCCATTGGCCTGCAAGGCGGCCCTGAACCAGTCCGCGTCGTAGCCTCGGTCTCCCAGCAGCCATTGCGCTCGAGGAAGGCTGTCCAGCAGGGCGGCGACGCCTGTGTAATCGCTGACTTGGCCCACCGTCATGAACAGGCTGATCGGCCTGCCGTTTGCATCGGTCATGGCATGACCTAGGCTCAGGACTCATTGATCCAGAAGATCATGATTGCGGCGATTGTAATGGCGGCCATGAAGGTGTGGGCGCAGCGGTCGTAACGTGTTGCGATGCGCCGCCAGTCTTTTAGGCGTGCAAAGAGGTTCTCGACCTTGTGCCGGGTTCGATAAAGGGCCCTGTCGTGAGGGATGGGGATTTTTCGGCTGCGGCTTGAGGGGATGGCCGCCGTTCCACGCGCCGCCAGCGCATCCCTGAAGCGGCGGCTGTCATAGCCCTTGTCGCCGATCAGCATGGCGGCGCGCGGCAGGGCGTCAAGCAGCAAGGCTGCGCCCTTGTGGTCGCTCATCTGGCCCTCCGACAGCAGCATGGCGACAGGTCGGCCCCCGCCGTCGCAGACCGTGTGCAGCTTGGAGTTCAGACCGCCCTTGGTTCGCCCGATGCGGCGGGGAACATCCCCTTTTTGAGCAGGCTGGCCGCCGTGCGGTGAGCCTTCAGGTGGGTGCTGTCGATCATGATCACTTCCGGCTCGCCCGCCGCCTCCGCCAGGGCGACGAAGATGCGGTCGAACACGCCTAGGCGGCTCCAGCGGACAAAACGATTGTAGAGGGTTTTGTGCGGACCATAGTCCTTGGGCGCATCGCGCCAGCGCAAGCCGTTACGGATCACGAAGACGATCCCCGACAGCACCCGCCGGTCATCCACCCGAAGCACGCCGTGCGCCAGCGGAAAGAACGGCTCGATCCGAGCCATCTGCCTGTCCGACAACCACAATAGATCGGTCATCAACGCCTCCTGATCCCGCAAAGGAATCAGGCCGTGACCGCACCATCAAGCAATTTAATAGGTCCTGAACCTAGCTCTGCGGGCGGAAAGTCTCTCCTGCACGTCAGTGCGTCATTTGAGACAGACAGTAAAACATGAGACACACCCGGAATTACCTGCGGCAGCGTCATCTCCACCGTTCAGGAATTCTTCACGTCCATCACCATTTCACACCCGAGGCGCTCTACGGTCAAACCCAAGGATGGCACACCATTAAAAATGGGACAAACATAATGAAGTCCCCCAACAGTGTAGTCCTCACGACCCATAATTACATTAGCTAGCGCAGCCATATAGATGGCCGGTTTTTTATATATGTATGTGCCCACAGAAGCATGGGACGACACGACGCGTTTCTCGATCGCCTCCGAGAACACGCCTCCAATTTCACGTATAAAACTATAGCATGGCTCGCTAGATTCGAAAGTTAAAGCTATAGCTCCGACTTGGTTATTGCGTTCGAGGAGCACATCAATCTGATCACCCGGAGCTCGATAAACAATATCCGCTAGATCGATTATAAGGGGCTCATCCACGCTTGATAGCGCACAACCTGCGAGAGCAGAAAAAGCAGCCCCTTGCGTCCCAGCCCCTAAGTATAGGACCTTGGCTTTTTGGTACCAGGACAAAAGTATATCGTCAGCAAAGCGCCGCACCACAGCCGTGTCTCGAAGAACAAATACATATTCTTCTCCATCAGGGCCTGCACGCCCCACCCACGGCCTGGAATCCAGACAACGACGCAGCAGCGGAACGCCATCAACCAATATCTCTGCTTTGGTCACTCCGCCCTTCAACTCGAAGTCAGGGCCCGCTAACGGCACGATGATTGTCACAGGGGCATTCGGTCAGCTGGGGAACTGCGCAAGATAGGAGGCCAGATCGGGAGGAGTACCCAACCCATACATATCACTGACGTCGACCTCATACACACCGATACGCGCCCCATTCCTTATCATATAATTATACACAGGACACGTATAGAACTCACCGTTAACTCGATCGTTTCGAGCGATCATGTCGATCGCTGCCGAGACAAATTCAGATCCCTTATTGAACAGATACACACCAACTGTGGCGAGATCAGAAATCGGCTTCTTCTCTGCGACCTCCAACACTAGACCATCATCACCAACGCGAGCGAAAGACCATTTTGGGTTCCTTTGGTCATCGCGGAACACGAGAATGGATCCGTCTAGGTTTCGTGAGTCAGCATCCTCAACAAACTTATCAACATCAAATCTGACGTATTGATCCGAATTAGCAACAAGCAGCCGATCATCTGAATCAATAGATTTCCGCGCCAAAAGGATCGTGCAAGCCGTTCCTTCAGTCAGCCCATAGACGGGATGGATTTTTGCCCCAGTTTGCTCAATGGCTGAGACAGATTCCGCCTCGGACATCATATGGGAATCGCGGAACAGCAGATGAACTTTAGCGCCGCTCGACTTCATATTGTCGATAACAAGCTGAACCATTGCCCTGCCATTGACGTCTATAAATGGCTTCGGTTTTGCGAAACCGGCTTCACGAAAACGACTCCCCTCGCCGGCGGCAGGAATAACAAGATTCAGCCCTCTGTCATCTTGACCGCGAGAGAGCGCTCTCTTCATTATTTCGTCCTCGAAAGTTTTTATTTTATCCGGTGAAAAGAAGCTATGATATGAATTTTCATCGACACCCCAAGCACAAACAATGCCACCGACTAGTATTGCTTCGTTGAGTGTGAGAGATATGAAGAATTTTCCTCCAACTCTTGCGTCATTAATCATGCATTGAGATGCATACTCCACAAATTGTCTTGCAGTTTTGAAGTAATAAAAACCCGCGATCGCCTGACGGCTTATTACTTTTTTCTCTGCCGCCTGCTCGATACTTCCAGCCCCGTCAGCACGAACATAGGACCAGCGCGGGTGAACGCTCGGGAACGTTATGACACCTACGTCTGCTTCACGTGCACGGAAGCTGCCTATAACTTCTGCGTAATCGCAATCAATAACTTGGTCGCCGTTCGCTATTATGAGTTCATCATCGGGATCGAGTTCATCCACCGACATCAACGCGCTGCACAGACCACCCTGGGTCGCGTTCGCGATAGGAACGACCCTAGCGCTAGAGTCAGATAGTATCTTTAGGGTATTATCTAAAGAATAGGCCGTTATGTCAGATTGATGTGCGACAAATATAAAATGACTGTCCGCCCCGACGCCTTTCAGGTCTTCAACGACCCGCTGGATCATGGGCACTCCACCGACCTCGATCAGAGGCTTGG
This sequence comes from uncultured Brevundimonas sp., assembly GCA_963522565.1. Taxonomy (GTDB): domain Bacteria; phylum Pseudomonadota; class Alphaproteobacteria; order Caulobacterales; family Caulobacteraceae; genus Brevundimonas. The sequence continues at coordinate 48,457 of CAUQZC010000001.1, read as the reverse complement.
GGAAGAAATATTGTTCGACGGGAAAAAAATCCGAAGGCCCGGCAAGAGGCAATAGAATCTGCATTAACAGCACTCCAATATACGTGCATGTATTCTCTTATAGAGCACGTCGTCGGGCGTACCGATCACCATGACATGAGCTCCTGAAGATCGTGCTGCCGCAATGCCATGCTCATTATCCTCCAAAATCAACGTCTCTTCAGGCGCAACGCCCAGGGAAGCCATCGCCTGAAGGTACATCTCAGGATGAGGCTTGGCCTGACTGACGTCCTCATTGGAAACGAGCACGTCAAGGTAGGAGTCCAGACGCCCCAATCGCATCATCAACTCAACTGTCTGCCTGACAGAATTTGAACACACTCCAAGCTTCACCCCGTCTCGTTTGAGACCTGTCAGCGCCTGGATATGATTGAATGTCGGCCTGCAGCGTTGCATAGCGATTTCTGCAGTTCGCGCTTGCTTCAGATCGTTAATCAATCCGTGCAGCCTTCTGGGAAGCCCTCTGGCCGCGCTAAGCATCTCCAGCTTTTTTCGAGTTGGAAGACCATCATAGGTCGATAGGTGCGAATCTCGATCAATGCCCATCCCGAAAGCTGCCAGAACATCGTTCAGCGCTTCGTAATGCCATTCCTTGGCATCAATAAGGACGCCATCCATATCAAAAAGAACGGCCTTAATCATTTGACGACATCCTGACCGCTCTCGTGTCTGTTGAAAAATTCGGCTGCTTCTGCCGGAAAATCCGTGCAGATCGCCAAGCTGCCCCCCTGTTCAGCCACTGGAGCCGACATATCTCTCCGCCATTGACGCCAGACATGCAGATGTTCACGGCGATGCAACTCCGGTGAAACCAGGGCTGCCGGCTTATTCGACCTAACTGCATTCAAGGCACTCTGCAGCTCATCCCCGCCTGAAAATGAATCCCACCAGATTCCACTGCAGAGGTCATCGAGCTCAGAGCCAGGTTCGTATTCGCTTCGCCGAACGTACGACTTCATTCCCCGTGATAGGTAATGAAGAGTATCTGGAACCGACATGTCAAACACGAAGTAGTTGTCTATTTCTTTTGACTGAAGGGAAGAGCGCAACAGGTCGGCTATACCATCACTCTTGATGTTTAACGCCAGAGTTCCGGGCCTGTCATGTTCCAAATATAAATCCAGAAACGCTTCAAATTTGAGCGCGCCTCGCTGAGGCGCATCATGGCTTATAACCAGCTCGCCTCCAAGATCACGAACGTCCGTTTCGACACCGTAGCCGTGCGAAAAAGCCCGGACAAAGGATACAATTTGATTCTTTTCAGCAGGGTCCAGCCACCAACCACGATGGGCCAATATTTCAACACTCATCGTTACGACCTCACTCGCCGCAGAATTGATTTCGCAGATCCGTTTCTCGAATTTCCGTGGTGAGAACTCTCGGCGGTCACGCGACACTCATCAATATGGACGTGCATCCTTTCGATATCCGGAAAGGCTGCACGGGCGAGATCTGCATAGCGGTCGAATTCGTCGAACTGGCCCCGAGCGGCAGTCTCTCGGAGGAGATAGAAATAGAGCTCAAAACCTTTATGCCCTCGATCAGCTAAAGTTTTGAGTTGATCGAGACCGGCATCCACCTCTCCCGTAAGCAGACGAGCCACGCCGACGAACTCATTGGCGACATCGCTGAAGGGGCGACCAATTTCGGCCATCTCAGTTACAGCTTTGAGGTTCCCAGAAAAATAGTTGAGATATAGCGCGTTATAGAGCTGCTTTGCAGCGGCGATGTTAGAGTCCGCTATAAGCGATTTCGGCGCTAGATTTCGGTAAACATCAGAGTGAGACAGCCAAGTTCGTTGGTATTCTCTCATGTTTGATATGCGAAAGTTTCTGGGGATTAAACCCAGGGCTTCGAGATTATCATATTCGTGCCTTCGCCCTACGACACTTGCTGCGTCTTCAAGGAACGCAACCTCAGTAATGACTTTAGATAAATATCTCTGAACTTCGTCCTCGTAGCTTTGACCAAACGTAAGATAATCGTATTCTGAAAACGTCTCACCGAATCCTGCCCTGACTCGATAGCGATGATCATGAGATGAAAACACACCCTCTGCATTGATGATCGCTTTGTAAAACTGGAACTCCGGGAATATATTGAAATAGTCTGAGCCGTAAGTTGAATTTAGACTAAGTTTCTTTAGCCTTTCAGATTGACCCGGCGCCATCATTAAGGCCCTATCCTCGAAGAAGAAGGGCGAGACGTCATCAGCGCCTGTCACAATACAGCGAGCAGAATATTCCGGCCTGTCCCATATAGACCGCAACAGATTCGCAAGAATTGCGAGAGCCTCTACCGATATACAGTCATAGTCAGCCCTGAGCCTTAGCGTTGGCCAGTCGACATGCGCCACCCCGAGGCCAGCTGATATCTGACGGTGTTGTGCGATGAATGATGAAATATCTCTGTTGCTGATGGTCGGGGCGAATATTGGGCTTCCCGCGTCAACCAACACTATCCTGTCAAGGTCATACCGACCATGAGCATTCGCCTTTATTCGTGCGATTTCGTCGCTCCACGTCGAGAGTATTATGCGGTCGCCACCATCGCCAACGGAGGACAACGCTGACATCAGGCGGTCGAAAACCTCGCCGTCCCGGACCTGTCCTGTCACTAGGATATTCATTGACATCAAGCAGCCTCGGCTTGCCTGGCCAAAGCGACAGCGTCGCTTACATCGACTGAAACACTCTCCAATAGAGACAGCGCCTCCATCAGGGTTTCGGAACCGGCTAGAGACATAATCAATTCCAGCTTTGCGCGATCAGTCTGCCCCCTATCTTTGAATAGGCGAGCCATCTGCAGCCGAGCCTCGGGGTTATGCGGCTGCACGTCAAGAACCTGACGATAGCTCGATTCAGCCTCAGCCAACTGGCCGGACGTTCGCAAGCAGTTTCCGAGCCTTATAATGTGAGAATAGCTGTTCGGCACAAGTCTCAACCCCTGCCGGTACGCCGCCGTCGCTGCTTCAATGTCACCCGATTCCGCAAGTGCATCAGCCTTCAAAAACAAAGCGTTCGCCCGCCCGCTCACTTTGTCGGCGTTTGGCAAACTCGGGAACCAGGAAAACAACGAGCGCAGTCCAGCCGTTTTGGCGCGGGGCGGAACAACCAATTGGTCTAACAGATGCACCCTAGAGACGTGAACTCCAGCAAACACGATGTCACAACTTCCCCCTTTCGAGACTTTCACCCGAAATTCCAGGATTTCGGACATTCCAAAGACCTGGAAATCGAGAGAACATTTCTGCTTTTGACCTCCAATTTCGAAATCCTTCTGCGTCAGAATGGTTCTGCCGTCAGCAAGGACATCCAAACGTGCGCTGATGGGAATTTTCTCGCTTCCGTCAAACAGGAAGCTGACGCGATAGCAACCGCGCGGGCACGACACATAAGGCCCAAAAACAACATGTCGCGGCAGATCAGCGTTTGCGGGGATATGAATGCCTTTGCCTTTGACGAACCCTCCCATCGAAGAAAAATCAGCGCCAGGGATATGGACATGCGTTGTGGTCTCGTTCGCTACCGTCCGGCCAACACGTTCAGCAAAGCTTCCCTCTTGATCTAAGAGTTTTCTATATGAGAGCAGATCGTGGCGTGTAACAAAGTTCTCGCCATAGTCGAGGGCGGAAGAAATTCTGAAGTCATTTGCGCGCGACTCAATCTGTACAGCGCGCTTTTCTACATCTTCTCGAATATTTCTTACCGCCTTGCTCTCTGCGGGTGGGTGAAAACCCCCTTTAGTCGAGTGCGCCAAAGCCGCCTTGATCTGCTCGATCAAAAGCGGCCGGTCGTAGGATGCAGCAAGATCCGCCTGGTAATCCCGGACGCACTGCCAAGTCGCGTCCACAGAGAGAGCCTCAATGGCTGCAGCGAATTTCGCCATGTTGAAATCGGCGAAGCACAATGGATGCCCCTCCAACAGTTCGCCGAGCGCAGTTCTTGACCAACCCACGACCGGAAGGCCGCAGCGCATAGCCTCAAAGACAGGAAGCCCAAAGCCTTCATGCTCGGAAAAACACACGAACACGTGCGCCTCATCATAGAGGCCTCTAAGTTGGTCTTCATCCACCTCGCCATGGAAATTAACCGTGGCGGCGCTTTCCTCTACGCACTGCGAAAGACCTTCATTAAAGCTGGTTGCTGAAGAATCACCCCTGCCGGCAAAATCGACCTGAACCTGTCGATCAAGATTTTTAGTGATATAATCAGCGAGCTCGACGATATGTCTATGCCCTTTGTGGGCGACCACGCGACCGACAAAAAGAATTCGCAAAACGTCGGAGTTTGAAGGCGCGGCACGCTCTACGGGCGACGACACCTCTGCATCAACATACCGACTTGCTGGGAAGACAACATATATTTGAGAAGCCGAAGCCCCCAAGGCTTCGAGCTGTTTACGCGTAAATTCAGAATTGACCCAAAACTCTAATCGAGGATTTTCGGCCATGCTAACAATCTGTTCGAACCCGCGAACGCAACGGTCGGCCAACCTGGCATTATGTGGAGCATAAAACCAGGGAGGCGTGTTATTGTGCCATCTGACTACAGATCGACCCTGACGATTTGATATGAATTTATCAAAATCGGACCATCCATCGCAATAGTGGTAAACGACCAAGTCAAACGGATCTGAACTGCGCTCAATCAAATCGGCGACGGGCTTGATATCACGCCCTGGATAGCGCTTCTGATCAAATCGCTCGGCGAATAAGGAAACCCTATCTTTCCCATAGAGCGATACAAGTAAATCATATTCGTAAATGGCGTCAAAACCAATCGAATCGCTTTTCTCGAACAAGCCTTGAACGACGACAGCAATTCGAATGTCACGCTCGTCACGTAGCGATTGTTGGGCAGGAGTCACGAATGGCTTTCCATGAAGAAGTCCATAGGCATATAGCAGCCTCCAACTTCATGTGCGAGGCTTCCTTCGCAACTGCAGCAACGCGCTCACGGCCAAGCGGCTCCCATTAAGTTTCTACAGATTCAGCAGCGCCGGATCTCCGCCCTGGGCTGCGATATTGACGCTGATCGCCTTCTCCGCCGCGTAGCGGATCAGGCTGTTCGGGCCGCCCGCCTTTGGACCGGTGCCGGACAGGCCCTCGCCGCCGAAGGGTTGGACGCCGACGACGGCGCCGGTGATGGAGCGGTTGACGTAGACGTTGCCGGCAGGGACCAGGGAGACGACTTCATCGGCGAAGGCTTCGATGCGGCTGTGGACGCCGAGCGTCAGGCCGTAGCCGCGCGCGGCCAGCTTGCCGGCGACCGACTTCAGGTCGGACGGAGCATAGCGATAGATGTGCAGGATAGGGCCGAAGACCTCGCGCTCCAGGAAATCGGGCGTGGGGATTTCGGCGATGGTCGGGGCGAACAGGTCGCCTTTCTCGGCGCCCAGCGGCAGGTTGGCGCGGGCGATGATTTTGGCCTCTTTGGACAGGCGCTCGACGTGGGCTTCCAGGGCGCGGCGCGAGTCCGGGTCGATGACAGGGCCGATGTCGGTCTTGGGGTCGGCGGGGTCGGCGACGGTCTGGACGGCAAGCGCGCCCTTCAGCCCCTCGATCAGGGCGTCGGCCGAATCCTTGGGCACATAGAGGACGCGCAGGGCCGAGCAGCGCTGGCCGGCCGAGCCGAAGGCCGACTGGATCACGTCGTCGATGACCTGTTCCTTCAGCGCCGTGGTGTCGATGAACATGCCGTTCAGGCCGCCGGTCTCGGCGATGAAGGGGATGATGGCGCCGGGGCGGGCGGCGATGGAGCGGTTGATGGCGGCCGCCGTGTCCGTGCCGCCGGTGAAGGCGACGCCGTCGATTCCGGGGTGGGTGACCAGGGCCGCGCCGACCGTTTCGCCACGTCCGGGAACCAGGGCCAGCAGGTCCGGGTTCAGACCGGCCTTGTGATACAGGCGCACGGCCTCGGCGGCGATCAGCGGCGTCTGTTCGGCGGGCTTGGCCAGCACGGCGTTGCCGGCGGCCAGCGCGGCGGCGATCTGGCCGGTGAAGATGGCCAGCGGGAAGTTCCACGGCGAGATGCAGGCGAAGACGCCGCGTCCGTGCAGGACCAGCTGGTTGGTTTCGCCGGTCGGCCCTTTCAGGGTTTCGGGCGCCGAGAAGTCGCGTTCGGCCAGCAGGGCGTAGTAGCGGCAGAAGTCGGCGGCCTCGCGCACCTCAGCGACGCCGTCGTTAAGGGTCTTGCCCGCCTCGCGGCTGAGCAGGGCGACCAGGCGGTCCATGTCCGCCTCCAGCGCCTCACCCATGGCGCGCAGGATCACGGCGCGTTTGGCGCCCCCCTGACGGTCCCAGGCGACCTGGGCGTTGGCGGCGGCTTCAACAGCGGCGTCGATGTCGGCTTCGGTCGCTTCCGACACATGGCCCAGCACCTGAGTGCGGTCGAACGGATTGGTCACATCCTGGGCGTTGATCCCGGCGCGCAAGCGTCCGCCAATCAGAGGACCGGAGGTCAGCTTTTCGCGATCAACCAACTGCAGCGCCTTGGCGTGGGCTTCACGGTCTGCGGCCTGGCTGTAGTCGCGGCCGAGGGAGTTCTGACGATCGCCGTACATGTCTTTCGGAACCGGAATCTTGGGGTGACGGTCGGGCGCCTGCTCGACCAGGGAGATGGGATCGGCCGCGACGGCCGAGGCGGGCACACGCTCGTCCAGCAAGGCGTGGACGAAGGAGGAGTTGGCGCCGTTTTCCAGGAGGCGGCGCACCAGATAGGGCAGCAGTTCTTCGTGGCCCCCGACAGGCGCATAGGCGCGCACGATCACCGTCTCGTCGGACCATTTGTCGATGGCGGCGTCATATAGCGCCTCGCCCATGCCGTGCAGGCGCTGATGCTCGACCGTGACGCCACGATCCCTCGCCATGCGGCGCACGGCGGCCAGGGTGTGGGCGTTGTGGCTGGCGAACTGGCTGTAGATCGCCGGCGCGGCCTCGATCATCGCCTTGGCGCAGACCAGATAGTTCAGATCGGTCGCCGCCTTGGTGGTGAAGACCGGATAGTCGGTGCGGCCGAAGACCTGGGCGCGCTTGATCTCGGTGTCCCAATAGGCGCCCTTGACCAGACGCACCATCAGGCGACGGCCCGAACGGCGGGCCAGGTCGGCGACCCGCTGGATCGTCTCCAGACCCCGCTTCTGATAGGCCTGAACCGCCAGACCCAGGCCGGTCCAGCCGCCCAGCGACGGCTCATGCGCCAGCCGGGCCAGCAGCTTCAGCGACAGGGCCAGACGGTCCGCCTCCTCGGCGTCAATCGTATAGTTGATGTCATATTTGGCGGCGATCTGAGCCAGGCGCAGGATGCGGGGATAGAGGGTCGCCCAGACATCGTCCTCGTGCGTCGCCTCATAACGGGGCGACAGGGCCGACAGTTTCACCGAGACGCCGTGGCCGTGCTCCGGCCCCTGGCCCTTTGAGGTCTTGCCCACCGCCTCGATGGCGTCGGCGTAGATGGTTTCGTAGCGATCCGCGTCGGCCATGGTCCGGGCGCCTTCGCCCAGCATGTCGAAACTGCACAGCCAGCCTTCCTTGTTCGACCGCTTCAGCGCCGCCTGGATGGTGCGGCCCACGACGAACTGCTCGCCCATGATCTTGACGGCGGTGGCCACGGCCTGACGGATGACCGGCTCGCCGATCCGGCCCGCGATCCGTTTCAGGAAGCCGGACAGGTCGGTCTTGGCCTCGTCATCGACATCGACCAGCTTGCCGGTCAGCATCAGGCCCCAGGTCGAGGCGTTGACGAACAGGCTGTCGGACTGACCGAGATGTGACGCCCAGTCGGCCGAGCCGATCTTTTCCGCGATCAGGCGGTCGCGCGTCTCCTCGTCCGGCACGCGCAGCAGGGCCTCGGCCAGACACATCAGGGCCAGACCCTCGCGGGTGCCCAGGCTGAACTGCTGCAGGAAGCTTTCGACCACCCCCTGTTTCTTCTGGCTGCGGCGAGCGTGCTCGACCAGGGCCGTAGCCTCGGCGACGACGGCGTGACGTTCGTCCGCATTCAGGGGGATGCGGGCCAGGTTGGCGGCGACGGCCGCGCGCTCGTCGCGGAACTTGTCGTGGTCCAGCCCGTCCCAGGCGGCCAGGCTCGAAGGCGTGAAGGCTGAAGCGGTCATGGCGGACAAATCCTGTGGATTCATCTCCTATATGTCGGAGTTCATCAAAAGTGCTTCGTATGATAGATCATCAAGCCGAAGATCATTCGCATTCAGGGGCGTTTTTCCGATGATCGATATCGACGCCGTGGATCGCCGCATCCTGCGGGTGCTGCAAACCGACGCCCGCATCTCCAACGCCGAACTGGCCCGGCGCTGCAATCTGTCGCCCGCCGCCTGTTTCGAACGGGTCAAACGGCTGCGCGAAAAGAAGATCATCACCGGCTACGCCGCCATGATCGACCCGGCCCAGGTCGGCCGGGACCTGCTGATCTTCGTCGAGGTTCTGCTGGACCGCACCACCGGCGACGTCTTCGACGCCTTCGCCGAGGCCGTCCGCACCCAGCCCGAGGTTCTGGAATGCCACATGGTCGCCGGCGGCTTCGACTATCTGATCAAGGCCCGCGTCGGCGACATGGACGCCTATCGCGCCTTTCTGGGCGATGTGCTGGTGCGGATGCCAGGGGTGCGCGAAACCCGGACCTACGCCGTTCTCGAAGAGGTGAAGTCCACGACGGTGCTGCCGATCTAGCATCCGTCTCGCCATCGTCATCCGAACGGGCTAGAAGTTCCGCTCTTGATTAACGGCTCAGGGTCCGCCCGCCTCAATGCGCATCGTTCTGGCCACCGACGCCTGGGAGCCCCAGGTCAACGGCGTCGTCCGCACCCTGACCCGCACGATCGCGGAATGCCGCGCCATGGGGCATGAGGTCGAGGTCATCGAACCCAGCCTGTTCAAGACCATTCCCTGCCCCACCTACCCGGAAATCCGGCTGGCCCTGGGCGCTGAGGAAGAGATTCGCGAAATGCTGCGCGCCTTCGAGCCCGAGGCCGTGCACATCGCCACCGAAGGCCCCATCGGCATCGCCACGCGCCGCATCTGCGTGGAGTGGAAGCTGCCGTTCACCACCAGCTACCACACCAAATTCCCGGAATATGTCTCGGCCCGTTTCCCGATCCCGGTGCAGGTCGGCTATGCCTATATGAAATGGTTCCACAAGCCGTCGGGCCGCCTGATGGTGGCGACCCCGACCCTGCGTGACGAACTGGTCGAGCACGGCTTCAAGAACGTCTCGCCCTGGTCCCGCGGCGTGGACACCGAGGTCTTCAATCCTGATCTGGAACGCATCTATGACGAGCTGGGCGGTAAAGACTGGCCTCGCCCCTTCTTCCTGAACGTCGGCCGCGTGGCGGTGGAGAAGAACATCGAATCCTTCCTCCAACTGGACCTGCCCGGCACCAAGATCGTCGTCGGCGACGGCCCGGCGCGCGCCGAACTGGAGGAAAAATATCCCGAAGCCAAGTTCCTGGGCGCCAAGTTCGGTGACGACCTGGCCCGGTGCTTCCGCGATGCGGACGTCTTTGTCTTCCCCAGTTGGACCGACACCTTCGGCCTGGTGATCCTTGAGGCCATGGCCACGGGCACCCCTGTCGCCGCCTATCCGGCCCACGGCCCGATCGACATCATCCCCGGCTCAAACGCGGGCGCCATCGACAAGGACTTGAAGACCGCCTGCCTGGAATGTCTGACGCTCGACCGCAAGGAGGTGCGCGCCTACGCCGAGAAGTTCAGCTGGCGCGCATCCGCCGAGCAGTTCGTCGAGAACCTTCAGCCCTATCCGGAGCCTGAGCGCGGACGCTTCTGGCGCCGCCTGCGCCGCATCGCCCGCATACGAAAGCGAGCGGCCGCCTAGAGCATGATCGTTTTAGACGGAACCGCGTAGCGGTTCCGACAGAAGCGTGAATCATGCTCTCGCTTAATATCTGGAGCCTGATCCGTCACTCCACGGTGACAGACTTGGCCAGGTTGCGGGGCTGGTCGACGTCGGTGCCTTTCTGGACGGCGGTGTAATAGGCCAGAAGCTGCATCGGCACGGCGTAGACCAGCGGGGCGATCAGCGGATGGCAGTCAGGGGCGTCGATGCGCCGGATGCCGACGCCGTGCGGATCGGGCGCGTTCTGGGGCGTGATCATGATGACCGGCCCCCCACGCGCGGCGATTTCCTGAAGGTTCGACGCCGTCTTTTCGAACACGTCGTCCAGCGGCGCCAGGGCGATGGTCGGCGTCGCCTCGTCGATCAGGGCGATGGGGCCGTGCTTCAGCTCGCCGGCGGCGTACCCCTCGGCGTGGATATAGCTGATTTCCTTCAGCTTCAGCGCGCCTTCCATGGCCAGGGGGAACATCGGTCCCCGTCCCAGGAACAGGACGTCGGTCGATTTGGCCAGCTCCTGCGTCACCGCGCGGATGGTCTCGTCCATCTGCAGGGCTTCGGAGATCATGCGCGGGCTTTCGAACAGGGCCTTGACCAGCTCGGCCTCGGCCGTCGCGTCGATGCGGCCGCGCGCCACGCCCGCCGCGACGGCCAGGGCCAGCAGGGCGGCGACCTGGGCGGTGAAGGCCTTGGTTGAGGCGACGCCGATCTCCGGTCCGGCGTGGGTCGGCCACAGCACCGCGGCTTCACGCGCCATGGACGAAGAATGCACATTGACCAGGGCCGCCGTCTGCAAGCCTTGCGCCTTGCACCAGGTCAGACTGGCCAGGGTGTCGGCGGTTTCGCCCGACTGGCTGACCGCCACCGCCAGGATCGATTTGGACACGGCGGGCGAGCGATAGCGGAACTCGGATGCGATCTCGACGTCGCAGGGGAGACCCGCCAGCTTCTCGAACGCGTAACGGCCGATCTGACCGGCATAGAAGGCGGTGCCGCAGGCCACGATCTGGATGCGGTCGATGGCGGCGAAATCGACGCCCTGCGTCTTCACCTTGCCGGTGACCAGATCGAGATATTCGGACAGGGTGTGCTGGACGCTGTCGGGCTGCTCATGAATTTCCTTCTCCATGAAGTGGCGATACTCGCCCTTTTCGACCAGGGCGGACGAGGCCGCGACCTGGACGACGGCGCGATCAGCCGGCTGGCCCGCCGCATCGAAGATTTCAGCCTCTCCACGGGTCAAGGCGACATAGTCGCCCTCTTCCAGATAGGAGATCTTCTGCGTGAACGGACCGACCGCAAGGGCGTCCGAACCCAGATACATTTCCCCCTCCTCGCCCCAGCCGACGACCAAGGGGCTGCCGCGACGGGCGCCCAGGATCAGGCCGTCTTCTCCGTCAATCAGCACGGCCAGCGCATAGGCGCCGGTCAGACGGTCCAGCGTGGTCTTGAACGCCTCCAGAGGCTTGCGCCCCGTCTTCAGTTCGGCGTCCAGCAGATGGGCGATGACCTCGGTGTCGGTCTGGCTTTCGAAGAGGTGGCCTTCGGCGGCCAGTTCAGCCTTCAGTTCGGCGAAATTCTCGATGATGCCGTTGTGGACCAGGGTGACGCGTCCAGCCTTGTGCGGGTGGGCGTTCACCGTCGTGGGCGCGCCGTGGGTGGCCCAGCGGGTGTGGCCGATGCCGATGGTCGCCTTCAGCGGATCCTCGGCCAGCACGGCCTCCAGATTGCGGATCTTGCCCTGTGCGCGCCGACGCTCGACCGTGCCGTCCACCATGGCGGCGACCCCGGCGGAGTCATAGCCGCGATATTCCAGACGTTTCAGACTGTCGATCAGTCGAGGAACGACAGGCCCATTGCCGATGACGCCGATGATGCCGCACATGGTGGGGGCTCCGTATAGGGACGAATGGATCGCGCTTTGCACTGGCGACGATCCGGGGTTAAGCCACAGGCAAAGCCCCAATGGCCGTCTATGCACTCTTAAGGCGCGCCGCACTAAAAATGGGGTTTCGGATCGTTACCCGAACCAAAGGACCACAGCTTGGGCGACAGAAAATACTTCGGCACCGACGGCATCCGCGGACAGGCCAACACCTATCCGATGACGGCCGAGGTCGCCCTGCGCGTGGGTCTGGCGGCGGGCAAGCTGTTCCGCACCAACGACAACCGCCGTCATCTGGTGGTGATCGGCAAGGACACCCGCCTGTCCGGCTATATGATCGAACCGGCCCTGGTCGCGGGCTTCGCGTCTGTCGGCATGGATGTGCGCACCTTCGGCCCGGTGCCGACGCCCGGTGTGGCCATGCTGACCCGGTCGATGCGGGCCGACCTTGGAGTGATGATCTCGGCCTCGCACAATGATTACGCCGACAACGGCATCAAGCTGTTCGGGCCTGACGGCTACAAGCTTTCGGACGAGATCGAGCTGAAGATCGAGGCCCTAATGGACGCCGGTCTGGATCAGGACCTGGCGCCGTCGAACAAGCTGGGCCGCGTCAAGCGTATCGACGACGCCCAGGCCCGCTATATCGAGATCGCCAAACACGCCTTCCCCAAACGGCTCAGCCTTCAGGGCCTTCGCATCGCCATCGATTGCGCCAATGGGGCTGGTTACAAGGTGGCTCCCACCACCCTGTTCGAACTGGGCGCCGAGGTCTTCCCCGTCGGGGTCGAACCCAATGGCGTCAACATCAACGCCGAGTGCGGGTCCACCCATCCTGCGACCCTGTCCGAAGCAGTCAGGCGCTACCGCGCCGACATCGGCATCGCGCTGGACGGGGATGCGGACCGGCTGATCATCTGCGATGAAAAAGGCCAGGTGGTGGACGGCGATCAGATCATGGCCCTGGTCGGTCTGGACTGGGCCAGACGCGGCCTGCTGACCGGCGGCGGCGTTGTCGCCACCGTCATGTCCAACCTGGGGCTGGAGCGCCGCCTGAAGGCCGAGGGCCTGACGCTGGAGCGCACCAAGGTCGGCGATCGCTATGTCATGGAGCGGATGCGCGAAGGCGGATTCAACATCGGCGGCGAACAGTCGGGCCACATCATCCTGCACGATCACGCCACCACCGGCGACGGCCTGATGGCGGCGCTGCAGGTGCTGGCCGTCCTGGTCGAGGCGCGCAAGCCGATGAGCGAACTGGCCCGCCAGTTCGACCCCGTGCCGCAACTGCTTGAGAACGTCCGCTTCACCGCCGGCAAGCCGCTGGAGAGCGAAAGCGTCAAGGCCGCCATCGCTGACGCCCAGGCCGCCCTGAACGGCTCGGGCCGCCTGCTGGTCCGCCCCTCCGGCACCGAGAAGCTGATCCGCGTCATGGCCGAGGGCGACGACGAAGCCCTGGTGCGGCGCGTGGTGTCCGATGTCTCGGCGGCGGTGCGAGCGGCGGGCTGACCGTCGGCGAACGCCGCCCAACCCACGTATTGACGATGGTCAACCGATTGGTTTGGTGAGGCTTACTCCATCAAGAGACCGATCTGCGCGCCTGGGTTCAGAACCGTGTCACACTGACCTCTCGGTCTTTGACATCGCGGGCGGGCAGGTCGGTCGGAATTGCACCAAGTTGCACTTTGCACTGTTTTCGGGGGTGCAGTGCAATTCGGCGCCGGATCATTCGGTGCGGTTGTCGGCCACCCTGTTGCCCGTCGCGCCATCACCGTCGTCGACGCTGGACCCGAAAGGATAGCCTGCATCGGCCGCGCAATAGGGACGGCGCCCCTCGCGTGAGCCGACCACCACCGTCCTGGGCCGCAGCCAGCTGGCGCCGGTGAACACATTGTCCGTGATCTGATTATAGGACGGCGTCTGGTGACGGATCACCCCGTCCTCGCCACAGTTGCGATAGAGGAAGACGCCGCCGCGCCCGCCCAGCGCGAACTGGTTGCCGATGATGCGATTGGCCGCCGATCCGTCCACCGCGATCTGCTCGCGACCCGTGCGGATGTTGAAGACATTGTCGCGGATCTCCGCACCCCGGCTCTCGGCGTCCAGATAGATGGCGGTCGATGTGGATCGGCCTGTGAACCTCGACCCGGTCAACCGCGTGCCCGTCACCCCCGGCCCGACATACAGGGGTATGGTCCCGGTCGCCTCGAACCGCACCCGCTCAAGCGTCACATTCAGAGGCGCCGCCGCCTGGGCCGCCCGCGTGTGACCTGCGGTTCGTGAAGAAGCCAGCAGGTCGCGCATCGAACCGCCCGCGCCCATGCCCCAGATGCGGATATTGCCCACGACCGTGCAGTTGCGGACGCTCACCCCGACGGGCGGGCGCCAGTCATCGCCGTCGCGTCGCGACCAGATGGCCACCGTGGGCGTGCGCGGCCCGGCGGCGCCGGGCTGTTCGATGCGTCCGCCGCCGCAATCCAGCGTCGCGCCCGAGGCTTCGGGTCCTTCGATCAGAACCCGACGACGCACGGTCATCCCCGCCAGCGCTGCCCGACATCGCAGGCGATAGGCCTGATCGGACGCGATCGTCAGTTCACGGACTTCAGCGGAGGTGCAGGCCCGCGCCGCCGGCGCCGGATCAACGGCCTGCATCGCCAGAACCGCCGCAAGCCCGATCATTTCAGGGCGCGATAGTCGGCAGGACCGCGCGTTCGGCCGCGCAGCCCGGATTGGTCAGACCGCGCGCCTGCGCGGCCGTCAGCTCCCTGCGCGCCTCGACCAGATCGGCCTGAAACGCGGCGGTCGCCGCCGCCTCGGAAACCACGGCCCGCCCGATGGCCTCGCCCGCCGCCACATCGCTGGGGTAATGCATGGCGCAGACCAGGCGGCTGACGCCGATTTCGTGGCCCATGCGCCGCACGGCCTCTGCCCGCATCGGGTCGACCCGTGCGAAGGCTTCGCCATAGGCCGCACCGACTGCTGCGCTGCCTGACGGATAGGAGGCGGAGTTTCGTCCCGCCTCGCTGAGCACCTGGCAGGCGCGGCGTTCGGGATCGTCGCCAACGGGTCGGGGCCGCGCCGCCCGCTTCTTCACCCGCTCCGCGACGTTTTCGGCGTCATGAAAGACGCGCGCCATCAGACGATCCAGCTTCGGCGTCTCGCTCGATCCCAGCCGAACCCCCAGCGCGCAGTCGAAATGCTGCAGGGCCAGCGGCGGCCGCAACTCGGCGTGGGCGGTCGCCATCAGCCAGCGGTCGCCGTCCTCGAACTGGCGATAGCGCGCAGACGCCGCCTTGTCGGCCTGATCCGCCGTTGAGCCCGGCGTCGGGGGCGGCGGAACGGCCTCGGCCAGACGCGCCAGATCGCCCTGGGCCAGATAGCCGGTCGAAACATCCGTCAGTTTCGGCGCCCGTCCCTCAACCGGCGCGCAGGCGCTCAGGACCACCAGCAGCCCCGCCATACCCCCGGCTGCGCACAGGGAGACAAACGGACCGCCTGATCTCACTGACCTTCGCTCCAGGTCAACTGCACGGAGGTGTCCCCAGCCGGGTCCGGCGCCGCCACGACCTGCAGCCGAGGGCCGTCATTGGCGTCGCCCGCCGCCCCATAGGCGCGCGCGTCGCCCTGGTTCATGCCCATGACCGAGCGCATCCCCGCATCCTCGGCTCGCGCCTTGTAGAAGGCCACCACCTGATCCGGCGTGGCCTGTGTGCGGAAGGTGACAAGACCACCCGCCCCCGCCTCGCCGCCGCCGATCGTGGGCCGCCCGTCTAATTCCGCCCCGGGGTACAGGGCCGCATAGGCCGGCGCCCCAGGCAGGGCCGGGACCGCAACCACCGTCGTCGTCGCAGGCGGAGCCGCCGCCGGCGTCTCCACCGGCGCATTGGAGGGCGCGACGGGGGCGTTCACGGTGTGATCAGCAGACGCTTCAGGCTTGTCCACCCGGTCGCGGCAACCCGCCAGACAAAGCAGAACAGCGGCGGTCGAAACCGCCATGCGGCGTATCATTGGGGGCAGCTTCCCTTGGGCTCGATAGTCTTGGGCTCGATAGTCTGGGACGCACCGTGGCGCATCCATGCGGCGGCAGCAAGGCGCGAACCTCAGTCCCCGTCTGCGGCCTTCTCCGCCGGGTCAGCGCCATCTGCCGCATCCGGCGCGGCCTCAGCAGCCTCTCGTCCCTCTCGTGCCAGTCGCGCATTGATCGCCGCCGAATCAGGATCGTCGTCCGAGCCGCTGGCCGATCCGCCGCGCAGGGAGCCTGCGCGCGTGTCGGAGCCGGAATCCGAGCCGTCCAGCGCGTCGATCAGCGCATCGGCCTTATGGCCGCGGTCTGGCTTTTCGCCCATCTCTGCAGCCTCAAGCGCATCCTGGCCCTCGCGTTCGGTCGGCGGTGGTTGATCGGTCATCGCGGCGCTCCTTGTCGGTCTGGGTGAGGGGTCTCAGTTTAAAGTCGCCGCTGCGGTTGCGGTTCCCCTTGAACCGGCGCGGCCAGCGCCGATCTAACAGTCATGATCCCTTTCTCAGTTCTCGACCTGTCGCCCATCGTCGAAGGCGGCGACGCCCGCCGCGCGCTGGATGAAACCCTGGCCCTGGCCAAGGCCGCCGACCGTCTGGGCTATGAGCGGTTCTGGCTGGCCGAGCATCACAACATGCCCGGCATCGCCAGCGCGGCGACCGCCCTGGTCGTCGGCCATGTGGCGGCGGGGACCGAGCGAATCCGTGTCGGGTCGGGCGGCGTCATGCTGCCCAACCATGCGCCTCTGGTCGTCGCCGAACAGTTCGGCACGCTGGAGACCCTGCATCCCGGACGCATCGACCTGGGTCTGGGCCGCGCACCCGGTACGGACGGCGCAACGGCGCGGGCGCTCCGTCGCTATTTCGAAGGCGCAGACCAGTTCCCCCGCGATGTGGTCGAACTGATACAGTGGTTCGAACCCGCCGCCGAAAACCAACCCGTCCGCGCCGTCCCCGGCGCCGGTCTGCGTGTGCCGATCTGGCTGCTGGGGTCCAGCCTGTTCAGCGCCCAACTGGCCGGTCAGCTGGGCCTGCCCTACGCCTTCGCCAGCCATTTCGCGCCCGAACTGCTGCTGGAGGCCCTGGCCCTTTACCGGCGCGAGTTCACTCCCTCCGACCGTCTGGCCAAACCCCACGCCATGGCCGCCATCAATGTCTTCGCCGCCGACACGGACGAGGAGGGCAGACGCCTGTCCACCTCGATGCAGCAGAGCTTCGCGCGCCTGACCTCGGGCAAGCCTGGTCGGCTGCCGCCGCCCGTCGACGACATCACGGCCATCCTGACGCCCCAGCAGATCGCGGGCGCCAGGAGCCGCCTGATCTATTCCGCCGTCGGCGGACCAGAGACGGTCCAAAAGCAGATCGCCGACTTCATCGCCCTGACCCAGGTGGACGAATTGATGGTCACCGGCATGATGTTCGACAACGCCGCCCGGATTCGCGGACTTGAGATCATCGCCGAGGTTCGGGATCGGCTGGCGGCCTGACGCCAAAGCGTCATCCTGGGCCTTGTGCCTGGGATCCATAAACTCGGACGGCAAAGGCGACCGCCGCCTGTCGACCCGGCGCGAACTCATGCACCGGAAGTCTGGCCCCCAAGGCACAAGGCCTGGGGTTCAATCGACATTCGTGAGAATAGGTCTCTGGGCCCGTCATTCCGGGGCTGAGCGGAGTGAAAAACCCGGAATCCAGGGCCAAGAACACGCTGCTTGCTCCGTTCAACGCCTGATGCCCCCTCCTGGGTTCCGGGTTCGTCCTTCGGACGCCCCGGAATGACGTCATTAGGCTGAATGTCGATTGAACCTAGGATGACGGTCAGAGAGCCAAACCGCTCACAAACTCCAGCAGCAGGCCGTTCACCTCATCGGCCCGCTCCTGCTGTATCCAGTGGCCGGCGCCCGGCACGACCACCGTGCGGGTCAGGTTCGGAACCCAGTCCTTCAGCCCCGCCTCCGCGTTGCCGGCATAGTGGCGCACCGGATCGTCGGCGCCGACCACGAACAGGGCGGGCACGCTGATCTTCCGCCCCTGAACAAAGGCGGTCAGCGACCAGTTCAGATCCATCGCCCGATACCAGTTCAGCGGCCCGTCGAACCCGCCCGCCTCAAAGGCGGCGACATATTCCTCGAAATGGTCTTGGCTCATCCACGGCGGCAGGGTCGCGCCGTCATCGACGGTTTCCAGCAGGTCCACGCCTTCGGGCATGAAGCCGGTCGAGCGTTTGTCGGCGGGCGTCGCCCCGTCATAGGCCCAGAACAGCTTCCTCAATGTCGTCGCCGGATCGGCCTCCAGGGCGACATGGGCGTCAGGCGCCTGGAAGCGGCTGATGTAAAGATCGCCCAGACCCGCCCGTTTAGAAATCGCGGCCATGGCGGGCGTCGGCGGCCCGTGGGAACGACGCGGCTGGAACGGCACCGACAGGCCCGCGACCGCCGTGAACAGGTCCGGCCGCAACAGGGCGCAGTGCCAGGCGACCGGCGCGCCCCAGTCATGGCCCACGACGACGCAAGCGTCCTTGCCCAGCGCCCGGACCAGATCGACCATGTCTCCGACCAGATGCAGGATCGAATAGTCCGCGGCCCGCTCCGGTTTTTCGGTTCCGCCGTATCCGCGCATGTCCGGGGCCGCGACGTGGCATCCTGCCTGCGAAAGCGCCTGAACCTGCGCCCGCCAACTGACGCCCAGTTCAGGAAACCCGTGGATCAGCAAGACCAGCGGCGCATCATCCGCCTCATATCCGGCTTCCAGCACCTGTTGGATCAAACCGTCGGTCTTGATAAGCCGCGTGCGCATTCCAACCTCCCGGCGACGTTTCGCCGCCGCAGCCCCACAGGACGGACATGACCCGCCTCGTTACTTTTGCAGACGGTACGACCGTTCCGGCCCTGGGCCAAGGCACCTGGGAGATGGGCGACGACCCCGCCTGGCGCGACGAAGAACAGCAGGCGCTGGAGCGCGGCATCGACCTGGGCATGACCCTGATCGACACGGCGGAACTGTACGGCGACGGGCGCTCGGAGCGTCTGGTGGGCGAGGTCATCGCCGGGCGCCGCGACGAGGTCTTCATCGTCTCCAAGGTCCGGCCCGAGAACGCCTCGGAAATGAAGATGATGCTGTCGTGCGAGAAGTCGCTGGAGCGGCTGGGGATCGAACGGATCGACCTCTATCTGCTGCATTGGGAGGGCCGGGTTCCGCTGGAGGAGACGGTCGAGGCCTTCCGCGAACTGATCGACGAGGGGATGATCGCCCGCTGGGGCGTGTCCAACCTGGACCTGCGCACGATGGAGCGGTTGATGCAGATCGACGGGGCCGAGGACTGCGCCGCCAACCAGCTGCTCTATAATCTGGGTTCGCGCGGAATCGAGTTCGACCTGCTGCCGTGGATGCAGGCGCGCGACATGCCGATGATGGCCTATTCGCCGCTGGGGCGCGGCGGCCTGCTGGAGCACCCGCTGATCGTGGACATCGCCCACCGCCACAGCGCCACGCCCGCTCAGGTCGCCCTGGCCGCCGTGCTGAGAAACGACGGAATCATCGCCATTCCCAAGGCCAGCAACGTGGAGCACGTCGAGGCCAATGCCGACGCCCTGGAGATCCAGTTCGATCTTGAGGATCTGGAACGGCTGGATCAGGCCTTCCCCCCGCCGACGCAGGAAACCCCGCTGGAGATGATTTGACTCCCTCTCCCATTGAGAGAAGGGCAAAACAGAAAGGGCCGGGATCGCTCCCGGCCCTTTCCATTTTCAGTCTTCAGGCAGCGATCAGGCGGCCTTCTGCGCCGGCGCGAACTTGCCGTAGAAGGTCTCGTTCTTCGCCGCCATGTCGCGCAGCAGCTGCGGGGCCTTGAAGCGGTCGCCGTAGGTCGCGGCCAGACGGTCCGCCGTCTCGACGAACTTGGCCAGGCCGATGCCGTCGATGAAGCTGATCGGGCCGCCGGTCCAGGGCGCGAAGCCCCAGCCCAGGATGGCGCCCAGGTCGGCCTCGCGCGGGTCGTCGATGACGCCCTCTTCCCAGCAGCGCGCGACCTCGACCGCCTGGCGATACAGCAGGCGCGTCTTCAGCTCGTCGATCTGGGCGAAGGCGGTCGGCTCCTCAGGGCTCTCGATGCCCTTGGTGGTCGGGGCCAGTTCGGACAGACCCTTCCAGATCGTCTTGGGCTTGCTGTCATAGTCATAGAAGCCCTTGCCGTTCTTGCGGCCGAAACGTCCGCCCTCGACCATCCTGGCGACGATGTCTGCGCCTTCCGACGGGACATATTTGTCGCCCAGATCGATCGCCGTCTGTTTGGCGATCTTGTAGGACAGGTCCAGGGCGACGTCGTCGTGCATCTCCAGCGGGCCGCGCGGCATGCCGGTCATGCGGCCGACATTGTCGATCAGGGCCGGGCCGTAACCCTCTTCCAGCATCGCCATGCCCTCCATCAGGAAGGTGGAGAAGCAGCGCGAGGTGTAGAAGCCGCGGCTGTCGTTGACGACGATCGGCGTCTTCTTGATCTTCAGCACATAGTCCAGCGCCTTGGCGATGGCGGCCTGACCCGTCTTTTCGCCCAGAATGATCTCGACCAGCATCATCTTGTCGACCGGCGAGAAGAAGTGGATGCCGATGAAGTCTTCCGGTCGGACGCTGGCCTCGGCCAGGCCGGTGATCGGCAGGGTCGAGGTGTTGGAGCCGAACACGGCGCCGTCGGCCAGCTGCGCCTCGGCGCGCTTGGTCACATCGGCCTTGATCTCGCGGTTTTCGAACACGGCCTCGACGACCAGGTCCGAACCCTTGATCAGGTCATAATCGGTCGTCGCGGTGACCGAACCCAGCAGGGCGTCGTACTTCTCCTGCGTCAGCTGACCGCGCGACAGACGCTTCTTCAGCAGTTCCTCGACATGGGCCTTGCCCTTGTCGGCGGCTTCCTGGGTCTGGTCGATCAGGATGGTCTCGATGCCCGCCAGCGCCTGCACATAGGCGATGCCCGCGCCCATCATGCCGGCGCCGATGACCGTGACCTTCTTCGGATCGGACTTGGGCACGCCGGCGGGACGCACGGCGCCCTTGTCCAGTTCCTGTTTCGACAGGAACAGGCTGCGGATCATGGCCTGGGCCTGCGGCGTCATCAGGGTCTTGATGAAGTAGCGCGTCTCGATCCGCAGGGCCGCGTCCATTGGAACCTGGGTCCCTTCGTAGACGGCCTTCATCAGGTTCACCACGGCCGGATAGTTGCCGTAGGACTGTTTGCGCAGCATGGCGTTGCCGACCATGAAGTTCTGGATGCCGGCCGGGTGATAGGGGCCGCCGCCGGGCAGTTTGAACGACTTCTCGTCCCACGGCTGGACGGCTTTGCCGCCGCCTTTGATCCAGGCCTTGGCGGCCTCGACCGACTGGCCCTTTTCGACCACCTCATGGACGATGCCGGCGCCCTTGGCGTCGTTGGGGCGGAAGGACTTGCCCTCGCTCATGGCCATCATGGCGTTCTGGACGCCGACCAGACGCGTCAGGCGCTGGGTGCCGCCGCCGCCGGGGAACAGGCCGACCTTGATCTCGGGCAGGCCCAGCTGAATCCGGTTGTCGTTCTCGACCACGCGATAGTGGGTCGCCAGGGTGAACTCCAGCCCGCCGCCCAGAGCCAGGCCGTTGATCGCGGCCGCAATGGGCTTGCCCGAGGTTTCCAGCGCGCGGAAGGCGCCGTTCAGCTTCCAGCCCGCGTCGAACGCCTTTTGCAGGTCGCCGCCGCCCGACAGGACGCCGCCGGCCATGTCGCCCAGGTCCGCGCCCGCGCAGAAGCCCGACGCCTTGCCCGAGGTGATGACGGCGCCCTTGATGGCGTCGTCGGTCTTGATGCGTTCGACCAGTTGCGGGATTTCCGCCATGACCGAAGAGGTCAGGGTGTTCATCGAACGGCCCGGCACATCGAAGGTGATCAGGGCGATTCCGTCGGCGTCGACGTCGATCTTGAAGTTTTCCATGTCCATTTGCTCCCGGATCAGACGCGTTCGATGACGGTGGCGGTGCCCATGCCGCCGCCGATGCACAGGGTGATCAGGGCGGTGGACTTGTTCGAGCGTTCCAGCTCGTCCAGGGCGATGCCGGTGATCATGGCGCCGGTGGCGCCCAGGGGGTGGCCCATCGAGATGCCGCCGCCGTTCACGTTCATCTTGGCGTGGTCGATGTTCAGGGCCTGCATGTAGCGCAGGACCACGGCGGCGAACGCCTCGTTCAGCTCCCACAGGTCGATGTCGTCGGGCGTCATGCCCAGCTTCTTCAGCAGTTTGCGGGTCACATATTCCGGGCCGGTCAGCATGATCGACGGCTCCGAGCCGATCGAGGCGCCGCCCAGGATCTTGGCGCGCGGCTTCAGGCCGAGGGCCTGGCCGGCTTCCAGCGAGCCGATCAGGACGCCCGCCGAACCATCGACGATGCCCGAAGAGTTGCCGGGGGTATGGACGTGGTTGACGCGCTCGACCTCGGGGTAGCGCTGGTTGATCACGCCGTCGAAGGCCATTTCGCCCATCATGGCGAAGGAGGGGTTCAGCCCGCCCAGGGTCTGCATGTCCGTGTTCGGACGAATGGTCTCGTCATGATCCAGGATGGTCAGGCCCAACTGGTCCTTGACCGCCAGGACCGAGTTCTTGAACCGGCCCTCGGCCCAGGCCCTGGCCGCGCGCTTGTGGCTTTCGACCGAATAGGCGTCCACGTCGTCGCGGCTGAAGCCGTATTTTGTGGCGATCATGTCGGCCGAGACGCCCTGCGGCACGAAATAGGTCGGGAAGGCCGAGGAGGGGTCGGTCGGCCAGGCGCCCATGTCCGAACCCATCGGCACGCGGCTCATGACCTCGACGCCGCCGCCGACGGCGAAGTCGGCCTCGCCGGACTTCACCTTGGCGGTGGCCATGTTCACCGCCTCAAGGCCCGAGGCGCAGAAGCGGTTGACCTGAACGCCCGCCGTCTCCTGCGACCAGCCGGCCGACAGCACCGCCGTGCGCGCGATGTCGGCGCCCAGTTCGCCCACCGGCGTCACGCAGCCCAGGATGACGTCGTCCACCTTGGAGGTGTCCAGGTCGTTGCGGTCGCGCAGGGCTTCCAGAACCTGAGAGGCCAGCGACAGGCCGGTGATCTCGTGCAGCGAGCCGTCCTTCTTGCCCTTGCCGCGCGGCGTGCGGACGGCGTCATAGATATAGGCGTCAGCCATGAGAGGCGTCTCCATGTTCGGCCCCTGTGCACGATGCCCGTTCGCATGAAACGGACCCGTCTCGACCTGTGGGGCAGGGGTGGGTCAAAGCTTGGACGCCAAGAACCCTACGTTTACGTCAACGTCAAGTAATATGCCGCGTGATGCGACGCCTTGGCTGGACCTTTCACGGCGCAAAGAAGAACCGCGCAAATGCGTGGGGCGTCAGCTGCGGTTCGAATTAGGGCTTGGATTGAACATTGGTTCCGGCTACTACGATGCGAATGACTCGCATTACTACTTGAGATGCGCATTGAAACGTGTGACGCTAATGGTGTGTGTGGCGTGGCTTATCCCTACGCTTGCAGTTGCGGGGCCTTTTAACCTTTCGGGATTGTCGCGAGCCAACTGCTCGGGCTTCAACGAAAGCGTCACCTGGATGGGCGGGTCTCTGATTGCTGCCGATAAACTATCGATGGAGACGGAGTCGGTTCAATGGTTCGACACGATCGCTCCTAGTCGGATTTTTGTTGATACGTGGAAGAAGACTTGGCGATCATATGCAGGATGTCAGTTTTGCGGAAGCTCTGGATGGGTTGTTGACGGCGAACATTACGTAACTTCCGGGTATGGGCCCGGCCATGAGCTTTATGATTATGTTCACGAAGTTTGTGATGGTAGTTACGTGGACATAGGTGAAAACAGGTTCATCCCGTGCTTCGTCACTCATGCAGTTGACTGCAACCTTTCAGAGTGGTGACAATGAATTTTTCTTCTCTATTAGTTTTGTCCATTTCGATCATTCAAACGGCTGACGCCCTCCCGTCACAGTATCAGCGTGAACGCTCTGAAAGGTTTGCTCGTGCAGATTCCCTTCAGGAGAGCGAGAGCAGGCGAGCGGGGGATCCAGCGCATCCAGCCGCCCGAAGCCTCCCCTCCGCCAAGGCTTATATGGAGAGCATGGCAGGCCAGGCGGATGCAGCAAGGGAAGCCGCGCCGACCTCCTTTATAGAATCTGCTTCAAAGCAAATAATCGATAACGAGCGCTGCACGATCATAATCGAAGGGGCGTCCGGCGTCGCCAGAGCGGATGGTCTATTGAACGGATACAGGATTGTTTCCACGTGCGAAGACTACGTCATCGATCTGCAAGAGAATGACTATCGCCAGCCGCTTACTCAGAATGTACAGGTTCGAATCCCTGACGCTGCTGTGAATGCCGACTTTGGGCCGGGTAAAGCTCTGGCGCGATATTACATCAACGACGATGGCGAGCGCACAACAGTGCTAAGCTGGTACAACGGCGAGCAGGAGGTTCGACTTTACGCTGTGGGTCATTCCGATGTCCGCGTAGATGTCTGGAATGAGAGCCTGAATAGGATCATGCGGCAAGTTGTTGCTCGACGCCTCGCTTCCAAATAGTCGTGCGAAGCGGCTGCGTTCATCCAAGCGGTCCTCGGCCTTGGCGATCATGTCCGCCGACACGCCTTGCGGCGCGAAATTAGCTAGAGAAGGCCGAGGACGGGGCGGTTGGCCCGGCGACCCAGCCGGACCCCATGGGCACGCGACTCATGACTTCCACCCCGCCGCCGACAGCCGACGCCGGCCTTCACCTCGGCCGTGGCCAGTGACCGCGCGCCAGCAGACGGCGGTGGAGTGCTCCGAAGAGGAGGAAGAACCCCTTGGGCGTCAGTTCTGGGGAATGCGTGTCGCGCCGCCTATGATGGTGCAGGCGTATTCGGTCTCGGGCCGTCCGGTCTGCAGTCCGGTGGGCGTCAGAATGCCCTGGCGCGCCTTACAGGACGCTTCCAGCCGATCGAGGTCTTTCTGGTAACTGCTGACGCCGCCGGTGGACGACGCACAGGCGCCCAGCAGCGGCAGGGCGACGGCGACGAGAATGAGACTGCGCATGGTCATTCGCTCCTTTCGGGAGATTGGGACTGCCCCCCGCCTGTCCCGCCGATCCTAGGGCGCCGGGGTCAGTCTGAACAGTTTGCCGTTCTGCTCGTCGGTGATGGCCCAGATCGCGCCGTCCGGCCCGACCGCCACGTCGCGGATACGCTCGTCGAGGTCGGCGAGCAGACGCTCTTCGCCCACGACGCGGTCGTTCTGCAGCACCAGGCGGGCGATATGTTTCTCCTTCAGGGCGGCGACCAGCAGGTTCCCGTCCCATTCGGGGAAGAGGGCGCCCTGATAGAAGGCGGCCCCGCCAGGGGCGATCACCGGATCCCAATAATAGACGGGCTGGACCGTGCCGGGCTTTTGGGTCGCGCCCGCATTGATCGCCCCGCCGGCGTATTCGACGCCGTAAGCCGCATCCGGCCAACCGTAGTTGGCGCCCGGCTTCTCCAGGTTCAGCTCGTCGCCGCCGCGCGTGCCATGTTCAACGGTCCAGACCGCGCCTGTTCCGGGCTGAATGGCGATCCCCTGCGCATTGCGATGGCCGAGGCTCCAGATTTCAGGTCGGGCGCCCGCGCGTCCGACAAACGGATTATCCTGCGGCACGGAGCCGTCGGCGTTGATGCGGATCGTCTTGCCCAGGTGCGAACCCAGGTCCTGCGCCTGCGGCCGCATCGGCTTGTCTGAGCGCTCGCCCACCGTGATGAACAGCTTGCCGTCCGGCGCAAAGGCCAGGGACGAGCCGAAATGCTTGTCGCCGTCATAGGTCGGCTGGACACGGAAAATGACCTGGACGTTTTCGACCCGGCTCAGATCCTCCGACAGGCGTCCGCGCGCCGCCGCCGTGCCGTTTCCACCCTGACGCGGCTCGGCATAGCTCCAGTAGATCAGGCGATCCTGACCGAAGGTCGGGCTGGCGACCACATCCAGAAGGCCGCCCTGGCCGCGCGCATCCACGGCGGGCAGGCCCTGAACCGGATCGCTGATCCGCCCCTCAGCCGTCACCACCCGCAGACGCCCCGGCTTTTCCGTCACCAGCCAGCGCCCGTCCGGCAGCAGGGCCAGACCCCACGGATTCTCCAGCCCCTCGGCCACCACCGTGTGCATCAGCCGCGCCGGGGTCGTCACGCCGGGGGCGCGAGTCTGACCGGCGAAGGCCGGCTTCTGACCGGCGTTGCTGGCCGGGCGTGTCTCAAGCGGCGCGCCAGCCTGCCCCGCCGCACCCGGCGATTCGCCATTCGCCCCACAGGCGGCGGCGAGGACGAGCAATGAGGTCGAGGCGGCGACGGCGATCAGACGCATGACAGGGCTCCGGGCTGGCTGGAGGCGGGGTTGGGACGGTGTTTCAGGCGCGGTCTGAAAACTGAAGCTTCAGCACTAGCGTTCCCCATCCTGCGCGTCTTGCGCTCAATCGCCGCACAATGGCGCCAGACACGACTTGAACAGGACGCGCGGCGGCGATATAGGCACGCCTCTTCCGCGCGGACCGATCCGGCGGCGGGACCCTTGGTTGGGTAGCTCAGATGGTTAGAGCGGTGGATTCATAACCCACAGGTCGGCGGTTCGATCCCGCCTCCAACCACCATTTTCTCCTTTTAAGTCAAATGCATAGCGCAAACGCCTGGAGGGGCTTGCGCTATGAAAAAGAGAAAAAAGAGAACATCCGGGACCGTCCGGGACTCAAATCCCCGGAATAGTCCCGGAGGATGTTCTGCGTTCGTTTTCCTGCACCGCAACTCGCCCAGGTGCGCAACCCCGTCGAAATCCGTTCGGGCGACGCCTCGCTGCCGAAGCAAACATAAGCCGCGTCGACGATAGAGAGCCAAATCTGACGCCAGAAATGCAGATCGCACCCCTTCACCACCCTTCACTGTATTTTTTTCAGTTTTTTTAGAACAGTGGCGCGGGTCATCTCCCCGCATTACATGCTTTACTTGGGAGGACCCGGAGCGGGCGGGGGTGTTGCTTGACAGCAACACAGAAGGTGCGCAGGGCTGCTTGACGCTGATCTTGGGTCGTGCTGTCTAGGGCTTGTCGACGCCCCCGGCTGGATCGACACACGGGCCAGAGAGAAACGAGAACCGCATAAGCGGCGCGCTCAACGACCCCAATGATTGTCTGGCTCACGCTCGATCACATCGAGCAGTCCAGGCCAGGCGATGGAGGCCCAAGGCTGGCAAGCCGGGGCCACCTTTTCACCCTTGCGGTGACCCTTTCAGACCGCGCAACGGTTTTGATTTTGCTTATCAAATCCTGCAAGGGTCACGCAGGCGCGGAAAGGCGTCACTGGCTGACCCTGCGGCTGATCCGCCTCGATTATAAGCTGAGCCTATGGCCGCTCACCCTTGCCAAGCCGTCCGCGCCCCATGCGACACCGGGAACAACGGCCTATATTTTGTGTATCGCTACACACCACGCCCTTGACCCCATTGCATCCTTGTGTATTAATACACACATGAAAAGCGCTGACGTCATCAAAGCCCTGAAGGCCAACGGATGGGAACAGGTCCGCCAGCGCGGGTCGCACTGCCAGTTCCGCAAGCCGGGCGAGGCCAACCTCGTCACAGTCCCTCACCCCAAGCGGGACCTGCCCGTCGGAACCTTGCGATCCATCGAAAAGGCAAGCGGCCTCACCTTCGGGTGAGGTCGGCAAAGGAGACGAAGCACAATGGCCAAAGAATACTATGTCGCCGTGCTGGAGCGCGGCCTGAACGACAGCTTCGGGGTGTTCTTCCCCGATCTGCCCGGCTGTGTCTCGGCCGGTAGAACCGCCGATGAAGCCATCCGTGACGCGCGTGAGGCGCTGGCCTTGCACATCGAGGGCCTGATCGAGGACGGCCAGCCCCTGCCCGCTGCATCCAGCGCCAGCGCCTTCACCGACGACGACTTCCCCGGCTCTGCTGTCGAGGGCCTGATCTTGGTCCCGGTCGATATCACCAGCGCACCACGCGAGAAGCCCGAGAGGATCAATGTCTCCCTGCTGCCCTCGCTGGTCAGCCGCGTCGACGACGCCGCTAAACACCACGGCCTTACCCGATCCGGGCTTCTGTCCGTCGCCGCTCGCCATTGGCTGGCGGCGAACCGCGTCCAGAATGATGCCGACGCACACAGCGCCTGAAACGACAAAAGGCGCGACGCATGGCCAGACTCATTTCCACCGACATCCTCCATAAAGGCTGGTCGACCCTTTATCGGGCGATCATCGAACTGGATGACGGCGTGCGCCTGGCGCGCGAGGTCGAGGATCATGGCGCAGCGGTCGCCGTCCTGCCCTATGACCCCCAGGGACGCACAGCCCTGCTGGTGCGCCAGCTGCGCAACGGCCCGCTGGTGGCGGGCGCCGACGCCCCCCGCCTGCTGGAAGCCCCCGCTGGGCTCATCGATCCGGGCGAGGACGCCGCGACGGCCGGGCGTCGAGAAGTCCTCGAGGAGGTCGGCGCGCTGATCCGCGAACTGGAGCCGCTGGGCGTCACCTTCTCCTGCCCCGGCGTCTCGACCGAGCGCATCAGCCTTTATCTGGGACAGTACGGACAGGCGGATCGCGTCGCCGAGGGCGGCGGCCTGGCCTCGGAGCATGAGAATATCGAGGTGGTCGAACTGCCGCTGGCGGAACTGGCGCGTCTGGCGGACGCGGGCGAACTGGCGGACCTGAAGACCCTGACCCTGACGCTGCATCTGCGCCTTCGCAGGCCTGATCTGTTTGAAGCCGCACCCTGAGACGCGCAACCGGGATCGACGCACCGCGTTATCCGGCGCAGACCAAAACCCTGCCCGGAGTTTCAAAGATGCCCCTGCGCACCCCCGCCATGATCGCCGCACTCGCCGCCCTGACCCTAGGCGCCGCCGCCTGCACCCAGGCCGAGCAGAACAAGGCCGAAGACAAGGCCCATACGGCGGCCGCCGAAACCAGGTCGGCCGCGGCTCAGGCGGGTGAGGTGGTCGAGTCCGGCGCCATGAAGGCGGCGCAGGCGGTCGAAACGGGCGCGGGCAAGGTGGCGGACAAGCTGGAGGATAACCAGGCCAGGGCCGCCGACCAAGGTCGGCCCGGCGCGGTCGATCCCGCCACCGACCAGCGCGTGCCCGCCAAGAACTGAAGACTTACGGCCTCAGGAGGCCCGCGCTGCGGCGTCCGCCGCCGGACGCCCCTCCGCCAGCAGGGCGTCGATCAGGGCGTGCGCCTCGGCGCTGTCCCAGTCCGCGCCGCCCGAGAAGACGGCGCGGATGCGGCCCTCGCGATCCAGGAAAATGGTGCTGGGCATGGCGCCCTTCCCCGGAAACTCGAACGGCAGCTGGAATCGCGTGTCGCTGTAGAAGGGCAGAGGCGGATGGCCGGCGATGAAGCCCTTGGCCTGCGTCACCGCCTCGGGCGTCGCATCGACATTGATCGGCAGAACAATCAGATCCATGTCCGCCCGATAGGTCTTGGCCAGCGCCGCCAGGGTCGGCATCTCCTCACGGCAGGGGGCGCACCACATGGCCCACAGATTGACCACCACCACCTTGCCCCTGAAGGCGTCGAACCGCACCGCCGTGCCGTTGCGGTCTCGGAACATGTATTCGGGCGCCGGTTTCAGCTCGGCAGGCGTCTGAAGCGCGGCCAAAGGCCCCACGGCGTAGCGCGACAGCTCGCTTTTCGGCGCTTCGGACGTCTTTGCGGCCTCAGAGGCTTGCGTGTCCTGCCGATGATTGGCGTATAGCGACATCGCCATTCCCCAGGCGCCGGCGAGCGTGCTGATCAGCACGATTGCGCCGATGCCTGCCCAGATCGCCTTTCTAGAGCCGCTCATGACTGAATCCACCTCTGCCGACGCCAAACAACAAGGCGGATCGACTGCGCCGGTCCAGCCTGCGGGTCAAGACATGTGGGGGGGTCGCTTTTCGTCGCGCCCGGCCGAAATCATGCAGGCGATCAACGTCTCCATCGGCGTGGACCAGCGGCTGTGGCGTCAGGATCTGGCCGGGTCGCGCGCCCACTGCCGGATGTTGGCCAAACAGGGCATCCTGCAACAGGCCGACGCCGACGCCATTCTGGGCGGGCTGGACGCCATCGAGGCCGAGATCCTCGGCGGGAGCTTCCCCTTCCGCGACCAGTTCGAAGACATCCACATGAATGTGGAGGCCCGCCTGAACGAGCTGATCGGCGAACCGTCAGGGCGTCTGCACACGGCGCGCAGCCGCAATGATCAGGTGGCGCTGGACTTCCGCCTTTGGGTCCGCGACGCCTGCGACCGCTCGGCCGCCCAGTTGAAGGCGCTGCAGGCCGCCCTGCTGAACCGCGCCGAACAGCACGCGGGCGATCTGATGCCGGGCTTCACCCATCTGCAGACCGCCCAGCCGGTGACCCTGGGCCACCATCTGATGGCCTATGTCGAGATGTTCGGACGCGACGCCGGTCGGTTCGCCGACGCCCGCGCCCGCATGAATGAAAGCCCGTTGGGCGCGGCGGCCTTGGCCGGTTCGCCCTTCCCCATCGACCGCCACATGACGGCGCAGGAACTGGGCTTCGACCGGCCGATGGCCAACAGTCTGGACGCCGTGTCGGACCGTGACTTCGCGCTGGAAAGCCTGGCCGCCGCCTCGATCACGGCGGGCCACCTGTCGCGTCTGGCCGAAGAGATCGTGGTGTGGATGACGCCGATGTTCGGTTTCGCCACCCTGCCCGACGACCTGACCACCGGCAGTTCCATCATGCCGCAGAAGCGCAATCCCGACGCCGCCGAACTGGTGCGCGCCAAGACCGGCCGGATCATGGGGTCGCTGGTCGCCCTGTCCACGGTGATGAAGGGCCTGCCGCTGGCCTATTCCAAGGACATGCAGGAGGACAAGCCGCCGGTGTTCGAGGCCTTCGACGCCCTGGACCTGGCCCTGAACGCCATGACCGCCATGGTCGCGGCGCTGCGGCCCAACACCGAACGGATGGCGCAGGCGGCGGGGGCGGGCTTCTCGACCGCCACCGATCTGGCCGACTGGCTGGTGCGCGAACTGAACCTGCCGTTCCGCAAGGCGCACCATGTCACGGGGGCCGCGGTCAAACAGGCCGAGGCGCTGGGCGTGGACCTGTCGCAACTGCCGCTGGCCGAACTGCAGAAACTGGAGCCGGGGATCACCGAAACAGTCTACAAGGTGCTGACCGCCGAGGCTTCGTGCCAAAGCCGCCAAAGCTATGGGGGGACCGCGCCGGAACAGGTCCGCGCGCGCATCGCCGACTGGAGGAACCGCCTGTGACCCTTGCCCGCAAGACCAGCCTGATCGCCGTGGGCGCCCTGGCCCTGACGGCGTCCGCCTGCGGCCGCATGGCCGATCTGGAATCGCCGCGCCCAGCGCCGGAACGCGCCACGCGCGACCGCTGGGCCGGACATCTGCCCGAGCCCGCCACCGTCAACCGTCCGTCCAGCAGCATGCCCATCGACGGCGGCCCCTCCAACCCCATCGGCGCCGGCGCCGCCCAGAACGATCCGCGTTAAGCCTTGCACCATTTCGATCTCAAGGACGGCGCCCTGCATGCCGAGGGCGTGCCGCTGGACACCCTGGCCGACGAGGTGGGGACGCCCGTCTATGTCTATTCCACCGCCACGCTGAAGCGTCACTACGGCCTGCTGCGCACCGCCGCCGACGCCCATAGGCACGCCCTGGGCGAGGCGCTGATCGCCTTTGCGGTCAAGGCCAACTCAAACCTGTCGGTGCTGGCGACCCTGGCCAAGCTGGGGTCGGGCGCCGATACGGTGTCCGAGGGTGAAATCCGCCGCGCGCTGGCCGCAGGCATTCCGGCGGAACGGATCATCTTCTCCGGCGTGGGCAAGACCGATCCCGAACTGGCCTTCGCCATTGCTGTCGGCGTGCGCCAGATCAACATCGAATCCGGCGCGGAGCTGGACCGCCTGATCCGGGTCGCGGCGATGATGAACGCCAGCCCGGCCATCGCCGTGCGGGTCAATCCGAACATCGGCGCGGGCGGCCACGCCAAGATCACCACCGGGGGCAAGGGCGACAAGTTCGGCGTGCCGGTCGAGGAGGCGTATGACCTCTACGCCCGCGCCTCGGCCTCGCCCCACGTCACGCCGGTGGGCCTGGCCTGTCATATCGGCAGCCAGATCACCGACCTGACCCCGCTGGAGGCCGCTTTCCGCGTGCTGGCGGACATGACCCACAAGCTGCGGGCCGATGGCCATGCCGTGACCCGGCTCGATCTGGGCGGCGGCCTGGGCGTGCCCTATTCGGGCGGCGTGAACCCGCCCTCGCCGGCTGAGTATGTGGCCATGGCCGCGCGCGTGCTGGAGGGTCTTGAGGTCGAGGCGGCGTTTGAGCCGGGCCGGCTGCTGGCCGCCAATGCGGGAATCCTTCTGACCGAGGTGGTTCAGGTCAACGAACGATCCGACGGACGGCGCTTCCTGGTGCTGGACGCGGCGATGAACGATCTGATGCGCCCCGCCCTCTATGACGCCTTCCACGACATCGTGCCGGTGCGGCCCCGCGAGGGCGCGACGCTGGACTATGACGTGGTCGGCCCTGTCTGCGAGACCGGCGACACCTTCGCCCGCGACCGCGCCCTGCCGCCGCTGGAGGCCGAAGATCTGGTCGTCATGACCGGCGCAGGCGCCTATGGCGCCGTCATGGCCAGCGAATACAACAGCCGCCCTCTGGCGCCTGAAGTTCTGGTCGACGGCGACAGATGGGCGCTGATCCGCGCCCGACCGACCTACGAGGAGATGCTGGACCGCGAACCCTTCGCGGACTGGCTGTAGAGGAGTGGCGAGTGGAGGCTGCTCGCCGCTCGCCACCTGGAATCAATCCATCGCGCAGATGTCGGGCAGGCCGCGCAAGGAGCCGGCGTTGTCCAGACCATAGCCGACCAGAAAGCGGTTCGGGGCCTCCCAGCCGACGAAGTCCGGCTCGGGCGCGCGGGGCTTGGGCCAGGGCTTGCGGGCGAAGACGCAGGTCAGAACCTCCGACGCCCCCGCCTCCCTGGCGATCCGCACCGCCTCGGCCAGCGACAGGCCGGTGTCGAACACGTCGTCCAGGATCAACACCCGACGCCCGGCGATCGGACGCTGGAACGGAGCATAGACGTTGATCTGGCCCCGGCTGGTCTTGTCGTCGCCATAGGACGACAGCCACAGGGCGTCGAAACGGACATTGCGTCCCACACGCGACAGGGCGCGCGTCAGATCGGCGGCGAACCACAGGCCGCCGGTCAGCAGCACCGCCGCCACCGTGTCATCGTCGATGACGGGGGCGATGCGGGCCGCCAGTTCGGCGACGATGCGGGCGATGTCGTCCTCGGACAGGAGAACGGTCGGCGTCGGTGAGGTTTCTGCCATGATGCGAGGCGATAACGCCTGAAGCCTGTTCCGTTAAGGCGGAATCGCTTCGCGATTTCGCTGAGACAGTGAATCAGGCTTCAAATCCACGCGAGACTGATTAACGCCTGTGTCGCAACCGCGAGGCGGTTCCATCTGAAACGATCAGGTTCTAGCCGCGGCCCGTGTCCGCCGTGTAAAGCGGTTTGGCCTCGACCGGAGGCGCCACGCCCTGGCCGCCAAAACCCGGCGCAATCGCCGAACGCAGACCGTTGGCCGCCGCCGAACCGGGCGGCGGGCCTGCCTCAACCGGGGCGGCGGGAGCAGGTCCGCGCGAGGCGTCGGCGTTCAGCACGGGCGCGCTCGACACCACCGACAGGCCGTTGGCGTCCGTCTGTCGCTGCGGCGCAGGCCGGGGCGAGCCAGGACGCGCGGCGGCGGCGGCGAAATTCACCCCGATGTCGGCGGTCGCCCCTGCCGGATCGGGAATGAGAGCGGCAAAACCCTGAACCTTGCCGGGCAGGACGGGCGCGGCGTCGATCTGAACCACCCGAAAGCCGATTTCGGCCCCGCTCTCGTCCAGCAGGGACACCCGGACCGGCGGGGCGACGATTTCCCGGTCGCGCACATTCCGCAGGGCGCCGGACACCACCACCATGCCGGGGCTGCTGGGCGCCTCCTTGGCGGTCAGGGCCTCGAAATCCAGACCGACCGCATTCACTGGCACGCCCACATTGGCATAGGCGGCGGCGGCGCGCGGGAAGATGTCGACCACCTCGACCCGAAACAGGAAGGCCGAAATGATCAGAGCGGCGAAGACGCTGGCCAGCCCGGCCCAGACGGCCCCATGGGTCGCGGCGCGGCGCAGGCGGCGCTGCTGCTCGGCGCGGGCGCGAAACGCCTTGGGCAGTTCCGGCGCCGGGGTGTCGGCCAGGCTGGCCGATTCGGTTGCAAGCTGAGGTTCGGGTTTCAGGATGACCGCGGGTTCAGGCGCAACGGTCAATTCCAGTGGTTCGTCATTGGCCGCACGCCAGACTTCGCCGCACGATTGGCAGCGCACCTTGCGGCCATTCGGACCGACAGTGTCGTCCGCAATGAAATAGCTGGTGGCGCAGCCCGGGCAGGTCAGTATCATGTCGTCTGACTGCGAGGCTTGCGCCCCCTCCCGAGAGGCGCGATCTCGCGCCCCGTCCCTGAAACCAAGTCCATGCCGTCCTCGCCCGCAAGCGCCGTCGAAACCACCGCCACGCCCGAGACCGTCCGCCTGTCGGGCGTCGGTTTCGGCTATGCGGGCGCGCCTGACGTTCTGCGAGACGTTAACCTCATTTTGCCGCGAGGCTCTTTCCACTTCCTTACCGGGCCGTCGGGAGCGGGAAAGTCGTCGCTTCTGCGGCTTTTGACCCTGGCCGAACACCCACGGAAAGGCGTGATCCGCCTGTTCGGCGCCGATGTCACCCATATAGAACGCCGTGATATCCCCGCCTTCCGTCGCCGCATGGGCGTCGTCTTCCAGGATTTCCACCTGCTCGACCACCTGTCAGCCTTTGAAAACGCGGCCCTGCCGTTGCGACTGACGCATCAGCGCGAGGCCGCCTACGCCGCCGATGTCGAGGAAATGCTGAAGTGGGTCGGGCTGGGCGACCGCATGGACGCCCAGCCGCCCGCCCTGTCCGGCGGCGAGAAACAGCGGCTGGCCATCGCCCGCGCCGTCATCACCCGCCCTGGCCTGATCATCGCCGATGAACCGACCGGCAGCGTGGACGCGGTCATGGCCGACAAGCTGCTGCGCCTGTTCCAGTCGCTGAACCGCCTGGGCGCGACCGTTCTGATCGCCAGCCATGATCAGGCTCTGGCCGAGCGCTCGGGCGCACGTGTGCTGCGTCTGGACAGGGGCCGTCTGGAGATGGCGGAGCGCACCGCCGCATGATCCGCCTGTCCGATTTCCGCCTGCCTGCGCTGCGTCTTCCTCGGCTTGGCGCGCTGACCGCCCGCCCCGGCCTGCTGCCCCCCGCGGCGGCGGGCGAGCCGTGGTTGATGACCGTCATCGCCGTCTTGTGCTTCCTGGCCTGTCTGGCCGCCGTCGCCGCCTCCGCCGCCGACCGCGCCGCCCACGGCTGGGCGCGGCAACTGGGTTCCGAGGCCACGGTCCAGGTCCGCCCCCGCGTGGGCGAGACCGGCGACACCGCCGCCGCCCGCGCCGCCGAAACCCTGGCCGGGGTCGACGGGGTGGAGGAGGCCGCCGCACTGTCGCGCAAGGACGCCGAGGACTTGCTGCGTCCCTGGCTGGGCGACGCCGTCCTGCCCGACCTGCCCCTGCCGCATCTGGTGACCGTGCGCCTGAAGGCGGACGCGCCCGCCAGCGCCCTAACCCTCAGCCGCGCCCTGGCCGCCGCCGGTCTGGACGCCACCGTCGATGACCACAGCCTGTGGCGCGGCGAGGTCGAACGCTCGGCCGCCCTGATCACAACCCTGGCGGTCGCCGCTTTTCTGGCCACCGCCTTCGCCGCCGCCGCCGCCATCGCCTACGCCACCCGCGCAGGTCTGGCCGCAGGGCGCGGCGTGATAGAGACCCTGAGCCTGAACGGGGCCACAGACGAGCGGATCGCCTGGCTCTTCCAGCGTCGCTTCGCCCTGCTGGCGGCGGGCGCGGGGGCCATTGGCGCCCTGTCGGCGGCGGTTCTGCTGGGCTTTTTGCGTTTCATTGGCGGATCAGACGGATTGAGCCAGGCCCTGCCCGTCAGCTGGACCGATCTGCTGCTGCTCTCGCCATGCCCGCTGCTGGCCGCTACGGTGGCGCTTCTCGCGGCCAGATTCGCCGCCATGCAGGTATTGGGATCGGGCCGGGGCAAGGGATGAGGCTGCTGACCGTCATCGGCGTCGTCGCCCTGATCTGGCTGGTCGGCCTGTTCGCCTTCGCGCACCGGGTGCGAGAACTGACGCCCGCCGACGATCCCGCCCGCGCCGACGCCATCGTGGCCCTGACCGGCCCCTCGGCCGAGCGGGTCAACGCCGCCATCCGCCTGCTGGAGCAGGGCAAGGGCGAGCGGGTGCTGATCTCGGGCGTCAACCGCGAGGTCCGCCGTCAGGAGCTGCGTGAGCTGACCCCCGGCTCCAGCCGCCTGTTCAACTGCTGCGTCGACCTGGGCTTCGAGGCCGAGGACACGGTCGGCAACGCCCAGGAGATCGCCGCCTGGGCGCGCGCCAAGGGCTACACCCATCTGATCGTGGTGACGTCCGACTATCATATGCCGCGTTCTCTGGTTGAGCTGCGCGGCCAGCTGCCGGGCGTCGAGCTGACGCCCTATGCCGTCTCCACCCCGTCGCTGGACAATGCGCGCTGGTGGCGGGCCGTGGTTTCCGCGCGCCGCATGACGCTGGAATACATGAAATATCTGACCGCCCTGGGCCGCGAGGGGGTGCGCCGCCTGACGCGCGACCACTCCACCGTCCGGGCCGTCGCCGCCGATGCGGACACACCAGAAAAGGCGCCCGCCTAAGTGAACACCCTGCGCTCCCTCCTCTTTACGGCCTGGCTCTATCTGTCGATGCCCGTCGTCGCCATCGGCCTGTCGCCCGCCCTTCTGATGCCGCACAGCGTCGTTCGCGGCGTCATCAAACTGTGGGCCAGGACCGTGCTGTTCGGTCTGCACTGGATCGCAGGCGTGAAGGTCGAGTTCCGGGGGCTGGAGAACCGACCGTCCGGCGCCGCCCTGATCGCGTCAAAACATCAGGGAATGCTGGACATCGTGGCCCTGCTGGCCGTGCTGCCGGACGCCTGTTTCGTGATGAAGAAGGAGCTGATGCCCCTGCCCTTCTTCGGCTGGTTCGCCTGGAAGGCCAAGATGATCGCCGTGGACCGCGCCGGTCACGCCAAGGCGTTGAAGGACATGACGCGTCAGGCGAAGGCTCGTCTGGCCGAGGGTCGTCAGATCGTCATTTTCCCGGAAGGCACGCGCAATGCGCCGGGCGTTCCGGGCGACTACAAGCCCGGCGTCGCCGCCATCTATCGCGATCTGGAAGGGCCCTGCTGGCCCGTGGCCACCAACTCGGGCCTCCATTGGCCGGCCCACGGTTTCCGCCGCTATCCGGGAACCGTCGTGTTCGAGTTCCTTGAACCGATTCCGGCCCAGCTGAAGCGAGGCGCCATGATGGCGTTGCTGGAAAGCCGCATCGAAACGGCTTCGACTGCTTTGTTGGAGCCAAAAACACAGTTGGCGCATTCCGATCCAGCCTGAAGCCTCCCCGCTCGGGTGCAGTCAATGGAAACGCCCGTGCTTCGTCCCCTTCTTCTGTCCGTCGCCTTCGCCGCCGTCGCCGATTCGGCCCTGGCCCAGTCCCAACCCTATGAGCAGGTCGAGGCGCCCAGGACCTGGCGCGTCGATGTCGGCGGCGGGATCACCCACGGCTTCAGCGCCACGGGCAATACGGGCGACGACATCAACTACACGGCCTGGGGTTCGGCCAGCTACAAGGACGTGATCTACGCCAACGGCCTGGACGGTCTGGGCTGGAATGCAGTGAAGACTGACGACCTGCGCGCCGGGGTGCAGATCCGCCCCCGATTCGCCGCCGGCGACATCGAAGGCTCCAGCCTGGATCGGCCGGGCCTGGGCGCCGATGCGGCGCTTTACGCCTACAAGCGGTTCGGCGGGATCGTGGTCGGCGGCCGCATCGCCCAGGACGTCTCGGGCGACCATGCCGGAACCCAGTATTTCGCCTCGGTCGGGCATCAGCGCATAACGGCCGTGGGCCTGCTGCGCGTCACCGGCTATGTCGTCGGCGGCAGCGACGAACGTATCCAGCGCTATTACGGGGTCAGCGCCGAACAGGCGCCGGGCAGCGGCTTTCAGCCCTATCAGGCGTCGGGCGGCTTCTCAGGCGCGGGCGCCGTCGCCTTCCTGGCCATCCCGGTCGGCAAGCGTTTCGGCGTGGGCGGATTCGTCAACTACGAACAGCGCCTGGGCGACACCAAGGACAGCCCCTTGGTCAGCGACGACCACGTCTGGCGCGCCGGCCTGATCGGCGTGGTGCGGTTCTCCAGCGCGGACTGAGCGTCACCCGCCGTCACGATGTCGCGCATGCCATGCAAGGCGTGCGCGACGAACATCCGCCTCGCTGGCATGCGGATCGAGGCTGCATCCATGAAACACGCCCGGCTTGCTCTTTCCATTCGCGTCCAAGGAAGGCGGCCCTTCAATCTCAAGGCCGCCCATAGCTTCGCATCGTTGGGCAGGATCAGCCGGAAGTGGAGGCAGGGGCGTGACGCAGGCTGAAAGGCCCAAAGCCGCGCCGCCCGCCAGCATGCCGGCCCATCGCATGAGCGCGGCCTACTGCGCCGCGAACTCGCTCAGCGCATCGATCACCGCACGGTTTTGATCCTCCGTTCCGATGGTGATGCGCAGGGCTTGCGGCAGGCCATAGCCGCCGACGGGGCGCACGATGACGCCCTTGAGGTTCAGATAGTCGTTGGCGGCGGTCGCCTGTTCGGCGTCCTTGAACACCACCAGCACGAAGTTGCCCGCGCTGGGCAGAACCTCGAAGCCGAAGCCGCGCAGGGCCTGGGTCAGACGCGGCTTCCATTCCGTGACCAGATCACGCGAGGCGGTCTGGTGCGTCGTATCGGACAGGGCGGCCGTCGCTGCCTCAAGTCCGGGAACCGAGACGTTGAACGGCAGGCGGATGCGGTCGATGGCCTCGGCCACCGCAGCCGGCGCATAGCCGAAGCCGATGCGCAAACCGCCCAGGCCGTGGATCTTCGAGAAGGTGCGGGTGACGACAATGTTCGACGCCGCCTTGGCCAGCGGGAACGACGTCTCCCAGTCAGCCTCGGTCACATATTCCGCATAGGCTTCATCGACGACAAGAATGACGTGCGACGGCAGGGCGGCGTGCAGGCGGCGGATCTCCTCGCCCGTATTGTAGCTGCCGGTGGGGTTCGACGGATTGGAGACATAGACGATCTTCGTGCGGTCATCGACCTGGGCCAGCAGGGCGTCGACCTCGGCCTTGAAGTTCGGTTCGGGCGCCAGCTTGACCTGCGCCTCACAGCCCAGGGCGCTGATGCGATAGGCCAAAAAGCCGTACTGGCCGCAGACGATGTTGTCGCCCGCCGTCAGATAGGTCTGGTTCAGCAGGGCGAAGACCTCGTCCGATCCATTGCCGAAGATCAGCCGCTCGGGCTCCAGCCCATGCAGTTCGGCGACGGCGGACCGCAGCTTGGTCGCGCGGCCGTCGGGATAGATGTGGATGTTCCTGACGGCGGCCTCATAGGCGGCGCGGGCCTTTTCCCCGGCGCCCAGCATGTTCTCGTTGGACGACAGCTTCATAGGCTCGGCGACGCCCGCGATGGACGACTTGCCCCCGACATAGGGCGCGATGTCGAGGATGCCGGGCTTCGCCACGGGGCCTTGGGGTGCGGTCGCGTCGGTCATGGAAAGCCTTAGGTCAGAAAATGGGGGCGGCGCCGATGACGCCGGTCAATTGTCCGGGCGCGCCGATCAGCCGCCCGTCCTCGGGTTGGACATAGCCTGTCAGCACAAACAGCTTCAAGCCGCCTGCCGCCGCCAGCGGTTCCGCGATCAGGCCAGATTGTCCCAGGGCGTCAGAGATGCGGACGTCAGCCCATTGGCTGTCGGTGACCCAGAAGCTGCGATCATCGCCGGTCGGGCCAGACCGTTCCTTGGACACCACAAACGCCTGCGGCCTGGCGCGACGGTCATCGGGCAGGGCGGCGATGATGCGCATGTCCGGGCGCGCCAGCAGCCGCCCCCACCAGGGCCGATCCGAAGACAGGTCCAAAATCCCCCGCGCGCCGCCGTCGACGGCCTTCAGCACCTCATCCGCCGCCAAGGGTCGGACGGACAGGCCATAGCGATCCGCGGCCAGCACATTGGCCAATGCCCCGCTGGCCGCCATCACGGGGCCGCCCGCCGCCTCGATCCGACCCCATAGGGCTTTCAGCGCCGCAGCCTCTGCAGCCGAGACGCCGTTCAAAAGCTGGCGCAAGGCGATGGCGCCCGCATCGACGCGGTCGCGCGGACCGGCCGCCACACGCGCCCGCACAGCCTCGGCCACCGCCCGGTCCAGCGCCAGCAGGGCTTCGTCTGGCTGGGGTTCGTCCAGCAGGGCCATCAGAACAGCTTGGGCGCGGGCGCCAGCGAAAACGGCCCCAGCCAGGCGCGTCCGTCGCGGAACACCAGCGTCAGGGCCATGTCGTCCTTGCCCGCCGCCTGGGTCGCGCCCGCCGCCGCCGCCGCCCCCGCCGCTCCGATCCGGTTGGCGACGCCGCCGCGCGATTCCAGCAGACCGGACAGGGCGGGCAGCGGCTTCTGCGACTGCAGCGCCACCTGTCCGATCAGCCGCCCGTCCGTGTCGGCGCGCAGCACGTCGCTGCTCAGGGTCGCCCGGCTGGCCCCGGCCTGAATGTCGCCGCGCAGATTGCGGAAGGTTCCGCCGCCGCGTGTCCAGACCGAAAAGACGCCCGCCGCATCGCCGCCCTTCAACAGGCTGGCCTGGCCGATGGTGGCCTCAAGCTGCAGGGTCAGCATGCCGTCCTGGGCAAAGCCCTGGACCGGCCCGTCGGCGCGGCCCTGACCGTCCACCAGACGGAACATGACGTCGATGTCGTCGCCCGGCGTGGTCGAGGCGGCCAGATGCGGGCGGGTGTAGAACTCTACCCGCGCGGCGCGGGCTATGGGGAAGGGCTCGCCCTGCGGCGCCACGGTGAAGACCGGATTGACCATCTCCAGCGCCAGATTGGGCCAGCGCTGGTCGATGTTGCTGGCGCTCATGCGGATGGCGTCGCCCGCGACCGCCACCTCGCCCTTGCCGGCACGGGTCAGGACCACCCCCTGCGGCGCGATGATCACCCATTTGGTGGGCTGATAGGCGTTCGCCTCGGCCACCAGCTCCAGCGCCGACACCGCATGATGAGACGGCGCGGCGATGGTCACGTCCCTCAGGCCCACGCGGGCCCGGAAAGGCCAGCCGGAGATAGTCTTGTCAGCATAGCGCACGTCCCAGCCCGCCTGACGCATGGCCGCCGCCTGGGTCTCGATCTGTCTGTCGATCTGGTGCGTCAGATAGAACCACCAGCCCGTCCACGCGGCCAAGGCCAGCAGCACGATGATGAAGGGCGCATACAGGCCCTTGCGGCTGTGCGGCTTTGTCGGGGCGTCAGTCATGCGATCTCCGGGTTCAACGCCCTATAGCCCAAGGATCGGCGCCGACATAAGGGCGGTTCAGGCGGTCAGGTCGGCCAGGCTGGCCGAGGCCGCCCGCAACGCATCATCCGGCGCGATCCCCAGCAGCAGACCGCGTTGACCGCCGTTGATCAGCACCTGATCGAACAGGATGGCCGTCTCGTCCATCACGGTCGGCACGGACTTGCGCTGACCGAACGGGCTGACGCCGCCGACCTTGTATCCGGTCAGGCGTTCGGCGTCGGCCGGCTTCATCATCTGCGCCGACTTGCCGCCCCGCACCGCCGCCAGCTTCTTCATGCTGACCTCGCAGTCGGAGGGCACGATCACGCAGGCCGGAGCGCCGTCGACCAGCACCATCAGGGTCTTGAACACCTGTTCCGGCGCCCAGCCCAGGGCCTGCGCCGCCTGCAGCCCGACACGCGGCGCGTCGGGATCATAGTCATAGGGGAACAGTTCAAACGCGATCCCCGCCTTGGTCAGGGCCAGGGTCGCCGGCGTGGTCTTCGACATTTCAGGTAGTCTCGGGGTTTCAGGTCGTCTCGGGGTTCAGGAAGGCCTTGGTCAGTTCGACGGCGTCGGCCAGGCCCATGCGCTGGACCTCGGTCCCTGGCGGCAGGCTGGCGAACAGGCGGGTGGGGGTGGCGGCGTCCAGCATCAGGAACACCCCCTTGTCGTCGCCGCGCCGGATCAGCCGGCCGAACGCCTGGGCGATGCGGGCGCGGGCGAGCGCATCGTCGTATCCTTTGCCGCCCGGACGCTCACGACGGGCCTTGTGCAGCAGATCCGGGCGCGGCCACGGCACACGGTCGAAAGCGAGCACCCGCAGCGACCGTCCCGGCACGTCCACCCCGTCGCGCACGGCGTCGGTGCCCAGAAGGCACGAGTTCTCCTCGACCCGGAACATATCGACCAAGGCCCCGACCTCCAGCGGATCGACGTGCTGGGCGTAGAGCGGCACGCCCGACTTCGCCAGATCGGGCCCCAACCGTTCATAGACCGCCTTCAGCCTGCGGATGGCGGTGAACAGGCCCAGCCCCCCGCCGCCCGCCGCCAGGAACAGTTCGCGCATCGCCGCCGCCGTCTGGCGCGGATCGTCCTTGACCAGATCGTTGACGACGATGACCCGGCTGTTGGCCGCATAGTCGAACGGGCTCTCGACCTTCAGGGTGCGGGGCGGTTCAATCAAACGCGCCGATCCGGTCCGCATCCGCGCCAGGTCGAACGGATCGTCCTGCAACGGATCGGACAGGGTGGCGGAGGTCACCAGCACCCCGTGAGACGGCGCGATCACGGCGGCCTCCAGCGGCACGGTGGGGTCGATCCAGTGGCGACGCAGGGCCACGTCGTGGATGCGGCCGAACGCCGTCTCGGCCGACAGCCAGTCGACGAAGTCGGGATCGGGCTGATCGCCCCCGTCCTCCAGCGCCGCCAACATGGATCGCCACCCCGGCAGGGTCATGCGCGCGCGCCGATCCAGACCGCGCAACGCCCCCTCGATCCGCGACCGCTGCGACCCATCCAGTTCCGCCGCCTCGTCGTCCAGCACGTCCTCCAGATGCCGCGCCAGGGCCAGCAGCGGCGCCTCGATGGCGGCCAGGGCCTGGGCCGCCGCCCGCGCGGTTTCGGCCACGGGATCGGTGACGGGTTTCAGGGCGCACTCCATGCCGAAATCGGGTCCGCCATAGGTGTTCGTCTCGGCCGTGCGCGCCCGCAACTGGTCCAAAGCGGCCGCCAGGAAGGCTTCGATCGGGCCTATGGGGTTCACTTCGCCCGAGGCCGGCGCGACCCGGCCCGACACGCCTTCGCCCGGCAGGGCGGCGGCGGCGCGGATGGCGTCCTGCAGCGCCTTCATCGCCGCCTCGTTGTCGTTGACCAGATCGCCCAGCCGCTGCTCCAGCCCGCGCCCGCGACGCCCCCGCCCCTCCGGCCCTCTGACCCAGCGACGCAACTCGGCCGCCTCCTGGCCCGACAGGCAGGCGGAAAAGGCGCTGTCGGCCGCGTCGAACAGATGGTGGCCCTCGTCGAAGACGATCCGCTTCAGGGCCGCCGTCTCCCCGTCCTGCTGCTGGCCCCGCGCCGACCGCGCCCCGTCGAACGCCGCCTGGGTCAGGACCAGGGCGTGGTTGGCGATGACCAGATCGGCGCGACGGCTGGCGCGGATTGTCTTTTCGACGAAACAGGTGCGGTAGTGCGGGCAGGCGGCGTGGACGCATTCGCCGCGCCGATCCACCAGATTGGCCGCGCTCGCCGCATGGGCCGCCGGCAGGGCGAACAGGCCGGGCAGCCAGCCGGGGAAGTCCCCGCCCGTCATGTCGCCGTCGCGCGTATGCAAGGCCCAGCGCCCGGCCAGCGCCAGGCCGATCAGGTCGCCATTCCCCAGTTGCGCCGCCTGCACCATGTCCTGCAGGTTCAGGACGCACAGATAGTTCTCGCGCCCCTTGCGGATCACCGCCTTCTTCTTGCGCTCGGCCGGATCGGGCCACAG
The DNA here is from genome assembly GCA_963522565.1 of uncultured Brevundimonas sp. GTDB lineage: Bacteria > Pseudomonadota > Alphaproteobacteria > Caulobacterales > Caulobacteraceae > Brevundimonas. The sequence continues at coordinate 4,612 of CAUQZC010000001.1, read as the reverse complement.
CGAATGGCTCTCGCGGTCGATCTGGCGTTGCAGCGCGCGGGTGTAGGTCGAGATCCACGCCGCCCCCTGGTTCCGCTCGGCCCACAGGGAGGCGGGCGCCAGATAGCCGAGGGTCTTGCCGGTGCCGGTGCCGGCTTCCGCCAGCAGGACGCGGGGACGCCCCTCCTCGTTGCGGGGGGAAAAGGCGAAGGCGGCTTCGGCGGCGTAGTCGGACTGGGTCGGCCGCGTCTCGTCCAGTCCCGAGGCCTGAAGCAGTTTCTCCAGCCGGATGCGCGCGCTCTCGCTGTCGACAGGGGCCGATCCCGCCTCGCCACGCGGCGCCTCGTCCTCCCATTCGGTCAGCCGCGACCAGACATCCAGCCCCGACCCGCGATGCTGGCGCGCCCGCACCCCGCCCGCCTCCAGCGCCTGCACCACCCGATCCCCCCAGGCCCAGCCCGCCCGCTGCAGCGTCAGCGTCAGGACATAGGCCGCCTCGCGCTCCGGATAGGCCGGATCGGCCAGTTCGCGCAGCAACAGACCCGCCGCCTCACGCAGGGCCGCCGCCTGCTCCTCCGCCGACTTCGGTTCGGCCAATCCCAACGAAAGCGCCAGCCCCGTCGGCGACGGCGCGCAGAACCGCGCCGGCCGCACGAAGGCGTAAAGCTCCAGCACATCCATCAGATCGCACGACCGCGCTGGCGGCGTCAGCCCCAGCCGCCGCGCCGTCAGCGACGCATGGGAGACCAGCACCGGCCCGGTGCTGAAGAACCCCTCGGCCGCCCCCCGCCCGATCTTCCTGGCCCCCGCCCCATCGCACACCGCCCCCGCCCCCGGCGGCGTCGCGAGCGCCGGCGGCAGGTCCGCCCACGGCTGGGCGCCGGTCAGGCGGGTTTCGGAAATGACGGATTCGTCGGACACGTCCGATAGATAGCGAGCCTGGGGCTGAAACGGAACGGGAACATGCTATATGCCATCCGTGACGACCGCCGCCGCTCCCGCAACGCTTCCGCCCCTGTTCGCCGACTGGTTCGCGGCGCGCGGCTGGTCGCCTCGACGGCATCAGCTGGAGATGGTGGCGGCGGGCGAGGCGGGGCGGCACGCCCTGCTGGTCGCACCGACCGGCGGGGGCAAGACGCTGGCGGGGTTTCTGCCCAGCCTGATCGACCTGGCCGAACGGGGGCCGAAGCCGGCGACCGGGCCGGGGTCGGGCGTTCACACCCTGTATCTGTCGCCGTTGAAGGCCCTGACCACCGACGTCGAGCGCAATCTGATGACCCCGATCCGCGAGATCGGGCTGAACATCCACGTCGAGACGCGCACCGGCGACACCAAACAGTCCAAGCGCCAGCGACAGCGCGACTTCCCGCCCGACATCCTTTTGACCACGCCCGAACAGCTGGCCCTGTTCTGCGCCTGGGAGGGCGCGCGGGCCTATTTCGCCGATCTGAAATGCGTCGTGCTGGACGAGGTCCACGCGATCTGGAGCGGCAAGCGCGGGGACCTGCTGTCGCTGGGTCTGGGGAGGCTGCAGCAGTTTTCGCCGGGGATGCGGCGCGTGGGGCTGAGCGCCACCATCGAAGACCCCGACCTGATCCGGCGGTGGCTGGCGCCGCGATTCAATCCTCCTCCATCGGGGGAGGGGGACCGCGAAGCGGTGGAGGGGTCGGACCCAGACACCGATCCCGAAGCAAGCTCCCCTCACCAGGCTTCGCCTGGTTCCCTCCCCCCGACGGGGGGAGATTTGGTGCGACTGGTCAAGGGCGACCCCGGCGCGCCCGCTGTCATCGACGTGCTGATCTCGGAGGGCAAGGTGCCGTGGGCGGGTCACACCGGCCAGCACGCCATCCCGGAGGTCTATGCCGCCATCCAGCGTTCGACCCTGGCCCTGATCTTCGTCAACACCCGCTGGCAGTCGGAGTTCGTGTTCCAGCAGCTTTGGGCGATCAACGACGAGAACCTGCCCATCGGCCTGCACCACGGCTCGCTGGCGGCAGAGCAGCGGCGCAAGATCGAGGCGGCCATGGCGCGAGGCGATCTTCGCGCCGTGGTCTGCACCTCCACGCTGGACCTCGGCATCGACTGGGGCGATGTGGACCTGGTGATCCAGATGGCGGCGCCGAAAGGATCGAGCCGCCTGGTCCAGCGGATCGGCCGCGCCAACCACCGGCTGGACGAGCCGTCGCGCGCGCTTCTGGTGCCCGCCAGCCGGTTCGAGATGCTGGAATGTCAGGCGGCGCGCGAGGCGGTTGCCGACAACGCCTTCGACTGGGAGCCGATCCATATCGGCACGCTGGACACCCTGGCCCAGCACGTGATGGGTGTGGCCTGTTCCGAGCCGTTCGACATGCAGGCCCTGTATGACGAGATCACCGGCTGCGGCCCCTATCGCGCCCTGACGTGGGAGCAGTTCGAGGAGGTGGTCGATTTCGTCGCCACCGGCGGCTACGCCCTGCGGACCTATGATCGGTTCGCCCGCATCGTCCGCACGCCGGACGGCCGCTGGAGGGTGCGAAACCAGCAGATCGCCCAGCGCCACCGCATGAACGTCGGCGCCATCGTTTCGGCGGGCACGCTGAACGTGCGGGTCGCCAGCCGACGCGGCGGCGCCGCGCGCCAGCTGATCGGCGGCCGCAAGGTGGGCGAGGCCGAGGAATGGTATTTCGAACAGCTGACGCCGGGCGACACCTTCCTGTTCGCCGGCCAGGTCTGGGCCTTCCAGGGCATCACCGGGACTGACGCCCTGGTCACCCACGCCAATGACCAGGATCCCAAGATTCCGTCCTGGGGCGGGTCCAAGTTCCCGCTGTCGACGTCCCTGGCGGACCGGGTGCGCGACATGGTGCACGACCGCGACCACTGGCGCGTCCTGCCGCCGGACGTGCAGGAATGGCTTGAGCTGCAGGAGACGCGGTCTGTCATTCCCGACGCCGAATCCATGCTGGTCGAGACCTTCCCGCGCGGAAGCCGTCATTTCCTGGTGGCCTATCCGTTCGAGGGCAACCTGGCCCACACCACCCTGTGCATGCTGCTGACCCGGCGGCTGGACCGGATGGGCGTCGGGCCTCTGGGCTTCGTGGTCACCGACTATTCGCTGGCGATCTGGTCGATCAAGCCGATGGACCGGATCAATCTGGACGCCCTGTTCCAGCCCGACATGCTGGGCGACGATCTGGAAGCCTGGCTGGAGGAAAGCTTCATGATGAAGCGGTCCTTCCGCAATTGCGCCCTGATCTCGGGCTTGATCGAACGCCGCCAGCCCGGCGCCGAAAAGACCGGCCGGCAGGTGACCTTTTCCACCGACCTGATCTACGACGTGCTGCGCCGCCACCAACCCGACCATCTGCTGCTGAAGACCGCCCGCGCCGACGCCGCGTCGGGCCTGCTGGATGTCGCACGCCTGGGCCAGATGCTGGCGCGCATCGAGGGGCGCATCCGGCATCAATCCCTGACGCGCGCCTCCCCCTTCTGCGTGCCGGTGCTGGTCCAGATCGGGCGCGAGCGCGTGGGCGGAGACGCTGCGGAAATGATCCTGGAAGAAAGCGCAGACGCTCTGATCGCCGAGGTCATCGATGATGTCGGACCACAAGCCGCAGTCGAGACCCCATGAACGCCGTCCTGCGCCAGACCTTGTCGCCCGCCCGCAAGTCCTGCGGCGCCCTGCGCGTGTTGATCGCTGGCGAAACCTGCGAGCTTCGCTGTTCAGGCGCGCTGTGGCTGCCCGCCTGTCGGACCCTGATCGCCGCCGACCTGCATCTCGAAAAGGGGTCGGCTTTCGCCGCGCACGGCCAGTTGCTTCCCCCCTATGACAGTCGCGCCACCCTCGACAAACTTGAGGCTGAGATCGCCGAGTTGGACCCAGGCACGGTCATCCTGCTGGGCGACAGTTTCCACGACGCCCGCGCCATTGCGCGCATGGCCCCCGACGACCGTGCGCGGCTGGATCGGCTGGCAACCGACCGAGACTGGCTGTGGCTGGAAGGCAATCACGACCGCGAGACCCTGGCCCAGACGGGCGTCGTCGCCCGCCTTCCCGGCGTCGTTGTGGGAGATATGACACTGGGCGCCCTGCGCCTGATCCACGAACCCGCGCCTCTGTCGCAAGACGACAATCGACACGGAGAAGTCGCCGGGCACCTGCACCCGTGCGCCCGTGTCGTCGCCTACGGTCGAGGCGTTCGACGCCCCTGTTTCATCACCAATGGTTCGCGCCTCATCCTGCCCGCTTTCGGCGCTTTCACGGGAGGCCTCAGCGTCCGCGATCCGACCATCGCCGACTTGTTCACTGACGAGCCGATGGTCGCCGCCCTGGGCCGCAACCGCATACATCCACTGGCCTGGAACAGTGTTTCGCCTGACAGATAGATCGCCTTGCATGGCCGGAGGCTATCGGAAGGAGTTCAGGCGTAGGCTCTTTGCGTCTTGATGGAAAAGGTTGTGCAGACGCCGGGCGCCCGGCGCGGCGAGATGCAGGGGGCCCCGTTTGTGGAGACTGGGGTGTTGGCCTGGGTTGAGGGGAAGCCGCGGGCCCTAGACGACAACACCCCCGGCGCGTGGGCGACGGGGGTGTTTTTGTCCTTGGGTGCGGGAGTAGGATTTGAACCTACGACCTTCAGGTTATGAGCCTGACGAG